>NZ_MQMF01000001.1 GCF_001999465.1 Fictibacillus arsenicus
CTTTTTTTACATGGTTTTTTTCGTAAAATGCAGTTATGAGGAGTGGCTGATCTCTACTACAGTTGATAGTTCGCGGGGCTAGCGGTGAACCTCTTGAGTCCGCACTCCTTTTTAGTTACTTTGAGCGAAAGAAGAAGATTTTAAGCGAAACTAATGTATTCTTTGAGCGTAGCCAGAAAATCTTGAGTGTAACTCGGAAATTTTGAGCGAACTCAATGAGTTTGAACGAACGTGCAAAAAATATAAGAACACGTTCCGTAAATTTCCTGAGAACCGGGCATAGCTGCAGTCTCGCATCTTTCGCTCCATTCAATTATTCAATGAACCAACATTCTATTAGAAAGTATGTTTTAGAAAACGGTTAATTACATAAACGTAAAAGGCTCAGTATTAATAGTGGATTCTATAACAACTGTATCGTACTTTCTATCTGAAAGTTCTTTCTCAAGAACGATTTTAAGTTCCCTTTTCATTATTTCTTCAATATGATGGCCAGCATCAATTATAGTCAGACCCTCTGCTTGAGCATCATGAGCGTTATGATAATAAATATCTCCCGTTACTAAAACATCCGCCCCTTGTCTGACAGCAGGATAAATGTATTTGTTGCCATCTCCGCCAACAACCGCAACTTTTTTTATAAGGTGATTGTGCCCTTTAATCACCCGAACACCCGAGATTCCAAAAACATTTTTAACATGCTGAACAAATTCTTCAATACTCATCTCTCTATTCAACTTTCCGATCTTTCCAATTCCAAGTTCGTTTCCTTTGTTGAGGAGCGGATATAGATCAAAAGCTACTTCTTCATATGGGTGAGAATTTTTCATTGCGGATAAAACTGAATTCTGGATTGAAACAGGAAAAACAGATTCGATCTTCACTTCTTCTGTTCGCTCTAGTTTTCCTTGCTCTCCAATGTATGGATTTGTGCCTTCTAGCGGTGTAAAAGTTCCCCATCCACTTGATGAAAAGCTGCAATGACTATAATTTCCGATATGCCCTGCCCCTGCATCGCCTAGTGCTTGTCTCACAGCTTCTTCATGTGAAGATGGGACAAAAACGGATAGTTTAATTAGCTGTTCTTCATATGTAGGGGCTAAAACCTCAGTTTGACTAAGTTCTAATCGCTCTGAGAGCCATTCGTTAACTCCTGAAGCTGTTACATCGAGGTTCGTATGAGCGGCATAAACTGTAATATCGTTCTTGATCAGCTTTTCAATGACTCTACCTTGAGACGTACTCGTATCAATTTTCTTTAATGGTCTATACAGCAGGGGATGATGAGCGATGATCATATCTGCTTCATTTTCAATTGCTTCATCGACAACATTTTCAAGAACATCCAGCGCTATCATTACTTTTTTGACCGGACGGTTTAATGACCCAATTTGCAATCCGATTGGGTCACCTTCAACTGCCAGTTTTTTTGGTGCGAAGCTTTCTAAAAGTGAAATAACAAACTGTCCGTTTGCTGCTTTGTTCAATCGATCCACTCCTCTGCAAGATTAATATGATCTAACAGCTCTTTTCTTTTTGTTTCGGCAGCTGTCCCCTGGCTTTTTTCCATCTGGGCTAAGATAGCCTTCCATTGTCTCACTTCCCCAGCCCATTTTTCCTTAAACGCTACATTTTGAAGTTTTAATAAGAATGGACCAAATAACAGTTCAGCTTCAATATTATTTGTATATGGCTGTTCACCAGACCGGTCTGCAACAAGTACTTCATAGATTTTACCATCTTCTTTTATAATATCTTCAGCAGAAAGTACCCATTTTTCTTTTAAAAGCCAATTTCTCACGTTTTTAGCACCGATGTTTGGCTGCAGAACTAACCTTTTTGCATTACCAAGTTTATCCTTGCCTTTCTCGAGGATTGAAGTAATAAGAGATCCGCCCATGCCGCAGATTGTTACAACTTCTGCTTCATTCTCTTTAAGGACGGAAAGTCCATCTCCTTTCCTAACTTCAATAATATCGGATAATCCATCTAGCACTACTTGCTCTTTTGCTGATAAATATGGACCTTCAGTTATCTCGCCCGCAATTCCTTTTTTGATCTTCTTTTTAAGACCTAAATAACAAGGCAGGTAAGCGTGATCTGATCCGATATCAGCAAGTACAGATCCCTGCAATACATAATTTGAAACTTTTTCAAGCCTTTGAGATAGTTTTTCAGAATTCATTTTTTATCACCGCTTTAATTTTCAATAGTATAGTATTTCTCTTCCTCAGCATTTATTGCAAAGTTCAATGAAAAAAGCTTCTTGTCCAAAAAAAACAAGAAGCTCTTTTTTATTTTATTTTTTTTCTGCGAGCCATTTCACTACTATTTTTGCTTCTTCACCTTTAACAACACCAGCAGGCATTCCACCAGGCTTACCATTTTTTACGATATCGGCGATCTCTTCTTCTGAGTATTTCCCGCCAATTTTATCGAGAGCCGGACCCGATGCGCCTTCAAGATTTTGTCCGTGGCATGAAGCACAGTTCTGTTTGAAAATAGCTTCAGGATCCATAGCAGCCTTTTCTTTATCCTGGCTTGCTTGATGAATCTTGTTGATACCATATCCGCCCATTGTTAGCATAAGAACAATTCCAATAACTCCTATAATGGCAAAAGGAATGAGTGGATTACGTTTCATTCAAATTCCTCCTTCTTCTGTACAGCACATTTGTTGTTTGTCTTTAAAAACTTACTATGTATTGGTTAACAATCCATAACCTATTGTACTTTAAAAGCGTTTACTTGGGAAGGGCAAACTATATTTTTCCCAGTTTTGTCACAAGATATTACAGAATTTATAAAGAAAATTAGGTTAGATAATGTCCGAAGCATTTCCCCTGATCTGCACTTATACTTTATTCTCAACCATGTTCATTAGCCATACAAAAGTTAATAGCAACAAAGTTTACAATAACAGCCGTAAAAATATACTCCCTAAAGAAAAATAGCCACACAACTGGTGGCTATTCATGGGTTACAGATAGAGCCTCTAATGCTTGTTCTCTAAGTTTGTATTTTTGTATTTTCCCTGAAGCTGTCATCGGATACTCATCAATAAATAAAAAGTATTCAGGTATCTTAAAATTAGCTATTTGGCCTTTGCAGTAATTTTTAAGTTCATCCGATGATATTGATTGACCTTCTTTTAACTGTATACAGGCTGCTACTTTTTCGCCAAACTTTTTATGGGGTACGCCAATAACTTGCACATCTAAAATTGCTGGGTGAGAATAAAGAAATTCCTCAACTTCCCTTGGATAGACATTCTCTCCTCCCCGGATAATCATGTCTTTTAAGCGACCGGTTATTCTGTAATAGCCATCACTATCTACAGTGGCTAAATCACCTGTATGCAGCCAACCATCACTGTCTATGGCCTCTTTTGTCGCTTCAGGCATTTTGTAATACCCTTTCATAACGTGATAGCCTCTTGTGCATAGCTCCCCTTGTTCACCTGTTTTTACTTCTTCATTAGTTATCGGATTAACGATTTTTGTTTCTACCTGTGCATGCTTCTTACCAACAGTTTCTACTCTTCTTTCGATTGGATCATCCGTTCTTGTTTGCGTGATAACAGGAGAAGCTTCTGTTTGACCATAAGCAATTGTAATCTCACTCATACCCATTTTATCGATCACTTTCTTCATCACTTCTATCGGACAAGGGGACCCGGCCATTATTCCGGTTCTCAGTGTACTCACATCATAAGTATCGAAGTCAGGAAGGTTCAGTTCCGCTATGAACATCGTAGGAACCCCATGCAACCCGGTACATTTTTCTTTTTCCACTGTCTCTAAAACTTCTTTAGGATCAAATTGAACGATTGGAACCATCGTCGCACCAACGGATACAGCTGCCAGCGTTCCAAGAACACATCCAAAGCAATGAAAGAACGGAACGGGTATACACAATCTGTCAGCACTTGTTAAATTCATGCTATCAGCAATTTGGCGTGCATTGTTTACAATGTTGTTATGTGTAAGCATTACACCTTTAGGAAATCCAGTTGTTCCAGAGGTATATTGCATATTAATAACGTCATCATAATGAAGGGAACTCTCTCTTTCCTGAAGCTCTTCATCAGAAATAGCTTCACCTGCTGCTAACATTTGCTGAAACGTATCGTAACTTGAAGAAGAACTATGATCGATTTGAACAAAATGTTTCAAATGCGGAAACTCTGCTAATCTTTCCTTAACAGAGTCAATCATTTTTCTATAAGAAGTTGTTCGGAATTCTTCTATGAAAAATAAAGCTTTTGAGTCAGATTGTTTTAGCAGATAGTCTAGTTCTGCACTTTGATAATTCGTGTTCACCGTAACTAAAACAGCTCCAGCCCTTGCAGAACCAAATTGCAGAAGCAGCCATTCCGGAACATTTGTAGCCCACACAGCAATATGATCGCCTTTTTTGATTCCCATAGCCATTAAGCCTTTTGCAACTTTTGTTGTTAATTCATAAAATTCCTGATAGGTGTAGCGAATTCCAAGTTTACTGTAAACAATGGCTTCTTGTGCCTTGTTCTTCTGTGCTTGTTCCTTTAAACAATCTCCAACAGTTACTTTCAATAACTCAGCCATAATTCACCCCATCATATAAAATTATGAAAATCAGCAGCCAATCTCTCTCGCGATTACGATACGCTGAACCTCAGATGTCCCCTCTCCAATCTCAAGAAGCTTCGCATCTCTGAAGTAGCGTTCAACATGATAATCTCTCATATACCCATTTCCGCCATGAATTTGTACTGATTCAGAACAAATTTGCATACAAGCTTCAGATGCATATAATTTTGCCATAGATGCTTCTTTTGAAAACTTTTTGCCTTGGTCTTTCAGCCATGCTGCTTTGTACACCATCATTCTTGCCAGTTCAATTTTCATTGCCATATCAGCCAGCTTGAATTGAATTGCCTGAAACTTTGAGATCGATCTTCCAAATTGCTTTCGTTCCTTAGCGTATGTCAGCGCCTTCTCATAGGCTGCTTGAGCGATCCCTACTGCCATAGCACCAATCCCTATTCTTCCACCATCAAGAGTTACAAGGAACTGTTTAAAGCCGTCTCCGCGCTTTCCTAATAAGTTCTCTTCTGGAACAATTACATCTTCCATAAAAAGTTCTGTAGTGTTCGAAGAATGAAGCCCCATTTTTTCGTAGTTGTCTATTACTTTAAAACCTTTTGCGTCTGTAGGAACGATAATCGCAGAGATTTCTTTATTACTGCCATTTCTATTAGTGATTGCCGTTAGTGCCAAGTGTTTTGCATAGCTTGCGTTCGTTATATAACACTTGCTTCCATTAATGATCCATTCACCATTTTCTAATACAGCTGTAGTTTCTGTACCTCCAGCATCAGATCCAGCGTTTGGCTCTGTCAGCCCGAATGCTCCGAAAGATTCACCTGTACAAATTGGTGTCAGATACTTTTCCTTTTGCTCATGCGTACCAAATAAATTTAAAGGTGCTCCCCCTAAAGAAACGTGTGCTGAATATGTAATACCTGTAGAACCGCAAGCACGGCTTAATTCTTCAACGGCAATCGCAAAACTGATCGTATCAGCTCCGCCGCCTCCATACTCCTCAGGAAAAGGAAGTCCCATCATACCAAGCTTAGAAAGCTTTTGGAAAATCTCCACAGGGAATTCTTTATTTTTGTCTCTTACCTCCGCACCCGGTGCTACCACTTCGTCAGCAAATTCCCGCATCATTTTCTGAATCATTAATTGCTCTTCTGTTAAAGTAAAATTCATGGCTGTTTCCCACCCTTTTAAAATTAATTTACTCTCTATTGTATACGCTTTCATACTTATTATAGATATAAAGGCTGAATTTTTACAAGATTTAAACGATTTTTATATTTATTAATGAGTAGAATACATAAGGAAATGTTAGGAATTGCGAGTAAACTGATTTAATAATTGATATTTTGAGGTGTTTGCATTGAAGTGGAATAATCAGTAAAATAAAATCAAATAAAAAAAGCCTGCCATAAATGGCAAGCTTTCTATTCTAGGAAATCTTTTAAACGTTTGCTTCTGCTTGGATGGCGGAGCTTACGAAGTGCTTTTGCTTCAATCTGACGAATACGTTCCCGGGTAACTCCGAAAACTTTACCTACTTCTTCAAGAGTGCGTGTTCGTCCATCATCTAGACCAAAACGCAGTCGAAGAACGTTTTCTTCACGGTCAGTTAGAGTATCTAAAACATCCTCTAACTGTTCTTTTAATAATTCGTACGCCGCTGCTTCAGATGGAGCAAGTGCATCCTGATCTTCAATAAAATCACCTAAATGAGAGTCATCTTCTTCACCAATTGGTGTTTCTAATGAAACGGGCTCTTGGGCAATTTTTAAGATTTCACGAACTTTTTCTGGTGTAAGCTCCATCTCTGCTCCAATTTCTTCAGGAGAAGGTTCACGGCCTAAGTCTTGGAGAAGCTGGCGCTGAACACGAATTAGTTTGTTGATTGTTTCAACCATATGAACCGGGATACGAATTGTGCGAGCTTGGTCAGCGATTGCACGGGTAATAGCCTGTCTAATCCACCATGTCGCATACGTACTGAATTTAAACCCTTTATCGTAATCGAATTTTTCTACGGCTTTGATCAATCCCATGTTACCTTCTTGGATTAGATCCAGGAACAGCATTCCGCGCCCGACATAACGTTTTGCGATACTTACAACAAGTCGCAAGTTTGCTTCTGCCAAACGGCGTTTTGCTTCTTCATCGCCATTTTCGATTCTTTTAGCGAGTTCAATTTCTTCATCTGCAGAAAGCAGGTCAACACGACCGATTTCCTTAAGATACATACGTACTGGGTCATTAATTTTAACTCCAGGAGGAACACTAAGATCATTTAAATCAAATTCTTCCTCGTCTTTTTCCATTTCGAACTTTGGATCATCTTCATCATCTGAATCTTCTGAGGCTTCTGCTACCTCAACCCCTTGTTCCTCAAGATAATGATAGAATTCATCCATTTGATCTGAATCTTGTTCAAATGGAGCAAGCTTGCCTGTAATTTCTGTATATGTCAGCCGACCTCGCTTTTTACCGGCTTCAACTAATTGTTCTTTAACTTGATCGATGGTTAAATCGCCTTCCGTCCCTTGACGGTTTGGTTTCTCAGCCATTCGATCCCCTCCTTCCAAAACTTCAACCATCCTGCGTCCCGATTATTTTAGAGATCTTTTCATTCTCATAATTTCTTGGGCAATTTGGGCTGCCAGTTTTATTTCATTCCTTCTTATTGCGTTTTCCTGCTGTTTCTCTTTTTCTTGTATCTCCCGCAATAATGGATAGCTAGAAATAATTCGAATATAATCTGCAAGCTCAACTTCATTCATTTCATCACTGATTGTGAGCATTGCTAATTCTGATGCTAGTTTTCTTAATTTGTCATCGTCAATCCGCTGCATGAACAACCCTACATTGGGTTTATTTCCTTCTTCATAAAAGGCATACAGATAGGCAGCGATTGCATTATGTTCTTCTACATTAAAGCCCGTTTCAAGCTTTTCCTGTATTAGAAAAGCTGTTTCTTCGCTTTTAAGCATGTGAGCTAGAACAATTCTTTCAGCATTTAAATTTTTTGGCAATAAAGACTTCTGCAAAAGTGTTTGTATTCTAAAATTATTATCCCGCTTTTTTGGGCTGTTATCCTTTGACTTTTGCTGCTGCTTGAAAGTCTGAATTTGCTGTTGTTTTAATGCGTCTAATGACAAATTAAATTCTGAAGCGATCTGACGGAGATAGTGATCTCTTTCAACCGCTTTTGGAAGACGGGCTATTTCGCTGATAATCTCTTCGATATAGATCATCCGTTCTCCTTCATCACGAAGGTTTTTACCGCGTCTATAGTATTGTATTTTAAATGCCATAACTGTAAGACTAGCCCCTATTATATCTTTTTGGAATGATTCGCCTCCATATTTGGAGATATAGTCATCGGGGTCCATTCCATCTGGCATCTGCGAGATTTTAACTGTACAGCCTTGTTTCGTCAGTATTTCTGATGCACGAAAAGCGGCTTCAACACCTGCTCGGTCAGAATCATAACAGATTGTGACAGATTGAACATTTCTTCTCAATATTGAAGCATGATCCTCAGTTAATGAAGTACCCAGCGTTGCAACTCCATTTGTAACACCCGCTCTGAAAGCGGCAATGGTATCTACATAGCCTTCAAAAACAACAGCATGCTGTTTTTGTCTGATGTCTGCTCTGGATAGGTTCAAACCATAAAGAGTTTTACCTTTTTGAAAAATTTTTGATTCTGGGCTGTTTAAGTACTTCGGTTCATCGTTCCCATCTAAAACTCTTCCTCCAAAAGCAACTACAGCACCAGTACGGTCCCATATCGGGAACATGACCCTGTTTCGAAAACGGTCATAAGGTTTTCCATCTGACTGCCGCTTTCCAATCAATCCCGCTTTCTCAGCAAGAGTCATATCCAATTCACGTTTCTGAATAAATTGTGAAGCTGTTTCCCATGAATCAGGAGCAAAGCCTATTTGAAAGCGTTCGATAGACTCTCGTGTAAAACCTCTGTTTTCCAGATAGTCCAGTGCTGGTCTTCCTTGCTTAGTATGGAGAAGGCAATGATGGTACAGCTTAGCCAGCAACTCATGAATATCAGCCATTTTTCTTTTTTCGTCAGTACTTTTTAAGGAGTAATTTTGCTGATGTATTTGAGGCAGTTCAATCGAATTCTTTTTTCCGAGTTGAGTTACGGCTTCAATGAATGAATATCCTTCGATATTCATTAGAAAAGAGAAAACATTCCCTCCTGCTCCGCATCCGAAGCAGTGATAGATTTGTTTTTCCGGTGATACAGAAAACGAAGGTGATTTCTCTCCATGAAACGGGCATAAACCAAAATAATTTCGTCCTTGCTTTTTTAAAGGAACATAATCACTTATCACATCTACAATATCGCTTGATGACCTGACTTTTTCAATTAAATCCTCTGGTATACGTTCCATATTACCACCACAAAATTCTTGTTTCTTTTGACACTAGATATATATTCGTGCCCCAAGTCTATTTTCCTTCAACATTCGACAGGATTTCACAAAAAACTGAACCGAATCTTTCTGCATCCTCCTTTGTGAATTTAGCTGGCCCTTTAGAATGTTTTCCTGAGCGTCTTGCTTTTGCCGACAGATAGCGTTCATGCAGCACTCTTTCCATTTCATTCTCTTGAAAATGTTTCCCTCTTGGGGTGATAACATAAACCCCTTTTGGAATAAGCAAACTTGCAAGAGCATGATCTTGGGTTACCACAATGTCATTTTTTTTAGAATGATTATGTATGTACATGTCCACTTCCTCTGGCCGGGCATCTACAAGAATCCAGCGTCCAGGTTGGTCTGTATGGCTTGCATGTGCAAATGAAGTCACAAAAATAGGTTCAAATCGAAACACCTTTGAATAATTATTAATCTCTTCTTTTATCACTACAGGACAAGCATCTGCATCTACATATATATCAGCTTTGAATTTTTCCATATTTTTATGTTCTACTTTTCCAGTGATTCTCCTTTATTTGCTGGCATTTACATAAAAAATGCATTCTGAATGTATCACTATTTTAGTCAAACTTTTTATTTTTAATCACAATGTAATATTATAATAAAAACGGAATGATTTTACCAGTAAAAAGATCGAAATAAAAAAAGCGCAGAAATTTGCGCTTTTATTTATAGGATTTGCCTTGAAAAAGATTGTATATGACGTTAGCTGATTCCTCAACAGCCTTATTGGATACCTCCACTACTCTGCAGCCAATTCGGTCTACAACCTTATTAAAATAAATGAGTTCTTGTTTTATTCTTTCCATATTTGCATAGTTAGCTTCTGAATTCAGTCCTAATGCTTTCAAGCGCTCTCTGCGAATATCATTTAACTTTTCCGGAGTTATTTTTAGCCCAAAACATTTATTAGGCGAAACTTTAAATAATTCTTCCGGCGGTTCCACTTCAGGAACAATAGGTACGTTAGCCACTTTTAGACGCTTATGAGCTAGATATTGAGAGAGCGGTGTTTTTGAAGTTCTTGAAACACCAATTAGTACAACATCGGCTTTTAAAATTCCCCTCGGATCTCTTCCGTCATCATACTTGACTGCAAATTCTATAGCTTCAACTTTTCTGAAGTATTCATCATCCAGTTTATGTACAACCCCAGGTTCATATCTCGGTACTTGATTAAGCCTGGATTGCAGCTGATTCATAATAGGTCCCATAATATCCACTGTGGGTATTCCGTTAGCAGCAGCCTGCTTAGCTACATATTCGCTAATTTCGGGAACAACCAAAGTATATGCAATGATACCATTGTGATCCTTTGCTAAAGAAATGACTTCATCGATTGTTTCTTTGTCTTCTACGTAGGGAACCCTCTTTATCTCTATTCCATTTGAATTAAATTGGCTAGCAGCCGCTTTTACAACCAGTTCTGCCGTTTCTCCAACTGAATCTGAAACGACATATACGATTGGACGTCCTGTCATATTGGCCTCCCCATTTATTAAAGTATTTCGTCGTGAGCAAGTTCCACAAAAGCCTTAGTAATATTAGTTTTAGTAATTCTTCCAACTACCTCTAGTCCGCTCTCATTCTGAGAACGTTTCACTACAGGAAGCCCGTCAATTTGCTTTTCAATCAGAATGTGAGCGATATCCAGCAGGAAATCTTCTTTATAACAATACGTAATATTAGGCATTCTTGTCATAATAATATTTATTGGGATACTATTGATCTCTTGCTTCCCCATACTTGCTCTCAATAAATCTTTTCGTGAAGCAACCCCTGCAAGATGTCCGTTTTTATTAATGATGAACAGTGTTCCAACATCTTCTAAGAACATGGTACAGATTGCTTCGTATACAGTTGCAGAGTCTTGAACGACTACTGGCATAGAGGTAAATTCAGCTACTTTAATTTTCTTCACTTTTTCTGTCAGTAACTGTGAACCTGTTTTGCCCGTGTAAAAATAGCCTACTCTCGGTCTGGCGTCCAAATAACCTGCCATCGTTAGTATTGCAAGATCTGGACGAAGTGTCGCCCGGGTTAAATCAAGCTGGTCAGCAATTTGTTCTCCTGTTATAGGTCCGTGATCCTTAACGATCTCAATAATCTTCTGCTGCCTTTTGTTTAGTTCGATTTTGTACACCACCTTTTGCTGCATCCAATGTGTTATACTTATTTTTCATTATTATAACTCATTAAGGAGAAAATGCGAACAAAAAAAACTGCAAAGAAAGTCTTCACAGTTGAATTCACGTTAAGTCATCAAGTTGTTTTAAAAACTTTTTTGATTTTATAAATACACCCGAATACTCTTCCATGTAGGCATCAAAAAGCATTCTCAACTCTCTTTTGGTTTCCTTTTTTAATGACACGTTTCCAAGTCTGGCGAGATCGAGATGATAAAACATATTTAACAGCCGGGCAGCTCCTTTAGAGATATTCATTCTATAAGGGTCTTTATAGGCACATCTTTCACAGAGAAAACCGCCTTCTCGAATCGAAAAAGAAAAATTCCCTTCTGCTGCATGACATGAGACACATCTGCTTAGCTCAGGTACTATACCAGCTGTTTTCATTATTTTTAATTCGAATAAAAATGTAATAACCTCTGGATCAATTCCATGATTTATATATTCTAAAGATTGTTTCAGCCAGCCAAACAAGTCGAGTTTCATTTCTTCCTCAGATGTATACCGGTCAAGAAGCTCTGTCAAATAAGCCGCATAAGCTGTCTTAACCAAGTCTTCGCGTATATGCCGGAAGGAAGACAATGCTTCTCCTTGCTGCAAAGTTCCAAGTCCTCTACCTCTTTGAAATACAAATATTCCGTATGTAAAAAGTTGCGCAATGGAAGTGAAGCGGCTTTTAGGCTTCTTCGCTCCTCTTGCCATCACGCCAATTTTTCCAAGTTCCTTTGTGTACAGAGTAATAATCGTATTTGATTCTCCATACGGAACGGTTTTAATAACTATTCCTTCCACTTTATAAAGCAAGGTATATCACCACCCTCTCGTTAAGAAGGCACCTTAGTTAATTAATGAAATGGAGGTTCCTCTAGAGACTCTTCATAAGGAATAACTGCTGATAATGCTGTTATTTCATGGTCAAGCTCTTTGTATAACAAATAGGTATCAATATTGCCCGTTTCACAGAATACTTTCCAAGTAAATTCTTTCATGGTTTGGACACACCTTTCTATTTGTTTTTACTCCTGATATAACTAGGTTCACCTTAAATATTGTTTTCATGTGAAGGAAAAATTAACAGTTTTTACTATTAATAATCGTCCTCATTAAAACCAAACTCAGCAAGCTGTTTCTGACGGTTTCTCCAGTCATTTTGAACTTTTACGTAGAGTTCCAAAAAAACTTTAGATCCTAATAGAGTTTCGATATCAGCTCTCGCTCTTTTACCGATCTCTTTTAGCATTTTTCCTTGTTTTCCTATGATAATGCCTTTTTGAGATGATCTTTCAACAATTATAGTAGCATTTACAAAAACAACATTTTTCTCTTCCCGAACTTTCATCTCTTCGATTACTACAGCAACAGAATGTGGAATTTCCTCACGTGTTAGATGAAGAACTTTTTCCCGTATTAATTCTGCTGTTATAAATCGTTCAGGATGATCTGTTACTTGATCTTCCGGATAGAATTGAGGTCCCTCTTCCATATACGACACAATCTGATTCAATAATGTATCTACATTATTTCCCTTTAAAGCAGAAATGGGAACAACTTCTGCAACATCCACCTTATTTCGATACATATCAATCAGCGGCAGCAAATCATCCGGATGGACTTTATCAATTTTATTTACTACTAAGAAAACAGGGTTCTGTACATGCTGCAGTCTGTCTATGATGAATTGATCACCCCGGCCGTAGCCTTCTTCGGCATTGATTACGAAAAGAATAAGATCCACCTCGTTCAATGTCTGCTGTGCCGTTCTTGTCATAAAATCCCCAAGCTTATGCTTAGGCTTATGAATACCAGGGGTATCAATAAAAATCACTTGTGCTTCCTCAGTTGTGTAAACAGCCTGAATTTTATTTCTAGTGGTCTGCGGCTTATCACTCATTATAGCGATTTTTTGTCCGATCACCTGATTTAACAATGTGGATTTGCCTACATTTGGACGGCCAATGATGGTTACAAATCCTGATTTATACCCCGGTTTAATCATTTAAATCCTCCGGTGAAAAAGCACCTGGCAACAGGTCCTTAACCGCAATTTCCTGAACGTCTCCATGAAGGTTTGTTAAATAAACCGGCATGTCAGGAGGACATAATTCTGAAATGACCTGACGGCATGCACCACAAGGCGGAACAGGGCGTTTTGTATCAGCAACTACAGCAATTGCAGTAAATTTGGTATCGCCTTCTGTATACGCTTTAAATAAAGCGGTTCTTTCAGCACAGCAAGTCAAGCTGTAAGCTGCATTCTCAATATTTGCACCATGATAAACTTTCCCTTCAGAAGAAAGCAATGCCGCACCAACCTGGAATTTTGAATAAGGTACATAAGCTTTTTCTCTTGCTTTCTTTGCTTGTTCCATCAATTTATCTTTGTTCATAATACATTTCACCTTTTTCTTAACTTTCTATGCTTCTTAATAAAGGTTCTATAAAAAGCAGTATACCGATTATAACAGCAAATATCGAAAAAACCAAAACCGCACCTGCAGCAGCATCTTTCGCTTCCTTTGCCAACGGATGACGTTCCAAAGTTATTAGATCAACTGTTTTCTCAACAGCAGTATTCATGAGTTCTAATGCCAGGACAATTCCGATTACAATGAGTAAAACTGTCATGCGGAAAGCAGAAAAATCAAGTGTGACCGCTGTTAAGATAACGATTACACTTATCAAAATGTGTAGTCTGAAGTTTTGTTCACTCTTAAATGTTTTAATTATCCCTGTATAAGCAAATTTAAAGCTATTGAATAACTTTCCCCATGCGATCATCTTTTCAATCCGTACTGCTCCAAGATTTCTTCTTGTCTGCCAAACATTGCTTTTTCATCCGCTTCGTTCATATGATCATATCCTAAAAGATGAAGGAATCCGTGAACGGCGAGGAATCCCATTTCTCTCTCAGTCGAATGTCCATATTCTTCTGCTTGTTCTTTAGCAACGTCTAAACAGATGATGATGTCCCCAAGGAACCTTGTTTCTTCACCACCGATAATCTCTGTTTCATCTTCTCCCATTTCTTCCATTGCAAAAGAGATAACATCTGTCACGGCATCTTTTTGTCTGTATTCACTATTAATTTCCTGAATCCTTTCTTTCGTAACGATCGTCACAGATACTTCTGCCGGTCCCGTTTCTTCCATCTCTGCGGCCTTCTGCAGTACATTGACTAGTAACTCTTGAAACTCTTCACTATTTTCGTCAACTTCATTTAAATACTCAACATGTAATGTCATTGTTTTTCCACCTTTTTCGTTTCTTCTGGATACTCGATTCTGGAATGAAATATTCCTTGAAGCGTTTCTGTTAAAGTTTTTGCTACGGCATCCAATTCTTTAAGGGTTAGATCGCATTCATCAAACTGGCCATCTTCAAGTCTGTCATTAATAATTTTTCGAATAATCGTGTCTATTTTTACTGGTGTAGGCTTTGCTAAAGATCGAACAGCAGCTTCTACTGCATCAGAAATACCTATGATTGCTACTTCCTTCGTTTGTGCTTTTGGTCCAGGATAACGGAAATCGGATTCTGAAACTTCTTTTTCCGTTAACTGAGTAGCCTATGATAGAAAAATTTCAGAAGCGTTGTTCCATGGTGCTGTTCCGCTATATCAATAATCTCTTTAGGTATCTTGTCTGCTCTAAGCATGTCCGCTCCATCATAAGGATGAGCCGTGATGATTGTTTTACTTAACTGAGGTGCAATCTTATCATGCGGATTCTCCATATTCATCTGGTTTTCAATGAAAAAATGCGGTCGCTTTGTCTTACCAACATCATGATAATAAGAACCTACCCTTGCCAGGAGCCCATTAGCACCGATTGATTCACATGCAGCTTCAGATAGGTTTGCTACCATAATACTATGATGATAAGTACCAGGAGCTTCCATAAGGACTTTTCGCAGAATTGGATGATTCGGATTTGACAGCTCGATCAGTTTTGTAACCGATAAAATGTTAAAAGATGATTCAATCACCGGCAGTAATCCTAATGTAAGAACCGCTGAAATAAAACCAGATAAAGCGGCACAGCCAAGATCTAATCCAATCTGCCAAGATGTGAATTTTCCGTTCTGAAGCAAAAGTACACTTGCTACTGTTAGGATGGCTATAAAAGAAACGAAAAATCCGGCTTGAAGAATTTTTGAACGCTGCTGTGTCTTCCCTAAGAATACAATACCGGAAATTGCATTAAATAAAACATACAAACTCATTATGAAATTAAAGTTTCCTGTTGTTTGTTCATTAAATATCAGTGCAGCACTTAGTGCAAAGATTACAGATGAAACAACAGCAAGTTCTTCATTAAACAGCATCTTGATCATCATCGCACCAGCTGCTACAGGAACAAGATACATTAAACTGTTCAATCCAATTTCAGTGCTGATACTGATCAGCTTCATGACTACAAGTGTAAGAGTGAAAAGCAGTGCATAAATCGTCACATATTTTCTAAAATGCTCTTTCTTCCGTTCTTCTTTCATAAAATAATAAAGCCCTGCCATTACAAGTAAAACAAATAAGAACAGCCCGTAGTAAGGATATGTTTTCATTTCTTGATCCAGCAGGCCGACCTTCTTAAGTCTTTCGTAGATTTCAGGCGTGATAACGGATCCGCTTTTAACTAAAACTTCCCCTTCTCTTATAAATACTTCTTCGACTTTTTCACTAGCTTCTTTACGTTTTTGTCTTGTTTTTTCTGTATCGAGTGTCCGATTTGCAATGATAAAAGTTCTTGTTATTTCCTCTGTCGCATTCCTAAGGGAGTAAGACAAATTTCCGTTTTCGCGGATTAATCGAACGGCTTCATCTTTTTTTCCATCCACCTCTTCAACCATGATTGGTTCTTCAAGTACACTGTTCACAACATCCGGTCCAAGATTTCTTACATTTGTAAGCTCAGTCTCACTTGCACGAAACAATGTATCAAATGTCTCATCAGAAATCTCTGAAGTATCTATGTAATCTTCTAGTTGATCAATCTTTTGTTCCCGTGTTAATAGTGGTTCATCTTCTTTTTTCTTTTCTTCTGTTTTATTTATTGAAATAATTGTATTAATCAGGATTTTCATCGCATCAGCCTGCTCAAATGCGATGTCATTGTTAAAAGTGTATTCATTTTTCACATTTTCTTCAGCAAGCCTTTTTCTTGCTTCTGTCTGTTCTTCCAATGGGATTGTAATTGGTGATTGTATATCACGTGGAGCACGTTCATAAACGTTTACATCGACGACATTAGGAGTTACATTGCTGACTAATATAGCAAATAAAATAATCCCCATTACGATAAATGATACAGTTGCTACGCTTAAACGAAAGTAATTTGAAAGGATGTGCTTCAAGTTGGACAAACGCTACCACTCCCTAAACTGTGAATCCTATACTAATCTTAGCAAAAGTTGGACAAATATGGTACTTATATAAAGTAAAAAAGGGCTCCTGAAACAGGAGTCCTTATTTATCATATGTTTCGTATGCTTCAATAATCCGCTGAACGAGCGGATGTCTTACTACATCTAATTGTTTTAAGTATATAAAATCAATTCCATTAACGCCTTCTAGTCTTTTTTCGGTGACTTTTAATCCGGATTCTTTTCCTCTAGGCAGATCAATCTGGGTAAGGTCACCAGTAATCACCATCTTCGATCCAAATCCAAGACGTGTCAGGAACATTTTCATTTGTTCAGGGGATGTATTTTGAGCTTCATCTAGAATAACAAAGCTTTCATCCAGGGTACGGCCTCTCATGTATGCTAATGGTGCTATTTCAATTGTTCCCCGTTCGATAAGCCTCTCTGTATGTTCTGCCCCAAGTAGATCATGCAGCGCATCGTAAAGCGGGCGTAAGTACGGATCAACTTTTTCTTTTAAATCACCTGGCAAGAAACCTAAGCTTTCACCTGCTTCCACTGCAGGACGAGTCAGAACAATTTTTTTAATCCGGCCGTCTTTTAATGCATTTACTGCCATGACTACTGCAAGATAGGTTTTACCCGTTCCTGCTGGTCCAATGCCAAACACGAGGTCACGCTTTCTCATAGATTGAACGTAATGCCTCTGCCCAAGCGTTTTAACACGAATCGGCTTACCTTTAGCTGTAACTGC
The DNA here is from genome assembly GCF_001999465.1 of Fictibacillus arsenicus. Lineage (GTDB taxonomy): Bacteria > Bacillota > Bacilli > Bacillales > Fictibacillaceae > Fictibacillus > Fictibacillus arsenicus. The sequence continues at coordinate 17,342 of NZ_MQMF01000001.1, forward strand.
TATTTCTTCTTCATATAACTCACTTAATTCATCCAGCATGTTCTTTTCTGCGAGTTGAACTGCATAAACAATATCCCTCTCAGATATTTTTATGCCTTTGCGCACTAATTTCAATAACACGGAAAGCGTTTCCTCGACCATCTCGGCTTTCGCTAGTTCCCCTGTCACTAAAATTTCTTCTCCGCGGGTGACTATACCTACGTTGAGCTTATGTTCAATAACCTTTAAAAAGGCATCGTTCGGCCCAAAGAGTGATGCGGCTTCTGTTGTATTTTCGAGTTGTAATGAATTAAGTCTTTTCGTTTCTGACAAACTACTCATTCTCCTTGTTGGATAGGTATAGGTTGTTCAGATGCAATATTTTCAATTACTTTGTAGAGCATCGTTAGTTTTACTTTACCATTCGAGACCTTTTGTTGCCAAACTTTTTCACCTTTAATTTTTGCATCTTCAGGCAGTTTTTTAAGCAATTCTTTTTTAGCCATCTTTTTCCCGACCTCGATAGCTTCTGCTTTCGTGTAAGACCGTTTTACTCCGTCAGTTTCCCGGATCTCTTTTTTTATATAAGAAACAGGTAATTTCCATTTAGCCAGATATAGAGGACTTTCATTTAGTGTTTCCGTTTTATCCTGAAATTCTCCATCAGAAAATCCATAAATCGGAATATCTAGTCCAAATAAAGAAACATAATGTCTATTTTCAAACTTTCCTGTGTACGTTTGAAAAGAAGTATTTAAAGGGATTTCAACCCTGGTTTCATACCAGACTTCACCAAAGATCTCTCCTTTTGCACTTACAAGTTCCGGTTTCTTTTCTTTGCCTATATATCCTGACACTAATAAAGTTCCCTTTCGAACATAATCATTTACAGTTACTACTGGTTGTCCTTTTTCAACGAATAAAGAATGGATAACTGCTTGCTTAGTAGCGACGAGATGCCTCGGCCCTGTAATTAGTTTTTCCTTCGGTATCTCTTTTTCAACGACTTCAAATCGATACGATGTCCCATACTGTGTAACGCCTATCCAAGTAACGTTTCCCATTTTTTCTGTCAGCTGTCTTTGGACCTCTCGTACATTCGGCAGCAAGAAAATAAACTTTCCTTTTTTAACGCCTATTTCTAATGCTGCTTTTCGAAGTTCATATTCAGTTTTAGGATTTGCGCCGATGACATTAATATTCCAAATCATATTAGATAATAAAAATAGAATGAAAATAAATGAGACCATGCCCAGCATAAATCCATTTCTTTTCCACATTTTTTTAAGCAGAAACGGCGTTCCCTTTTTTTCCTTAATCCTAATTTTCAGCTTGTTTTGTTTTAAAATGGCTTTTGCTCTCTGGACATCCGGAACGGAGATTGATACATGTACTCGATCACCATCGATAGGTTTGATGTCCCAAATTTGTATTCCTGACTGAATACAAGTGTTGATAAAAGAGCTGGACTCTTGTCCAATAATTTCTATTCTCACATATCCTTTAAAATTATTGCCCCATTTGCTTTTCATATTGTCCCTCCATATCCTAGAAAGTTTTAATCGTTTTCAAAATCCACTGAAGAGATGGTTCCTTCTAATAGAATCTCTTCTGGAAGTATGGTTTTAATGACAAATTCTCTTCCTGAAATGACGAGCGTACCATGCTTCAATTTGAGCTTAAGCTGTTCATTGGAAAAAGCTTTTACGCCCCTGTGATTTTCTATATAAATGTGTAGTTGTCCAATCATCGTGATCCGGGGTAAATCCATTACTACGTCTGCTGGTAACTCAAGGTTCTGCATCATCCATTTGCTTACTTGCTGCCGCAATTTTCCCATAAAAAAACCCCCTCTCTCCATTTTTATGAGAGAAGGGGGCAAACTATCACTTTATTTCTTTGTTTTGCTTTCAGTTACATTCGTTTTTGCAATGCTTTGGGCTTTGAAAGAATTTCTGACCAAATTACCGCTTTTTGAAGTTCTTTTTGATCTGCTTTAAAACTGCCCAGAATCGCTTCTTCTTTATCCTGATAACGATTCGATCCATTGCTGCTTTGCTTTATTTCCTCATATCGCTTACTAATCGCCTCTTTCCTGCCGGGTTTCTTTTCCGGAGAAATAGCAATCTCTCTTTCAAGCTCACTCACTGTTTCACGCGGAACTCCAAATGGAGAAGCTTGTTCTTTAGGCCGTTCATTCTTCCGCTTAGCCGGGGCAGATTTATTCGTATCCTTTGTATCGTTCAATCTTTTAAAGAAGCTGTATAATCCGCCAGCGATAATAATGACAAAAGCGATATTTGCTATCAGAATATCAATAATCGCTTCAATGATATTCATATTTACATTTTCCGTCCTTTATCATCGTTCTCTTTATCTGGATTAGAAGACTTACTGATCGATTCTCTCATGGTTGTATCTGCCATAATGTTCTTCATGTTCATGTAATCCATAAAGCCCATATTGCCCGAACGAAGTGCTTCTGCTAAAGCCATCGGTACTTCCGCTTCCGCTTCCACAACTTTGGCTCTCATTTCCTGTACTCTTGCTTTCATTTCTTGTTCGTTTGCAACTGCCATCGCGCGTCTTTCTTCTGCTTTTGCCTGTGCTATATTCTTATCAGCCATCGCTTGATCTGTTTGCAGTTCTGCACCAATATTTTTGCCGATATCAATATCAGCAATATCAATCGAAAGAATTTCAAATGCTGTTCCTGCATCTAGACCTTTTGAAAGGACAGTTTGAGAAATCATATCAGGATTCTCAAGTACTTTTTTATGTGTTTCAGAAGAACCGATTGTACTAACTATACCTTCACCGACCCGGGCGATGATTGTTTCTTCACCAGCACCACCTACAAGACGGTCAATATTTGCTCTTACTGTAATTCTTGCTTTAGCTTTCACTTCAATCCCATCCAAAGCTACACCTGCGATAAAAGGCGTTTCAATCACTTTTGGATTAACACTCATCTGTACAGCTTCAAGCACATCACGTCCAGCCAAATCGATCGCTGCCGCTCTTTCAAAGCTAAGCTCGATGTTAGCACGGTGGGCAGCAATCAATGCATTTACTACACGGTCAACGTTTCCTCCTGCAAGATAATGACTCTCAAGCTGATTTGTACTTAATTCTAATCCCGCTTTTACCGCTTTAATCAATGGATTTACGACGCGGTTTGGAATTACCCTTCTTAATCTCATCCCTACTAAGGTAAAGATACCTACTCTTACTCCTGCAGCCAAGGCAGAAATCCAAAGCATGACCGGAACAAAAGTAAACAATACTGCTAAAGCAATTACGATTAAACCGATTATTACAATACTTGCAATCGAACTAAGTTCTAACATTAACAACACACTCCATTCATTCTTTATTTTGGGCCAGCCTTACTACGACACGGCCTCCGCTAACTTTTACAATTTTAACTTTTTCATTTTTTCCAATAAAAGAACCTTCAGATACAACATCAATATACTCGTCATCTATTTTCACACTGCCCGCTGGCCGTAATGGTGTAGCAGTAATACCTGTCTTTCCGGTAAGATCAATACGCTCACTGTGGGAAAGGTATCCTTTTTCAGAACTTGTTGAATCGAAGAGCACCAAACGTTTTAGCGGTCCATTATAGCCAAACGAGCGGATGAAGAAGTATGAGCCAATGATTGTTACAATTATCGCTATAGCAATCGCGAGCAGGATCCCTGATAAAGAACCTCCTGCAAGTATCAAACCAGTTAACATGGCTACCACCCCAATTATGCCCATAATACCTCCGGGCAAAAATATCTCCATTATGATTAATATAAATCCTATCACGAACAAAATGATTGCTTCCCAGCCTGCTAAACCAGCTATCATATGACCATAGAAAAACAAAAATAATGACAGTGCTCCTATGGATCCTGCAATACCAAACCCTGGTGTGTATAATTCAAGTACAAGTCCTAAGCTGCCTAAAGAAAGCAGGATCGGCACGATAACTGGATTTGTTACAAAACGGGCTATTTTATCAGCGAAAGTTGGTTCCGATTCTAAAACCTTTGCATTTTCCAAGTCTAAATAGGCTAATAGTTCTTGTCGATCCTCAGCAATCTTTTCAGCATAGCCTACTTTTAAAGCTTCGCTTGCTGTTAAGGTCAGAAGATCACCTTTCTTCAATTCAAGCTCTGGAATTTCAACATCTGGATCGACCATTGCCTCTGCATATAATGGATCCCGATCGTTAAGTTCTGCTGCAGCCAGCATCTCTGCCTTCCATGCTGATTCTGCTTTTTGCCCCGCTGCATTTCCCTGACTGTCTATAACAGCAGCTGAACCAATCGTAGTAGAAGGTTTCATAACGATGTCATCTGCATTCAAAGCTATATAAGCACCAGCAGAAAAAGCATTTTTCACAACGTAGGCAGTAATAGGTATGTCTGTTTCCCTCATCAATTTTGCTATATGTATTGCTGCGTCTACCCTTCCGCCTGGAGTATAGATCTCGAGTACGATATGATCAGTACCATCGTCTTCCGCTTTTTTAATATTTCTTTCTAAAAAAGCCTCAAGACCTCTTTCTACTTCATGCTCCACAGGTATAAATGTTACCGTTTTCCCTTTACCAGCTGAAAAAACTTGCTGATTAGATATTAAACCGTAAAATCCCCATATAAAACATAAGGTATAGATCAGCAATCGGGCCCTTTTCACGAAAATCCCCCCTTCTCCTTCTATTTTACGTTAATTTGTGGGAAAAGTTTCAATAAAAAGTTGTTTGCGCAGACTTTGTTGTTATTTTAGAAGGCTGTTTTCTAATCATTGTACCAATTGAAGCAGTGGATAAAGTGTACAAGTACTGTTACAGGGTAAAAGCTAATTTTTACATGGTAATCTGGAATTATTCCATTGTAATCACCAAAAATTCCACACATAAAGAAATTTATCGAATTTTCGACAAGTACAAACTAAAGACGTCATTCTCATGGTTTTAAAGCTTTCTTATCTTAGTTCTTTTCTGAAAGATTGTTGCTTACAAAATATTTTTTCTTTAACTTCATTGATAAGTTGATTGGAGTGCAAGGTGCGAGACTCCTGCGGGACCAGTGGGACAGGTGAGACTCCTAATGGCGCTAAGCGCCAAGGAGGCTCACCGCCCGCCCCGCGGAAAGCGCGCACCTGGAACGGAAATCAACTACTTTCACATAAAACGATAAAGATTTGCGAAAAAAGCTTTTAAAATAAGAAAACGCCCTGTATAAATACAGAGCGTTTGTCAATTTCAATTATGATAATTGTTGCTGCACTATACGGTTAACGAGACCGCCATCGGCTTTCCCTTTAACTTTAGGCATCAGTGCACCCATAACTTTACCCATATCAGCTTTAGAAGCAGCCCCAGTTTCTGAAATTGTTTGAGCAACAATTTCATGAAGTTCTTCTTCAGTCAGCTGTTTAGGAAGATATGGCGTAAGAACAGCTATTTCATCTTGAAGACCAGCGACTAAATCTTCGCGGCCAGCTTTTTCGAATTCTTGGAGGGAGTCTTTTCTTTGTTTCATCTCGCGTGCAAGCACAGTGAGCTCTTCTTCCTCATTTAATTCGCGTCCATGTTTGATGGCCTCATTTTGAAGAGATGCCTTCAACATACGAATTACAGAAAGCTTTTGCTTATCTTTGTTCTTCATCGCTTGCTTCATGTCTTGATTTAATGCATCAAGAAGACTCATATCTTACACCTCTCTTAGAACTTACGCTTTCTTGCTGCCTCAGCCTTCTTCTTTCGCTTTACGCTTGGCTTTTCATAATGCTTGCGCTTTTTAACTTCAGCCAATGTTCCATCTTTGGAAACGGATCTTTTAAAACGACGAAGAGCATCATCAATGGATTCGTTCTTGCGAACACGTGTTTCTGCCATTTGTATTTCCCTCCCTCCAGACCACCCTTACAAAAATCGTAAGAATGCGTCACATATCTTTTGCCATTATAATATATCCGCGTCATGCGGTCAACTTAATTTGAACAGGCAGTTCAGGAGAGATTTTTTGCTTATTGCTTAATAGTCTGAAGTAGATGTTCCGCCTTCAACAATCGCAATACCTGCACTAGCTCCAATACGTGTAGCACCTGCTTCAATCATTGCTAAGGCTGTTTCACGGTCACGAACAGCACCTGAAGCTTTCACACCAATGTTAGGACCAACAGTTTCACGCATTAGCTTAATATCTTCTGCTGTAGCTCCGCCAGTTGAGAAACCAGTTGAAGTTTTAACAAAATCAATTCCTGCTTTTACAGCGATCTCACACGCTTTAACTTTTTCTTCGTCAGTTAAAAGAGCTGTTTCAATGATCGCTTTCGTTAACGCCTTGCCTTTTGCAGCTTCTACAACAGCACGAACATCTTGTTCAACAAGCTCGTAGTTACCATCTTTTAAAGCGCCGATGTTAATTACCATATCAACTTCAGTTGCACCATTTTCAATAGCATTTTTTGTTTCGAACGCTTTTACTTCAGGAGTGTTTGCACCAAGAGGGAATCCGATAACTGTACAAACTGCTACGTCTGAATCTTTTAGTTGTTCGAATGCTGTATAAACCCAAGTAGGGTTAACACATACAGAAAAGAAATTATATTTTTTAGCTTCCTCACAAAGAGTCAAAATTTCTTTCTTTGTAGTTTCTGCTTTTAAAGCGGTGTGATCAATCATTCTTGCAACGTTTAAATTGCTCATAAAAACAATCCTTTCTGAACTTAAAAATTAAATACCGTAGTATCATACCAAAATATTTATGATAAATCGAGCAGCTTTTATACAGCCCTATAAAAAACATCCTGAAATGAATTCCAGGATGTTAGCTTGAAACAGCTTGCTTTAAAACTTCTTCCATTTCTTGTTTAACAAATATACCTTTATTATAAGGATACCCAGCTTCTGTGATTTTCACTTTTACTAATTTGCCAATCATTTCTTCATTACCTTCGAAGACTACCTTTAGATAGTTTGGCGTGTATCCTACAAATAAATGCTTACCTGGTTCGTCCTTAAACTCTTCTTCAGGAATGACTTCAACTACCGTGTCTTCATAATCTGATGCATATTCTTTAGCTAATTGATCAGATAGAGAAATCAATTTATGAACACGTTCGTTCTTTATGTCTTCAGGAACCTGATTTTCCATTTTAGCAGCAGGTGTACCCGTACGTTTTGAATAGGGGAACACATGAAGCTCCATAAATTTATGATTTTCAATGAAACGATACGTTTCCATAAATTCTTCTTCTGTCTCTCCTGGAAAACCTACAATGACATCAGATGTAATGGCAAGCCCTGGCAAAGCTTCTTTTAACCTGTCAAGACGTTCACCGAACATTTCCATTGAATACTTTCTTCTCATTCGCTGAAGAACCGTATTTGAACCTGATTGTAAAGGAATATGCAGATGAGGAACAACTTTTTCAGAATTACCCATCACCTCAATCACTTCATCTGTGATCTGGCTCGCCTCAATTGATGAAATACGGATACGTTTAAGTCCTGCAATATTCTCATCGAGATCACGGAGCAATTTAGCAAAAGAATAATCTTTCATATCTTCGCCATAACCTGCAGTGTGGATTCCCGTTAGAACGATTTCTTTATAGCCTGAATCCACTAATTGCTGTGCTTGAGACAGAACATCTTCTGGTTTTCTTGAACGCAGTAATCCTCTTGCCCAAGGTATGATGCAGAAAGTACAGAAGTTATTGCAGCCTTCCTGAATCTTTAAAGATGCTCTAGTTCTGTCAGTAAATGCTGGTACGTCTAATTCTTCATATACTCTAGCCTTCATGATGTTAGATACACCATTAATAGGCATTCTTTCTTCTTGGTATTGCTGAATGTACGTAAGCATCTTGGACCGATCTTGTGTGCCGACAACAACATCTACTCCAGGTATAGCCATAATTTCAGCAGGTGAGGTTTGAGCATAGCATCCTGTAACACAAATGACTGCTTCAGGATTTTTTCTTATTGCACGTCTAATTACCTGCCGGCTTTTTTTATCACCTGTATTAGTAACCGTACAAGTATTAATAACATAAACATCGGCGGAACTGTCAAAATCAGTTCGTTCATAGCCTTCTGACTGAAACAGCTGCCAGATTGCTTCTGTTTCGTAATGATTGACTTTACAGCCTAAAGTATGAAAAGCAACAGATGGCATTTTCATCACCCCTTTAATTCAAAATGATAAGAAATAGCAGATAAAATATATAATGGGGCTGTTTCGGTCCTTAAGATTCTCGGACCCAGTCCACATAGTTCAAATCCATGTTCTTGAAGGACCATCGCTTCTTTTTCGCTTATCCCGCCTTCTGGACCAATAACGCAAAGAAGTTTATCTCCTTTTGCAATCTTCTTTAAAGCAGAAGAAAAACGACTGTATTCTTGCTGTTTAGCTTCTTCTTCATATGCAACGATTTTTATATTATACTGTTCTGCTATTTTTAGCAAATCAGCAAAAGACCCAGGATTTATAATCTCTGGAATCTTGCTTCTATGCGATTGTTCAGCTGCTTCTTTAGCGATTTTTTCTAAACGTTCCTTCTTTTTAGCCGCTTTTTTATCATCCCATTTCGCAACTGAACGGTCAGCAGAAAAAGGGAAAAAGGTTGAAGCACCAAGCTCTGTTCCTTTTTGAACGATGAATTCAAGTTTATCTGCTTTCGGAAGGCCTTGTGCAATGGTAACAGAAACCGGCAACTCAGAGTCTAATTCCAGCTCATTTACAGCGCGCGCTTCTACAACGTTCCCGCCAAGGTCAAGTATTTCACAAACAGCGGACCTGCTATGGTTGTCACAGCATATAATGGTGTCTCCCGGCTGCATTCTCATAACCTTAGAAATATGTTTCGCATCTTCATCTTTTATGAAAACACGGTCATTTTCCCAGCTTGCAGCGGGAACAAAATACCTTTGCATTTAGAGCACTTCCTATTCTTATTTCTGATTTTGAGCGACAATCGCCACCCAATCTTCCATCTCCAAGATTTCAACAATCCTAAATCCTTGCTGTTCTAGCTTCGTTTTTACGTCACGCTTCTTCCCTTGAATGATGCCTGAAGTAATGAAATAACCGCCTGGTTTTAATACTTTAGCAGCATCATCGACGAATAAAAGAATAATTTCTGCAAGAAGATTGCCGACAATAAGATCTGCAGGACCTGATATCCCTTTCAGTAAATCATTTTGATCAACATGAACTTTATTATGCACTTTATTCAGCTTTACATTTAATCGGGCACTGTTTACTGCCACTTCATCCAAATCATAAGCATCAACCTTGCCTGCACCGAGCATTGCAGATGCAATACTTAATACACCCGATCCCGTTCCAACGTCAATTACTGAATCGCCTTCTTGGATATATTTTTCGATTGCTTGCAGACTCATGACAGTGGTGGGATGAGTCCCAGTTCCAAACGCCATTCCTGGATCCAATTCAATAATTAACTCGTCAGAATGGACAGGTACGTACTCCTCCCAAGTCGGTGTAATCGTAATCCGCTTAGATATCTTGACTGGCTTATAATATTTTTTCCAAGCAGTTGCCCATTCTTCTTCGTTCACTTCAGATATTGAAATGGTATTCGCGCCAATATCGATATCGTATTTCACAAGGTTTGTAATAGCCTGCTTAATCTCTTCAACGGTTTCTCCTAAAAAGCTATTTACAGGAAGGTATGCTTTTAAAATGACACCTTCAGAAGGATAGTCAGAAGGATTTAGCTGATAGATTTCACCAAATACGGATTGGCGCTCTTTTGAGAGATCATCCACATCCTCGATCACAACTCCGCTTGCTCCTGCTTCATGCAAAATATTTGATACTGGTTCAACAGCTTCCTGCGTAGTGTGGATGCTAATTTCTGACCATTTCATCATATCAACTCCGTTTTTAAGATTAAGAAGGTTTCTTTTACTCACCTTTAAAAGCACGTTTTACTTTATCAAAAAATCCATCTTGCTGCTCATCTGGCAGACTGCCGCTTATTTCAGAGAAATCTCGAAGCAGCTGCTTTTGTTTTTCTGTTAAGTTTTTAGGTGTAACAACTTTCACTTGAATATGCTGATCTCCCTGACCGCGTCCATGAACATTCTTCACGCCTTTTCCTCTCAGCCTGAAGTGAGTTCCAGTTTGTGTACCAGCAGGAATCTTCAACTTTACTTTACCGTACAGAGTAGGTACTTCTATTTCATCACCTAATGCAGCCTGAACAAATGTTAAAGGCATTTCACAATAGATATCATCTCCGTCACGCTCGAAAAATTCATGATCAGCCACTTGGAAAACAACATAAAGATCACCGGCAGGACCACCGTTCACTCCAGGTTCACCATGTCCTGACATACGGATTTGCTGACCATTATCTACACCTGCAGGAACTTTTACGGAAAGTTTTTTATTCTTGCGTACTTTTCCTGCTCCATGGCATGTATTACATTTTTCTTTAATAATTTTCCCTTTACCACTGCAATGATTACATACTCTTCTATTAACAATGCGTCCAAATGGAGTGTTTTGCTCAACATTCAGCTGGCCGCTGCCATTACAGTGTGAACATGTTTCTGGTTTAGTGCCTGCTTTAGCTCCTGAACCATGACACGTACCGCATGTTTCTTCAGTTGGAATCTGAATCTCAGTTTCCTTGCCAAACACAGCTTCTTCAAATGAGAGACGAAGCCCATATTGAAGGTCGTTTCCTTGCCGAGGTGCGTTTGGATTTCGTCTTCCTCCGCCACCGCCAAAGAACATATCAAAAATATCGCCAAATCCTTCAAAGCCAGCTCCCGCTCCACCGAAACCTTGATTAGGGTCAGTATGCCCAAATTGGTCGTAGTGTGCTTTTTTCTGTGGATCGCTTAGCGTTTCATATGCTTCTTTTACTTCTTTAAACTTAGTTTCCGCATCTGCCTCTTTGTTCACATCAGGGTGATACTGTCTGGCAAGCTTACGGTATGCTTTTTTCACCTCGTCATTGGAGGCGTTCTTATCTAATCCAAGTACTTCGTAATAATCTCTTTTACTCATAATAGGACACTCCCGAATTCTCACATAAAAATTATCTTACCATTGAATACCACCTGACTCAAGACGAAACTGCAAACAACAGCGAGTCAAGAGTCTGTATAAAAACCATTGCTTTTCAGGCTCTTCTCTAAAAAGATTATTTCTTTCGGCCGCTCCATTGACCAGTTGATTAGAGTGGAAGGTGCGTGCCTACCACATGAGAAGCTTCTCGCAAGGCAAGCGACGAGGAAGCTCACATCGGTAACAATTACTTGTAGACGCAGGAGCAAGGATACTACTTCCATGAAGCGGGACAGGTGAGACTCCTAATGGTGCAAAGCGCCCAGGAGGCTCACCGCACGCCCCGCGGAAAGCGAGCATCTTGGAACGGAAATCAACCACTTCCAAGAGCATCAAAGTTTTGCAAAACAAGCCTTTTCAGAAAAAAAGTCAAAGTCAAGATATCCTGACTTTGACTTTTTATTGCTAGTTTTTTTTATTTTTTATCGTCGTTTACTTCTTCATAATCAGCATCTACGATATTATCATCAGCTTTTCCTTCTGTACCACCTTGTTGAGCTTGTGCTTGTTGTGATGCTTGCTCATAAAGTTTAACAGATAGCTGCTGTACAATTTCACTTAATGCTTCTTTTTCTTTCTTAATCTCTTCGATGTCATTGCCTTCAAGAGCTTTCTTCAAGCTCTCTTTAGCTTCTTCTGCTTTTTTAACTTCCGCTTCATCTACTTTGCCTTCAAGGTCTTTCAATGTTTTACCAACTGTGAATACAAGCTGATCTGCTTCGTTTCTTGTGTCAATCTCTTCACGTTTCTTCTTGTCAGCTTCAGCATTTTCCTCAGCGTCTTTTACCATGCGTTCAATCTCATCATCAGAAAGTCCAGTAGAAGACTTAATCGTAATTGATTGTTCTTTGTTCGTACCAAGATCTTTCGCACGTACATTAACGATACCATTTGCATCGATATCGAAACTTACTTCGATTTGAGGTACGCCGCGTGGTGCTGGAGGAATCTCAGATAATTGGAATCTTCCCAGAGTCTTGTTGTGTGCAGCCATCTCACGCTCACCTTGCAGAACATGGATGTCTACAGATGTCTGGTTGTCAGCAGCTGTTGAAAACACTTGTGATTTAGAAGTAGGGATCGTTGTGTTTCTGTCGATCAATCTTGTGAACACGCCACCCATCGTTTCGATACCAAGTGAAAGAGGTGTAACGTCAAGAAGAACAACATCTTTAACATCTCCAGCTAGAACTCCACCTTGGATCGCAGCTCCAAGTGCTACTACCTCATCTGGGTTAACTCCTTTGTGAGGCTCTTTGCCAGTAAACTTTTTGATCGCTTCTTGAACTGCAGGGATACGTGTTGATCCACCTACAAGAATAACTTTATCAATGTCAGATGGCGACATTCCAGCATCGTTTAATGCCTGGCGTGTAGGTCCCATCGTACGTTCAACTAAATCAGAAGATAAATCTTCAAATTTAGCACGTGATAAGTTTAGCTCTAAGTGCTTAGGACCAGACGCATCAGCTGTGATAAACGGTAAAGAAATCTGAGTAGAAGTTACTCCTGAAAGATCTTTTTTCGCTTTTTCAGCTGCGTCTTTTAAGCGTTGAAGGGCCATTTTATCTTTAGAAAGATCAATGCCATTCTCTTTCTTAAATTCACTTACTAAATAATCAATAATTACTTGGTCAAAATCATCTCCGCCAAGTTTATTGTCACCAGAAGTTGCCTTAACTTCAAAGAAACCATCGCCTAGTTCAAGGATTGATACGTCGAACGTACCTCCACCAAGGTCAAACACAAGAATCGTTTGGTCTTCATCTTTTTCAAGACCATAAGCTAGTGCTGCTGCAGTAGGCTCGTTAACAATACGCTCAACTTGCAGACCAGCAATCTGTCCAGCATCTTTAGTAGCTTGGCGCTGTGCATCGTTGAAATAAGCTGGTACAGTAATTACAGCTCTTTCAACTTTTTCTCCAAGGTAATCTTCAGCATGAGATTTTAGCTTCTGTAAAATGATCGCAGAAATCTCTTGAGGAGTATAGTCTTTTCCTTCTACTGTTTCTTTATGGTCAGTACCCATATAACGCTTGATGGACATAATTGTGTTTGGGTTTGTAACAGCTTGTCGCTTCGCTACTTCTCCAACTGAACGGTCTCCATCTTTAAAAGCTACAACAGATGGTGTTGTACGGTTGCCTTCCGGGTTAGGAATTACTACCGCTTCTCCACCCTCCATAACAGCTACACAAGAGTTTGTTGTACCTAAGTCAATACCGATGATTTTACTCATGTTTTTCCCTCCATATTTATATGTAGTTTTTATGCGTTTACTTTTACCATAGCAGGACGTATAACACGGTCCTTTAACATATAGCCTTTTTGCAATTCTTCAATAACAGTGTTTGACTCATACTCTGAATCCTCCACTTGCATTACAGCTTGGTGCATATTTGGATCAAACTTTTCACCAACTGTTGGTACTTCTGTTAGACCTTCTTGCTTTAACACATCAGCTAACTGGCGATATACCATTTCCATTCCTTGAATCAGGGTCTTGGCTTGTTCGTTCGTAGCTTCAGTCTTCAAAGCACGCTCAAAGTTATCTAGAGCAGGTAATAATTGTTCGACCAGACTTTGAGATTTATATTTTAGGCTAGCTGCCTGTTCTTCTCTTGTACGGCGGCGGAAATTATCATAATCCGCTTGCAGGCGAAGATTCTTTTGGCTCATTTCTTCTAGCTTGGATTCAAGCTCCTGAATTCGCTGCTGATCTTCTGTCAGTGTTTCTTCAACTGATTCTTCAGAAACGTTATTTTCTTGAACTTCTTCTTCAACTGCTGCATTTACTGTTTCTTCGTTTAAATCAGTCTCTGTTTGGTTCTGTGTTGTTTCCTCTTTGTTCATGCTTTCACCTCCCTAAAATGCATTACTTAGAAAAATCATTTAATCGATTCGTCATTTCCCTTGATAAAGAATCAAGCAACGAAATCACTCTTTTGTATTCCATTCTTGTCGGACCGATTAACGAGATCGTACCGATATGTTTGCCGTGCATCGTGTAAGAAGCATTAATAACACTGCAATTCTTCATCGCTTCATGTTCGTTCTCCGTACCGATTTTAACCGTTACACCTTTTTCAGTAGAAGAAACAAGCTTCTCCATCAAGTCGCGTGTTTCTAAAAAGTCTAACAGCGGCCGCACCTTATCAAGATCTCTAAACTCTGGCTGGGATAGCATATTTGTTTTCCCGCCGTAAAACAGCTTTTCCTTTTTGCTCCACAAAAGAAGCTGATCCAGGAAAACGCTCATATTTTGATAATCCTTCAGATGTTTTTTAAATACAGCTGACAGTTCCATCTGAATTCTGCTGTTAAGCTCTATTAATCGCACACCTGCAAGTCTTTCATTCAGAATATTAACAAGCTTCTCCAAATCGGACGGCTCGATAGAATTCGGCAGCACAATCTGTCTGTTTTCAACATGACCTGTGTTCGTTACAAATATCGCCACGGCCATCTGTGATGACAAAGGAATGATCTGCATGTGCCGTAGTTTCATATCAAGAGCGTTCGGACCAAGAACTACAGAAGTATAGTTTGTTAAATCTGATAAGATTTTTGCCGATTGGTCAAATAATACTTCAGCTTCTTGAACCTTTTCAGTAGATAAAAGTTCAGTTCTGTCCATTTCGTTTGGCGAAACAGATAATGAAGGCAGCAGGTGATCCACATAGAACCGATAGCCTTTTTCAGACGGAATTCTTCCAGAAGAAGTATGGGTTTTCTCTAAGAATCCAAGATCCTCAAGATCTGCCAGTTCATTGCGAATCGTGGCAGGACTGTAAGTAATGTCTTCTCTTTTAGAGATTGTACGGGAACCTACAGGCTCAACATGCTTAATGTAATCATCTATTAATACACGTAAGATATAGAGTTGGCGTTCCGATAACATCCCATCACCCCATTTGTTAGCACTCATTAGAAGCGAGTGCTAAATCTATAATATAAGTTACCAAAAGGTAGTCTTCGTTGTCAATCTAAAACTACACCAATAAATTCTTGGAATACTTCATTCCCGAGAGGTCTCCCATCTTTTGTGAGGAACAGCCTTCCATCAAGCTTTTCAAGCCAGCCTTTTTGTATCATTCTTTCAATGGGTTCTCTATATACTTCGAACATCGAACGGCCGTACCGATTAATAAAAACTTGATCTGAAACTCCTTCTTGTTTACGAAGACCCATAAACATTTCTTCTTCCATCTTTTCTGTAATCGGAACAGGATGCTCTTCTATATAAGGAAAGCCATGTTCCTCTATTAAATTCATATACTGCTTTAAAGGACCTGCGTTTCTTCTTCTAGTACCTTCAACATAACTGTGAGCACCTGCTCCAATCCCAAAATATTCGTTATTGTTCCAGTATTGGAGATTGTGCTTGCTTTCAAATCCTGGAATAGCAAAATTACTGATCTCATATTGACGGTATCCCTTTTTATCGAGAGTTTCAATTAAATATTCGTACATAGCGGCTTCAAGCTCTTGATCTGGCAAGATGAGCTTACCTTTTTGGGCTAAATTATAGAATACTGTTTTCTTTTCAATCTGCAATGAGTAAGACGATATGTGCGGAACATCTAAAGCTAGCGCTTCGTCCACTGACTCCTTGAACATATCCATCGTTTGTCCTGGCAAACCAAACATCAAATCAATCGACATATTGTGTATTCCTGCTGCTTTAGCTTCAGCAACAGTTGAATACACGTCTTCCCTGTTATGTGTTCGGCCTAATTTTTTTAACAAAGATGATTGAAATGCTTGTACGCCTATACTCAGCCTGTTAACCCCGTTATCTTTTAGAACTGCGATTTTTTCTTTTGTTGTTTGTTCAGGATTCGCCTCAACAGTGAATTCTTTTACGGATTTGTTTCCTAACACTTCGTTTACATCATTTAAAAAGGTATTCAGTTGATTTTCACTTAAAGAAGTGGGGGTACCCCCTCCTACAAAAATCGTCTCCATTTCATAGCTCTTAAACTTGGAAGTCGTATTCAGCATCTCTTTTTTCATGGACGCTAAATACTCCTCTACTGGCTGCTGATGAATGAAAATCTTGTTAAAATCACAATAGTGACAAATTTGGACACAGAATGGTATATGAAGATATGCCGCTTTAAGCACGTTGTTCACCGCCTTTTATTCTCATAAATTGGGAAAGACCGCTAATATTGCCTTCGCGGTCTTATAATGGTTTTTATTTATTGTTATTAGTATCATCCATACGAAGAACGGCCATAAACGCTTCTTGCGGAACATCTACTCGACCAATTGTCTTCATTCGCTTCTTACCTTCTTTTTGCTTATCTAATAGCTTACGTTTACGTGAGATATCCCCGCCATAACATTTTGCTAAAACGTTCTTTCTTAATGCCTTGATGTTAGAACGAGCGACAATCTTCTGACCAATTGCAGCTTGGATTGGCACTTCAAACTGTTGACGCGGAATCAGTTCTTTTAGCTTTTCAACGACAACTTTACCACGCTCATATGCGAAGTCTTTATGAACAATAACAGACAATGCATCAATCTTTTCATTGTTCAGCAATATTTCCATTTTAACCAGCTTTGAAGGTTTATAACCAATCAACTCATAGTCAAGAGATGCGTACCCTTTTGTACTTGATTTTAACTGATCAAAGAAATCATACACGATCTCAGAAAGCGGAATCTCGTAAAGAACGTTTACGCGATTGTTTTCTAAATAATCCATCGTCATGAAGATACCGCGTTTCTTTTGGCAGATCTCCATAATCGTTCCGACATAATCATTCGGTGTCATGATTGAAGCTTTTACATAAGGTTCTTCAACAACAGAAATCTTCTGTGCTTCAGGCATATTTGCAGGGTTATCGACGACTATTTTTTCCCCATCCGTCATCGTAACGTTATAAATAACGCTTGGTGCTGTTGCGATTAGATCGATGTTAAATTCACGTTCAATACGTTCTTGAATGATCTCCATATGAAGAAGTCCTAAGAATCCGCATCGGAATCCAAATCCAAGTGCTTGAGATGTCTCTGGCTCATATTGAAGAGCGGAATCATTCAATACAAGTCGTTCTAACGCTTCACGAAGATCGTTGTACTTTGCCGTATCTACTGGATAGAGTCCGCAATATACCATTGGGTTCATCTTTCTATATCCTGGGAGTGGCTCTGTAGCCCCTTTTACGGCACTAGTAATTGTATCACCGACTTGTGTATCGCCAACATTTTTGATGGATGCCGTTAAGAATCCAACATCACCAACCGTTAAAAAGTCTTTCTGAACCGCTTTTGGAGTAAACACCCCTAGTTCAAGTACTTCAAACTCTTTGCCAGTTGCCATCATTTTGATCTTATCGCCGACCTTAACAGTTCCTTCTGCCACTCGAATATACGTAACTACGCCTCTATATGGATCATATAAAGAGTCGAAGATAAGTGCTTTCAGCGGACCTTCAGGATCACCTTGAGGAGCTGGCACTTTTGCTACAATCTGCTCTAGAATGTCTTGAATACCAATGCCTGCTTTCGCTGAAGCAAGTACTGCTTCTGATGCATCCAGTCCGATAACATCTTCAATCTCCTGGCGTACTCGCTCTGGCTCAGCACTCGGCAGGTCGATTTTGTTAATAACCGGCAATATTTCTAGATCATTCTCAAGCGCTAAATACACGTTCGCTAACGTTTGTGCTTCAATTCCTTGAGCAGCATCTACGATAAGCAACGCTCCCTCACAAGCTGCTAAGCTTCTAGACACCTCGTATGTAAAGTCTACGTGTCCTGGGGTATCGATCAAGTGAAACGTATAAATCTCACCATCTTTTGCTTTATATTGAAGCTGTACAGCATTTAATTTGATCGTAATTCCACGTTCACGTTCCAAATCCATGGAATCCAGCAGCTGTTCTTTCATTTCTCGCTGAGTTAATGCACTTGTTTCTTCTAAAATACGGTCAGCTAAAGTGGATTTTCCATGGTCGATATGTGCAATAATGGAAAAATTCCGTATTTTTGATTGTCTTTTTAATTTTTCTTCTCTATTCATTATACGTTCACTCCTACAATTTTAGGAAAAGTCACTAGCTTTGATTATAGCAATACAAGATACCTCTTTCAATCACAACCTGTAAAAATAGGGATTTGAACAAAAAAGAACCTTTAAAGATCTGCCCTTTAAAGGTTCTTATGGAGAGAATACATCAAGCATCTCTTGAATAATGATACCCAGCACTGAAATCATAACACTGAAAGCTGATGAGATCCATGAAGTGAGCTTTTGACCAAAAGCAGAAAAAACATTAAACGAATCAATCTTATTTAAAGTTTCCTGTTTCGCTTCTATATCATGGCTGGATGTTTTTTCAACATCTTTTTCATCTGAAGAAAAGTTATCATTTATTGATTCTATGCTCCCTTTGTTAGAAGCGCCTTTTAGTTCATTCATCTCAAAATGTGCTTTTTGAATACCAAATAAAACACCGAATAAAAGTAAGGCTGTTATCCCAAAACACTTTAACATAAATTTCGTCATTGGTTTTCCCCCTTATTTACGAGGATATACGATTCAAATTTATGCAGCAGCTTGTCCAAACATGACTGTTTATTTGAACATGTTGTTATTAAAAGTGGTGGATTTCCGTTTCAATCAACTTTTCAACGATGTCCTCACAAAACAACTACCCTTTTTTAATGTGTATACGAAGAAGTGTTCCCTTGATCTATCTGTCCGTGAAGTGCAGTATTCAGACCATTAGCTAAAACGTTCGCCATATCTTCAATAAAGACATCAACTTCTTTCGGGGTAACCATAAGATTATGTCCGAGCGGCGCCAATACTTCACGTATTAACCTTAGCTTTTCATCATCTTCCAATACTCCGACAATTCCCAAAAACGACTTTCTGTGTTCATCTATCGGCATATCCTCATCTGTAAATACTTTCTTTTCTCCAAATGTCATCCCAGCTGGAAGAAGCGACTTAGAAGGCTTGTCTTTTTCGTTCATTTCCCGGCCGAAGTGCTTTAAAATAAAATCGATTGTATCACTTGTAATAGTAGCTGCATCAACAACTGTAGGGATTCCAATAGAAATTACAGGGATACCAAGCGTCTCTTTACTCAGTTCTTTACGCTTATTTCCAACTCCGGAACCCGGGTGAATACCTGTATTTGATACTTGAATCGTAGCATTCACTCTTTCGATTGACCGGGAAGCTAATGCATCAATTGCAATCACAAAGTCTGGATTAACTCTTTTTACAATCCCGTCGATGATATCGCTAGTTTCGATTCCTGTTATACCCATAACACCCGGAGAGATTGCACAGACTGGCCTGAAACCTTCTTCAACATTCTCTGGAGCCAGCTCGAAAAGGTGCTTAGTAATCGTTAAGTTTTCTACCACGAGCGGACCTAGTGAATCTGGCGTTACATTCCAATTTCCTAATCCAACTACTAAACATGTATCATCCTGCTTCACGCCTTCTTCTATTAAAAATTGATGAAAATCTCTTGCGAATACTTCCTGGACTTGTTGCTGAAGTTTTGAGTCTTTTTCACGGATTCCCTGAACTTCAAAAGTTAAATATAATCCTGGTTTTTTCCCTGTAGTCTCTGCTCCTTTTTCATCGATTTCAACTCTTACACACTTAATTCCATCTTTGTTTGTTTCATTTATTATGACACCTTCAAGAGTGCTCTTATTTACAACTTCATCTTCTTTTAATAACATATCGTGTGCTTCAATCGCTAAATCCGTACGAACTGAATATGCCTGGAGATCTAAATCTTTACCCATAATCTTCCACCGTCCTTTCTTCTTATTTTTGCCGCAACTGTTCCTTTTCATTCTTGTATTGCATTTAAATCACGATTTTGATAGAATACTTTGTGTCCTATTTTTTGCAACGGATAGCAATTTTGTTGCATCATGGTTCATTTAGGGAGGTGAATGGATTGGCTAATATTAAATCAGCGATTAAACGTGTAAAAACAAACGAAAAGCGTCGTGCTCACAACGCTTCACTAAAGTCTGGCATGCGTACTGCGATCAAAAACTTTGAAGCACTTGCAGCTTCAAACAATGCAGAAGGTGCTCAAGCGGCATTTGTTACTGCTTCTAAGAAGATTGACAAAGCAGCAAACAAAGGACTTATCCACAAAAATGCAGCTTCTCGCCAAAAGTCTCGTCTAGCGAAGGCTTTAAACGGTGTTAACGCATAAATTTAAGGATGAAACCTGAAAAACGGCCTTACACCAATAGGTCGTTTTTTTATTTTGCTGTTTTCGCAATGTTTGTTGCTCTTGGAAGTGGTTGATTTCCGTTTCAGGTTGCTCGCTTTTGTGCGTTGAGCCTCCTTGACGCTTTGCGCCATTAGTCTCACCTTCAACTGAAAAAACCGTTGAATTTCACCGGTGTTTCTTTTAAATCATAAAAAAGAATCAAACCACCTCGATAAAGAGCTGGTTTGATTCTTTTTTTGCATACAAACATGTAAGGATTGTAGCGGAAGGGTACTGACTCCTCGAAAATGAAATTCACATTTTCTTCGTGCGAGGCAATGCTGCCGAAGCCTTCCTTGTCCTGCGGGACGAGTGGGACAGGTGAGACCCCTAAAGGCGCGTAGCGGCAAGGGGCTCACCGCCCGCCCCGTGGAAAGCATGTACCCTGGAGCGGAGACCCCCGCATTCAACAGGGACTTTTTCAGTGCCCTCTTATACGGGGGAGCTGGTTTTTTGCGCTTGTGAGAGTTTGATAATTTCCATTTCTAACAGCAGTGTCTTATCCATCTGACCTGTTTTCATCTTATAATCTGTTTCCGCAAAATCATCGAGACAATTCCTTAAAAATCTTTCATCAAATTGACCCGCATGCTTAGCTGCTAATTTCACAGCGTAGGGATGCAATTTGAGCGAAGAGGCAATCTGCTTCTCTCCATATCCTTTTTTTTGAAGTTCTTTCACTCCATTTATTATTCGGAACTGACGTGTAATTAAAGCATGTATTTGAATCGGTTCCTGATTTTGCTTCATCAAATCATAAAAACTTCTTAACGCATGCTCTGTACGTTTATGTACGACGTGATCTACGAGCCCAAAAACATCGTCTTCTAAAGTTCTAGCAACTAGCTCGTCCACAGTTTCTTTTGTAATATTACCGTTCAATCCGACAAATAAAGCCATTTTCTCGATTTCTTTTGCTAAAACAGACATTTTTGTACCTAATCTGGATAGAAGAAGTTCGATTGCATCCGTTTCAATAGAAACATTCAAGGATTGAGCTTCCTTAAAGAGCCACTTTTCTGCAGTTTCATTGCTTAACTGAGATACTTGTATGGTCTCAGCCTGTAATTTTAATTGTTTGACTATTTTTTTTCGTTCATCAAGTTTCTCATATGGAACAACGATCACAAGCGTTGTGTATTCTGCTGGATTTTGTATGTATTGTTCAAACACTTTAAGATCATGTTCTATCTTAGCCTTATCTTTAGCGGCTGTAAGAAAAGCAGCATTTTTCATGACAACAATCCGGCGGTCACCTAAGAAGGGCATTGTTTCGGCGTCTTCCAAAACTTCCTGCACCGAAATTTCATCCAGGTTATGTATACTTAAATTGAAGTCTCTTTCATCGGGAGCCAACAAGGAAGAGATCGATTGAATAGCTTCCTCAGCTAAATAAAGTTCCGTTCCCCATATTAAATAAATAGGAGAAGTTTTTTTATTTTTTATGTTTTTTTTCAATGCATCGACTGTAAGCACCTTTTTCACCTCTCTTTAATCCTATGGTGAATAGAAGCGTTTTGCAAGCAAAAGAAGGAACAGAGCTCCAGCCCGTTCCTTCATTTATGATAAACACTAACACATGAACTTTAACAGCCCTCGTGTCAGCTTTAATTAGGATATCCTATGCTGAAAACTTTTATGGGTGACAACGAATAGCAACTCTGGTAAGTTTTTGATAAAAGCGTGAAAGAAAGCATTTTCAGTATGGATTTTTTGAAAATGATAACGTATACTAAGGATGGATTAGGAGGGTTGTCACATGAACCATTTCGAAAAAGATGTACAGAGCAAGCGTAACGACCTTATTGATTCCGGTGTTGGCTTTGTTGTATCATTTGGATTTTTTACAGTTATTTTTGCCATCGGGGTCATTCTTAAAGCTATTGCATAATACATAAAAAAGAGCCGGATACTCGTATTCGGTTCTTTTTTATTGAACTGAATGTATCTTCAAACCACTTTTGACGACTTCGAATATAATATCTCCATTTTCATCAGTCCTGTAAACAGTCACTTTTTTCTCTTTTAATCTGGTTATAACCTCTTTTGCAGGATGTCCATAAATGTTATTTGCCCCAGAGCTTATAACTGCAAATTCAGGCTCTGCAAGCTTCAAAAATTCGTTTGTTGTAGAAGTAGCACTTCCATGATGTGCAACTTTCAATACATCAGCTTTTAGTCTCCAAAAATTATTAATTATTTCGTGTTCAGCTTCCTTCTCTATGTCACCTGTTAATAAAAAAGACGTATTGTAAAGGTTCACCCAGAGAACAACAGATCTATTATTCGCAGATGTATTTTTTCCGCTCGGATGCAGAACTAAAAATCGAGAATTACCACTACTCAACTCCATCCCCTTTCTCAAGTACTTCATCTGAATCCCTTTTTGTTTCCCTGTTTCAATAATTTCCGTTTCGAGCTCGCTAAGATTTTTATTCTTAGGGAGGTAGAGAGTATCAACCGGAAAATTTTTTAATAAAAATACCGTTCCGCCAGCATGATCCATATCCGCATGACTTAATATCAAACCATCTAACCTTCTAATTCCTCTTCCTTTTAAATATGGAAGAACAACTTTTTTTGTAACATCATATTCTTCATCAGCTTCTTCCCATTCTTCTTTTTCAAAAGGGATTGCTCCTCCTGTATCAATTAGATACACCGCTTTTCGAAAAGGCAGTTCTATGAGAATGCTGTCCCCTTGACCTACATTTATAAAAGAAACCTTAGCAGAGGGATTCAGATATGGAATACAGACTTGCAGCGTTAGAATAAAAATAAAAGGTATGCATAAACGAAGATAAAAACGGTCTTTTCTTTCCCATTCAAAAAATACATAGAGTATGGCTAAAAAATAGATTAAAAAAAACCATGAAGACGGACGTCCCAGAAGAAGTGTTCCGTTGAATTTCTGGACCATTTCTAAAATGGAAGCAGAACTTTCAAAAAGAAATTGAACCGGAAGTTTCAGCAAATATACGGCACTAGGAATGAAATGGATGACAGCTACTACAAAAATAGAAACAGGAAATAAAACAAGAGATACAAAAGGAATATATACTATGTTAATCGGAAGTGACCAAAGTGAGAATTCAAAAAAATGGTACAGAATGATAGGAAATGAGAATAGCGAACACATAAAAGAGGTAACTATAAGCAGTTGAGTGTTCGATTTGGCTTTAAACAAAGAAATTGAAGTTATCAGAACGAAGGTCATTAAGAAGGAAAGCTGAAAACCAAGATCAAATGCGTATAACGGATTCCAAGAAAGCATTGTAATACAAACAATTGATAACAGTACTGCTGGGTTAATCTTTTTTTGGAAAACTATTAAACATAATGCCAGCATCCCCATGATCCCTGCCCGCACTATTGAGCTTTCACCGCCTGTTAATACAATGTAAATGGGTAGAAAAATCACGATTAATACATAAGCCAGTTCTTTCACAATTCCTATTCTTACGAACAACAGATATAAAAAATATGAAACGATACCTACGTTAAAGCCTGAAACAGCTAAAAGGTGTGTCAGTCCTAATTTCTGATACGATTCAAGTGTCTTAGTTTCAATATTCTCACGGTATCCAAAAACAAGGGCATTCATTAATCCTGCAGTATTTTGAGTAAAATGAGCTTCTAATTGTTTAATACTTTTGTTTCTCCAGATTTTTATTTTGGAAATTAAACTTTCCTTTTTATCTGTGACACAACTGCCTGCATCAACCTGAGACGGTTCAAGAATCCAATGAATGTTTTTGTTATGCAGAAATTCGCGATAGTTCATCCCATAATAATGAGATTGTGGTTGAGGATCTTTAAGTGTTCCATTAAAAAAACAATGCATGCCGATTTCAAGTTTTTTCAAAGTTTGTTTTTCATCAGCTGAGTTCATTTTGTATCGGACAACAAGAAGTTCTCCAGAGCTTTTATATTTAAATGAGATCATGTTGCCGTTAACCTTTGGAATCGTTTCAATTGTGCCTTGAAAATCAGTAGTATGCGGAGGAAATAAGGAGATATTTTTTAGTTCATACCATTGGGAATAAAAAAAGAAAAGAGGAAGAAACATGAGAACAACAAAAGTTTTCCTTTTTAACTGAAAGAAGATTACGATAACCAGGAAAGTCATTAAAACGATCCCAGTTACCGATATCATTTTTGAAAACCATACACCAGTCAAAGCAAATAGCACACTAAGAACAGCAAGCCTTGGATTCATAAATCAGCTTGGTATAAATGCTGATGGAGGGATAGTCATTTCAACTTTCTCAACAGTCACTCCGGCTTCCTTAAATTGTTCAATACTATATGGATGATTTTTGTAATCTTCACCATAATAAATTTTCTTTATGCCGCTTTGGATGATTGATCTGCAGCAATGCAGACAGGGAAAATGTGTAACATACATTTCAGCGCCATCAGTTGGAACGCCGAACTTCGCACATTGAAGGAGAGCATTCATTTCAGCGTGAATGGTTCTTACACAATGCCCATCAATTACATAACATCCTTCATCTATACAGTGAACGCCGCCAGATATTGAACCGTTATAACCTCCTGCGATAATCCGTTTATCTCTTACAATCGTCGCACCTACAGCTAAGCGGGTACACGTACTGCGCAACGCAAGCAACTGGCTTTGCGCCATAAAATATTCATTCCAGGAAATACGTTTCAATTCCTATCCCTCCTTATTCTATAATGTATAGTGTAGACTCAGCGAAAAAGCGGGTCAATAAAAACCCTTATTGGAATTTAATTTTATCTTTCCATTCTTCAATCGTTTTCTCACCAATTCCACGAACTTCTAAAAGCTGATCAATTGATTTGAACGGTCCAAATTCCTCACGGTAGGAAATAATACTTTGAGCTTTAGAGGGGCCGACACCGCTAAGGGTCTGAAGTTCAGATAGATCAGCAGAATTAATATTTAACAAATCATCTTTTTCATTTCCCTTATTAGAAGATAAAGGATGAACCTCTTCCCCTTTAGCTGCAACATATATAATCATTTCATCAATAATTTTCTCAGCCTGATTTACTGATCGAGCTTCTGCTTCTTCTAAAAAACCACCCGCTTTTTTAATCACGTCAATCACACGATCACCATTATTCATTTCATACACACCAGGTCGATTAACACTTCCCTGAACATCGACCATAATTGGACCTGATACAATAGATTCCTCCTCATTTTTTTCAGTTTCAGAGTCAATCGTTTCAGTTTCATCTTTTATCATAGGCATTTGTTCGGGTGAAATCACCAAATCAGGCTGACTGTTTATATTTTTGTAAATGAACACTCCAATCAAAATTAAAAGTAATAAAGTGGCTCCGAGCACCAAGTTTATATGCTTTTTCAGCTGAATCATAAAAGTTCACTCCTTTTTTATATGAAGGCGGAACGTTACAAAATCATAAACAAAACATTGTGCGCATAGATTTTAAGGTAGAGGAAGGAGGTTAAGGTATGAAGATCGGAATTATCGGAACCGGGAATATGGGAAGCGTTCTCGTTGCTTCTTTCATAGAATCTTCAGCCATTTCCCCATCACGGTTAATGGTTACTAACCGTACCCTGTCCAAAGCGGAAAGGCTGCAGCACGCCTATCCAAAGATAAAGATAGGGAATACACCAGAAGAAGTATTTCGGTTCGCTGAGATCGTATTTATTTGTGTTAAACCTCATGAATTTTATTCTTTGCTTTCAGCTAATAAAAACTATATTTCAAAACATCAGCTGCTTGTATCTATTACAAGTCCTATTTCATGTGAACAGCTTGAAGACCTTCTTGACTGCAATATAGCGAGAGCCATTCCAAGCATTAATAATCGAGCCTTGTCTGGATCTTCTCTTATTTCATTTGGAAGCCGGTGCCACCCTGACTACAAAGAAAAATTACTTACTCTTATGTCTTTCATTTCAACCCCTTTAATGATTGATGAGAACATCACGAGGGTGTCTTCTGATATTGCAAGCTGTGGTCCTGCCTTTATCGGCTACGTGCTGCAATGTTTTGTTAATAGCGCGGTTAATCAAACCGATATAACGAAAGCACAAGCAACTCAGCTAGCCAGTGACATGATTATCGGAATGGGTAAATTACTTGAAAAAGAAGTTTATACACTGCCTGCGCTTATACAAAAAGTATGCGTGAAGGGCGGTATTACTGGAGAGGGAATTAAAATCTTAAGCAGTGAAATGGATGAAGTATTTGATAAGGTCATACAGCGGACACATGAAAAATATCACGAAGAATGCGAAAAAGTTAATCAGCAATTCGAAGTAAAGGAAGAACTAAAGTAATTTTCCTTACGCAGTTCATTATAAAAAACTTTATAGAAAAAAGCCGGAATGAATATCCGGCTTTTTATAATTCATCAAATCCATTATCGTCAGAAACCTTAGTGTATTGTCTCGATTTCTGTTCAAAAAAATCACTTTTCCCTGAATTAACATCTGAATATGCTTTAATCCAAGGAAGAGGATTTTTCTTGTATTCGGGATATAATTTTTCAAATCCTAGCTCGTTTAATCTTTTATTTGCCATAAACTTGATATAGTCTTCTAAGTCGGTGTTAGTAATCCCTTCAAAAGAATCTCCTATAATATATTTACTCCATTTGATTTCCAGCTCTGCGGCCGTTTTAAACGTTTCATTTGCAAATTGATGCAGTTCTTCATTATTAAGTTCCGGAAAATCTTGCAGAACAGCCTTGAATATATTGCAAAACAAGTAAACGTGCAATTGTTCATCTCTGTTTATATAATTGATCATCGTAGAAGTGGATACCATCTTTTGATTTCTTGCTAAGTTATAAAAGAAACTGAAACCAGAATAAAAATTTAATCCTTCTAAGATCACATCATAAATAATAGATTTTATGAAAGTTTCCGGATTAGGGTTGTTTATAAATTCTTCATAGCCTTTTGCAATAAAATCATTTCTTTCACGCAATACTTCATCTGTTTTCCAATACTCAAAGATTTCATCCTGCTTCCACTTAGGGACTAGTGATGATAATACGTAAGAATATGATTGATTATGAACAACCTCTTGAAAAGAGAGGGTTGCCATTAAAGCTGAAAGACTCGAGTCTGTTAAATAAGCTGAAACTCTGCTTGAATAATCAGTTTGTACACTGTCTAAAAAAGCGAGCAATCCAATAATTTTATTAAATGTATCCTTCTCTTTCTCAGATAGATTACTATATTGTTTACTATCACTGGACATATTAATCTCAAATGGCGTCCAAAAGTTTGACAGCATATTCTTATACAATGGATAAGCCCATGGAAAACGGACGTCGTCCCAATTCAGGATGTTGGAGCTATGCCCATTAATAACACTTGTAGAAGCATTTGGCGCACTGGCATCATAAATTTTTCTTTCTTGTAATTTTGTGATCGCTTTAACTTTCACAGCTTTCACACCCTTCAAGTTCGATTGACGTTGATCTTGTGTAATAAGTTGTTTTAAGTCCTTTTTCAAAACTAAGCAGATGAAGGTCCAGCAGTTCTTTTGCTTTTATATTGTGAGTTACATAAAGGTTAAATGATATCGACTGATCAACATGTCTCTGTCTAGCTGCATTCTGTACAATACTCCATCTTTGATCAATATGAAAAGCTGATTTATAGAACCATGCCGTCTCTGCGTTCAAATCTGGAGCAGTGACAGGTATTTTATAATTTTTCTTTTCTTCCGAATAAAACTTTTTAAAGATTGGATCTACACTAGGTGTTGAATTAGCAATAATTGAGGTTGATGAATTAGGTGCAACCGCAATTAGATAGCCGTTCCTTATTCCTTGGCTTCTTACTTTTTCTCTTAAATTACACCATTCTTCAGCTTCGTAATTTCTTTTTGCAAAGTAATCGCCAGAATGCCAATCCGAACCTGCAAAAGCAGGGTATTTACCTTTTTCTTTTGCCAGATCACTGCTCGCACTTATAACGTAATAATTAATCTTTTCATAGAGTTTATCAGCAAAAGTGACGGCATCTTCACTTTCCCATTTGATCCCCTCTCTAGCGAGAAGATGATGCCAGCCAAACGTTCCAACCCCTATAGCTCTATATTTTTTATTCGTAAGAACTGCTTGGGGAACATCTATAGAGTTAAGGTCAATAACGTTATCAAGCATTCTGACTTGTATATCTACCACTCTTTTCAAAACATTATCTCCAACTACTTTTGCTAGCGAGAGAGATGATAGGTTACAGACAACAAAGTCCCCCGGAGTTTTTCGAATGAGGATCTCTCCATCTTTCGTTTCTTCAGACTGAATTGTCGTTGCTGACATGTTCTGCATAATTTCCGTACATAGATTAGATGCATAAACCATCCCTTTATGCGGATTGGGATTAAGTCTATTAACAGTATCTCGGTAGAACATAAATGGTGTGCCTGTTTCAAGCTGAGACTTCATTATTCTTTTCATTACTTCTATCGCAGGAACACATTTTTTTGAAATTCTTTCATCGTTTATGCACTCCGCATATCTTTCTCTGAAACTGCCATTTCCTTTTTGCTCATCATAAGAATCTTCCAGTGAATAACCTTTGAAACGTCTTACTTCATGCGGGTCAAATAAATACCAGTCATCACGCTTTTCCACTTTTTCCATAAATAAGTCCGGAATACAGACTCCTGTAAAAAGATCATGCGTCCTCATTCTTTCATCGCCATTATTTAGTTTTGCATCTAAAAACTCCAATATATCTTTATGCCACACATCCAGATAAACTGCAATTGCCCCTTGCCTCTGTCCAAGCTGATCTACAGATACTGCTGTATTGTTCAGTTGTTTCATCCATGGTATCACTCCGGAAGAATTGCCTTTAAATCCTCTGATATCTGAACCCCTTGAACGGATTTTACCAAGGTAAATCCCAAGTCCTCCTCCTCCTTTTGATACAGTTGCCGCATCTGTATTTGAATCAAAAATACCTCGAAGACTATCGTCGATTGTATCAATGAAACAAGAACTAAGTTGTCCATAGCTCTTACCTGCGTTCGCTAGAGTTGGAGTCGCGACAGTCATGTACTGATTTGAAAGTGCCCAATAAGCTTCTTTTACAAGCTCCATCCGATGTTTGCGATCTTCATCTTTCATTAAGAATAGAGCTATCACCATCCAGCGTTCTTGCGGCAGTTCATATAACTCATGGTTAAATCCTTTAGCGAGATACCTGTCAGCCAGTGTCTTTATTCCGATATATGTAAAAAGTTCGTCTTTTTTAGGGACAATACACTTCTCAGCTTCTTTAATTTCTTGAGTGCTATAAGAAGAGAGCAGCTCTTCATTATAAATTTTCATTTTAGTTAATTGCTCAATAAGACCGTATAAATTAGAATATGGAGGTTTCTCGCCAAATCCTTTATTTAATTGCACTTCTTCATATAGCTGCTTTAAATAGAGGCGTGCTGCTACAAAAGTCCATTGCGGTTCTTCCAAACTTAAACAATTTAAAGCCTCCATAATCAACTGTCTGAATAGCGCAGAACGATTATTATTTTTTAATTCTAACTCTTCAGCTCTTGTTAAAAACAATTCTCCTTGAAGTTCAGGAAATGATGCAACACAATCTTGCAGCCATTCCCCGAGAGAAGATTTTGCTACTGTATTTTCCATTTTAAGACCACTCCTTAGTAAAATAATAAGGCTGTTTTCGTATACATTGTTGCTCTTCGAAAGTAATTGATTTCGGCTTCAGGCGCTCGCTTTCCATGGGGCGTACGGTGAGCCTCCTGCCGCTTTGCGCCATTAGGAGTCTCCACCTGACCGCTCGTCCCATAGGAGTCTCGCACCTTACGCTTCAATCAACTTGGATAGGAAGGAAAAAAGAAAACATCCAAAATGCAACAATTTTAGAAAGAAGCCAATAATAAAAACCCCTCTTCATCAGGAAGAGGGGTAAGGAACGTATAGAAAACTTACAAGACTATTGCTTGAGTTAAATACCGTTCTTTCTCCCAATCCCCGAGGAAAAGAAAAACAAGAGATTCAGGCAGGTCTACTGGCTTATGCTTCATCCTACTTTGGGCCTTCCCATACAGCAGCCATTTTCATAGCTAATCTGTACAGTGGCAGTTCCATTTCGTCCACAATTACAGTTGCGGGGACAGCTTCGGCATTTCACCGAATTCCCTTTTAAGCCGGACAATCACCGGCACCTGAAATCTCTATATATAGGTTTGTATCATTTACTTTGACACCAAATATAGTAATTGTCAATGAAAAAGTATTTTCAAAGACTCCTATTATTGTGCCACATAACCTCCATCAATTACAATCGCTTGCCCAGTAACACCTTTCGCTTTTTCACTCGAGAGAAAAAGCGTATAATCAGCAATTTCCTGAACATCCAATAAGCGTTTCTGAGGAACTAAAGGATAGATTACTTCTTCTAAAACTTTTTCAAGTTCCACTTTACGTGTTTTTGCAAGGTCTTCAAGCTGGCCTCTAACAAGTGGAGTATCTACATAGCCAGGACAGACAGCATTTACCGTTATGCCATATTCAGCCCCTTCTAAAGCGGCCACTTTCGTTAAACCGATAACCCCGTGTTTAGCACTGTTGTAAGCTGCCTTTCCAGCAAATCCGACTAGCCCATTTATAGATGCCATATTGATAATACGTCCGAACTCTTGCTTTTTCATGATTGGGAACACATGCTTCATTGCCATAAATGGAGCTGTAAGCATTACACTTATCAGCTGCTGAAATTTTTCTGTCGGAAACTCTTCTAGCGGTGATACATATTGCAGTCCAGCATTATTGATCAATACATCTATCCGATTATAGCGCTTAAGCGTTTCATCGAGTGCACTCTTCAAATCGTCTTCATCTGTTACATTGCAGCCCAGGCCTAAACAATCAAACCCCTTATTTTTAAGTTCATCCGCGGAAGCCTTTGCTTTCTCATCATTCAGATCACTGATTACAACTTTTGCCCCGCTCACAGCAAATGATTTAGCTAACTCAAGCCCGATTCCGCTTGCTGCCCCTGTAATAAAAACAACTTTATCTTTTACGAACGATTCCACAGATATCCGCTCCTTAACTTAAATGACTTATATAATCCCGAACATATAGTACAATCCGATGATAACAAATACAGCTGCTGTTTTAATAAGAGTCATTGCAAAGATATCGATATACGCCTGCTTATGAGTTAGACCAGTTACCGCTAGAAGAGTAATTACTGCCCCGTTGTGAGGCAAAGTGTCCATGCCTCCACTCGCCATAGATGCAACACGGTGAAGAACTTCTGTATCAATACCAAGCTTGTTTGCTTGTTCGATATAGGTTTCACTCATCGTTGCCAATGCAATACTCATTCCGCCTGAAGCTGAACCTGTTATACCTGCTAACGTAGTGGTTGTAACAGCTTCGTTTACTAATGGATCTTTAATCGTATTTGACATTGCAGTATTTACTGCTGCAAAACCTGGGAGTGCTGCGATTACACCGCCAAATCCATATTCTGATGCAGTGTTTAAAGTTGCAAGCAGTGCACCGCCGATGGATAAATTGATTCCTTTATTAAAGTTGTTTTTGATTCTTTTAAAAGAGAATAGTAATACAGTTATAATCCCAATAACTAAAGCTCCTTCAACAGCCCATACAGCCGCAAGTGCTGGAATTTGGATCTCAGGTACATTTTTCATACCAATTGCTGAGAAATCAAATGTTTTGCCATAATATTTTGGAATAAGAACCGTAAACCATTTATTAAAAACACCTACTAGAATAAGAGGCAAAATCGCGATAAAAGCATTTGGAAGCTCCTCTGATTCCAGTTTTTCAGGTTCGTTGCTATGACCTGTACCATAGCCTTCGCCCTTAGCTGCCGCCTGTCTTCGTCTCCATTCTAAGTAAACCATCCCGAGAATAAATACGAACAAACCGCCAATAAAACCTAACCAAGGTGCAGCCCACGTGGTTGTTCCGAAAAATGATGTCGGAATAATATTTTGAATCTGAGGACTTCCTGGAAAAGCATCCATCGTAAATGTAAAGGCACCAAGAGCAATTGTTCCGGGAATCAGCCTCTTAGGAATATCTGCAAGCTTAAATAATTCTGCAGCAAATGGATATAGTGCGAATGCCACAACGAAAAGGGATACACCGCCATAAGTAAGAATAGCTCCTACAAGTACAATTGCAAGCATTGCACGAGACGGTCCAATTAGTTTAATTACAAACTGAGTGATTGATTTTGCAAATCCAGACATCTCAACGACTTTACCAAATATTGCTCCCAGCAAGAAGACCGGAAAGTATAACTTAATAAAGCCAACCATTTTCTCCATAAATACACCTGAGAAAAACGGAAGTACATGGCCCGGTTCTGTCAGTAAAACAGCAAACAAAGCAGCAATCGGTGCAAATAAAATGACACTAAAACCACGATAAGCTACAAACATTAGGAAAAATAATGATAATAAAATAATAATAATGTCCAATTTTCTTTCCCCCATTTCTAAATAAAAGTCGCGAACCCTTAAAAGCGCTTACATTTTTAAAAATGAAATCTCCTTTCTACTCCCCGTTATACTATTGCAAGTTTTGTGCCAATTATTAAACCGCCAAACAACATGAATTCTTGTACTATATATTCCGAAAAATCGGAAAAATAATATAGATAAGCGATTATTTCTATCAATGATTTTTTATTTTTCTCTATATTAGCAGTCAAAAGTTAATAAAATGAACAATTCCGAAAAAGCGGAATTGTTTTCCGGTTTTTCGGAATAAAAATATTTTATATATTATACTTTTTTATTTTATCGTACAAATTTGTTTTTCCGATACCTAGAGCATTAGCTACAGCTTTTATGTCTCCGTCCATCTTTTTTAAATAAGATGAAATTACTTTTTTCTCTGTCTCATGAACATAATCTTTTAATGATTTTTTAGTTCCCTGAACTCCAAATTTATCTCGAAGAAAGTCCGGAAAAGCATCAAGAGAAATTTGGTCGCTTTGTGTCAGCTGAATAGCGGCCTCAACAAAATTTTTCAGTTCTCTTGTATTTCCTGGCCAAGTGTATTGAAGAAAAGCTTCTATAACATCATCATCAATTTTCACAATCCTTTTCCCCGTCTCCCTGCAATTAGACTGAATGAAGCTTTCGGCTAAAGGCCATATATCTTCTTTTCTCTCTCGAAGCGGCGGAATTTGGATCTGTAAAACATTTATTCGGTAAAACAAGTCTTCTCGAAATTTGTTATTATCAATAAGCTGCTCTAAAGGCCGGTTAGTTGCGGCGATTACCCTGACATTCACTTTTTGGGAATTTAATGAACCGACAGGCTCTACTTCTTTTTCTTGCAGTACACGGAGAAGTTTAATTTGCATATTTTGAGGAAGATCTCCAATTTCATCTAAAAATAATGTACCTCCATCAGCCATTTGAAACTTTCCTGGTTTCCCGCCT
Organism: Fictibacillus arsenicus; assembly: GCF_001999465.1. Taxonomy (GTDB): domain Bacteria; phylum Bacillota; class Bacilli; order Bacillales; family Fictibacillaceae; genus Fictibacillus; species Fictibacillus arsenicus. The sequence continues at coordinate 51,155 of NZ_MQMF01000001.1, forward strand.
CTTTTCGCCCCGGTAAATGCACCTTCAGAATAGCCAAAAAGCTCAGATTCAAATAGATGTTCTGGTACCGCTCCGCAATTTATTTTGATAAATGGCTTAGCGCTTCTTTCACTCAGCTGATGTATGCTATGGGCCAACAATTCTTTTCCTGTGCCGCTTTCACCGCGGATTAAGACTGACAAATCGCCGCTCGCTATGGTTTTTACACGCTCTTTAATACTTTCAACCTCACTGGATATCCCAATAAAATCATTGAGGGTATAAGTTGCTCCATTTATTTCATGCCATTCTTTTTTGTAAAAATCTAGTTCATGTAAAAGTGCTTTAATATGGGAATTCATTTTCTTCCATTGTTCTGTATCTCTGAAGATTACTGTACCTACTGCACCGATAACTTTTCCTTCATGAAGAATAGGAATTCGGTTTGCGATCATGTAATTACCTCTGATGAACTGCAAATCAGCAATCTCAACTTTCCCTTGAAGCACCGCTTTATGCATCCTTGTATTCTCGATCACACTTGTTACATGCTTGCCAATAACTTCTCTCGGATTTTCTCCTAAAAACTCACAATAGGTCTTGTTCATGTATTGAATGATACCTTCGTGATCAACTACAACAATCCATTCGTAAGCACTGTCAATAATCGTTTCTAAAATATTGTGTTTTAATAAAGGGTCATTATTCAACATAGCGTCAATACCTCGTTCCTAGAAAACGTACTGCTTTTAGTTGTTACTTATTGTACCGTACATTGAATATTATCTCATATGGAAAAAGACAGCATATAGCTGTCTTTAAGATTTCTTAGCAATAAATAATATTCTTTCACTTTGTTCTTTTGGATTCTGATCTTCAAAATCTGCTGTTATGCTTAATACTTCAAATTGACATTCATTTAGCCATTTAGAATAGTCTTCTGGTGAAAACGTTCTTTGAATATGTAATTCGTCGTATCGTTCATAATTCTCTTTGTTTAAAATGAAAAAAGATAAATCGTGCTCTACACTGTTTTCATATTCACCTTGAAAGCATTGCCAGATGTAAGAAAGCTCTTCGTTATTACTGCCGAATGTACTGCCAATAAATATTTCATTGACCTTATGTATGGAATGAACATCAAAAATAAATAGACCATTTGGTTCTAAATGATTCCAAGCTGAAAGAAAGGTTTGTTTTACGTCTTCTTCCTTTAAAATATAATTCAGGGAATCGCATAAAATTGTTACACAATCATATGCTCCCAATCCTTCTAGTTCCCTCATGTCCTGCTGAAAAAGTGAAAGTGCAACATTTTCATTATCAGCTTTTTCTTTTGCAACCATAAGCATATCTGAAGAGAGATCAACACCAGTAACTTCAAAGCCTTCTTTGGCCAGCAAGATTGACATCGAACCGGTTCCGCAGCCTACGTCTAATAACCGGATAGTATTAGGGTGATAAGCAGATACAGCATTTTTAATAAATGACAGCCATTTTGAATATGGTGCATCTGCCATTAATTCATCATAAAGATAAGCGAACTGCTGATAACTCATTACATATTTTCTTGGGGTGCAAGAATAGCGTCAACATCTACAGAATTTGCATCTCCCCATAATTTCTCTAGATTATAATAGCTGCGGTCATCACGGTGAAAGACATGTACGACTACATTTCCTAGATCAATCAATACCCAGCGAGCATGGTCATACCCTTCCATCCTGCGCAATTGAATGTCGTTTTCTAAAGCTATATCTTTTAATTCCTTTGATATTGCCTGTACTTGTTTTTCCGAATTACCATGGCAGATGACGAAATAATCTGCAACTAAAGAAATTCCTTCCATGTCTAAAACAGCAATATTTTCTGCCCTTTTATCATCTGCTGTTTTAACAACTAATTCCATAAGCTCTTTAACATTCATCCAGTGCACTCCTCCTATTTTTTATTTTGAGTCTCGTCCATTAAACCATTATAAGTTTCAAGGGTTAACGGATAGATCTTTTGGTTTTGTTTCATCAAAAAATTTATTGTGTTTTTCACAGCCATTAAACATGCTTTATTTAAATCTTTTTCAGCTTCTTCTCTTACTTCTTCTACTCCGGGAAACTGACGGTTCGGCTCAATATAATCAGCCAAAAAAATGACTTTTTCTAACGTGTTCATATTACCATTACCCGTTGTATGATAATAAATGGCACTCAAAACTTCTTCATCTTGTATTCCAATTTCTTTTTCTACTAAAAAAGCACCTACTGGAGCATGCAGTACTTCACTTCCAAAAAGCAAAAGGTCCTTCGGAAGGTTTTCATTTTTTACGATCTCTCTCATCTCATCTTTAGGACGGAATTTTGCGTAGTCATGAAAAATAGCTGCGATTTCTGTTTTTTTCAGATCTGCGCTATAAAGCCGAGCTAGTTTCAAACTCGTTTCTAACACACCTAACGTGTGCACATACCGGTGTTCTGTTAAGTGTTTTTTAACTGTTTCCAGCGCGTTATTTCTATCCATAAAGCTGGTGCTCCTTCAAGTACTTCCAGACGTCATCTGCAACAAAATAACGAAAATTGCTGTTTTCTTTTGCTCTTAAGCGGATAAAAGTAGATGAAATCCCGATATTAGGTATTTCTATAAGTTTTACGTTAAACCTTTCCCAATGTTCATCAACCGGAAAACCTTCACGGCCGACACCTGCAAAGTGGACAAGGTCTTTCAGCTGGTCGATTTGATGCCAGCTGCCTAGAGAGTGAACCATATCTCCGCCCATTATAAAAGTAAAATCCTTATTTGGAAATTTCTTTTTCAACAAGCGGATTGTATCAATAGTATATGAAGGACCGCTTCTCTCAAACTCAAGTAAAGAAAGGGAGAATTGATTATTGTTTCCAATCGTTTTCTTAACCATTTCTATACGATGTCTGTCTGAAACATCTTCGACTTTCTTCTTATGAGGAGGATTGGACGCTGGCATCCACCACACTTCATTTAAATTCAGCTGTTTTAAAGCTTCCTGGGCAATAATTAAATGCCCAATATGCGGAGGATTAAACGTTCCTCCAAAGAGACCGATATGTTTGTCCAAGTCGCTCACTCCTTATGGGAGTTCAATACGTTTTTGATTGATTGATTCTTTATAAAGGACGATTGTACTGCCTATAACCTGCACTAGCTCAGCTTTTGATCCAGTTGAAAGTTCTTCTGCAACTGTTTCTTTATCTTCTTCACAGTTTTGAAGAACACTCACTTTAATTAATTCTCGTGCTTCGAGCGCTTCTTCTACTTGCTTAACCAAGTTTAAGTTCACTCCGCCTTTTCCCACCTGAAAGATAGGCTGAATATGATGTGCTTTTGAACGCAAAAATCTTTTTTGTTTTCCTGTTAACATAATTACCTCCTGAGCTGGTCATTGACTGCTTCTTTCATTTTATTTGTATCCGGAAAAGTGCCTGTCCATTTTTCAAACGCCATTGCACCTTGCATAACAAGCATTGAAACACCGTTATCTATTATGGCACCTTTATTTTCTGCTGTTTGCAGCCACTTTGTCTTAAGGGGGTTATAGACAATATCACATACAACGGCATCATTTTTTAATTGAGTTAATAGTATAGGCTCAGTATCAATATTTGGATACATGCCTGCATTCGTAGTATTAATCAAAACATCAAAGCTGGAAAGCTCACTCTCTGCTTTCTTTAAGGATAAGGGTTCTACGCATATCTTATTTAAATCTTTTACTAAAAGATCTAACCTTTCTGCTGAACGGTTTGCAATAAACAGCTTTTCAGGATTTTCTTGTAGCAGAGCATAAGCAATCGACCTTGCAGCTCCTCCTGCTCCAATTAAAAGAATATTCATCTCCCTTAGGGGCTTGCTGATTTTTTCTTTCAGCCCCAATAAAAAGCCTTTTCCATCGGTATTGTATCCTATCAGTTTTCCGTTATTATTTACAACGGTGTTAACCGCTCCTATTTTTTCTGCTTCTGGATCGATTTCATCTAAAAAAGGAATAATTGCAACTTTATGCGGAATGGTAACATTGCACCCTGCGTAATCACTCTCTTTTAAATATTGTAAAAAAGAGGGCAAGTCGCCTGAAGTCACCTTCTTTTTTTCATACGACCCTTGTATTCCTGCTTGTTTAAAGGCTTCGTTATGCATCACAGGCGATAACGAATGTTCTATTGGATCTCCGATAACCAGTGCTTTTACCATCTAAAAAATCCTCCTTAAATTAAGGATTTTCGAACCGTTACTGATACACCTTCTGGAGCGTAAAAAGCAACTTTAGCTCCTGCTTCAGGGAATGTAACCCATCCTAATCCTGAAATAACAACATCGGTTTTGCTTTCCTTTATCATCCATTCATAGCGTTTCAGTTTTGGAAAATTAGCTGTATCTTCTGGTGGAGTTAGCATTTCACCAAGATGCTTTTCATATAGTTCATCTGCTTTTTCAGTCTTCGTTCGATGGATGTTTAAATGATTAGAAAAATGACAAACAAAGGATTGTTTACCGCCCTTCAAATAATCCATTCTTGCAAGTCCGCCGAAAAATAAAGTCTGCATTTCATTTAACTGGAACACCATTGGTTTGATTTCTTTTTTGGGCATTATAATGCTTAATTCCTTTTTGGATACATAATGAGCCATTTGGTGATGATTAATGATTCCAGGTGTATCATACATATGACTTCTTGCATCAAGGGGAATATCAATTAAGTCCAGAGTGGTGCCTGGGAAATGAGACGTCGTAATAAAATCAGAAGTTTCCTCTCCAAACTGCTTTATCAATCTGTTTATGAATGTAGATTTACCTGTGTTTGTACATCCTACAACATAAACATCTTTGCCTTGCCTGTAATGGTCAATGCTATCAGCTAATTCTTCAATGCCATATCCTTTTTCTGCAGAAATAAGCAAAACATCGATCGGCTTCAGACCGAGCTCCTTCGCTTCTTTTTTCATCCAGTGAATAACTTTGTTAGGATTCACAGATTTCGGCAGGAGATCCAGCTTATTACCTACAAGTAAAATTGGATTTTTGCCAGCATAGCGGTGAAGACCAGGCAGCCAGCTCCCATTAAAATCAAATATATCTACAATCTTTACAACCAGTGCATCTTCCTCTCCAATACTGGAGACAATTTTGCGATAATCGTCATCAGACAAATTCACATCGTGTATTTCATTATAGTGTTTTAAACGAAAACAGCGCTGGCAAATAGGCAGCTCTTTCGTTAATGCCGAAAGCGGTGCGTATCCAAGCGCTTCTTTGTCCTCAGTTTGTATGGAAATACCACAGCCCACACATTTAATTTGTTCCAAACTTATTCCTCCCAATGAATCATGCCTTTTCTTTTCATCCAAGACAAAATAATACGTTCAATTTTACGGTTAAACCTTGTAAAGAATCCATCACTGCTTGCTACAGGAACAACAAGAATCGTATGTAATCCTATTCGGTTCCCTCCAAGAACATCTGTCAGCAGCTGATCGCCTATTACAACAACCTCTTGATTTTTTAATTTCATATCTTTGAGCGCTCTTTTAAAAGCCTTAGTCATCGGTTTTCTAGCACTATAGATAAATGGAATCCCTACAGGATCAGAAAAGCTTTTTACTCTGTGTTGAGTATTATTTGAAACAATTGTTATTAAAATGCCTTTTTCTTTAATAGAAGTAAACCATTTAATTAATTCAGGAGTTGCTTCGGGCCGGTCCCATTCCACAAGCGTATTATCTAAATCAGTGATAATCCCTTTCACTCCACGTTCTACTAACATTTCCGGTGTAATATCCAATATATTTTGAACATGCTGATCCGGCAAAAAATGTTTTAACATTCTAGCACCTCTTCACATTTCCTAATGAACGTTTCTATTTTACCAGTAATGTGAGGAAGAACAAACGGTTTTTCAACTTAATTAGACAAAAGAACTTCTTTTTCACCTTTGCTAAAAAAAGTTTTCGACAAATTGTTCCCCTGCTCAACAATGTGGATAATCTTATTCACATTATTCACCTAGTATTTATTTACCTTTTCTAAAGATGTTAACACTTTACCCACAACTTATCCACCAAACACTGTGGATAAACGAACGATTGTTCTATTTTACAATACATGGTAAGCTTCAAATACATAAAAAATTAACTTATCATTTTATGAATTCCATAGCATTTTAGAATACTCAAATCAAAGATTTACAATGAAAAACAGGAGGTGGCCAAGCCGCTTAAAAAACGGCTCTATTATGGAAAAACTCTCGGACGACCTGTTAATTGAATCTTACCTGAAAGCTAGAGAACTGAAACTTAGCAAAGATTTTATTCTACTTATAAAAAAAGAAATCGATAGAAGATCATTGCATGTTAGATTGCAGCAGATTCTAATGTAGGATTATTGAAGAGCGTAATTAATTACGCTCTTTTTTCTGTTCTTAGCAGTTTTTCAGCTTTACGATAATCATTAGGAGTAAATGTTACCTCAACAGGAATCTTCCATTTTTCTTCCCAGTACTCTTTGTACTGTTTGCTTAATACCTCTGCCTTCTTCTGATGATAAGCTTTTATTTTTATTGCTACTACATACTTTTTGTCTTGCTTTACCACTATTGCATGTTTTACTAAATCCTCTTTTGTTATCTCTTTTTTCATTTCTTCAGCTAGGGAGGAAGCAGTAAAAACACCTGTTTCAGAGAAACTGATATGTTTTCTGTAATACTCTCTCGGCTGAAAAACAGGACTGTCTTTGTCTTTTTTGTAGACAGAATCATTAAAACAGCCTGTTAATTGAAACATAATAATAAGTAATCCGTAAGTAATTAGTAGTCTCATTTACAATCACCTCTCAAATAGGTTAGGTATTTTTTGGGAAGGATATTCAAGAGTTCAAATAAAACCGTATTTTGAGAGTGTTTTTTACAGTAAATGATTTGCTAAACCGGAAAGGTTTTGCTTACAATGTAATGGACAAATGACGATTATTTTTAGGTTTTAAGGAGGTTTACCGGTTTTTATGCTGCATTACTACATACTGCTTCCTTTTTTGGCAGCTCTTCTGATAGGCTTGTCTGCAAAAAAAGTGAACCGGATACATACTGGATGGCTCGTGTTGCCTGTTCCAGTTGTTCTATTTATTATTTTTTGTTCTAAATTACCTGTTTTAGCGAAAGGAAAAATCGTACAAAGTACTGCGGATTGGATTCCATCTTTGGATATCCAGTTAAGTTTTTATTTGGACGGACTAAGCATGTTGTTCTCGCTATTAATTACTGGAATTGGTTCACTCGTTGTACTCTATTCCATTTTTTATTTATCGCGAAAAGAGCAGCTTGTACATTTTTATGTTTACTTGCTTTTATTCATGGGTTCAATGCTTGGCGTTGTATTGTCAGATAATGTATTTGTTCTATATACATTTTGGGAATTTACGAGTATATCATCATTTTTATTAATCGGATTTTGGTTCTACCGTGAACGTTCAACATACGGTGCATTAAAATCAATGCTTGTAACTGTGTTTGGCGGATTATCGATGCTTGGTGCTCTTATCCTGCTATCAATTACAGCAGAGACAAACAGCATTCGGATGATGATCGCTAACCGGTCAGATATTTTAGAAAGTGACCTGTTCATACCCATTTTAATTTTGTTATTGCTTGGGGCATTTACTAAATCCGCACAATTCCCATTCCATAGCTGGCTCCCTGATGCGATGGAAGCTCCTACACCTGTCAGTGCTTATTTGCATTCTGCGACAATGGTTAAAGCTGGATTATATTTAGTAGCACGTTTTTCGTTAATCTTCAGCGGAACGGATGAGTTTTTTATTATCGTTTCAGGTATTGGTCTGATTACGCTTTGTCTAGGATCGTTTCTGGCATCCAGACAAACAGACTTAAAAGGAATATTGGCGTACTCCACAATCAGTCAGCTGGGAATGATTATGGCCATGCTTGGTTTTGGAACTGGTGTGGCTATTCTTGCCGCTATCTTTCATATTTTTAATCATGCTACATTCAAAGGCAGTCTTTTTATGATTGCAGGTATTGTAGATCATGAAACAGGAACGAGAGATATAAGAAGACTAGGCGGATTATATACCTTTATGCCAATTTCAGCTACGCTTGCTTTTATTGGAGCCTTTTCAATGGCCGGTGTACCCCTGCCGATCTTTAATGGGTTCTTAAGTAAAGAAATGTTCTTTGATTCTTCATTGAAATTGGAACAATCCGCTGGACTTGCTGGGACGTTTGCTGAATGGATACCCATCTTTGCTGTTTTAGGAAGCATCTTTACGTTTGTATATTCGATGTATTTAGTATTTGGAACATTCCTCGGTAAACAAAAAATAGATCAATTAGAGAAAAAACCCCATGAGGCACCGATTGGTATGCTTTTATCACCAATCATTCTAATTATTTTTGTTATAGCTGTTGGTTTGCTTCCAAATCTTATTAATGAGCCATTACTTGCTCCGGCAGTTGCTGCAGTAACAGGAGATCTGCCACATACACACCTGGCTTTCTGGCACGGTTTGAACACACCGTTCTATATGTCGTTAATAGTGATAGGTGTTGGTGCTTTGCTGGCATATACGTTAAAGAGATGGCAGCCTGTCTATAATAAGATTCCAGGGAAATTTTCATCTGACCATTGGTATCAGACAATGGTTAACGGATTATTAAGAACTTCTAAATCTATAACTGGGTTTTATATGACTGGGTCATTACGTCTGTATCTTTCTATCATTTTAGTATTTTTGGTTGTATCGACTTCAATTTTCATGTACTTCACAGACGGATTTACAATTTCGTTTGATGATCTGGCACCCGTTACATGGCCAGAAGTACTCGTTGGTTTTGTGATGGCCGCAGCCGCAATTGCAACCATTTGGATGAATCAGCGCATTGCTGCAATTATCGTAATAGGAGTAGTAGGTTACGGTCTTTCCCTGTTATTCGTATTCTTCAGAGCACCTGATCTCGCATTAACACAGCTTATCGTTGAGACGATCACTGTAGCCTTATTCTTATTATGTTTTGCTCATTTACCAAAACTTAAAAAATCAGATAAAAGTAAATCTGAAAAACTTATCGATTTAATGATTGCCGTTTCAACAGGTGCATTACTTACAATAGTAGCGATTGCTTCGCATAGCTCAAAGTCGTTCGATAGCATCGCAAAGTATTTTGTTGATAATTCATATAAGCTTGGCGGCGGAGATAACATCGTAAATGTAATACTAGTTGACTTCCGCGGCTTGGATACTTTGTTTGAAATTGCGGTTCTTGGACTAGCTGCGCTTGGCATTTTTGCCATGATAAAATACCGGGATAAAGGAGACATGAATCAATAATGGAAATTGTAATGTCTATACTTGCCGGAACTTTATTTGCGGCCGGCGTATACCTTTTGCTTCAAAAACAGCTTTTAAAAATTGTTCTGGGAACAGCGCTGCTTTCTCACGGTGCACATCTCTTTATATTGACTATGGGGAAATTAAACCGAGGTGCTCCGCCTATTTTGGAAAAAGGAATCACCGAGTATACGGATCCTCTTCCTCAAGCGCTAATATTGACTTCAATCGTAATCAGTTTCGGTGTGACCAGCTTCTTGCTGGTGCTTGCATACCGAACATACCAGAGCAATAAGACCGACATGATGGATCAGCTAAGGGGAACGGATGATGAGTAATTTAGTATTTTTGCCAATCTTTATTCCATTGTTCGTTGGTGCTCTTCTCGTTTTCTTTAATAAAAAGCACCAGCTGACAATGAAAATTTCATATTTGACCGTATTTCTAAATTTAGGGGTATCTATTTACTTAAGCTATTATGTTTTTAAAAATAATCCGCTGATTCTTGAAACAGGAGGATGGAAAGCACCTTATGGAATCATCCTTGTAGCAGATAAGCTTTCAGTTATTATGATACTTTCTGTAAATGTTATTGCATTAGCTGCAGTAATCTTTGCATCCTCTTCTGTTACCAGCAAGATGGTGCAGCATTATTTTTATCCCCTTTTCTTACTATTGATCGCTGGGGTGAGCGGTGCTTTCTTGACAGGTGACCTATTCAACCTGTTTGTATTTTTTGAAGTTCTTTTGATGGCTTCATATGGGTTAATCATTATCGGGGGATCAAAGCATCAATTTCGCGAATCTGTAAAATATATATTGTTAAACTTATTTTCTTCCATTCTATTTGTTACTACTGTCGCTTTCCTTTACTCAGTAACGGGTACTGTTAACATGGCGCAGCTCGGTGAACGTGTAGCAGAGGTTGAGCAGCAAGGTATCTTAACCGGAATAGGCATATTGTTATTTGTTGTATTTGCAACCAAAGGGGCTTTGTTTCCTTTGTACTTTTGGCTGCCGAAGTCATATATCGTTCCATCTCCTGTTGTTTCGGCTTTATTCGGAGCGCTCCTGACAAAGGTTGGCGTATATTCAATGCTTAGAGTTTATACACTTATTTTCTCTCACAAACTCGAGCTGACGCATACCTTCTTCATTTGGGTTGCTTCGATTACGATGCTGATCGGCGTAATAGGCGCTTTATCTACTTCAAATGTTAAGCTTATAATCGCCTACAATATTATGCCGGCAATTGGTTTCATGCTTCTTGGGATCGGAACATTTTCGGCTGAATCCCTTGCCGGTACGATTTATTATCTTGTTCATGATATGGCAATAAAAGCTGCATTGTTTTTTCTTGCAGGTTTGCTTGTATGGCATGCAGGCACTTCTAATTTAAATAAGATGGGCGGATATATTAAAACATCACCTCTTTTAGGCTGGATGTTTTTCATCGCTGCCCTCGTACTTGCAGGAATTCCTCCTTTTAGCGGCTTTATTGGCAAGTACCTTCTCTTAAGAGGTGCTTTTGACGAAGAACATTATTTTGCGGCGGGGATCGGTCTTTTGTCTAGTCTGTTAATCTTGTTTTCAGTAATCAGAATTTTTATTGGAGCATTCTGGGGTGAGATTAAGGAAAAGCCTAAGGAAAAAGTTAGGCGTTCCGGGCTTGCCGCTTCTGGTTTATTAATCGCTATCTCAATTCTGCTCGGTGTTGGAGCTGAATGGTTCTATCCGTATATCCAATCTGCAGCTGATAGCCTTATCGATCCTCAAATCTATATTGATTTTGTTTTAAAGGAGTAGTTCGATGACATTTCAACTTATCTTAAATTTGCTGATCGGCGTCATTTGGATGTTTTTATCTGAGAGCTACTCATTCGCAAGTTTTTTGGTAGGATTTGTGATTGGGGCGGCGCTGCTGTTTCTGCTTAATCGTTTCATACCTGATTCCTATTACTTTAAACATGTTAAAGCGATCGGATATTTAATCTTTCTTTTTTTAAAAGAGTTAATCTTAGCCAACATTGAAGTATTAAAGTGGGTATACAAACCCAGACTCGATTTCCAGCCAGGCATTATCGCATTGCCGATTGATGTTAAAAAGAACTGGGAAATCACTTTGCTCGCTAACTTAATTACCCTAACTCCAGGAACACTTTCTGTAGATGTTTCAAGGGACCAGCGTTATATTTATATTCACGCTATAGACCTGCCTGACGTAAATCAAACGATCGTTGGGATTAAAGATACTTTTGAAAAAGCAATAAGGGAGGTAACACGATGACAGATTGGTTCTCTATGGTTGTCTATATTTGTTTATTCGTGATAACTATCTCTATTCTACTTCTTTTATATAGAGCAGTTGTCGGCCCTTCGAACCCTGACCGTGTTGTGGCACTTGATACGATTGGTATTAATTTGATTGCGATTACCGGGTTAATGGCGATCCTATTAGATACGGTTCAGTTAAACGATATTATACTGCTTATCGGAATATTGACTTTTATTGCAACTGTAGCTGTTGCAAAATTCTTGGAAAAGGGTGTTATCATTGATCAAGATCGTGATTAGTTTTTTCCTTATCATTGGCACCTTTTTTATATTATCAGGAACGTTAGGGGTACTTCGTTTTCCAGATGTTTATTCAAGACTTCATGCTGCAACTAAAAGTTCAACATTAGGTGTGTCTGGCGTCCTTATCGGCTCTGCTATTTACGTCTATTCTGATATGAATGTATTCAGCGGAAAACTAATCTTAGGGATTCTGTTTGTCCTTCTGACAGCACCAGTTGCAGGACATATGATTTCTAGAGCTGCCTACCGGACAGGAGTGCCATTATCAGAAAAGACCGTATATAATCACCTGGCAGAAAAACACAACATCAAGGAATCATAACTAATCGCTTATTTCTAATATTGTTGCTTATGGCGTTTTTTCTTTCACATCATTGAAAAGTTGATTGGAGTGTAAGGTGCGAGACTCCTGCGGGACGAGTGGGACAGGTGAGACTCCTAAAGGCGTAAAGCGTCAGGAGGCTCACCGCCCGCCCCGCGGAAAGCGAGCAACCTGAAACGGAAATCAACTACTTTCAAAAACAACAAGCTTTTGCGATAACAACATAAATAATTAGCTCTTTCAAACAGTTTCTAATTGGCATATAATGAATAAAATGGTTATATACTTTTAAGCAACTAACCGTAGCAGGATATATTTATATCCTGCTTTGTGTTCCATTTGAGGAGTGATTGAATGTTTATGATTGAAAGAGAGCGCATTGATTCAACTGTTAAGAAAGTGAAGGGACAAACTGCAAATTTCTTAACATTGATCAACTTATCACTTGGCGCCTTAGCTTTGTTATTTATGATGAATGGTGATTTAAAAATCGGATTAATTTTAATTTTTTTAGCTGGTTTGTTTGATCGTTTTGACGGAATGGTTGCGAGAAAACTGAATATTGAATCCGAGTTTGGTAAGCAGCTGGATTCACTTTGTGATTTAATTTCTTTTGGTATCGCACCGGCATTTTTGATTTATCAAGCTGTACTTCATCAGTTTGGCGTTCCCGGCATGATATTCACGATCATATTTATTGTATGCGGAGCAATTCGCCTAGCACGATTTAACATTACAGAGTTTACGGGGTCATTTGTTGGAGTGCCGATTACAGTTGCTGGATGTTTAATGGCTGCCGCTTATCTGGCAATTAACTTTTTACCGGGATTCTTCTATATGTTCCTGACAATCGGTTTAGCAATATTAATGATCAGTACCATATCAATTGAAAAAAGATAAAAAATAAACCGCAGAATTTGATCAGCGGTTTTTTTATTAGGCTTATTTCTAAAATTGTTGCTTATTCTTTTCTTTCACTTCATTGACAAGTTGATAGGAGTGCAAGGTGCGTGCCTACCACCTGAGAAGCTTCTCGCTAGGCATGCAACGAGGAAGCACACTTCGGTAGCAATTTTCTTGTAGACGCAGGAGCAAGGATACTTCCATGAAGCGGGACAGGTGAGACTCCTAACGGCGCAAAGCGCAGAGGAGGCTCACCGCACGTCCCCCGGAAAGCGAGCAACCTGGAACGGAAATCAACTACTTCCAAAAATTATTTTTGAGTCAATACAAGGAATTCCTCTACATCTGCAGCTGCTAATTCGATTCCTTTTAACCAGAAATCTTGCTTCGTAATATCAATTCCTAAATGTTTTTGTGCTAATTCTTCTACTTCCATCTTTCCAGTGTCTTGTAAGAGCGCGATATATTTCTCTTCGAATGAAGGTCCTTCTTCTTTCGCTTTTGCGTAGATACCAGCTGAGAACAAGTATCCGAATGTATACGGGAAGTTATAAAACGGTACATCTGTAATATAGAAGTGAAGTTTAGATGCCCAGAAATAAGGATGATACTCAGCTAGAGCTCCGTTAAATGCTTCTTTTTGAGCTTCTTCCATCAATTCACACAGACGCTCAACTGATAATTGACCGTCCTTTCTTTCTTCATACATTCTTGTTTCAAATAAGAAACGTGCATGGATATTCATGAAGAATGCTACAGAACGCTGAGCTTTATCTTCTAAAAGAGCAATTTTTTCTTCTTTTGTTTTTGCATTTGTAACAGCAGCATCTGCTACAATCATCTCAGCAAAAGTAGATGCCGTTTCAGCAACGTTCATCGCATAATTCGTTGCATAATAAGGTAATTCTTTTAATACATCTGAATGGAAAGCGTGACCAAGCTCATGTGCTAATGTAGAAACATTGCTTGGTGTCCCAGAGAACGTCATGAAAATACGAGTTTCTTTCTTAGTCGGGAAACCTGTACAGAATCCTCCTGGTCTTTTTCCAGCACGGTCTTCTGCTTCAACCCATCCTTTAAGAAAAGCTTTCTCTGAAAAATCAGCCATTTTAGGAGCAAGCGAACGGAAATGTTCAACAATAAACTGCGCTGATTCATCATAGCTCATTTTGCTGTTTGCAGAAGAAAGCGGTGCATCAACGTCGTACCAGCTTAGCTTTTCTAAACCGAGTAATTCTGCTTTACGATCTAGATATTTCACAAAAATATCTTTTTGTGATGAAATAGCATCCCACATGGCCGTCAGTGTTTCTTCTTTCATACGGTTGATCGCCAGAGGTTCTTTTAATGTTTCTTTCCATCCTCTATGTTTATAGATCTCATTTCTAAATCCAGCAATGTGATTAAGAGATGCTGCGCAAAATTCTCCTTCGTTATCCCATGCTTCAACGAACTTTTCGAATGTATCCTTTCTTACTTTACGATCAGGATTAGAAAATTTGTTTTCTGCCTGGCCTACTGATAATTCTTCTTCTTTTCCGTCGATTTCAACTTTAATATTAATTTTGCCTACGACTAAATCGTAAAGTGTGGACCATGCATGGTAACCATCTACAGCAAGATCATTGATTAAAGATTCTTCGGAAATACCCAGTTTTTCTTTGGCTTGTGTTCTTCTCTCGTTAAGTGTGAATGCAATATCTTTAAACTCTGGCATACTCACTACGTCTTTCCATGTATCTTCGGAGATTTCCATTAACTGCTTATCAAGTGCTGATCCTACATTAGAAAACGCGGCATATACAGATTCTAATCGACCACGCAGTCCCATCGCTTTTTTATCCTTAACATCTTGCGCGATCAAACAGCCAACAAAAGCACCTGTAGTTGACAGTCTTTCGGAAAAACTTTGCATTTCCGAGATTAACTTTAAGAAGCTTTCGTTAGTAAAATTAAATTCTTCCGATTTTTTTGCGAGGACTTTAACTTCCTCTTCCGCCCATTTTATTTCTGCTATTAACTCTTTTGACTCGCTGCCGCCAGGAAAAACAGAATCAAGTTCCCATGTTTGCCTTAAATCTTGTAATACCATATTCTTCCCCCTAATATGTACGTATTTACACTCTTTTCTTATTATAAAAAATATTCAAACAAAAATCGACTATGAAGTTTATTTTTATTGAATTTTATTTTTTTGCATAAAAAAACTCCCCTATTTGGAGAGATTTTTTATTATTCTGCGATTGCTGCATAAATAAAATAGGCTAACATCACTACGAATGATCCATATAAAACAGCTTCCTGCATATCAACGCCTCCTGTTTTTTACCTATTCTATTCCCTGTTTTTATGATTTAAACACAGTTATCCTTTTTATTCTTAACGAGCTTGTTTACCTAGATTTGCTTTTGCCTGCTGAATTAGTTCTTTAACCATCCTGCCGCCAATTTGTCCCCCTACACGCCCTGCGTCTTTTGAAGTAATTGTACCATTATAGCCCTTGCCAAGCTGAACTCCCATATCTTTAGCAACTTCATACTTCACATCATCTGGAGATTTTTCAGAAACGTTGTACCCTGCTTCTTTCATTACTTTTGCTTTTAATTTATCCAATGCTTCACGTGCTTCAGGCACGACAGGCTGTCTTTTTCTTCTCGCCATTTAAAAAACTCCTTTTTTTCTTTAGTTTGCCCGAAGCAAAAAATAAAAAGGCTGTAAATGTTACCAGCCTCTTGTTTTGATCTATTACCGTTCAGATTGCTGACGGCTTCTATAGAATTCATGAAACAGCTTCATCAGCGCTCTTTTTTCTATCCGCGAAACATAGCTTCTTGATATACCAAGTTGCTTGGCGATTTCTCTTTGTGTTTTTTCTTTTTGCAGATCCAAGCCAAAACGTCCAACGATCACTTCTTTTTCCCGGTCATCCAGCACATGAATATAATCGTAAATTTTCTTTTTTTGCATTTTTAATTGAATCGCATCAACTACATCCTCAGTTTCAGCTTTCAAAACATCAATGAGTGTAATCTCATTTCCTTCTTTGTCCGTTCCAATTGGGTCGTGCAGGGATACGTCTTTTTTCGTTTTCTTTAATGCACGGAGGTGCATTAAAATTTCGTTCTCTATACACCTTGCAGCATACGTAGCAAGTTTTGTTCCTTTTCCTCTTGAGTAGCTTTCGATTGCTTTGATAAGTCCGATGGTACCGATGGAGATTAGATCTTCCGTATCCTCTCCTGTATTTTCAAATTTTTTTACGATATGAGCAACAAGCCTCAAATTGTGCTCGATCAGCAATCCTCTAGCATGTTCATCACCATTTGCCATATCTTTTAAGTACTGCTTCTCTTCATTCTCAGACAGTGGCTGGGGAAAAGCATTGTTTTTAACATATGACACAAAGAGCATGACTTCTTTAAAAAAATAAGCCAACACACCTACTAATGACATAACAGCACCTCCAAGACAATTCTTACTCCTTTATCTTTATGCGAAGCTGGGCTTGGGTGTGTCTGTACATCTAAAATGGAACCTTTTTATTTCATTGACGTAATAGAAATAAATGGTTTTCAATAATTGGTAATACATCTATAATTAGGCTTGAATGGGGTGAAAACATGAATAAAACAAAGAAACTTATTGCAGGTGTTTCATCTGCTTCTGTAGCAGTTATGCTTTCCGGCTGTAATGATCAAGCACAGGAGCTTCCGCCAGAACCTACTGATACAGAATGCCAGGATTGGGAATGGGATGAAGATGACGGCGTCTATGAATGTGACGATACTAATTCTCGTTATTTCGGCTATTACTTCTTTGGGGGAAGATATTTCAGCGGAACGAGCAGTTTATTGAAGAACTCCAAGTACAAGGCTTACAAGAACAGCTCAAGCTTTAAAGGCGGAAGTACTGGATTCGGAAGCAGTAAAGGCTTTGGAGGATAAAAATTAAGGAGTTGTAAAGATGAACTTATTTATTAATTTTGCGTTATATGCTGCTGCAGGCCTCGGTCTTTTGTTTGCAGGATTTATTATCTTTGAATTATCAACAAAAACAAAGGAACTTCAGTTGATATCTAAAGGAAATACAGCAGCCGCTTTATCGCTTGGCGGAAGACTGTTTGGTCTTGCTTTTGTAATCGGCTCTTCGATCGCTAACTCACTCAGCATTATCGATCTGCTTATTTGGGGAGCAGTAGGGATCGTTGCTCAGATTGCAGCGCTTTTCGTTGCAGAACATCTAGCTATCCGTTCAAGTATTTCAAAAGCGATCGATGCAGATAACAAAGCGGTCGGATTGCTCGTCCTGTTTCTAAGCCTCTCTGTCGGCTGGGTAATCGCACAATGTCTTACATATTAAAAAAAAGCATGCAGCTTTTGCTGCATGCTTATATTTTTTCTCCTACATACATGACATAAACAGCTCGGTCTTCATCCAGTTCTGCTGAATCTCTTAAAAATTGACCTTGCCTTGGTATCTCTACTACGTCTTTTAAAAGATACCTCATAACATCCCAATGGCTGTTTAATGCCTGTACATGTAAAAGGGGCATATTACCTGTACTTTGATATTGCCTGAACTCTAAAAAGATTCCTCTTCCTTTGTAGCTTGCTTCATCTAAGAAACGTTTGGCAGGACCTATTTCTTTAACGATTAAAATCTCTTCGCTCCCTTTCATTTCATTTGACTGAAGCTCATATTCTTTTTGTCCCGTAACAAAAAACTCACATAACTGCCTGGCATATTTTTCATCATTGTGCATATTTTCAGGTATTTTATAAGTTAAGAAAGGTTCATATCCATCTAATTTTTCTATGTAATAAGTTAATTCCATTATTCTCATCCCTTTTATTATTTGTTATGTTTATGATATCAGTTTTCATGAAAGTATGTATCGCCGGAGGTTTTTTAATATATGAGCTATATTGAACAAAGAAAAAAATTCTATGAGAATATACCAGAGTTTTGGGCAGATATGTATGGACAAGAGTATGCGTTGTATACACCCCACTTTATTGAAAAAGAAGAAGCAGATTCGGTTAAGGAGTTTGGATCCAGGGTAAGTCAAATTTTTTTTAAAACAGCTGTACTTCTTCAATCCCAAAGTTTGAAAGATGATATTTTAAGACTTTTAGGTTTTCCGGATTCATTGTTTTCGTTCCTCCGCTTTCCTACAGCTCTCCCAAAAACAGTGATCGGCCGGATTGATTCTATTGAAACCCAGGATGGTCACAAAGTGATGGAGTTTAACAGTGATACACCTACATTTATCTATGAGTGCTTCAAAATAAACGGGCTGATTTCGCAACATTTCGGGGGTAATGATCCCAACGCAGGTTCGGAAGAGGAACTAAAACTTGCAGTTCGATCAGCGATTCTTACTTCCTATCGAGGATTAAAAACTTCGCATTCACCAAACATAGTATTTACATCTCATGATGACAATATAGAAGATAAACAAACCGTCCTTTATTTGAAGAAGCTATGTGGTTTCCCATCTCAATACATTCCTTTAGATCAGCTTGTTATCAAAAAGAATGAAGGGCTTTATGATACAGAAGGAAAAAAGATTGATGTCTTGTACCGCCAGACATTTCCGATCGAATTGCTTATTCAGGATAAAGACATAGCGACAGATGAGAAGATTGGTCTGCAGCTGACTGATCTTGTTATACAAAAGAAGCTTGCGATTGTTAATCCTCCTTCTGCATTTTTATTACAGAGCAAAGCTGTACTTGCTGTCATCTGGGGTATGCATGAAGAACACGCAACTTTTTTTACCGAAGAGGAACACGAATGGATCGGCCAATATTTTTTACCCACTTATTTAGAACCTGATCTATTCCTAAAAAATAAAGAAATGTTTGTGCAAAAACCTGTATTCGGCCGTGAAGGTGATACGGTCCGAATATTTAATGGAGAAGGCAAGCTGCTCGATCAAGACAAACATACAACATATGAACATTATGTAAGTGTTTATCAGAAGTACGCTCCTCTTCCAAAAATGAGCTTCGAATCACAAAATGGAACGATTGAAGGACACCGTATGACAGGTACATTTATCATAAACGGCAGACCAAGTGCTTTCGGGTACCGTGTAGGAAACCGTATTACAGATAACCTTTCTTACTTTCTTCCTTCTTGTATAAAATAAAAAGCGCCTTTCCACTTTATTTCGTGGAGGGCGCTGATTTATTTTTAAAGCAATGAAGATATATTATAAGCTGCCTTTTCTTTAGCCCGGTCATATAGAGATTTTACTCTCTTATCAATCATGTATTGTTCTTCTGATCTATGGGTTCTTTTAATTGAAAAGGTAATCGTTACAAAAAACAAATGTAATGTAAACATATTGTTAGTCACTCCTAATTTGTGATTTTTATTTTTTAGTTTAGGTCGAGTCTTTCTCCGTTAACAGCCATGTAAGCAGTGTAATTCCTACCATTATCATTGCAATCTCCTCCTTAAAATTTTTATATAAAAAACACCGCAGGAAATCCCTGCGGTGCAAAAATGGTCATATAAAAACCGCAGGCATTCGAACTGCGGTGTCTTTTAAATAGATTAAATAGACATACTGCTCCTGTTGGCGGTCGAACGTAATTTATTATTTAGTTTAATAGTTGTGCGTACTTTTAAGTTCATTTTGTTCAACCTCCTTTTTGTAATTTTACTTTCCTTAGTAAATCATACACAATTTACCAATTGTTGTAAAGTTTTTTTTTGCCTTTAAAAGGATATTCATTTTGCTCAGAAAGTTTCCTGCTTTTTTAAAAATTGGGTATTATTTATTAAAGTTATTTATGTGTACACTTTCACAAACTTTTATTATAATAATAATCGTAAAGGGGGAAACACAAATGATACATCCTAAGGTCATTTTCGCTTCTACAAGACCTTTTTCACTAACGGCTTCAGTCATTCCTGTAATATTTGGAACGATTTTAGCTTTGCAATGGACAAGCATCAACTGGACTACATTCTTACTCACGCTTTTTGGAGCTGTATTTTTGCAATGCGGCACAAACCTTGTAAATGATTATTTTGATCATGTAAAAGGAGCTGATATTCCTGGCTCTTTAAGCCCGTCTGGTGTTATCGACCGAAAAGAAATGACACCTCGACAAGTATATATTACAGGACTAATTTTCTTTAGCCTAAGTATCATTTTAGGATTGATTTTAACAGCATTAACCGGACCAGTTGTTCTTTATATCGGTATTCCATCATTATTGGTAGGCTATTTTTACACAGCAACACGTTATGCATTAGCTTATAACGGATTAGGTGAGGTAGCTTCAGGAAGTACTTTGGGAATTTTAGCGGTTGTTGGATCTTTTTATACCCAAACACTTAATTTGAATTTGGAAGTCTTTTTGGCAGCCATACCAAATGCTCTTCTTGTAATGGCCATTCTTCATGCCAATAATTTAAGAGACTTTGATACGGATAAACAGATTGGGAAAACGACTATTGCAGGCTTGATCGGCAGGAAGGCCTCCCGTATCGAGTACTATATTCTAATGCTTGGAACGTACGTTAGTTTAATTTCTTTGGTGCTTTTAAATATTTTACCTGCTTGGAGTCTGATTGCTGCTATTACGCTCCCTATCGCATTAAAAGGGCTGCAGATTGCAGTATCCACATGGGAAGCCAAGCAGCTTAACAAGGCTCTAGGATTAACTGCCATGCTTCACATGGCTTTTGGTATTCTATTATGTATTGGAACATTAACAGGTATTCTGTTATAACAAAAACACGTCCTCCTGAATCGGAGGACGTGTTTTTTTAGCCTTTTCCTGCTTGAAATCCCGGGTACAGCGTCATTCCGCCATCAGCAATTAATGTTAATCCTGTTACATAACTCGCCTGTTTTGATGCGAGCCAGACAGCAGTTGCTGCAATCTCTTCGGGTTCTCCTATGTATCCCATGGGAATTAGCTTCAAAACCCCTTCTTTAAGCTTTGGATCTGAAAATTTTTCCGCGTTGATCGGTGTATTTATTGCACCTGGAGCTATGCTGTTAATTCTAATCTTTTTTGGCGCATATTCTAAAGCAAGAGTTTGCGTCATCAATTTAATACCGCCCTTACTTGCAGCATAATGAACGAAATGCGGCCACGGGATAATTTCATGAACACTAGACATATTTACGATGGAACCCTGAATATCATTTTCAAGAAAATAATCAAGCGCTTCTCGGCATCCTAAAAATTGACCGGTTAAATTGGTTGAGATGACTTTGTTCCAATCTTCTAAAGTAAGTTCATGAGATGGAACTTCGTTTTCGATTCCTGCATTATTAATCATCACATCAAGCGAACCGAATTCTTCTACCGCTTTTTTTATTAAGTTCTTGATATCCTCTTCTTTTGTTACGTCTCCTTGAACGGCAATTGCATTTCCGCCATTCTGCTTAATTTCTTCAATAATTGCATCCGTTTCCTTAACTTGCTTATCAGAATGATAGTTAATGACTACATTTGCTTGCTCTTGTCCAAAACGTATGGCACAAGCTTTCCCAATTCCCGTAGCTGCTCCTGTGATGATTACCGTTTTTCCTTCAAGATCTGGATACATCCAATTCACTCCTCTTTCTACGATTTTGTAAATCCTAACATCACACCGCCAAGAATGATTAGTACACATCCTGAAATAACCCATATGATTTCTTTTTTACTGCGTTTTTCACCTAGTATAAAAATTCCGCCAAGAGTTGAAATAATAATACCTGTTTGTGATAATGAAAAACTTGTTGCAATTCCAATCAGAGGCAATGCCAGAAGCAGAGTCAAGTTACCCGTACTCCAGATCAAACCTGTCAAAATGTTTCTCATTGAATATTTATTAAAGGGTTTGTGTTTAAGTGACATCACTAGTGCTCCCAAAAACATTCCTATAGCCTGAGGGAGAATTGCCTGCCACCCGTTTACTTCAAACCATCTGATTATTACGACATATGTAACATACCCAACAGTTGAAATTAAAAGGATTGTAATTCCTTTTTTAAAATTTTGATTATCTTTATCGTTTCCTTTCTTGCTGCGGCGGGAAGTTAGCAATGCCCCAGCCACAATCGCGCAGATCGCAGCAAGTCCGATCATAATTTCCGTTGTTGTTTTCCATTCATGAAATACCAGTACTCCAAAGAGGGTTGTTCCAAACAATTGCATTCCTGTAGATAATGGAACAATTTTTGATACTCCTAAATAATCAACACTCGCAAATTGATTTCGCTGTCCTATTACCCAAAAAATTCCCGAAACCACACCGATGGCAAACACAGCCATATTAAGGTCAGGCTGAACAATAAAAAATGCTACAAGGGAAAACAGCAATGCTCCAAGTGTCATTCCAAAGGTTTGGCTATGAAAGTCACCTCCGAGTTTTTCACTGACTAATACAATACTTCCCCAGCAAACCGCTGTGATAAGTGCCCATATGATACCCAAAAAACCACTTCTCTCTTTTCTTGAAATTGTTAAAACTTAGTATGACCTTTTACGGTTATTCAGTATTCATACCCCTAATTTCAGTTCATAAAAACAAAAATACCGCCCCTTTTTAAGGAACGGTACGTGAAATTAATGATTAGTTTTTTATTTTGTAATTTCCTGTATTTCCACTTTGCACTTTCTAACCACATTGTACATAAGTGCGGTAAAGCCTAAACATGTTAGTGAAGCGATACCTAGAGTAATCGATTGGATAAAGTTTTTATCTTCTACTGGAAGTACTAATCCTAAATAGAAGAATGTGCTTACTGCCAACAAAATAAAGCCAAAGCGCTGGTAGTCAGCCATCTTTTTTTTTAATTCTTTCTCAATTTTGTTTGTCATGCAGCTTCTACCTCCTAACCTCTATTAACAGAATAACATAGGTAAGTCAGCTACCTGCCAAGCACTTTTTGACAATCTAGTGAAAAAACTATGGCTAAATAGTGATGAAATCATATGTTGTGAAACAAGCTTCCGCACTTCGTTAGTAGCTTTTGGTGCTAGCACAATCTTTTTCTTAATTTTTGCATGTTGATTCTAGATTTTCTCTCTGGAATAAACAAATAAAATTTGACTGAACAAAATAGCGGTTAACTTAACAATAATTCAAGCTGACCGTACAAAAAATTGGAGCAACCGAACAAATTTTCTTATTAACCGCACAAAAACAGTTTTACCACAGAAAAATGTCCGCCTGAAAAAGACGCCTTCTTCAAAAAAAAAGAGCAAACGCATCAGCGCTTGCTCTTTGTAACTAGTTGTTTAATGCATTCTTTAAGTCCTCGATCAGGTCCTCTGCATCTTCAATCCCTACAGAGATACGAACTAATCCGTCTGTGATTCCAAGTTCTGCTCTGCGATCTGCTGGAATTGATGCATGCGTCATTCTTGCAGGAACTGAGATTAAGCTTTCAACCGCTCCTAAACTTTCAGCTAAAGTAAAGTACTTCACTTTTTTCAGGAGTGCATCTGCATTTTTTTCGCTGCCGACATCAAACGAAACCATTCCGCCAAAGCCGCCAGATTGTTTTTTTGCGATATCATGCTGAGGATGATCTTCAAGACCCGGGTAGTATATTTTTTCAACGGAAGGATGCCCTTTTAAAAACTCAACAATTTTCTTCGTGTTGCTTTCATGAGCTTCCATTCTTAAACCTAATGTTTTGATCCCTCGGATTAATAACCAAGAATCCTGAGGTCCTAAAACGCCTCCAGTAGAGTTCTGTACAAAATGCAAGTCTTCGCCCAGCTTATCATCGTTAACAACAACCAGACCTGCTACTACGTCACTATGGCCGCCGATATACTTTGTAGCTGAATGCAGCACGATGTCAGCACCAAGTTCGATTGGATTTTGCCAGTAAGGCGTATTAAACGTATTATCTACCATAAAGAGAAGATTTTTAGATCTAGCCCATTTAGCTGCTGCTTCAATGTCTGTAACTTTTAATAATGGGTTTGTTGGTGTTTCAACATAAAGAGCCTTTGTATTTGGCTTTAAAGCAGCTTCTATCTGATTAATATCCGTTGTATCTACGAAAGTTGACTCAATACCAAGACGATTTAATACTTTTGACATAACACGGTAAGTTCCACCGTATACATCATCCGTCAAGATGACGTGGTCCCCCGAATCAAACAGCATCATAACTGCAGTAATAGCTGCCATACCTGAACCAAAAGCAAAACCGCGCTTTCCGCCTTCAAGATCTTTAATTAATTCTTCAAGTGCATGGCGTGTAGGGTTTCCCGTCCTGGAATACTCAAATCCTTTATGAACCCCAACATCATCTTGCTTATATGTGCTTACCTGATAGATCGGATAGACAACCGCTCCTGTATTTTTATCAGAAGGAATGCCTCCGTGGATTAATTGTGTTTTTCTTTTCAAATCAGATGCCTCCTTCATAAATTTTCTTGCTTAAATATCTCTCTGAGCTGTCCGCGAAAATGGTTACGATGATGTCACCTTGTTTTGCTGACTGCGCTTCTAGTAAAGATGCATGCAGAGCCGCACCTGAAGAGCTGCCAACCAGCAGTCCTTCTTTTTTCGCAAGCTCTGCTACGCGTCTAAAAGCATCTTCATCTGTTACTGTGTGTATGCTGTTAAAATAGGATGAATCCATATACTCGGGAAGAAACTCCATTCCGATCCCTTCAGTTTTATGAGGACCAGATTCTCCTCCGTTCAATATAGACCCCTCTGGTTCAACTATAACCGTTTTAACATCAGGATTTTTTTCTTTCAAATAACGGGCCGTTCCCATAAATGTTCCGCCTGTACCTGCTCCAGCAACAAAAACATCCACTTTTCCATCAAGATCTCTCCAAATTTCTGGACCAAGCGTCTTGTAGTACGTGTTAGGATTATCTGGGTTTGAGAATTGAGCAGGTGAAAAAGAGTTTGGCACCTCATTTAAGAGTTCCTTCGTTTTCATTATGGCACCTTTTATTCCTTCTGAAGTTGGAGTATGAACAATTTTTGCACCAAGAGCTTTCATTAGCTCCTGTTTTTCAATACTGAACTTTTCAGGGATAACAAAACAAACATTGATTCCTTTGTTAATCGCAGCAAGTGCCAGGCCAATTCCTGTGTTGCCCGCAGTTGGTTCTATAACTGTTCCGCCAGGTTTAAGCTGTCCAGAAGAGAGGGCACATTCTAAAAGTTCCATACCTAATCTGTCTTTTACACTGCCCCCTGGGTTCATGAACTCTAGTTTTGCAAAAAGGCGTACTCCTTCTGGAAGAGAAAACTGCGTAATCTCCATGAGAGGAGTATTGCCGATCATATCATGCACATTTTTATAATAGTTCATTCTTTCAGCCCTCTATTCAGCGAAAACAACGTGCCACTCATCTTTTTTAGAAAGCATCTTGCGTGCAATTTCTTTAGCGCCTTCAAGGCTATGATTTGCTGCCCATCCGCACTGTACCTCATTACAAGCAGGTACTTCAGTGGCTTCTAATACATCGTTAAGTGTTTTTTCTAAAACTTCTAGAATTTCATCATAGTTATCATGGTTAATAACAGATAAATAGAAGCCTGTTTGGCAACCCATCGGGCTGATATCTACAACAGTAGAATGGTGGTTGCGGATATTCTCTGCCATCAAGTGCTCGATTGAGTGAAGACCTTCCATTGGCATGTGGTCTTTGTTCGGCTGGCAAAAGCGGATGTCGTACTTATGAATGACGTCACCGTTAGCTCCAGAAGTCGTACCTGCTAAACGGATATATGGTGCAACAACTTTTGTATGATCAAGATTAAAGCTTTCAACATTCATTTTTTTTGTCATTATGATTTCAGCTCCTCTACGATTTGTTGAACTAGTTCTGCGGAATTCTTTGATGCTGTCTCCAAAAACTGGTCATAAGATACTCGGGCATCTTTCCCGGCAATGTCTGATAATGACCGGATAATAACAAAAGGTACATTAAACTGATAGCATGTTTGTGCAATTGCTGCAGCTTCCATCTCGGCAGCATACAATGCCGGAAATTTCTTGCGTATGTCTTCTACCCTCTCATGATCACTCATAAACGAATCGCCGGATGCGATTAAACCTTTGGCAATTTGAATATTTTCAACACGTGCGCCTGCTTTTACTGCTGCTTCTACAAGTGTTTGGTCAGGCTTATAATTTGCAGGCATTTGAGGTACTTGCCCAAATTCGTATCCGAAAATCGTTGCATCTACATCATGATGTCGCACTTCAGTGGATATCACAACATCACCTACATTCAGATCAGTATGAAAACCGCCTGCAGATCCCGTATTTAAAATTACATCTGGTTCATACATCTGAATCATGAGTGTAGTACCAATCGCTGCGTTTACTTTACCGATCCCGCATTTCAACAGAACAACTTCCTGATCGTTTAAAAATCCTTGATAGAATTCACATCCTGCAAGCTTTTTTTCCTGAAGGTCTGACAGTTGCTCTCTTAATAGAACAACCTCTTCTTCCATTGCACCAATAATTCCAATTCTCTTCATGTTAAATCTCCATTATCTATTTTTTTACCGCTTCCATAAGCCAGACATACTCATTTAGCTTTTCAAATGTGATATCAAACTCGTGTTTTTTGAAAATGTCTTCGAGTACACCAAGAGTTGTATAATATTCAGTCTGCAAATCTTTTAATAGATTCAGGTACCCTTGTTTTTTGACTTTTTCATGACGTTCTTTTTTATCTGATTCGTGAAGGAATGCGGTATCTGCAAAAACAATTTTACCATCTTTTTTGAGCAGCTGGCTATAGTGTCCAACAGCAGCGTCTTTTTCTTCATCTGTCAGGTGATGAAAAGCATACGTACTGACAATCGTATCGATCTCTACGTCTAATTCGGGAAAAGATAAAAAGTCCCCATCATGCAGCACTAGTTTTGGATTTCTTTTTAAAGCTTTTTCTCGCATTCCTTTTGAAGGTTCGATTCCAATAACGGTTTTACCTTTTGAAAGCAGCTTTTCACTCAAATTACCTGTTCCTACCCCAAATTCTAAAACTGCATGACCTGATTTATTTACCACAGTTTCTAGAATATGATCATAGTTATGAAAAACTTCCTTATATTCTTGTGTCTCCCCAGCCACAGTTTCATCATAAGAAGAAGACCATTCATCAAATAGTTCAATAAACTCTCGTCCCATTTTTGTCACTCCAAATTATTAAAATATATTATTCCTATCAATATACTATGAATTAATTGTTTACAGGTTCCAAATTACCATAAATTCATGTGTTTTTCAAATGTATGAACCTGTTAAATGATGAAAACAAATGCAAAAAAACTCTGAAATACATTCAGAGTTATGGTTAAACTGATTTTTTTGCAAAAATTGAACTAATCGCTAACATAACAAATGAAAACAGTGTGAGGAACAACGATAAAATCAGAGCTTTTTGTTCATCTCCTAAAAGGACATAATCATATATAGCAAGTGGAGCGGTTTGGGTGATACCCGGAATATTCCCCGCTATCATAAGAGTTGCACCGAACTCTCCAATCGCTCTTAAGAAAGAAAGCATAACAGCGGCAATCACTCCATGTTTCGCTAGAGGAATGCTTACTCTATGAAAAATATTCCAACCCGATCCATCCAGTCGTGCAGCATCAATGATGTTGTCATCTAAATTTTCAAAAGAAGCTTTGGCTGTACGAAAAAACAAAGGAAAAGCAACGATTGCTGCCGCTAGAACAGCAGCTTTCCAAGTGAATACCCATTGTAAGCCTAACCTGCCTAAACCATCATTTCCTAACAGCAGCAATAATATATAGCCAACTACGGAAGGAGGCAAAATTAATGGAAGGCTAAAGATTGTTTCAATGATTGTTTTTCCTCTAAAAGACAAACGCGCAAACAAATAGGATAGCGGCAACCCTGTTGCCACTACAAAAATTGTAGCAATTAACGCAGTTTCTAAAGATAGTACCAATGGATGAATCAATTTTTAACACTCTCTCTAAAATTATATTTCTTTAAAATTTTCTGTCCTTCTTTTGAACTTGCGTATTTTAAAAATTTTTTAGCCTCTTTCTTTTCGGTAATCAAGTATACAGGATACTGAATGGCTGGATACCAGTCAATCGGTATACCTTTTATAATGTTAATCCTTTTATTTTCAAGTGCATCTGTTCGATACATGATGGCATACTCAACAGCTCCCGTTTCAACTAATCCCTTTAAGTGTACTGCATTTTGACTATATATGGTTTTAAATTGTTTATGATCAATATTTTGCAGTGCTTGTTTGGCATAATATCCTGCGGGCACTAAATCAGGATTACCGATTCCGAGTTTGGCATCCGAAGGTATATCTTCGATCGAGTCAACCGGTGTACTGACCTTTGTTCCAGAAACGAACACAAGCTCGTTTGATGCAATAATTCCTTCTTTTTTAATATTCATTTTATCATCGGCAGAAATAAACCTCTGAAGCGACTGTGCTGAAAACATTAAATCAGCTGGTGCTCCATTTTTTATTTGATTGATTAAAACTCCTGATGCACCAAAGTTCGTTTTAATATCGATGTTCTTATGTGTTTTTTCAAACCTTTCCTTCCACTCGGTCACAGGTTTTTTCAGACTAGAGGCAGCAGAAATGTACAGAACCGTCTTTTGATGGCTGTTTTCGCTACAAGATGTCATTAAGACTGTAAGTAATAAGATTCCAATAATATAATTTATTCTTTTCATAACTTCTCCTAGTTGTTTATACCTTTATTGAAGCATTAACAATAAAGAATTAAAAGAAAAAAGACAATCAGCATATGAGCAGATTGTCTAGTTATTCATTATTGTACTTGTGTTACACTTATCGGCTGCCATCCTTTTTCAGGAATCCACTGCAGAACGACATCGTACTTAATCTTTTCAGTCTTGGATTGTATGGTACCTTTAGATAAATCAGGACCACCACCATTACCGAGCCAGAAAATTGTCATTTGATCTTCTGGAATGTTTGTCGCGTACGAAAGTGCTTGAATCATCTCTTTCCAGTCTTGAGACTGGTCGTCGTACGATTTCTGATGAGGCTCTGCTTGAGAAGTTCCGATTGGTTCCCAAGGACCTTCAGGACCTCCGCCTTCAGGATTTTCAGACTGTGTTTCTTCATCTGTTTTTGTTTCTGTATCATCTGACTGATTCTCGGATTCGTCAGAAGAACGATCATTATTTTGATCTTCCTTATCTGATTCCATTTCAATGGAAGAATCGTCTTTCGTTACATTATTGCTCTCTGTTTGTTCATTTTCTGATGTTGATGCCGTCTCGTTTTCATCACCAGAGAAAAGATTAAACGCAACCACAACAATCAGCAAAAATACCAAGCCGATTGCTATGTTCAAAAAACGATTTTGTTTTCGCTTTTCCAATCTCGTTTCATAACGCTGATTTCGTTTCATGTTATCCTCCCCAGTAAATAATGCTCAATTCATTTTACCATGAGCACAGTGTTCGGGAACACTTTTTCCTTCTTATTATTCCATTATTACTCTTGTTGACTGTCAGATATCTCCATAACAGCTTTTGCAATATCGGCATAAACTGAAGTTGTCCTGTTTTCTGTATCGTATTTCATATCAACTACAACTAAAGCGAATTTGGGGTTGTCCGCGGGAAAATATCCTGCAAACCATTTATTATAAACATTCGCTCCTTCCCCTTTTTGAGCTGTACCTGTCTTGCCAGCTACCTGAAAAGGAAGGGATTGCAAAGTATGTCCTGTTCCATTTTCATCCTTTACAGTGTTTACCAGCAAGGATTGCAGCCTCATTATTGTATATGGAGATAACGATTCTTTTTTGCCTTTATGTTCTTTAAATTCTACCAATTCCGTTCCATTGGCAAAATTCACTGATTTAGCAGCTTTTACTTCTGACCAAGTGCCGCCTCTCGCAATGGTTGCCATCATATTGGCCGCTGCCAGCGGAGTCATTTTCACATCCAGCTGTCCGATTGCAGTTTGTGAAATGGCGAGACGTGATTGATAATCCCGAATCTTTTTATTTGGGTTTCTTATTTGTCCTCGTTCTTCCTGATAGAAATGTGAAAAGTTATCAAAATGATATACTTGTCCTCTCCACCCGTTTAAATCAAGGAGACCTAGTTTGGAAGCATATTCTTCAATAAAATTATTATCCTCTGCTGCCATTTCGTTCGCGAGGTCTCCAAACGTTTTATTACAGCTTTGAGAGAAGCTTTGCTCAAAATTAAGCATGCCTAATTTTCTCTCATCTTCTTTTCCATATATATTTAAATTACAGTCGTAAAGTTTATCATTCTGGATTTTGTTTTTCTCAATTGCGGCTGCGGCTGTTACAATTTTAAAGATTGAACCAGGAATTTGATGGGTGGTCATCTTGTTTTCATGTTCATAGATCGTCTCACTATTAAAAACAGGTCGGCTAGCCAATGCAAGAAGTTCATTTGATTCTATGTCAAGTAAGACAGCGCCTCCCGCTTCAACCTGGTGATTACTTAAATATTTCTCAACAGCTTCCTGCATTCTTTTATCGATAGTGGTCTTAACATGCAAAGGATATAGGGGATTCGTCTGGGCACGATATTTTACATCAAGCCCAAATAAGGGATTGCCTTGCCTGTCCACATGATAAATAAACTGAGTCTCTCCTTCAGAGATTAAAAAAGGGTCAAACGTATACTGCATTCCATTTTTTCCGGTTTTGGTTGAAGTGCTTACGGTTCCCTTTTCTAATTTGTCTTTATACTTTTGCTTTATTAAATCCGGGTCTTCTCCAACTGCCCCGATAATATGATTTGCAAATGGAAGAGGTTTTCTTTTGGTCACAAGCTGGGCGTACAGACCGGGGATTTCCAATTCATTGATCTGATTCATCTGCTGAAGTGTGAGCTCTTTAAGCAATAAAAGAGCTGCAGGTTTTTCCATACTAAAGATCATATTTTCTATTCTTTGTGATGGAAGCTGAAGGATTTCTGAAATGGCGTCTACTGGCCAATCCCGTGTATAGAGATTGGGAAACACAACAATTTGAGGTTTTACATCTGTAGAAAGCAGCTCACCGTTGCGGTCCAGAAAATAACCTCTCCCGTCATTAATTGTGAAACGATGAGTTCGCTGGTTAACACTCTCTTCGATTAAATTAACGTTATTTTTTGAAAAAGATTTTGTTGAAATGAGCTGTATATCTGCTAAACGATATATTAGACCAAAGATAAATAATAAAATGATAACTCCTGCTGCTATTGTTCTTTTCCGAGATAACAATGCGGTCACCTCCCTAACCACATTTTCGCCTCATCTTAATTTTCTTAAACAAAGTTGTTCTTGTAAGTAGTTGATTTCCGCTCAGGTTACTTCGCTTTCCGCGGGGCGTGCGGTGAGCCCTGCTTTGCACCTTTGAATGGTCTTATCTTACCTCTTCATGGAAGTATCCTTGCTCCTGCGTCTACAAGTAAATGCTACGGATGTGTGCTTCCTCGTCGCATGCCTAGCGAGAAGCTTCTCAGGTGGCAGGCACGCACCTTGCACTCCAATCAACTTGTCAGTGAAGGGAATGAACAAAATTTCTTAAAAGCAACATTTTTTTAGAACAGGCCAATCAAAAAAAAGACTTGCCGGAGCAAGCCTTCTTTCTGATGATCTTAACTTATTTTACTTCTAAAATTACAACGCTAATTTCTCCGCCTGGTGTTTGAACAGAAACTTTGTCTCCAGGTTTCTTACCTAATAAACTTTTAGCCATTGGAGAATCATTGGAAATTTTACCTTCAAATGGATCTGCTTCCGCACTTCCAACGATTACATATGTTTCTTCATCACCATCAGGAAGCTCCTGGAATTTAACAGTTTTCCCAATGGAAACGTTATCAGATTGATCTTTATTGTCTTCAATGATCACTGAATCACGAATCATTTTTTCTAATTGAACGATACGCGCTTCAACAAACGCCTGCTCGTCCTTTGCAGCATCATACTCAGAGTTCTCAGAAAGATCTCCAAAGCTTCGTGCTACTTTAATTCTTTCTACAACTTCTTTTCTGCGTTCTGTTTTTAAAAATTCTAATTCGTTTTCTAACTTTTGCTTACCCTCTAGGGTCATATAGTGTTTTTTCTCGTCTGCCATGTTTATTCACTCCTTCAATAATCAGTACCCTTGTTACGTTATATGATAATTCCGGCAGGGTATGTATAAAAAATAGGACAATAGTTGAATGCCATGCCGTTTTAAAGATAATATTGTCCAAGTATACCGAAAAAATGAGGAGTGTTCCTCATTTTTTCAATAATGCTTTGTCTTCTAAAATGGTCTTAACTTTAGTCACCATTAAATCAATAGCAACGCGATTTTGACCGCCTTCTGGGATAATAATATCAGCGTACCTTTTTGTAGGTTCGATAAACTGATTATGCATAGGACGCACCACTGAAGTATATTGATCGATTACAGATTCTAAAGTTCTGCCGCGGTCACGTATATCACGAACCATCCTTCTGATGATTCGCACATCAGCATCAGTGTCGACAAATAACTTAATATCCATTAAATCACGTAAACGTTCATCTTCGAGTATAAGAATACCTTCCAATATAATGACATCTTTAGCATCAACTGGGATAATTTTATCACTTCTTGTATGCGCTGTATAGTCGTACACTGGTTTTTCAACGGATTCATATGCTTGAAGTGACATGATATGCTGAATCAGCAGATCATTATCAAAAGCAAGAGGATGATCATAGTTTGTTTTCAAACGCTCTTCCATTGATTTTTCAGATTGATCTTTATAATAAGCATCCTGCTCAATAATAAGAATCGACTGATTTGCAAACTGCCTGTAAATTTCCTTAGCTACCGTCGTTTTACCCGATCCGGATCCTCCTGCAACCCCAATTACGATAGGTTTTTGTGCCATTTCTATTACTCCTCCAAACTGCTGTACCTTTAGGTTTTTCGAATGCTCACCATCATACCATCTCCTACCGGCAAGATTGAAGAATAATAATCAGGATGCTGCATGATATATTCATTAAAACTTCTAATTTTTTTAACAAGAGAACGCAGCCTTCTGCTCTCTAAGCCGCTTTCATCAGCGACATAGCCTCTAAAGAGCACATTATCTGTAATGATCATGCCGTCTTGTGACAGCATTGCTGAATAATGATCAAAAAAGTTTTGATATTGTCCTTTAGCTGCATCGATAAAAATAAAGTCGTATGGGGCATATTGTTCTACTTGACTCTGTAATTCATTCGCATCGCCAAGCAATAGTGTTATTCTATCGTTGAGGTCTAGTGCATTAACATTTTCTTTTGCTATATTGTACCGTTCTTCATCTCTTTCAATACTTACAATTTCGGTTGTCTCATTCGTGAGAGCCATTCTTATTGCAGAGTACCCGATGGCTGTACCAACTTCTAAAATCCGTTTAGGGCTTTTTAATCTGACATAAGTCAAAAGGGTCTCCATACCCGATAATTCCATGATTGGTACATCATGCTGCTTAGCATACTGCTCCATTTTCAAAATAGATTCAGAGCGTGCAGGAATTAAATTTTCAATATATTGGTTTACTCTATTTGAGACCAAAGTAACACGCCTCCTTCACACTAACCGGTATATTGTAACATAATCTTTTTATGAAGGCGAGAGTCCTCTATATTTCAACCTATTATGAATTTTTATTCGTTGTGCGGATTGTTATTAAAAAAAGGATACTATAAGATAGTATCCTCAGAAAATATTATTGCTGCTCTTGCCATACTTTCCATTCATCTCTGTATTTTCTGTATACGGCATTATGTTCTTGCAGTGTCTTCGTATATATTACTTCTCCGTTCGGTCTTGCATAGAAGAATAGTTCTTCCATCTTAACCGGTTTTAGTGCAGCTTCAATAGATTTTTCCCCTGGAGATGCGATAGGACCAATAGGGATACCTTTGTAGCGATACGTATTATAAGGAGAATCAACTTCTAAATGCTCATATAACACTTGTACATCAAAATCTTTTCTAGCATATTTAACAGTTGGATCTGAATCCAATTTCATGTCTTGTTCAAGTCTATTATAAAAAACGCCAGAGATTTTTTTTCTATCCTCTTCACGCTGAGACTCTTCTTCAATCAGAGAGGCTAAGGTGATCATCTCGAACATTGTATATCCGCTCTTTTTTATGTCATTCTCATATTTTGCAATTACAGTTGAGGACTGTTCTACCATTTTCCCCACAATCTCTTTCAGCTCAGGCTTCTTTTTATCAAATTCATATGTCGCCGGAAATAAAAATCCTTCAAGCGGATAATAAAGACCTTCTTTGTAAATTTCATCAGGTATATACTTATATTTGGTTTGCAGTTCTTTAAGAAATACCTTATCGGTCATCACTTTTAATATTTCTTCTTTTTCATAACCAGTTCTCGCACTGATTTCTCCAGCAATTTGAGGAACATTAAACCCTTCTGGAATTGTTAAAGTAAGCTCAGGTTTTTTAAATAATTTCCCCTCTTTAAGAGCAGCGATAATTTCAGTTAGGTTCATGGATGGAGATAATTGATAAACCCCTGCCTGAAAATCTCCTTCTCCTTTAACACGCGTATAAAGTTTAAAGAATTGACCGCTGTTAATGATCCCTTTATCTTCAAGCTCTTTTCCGATATTCGCTGTTGAAGAGCCGATCGGAATCTCAACAGTAAAATTTTCTTGATTTGCTGAATCAAATGCCCCGATATTTTTATTAAAATAAAAATATAGAATGCCTGCAACAAGTACAATCACTGCTAAAAACAAAGCAATTATCGTTAATATGATGGATTTTGTGCGTTTCTTTTTCTTATTTTCTATGTAATTCCCAGAAGACTGGAGCTGTATCATCCTTTTTCCCCCTTCCATCTGTTTAATTATACTTTTGCTAGCAGAAATTGTCGAGATTAGCAGTAATAACAAAAAAAGGATGAATCGTCGAAGAGTCCCCCTTACTTTTTTTACCAGTTTCTAGTCTTAGTGCAGCCGTTTTTGGCAGTGTTCCGAGATCCAATCCAAAAGTTTTGGTCGTGAATCCACAAAATAGAGGGTTGATTCCACAAGATTTGTACCGTAATCAAAAAGTTTTGCCCTTTTATCCACAAGTTTGCATTTACAGACATGGTTCGACATTAGAGGATATTCTTGAAAGTAGTTGATTTCCATTCCAGGTTGCTTCGCTTTCCGCGGGGCGTGCGGTGAGCCCCTCGCCGCTTTGCGCCTTTGAGTGGTCTCACCTGACCGCTCGTCCCGCAGGAGTCTCGCACCTTCCACTCCAATCAACTTGTCAGTGAAGGAAATGAACTAAATTACTTAAAAGCAACAATCTTTTAGAAAAGAGCCTTTTAAAAAAAAGAGGCTGCCTAAAGTAAGGCAGCCCCATTAAGATTATTCTGTTTCATACTCATCATCTTGGAAAGTATTTAACATTTCCTC
Organism: Fictibacillus arsenicus; assembly: GCF_001999465.1. Taxonomy (GTDB): domain Bacteria; phylum Bacillota; class Bacilli; order Bacillales; family Fictibacillaceae; genus Fictibacillus; species Fictibacillus arsenicus. The sequence continues at coordinate 86,737 of NZ_MQMF01000001.1, forward strand.
GATCATATCCCACTCTTCATCTGTTTCAAGAGGGAACAAAGCAAGGTCATCATCTGCTTCTCCCTTTTCTTCATAGCGGAAAGGGAATACTTCTACTTCATCTGTATCGTCATCATCTTCAGAATCAGCTACAGGTATTGTTACCATGTATGATTTCCCAGTCTGATCAACATCAAATTTGAATAAAACTTCAAATAGATTTTCGTCACCGTTCTCATCTGGAATAATAATGCGCTCGCGTTCTTCTTTTGCCATAATAGGCTCACCTCAATTTTTATTTTTTTGGCTGTCCATATACCCTTGCAGAATAATTACAGCAGCAAGTTTATCAATAACCTGTTTACGTTTTTTTCTGCTTACATCGGCGGATATAAGTGTACGTTCAGCTGCCATTGTAGTCAGCCTCTCATCCCATAGGATAACCGAAAGACCAGTAAGACTTTCAAGTTCTTTCGCAAAGTTTTGACAAGCCTCACCGCTAGGGCCGATCGACCCGTTCATATTCTTTGGCAGGCCGACAACAACCTCGCCGATTTCATATTGGGAAATCAGCTCTTTAATTCTGTTTAAATCTTGTTCAGGATGGTTAGGACGCCGTCTAATTGTTTCTACGCCTTGTGCTGTCCAGCCAAGTAAATCTGATACGGCAACACCAATCGTTTTAGTACCGACGTCCAATCCGAGTATTCTTGTCATTAACGGTTTCCTTCTTTTTGATTTAAAAGGTATGATTTTACGAGCTCTTCGATAAGCTCGTCCCGCTCAAGCTTACGAATCATACTTCTCGCATCATTATGGCGAGGAATATATGCCGGGTCACCTGAGAGCAAATAACCAACAATCTGGTTGATCGGATTGTAGCCTTTATCCTGCAGGGCGTCATAAACAGAAAACAGGACAGTTTCAACATTCGTCTTATAAGCATCATCCTCGTTGAAATTAAACTTCATCGTCTTGTCCATTGAACTCACTTGCGAACACCTCTTTCTGAAGATCTCCCTTAAGGGACAAATTAGTTATTTTCTCTATTGTACATGATAGATGAACGCTTAGGAAACCGTTTTAATCAATTCAACTGCAGAATCTATGCCTTCTTCCAACTTTTCAGGGTCTTTTCCGCCAGCTTGAGCCATGTCCGGACGGCCTCCGCCGCCTCCGCCGCAGCGAACCGCAACTTCTTTAACAAGGTTTCCTGCATGGTATCCTTTTGACACTAAATCCTTTGTAACCCCAGCAACAATATTTACTTTCCCTTGGCTTTCAGCACCTAAAATAACAATCCCGCTCTTAAGCTTGTTCTTTAAGTCGTCAACGATTGAACGCAGTCCGTTCATATCAGAAGCATTTACTTTTTTAGCGATAACTGATACTCCGTTAATCGTTTGTACTTCGTCAACAAGACTTCCCGCTTCCAGGTTTCCGAGTTTTGAAGCTAATGATTCTTTTTCTTTCTGCAGCTCGCGAATTTGATCGTTCAATGCATCAATACGCTGAGGCACATCCTTAAGGTTTGTTTTTAACTTTGAAGCTGAATCTTTTAACAGCTGAACTTGACCATTCATTAATCGGTAAGCTGCTTCACCAGTAACAGCTTCAATACGTCTTGTACCCGCACCAATTCCTGATTCTGATACGATTTTAAACAATCCGATCTCAGCCGTATTGTTCACATGACATCCTCCGCATAGTTCCAGGCTGTACTCTCCAACTTTAACTACACGTACTGTCTCACCATATTTTTCGCCAAAAAGGGCCATAGCTCCCATAGCTTTTGCTTCAGCAATATTTTTTACCATTTTTTCAACAGGGATGTTTGCCCAAACTTTTTCGTTTACGATTTCTTCAATCTTCTCAAGCTCTTCTGAAGAGATGCTTCCAAAATGCGTAAAGTCAAATCGCAGTCTGCCTTCCTGTACAAGTGAACCTGCCTGATTAACGTGTGTGCCTAGTACATCTTTCAAAGCCTGATGAAGCAAATGAGTTGCTGTATGATTTTTTACTACTTTTGCACGTGTTTCTTTGTCAACTTGCACGGAGACTTGCGTGTTATTTTCCAGAACACCTTTTTCTACGAGTACCGTATGCAGATTTTGTCCATTCGGAGCTTTTTGTACATCTTTTACTCGAAGTTGAAGGTTATTTCCTGTAATTGTGCCTTGGTCAGCAATCTGACCTCCGCTTTCAGCATAAAATGGCGTTTCATCAAGAATAACCTGTGCCTCATCACCTTCTGATACCATGGAGACACGCTCACCATTTTGCAGAACTTCAAGGATTCTTGCTTCCCCGCTTAAGGACTCATAACCTGAAAACTCACTTTTTACCGTGATGTCTGAAAGAACGCCGCCTTGAACCTGCATGCTGTCGACTTCTTGTCTTGCAGCACGCGCACGTTCACGCTGAGCTTTCATCTCGGATTCAAAGCCTTCCAGGTCAACTTCCATTCCATTCTCTGCTGCATATTCTTGTGTTAATTCAAAAGGGAATCCAAATGTATCATACAATTTAAATGCATCTTTACCAGAAATTATTTTATTGTTTTCTGATTTTTCTTTTTTGATTACATCTTCTAGGATAGCTAAGCCTTCGTTGATTGTTTCATGGAACCGTTCTTCTTCTGTCTTAACAACTTTCTGGATAAAAGGCACTTTTTCTTTCACTTCTGGATAAAAATCAACCATTATATCAGCTACGGTTGGTACTAATTCATACATGAAAGGCTTATTTATGCTAATCTTTTTAGCAAAACGAATCGCTCTTCTAATCAAGCGTCTTAAGATATAACCTCTTCCCTCATTTGAAGGCAGCGCATTGTCTCCAATAGCGAAGCTCACTGTACGAATATGGTCTGCGATAACTTTGAAAGCTGTATCACTTTCAGGGGTGCTACCATAGGAAGTATTTGAAAGTTTCTCGGTTTCCCTAATGATTGGAAGGAAAAGATCAGTTTCAAAATTCGTCTTCGTATCTTGAATTACAGATACCATTCTTTCAAGCCCCATGCCTGTATCGATATTTTTCTTAGGCAGCGGTGTGTATGTGCCGTCTGGATTATGGTTGAACTGAGAAAACACTAGATTCCATACTTCAAGGTATCTTTCATTCTCACCGCCAGGATACAATTCAGGATCTGCAGGATCGTTTCCATAAGACTCTCCGCGATCATAGAAAATCTCAGTATTTGGTCCGCTTGGGCCTTCCCCAATATCCCAGAAGTTACCCTCTAAGCGAATGATGCGCTCTTCAGGAAGTCCTACTTGCTTCGTCCAAATATCAAATGCTTCATCATCTTCAGGATGGATCGTAACAGAAAGTTTTTCTGGGTCAAATCCGATCCATTCTTCACTCGTTAAAAACTCCCAAGCCCAGAGAATTGCTTCCACTTTAAAATAATCACCAATCGAGAAATTGCCTAGCATTTCAAAGAAAGTATGGTGTCTTGCAGTAATTCCAACATTCTCGATATCGTTCGTACGGATAGATTTTTGAGCATTCGTAATACGCGGATTCTCTGGAATCACACGGCCGTCAAAATACTTTTTTAGCGTAGCTACCCCACTGTTGATCCAAAGCAAAGTCGGATCTTCGTGCGGAACAAGAGAAGCACTCTGCTCTACACGATGGCCTTTCTCTTGGAAAAAATCGAGGAACATTTGTCTGACTTGAGCTGAAGTCAAAGTTTTCATGGTTTCATTCTCCTTTTTACTTTTTTTGATAGGCTCTTCTCTAAAAGATTGTTGCTTTTGGTTCATATTTTTTTATTCTCTTCTTTGCCATGTTGATTGGAGTCCAAGGTGCGAGACTCCTGCGGGACGAGTGGGACAGGTGAGACTCCTAAAGGCGCAAAGCGCCAGGAGGCTCACCGCCCGCCCCGCGGAAAGCGAGTACCTGGAGCGGAAATCAACCACTTTCAAGAGCAACATAGTTTGCGAAAACAGCCTTTAGATAAAATAAAAAACTCCCATCCCAAAAAACAGGGACGAGAGTTTGAATTCACGCGGTACCACCCTGGTTACATGTAATTACATGTCACCTTGATTAAAGCCTTAACGCGGCTTAACGGCAGATTTTCATTCTGCACTCCAGAGTAGCTTTCCGTTTTCTTCTTTCTGAAACACCTTTCAGCCGGTGGATGTTTCTCTCTATAGAAAGGACTAAAACGTACTTATCTCTTTCAACGATTTTTGTTCTTCTAGCGTTAGTATACGTTTATTTATTCGGACTTGTCAATCGGATGTCTTAATCGGTGTTCCCTAATGTGAATAACAATAACTTTTATTACACTAAATACCGGAACAGCTAAGATCATTCCAGGTACTCCGGCGAGTTCACTTCCTAGAAGAAGCGAAAAAATGATAAAAACAGGGTGGATGTGCAGGTTTCTGCCGACAATAAATGGTCCGAGAATATTGCCTTCAATAAATTGAAGAACAAGCATGATTCCTATGGTGATCCAAACCATTTTCCAAGATATTGTCAGTGCAATCAAAATAACAGGAATAGCCCCCAAAATGGGTCCGAAATAAGGAATGATGTCTGTAATAGCAATTACGATGCCCAAAAGAATCGGATACGGCATTCCAACAATCCAAAGGGCTATCATGGCTGCAGCTCCAAGAATAGCTCCAACAAAAAGCTGTCCTCTGATATACCCGCCGAGCGATTTATCTACATCTTCTATCAGATGTTTGCCTTCATGGCGGAACCTGCGTGGTGTAATATACCAGGCAGCTTTTTTAATTTTTTCAAAATCGTTCAGAAAGTAAAAAACTAAAAAAGGAACTACGATAATGACGAAAAAATAATCTACAATTTTTCTTAAAGAAAAAATGGCATTCGTTAAAATGTTCTGTGCGCTTATTTCCATTTTAACAATATATTGTTCAATTTTAGAATGAACGGAGTATGGCAGTGCTGAAGTTCCTTTATCGACTTTGGATAAAAGCTCTTTATAATCTTTTGCAAGAGCAGGCACATTTTCTAACAGCTGTTTCAATTGAACGACAAAATAGGGAAAACCCTTAGCGATGGTATAGCCTAATCCTCCAAAAAACAGAAGGTATATCGTTAAAATTGCTACAAACCGAGGTACACCTTTCTCATGCACATATTCTACTAGAGGGTGAAGCAGGTATGTAATAAGAGCGGCCAAAAAGAAAGGCAAAAATACCCCTTTAAGTGCTGTTATTAATGGTTGATACAAAGGATTTAACTTCATGAGAAGGAATAAACATAAAAACAGCAATAAAAGAAGCGTCAGCCGGTAAATCCACTTCATTCGATTTTCCTTTGTCATTGTTTTCACCCTTTTTTTAAAAAACCCCGTCTTAAATAGACGGGGAATACATTTAATAAATGGCTTTTGCGATTCTTTTTCGGATTTTTTTTGCACGTCTCGATGTCCATAGATCACCGATATCCGAAAAATTCATATTCATTCTGGACATTCTAGACATCCTTCTGTTTCTCATCGCATATGTTGCCGCTCCAATACCAAGTGCGAAAAGAGAACTCATCGTCCTATTCATGCTTTATCACCTCGACATCAGAGTAATAAAAAACTTATGAAGTACTTTCTCTATAAGTCAGGTCATGATCTTCAAATAAGTCGTCGAGTGATGTTAATGAGCCGTCTTCTTCCACTTGATGAAGGGACAGTCTTCCTTTTACAATGGAAAGCTCAATAAAACAGTTCCAGCAATAATACTGGTTCACCCCGATTTTCCCAATATCTTTTCGGCTGCAGTTCGGACATTCCACTTGCTTTCTCTCCTTTGAATTTACTTTTACAAGGGTGTCCTGAAACATTGCAAAATATACGCCAGAAGTGGTTTTGAAGTATTTACCTGCCTATAGATATGAAAAAAGAAATGTCCGATAAGATGCTTTTTCGTCATCCTCCGAACATTTCTAGTTTGTTTCGTTAAAGAGTGTATCATTCATAAAATCTTTTTCCAGTAAGGTTTCTTGCAGCCGAAGTTTAAGACCAGAATATCTTTCTGATTCATCAGAGCGCTGCACTGCCCAAGAGAATGCTTCTTGTTCTCCGCATAAAATCAGATATTCTTTGCTTCTCGTAATAGCAGTATAAATTAGGTTTCGTTTAAGCATTCTATAATAGCTTTTCACAATGGGAAGAATGACAATCGGATACTCACTGCCTTGAGACTTATGTATGGAGCAGCAAAAAGCGTGTGTAAAATGGTTAAACTCACTTCTTTTATACATCACTTCAATTTCATCAAAGCTGATGACAATCTGATCTTCTTTGTCTGTATTTTCCCTTGCATAAATAACGGCTACAATTTCTCCTATATCCCCGTTAAAAACGTTATCTTCAGGCTGATTGACAAGCTGGAGCACCTTATCCCCTTTTCTGTAAAAAACATCAGCAACTTGCAGCTGCCGCTGTTTTTGTTTTTCGGGATTAAACAGACGCTGCAGTTCTGTGTTTAACCGGTCGATGCCTATTGGACCTTTATACATTGGAGCTAGCACTTGAATGTCTCTTGATGTATAGCCTTTTTTTATGGCATTTTTACATACTTGAATGATGGCTTGGAAAACCTGCTCTCCTGAACAAGAAAAAAAACGCCTGTCTTTTTGAGGAATCAGCAAGTCTTGTGGAAGATTCCCTTTTTTCATCTCATGTGCTAAACGAATAATGGAAGAACCTTCAGATTGTCTGTAGATATCTATTAATTTGGTTTGCGGAATATGATCTGATTCGAGCAGATCCTTTAACACTAGACCAGGTCCTACGGAAGGAAGCTGATCCTCATCTCCTACAAAGATAATTTGAATATGCTCAGGAAGCGCCTTTGAAAGTGAGTATGCAAGCCAAATATCGACCATCGACATTTCATCTACGATCAACAGCTTTCCTTCTATTTGCTCATCTTCATTTTTTTCAAAGTGTCCTGCGCCTCTCCATCCCAATAGACGGTGAATGGTATGAGCTGGAATACCTGTGGATTCAGTCATGCGTTTTGCAGCACGTCCTGTAGGCGCAACAAGCAAGACAGGAAATGGTTCTTTTTTTCCGCGGTAATCTTCTATGTTTAAACTTACTCCATGTATCTCACTATAAAGTTCTACGATTCCCTTAATAACGGTTGTTTTACCTGTTCCGGGACCGCCAGTGAGCACCATTACCGAAGAAGTCAGCGCTTTTTTAATGGCTTCCTTTTGACTGTTAGCGTATTTGATATTCAGCCGTTTTTCTAAATTTTCCAGTTCGGTCTCAATTTGCTCAACAGGGATATCATAATCCGTTTTTTGGCTTTGCAAAAGATGATTGATTTTTTGAGCGAATCCTCGTTCAGCAAAATAAAGAGAAGGTAAATACACCACATTTTCTTTTAAGATCAGCCGTTTTTCAGCTTCCATGTCTTGAATTTCTCTGAAAATGCTCATCTCATCTACAGTATCTTTTCCGTCAGCCAAAAGCTTTCTGACTCCTGCCAGAAGTTCTTCAACCGGCAGAAAGGAATGACCCAGATCAGTACCTTGATCTCTTAAAAGAAATTGACAGGCAGCCTGAATACGATCAGGATGGTTCACTTGCATGCCATTGCCTTTTGCGATTTCATCTGCTCTATGAAATCCAATACCCGGTACATCTTCAATAAGCCGGTACGGTTCATTCTTTACAACAGATATTGCTTCATCCTGGTACGTTTGAAAGATCTTCATTGCAAGCTGAGGGCCGATTCCATATGGCTGGACAGCCATCATCACCTGATCCAACCCTCTGTTCTCCAGCAATGCTTCATGCAGATTTTTTGCTTGCTCTTCTGTTAACTTCGGAATTTGGCTGATGTATTCTGGAGATTCTAAGAGTTTCGTGATCGCATCATCACCCATAACTTCTACGATATGTTCAGCTGTTTTCTTGCCTATTCCTTTAAACAAGTCGCTCGATAAATATTGAACCATCGCTTCCCTGGATTGAGGCATTTCTTTTTTAAAATACTCAACCTCATACTGCTTCCCATATTTAGGGTGATCTTTAAATCTCCCATAAAACAGGTAGAGTTCATCCTCCCTTAATGGAGGAAGTATGCCAGTGATCATGACTTCTTTTTCATCATAATTTTCATTTGTCTCCTTGATTCTAACCCGTGCCACAGTATAAAGACTTTCAGATTGATGATATACGGTGGAAATCAATGTCCCTTTTATATAACGGGCTGTCTGAGACGTTTCATCCTCTAAGTTAAAGGAAGGCTGCTGTGCCATAAAGCATCCCCTTTTAATGTTTTGTATTCTTATTTTCGATATTCCTTTTCCCATTTCCTGCCAGATAATGGTCTGGCTGAATATCTAAAGCTTTTTCAAATGCTGAAAGAGCCTCATCGTTACGATCAAAAAAGCTCAAACAAACACCAAAGTTATACCAGGCATCTGCATGCTTTTCATCTCGCTTTGTTACCATTTCAAATGTCCTTAGAGCAGATTTAACATCACCGATTCTTCCCTGGCACAGTCCAAATTGGAAAAGTGCCTCATTGTCATCTGCGTTCAATTCAGTCGTTCTCATTAAGTAAGGAAATGCTAGCTTGTTTTCACCAAGTGATACAAACGACATTCCTGTCATAAAATATGTGTCTGAGTCTTGCAGTCCGCCTTTTATTGCTTCTTGGAAGAGCTTAGCTGCTTTCGTAAACTGTTCAAGATGATAGCATGCAATCCCTGCACCATATTGAGCAGCCGCAGCATCCTTATCCAGCGATAATGCCTTGTCAAAAAAATGTATTGCTTTTTCATGTTCATGTACCGCAGAAAGCAGATTTCCAAAATTAATATAATGAACCGGATTTTGAGGATCGGCTTCAATCATAACTTCAAGACTCTTTGCCGCTTCTTCAAACTTTCCTTTTTTTAAGTATTCAAGTCCTTTTGAAGGCTCCATTTCTATACCCCCATCTTTATTTCCTACCAAAGTATATCAAATCAGGCTGAAAACCGCACAGAGTTTTATGCATCGATTTGTAAATCTCGGATGGCGATCATAAATCTCGGATGACGATCATAAATCTCGGATGACGATCATAAATCTCTGATGGCGATCATAAATCTCTGATGGCGATCATCCAGCGAGCATAAATGGCGCTGTATGATCTTTTTATAGCAAAAAAAGCTGGCGTTCGGTGTTATTCCAACCGATTCGCCAGCTTTTTCGCTTGTTTTATTATAGATATGTGATCGCTTCTCCATTTTTATAGACAGTACCAATCGTTGCTCCGCCTAAGCAAACATCGCCATCATAAAATACAACAGCTTGTCCCGGAGTGGTTGCTCTTTGTGGTTCATCAAAGACAACGTTAAGCGTTTCGTCATCCAGCACATGAACGGTTACCCCCATGTCAGGTTGGCGGTATCTGAACTTTGCTGTACATTTGAATTCAGAAGGTACAGCCTTATCTGAAACAAAACTCGGTTTTACTGCCTTCAAGCTGTCTGAATAAAGCTTGTCATTATGGAATCCTTGTTCAACGTACAGCACGTTGTCTTTCAAATTCTTCCCGACAACGAACCAGGGATCTCCGCTTCCGCCGATTCCTAGACCATGCCGCTGACCGATCGTATGATACATTAATCCGTCATGCTTTCCTTTGATTTCCCCGTCCAGTGTTTGCATCTCACCAGGTTTTGCAGGCAAGTATTGGCTTAAGAACACTTTAAAGTCTTTTTCACCAATAAAACAAATGCCAGTGGAATCTTTTTTCTTGGCAGTAGCAAGACCTGCTTCTTCAGCAATCTTACGAATCTCAGGCTTCTTTAATTCACCGATTGGGAATAAGACTCTTTTAAGCTGCTCTTGTGAAAGCTGGTTAAGAAAATAAGTTTGATCCTTATTTTCATCCACACCGCGAAGCATTTTAACTTCACCATCTATTTCAGCCACTCGTGCATAGTGGCCTGTAGCTACGTAATCTGCACCTAAGTTCATGGCATGCTCTAAGAAGGCCTTGAATTTGATCTCCTTGTTGCACATCACATCAGGATTAGGTGTTCTTCCTGCTTTATATTCTTCCAAAAAGTACGTGAATACTTTATCCCAGTATTCTTTTTCAAAATTCACAGCGTAATATGGAATGCCGATCTGGTTGCAGACCGCTATCACATCGTTGTAATCTTCTGTTGCTGTGCAGACGCCATTTTCATCGGTATCATCCCAGTTTTTCATAAAGATTCCGATAACGTCATAGCCTTGCTCTTTTAGTAAAAGTGCGGCAACTGAAGAATCCACACCGCCACTCATTCCAATAACTACTCGTGTATCTTGAGGTGCCTTTTTGTTTGATTCAGTTTGCATGCTGTCCACCTCATTTCTTCATATGACAAACATTGTAACTTATTTTGCTAAACGTTTCACGATTTTTGCTGTCTCACGGGCTGCATATTCAATATTTTCCAATTCATTGCCTAATCCAAAACTAAAACGAACGGATGATTTCGTCCGTTCATCTTCTCCAAACATGGCAGCCAATACGTGCGAAGGCTCATGTGAACCAGCTGTACACGCGGATCCGCTTGAAGCTGCGATACCTGCTATATCCAGGTTAACTAAAAGCACTTCTGTCTTTACTCCAGGAAAACTGACATTTAAAATATGCGGCAGAAAGTATTCGTTACTGCCATTCTCTAAATAATGTATGTTCTCTTCATCCCATATTTTTTTCATCGTATCCCGATAATTCATGTATTGTTCGAAGCGTTCATCCCGCTCTTTCAGTGCTAACGCGGCTGCTTTATTCAATGCGGCGATTCCCGCGACGTTCTCTGTGCCGGCACGGCGTTTACGTTCTTGCTCACCGCCGAAGCCTTGGGGAAGAAAAGGTACTCCTTCCTTTACATATAGAAAGCCTGTCCCTTTTGGACTGTTGATCTTATGTCCGGACGCACTCAACAAATCGATGTTCATTCCTTTAACATCAATAGGTATCAGACCATATGCCTGAACTGCGTCTGTATGAAAGATAATATTCTTCTCTTTTAATAAGCTGCCGATCTCTTTAATGTCTTGTGTTGTTCCTGTTTCATTGTTGCAATACATGATAGAAACAAGAATAGTTTCTTCTTTCAGAGACGCTTTTAATTCATCAAGGGAGATCCTGCCGTTCTTATCGACTGATAAATAAGTAACCTCAAAGCCTCTCTTTTCAAGCTCATGAAAGGTATGGAGAACAGCATGATGCTCCACTCTTGTCGTTATAACATGTTTTCCTTTTTCCATTAATGCCGAAGCTGTACCCAGAATTGCCAGGTTATCACTTTCTGTCCCCCCGCTAGTAAATATAATTTCGTTCCTGGTAGCATTAATAGAAGAGGCTATAGCAGTACGAGCATCATCAAGAACTTTGCGCGCACGTCTGCCAAATTGATGTATGCTAGAAGGATTTCCAAAATGCTCCGTTAAATATGGGATCATCTCTTCGATCACTTCAGGATGAACAGGTGATGTTGCAGCGTGATCCAAATAAACGTTTTTCATCATCAGATTCCTTCCTAAATATAAAACATATAGGCGTCCTGCGCGCCTTCGTCTTCATAGTTCGCTAAATCTTCTAATGTTGTAGAATCGAGCACATCCTTTACAGCATCACGAATCTTTATCCATAGATTACGCTTTGCTGGTTCCTCATCATCCATCATTTCTACAGGTGAAATGGGTCCTTCCAGTACACGGATAATGTCTCCTGCAGTTATAGTAGAAGCTTCTTTAGCTAAAATATACCCCCCGTAAGCACCTCTTATACTTTTTACCAAACCTGCGTTTCTTAGCGGGGCGATAAGCTGCTCAAGATAATGCTCTGATAAACTGTGCTCTTTAGCAATCAGTTTTAAAGCGATTGGACCTTCACCTGATCTCTTTGCTAATACCATCATGATGGTTAACCCGTATCTGCCCTTTGTTGATATTTTCATAATGTTCACTCCGTTCTAAAACAAACTTTACTGCTTTTTGACATAAAGGCAATGTTCTGCCTACGATTGCACCTATCGTGACACAAAATAGAATTGTCCCATATGAAATAGGACCATGCAGAACCCAGCCAAAAAATAGAACAAATAACTCCATAAATAATCGGATTCTCGAAACTTTCATTCCTGATTTTTCTGTTAAAGCCAGCATCAGACTATCTCGCGGTCCTGCACCTCGATTAGAAGAGATATACAGTCCGATCCCAAATCCTAAAATTAGTATTCCAATTAAGAGATATAACCATTTACCTGCTATCGTTATGGGGTTATGGAAAAAAGGAAGCCATAGATAAAAATCGATAAACAGTCCGACAAATATCATATTTAAAAATGCTCCTGTTTGAGGAAACTTCTTTGTTAGTATCGCAGTTGCTAATATAACGAAAAAGCCCATAATGATCGACCAAGTTCCTATCGTTAATCCAAACTGTGAAAACAGACCAATGTGAAGAACATCCCACGGGGCACTGCCCAGTTCTGCTTTAATCATGAGAGCAATTCCAAAGGCCATTATAAATAAGCCCACAAAAAAAACAGACCATTCAAACAAAAATTTGCCCGGCCTTAATTGCATTTGGTCTTTCATTCTGCAAAATCCTTCCTGGCTGAAGCTTTCTAAGCAACCCAAAATGAAAATCTAAAGTTTATTATAGCACGAAATAGTTTCACCTTGCATGAAGGACTGATGTATAGTATTGTCATATGACATTTAAGAACAAGTGTACGGAAGGATGAACATATATGGACTTGTTTTCCTATAAAGATGAAAATTCTCATTCATTGAAACGACCGCTTGCCAATAGAATGCGTCCGCGGAAAATCCAAGAATTTATCGGTCAGGAGCATATAGCAGGAGAAGGCAAGCTCTTAAGAAGGGCAATTGAAGCTGATCAGCTGACTCCTATGATATTCTTTGGTCCGCCTGGTACCGGAAAGACTACATTGGCCAGAATCATTGCCAATTCAACTTCAGCATGGTTTGAGCAATTAAATGCCGTAACTTCTGGAGTTGCTGACTTAAAAGCTGTAATGAATGCAGCAAAAGAACGGCTTTTATTAGAGGATAAAAAAACAGTACTTTTTATTGATGAAATCCATCGGTTTAACAAGAATCAGCAAGATGCCCTGCTTCCATATGTAGAAGATGGAACAGTAATCTTAATCGGCGCCACAACAGAAAGCCCAATGTTTGAGATTAATCCAGCACTCTTGTCGAGATCAAGGCTATTCCGTTTTGAGCCATTAACAGACCGCCATATCGCTAAAATTATTGAGCAAGCATTAAATGATAAAGAAAGAGGCTATGGAAAGCACCCTGTTAAGATGGGAAAAGAAGCATTGAATCACATCGTTTCTATAGCCAACGGTGATGCACGTACTGCTCTTAATGCTGTGGAACTCGCTGTGCTTACTACAAATCCTGATAAGAACGGGGATATCAAAATCACACTCGAAATTGCAGAGGAATCCATACAGCAAAGAGTTCTTCAGTATGATAAAAAAGGAGACAACCATTATGATACAGTCTCTGCATTTATTAAAAGCATCCGCGGTTCAGATCCCGACGCTGCCCTATACTGGCTTGCCAAAATGATTTATGCAGGCGAAGATCCGCGTTTTATTGCACGCCGTCTTATGGTTCATGCAGCAGAGGATATTGGCCTTGCTGATCCTAACGCTTTACTTGTTGCACAGGCTGCCAGTTATGCAGCAGACTTTATTGGAATGCCCGAAGCAAGAATACCACTTGCAGAAGCAACTCTTTATTTAGCAACTGCTCCAAAAAGCAATAGAGTTATTTTAGGTATTGATAAAGCATTAGAAGCGGTAAAAAAAGAAAAAACAGGTCTTGTACCCATCCACCTTCGTGATGCTCATTATAAAGGAGCTAAAGAATTGAACCATGGCGCTGACTATAAATACCCTCATAATTTTGAGGATGGCTATGTACCGCAAGAATATTTACCGCAGCACATGCTTGGAAAGTCATTTTATGAACCGACAGAACGGGGCTATGAAAAAAACATTAAAAAAAGATTGGATTATTTTAATGACCGTAAGAAAAAAGGTGAGTAAATCTATCATTCTTTTAACTGTCTTATCAAACTAGCAAAATTTTTGTTCCTAAGTGTATAGGATTTTCTCTCTTTGGTAAACATGAAAATATTAAACGATATTTTTTAATAGCTAAGGAGAGGATTTACGTGTCAAAAATCAGACAGGACGCTTGGTCAGAAGAAGACGATCTGCTCTTGGCCGAAACGGTTTTGCGCCATGTCCGTGAAGGAAGTACACAGCTTCATGCCTTTGAAGAGGTTGGAGATAAATTAGAACGGACGAGTGCTGCAGTTGGATTCAGGTGGAATGCAATCGTCAGGAAAAAATATGAACAAGCTTTAAAGATTGCTAAAAAGCAAAGGAAAGAAAGGCAGCGCGCTCTAGCTAAGTCACAACAGCAGCCGCAGTCCAAACCTGTTCCGAAACCTGCCATTCAGCCCGTCCAATCACCACAGATGCATGATGATGAAACCTATCATCCTGAGGAATTCTTTAAAACTCCTTATACGTATAATAGAGGGACAGCTTCACCTTCAAAAGCATATGACACACAGCCTGCCGCAAAACCTGCTGTACCAGCAGTAAACAATATACCGGCTGCAGCTGACAATTCTACTTATCAAGCGCCGCAACCTAGTAAACAAGAAGAATTAACATTGGATGAAGTAATAGACTTCCTCAGCGGCTTAAAAAGAAACGGAATGTCGAGTGGAAAGCTTGTACAGGAAAACATGGAGCTTCGTTTGCAGATGAACGAATTGCTTCAACAGAATAAGGTTATGAAAGAACAGCTCGCTGTCCTTGAGAAAGAACATCAGACAGTTCAAGAAGATTATCAAGCTCTTATTCAGATTATGGATCGAGCAAGAAAGATGGTTCTGTTTCAGGATGAAGAAACAAATCAAAGCTTCCGAATGGATAAAAACGGAAACTTAGAGAAGATGGCGAAATAAAAAAGCAAAGGCTAAACTCAGTTGAAACAATTTTGAGTTTAGCCTTTTTTATTTGAATGATTCTGGATTATGCATAAACTTTTACGGTACGTGTTCTTAGATCTTTTACACGTTCGCTCATTATCTTTAGGTTTCCACGCTAACCGCTTTGACTTTCACGCGTTACTGCTTCTGTTCCACGCAAAATGCAGTTAAAATCCATAAAAAGCAAAAAAGCTGCCGTGCAAAAGTACAATCAAGTACTCTTCGGTCAGCTTTCTAATTTTATCGGATTCTTTCCACTTTAATGTTATTCTTCTCGATAATTTTATTGATTACATAGCCAGCCATGTACAATCCAGATACAGATGGAACAAATGCGTTGGAAGATGGCGGCATTTTCGCTTTGCGGATTCCTGGTGCATTCTCAGGAACGATCTCTTTCCTGATCTCCTCGCGAATCTGAATCGGTTTTTCATCTGAAAATACAACCGGAACACCTTTTGTAATTCCTTCTTTTCTTAAGCGCTGGCGAATAACCTTCGCAATCGGATCGTAGCTTGTCTTAGAAATATCTGCAATCTGAAGTTTTGTCGGATCCAGCTTATTTGCTACACCCATGCTTGAGATAATCGGAATCTTACGGTTAAGACATTCTTTCATAAGATGTATTTTATAAGAAATCGTATCAGATGCGTCAACTACAAAATCCAAACCATATTCAAAGATTTGTTCATACGTTTCTTCTGTATAGAACATCTTTAGGGCGATAACTTCGCACTCAGGATTAATTAAGGCAATCCTTTCCTTCATTAATTCCACTTTTGGCTGTCCTACTGTAGTAACTAGAGCATGTATTTGACGATTAACATTGGTGATGTCTACATCGTCTTTATCTATAAGGATTAAACGTCCGACACCTGATCGGGCAAG
The DNA here is from genome assembly GCF_001999465.1 of Fictibacillus arsenicus. Classification (GTDB taxonomy): domain Bacteria; phylum Bacillota; class Bacilli; order Bacillales; family Fictibacillaceae; genus Fictibacillus; species Fictibacillus arsenicus. Next base: position 102,651 of record NZ_MQMF01000001.1, read on the forward strand.
AGCTTCTGCTGAAAAGGAACCCACTCCTCCGATTCCCAGTACAGCCACCGTTGTGTTTTTTAGAACATCAATTCCATCTTTTCCTATAGCAAGTTCATTTCTTGAAAATTGATAAAGCATAACTAATTGAAATCTCCTTTCAAAGTGCACATGAATAAAGAAAATGCATCTTTATCAGCATATCCACTTTTCAAAACAAAATCAATATGCTTACTCGGTTTAATTTAGACGCACAAAAAATGAGCCCCAAAAATGCCGTCTTCCCTTAGTTTTGAACCTGCTCTCGCAGGTGGGTGCCCTGTTTCGCATTTTGTCCGTCCCCTATCTTTCAGGGCGTGGACGCTGTGAGAAAACACAAGCTCCCTCGTAAATAATGTTGGCTCAAAACTTTCGGGTTGTTAACGGTCATCATAGGACCCATCGTTTAAATAAATACTATCATAGGAAATCATAACTTACAAGACAAAATGTGTCTTTGTAAAAAACAATTCTTATTTTTCTAAATTTTCATTAATTTGACTCTTGCTTTAATTTTAAACCTAAATGAAGCTCATCCAGTTGCTTTTCATTAACAGGTGAAGGAGCATTTGTCAGTAGACATGATGCGGATGCTGTTTTAGGGAAAGCAATGGTGTCTCTTAAGTTAGTTCTTCCAGCAAGCAGCATCACCATACGGTCTAACCCGAGTGCTATACCGCCATGTGGAGGAGTACCATATTCAAAAGCATCAAGAAGGAAACCAAATTCCTCGCGAGCACCTTCTTCACTAAATCCTAATGTTTTAAACATTTTTTCCTGTACATCACGTTCATAAATACGCTGTGATCCTCCGCCTAACTCATATCCATTAAGAACTAGGTCATATGCTTGTGCTCTAACTTCTGATGGATTTGAATCCATTAAATGAAGATCTTCAGTCTTTGGCATTGTAAAAGGATGATGTAATGCCACATAGCGCTCTGCATCCTCATCATACTCTACCAGCGGGAAGTCAACGACCCATAAGAAGTTGAATTTTGACTGATCAATTAATCCCAAGTCTTTTCCTAATTTTTGTCGAAGGGCTCCGAGACTATCTGCTACAACAGAAGACTTATCCGCTACAAACAGAAGTAAATCTCCTTCTTCAGCATTTAATGCATTTACAAGATTAGCTGCATCTTCTTCGTTAAAGAACTTGGAGATAGGACCCTTCAAACCTTCTGCTTCCACTTTCATCCATGCAAGACCTTTTGCTCCGTAACGAGCCGTAAATTCAGTAAATCCATCAATGTCTTTTCTGGAATAATCAGCCGCTTTTCCTTTTACATTAATTGCTTTAACTTCTCCGCCGTTTTCTACAGCAGCAGCAAATACTTTGAAACCAGACTGTTTTACAATGTCAGAAACATTGATAAGTTCAAGTCCGAAACGAGTATCAGGCTTATCTGAACCATAACGGTCCATCGCTTCTTTATAGGTCATTCTTGGGAAAGGTTTTGGAATATCCGCACCTTTCACTTTTTTAACTAGTCCTGTCATCATTTCTTCCATCATGGAAAGAAGCGCTTCCTGTCCCATGAATGAAGTTTCGATATCGACTTGAGTAAATTCAGGCTGACGGTCTGCACGCAGATCCTCATCTCTAAAACAGCGAACGATTTGATAATATTTTTCAAACCCTGAAACCATTAAAAGCTGCTTAAATAATTGTGGTGATTGCGGTAAAGCATAAAATTCTCCAGGATGGACGCGGCTCGGCACAAGATAGTCACGTGCTCCTTCAGGCGTGCTTTTCGTAAGCATTGGCGTTTCCATTTCCATAAATTCTTCTGTTTCTAAAAAGTTACGGATATAACGGGTAACTTCGTGTCTCATTTTTAAAGTTTCCTGCATTATTGGACGGCGAAGGTCTAAATAACGGTATTTCAAACGGATATCTTCATTTATGTCAATATCTTCACTAATGGAAAAAGGAGGCGTCTTCGCACTATTTAGAATTTTAATTTTTTCTCCTGATATTTCGATCTTTCCTGTATTCATTACAGGGTTAACTGTACTTTGATCTCTTTCAAGAACCGTTCCAGTAACCGTAAGTACATATTCACTTCTTACTTTCTCAGCTGTCCCCAAAGCTTCAGCTGAAACTTCAGGTGAAAATACGATTTGCACGATGCCTGATCGGTCACGCAGGTCTATAAAAATCAGTCCTCCGAGATCACGTCTTTTTTGCACCCAGCCTGTTATTGTTACTTTTTCACCTATATATTTTTCAGTAATTTTTCCGCATTGATGTGTGCGATATTCCATAAGATGTATCCTCCTTATTTTCCTTGCTTTACAAAAGTGCTCAATTCTTCTATACGAACCTCTTTTTGTTCACCAGATTCCATATTCTTCACGTTAATAATACCTTTAGAGAGTTCTTCTTCCCCTAAAATGGCAACAAATCTTGCTTTTAAGCGATCCGCCGCTTTAAACTGTGCTTTCATTTTTTTATCTAAATAATCTTTATCACTTTTTATACCAGCATTGCGAAGGTCATTTAAGATAGAGATTGACTTTTTCTTTGCTTCGTCTCCTAGTGCAACAACATAACAATCAAGGTCTTCTTCCGTTTCTAATGTAATGCCTTCTGCTTCAAGTGCTAATAGGAGGCGTTCGAGACTCATCGCAAAACCGATGCTTGGCGTTGCAGGACCGCCTAAGTCTTCAACAAGACCATTGTATCTTCCGCCGCCGCTCAAGGTTGTAATTGCACCAAACCCCTCGGCTTCACTCATAATTTCAAATGCTGTGTGATTATAGTAATCTAGCCCTCTCACTAGTGTAGGATCGATTACATATTGAATGTCCATATCATCAAGTGATGTTTTTACTTGATCAAAGTAGTTTTTCGATTCTTCATTTAGATACTCTAAAATAGAAGGTGCCGTCTTCATAAGATCGTGATCGCGGTCTTTTTTACAATCAAGAATTCGAAGCGGATTTTTAGTTAGACGGTTTTGACAATCCGAACAAAACTCTTCAATTCTTGGTTCGAAGTGAGCGATCAATGCATCTTTATGAGCCTTTCTGCTATCTGCGTCACCAAGTGTATTTAATACTAATCGAAGTTTTTTCAATCCAAGTTCTTGGTAAACTGTCATAGCCAGTGAAATAACCTCTGCGTCAATTGATGGGTCGGCTGAACCCATTGCCTCAATTCCAAATTGAACGAACTGGCGATAGCGTCCGGCTTGTGGTCTTTCGTAGCGGAACATCGGCTGGATGTAATAAAGCTTTACAGGCTGGCCTGGAAGTCCGAACATTTTATTTTCAACGTAAGATCGTGTGACTGGTGCAGTCCCTTCCGGACGTAAAGTTAAGCTTCTGTCTCCTCTGTCCGTGAACGTATACATTTCTTTTTGGACGATATCTGTTGAATCCCCTACTCCTCTTTGAAACAAGTCAGTGTGCTCAAAAACAGGTGTGCGGATTTCTTTATAATTAAATCTTGCAGAAACTTCTTTTGCTTTTTCTTCAATTATCTGCCACTTTTCAACTTCTCCTGGGAGAATATCTTTCGTTCCCCTTGGAATATTAATACTCATTTCGTTTCATCCTCCCGAATGTTAATTAAAATTAATTAAAAATAAAAGGCTGTTTTCGCAAACTTTGTTGCTCTTGGAAGTGGTTGACTTCCGTTCCAGGATGCTCGCTTTGCGCCATCAGTAGTCTCACACCTTGCACTCCAGTCAACTTGTCAATGAAGAAATAAAAAATATCCAAAAAAACAATCTATTAGATAAGAGTCAAATAAAAAAACTCCCATCCCTCATGAAATCAACGATTTCATAAGGGACGGGAGTTCCCGCGGTGCCACCCTGCTTCGAAGCTAAAAAAGCTTCCTCATTATGCAAGTAACGATTGCCCACGTGTAACTCTACTTAGGTTTAAACTAACCGTTCGAATTAAAACCTATGAAGTGTCTTTCACTTTATCATCAGGGAGAAATGCTTTCAGCCGTGGCATTTCCTCTCTAACCCTGTGGGGTAAAGATACTTTTCTTCGTCATCAGTTTTATCATTTTGGAATTGTAGATTATCATACTTTTCAAAGGTGCTTCATGTCAATAGTTTTCTCGTTTTATTTTTTTCTTTAGCTGATTGACCTGATAAAGATCCAATCCGAATTCTTCAGCAAGCTCCATGTTGTTCGCCGATTTTTCTAAAGAAATAAAATCATGAAAACTAACCTGTTTCCACTGCGATACTCCTTCAATGCCTTTGCGATTCTGTCTCATAAAAAAAACTCCTCCGCCTTTTTTGGTTAGTCTGTCCATTCGGGCGAAGGTTTCATTCATTTGTTTTTCTTAAACTTTAGAATCCATGATCAATGTCACAGGTCCATCATTCGTGAATTCGACATCCATCATCGCACCAAAAACACCTGTTTGGACATGAACTCCTAAAGTTTTTATCTTTTCATTAAAATAATCATAAATTTGCTTAGCATGGTCCGGCTTAGCTGCCTCCATGAAATTGGGTCTTCTGCCCTTTTTCGTATCCCCATATAACGTAAATTGTGAAATCGAAAGGATACTGCCTTCAGTATCTTTTAATGATAGGTTCATCTTGCCGTTTTCATCTTCAAAGATGCGTAAATTAATAATTTTTTCAGCTAAATAATCAGCGTCTTTTTCTGTATCTTCATGTGTGACGCCTACCAAAAGCATCAAACCTCTGTCTATATGCCCTTTTACTTCAGAATCTACAGAAACAGCTGCATTTTTGGTTCGCTGAAGCACTATTTTCATATTGAAGTCACTTCCTATACCTATTGCATGATACGTCTTACAGCATAGATGTCCGGAATCCGCTTAATACGTTCAACAACTTTTTGCAGATGACTAACATTGTGAATGGAAATAGACATACTGATTGTGGCCATCTTATTTCGGTCTGACTTCCCGCTTACAGCCGTAATGTTTGTTTTTGTTTCCGCAACAGCGTGAAGGACTTCATTAAGCAGACCTCTTCTGTCAAATCCATTGATCTCAATGTCAACATTATAATTCTTCGGCTGTTCAAGATTGCCTTCCCATTCAACCGGAAGCAATCGCACTTGAGCATCTTCATTGTGGACATTGACACAATCTTCACGATGGACAGAAACGCCGCGCCCTTTTGTGATATATCCGACAATTTCATCACCAGGTACAGGGTTACAGCATTTAGATAAACGAATAAGCATGTTATCGATGCCTTTAACCACGATACCCGAGTCCGTTCTTCTTTTTACTTCAGGCTTATCTGCCGAATCCCTGATTGCATCCAGAAGTTCTGAATTATCAGGATCCTGCTCTTTTTTACGCCGGACTTTATCGGTTAAGCGAGTAGCGATTTGTGCTGCGGTAATGCCATTATAGCCAACAGCCGCGTACATATCTTCCTCGCCTGCAAAATTATATTTTTGAGCAACATATTGCAGGTTTTCAGATGTGAAAATTTCTTTTAGATCATAGCCGCGGTTCTTGATTTCTTTTTCAACAAGCTCTTTCCCTTTAGCTACGTTCTCTTCTCTTTTCTCACGTTTAAACCATTGGCGGATCTTATTCTTCGCATGAGAACTTTGAGTAATTTTAAGCCAATCCTGGCTGGGACCATAAGAATGTTTGCTCGTTAAAATCTCAATAATATCTCCAGTTTTCAAGCGGTAATCCAGTGTAACCATCTTTCCATTTACTTTGGCACCAATACACCTGTTCCCGATTTCAGTATGAATGCGGTAAGCAAAGTCAATTGGCACAGATCCAGACGGCAGTTCATAAACATCACCTTTAGGAGTGAAAACAAAGACCATGTCTGAGAATAGGTCCACTTTTAACGATTCCATAAACTCTTCCGCATCAACAACATCGTTCTGCCATTCTAATATTTCACGAAACCAAGTCAATTTATTTTCAAAAGAGCTGACAGGAGCTTTTGTAGCTCCCTCTTTATAAGCCCAGTGTGCAGCAATCCCGTATTCTGCTACACGGTGCATATCTGAAGTACGGATCTGGACTTCAAGCGGATCGCCTTTAGGTCCGATTACAGTAGTATGCAGTGACTGATACATATTTGCTTTTGGCATAGCGATATAATCTTTAAAACGGCCAGGCATAGGTTTATAGCACGTATGAATAATACCCAGTGCCGCATAGCAGTCTTTAATATTCTGGACGATAATCCGAACAGCAAGAAGATCATAGATCTCATTGAACTGTTTGCCTTGCTTCGCCATCTTCCGGTAAATGCTATATATGTGCTTTGGTCTTCCAGAAATATCAACAGTAATCTGGACTTCCTTCAGCTTGGACTTCATCTCGTCCATTACTTGCTGAACATATTCTTCACGCTCAGCGCGTTTTTGCTGCATCAAATTTACGATCCTATAATATTGCTGAGGATTTAGGTATCTCAAAGAAACGTCTTCTAGCTCCCACTTAATCGTCGAAATACCAAGACGATGAGCGAGCGGAGCGAAGATTTCCAAAGTTTCGTTCGCTTTTTGTATCTGTTTTTCTTTTGGCATATGTTTTAGCGTACGCATATTATGAAGCCGGTCGGCGAGCTTAATTAAAATACAGCGTATATCCTGTGCCATCGCAACAAACATTTTCCTATGGTTCTCTGCTTGCTGTTCTTCTTTGGACTTAAACTTAATCTTTTTAAGTTTTGTAACACCATCAACCAGCATAGCCACTTCTTCGTTAAATTGATTAGAAATGTCCTTTAATGTGATGGACGTATCCTCAACAACATCATGAAGAAACCCTGCTGCTACTGTTACAGGATCCATTTGCAGGTTCACCAGAATACCTGCTACTTCAACAGGATGGTGGATATACGGCTCTCCGGATTTACGGAATTGTCCTTCGTGCGCACTTTTTGCGTATTCATAAGCCTTTGTTATAAAAGCGATATCGTCTTTTGACAGATAGCTTTCCGCTTTTTGCAACACTTGCTCAATCGTCATGGAATCACCTTACGTTGTCATTGTATATTGCTTCTATTATCGTTAAATTGAACCCTCATGTAAAGCGAAAAACGAAATTTGTCGAATGAATGGGCAATTTTTGTGACAGGAATGTAAAAAAGAGCACAAAACTAGTGCTCTTTCTCTTTAAACTTAGTATTGGGTTAATGTGAAAATATCATAACCTTTAAGCTTACTGCGGCCATCTAAATAAGTTAATTCAATCATAAATGCAATCCCAGCAACAATTCCGCCAAGCTCTTCAACAAGCTTGATCGTTGCTTCGATCGTTCCGCCAGTTGCCAGCAAATCGTCAGTAATCAACACTTTTTGTCCTGGCTTGATAGCATCTTTATGCATAGTAAGCACATCCTTGCCATATTCAAGACCATAATCAACTTTGATCACTTCGCGCGGAAGTTTGCCTTCTTTACGCACAGGAACAAATCCTAATCCGAGCGTGTATGCAACCGGACAGCCTACAATAAACCCTCGTGCTTCAGGTCCGACAATAACATCAACATCTTTTTCTTTAGCATATACTGCAATATCATCCATCGCTTTTTTATATACTGCACCATCTGACATAAGAGATGTAATATCTTTAAAGCGGATACCTTCGATCGGAAAATCATTTACTACTGAAATATACGGCTTATAATCCATGAATCTTTGCCTCCTGAAAATTACAAACTCGCTCTTGGCCGAGTTTGCTCTGCAAACCAGCTTTTTAATGAATGATAAGAAGAATAAACGAGCTGATTTTCTATGTCTGCCTGTTCAAACTTTTTCTGATAAGTTTCAGAACTATCAAGTTCTTTTTTACCTGGTTCACTATTTATTGTAATTACACCATTGTCTATTGTAACAAAATCCAGCTCAAAAAACACCTGTGACATAAAATCTATTGTTTCTTTAGACCAGCCTTTCCATCTTGCCAGTTCTGTACCATCCTTCTTAGCATCGAATTTTTTTCTTTTAGCCAAGAAACCGTAGTACCATTTAAAATGCTCTCTTTTAGGCAATGTTGTAAAAAAGTGGTCTGTGTTTTGGTGAAAAACAGCATAGATCCTAGCAGGCTCACCTTTTGTTTCAAGAATCTCGGCAAACTTTGCAAGTGAGTGAGGAACATCTAAGAAGACAATGAACTTATTATTAAAAAAGTCATTTTGAAGTCCTGCTAATTCTTCTCCATTTATAGTTTGCGTAGACAAGCTCTCCAATCCCAACTCTGTCAATGTATGATGATTGAATGTTACATAGTGTGTTTTTGCTTTTGGCAAATCTTTCAGCCTTTTTCCTGCATCTTTTAAACCTCGATAATCAAACAGCTGGAAATGTGAAACTGAAAGGTCTTCCAGCAGCATTTGAGGTTTTCTGTATCCATTCCATTCGTTCAGCTGTATTTGACCAACTAAAGAAAGCATAGAATAAGGCGTTATCTCATCAAGTAAATTCCCTTTTTGAAATCCAATACAGTCCAGGACAGACATCTCGCCATTTCCAACTTGTAATTTGAGATGGGTAGACTGACTTCCTATTTTTTTCATCTCCCGGATAGGCACTTGTTCTATGAGCACCCTTGGTGAAGGATTACCTATACCAAAAGGAGCCAGCGTACTAAGCATCTCCACTGTATCTAAAGAAATCTCATCTAAAGAAGCTGTTAGATCGATCATAGTTACCGGCAAGAAATCTTCTGGCTTTAGAATTTCTTTCGCTTGTTTTACTAACCGCTCTCTGAGAATGCCGACATCATCAAAAGCCAATGTCATACCTGCTGCCATCGGATGTCCTCCAAAGTGAGGAAGGATGTCGCGGGACTCAGAAAGATTTTCAAACATATCAAAGCCTTGTATGCTTCTTGCTGACCCTTTTGCTGTTCCTTTTTCAGGGTCTAGACACAACACGATGGTAGGGCGGTAGAATTTCTCTACAAGTCTTGATGCAACGATTCCGATTACACCGGGATTCCAGCCTTCTTTCGCTAGCACTAGCACTTCATTCTCTTCAGGAGGAAAACTCTCTTCCACCATGGCAATCGCTTCTTTTGTTATTTCATTTACTATCGCCTGACGTTCTTTATTAACAGAATCAATTTCTTCAGCCAGCATAGCTGATTGGTCACGATCCTTTGAAGTAAACAGTTCAACTACAGGCATAGCTGATCCAAGCCTCCCTGCAGCATTTACTCGAGGACCAACAGCAAATCCAACATCTTCTGCAGTTAATTCTTTTTCATAAAGTCCTGCAACTTTTAAAAGTTCCTGCAAGCCTATTTTGTCTGTTTTTGATAAAGCTTCAATTCCAAGCTTAGCTATGATTCTATTTTCATCTACCAAAGGAACAAGATCTGCAATGGTTCCTATACAGGCATAATCTAACAAGTGCATGGGCGGATTTCCGTGTAAGGCATGAGCTACTTTAAACGCGACACCAACACCAGCAAGACCAGAAAATGGGTATGTACATCCTGGTTTTTTCGGGTTAATAATGCTATAAGCATCTGGAAGTACAGGCGGAGCCTCATGATGATCAGTTATAATGAAATCTAGCCCGATTTCTTTTGCGACTGCTGCTTCATGAACAGCTGAAATTCCGGTATCCACTGTAACGACAAGTGTATACCCGTCATCCTTTGCTTTTCTTAAAGCAGGCTCATTTGGACCATAGCCTTCGGTAAACCGATTTGGAATATAATAATCAAAATCTGCACCTAATTCTTTCAGTGCATAGTACATAACAGTTGTACTGCTTACTCCGTCTGCATCATAGTCACCAAAAATAAGGATCTTTTCGTTCGATTCAACCGCTTTATGTATCCGATCAACACTCTCTTTCATCCCATCTAATAAAAATGGGTCATGAAATTGATTTGTATCTATTTTTAAAAAGGCTTGAGCTTTCTCTATAGAATCTATCCCTCTTATCGTCAATAGATTTGCAATCAACAGTGGAATATCCATTTCTTGCGATAACCATTTTGCCTTTTCTTCCGAAGTTTCTTGAATCTTCCACCTCGTTCTTGGCTCCAGCATAAAAATCACCTCTTAACCTATTCATTATACAAAACAGGATAAGAGGTGACAATTTATGAATCGATATTTCATTTAGATTTCTGGTTCTGATTCAACAGGACGCGACTTTTTACTCTTCATCTGCCTTGACTTAAGTACATACCAAAGCTGTGAAGCTATAAAGATCGAAGAATAAGCACCAAACGCTAATCCGATTAAAAGTGCAATTGAGAAGTTACGGATTGAATCAGCACCGAATATTAACAAAGCTACCGCTGCAATAATAACTGTAAGAACAGTATTTATTGAACGGGTAAGTGTTTCTCGAATACTTCTATTAACGATCTCAGCTAGCTTTTCTTGTGTTTTAACTTTTTCTAGCTTCATGTTCTCACGTATCCTGTCAAACGTTACAATCGTATCATTAATAGAATAACCTACGATTGTTAATACAGCTGCAATAAACGGAAGATCCACCTCAAGGCGAAGGATGCTGAATACCGCTATTATCATGAATGCATCATGAAGCAATGCAGTTACAGCTGAAATTGCCATCGACCACTCAAATCGGAAAGCAACATAAATGATAATTCCAACTGATGCAATCAACACAGCGATTAGCGCATTTTGAGCAAGTTCACGGCCAACTGTCGGCGTAACGGTACTGACACTTGGTGACTCTCCATATTTTTCTTCAAAATGTGTGTTCAATTTTGCGATTTCTTCTTTTGATAAAACACCTTTAAAAGCAACGTTTGCTTGATCGTTATTTCCTGCAAGCACAACGGATTCAGGTTCAAGACCCAATGACTTAAATTCTTCCTCTACTCTTTCGTTTGTAAGCGTCTCATTTGCTTGAATGTTTACACGTGATCCGCTTTCAAAGTCAATACCAAGTTTAAGACCAATGGTTAACAAAAAGATGATTCCTGCAGCTGTCAGGAGAGCAGAGATAATAAAGTAAAGGTTTCTGTTTTTTACAAAGTCGTAATTAAAGCTCACGGATGTCACTCTCCTTTACACCGAACAAACCTGGCTTCTTATCCATTAATCGGGACTGTACCCATAACCCCAGAAACAATCTAGTCCCGAATACGGCAGTGATAAAACTTGCCAGTACAGAAATGATTAACACTAATGCAAACCCTTTTACTGAACTTGTTCCATAAGCAAATAGAACAGCTGCTGCAAGTATTGTAGTGATATTAGCATCAAAAATGGTTGTGAACGAACGGCGGTTACCAGCTTTAAAAGCACTTAAAACAGATTTACCGCTTTTTAATTCTTCCTTAATTCGCTCATATGTGATGATGTTTGCATCTACAGCCATACCTACACCTAAGATAAGAGCAGCGATACCCGGCAGAGTTAATACTCCATTCATCAAGTAGAAGATAGCTAAAATTAAATAGATATAAATGGTTAATGTTAGTACTGCAATAATTCCTGGTACGCGATAGAAAATCAGCATGAACAAGAATATTGCAGCTATACCGATAAATCCTGCAAAGATTGTTTCATCCAAGGCTTTTTCTCCAAATTTAGCACCAACAGAAGTGGAATAGATCTCATCCAGTTTAACAGGGAGTGCACCAGCGTTTAAAATTTTTGCCAGACTTTGTGCCTCTTCAACTGAGAATTGACCTGTTATTGTTACATCTTCCTGAGTCAGTACTTCATTAACATAAGGAGCAGAAATATATTTTGGCTCTTTTCCACCCATCTCTTTTTTAACTTCTTCTTTAAATGAGTCCCCTTTTTCATAATCCAGCCAGATGACTAAACGGTTTTCTCCTTGGGGCTGGCGGTTTAGGATCTCTTCTGTTATTTCAGCAAATTTATCAGCATCTTTAAGCTTTAAAGACACGATTGGTTTATTGCTGTTCGGTTCAAATGTTTGTTTTGCTCCGTTCCCCTTCAGATCGGAACCATCAAGGAGCACTTTATCATCAACATCGCGGAATGTTAGTTCAGCTTGTGTAGACAATAGTTCCCTGGCTTTGTTCTGATCTGAAACACCAGCAAGCTGTACACGGATACGGTTATCCCCTTCGATCTGGATCTCAGGTTCTGATACTCCAAGAACATTGATACGGCTGTTTAATGCTTCAACAGTACTCTTTAGCGTATCTTCTGTAACCTTTTGACCTTTTTTGACTGGCTTTACTTCATAAAGCACTTCAAACCCGCCTTGAAGGTCAAGCCCGAGCTTTGTACCTTTTACAATCTTTTCTGTTGTTAGCCCTATAAGTGCGGCAAACATGAGAAGCACCACAAAAAAGATAACAATCTTACTTCGTTTTACCACTTCGAGAAACCTCCTTCATGCTGCATCAAAAAACAACACTATGTATAAGTACGAATACTAATCCTTCCCATTATAGCGATTGTTGTTTTTTTCTGTCAATTTGTCCTGGGAATATTCATAAATAAAACAAAAAATGGATGGCTAGAAGCATCACTTTTTAGGTCATGCCTCTGTTGCTCAAGTAAGCAGTTGATTTCCGCTCCAGGATACTCGCTTTCCGCGGGGCGTGCGGTGAGCCTCGATGAATGATATAAAGTGATGCTCCTGCGTCTACTAGACAATCCTGCCGAAGCGAACTTCCTCGTCGCATGCCTTGCGAGAAGAATAGTCAGGTAGCTGGCACACTGATCCCGACGGAGTCTCGCACCTTGCGCTCCAATCAACTTGTCAATGAAGAGAATAAAAATACCTCAATAGCACCAATCATTAGTGATATGAGTGTTTATTCAATGAGGATAATTTGGCCAAAAACTTTTGTAAGTTAGCTGGAATCCGAGGATTTTATATATTTTTATTTTGTAAAAATAAAAAATTGGGCTGCCAAAAGTAAGTTTACCTTACTTTTAGAAAGCCCCTTTTATTTCTTTGCGTCCTCTTTATAGGACTGGATCGTAAGCCAAGTCATAAAATCATTAAGTGAAAGTGACAAAATGTAATCTACTAGTATGTGCAGACGAGGATCTTCTTTCTTTTTCTTTAACCTTGCCAAAACACAATTCCAAATCTCTTCCTCAGTAACACTTTCATATCCCATATAATGAAATTCCTCTTTTTTACTCTTAACTGCGGGCTGAACTTCATCTTTCCATTCTGTAAAATGTATGTTTTCCATATTTACACTCTCCTTCAAAATGAAACAAGCTGTCATGATGGTTCACTCATCATGCATATAGTTAATTATGAGATTGTCCCAGAAAGGACAGGTTAACATGACTAAACAAACACTCGTACAAGGAACTTTATTGCTAATTTTAGCGGGGCTGATCACGCGAATTCTTGGCTTCGTTAACCGCATTGTTATGGCCAGGGTCATGGGACATGAAGGTGTCGGACTATACATGATGGCAGTTCCGACTTTTTTGCTTGCTGTAACTCTGACCCGGCTAGGACTTCCCATCGCCATTTCAAAACTCGTCGCTGAAGCTGATGCAACAGGGGATCGATCAAAGGTAAAGAAAATTTTAATCGTATCGTTAGCGATTACAGGAGTTTTAAGCTTCATTATAACAGTAGGCTTGTTTATTGCTGCTCCATTGTTGGCCGAGCACTTTTTTACCGACGATCGCACGATATGGCCCTTACTTGCAATAGCACCTGTTGTTCCTGTTGTCGCCGTTTCCTCCGTCTTGCGGGGGTATTTTCAAGGTCTTCAAAATATGCGGCCATCTGCTTATTCACAGGTCATTGAACAAGTTGTAAGAATCGCCCTGGTTGCACTCCTTACAGGATTATTCCTTCCATATGGTGTACATTTCGCTGCAGCCGGAGCCATGATATCTGTAATTATCGGTGAATTGGCTTCTCTCTTATATATGTTTTCTATGTTCAAAGTTAAAAAGAAGATGCGCATTCGAAAAGGTTTTTTCAAGCAGTTAAAACAAGGCCATCAAACACTTAGGGATTTGTTAAATATCGCACTGCCCACCACAGGAAGTCAACTGATTGGATCAGTATCATACTTTTTTGAACCAATCGTTGTTGCTAACAGTTTAGCGATCGCAGGTATTACAACTGCTGTCGCAACTGCACAATATGGCGAACTGGCAGGTTACGTAATTCCTTTATTATTTTTACCAACGTTCATAACCTATTCGCTTTCTGTTTCTCTAGTCCCTGCTATCAGTGAAGCAAACGCACAAAAAAAATACCATCTTATCGAACATAGACTTAATCAGGCATTAAAATTGTCAATGCTTTCAGGTGGTATTGCAGTAGTTATCTTATATGTTTTTGCGGTGCCAATCATGGATTTAATGTACAATTCTCCGGCATCAGCTTCATATGTAAAAATCATGACGCCATTTTTCTTTTTTCTTTATTTTCAAGGACCTCTTCAAGCCGTTCTTCAGGCACTCGATCTTGCAAGATCCGCTATGATTAACAGCCTAATTGGAGCTCTGGTAAAGCTTGCAGCTATCTTTGCCCTTGCCACCCGTCCTGAATTCGGCATAATGGGTGCCGCGCTTGCTATCGTCATTAGCATTGTAGTCGTAACATTGCTTCATTTTGCCACCGTTATTAAAGCGATAAGCTATACGATTGTGATTAAGGATTTTGCATATTCTCTGTTTTCAATATTTATTACAGGAGCAGGTGCAGTCTATCTATATAGGTTCATGATGCCGAAATTCCCTTCTGTCCAAGGGCTTGTAATATGCGTTACAGCTACATGCGGTATTTATTTATTCACACTCATCTTTTTCAGGCTTTTAGGTAAAGATGATCTAAAGCATATACCCATAATCAAAAAATGGGTTTAAAACAGCCAATTTAGGCTGTTTTTTCTTTGTGCTGGTTTCTAAGGATTGTTGCTTTTATGTCATTTAATACTCTTCATTGACACGTTGATAGGAGTGTAAGACGCGAGACTCCTGCGGGAGAAGCGGGACAGTGAGACACAGCGGGTGCACAGCGACAAGGTGGCTCACCCCACGCCCCGCGGAAAGGGAGCATCTGAAACGGAAATCAACCACTTACAATCACACCAATGATTGCGAAAACAGTCTATTTTTTTTCATTCTTTTCGTCCACGTACAAGGAACCATCCTCATTTAACGTACAGAAAGAAATGCCTTTTATATCTTTAAATCCCGCTTTCTTTAATTCCTGCCTTAGCCAAAATGCTGTCTTATCGACTTTCTCCAAGTTGTCTTCAAGAACTTTTCCGTCCAGTACAAGAGGAAGGATCATCTGCAGAGGACTTCTTTCAGTATCTTCATTCTTTTTTATTACTGACAATTTACCCGTCGTTTCTAATACGCCAAATTCGACTTCATTCAGGCTTCTAATATTATTTTCCCTTAACTGCGTTAGTAGATCATCAAAGTTATACCTCTGTTTTCGCATTTCTTGTTCATCTACTTTTCCTTCTTTAATGATGACAGAAGGTTTCCCGTCAACAAGCTCTCTCATCTTTCTGCTTTTTAAAGAGATAATCGCCAAGATAAGCTGAATTCCTAGTAAAACAAATATGGAAACCAGGGAATTTACCATTGGAATTTTCGGATCTTCAATCGAAATAACGGCTAGTTCAGCAATCATGATGGATACTACAAAATCGATCACTGATAATTTACCAATTTCCCTTTTACCCATCATACGAAAAACGACAACAATCAAAAAATATATAAAAAGCGTCCTGAATATAATCGTATATAACTCCATAAATTCCCCTCCTTCCATATTATTTTCTTTGTTAGTGTGGCACAGATATGAAAAATAATGATACGAAGGTTTTGCCAGTATTGAAATTATGGAAAGTAGAGGGAAAATCAATTGCTTGTACTTCTATTTTTAATTAGAGATGAATAAGGTATATAGAAAGCTTGCAGGATAAGGAGGATCAAAATGGGGATGAAACATACGTTTTCTTCAATGGGACGCGGTTTGGCTGCAATTCTTCTTATGATTATGGTTTGCAGTTTGGTTCTTTCACTTTTATTGCGGTTTACAGGCCTGACAGAGTCATCTTTAAAATGGGTAACAATTGGATTATCTTTTTTATCTTTATTTATCGGAGGATTTATTTCAGGGAAAAAGGGACAAAGCAAAGGCTGGCTGCTCGGAGGCGGAACAAGTCTTCTGTTTTCTTTTCTTGTTTTTCTCATACAGTATTTAGGGTATCAAAGCACATTTAACTCATCGCAATATATGTATCATGCTCTGTTCCTTGTATTAGCGATGATCGGAGGAATAATGGGTGTTAATTTAAGCAGTCATAAACAATCATATAAATAAGACCCGTCGATCGACGGGTCTTATTTTTTCGTTATAGTGCAGCTTCTTCTTTCACTTCACGGATAGCGTTACGGTCAAATGTTAATTTAGCTCCATCATTTGAACGAATAACTGCGATCGTATCATCAATACTCTCTAATGTTCCGTGTAAACCGCCAATTGTTACAACTTTGTCGCCTTTTTTCAGGTTAGACTGCATATCTCTAACAGCTTTTTGTCTCTTTTGCTGTGGACGGATTAGCAGGAAATAAAAAATTGCAAACATAAAAATAATCGGCAATAAACTTTTAATTGCATCCATTCTTTCTTCACCCCTTTCTATTGGTTAAAAATTACGAGCATTCGGTTTGTTAAACCCATACATTTCAAAAAATTCATTTCTAAAATCAAGAAGTCTGTCTTCCATGATCGCTTGTCTGACTTGCTTCATTAAGTTTACCAAAAAATAAAGATTATGGTAACTTGTTAATCTAAAACCAAAAGTTTCGTTTGCTTTCACAAGGTGACGAATATATGCTCTGGAATAAGTACGGCATACGTGACAGTCACAATTTTCATCGATCGGACGGAAATCACGGGCATATTTTGCATTTCGCACGACAAGCCTTCCTTCACTTGTCATACATGTTCCATTTCTCGCAATACGTGTTGGCAGTACACAATCAAACATGTCTATCCCTCTAATAGCTCCGTCGATTAATGAGTCTGGAGATCCAACACCCATCAAGTAGCGAGGCTTGTTTTCAGGTAAATGAGGCGTTGTGAAATCCAAAACGCGATTCATCACATCTTTCGGTTCCCCAACAGACAAACCTCCAACTGCATAACCAGGAAAATCTAATGAAACAAGATCACGAGCACTCTGTTTTCGAAGTTCTTCATATTCCCCACCTTGTACGATGCCGAATAACGCTTGATCCTGTGGACGGGCATGTCCTTTTAAACAGCGTTCTGCCCATCGGCTTGTCCGTTCTACTGAAGCTTTCATATACTCATATTCTGCTGGGTAAGGAGGGCATTCATCGAAAGCCATCATTATATCAGAACCTAAAGCATTTTGAATTTCCATAGCACCCTCAGGACTTAGGAATAGCTTCTCACCGCTAAGGTGGTTTCTAAAATGAACGCCTTCTTCTTTTATTTCTCTTAGATCACTTAATGAAAAGACTTGAAAGCCTCCAGAATCGGTAAGAATAGGACGGTCCCAGTTCATAAAAGTATGCAGGCCGCCGGCTTCTTTAACAATATCATGGCCTGGTCTTAGCCATAGATGATACGTATTGCTCAAGATAATTTCAGCACCTAGTTCTTTTAGCTCTTCGGGACTCATTGTTTTTACAGTAGCTAACGTGCCAACAGGCATAAAGATAGGAGTTTCAAACGAGCCATGAGGTGTATGAACTTTTCCGAGTCTTGCACCTGACTGTTTGCATGTTTTAATTAATTCATAGGTTACAGCTGGTTTCATTTAAAGATTATCCCCCTTAAAGTATAAGCATCGCATCACCGAAACTGAAAAAACGATACTTTTCTTCAACGGCTTCTTTGTATGCTTCCATAACAAACTCTTTACTTGCAAAAGCACTTACCAGCATAATTAAAGTCGATTTGGGCAAGTGGAAATTCGTAATCAATCCATCAATAGCTTTGAATTCATATCCTGGATAAATAAATATATCAGTCCATCCAGAGTCCTCTTCAAACTTTCCATCAAATTTATTTGCAACAGTCTCTAAAGTGCGTGTACTTGTAGTCCCAACCGTAATAATTCTTCCGCCTGATTCACGTACTTGATTTAACAGTTCAGCTGTCCCTTTAGTTATTTGATAAAATTCTGCATGCATATCATGCTCAAAAATATCTTCAACACTAACAGGCCTGAATGTCCCAAGACCTACGTGCAGCGTAATAAAAGTAACGTGAACGCCAGAAGCTTTAATTTCTTCAATCATCTCTTCAGTAAAATGCAAACCTGCAGTAGGGGCTGCAGCAGATCCTTGATGAACAGCATACACGGTCTGATAACGATCTTTTTCTTCAAGCTGTTCCTTAATATAAGGAGGCAGCGGCATCTGACCGAGGTCATCTAAAAGTTCATAAAAAATTCCCGAATAAATAAATTTAAGATTTCTTCCACCATGATCACTTTCGCCTACACAAACCGCTTTCAATCTTCCGTCCCCAAACGTGATTTCTGTACCAGGTTTTACCCTTTTAGCTGGTTTAACCAGCGTTTCCCAAGTATCCTGACCTTCTTCTTTTAAAAGCAGAATTTCAACTTTAGCTCCCGTATCCGCCTTTTGGCCAAATAATCTGGCTGGAAGGACTCGTGTATCATTTAATACGAGGCAGTCTCCCTTTTTTAAATAGTTCTTCAAATCGTAAAAATGTTCATGTTCTATACTTTTATTTTCTTTATCTAAAACCATCAGCCTTGATGAAGTTCTGTTCTCTAGCGGTGTTTGAGCAATCAGTTCCTCTGGCAGAAGAAAATCAAAATCATTTACTTTCATTGATATAATTCCTGCTTTCTATTTAAATCGTCCAATAATCATAAAGATAAGGGAAAGTACAACGCTAATGATAATAGAGGTCATTATAGGGAAATAAACCGTCGTGTTTCCTTTTTTCCACACCATGTCTCCAGGGAGTTTCCCAATAAACGTACCTATTAATCCTATAATAATCAGAACAATCCCTGCAATAATAAAAAGCCGGTTCATTCAGTGTACGCCTCCAGTCCAAAGTATTGATAGGCCTGTTCGGTTACCATTCTCCCTCTAGGAGTCCGCTGCAAAAAACCAATCTGCAGAAGATATGGTTCATAAACATCTTCAATCGTCATGGATTCCTCACCGATCGTTGCAGATATGGTTTCAAGGCCTACAGGACCACCTTTGTAAGTATGAATGATCCCTAGTAATAATTTATGGTCAATATGATCTAAACCTAAACGGTCAACCTGAAGCAGCTCAAGTGCTTTTTGGCAAATCGGCAGTGAAATCATATCTTTGCCCTCGACTTGAACAAAATCCCGCACTCTTCTTAAAAGCCTATTTGCAATCCTTGGTGTTCCTCTCGATCTTCTAGCTATTTCTTCAGCTGAGAGATCATCAACTTTTATTCCAAACACATCACCGGTACGTCTCACGATTTCAGAAAGTTCATCTGGTTTGTAATACTCCAGTCTTGCCATCACTCCAAAACGATCTCGAAGCGGCGCAGATAATGAACCAGCTCTCGTAGTTGCACCTATAAGAGTAAATGGAGGCAGATCCAAACGAACTGATCTGGCAACTTCACCTTTTCCAATCACAATGTCTAAACAAAAATCTTCCATCGCAGAATACAATATCTCTTCTATCGCACGAGAAAGTCTATGGATCTCATCAATAAAGAGGACGTCACCCGGTTCAAGAGATGTCAGTATGGCAGCCAGGTCTCCAGGACGCTCGATAGCGGGACCGCTTGTTGTACGAAGATTAACTTCCATTTCATTTGCGATAATTGAAGCAAGTGTCGTCTTTCCAAGACCAGGAGGACCATAAAGGAGCACATGGTCCAGCGGCTCATTCCTCAGTCTGGCAGCTTTAATAAATACTTTAAGGTTATCCTTAACTGATGATTGACCGATGTATTCATCCAGAGCCTCCGGACGCAGACTTAGTTCCATGACCGCTTCATCCTTGCGTTCTTCTGAAGAAACTATTCTCTCTTCCATCCATCCTCACGTCCTTATGCATTCATTAACTTTTTTAAAGCTGCTTTTACGTACTCATTGGCAGACATTTTTTCTTTCTTTAACTCCGGTAAAACCTTTTGAATCTCTTTTCTTCCGTAACCTAGAACAGTAAGAGCTTCAATCGCTTCATCGAGTTCGTCACCTGTAGTCTCAACTTCTGCAAAAAGACCTTCCGTTATATCAGCATCAGCAAATATTGACAGCTTGCCTTTCAAATCTAGTATCATTTGGCGAGCTGTCTTTTTGCCAACACCAGGAAACTTAGTTAAAAACTTTTCATCTTCATGTTCAATCGCATTTACAACTTGTTCCGGCTGTCCAAATGCCACAATCGCTAAAGCGCCTTTTGGACCGATTCCAGAAACATTTAAAAGTTTTAAAAACAGATCCCGTTCTTTTCTATTTTTAAACCCATATAAAGCAAGTACATCTTCTCTGACATAATGATACGTGTAAACACTTTTTTGTTCGTTCATTTTATATATAAATGGGTTTGGACAAATTATTTTATATCCGATACCGTTATTATTTATGACAATGTATTCCGCTGTTATGTATTCTACATTTCCTGTAATGCTTTCTATCAACTTTTTCTCCCCTTAAACTCTTTACCCGAGCGTATGTTTCTATTTCTTATTGTAACATAGCACACCCCCTAATTCCTTATCAATGAACAAAAAAAGAGAACAGCGAACTGTTCCCTTAATATTTAACGATTATTCTCGAAAGGACGTTTTATCGCATTCCCAAGGTTGCTTCCAGCATCTACGATGTCTCCCATGATTCCGCGTACATCAGTTTCTACTTCCGTGTAGGCACGGCCATCACGCAGGTCATTATCGACATTCTCAATACGATCAACAATCTTTTGATCTGAAACAACTTTTACATCACGATCTGGTGTCATCTTTGCTGTGGTTTCCCTGACTTTTTTCGTCAGTTCTTCCTTTTTGTTTTCCTTCGTGTCTACTCCTACAATGACGTTGTTATCCTCAAGAATAACGTGAGCATCGTCTACTCCACGAATGTCATTCACCTTATTGGCGATACGTTCAGCAAGAGCACCATCATAATCCTCGTGATAGGTTGTGGTATGATCTTTTGTATCTCGATCTGCCATATCAGAAATGAATCCACTGCCTCGGTCAAGATCACCGCGATTATCACCCTCATTAGAATAATATCCAATTGGGCGAACATCATTGTCATTCCTGTCCTGAGATTCATTTACACCGTTACAGCCCACAAGACCTCCAGCGAGGATAGTAAAAGCGAGCGTTTTCGCTATTGTTTTCAATGGAAAAACCTCCTTTCACCTATTAGGGTGGCATGAGGAGGCATAAAATAATCTGTTAAATGTAGGATGAAATCAATTTATCTTTTTTAGTATCCTATCTACAAATTTTTTTCTGTGCGAAAAATCACGCAGCGTAAACTTTTCGACACCTTCAATCATCTCTTGATCTCCGGATTTCAGTGCACGGTTCCACTCTCTATATAAATCCGTTGGGAAGACCAAGCAAATAACGAACCACTTTTTATTAAACCATTTCAAATAATCCTGATTGCCCATCTCTTCCATTTTTGAATAAGACCAATACCAAAAAGGAAGTATTCGATTTGCATATTGAAGCCAGTCGTAGGCTTGGGGAACAGCTGCAAAAAGGTCAAAATCGATTAGATATGCTTCTTTTGACTTTTCTTTATTCAAAACAAAATTGTGAGGTGCAACATCACCATGGGTGATTTCCCTTCTTTTATATGCTTTTTTTTCTAGGGATTCAACTGCAGAGTGATCAAAGTGATCCAGACACCATTTTCCCCACATGAGGATATCTGATATCAAAGGCTGCATCTCTTTGCTCCATCTAGCTTTTTTAGCATGATATTTAAATGCATCATACCGTTCACTCCATTTTTTATAGAGTGAATAAGTTGAAAGACTGTTGTATACATCGTACGGAAGATTTTTTGAAAAGGAATGAAATCTGCTTATAGCGTCCATTCCAGCAATAACGTCTTTCTGATTGCCAAAATGAAGACCATCACCTTTGTAAAAAGGCATGATTGCCCAAAAGTATTCTCCAAATCCTATATACCGTTTATCGTTTGGAAAAACGGTATAAGTACCCATAATTTTCGGTTTCTGGCCTTTATATAATTTTGAGATCTTTAATTGTTTTCTGCATGTTTCTTCTCGGCGAAATCCTTTTAAAACATACTTTCCTTCTAATGTTTTTATCCATATTACATTATCACGAAAAAAGCCAAAATCAATAATATCGAGACCGACCTCTTTCATTTTTTTTAAAAAAAGACGATCTCCATGGAAACCGTCTCTATTATCCCTATTCATTTTCTTCCAATTCCTCTGCATCACCTTGTTCAGATTCACGGAATTGTGCTTCAGAATAAGGGTTTGGCATATTACCTAAATCTTGACCTTGTGGCATCATACCCATTTGAGGCATTCCACCGTATTGAGGAATTCCTATCTGACCTAATTGAGGCATACTTGGCATCATACCCATTGGCGATCCGCCATTCTGTTGCGGCATCATACCCATCTGACCCATTTGTGACGTCCCTGGCATCATACCCATCTGACCCATTTGTGACGTCCCTGGCATCATACTCATCTGACCCATTTGCGGCATTCCTGGCATCATACTCATCTGACCCATTTGCGGCATTCCTGGCATCATACCCATCTGACCCATCTGTGGCATTCCTGACATCATACCCATCTGACCCATTTGAGGCATTCCTGACATCATACCCATCTGACCCATTTGAGGCATTCCTGGCATCATACCCATTTGGCCCATTTGCGGCATTCCTGGCATCATACTCATTTGGCCCATTTGCGGCATTTCTGGCATCATACCCATTTGACCCATTTGTGACATATCACCGCCTGGCATACCCATTGGCTGCATGCCCATCGGCATACCTTGCTGAGATTGCGGCCCACCAGGGGTATATTCACCAGCTGGCATTAAATCCATATCTGTGTCAGGAAATTCACCAAACGGCATTCCGCCCTGCTGCATCCCAGTACCTTCCTGACCACCTTGAGGGTATCCACCGCCATATAATTGCGGCATTCCGCTAAACCCTTGCGGAGGCATCATCCCATAGCCTTGTGGAATAGGTGAATATGTTTGAGGTTTAGGAAACATCGGCGGCATTGAACCATACATATTTTGCATCATCCCTGAAGATTCTTCCATCAAAAATGGATGTTTATTCGGTTGATAGCTGTCTTTCCCGGAAGGATATAAACCATGTTTACCTGAAACATTCGGCTGTTTTGCTATGTTTGGTAGATTAGCCATATTGGGCTGACTAACCATATTGGGCTGGTTAGCCATATTAGGCTGGTTTGCTATATTAGGCTGGTTTGCCATATTAGGCTGGTTTGCTGCATTAGGGTAGCCCATAGGAACATAATGACCAAGGTTTGAGGATTCCATCATTCCTGCAAAATCTTTATCATGCAAAGGCGCCATTGGTGCTTTCATTGGAGCAGTATAGGTATCTTTTTTCATTGGAACATCTTTATGTTCCATCTTTGGTGATGGTTTCATCGGTGATGGCTTCAACGGTGATGGCTTCATTTCTTTTTTTGCCGGTGCCGGTTTCATGGGCGCTGGCTTCATTGGTGCGGGCTTCATTTCTTTCTTTGGTGCAGGCTTCATCGGTGCAGGCTTCATCGGCGCTGGCTTCATTGGCGCCGGTTTCATTTCTTGCTTTGGTGGTGCAGGTTTCATTGGTGCGGGCTTTGGTTTTTCCTGAACAGGTGCAACCGGTGCCTCTTGAACAGGAGCCACAGGTTTAGGCTGTTCCTTTATAGGTGCTTCTTTTTTTACTCCCGGCATTTTTATAGGGATCTTAATCTTTTCCCCCCGTTCGATTACATCCGTTCTAGAAAATCCAGGATTTGCTTTTCTTAGTTCATTCACAGGAACATCATATTTTTCAGCTATTTTGTCAAGTGTGTCCCCTTTTTGCACAATGTGAATTCTCACGCTGCAAAACTCCCTCCTGCCAAATTTCCTTACAGTATATGAACATTTGGGCATATTGCTACATCTTAATGAAGTGTCAATATTTATTCCTTTATCAATTTATGCCTTTTAAAAGGAGGATATGACAGGAGGTAAGTCCATTACATCATGCGGTTTAACGCGATTATTGCATACTTTTTTGTTTCCTCATCTACAGAGATAATATTTTGCGGTTTTCCTTCAATGATGTTTTCTAATGACCATAACAAATGCGCCAGATCAATTCGATTCATCGTCAGACATGGACAAAGATTTGGATTAAGCGATACAATTTCCTTATCAGTGAATTGTGCTGCCAGACGATTAACTAGATTCATTTCAGTCCCCACCGCCCATCTCGTCCCTGGGCTTGCATTTTTAATCGTTTCAATAATGTAATGAGTGGAACCATTGTAGTCACTTGCTCTTACAACTTCATGAGTACATTCTGGATGTACAATGATTTTAAAGTCTGAATGATTCTGTCTAAATTCATGAATTTGTTCGACTGTAAACTTTTCATGGACTGAACAATGCCCTTTCCATAAAATCACTTTAACATCTTCCAGATCAGAACCTTCATAGATTAATTTATTTTGGATGGGATCCCAAACAGCCATGTCTTGAAGTTTAATACCAAGGTCAAACGCTGTATTTCGTCCCAAGTGCTGATCAGGTAAGAAGAGAAGTCTCTCCTTTTGTTGAAATGCCCATCTAACCATAGATTTAGCATTTGAAGAAGTAACTGTAGCCCCTCCATTTTTACCGCAAAACGCTTTAATGTCAGCAGTTGAATTGACATAAGTTAAAGGAAGAATGGTATCGCCAAATAATTTATTTAATTCTATCCAAGCTCTTTCTGTTTGATGAATATCAGCCATATCAGCCATTGAACATCCTGCTTTCAGATCAGGAAGTATGACTGTTTGATTAGGGTGACTTAACATATCAGCTGTTTCTGCCATAAAATGAACACCGCAAAATACAATATAATCAGCTTTACTGTTTTCTGCAGAAATTTTAGCGAGTTGCAGAGAATCACCTGTAACATCAGCAAATTGAACGACTTCATCTTTTTGATAATGATGGGCTGGTAAAAATAATTTATCTTTTAATTGATCCTTAATTTCACGAATCCTCATCTCCATTTCGGATGAAGTCATGTGGGAGTAATGATTTGGTATGGCTGCAGCAGTCTTAATAAATGTTTCTAGAATAGTCATGCTTTTACGGCTCCTTTAACATTTAAGCTAATATCAAGCGCTTTGTTTGAGTGTGTGAGAAAACCTAAAGATATATATTGAACCCCAGTCCGGGAGTATGCATCTATTGCATCAAGATCAATACCACCTGAAGCTTCTGTTACAATTCCATGTGGTACATATTTTAGTCTTTGAGTGATTTCTTCAGGTGTACAGTTGTCGAACATTATGATGTCTGCACCTGCGGAAACTGCTTCTAACACCTGCTCCTCTGTTTCTGTTTCCACTTCAATTTTTATTGTGTGGCCTAATTTTTCACGAGCTGTCTCTACCGCTTCTTGGATAGATGAAAATCCTGCAAGATGATTATCCTTTAACATAACCGTGTCATACAATCCAAATCGATGATTATATCCGCCGCCGCAGCGTACAGCATATTTTTCAAGCATCCTTAATCCTGGAGTTGTCTTTCTTGTATCACATATGCGCGTTCTTCCGTTTGCAATTGAAACTGCTTGTGCCGTGACTGTTGCAATTCCAGAAAGCCGCTGTATTAAATTTAATAATACTCTCTCACCAGTCAAGATACTTTTTCTATTGCCTCTGATTTCTGCCAAAATCATTCCTTGTTCAATATAATCACCGTCTTTTATATATAGCTTTGTTCCGATTTTTGAATCAATTAATTCATAACCAAGAATCAAAACTTGATACCCAGCAAATATTCCACTCTCTTTTGCTATTATGGAAGCTGTGATCTCTGTTTCATCATTAAAAAGATCTGCTGATAAGTCACCAGTCCCAACGTCTTCAATTAAGAATTCCTGCAGCTGCTTTTTTAGCAATAAATGATTCATCACGCAGTACACTCCTTATTATCTTTTTTTGTTCCCACTCTTTTAGAGCGAAGGGAAAATCTCTTCGAAAATGACTGCCTCTGCTTTCCTTTCGTTTTAGGCAGCTTGTTACCGTTAACCAAGCCATTGTCTGCATATTAAATCTTTTGATTAATGCTATAGGCTGATCAAGGAGAGCAGGATTGAAATTCCCTAGCTGGAATTTATTTTCAGCCTTTTTCAGACCCTCTTCATCCCTGCAAATTCCGGCATATTTATCCATTATTTCTTGTATGTCGTTTATTTCAAGAAGTGCATCATTTGAATAGTTACCAGCTGAATAGGATTCTTGTATTAATGAAAAGGAGAATGACAGTATCCTTTCATTCTTTTCAGAAAGAATATATTGAGCTGTTTGTTTAGCAAAAACTGCACCTTCCAGTAAAGAATTGCTCGCAAGTCTGTTCGCTCCATGAACACCTGTGTTTGCACATTCTCCAACAGCATACAAACCCTCTAAAGATGTTCTTCCAAAAAGGTCAGTTTTAATTCCTCCCATCGTAAAATGGGCTCCTGGAGTTACCGGGATTAAACCGGCATCTAAAGATATTCCAGCATTTCCACATAAAATTGTTACACCGGGAAATTTATTTTCAAAATCAGATACATCTTTTATATTCAAAAAAACAGATCCTCTCTGATTATGAATCTCATCAAAAATTCTTCTCGAAACAATATCTCTTGGTGCTAAGTCCTTCAACGGATGTTCCCCATCCATAATAGGAGAGCCATTTGAGTTAACAAGAACCCCACCTTCACCTCTTACAGCTTCAGTAATCAACCCGCTTATTTTTTCACTTTTTAATAATGTAGGATGAAATTGAACAAATTCTAAGTCTGCAAGTTCAGCACCAGCCCGGTAAGCCATACATATTGCACTTCCGTCAGATCCATTTGCATTTGATGTTGCAGAATAGATTCCTGCATATCCACCTCCGGCTAAAATGGTATGTGTGGATTTGTATAAAGTGACACAGCCGTCGTTATCTTTACAATAAACGCCATAACACATTCCGTTTGCTGCAAGCAATTCAACCGCATATTGTCCTGTTTCAATTCTCACTTTGTCACTTATACGACGAATTAAGGCTTCCATGATTTTCTTGCCTGTCTGATCACCGCCTGCGTGTACAATACGATTGCGGTGATGGCCGCCTTCTTTTCCTAACAGAAACTGTCCATTCAAGTTACGGTCAAACGGAACTCCCCAACAGGAAAGAGAATCTATAACCTTGCTTCCTTCTTTCACAAGAAACTCCGTCATTTCAGGGTCGTTATGAAAATGCCCGGCCTGAAGGGTATCCATATAATGTTCTTGCCATGTATCGTTCTTATCAATAACAGCTGAAATTCCGCCTTGAGCCAAATATGAATTTGAATGCTTAATATCGAACTTTGTGATAACGATCACATTCTTTTTCATACTTAAATATTCAGCAGCTATTAAACCGGCTATGCCACCTCCGATTATTATTACTTCAGCTTCAACTATATCCATCAGTAAACACCTCGACTTTACATCTGTCTTGACACCTATATTTACATAGAATTAAACTTGTTACAAGAATTTTATTATTTAATGAGGTGAACGCCTTGATATATTTGGATTATGCAGCTACGACACCTATGTCAGAAAATGCTATTGAAGCTTTTATTCATACATCAAGAAACTACTTTGAAAATACAGAGAGTTTGCACGATGGAGGACTACGCGCGAAAGAACTGTTAGAACATGCTCGAACTGCTTTTGCAAAGGTTTCTGGCAAAGAGTCAAACGGCATTTATTTTACGGGGGGAGGCTCGGATGGGAACTTTTTAGCTATCACATCTTTAGCTTTTGGTGCACAACAAAATGGAAGACACATCATTACATCAAATGTGGAGCATCCATCTGTCGATTACGCTCTCAAGTTTTTAGAGGACCAAGGGTTTGCAGTTACTCGAATTCCTTTAGATTCCTCAGGTACGATCAGCATTGAACGCATAAAGAAAAACCTGAGACCTGACACTATATTAGCTACAATACAGCATGTAAACAGTGAAACGGGCATCATACAAGATTTAAAATCTATGAGTGATTTTTTTAAAAGAAACAATATCTTCTTTCACAGTGACTGTGTTCAGTCTTTTGCAAAAGTAGACATGGACTATTTTCATTCCATAAACATAGATTCCTTTACTGTTTCAGCACACAAAATCCATGGTCCAAAAGGGACAGGAGCTGTATATATATCACCAACTATTCACATATCACCACTTCTTGCAGGGGTCACACATGAACGCGGGTTTAGACCTGGAACAGTTGATCTGCCATCTATCGTTTCTTTTGTGACGGCTGCTGAAGAATCTATAAATAACCAATCATCACATTATGTTCATGTAGCAAAAATGCGAAAACTGTTTATTTCGCTTATACTAAATAACAAAGATGTTATTTTAGAAGGAAGTAAGGCCGGTTCGCCATATATAATTCCATTTAGAGTTAGCGGAATAGAGGGACAAATCGTTATGCAGGAACTAAGCAGGCGAAAGATTGCTGTTTCTACAGGATCCGCCTGCAAGAATGGACTGCAATCCCCTTCTAAAACCTTACTTGCTCTTGGCAGGACTGATAGCGAGGCCCATGGTCTTGTAAGAGTTTCGTTAAGTCACCTTACTACTTCAGAAGATATTTATAGGCTCTGCAAAGCGCTAAATGAGATAACGAATCAATTTTTATCAGTTAGAGAGGTTGCATTAAAATGAATAAATCAGAAAAATTAAAAGGCGATGATCGAAGAACAAAGCTTATGAACTGGCTAAAGGAAACTTCAGAGCCCTTGAGCGGTTCATCACTTGCAGCAAAGACGAATGTAAGCAGACAAGTGATTGTACAGGATATGTCTCTCTTAAAAGCAAGCGGTGAACCTATTATGGCAACTGCTCAAGGTTATATTTACATGAAACCTGATAAGGGCAATTCTTTCTCTTGTGTTGTCGCATCTGTCCATTCTCCCGAAGAAACCATTGAAGAATTGTATACAATTGTAGATCATGGAGTAACGGTTGAAGATGTAACTGTTGACCACCCTGTTTACGGCGATATTAAAGCATCGCTTAAGCTGTCAAATCGTAACGATGTAGAGGATTTAATGAATCGACTAAAGGAAACCAATGCTCCTCTTCTAAGTGAGCTTACTGATGGAATACACATGCACACCCTATCTGCAGATTCTAAAGAAAAGCTAGATAAAGCATGTTTTGCATTGCGCAAAAAAGGATACTTATTATAAAGCAAAACAAACAGAAACGAGGCTGACTAAAAAGTATAAAAACTTTTTAGTCAGCCTCGTTTTATTTAAACCTATTTAGATAACGTACATCGTTATAAAACAGTAGGTTATCTAATAAACTCGATTAAATAACGAAATTTTGGCGATTTTATTTATTTTTTATTTTGACAAAAATAAAAAATTAGGGGCTGCCAATAGTAAGTTTACCTTACTTTTGGGGACAGCCCCGTTTCTTTAAATTAAGCTCCTGTTCCTACCACTTCAACTCTTTCAACAGTTTCCATTCGATTTAATGTTGCTAATAAGTCTTTCATATCTCCTTGCAGCATATTCGTTTCGATCGTCAGTGTAATATGCGCACGTCCTTGGAGAGGAATGGTTTGATTAATGGTTAATACATTGCATCCTTGAGAAGCAACGACGGTAAGAAGACTTGAGAGAGCACCGGATCTGTCTTCTAGATGGATGGACAGTGTAATAATTTTTTCTTTCACCATCGTATGGAACGGAAAAATCCCATCACGATATTTATAAAAGGCACTGCGGCTTAAACCTACTTTTTCAGCAGCTTCAGCTACAGTTTTTACTTTACCTCGGTCTAATAAAGACTTAGCTTCTAACGCTTTTTGCATGGATTCTGATAATACATCTTCTCTTACCATATAGTACTGTTTGTCATTTTTCATAAGAATTTCCTCCGGTGTAAATCTTACACTCATTATAATAAATGCAAATGTAAATGTCTATTCCACATGGACATTTATCAGAAACGGTTCCGCTGGGCTCACCACACGTCCCCCGAAAAACCAGTACCTGGAACGTAGATCAACCCTTTTAGAGAACAACCTAAAAAAAAACAGCCCTGCATAAGGGCTGCCTTGTTTAATCAATAAATTCAAATTCATATTTAAGGATTCGTACAACATCACCATGTTCTGCACCACGATCTCGCAGTGCTTGGTCAACACCGAGCGTACGCATTTGACGCGCAAAGCGCTTAGTTGCTTCTTCTCTAGAGAAATCTGTCATCTTAAACAATTTCTCTATCTTCGGCCCATTAATAACAAATATTCCGGCAGGATCTCGAGTAATATAGAATCCTGCATCTTCTTTCTCGTGCTTATAAAGTACACGCTGCTGTTCAACCCCATCATCATGGATAAGAGGGAACTCAGGAGTAACTTCAAGAATATCTGCTGTTGTAAATAATACTTCACGAATTCCTTGGCGAGTAATGGCTGAAACAGGGAAAACTTTTACGTCGTCTCCTGCTTTTTCCTTAAACGCCTCTAGGTTTTCTTCCGCTCCAGGAATGTCCATCTTATTGGCAATCACAATCTGAGGACGTTCCATCAATCTCATGTTGTATTGATTAAGCTCTTCATTGATCTTCACAAAATCCTCATATGGGTCTCGTCCTTCCATACCGGACATATCGATAACGTGAAGAATTACACGTGTTCTTTCGATATGGCGCAGGAACTGATGTCCAAGCCCTACACCTTCATGAGCACCTTCAATTAATCCCGGCAAATCAGCCATAACAAAGCTTCTGCCGTCCTCAACCGGTACAACTCCTAAATTAGGTGTGATTGTTGTAAAGTGATAAGCTGCAATTTTGGGTTTTGCTGCAGAAACGATAGATAAGAAAGTTGATTTCCCTACGCTCGGGAATCCAACAAGCCCAACGTCTGCTAAAACCTTTAATTCTAATGTCACTTCACGTTCTTCACCTGGTTCCCCATTTTCAGCAATTTCAGGTGCTGGGTTTGCAGGAGTCGCGAAACGAGTATTGCCTCGGCCGCCTCGCCCGCCTTTTGCGATAATTGCTTGCTGCTTATGATGTACCAAGTCTGCAATCGTTTCTCCCGTATTCGCATCCGTTACAACTGTTCCAGGAGGAACCTTTACGATCATATCGTTAGCTTTTTTTCCATGCATGCCTTTAGACATTCCATGTTCGCCCCGTGGTGCCTTAAAATGGCGGTTGTAACGAAAATCCATCAGTGTACGAAGTCCTTCTTCTACTTCAAAGATGACGTTCGCACCTTTTCCTCCATCACCACCGGCAGGACCGCCGTCTGGCACATATTTTTCGCGGCGGAATGCAACCATCCCGTTACCGCCGTCACCAGCTTTCAAATAAATTTTGACCTGATCGACAAACATTTAATTCTCCTCCTTTCATTAGGAAGTTAACTGAAATTCAAAATAACACTTATTCTCCTGAATATAGCTTTCGATGAGTGCCATGCTTTTATGTGTTGAAAAAATATTCTTCATTTTTTCGAGTGTATTCTCCTGATCGGAGAGATTACCCACAAATGTATAACTAACATGAAGATCTTCAGGTTCAAATGTAACAGTAAGTGAGTATTCCTCATATCCCGAAATCGAATTGTTCAGCACAGCGCATAACTCATCCGTTGTATGTAACAATTCATCTTCAAATAAACTAAAATCTCCGCTTTCACCTTTAACTTTGCCATACAATTTTACCGGATGCTTCAGCCAATTATAGGTTAGTAAGTACTCTGATAAATTCGGGGTCTTCAGGTTAGAGATTCTGGATTCTTCCCGGGATAATTCAATAACTTCATTCATTATCTCTTTTGCCCGCTCCGTGCGGTCAAGAGACAGATTTGCTTTTATAAGCTGAAGCTGGTTTAGCCAGTCATGCCTGGCATGGCGCAAAAGATCGACAGTCGTCCATTTTTTTGGCATCATCGCACTTCCAGCCTTTCCTTTTAATATGGCTATACCTTACACCAACAAATTTAGCGCAGTACTCAAACTTTTGTAATTATAAAGAAAACTTGGCTTACTTTGCTATAGTGCAAAGAAAAAACCCTAACCAATCTGGTTAGAGTTTTTATCTCCCTCTTACGCTTCTTGCGCGATTGGGTAAACACTTACCTTTTTGCGGTCACGGCCATAACGCTCGAAACGAACGATTCCGTCAACCTTAGCAAATAGAGTGTCATCTCCGCCTTTACCAACGTTTGTACCAGGATAGATCTTAGTACCGCGTTGACGGTAAAGAATTGAACCACCAGAAACGAATTGTCCATCAGCACGCTTAGCGCCTAAACGCTTAGACTGTGAATCACGACCATTCTTTGTGCTACCTACCCCTTTTTTAGAGGCAAAGTATTGAAGGTTTAATTTAAGCATTCGTTGCACCTCCTTCATGTTCAGTCAATTTTATATACTCACTGTATCCTTCTTCAATCGAAGCAAGAGATACAATCATGCCTTCCAAAAGCAATTGCGTTTTTTGATAGGTCGAATCATCAAGATTATTCGGTACTTTGCACTTTAGAAACCCACCATCTTCATGAGTGGTCACTTCAGGCTCATAGCCGCAAAGTTTTTCAATAGCATTAATTGTACCGAACGACACGGCTGTTGCGGCTGCACAAACCAAATCTTGGCCATGTGGAGCAAAATCAGCGTGTCCATCCATCGTAAACGAAAGTATGTTTTGATTACTGTTTCTGAAAATAGAAACTGAAATCATGAGAATTACCCGTTAATCTTGTCAATCACAACTTTTGTGTATGGTTGACGGTGTCCTTGCTTACGGCGATAGTTCTTCTTCGCCTTAAACTTGTAGACAACTACTTTCTCGCCACGGCCATGTTTCTCAACTTTTGCCGTAACTGTAGCACCTTCAACTAAAGGAGCTCCTACTTTCAAGCTGTCTCCACCGACCATCAATACATCTTCGAAAGTTACTGTTTCACCAGCTTCAACATCTAGTTTCTCAACATAGATTGCTTGACCTTCTTCAACTCGAACTTGCTTACCACCAGTTTGAATAATTGCGTACATCAACGTGCACCTCCTCTTATACTCAGACTCGCCATCCTAGGTGTATATAAAATACTTAAAACCTAGTCTGTGCGGTTGGAGCGGGTGCTCCAAACACTAACGAAAAAAGTTTACCATGTTTGGGACTGCTGTGTCAATCTGAAAATCGCTTTTTTAAATCATTCACAGCGCCTGTCTGCCTAACAATTATTTCACGATTTAACGAACCAGGAGTGACAAATAACAAACTTCCGTATCTTTTCTCAATATAAGAGAGCTTATCCGGATGATTTTGGAGCCACTCAGCAAAATATGACGGAACTTCTAGCCAAATTGCTTCATTATCCTGATACTCATATTCCATAGCTATTCTTTCAAGCTCATAATAAAAAGTTTCCGGCCGCAGCTGGTGACTATCCATAATATCACTTCTTGATTTTTCGGTAAGCGTTTCTAATAACGATGGCCGCTCTTTTTTCCTGGTGAGTTCAAAAAGCCCCATTTTTGTAAAGCCGTACAAACTAATTGTTGAAGAATCTTTTTTGATTTCTTCCTTTAACAAAGTGAAGACCATGTCTTTGTCTGAATTAGATTGCATAGTAATAAAGTCAATCACGATCATTCCCGCTAAATTGCGCAGCCGCAGCTGCTTCATAATTTCTTTAGCAGCTAGAACATTTGTCTCTGCCACAGTTTTTGACCGATCTTTTTTTCCGGTGAATTTTCCAGTATTCACATCAATAACTGTTAAAGCTTCTGTAACATTGAAATACAGTGAAGCACCATTTTTCAGCCAAATATGAGGCAGCAAACTTTTTTGAATTTCTACATCAATACCATACTTTTTAAAAATTGGTTCTTTTCCGGTATATAGCTTAACTTCAAAAGGTGTACGATAAGTAGCTGCATACTCTTTAATGCGGAAATATGTATCATGATCATCTACAACGATCTCTTCCACATTTGAATTAAGCCATCTTTCTAAGAAAGTATAATAAAATGGCGGATGGATAATTAAGCTTGGTGCTTTTATCCCCTCAGCCATTTTAACGGCTTCTGAAAATTGTTTCTTTAAGCTTTTTAATTCCAAATTCATTTCTTTTTCAGGAAAGGTTTCGCAGCCGGTACGGATAATCATTCCTTCTGTTTCATTAATTTGTTCCGAGCCCCAGTTTAATAAAGTCTCTCGCTCAGTTTCTTTTATTTTTTTTGAAACTCCGACATGCGGAGTGTAAGGGAAATATACGAGGAGATGTCCTGTAAAAGATAATAGAGCAGTAAGTTTTGCCCCTTTATGGCCGCTTTCTTCTTTTGCAATCTGAACGAGGACAGATTCGCCTTCTTTGATCAGGCTGGAAATTGATATTTTCTTCTTATCTTCATTAGATAACATCTGAAAAGCTGGCAGGTCATCTCTATGCAGAAATCCGTTCTTTGCCGTTCCGATATCTACAAAGACAGCCTGCATGCCTGGAAGCACTTTTTGAACTCTTCCTTTATAAATACTGCCTGTTGAAGGCTTTTCATCTGGTCTATGATAGCCGCATTCTACAAGCTTTCCGTTTTGAAGCAGCGCCGTTCTTTTTTCCAGACCAGCCGCATTGATTACTACCTGTTGCATATTTATAACCCATCTCCCTGTCCATGGTTCGTTTCTCTATTTTAACGAAAAACCTGGCCAATTGCACATTCAGGAGAATGTTTATGAAAATACGCTTCTAATAGTTCTTTTTCTTCTACAGTTATCGGATTGTGATCTTTGACAACTATGGAGTGTGATATTCCTTTAATTAATCGGCTAGCGACTTTGGATATTGGCATTGTTGGGGGTACGATAAGTGTACGAGTTTGCTTTGAGGGATTCTGCTGCAATTTGCTTAATAAAAAACGTATAAACACATAATGTCTTCTTTTCCATTCTAAAAAATGAGCAACTAATAAAAAGGCACAAATCACCCAAAGGTTTAAATGGTTTGGCTGCAGATAAAGCTGCCAAGCTCCCCCAGCTATTAAAAGGGATGCTGACCAGAGCAGAAATTGACGCTGCGCAAACTTAAAAGGCATCCACTTCGTAAATAACGCAAAAGCTATCTTTCCGCCATCTAATGGCCAGATAGGCAATAAGTTAAATGTGAATAAAGTAAAATTCAAAAGCAGGAACCAAGTAAAATCGTCTGGAGATATGATGCCCATACTGTTAAGAATCAAAGCCAATCCTGTCATCCATACATGCTGCAGCGGACCAAGCACAGCTACCCAGATCTCTTCATGAAAGGGCCGTGTACCATGTTCTTCTACAACGGCGGCCCCGCCAAAAGGAAGCAGATCAATTCTAGAAATTCTCCATTTAAAAAGATGGGCCCCGGCGAAATGACCCATCTCATGTATAAGTACAACGAAAAACCATACGATTATCTCCCTAAAATGTCCTGTAAAAACAGCACCGAAAATAACAATCCAGAATGCAGGATTAACCTTTATTTTTCGGATAAATTGTACAATCAGGTTAATCAATATCAATCACCTTGCTTGGATCAATAAAGCTTTTGTCTTTTTTTATTGCGAAATAAAATTTTCCTGTTTTACCGCCGTCATTTTCTGATACTTTCCCTAGCTTTGTTCCGCTTTCAACATAGTTATAGAGTTTAATGGATTTATCGATTTCCTTCAAATCACCATACCAGGATTCTTGTTCATCAGAATGCTGTATGATAACCGTATATCCGAGATCTTCTTTTTTGCCCGCGAAAACGATATATCCGTCTTTTGCAGTTTCTACTGCCTCTTCTTTGCTGCCTGTCTCTATCCATATTCCTTTGCCATTAGAACTGAATGATTCATATACTTTTCCATCAGCTGGAACAGCGT
Organism: Fictibacillus arsenicus; assembly: GCF_001999465.1. Classification (GTDB taxonomy): domain Bacteria; phylum Bacillota; class Bacilli; order Bacillales; family Fictibacillaceae; genus Fictibacillus; species Fictibacillus arsenicus. The sequence continues at coordinate 138,756 of NZ_MQMF01000001.1, forward strand.
ATACCTCACTGGCTTGTTCTGGTTCATTTTTAATTAATTTATCTTTCGGGAGCAAAGCAAGTGGTTTACCAAATTGATTTTCATACCAGTCTTTTGCTGCTGCAAAATGGAATTCATCTTCATATACATGCTTTATGAAATTTTGAGCTTTAGCCGTCTGTTCTCCATTATTTTTAAAGATAATGCCAACGATCAAGAATAAAATAATAGAAAACATCACTTGCATTAATAGGGCATGACGGTTAAATAGAGGATGATTTTTCTCCGAGTCATCTCTGCTAATAGACACATTTTTTTCTTTTGATGTTCCTTTTCGGGATAAATTTCCATACTTTTTACGGATTTCATCTGCTCTATTTTTCATAACCGTTCCTCCATTTTTTTCTCATATATATGTAATCCTATGACTTGTCCGCTGAAGTTATGAGTAAAATGAGATTCTGTATGAGCGATTATTAGGAAAAATGAATACAGACCGAACAAAAATGCAGCTAACCGTACAAAAAAGCAGATCGACCAAACATTTTTTCCTATTAAAGGAACAAAAAAACACTTTTATAAAAAATGTCAGTCTAAAACGACACACCACCCATAAAACTTTCTGTCTCCTTATAGAAATAAAAAAGCACTGGCCTGAGCCAATGCTTTATTTCATTCCTAATAGTGTTTTAATCTTGCCAAAGAATCCTTTTTCTTCTTCTAAAGACAGAAGAGGAACTGATTCTCCTAAAATTCTTCTAGCAATATTTCTATAGGCGATTGATGCTTTAGAATCCGGCTGCATTGCTACCGGTTCGCCTTTATTTGCTGCTTTAATTACGTTTTCGTCATCAATAACTACACCTAAAAGTTCAATGGATAGTACTGATACGATTTCGTCCACATCGAGCATATCACCGCTCTTTGCCAGGTGATTACGCAGTCTGTTTACGATTAGTTTTGGTGCTTCTACTTCTTCTTGTTCAAGCAAACCAATAATACGGTCAGCATCGCGAACAGATGAAATTTCTGGATTTGTTACAACAATCGATTTATCTGCCCCTGCTACAGCATTCTTAAAACCTTGTTCAATGCCTGCTGGACAATCAATAATCACATAATCATAATCTTGTTTTAGCTCCTGCACAATTTTCTTAACTTGTTCAGGCTGAATAGAAGACTTATCTTTTGTTTGCGCTGCTGGCAGCAGATACAAACATTCAAAGCGTTTATCTTTAATCAAGGCTTGATTAAGTTTGCAGCGTTCTTCTGCAACATCTACCAGATCATAAATGATCCTGTTCTCAAGTCCCATTAAAACATCAAGGTTACGCAATCCAATATCGGTATCTACGAGACATACTTTTTTCCCAGAAAGAGCTAGAGCAGTCCCTATATTGGCAGAAGTCGTCGTTTTCCCGACCCCACCTTTCCCAGACGTAATGACAATCGCTTCTCCCATGCTTCATTCCCCTTTCTATACCAAGCTGTTCAACGTCGGTCTAAGTCGGTGAACAGCACTGATCCGATCAATACGAATCTGTTGTTCTTCTTTGGATATGTAAGCAAACTCCATCTCATTTCCCAAATCTGGATACGAGTCTGGTGCTCTATTAATATGATGTGCAATCCTTAACTGAGAAGGTTTCATAACAGAAGCAGCAATGATTGCTTCTTCATTCCCTTTACTTCCGCTATGAGCGATTCCTTTCAATGCTCCGAGAATATAAATGTTACCAGTAGCGATAACAGTTCCACCCGGGTTCACATCGCCTACCAGGAGCAGGTCGCCTTGAATATCTAAAACCTGTCCAGATCTAACAATCTTTGAAACGGTTACAACCTGAGCATCTTTTCTCAGTTCCTCAGCTTCTGTCTTGGTGATCACATCTGATTCAATATGTTCTAAGACCAGATTCTCTTTTTGTTTTAAAACTTCCCGCAATTTCTCTTCTTGTTCAGCAGTAACATATCTCTTTCCTGCCTTCACCTTAACAGAAATAACTGGACCATTAAGCAGCTGTCCACTGTTTGCAGTTAATTTATCATAGAGTTCCTCAATAATCTTTTCGAAGGAACATTTATCATCCAATAACAAAATGAGGCCGTCTTTTGTACCTTTAATTGTTACGTTGTGCTGCAGTTTCTGTACCATTGGCATTGTTCACCTCAACGTACTAACATTCGACAGCTAGGTCTAAATTCCTCTTTGCTGCTGTTAGTTTTCTTTTAGAGTATCCTTCAGCAGGTTTAGTTGCTTTACATATGGATAATAAATGAGTATCGCAAAGAAACCGTTTAAGATGAGGGTAGGCAATAATCTTTTATACAGAAACATATCTATCATTTGATTGCTGATCCCGATAAGACTGTTTAAGCCATAGACAAAAAACTCCAGGATAGAAACACCCACAATGGAAAGAAGGAGTGTAACAATAAGATTTCCGAAAAGATATCTTGAAAAGACTGATGTTATATAGGCAGTTGCAGCCATCGAAAATAAGTACACGCCGATAATATCCGTATAAAGCAAATCAGTAAGAAGTCCAAATCCTAATCCATAGACCAGTCCATATGTTGAATTTAAATACATGGCGATAAATAAAATCATTACCATTGAAAACCGAGGAATAAATTGCCATTCCATATTATTCTCCTGCGGCAATAGAGCTTGCATCAAGGAACTTTCACTAATAAATGCTAAATAGATAAGAAAAGGAAGAAAGATTTTTTTCATCATTCTTCCTCCTTTTCTTTTAAACTTTCATCTACTGCCGGCATCTCTCTTTCGAGAACCATCACATGATCCAAATCATACAAATCAGCAGAAGGCTTCAAATAAGCAGTTTGAGTTAAACCAACTTCATCTGGTTCAATATCAATAACTTCACCGATTAGAAGGTTAGGAGGAAAAACATCTCCGAGTCCTGAAGTAATAACTTTTTGACCTTTTTTAATCTTTGCATCTACTGGGATTTTTTTAAACAGCAAAGCCTGGCGTTTCGGATCGTATCCTTCAATCGTTCCAAAAATATTTCTTTCTCCCTGAACAATTGCAGAAAAACGATTTGTCCGATCATTATCACTTATAAGCTGAACAGTGGATTGGAACAGAGAAACATTCGTCACTTTACCTATAAAACCTTGGGGTGAAATTACGGCCATCTTTGGCTTGATCCCGTCTTTTTCCCCTTTGTTGATATAAATAAATTGATTCCATTGATCAGGAGATCTGCCGATTACTGTTGCTTCCCGCACTTTGAAGTCTGTTAGATCTTCTTCTTTATCAAGCTGCGCTTTTAACGTTTGATTTGTTTTCTTAACTTCCTCGTACTGTACATATAACTTTGCGTACTCATCTAACCTTGCTTTTAACATTTGATTTTCTTTGTAAAGCTGTTTCATTTCAGCTAAATTCTCAAAGAAACCCGCTATTGTATTAGCGGGTTTATAGAAAATCGTTTGTGCTAGTCCTGCAGAATCTTTTAAAAACTGTTCAGGTAAGGTTAGGCTTTCCCTTTTTTTCATCGAAAAACCAATCAAAGCTACTAGAATAATAATACTGACTAGCAGAATGATAAGCCGTTTATTCGAAAAAAAATGTGGCATGAAAATACACCTACTTACTTGGATTTAGATCGAGAAGTAATACCAGCTTTAGATTTGAAAAGGTGCAGATTTTCAAGCGCACGGCCAGTTCCTACTGCTACACAATCCAATGCGTTTTCCGCCACGATTACAGGCATTTTTGTCTCTTCACTTATCACTTTATCCAAGTTTCTCAATAAAGCTCCTCCACCAGTAAGAACGATACCGCGATCCATAATATCAGCAGCAAGCTCAGGCGGGGTTTTTTCAAGAGTTACTTTTACAGCATCCATAATGCTGTTAACCGTATCACGCAACGCGCTGGAAACTTCTTCCGCCGTAATCGTAATCGTTTTTGGAAGACCTGTCAATAAATCTCGCCCGCGGATATCCATGTCTTCGATACCTTCAGGCGTACCAGCAGATCCGATTTCAAGTTTAAGAGTTTCGGCAGTTCTTTCACCGATCATTAAGTTATAAGCTTTTTAATGTAAGCAATGATTGCATCATCCATCTCATCACCAGCGATGCGAATTGATTGACTCGTTACGATGCCTCCAAGAGAGATAATCGCAACTTCTGTCGTACCTCCGCCGATATCAACAACCATGCTACCTGTTGGCTCCCATACAGGAAGATCAGCTCCGATTGCAGCCGCAAACGGTTCTTCAATCGTATAAGCTTCACGAGCACCAGCTTGCTTTGTAGCATCCTCAACAGCACGTTTTTCCACAGCTGTAATTCCAGACGGTACACAAACCATTACATAAGGTTTGCGCGCGAAAACAGAACGGTTCTTTTGTGCTTGCTGAATAAAATACTTCATCATAGTAGCAGTAGTTTCAAAGTCCGCAATAACCCCGTCCTTCATTGGTCTTACAGCTACAATATTCCCCGGTGTACGTCCGATCATATTTTTAGCAGCATTACCTACTGCCTCAATTGAACCTGTGTCAGTACGCAAAGCAACAACGGAAGGTTCACGCACAACAACACCCTTGCCCTTCACGTAAACAAGTGTGTTTGCAGTTCCTAAATCAATTCCTAAATCTCTTGAAAATCCACCAAACATTTATGTAAACTCCTTTCATCAAGCAAAACTCATACGTTTGATTATACGCTATAAAAGAATCAAAAGACAATGTTAAACATATCCTTTTTCCTTTAAACTTACGTATTTTTGATCACCAATAATAATGTGATCCAGCACTTCAATTCCCAGCATTTTTCCACACTCTACTAACCTTTTAGTAACTTCTATATCTTCACGGCTTGGAGCAGGATCTCCACTGGGATGGTTGTGAAAACAAATGATAGAAGCACTTGATCGCTTCAAGCCTTCTTTGAACACTTCACGCGGATGTACGATAGAAGTGTTTAAACTGCCGATAAAAACTGTTTTCTTATGCAAAACCTGATTCTTTGTGTTCAAGTACAAACAGACAAAATGTTCCTGGTGCAAAAAGCGCAGTTCATCCATTAAGTATCTTGCCCCATCTTCTGGTGACCGGATCGTGTACCTCTCTTCAAATTGAAGACGGCTGATCCGTTTGCCTATTTCAATAGCAGCAATTAATTCTACTGCTTTTGCAGGCCCGATGCCGTTAATTTCTTTCAGCTCGCCAATCGAAGCATCTTTCAAATGTCTTAATCCTTCAAAATGCTGAATGATATGGTGTGACAACTGTATGGCAGACATCTGTTTTGTTCCGGTACGTAAAAGGATGGCTAATAATTCATAGTTGGACAGGGTATCAGGACCGTCTTGCAACAGCCTTTCCCTCGGTCTTTCCTGTAAAGGATAATCTTTAATCATAAGCGGTTTTGTTGCCACTTACGTTCCTCCCTCGTTTATTCAGTCTTTATGACTGACCCGGTGAAAGAAAATCCGAAATCACTAAGTGTTCTTGCCACTTTGGATAACGGCAAACCTACAACACTAAAATAATCGCCATGAATCTTTTCTACGAGTAAAGAACCTGAACCTTGAATGCCGTAGCTTCCTGCTTTATCAAAAGGTTCACCTGTACTGATGTACCAGCGAATCGTTTCTTCGCTTAGCGGATAAAATGCCACACTTGTCTTAACTGAAAATAAACGTTTCTTTTCTTGATCCATAATACAAACACCCGTGTAAACATCATGTGTCTGACCTGACAGCATCCTTAGCGTTTCAGCTGCTTCTTGTTCATTTTGAGGCTTCCCAAGTCGCTTGTTGCCATAAACAACAATTGTATCAGCACCTAAAATAACATCATTTGGTTTATATGTAAGTACATCTGATGCTTTTTGTTCTGCAAGTGATTCTACCAATTGACTTGGACTGAGATTAGGATCCATTTTTTCTTCGAGTGTACTAGGATATGTTTCAAATGGAAGAAGCGTTAATGACAGAAGTTCATATCTCCGAGGTGAAGAAGAGGCTAAAATGAGGTGTTTCATGTAATCACCTTTCAATTCGTTCATTGATGTTAAATTTGTACAGTTTTACAATAACAAACTTGTAAAAAATAGACAAACAGCGTCAAAAACTTACTTCTATTAGTTTTTCGGCATTTTTGGCTTTTTTATGTGGGCAAATGGCAACATTTATAGACGATTTTTGACAAATTTCTCGAAAGTGCCTAAAAAGACAGACAAAGCAGTTACAAACTACAGCAGACATAAAAGCAGAGAAAGGGGAGGTATCTCTGCTTTTCTAAAAAACTTTTCTATTTTAATGTTTGAAGCAACTGTTTATAAGATTGAAGACTATCCATAGCCTTTTGCTGAAACGCCCAGTTAAGCTCGCCTTTCTTTGTATCTTTCAATGCTAGAAAAGCACCTTCAAGCTGTTTTTCAAAATCTGAAGCAGCTTTAGCTGTTTCGCCCTTCCAGTTTTTCTTTTGGTTCTGTCCGTATTGTTTCCATTTATTAAAACCACTTAAAGTTTGATCAAGTCCGGAATCCTTAGTGCCGGGCATTTGCGAAAGGGTTAATACATTCTGCAAAAGAATCTTGCCATTAGTGAAGTATGTTTCGTCTAAGCTGCTTGGTGTTTTTAGGTTATCGAATGAGAAAGACAGTTTTTTTACGATTGGTTTTTCCATTTTATTTTGATAGATTTCACCATAGCTTTCTAATTGGTGTTTTTCATTTGCTATCCCTACAATTACCGCAGATTTTTCATCACCAGCTGGAATGATCACTGCAGAAAAGCCATTATCTTCAATGGATTTCACAACGTCTTGAGCTCTTTCTTTTGTTGAAAACACACCAGCCTGCAGGGCTGAGAATTCTAAGTTGATGGGAGGCAATGTGACAAGTTTTTTTCCAGATGAAGACTCTTCTTTTTGAACAGGAGCCGTTTCTGCTTTAAGATTACCTGCTTCTGTTATATCAGTTGAAAATACCATCAAAACCATAATTCCTAAAACGGTACCTGTTACTACGGCAGCCATAACTGCTGCTAAGATCTGTTTTGACAATGTTTTTCCTTTTTGAGGAAGATAAAAGCCTGTCCCTTTTTTAGAAAACAAATTCATTTTATTCCTTTTAAATACTATTTCATTTTTCTTTAACGGTTCTGCAAGCACCATGTATTTATCTTTATCTAGAACTTCAATAGCCGCTGCTACCTCATTGCTCGAATGCTCTTGATCGTTGTGGGATTTACTTTCACTATATCGTTGTTCCTTCCCATTTATTAATATCGAAATCTCGTGTTTCAAGCTCATCCGCTCCTCTCTAGCATCTACTAAATCATATGCAAATTAAAATTTAATAGAACTGAAAAAGCAGATTCTAATTCAAAAAAAGGCTGTTTTCGTAAACATTGTTGTTCTTATAAGTAGTTGATTTCCGTTCCAGGTTTGCTTCGCTTTCCGCGGGGCGTACGGTGAGCCCCCTCGCCGCTTTGCGCCATTGAGTGGTCTCACCTGACCGCTTCATGGAAGTATCCAGGCTCCTGCGTCTACAAGTAAATGCTACCGATGCGAGCTTACTCGTCGCATGCCTAGCGAGAGGCTTCTCAGGTGGTAGGCACGCACCTTTCACTCCAATCAACTTGTCAGTGAAGGAAATAAACAAAAGTACTTAAAAGCAACAATCTTTTAAAAAAGAGCCTTAAAAAAGAGGCATAAAAAAAGACCCCAGATCAATTCCTGAAGTCTTCACTATTATCCTATATAAGCTGCCACTTTGTTGCGGCCTTGCTGTTTTGCACCTGTATACATGGCTCTGTCGGCATTTCTTATTAATGTTAAAGGGTCTTCTCCTTGATGAGGGGCGGTAGCTACTCCAATACTCGCAGTTATGTATATCTTATGTTTACTCTGATCGGTTAAATCGTTGTGGATTTCAAATCCATTGTCCGAAATCACAGAACGAAGCTGTTCCGCTATTTCTAAACATTCTTTTTCGCCAGATTCAGGCAGAAGAATAATAAATTCTTCCCCGCCATATCGCGCTACTGTTCCTCGTTCACCAATAAAATCCTCCAGCCTTCGAGCGAGCATTATGAGTACATCATTACCGCTTTGATGACCGTACGAATCATTTACTGCTTTAAAATGATCGATATCTAGCAATATAACAGAGAATTGTTTTCTGAAATATTCGTAGTTGTTATACATATTTGCCAGAAGATCCTCAAAGTACCTGTAATTATAGAGACCTGTTAATGGACACTGCTCACTTTTGAGCTTTGTGGATTCATAGTTTCTAGCATTATCAATGGCAACTGCTAAATAGTTTGCTAAAATCTCTAAAATAATCAGGTGATGTTTTTGATAGGCATGTTTTTTCTTAGAAGCAAAAGTAATAATGCCAACAATTTTTTGGTTTCGGATCATAGGAACTGCCACTACAGATTCTGCTTTACTCTGAAAAAAGGTTTCAGATATTTCTCTCCAGGCTTTGATTTTGCAGTATCTTATACTTTTACCTGTAGACCAGACTTTTCCGCTGATCGCTTCATGCTTTTTAATAGGGACAGAAGCTAAAATACCTTCTTCACTTTCATACTTTCTTATAATTTTCAAATGTTCACCCGCATCTGCGTCATAAATAAAGGCAAAATCAACAGACATAAATGCAACAAGTTTTTCAATAAAAATATCTAAAATAGGATTTACTTTTAAATGTTCCGAAAGCTGCTGTCCAATTTCGCTCGCTTTTTGCAAAGAAACATTGATCTGTTCACTCGAATGATAGAGTTTAATGATAAATGAAAGTGATACAAACGGTAGCCCTACATAAAAAATAGCAGGCTGTCCTAATTGGGAGTATAGAACGTAAAGCATCAATCCAACTGGTATAGCAAGGACTTCTGAAACTAGATCCCATAATGCATCTCGTTCAATAAAACGACTGGATTGCTCGTAAAGCACAGTAATAATGAAGTACAATCCAACATGATTCAGTATTAATCCTGTGAGAACATACCCAAACACAGGTATTAAATTGATCGATTCATTTAAGTCAAATGCTCCTGTTTCCCCGCCAAGAAAGTAAAAAACACTCGCTTCGCAAATGATAATCCATGAAAACATAAGCGTATTGGCCATATATCTGTAATACTCTTTGAAAATATGAACTTTAAGTGATAAAAACATAGCAATTACAGATATAAGTGTCATAGATAAAGCAACTGTTAAACCATAGTATAAAAAGACAGCTAAATTTATACCTGACATAAAAGAGATATTTGTATTAAGAACCCTAATAGGAAACATAGAAACAATAATTGCTAAAACCGCAATTATGCCCAAGTCGATCAATTTTAAATCCGGCTGGTTATTGGTCATTTGAACGGCAGTCCACCAAGCCAAAGGGAATAAAATCAGCCATGCAGCTATTACATATTTGCGTTTTCTCATATTGTTCATCTGTGATTCCATGGCTTTTCCCTCCCCTATTAAGGTTTATATACACATCTATTTTACTAGTACATTTATCTTATCTTTTTATTTTATCAAAAGTTCAAAAAATTACAATAAATGTTATTCCATATTCTGAAAACTTTTTCTAACCTCTGAAATAAAGTAAAGAGATCCCGTAATGATCAGAACATCCTCATTTTTGAGTTTCTTCTTTATCTCTTCTAAAGCTGCATTCCAATTAGAGTTTGAATATGACCTTTGAAAAGGACTTTCTTCCTGCAACTGTTCTGCAGACGCTGCTCTCGGAAAATTAAATGTAGTGAAATAAGCCTCATATATAATGTTCTCAAGCTCTATCATCATGTTTTTATAAGCCTTATCATGCAATGCCGCGAACAATAAATAGATCTTTCTGTCTTTATAATGATTTTCAATTGTTTGTTTGAGTGCTTGTATCCCTTGATGGTTGTGAGCACCGTCAATGATTATATCGGGTGAAGAAGAAACTTTTTCAAACCTTCCCGCCCAATTTGCACGAAATAATCCGGTTTTAATTTGTTCGTGATCAATTCTATAAAAATCCTTTTCTGCCAAATATTCAACAGCAGCCAGCGCAAGCCCGGCATTTTTCACCTGATGGATTCCTTTCATCGATATTTCCGCAGAGAAATTTGATTCCTCAAGTCCTGTGTATAAAAACTCTTCTCCCCAGTCAGAACTTTTCATGTGATGGATTGAAAAATGTTTGCCAATTATAAAGGCATCCGAATCCATTGTATTAGCCTTTTTCTTTATCACCTTTAAAGCTTCAATCTGTTCAACGGATGTGATTACCGGCACTTCTTTTTTTATGATCCCTGCTTTTTGAAAGGCAATTTCCTCAATGGTGTTCCCTAAAATCCCCATATGGTCATATCCAATATTTGAAATCAGACTCAAGATCGGTGTAATCACATTTGTGGAATCATATAAACCGCCTAATCCTGTTTCATAAATAACAATATCCGGCTGCTTATCTGCAAAATATAGCAATGATATAACAGTAATCACTTCAAACTCTGTCGGACTTCCCAGTGAGGTTTCAGATAGTTCTTCTACTAATGGTTTAAGCAGTTTTGCGTATTCCAGCAGATCCTGATTTTTAATAGGTATTTTATTAATTGAAACTCTTTCGTTAAAAGTGATGAGGTATGGTGAAGTAAAGGTGCCAACATTGTAGCCAGCTTCATTAAAAATGCTTCGTAAATATTCAACAGTAGATCCTTTTCCGTTTGTTCCGGCAATATGTATACATTTAATTTTCCCCTCAGGGTTCCCTGTTCTTTGCAGCAGCCATTCCACTCTCTTTAATCCTGGCTTTATACCAAACTTCAATAAACCATGTATCCATGTTAATGCTTCATTATAAGAATTCAAATTTAAGCCCGCCTTTCATAACCTAAAAAGAAGGCGAATCCTGCATAAAAAGGATCCGCCTCATAATCATCAATGCTGTTAGCTTTGAAGCTCTTTAATACGTGCCTGAACATTATCATATTTTTCTTGATAATCGCTTTCTTTTGCACGTTCTTCAGCAATAACCTTTTCAGGTGCTTTTTTCATAAAACCTTCGTTGCTTAATTTTTTCTGTACACGCTCTACTTCTTTTGAATATTTTTCTGCTTCTTTTTCAAGACGCTTAACCTCTTCTTCAATATTCAGCAATCCTTCAAGTGGAAGATACATTTCAAGCCCAGTTAAAACAGTACTCATGCTTTTTTCTGGTGCAGAGATCTCATCAGATATTAACAGCTCGCTAGGATTGCAAAAACGTACTAAATAGCTGCGATTTGTATCCAGAGCTTTTAAGATCTCTTTATTTTTCGGCTTGATCTGAAGTTCGATCGGTTTACTCGGTGCAACATTCATTTCTGAGCGTATATTACGAACAGAACGAATCACTTCAGTAACAAGAGCAAATTCATTTGCAGCTTCCGGGAAATGAAGGTCATCTCGTTTTACCGGCCAAGAGGCAACAGTGATAGATTCGCCTTCATGAGGCAGATGCTGCCAGATTTCTTCTGTAATAAACGGCATGAACGGGTGAAGTAATCGAAGTGTCTGATCAAGCACATAAGCCAAAACAGAACGAGTAGTTTTCTTAGCTTCTTCATCTTCTCCATACAGCGGAAGTTTTGCCATCTCGATATACCAGTCACAAAAATCATCCCAGATGAAGTTATAAAGAAGACGTCCAACTTCTCCAAACTCATAAGCATCGATAAGTCTTGTAATGTTTTCTGACGTTTCGTTCAATCGAGTCAGAATCCATTTGTCAGCAAGTGACTTTTTGCCGCTTAAGTCAATCTCATCGTATTGCATGCCATCCATGTTCATAAGTGCAAAACGCGATGCGTTCCAAATTTTATTGGCAAAGTTCCATGTAGACTCAACTTTTTCCCAATAGAATCGAAGGTCGTTTCCTGGAGAACTTCCGGTTGTTAAGAAAAAGCGTAATGCGTCTGCACCGTACTTCTCGATAACATCCATCGGATCAACACCGTTTCCAAGAGACTTACTCATCTTGCGCCCTTCTGAATCACGAACAAGTCCATGGATTAAAACATCATTAAATGGCTTTTGTTCAGTGAACTCAAGCGATTGGAAGATCATTCTTGATACCCAGAACGAAATAATATCATATCCCGTTACAAGGACATTGCCAGGGAAGTAGCGTTTAAGATCAGCCGATTCTTCATCCGGCCAGCCCATTGTTGAAAATGGCCAAAGAGCTGATGAGAACCAAGTATCTAAAACATCTGTATCCTGCTCCCAATTTTCAGGGTCACTAGGTTCTGTCTTTCCAACGTAGATTTCACCTGTTTCTTTATGGAACCAAGCCGGGATACGATGTCCCCACCATAGCTGTCGTGAAATACACCAGTCACGTATGTTTTCAATCCAGCGCATATACGTGTTTTCAAAACGATCTGGTACGAAATTAACTTTGTTTTCGCTGTTTTGAAGCTTGATTGCTTCTTCTGCTAACGGCTTCATTTTTACGAACCATTGTGTAGATAAGTACGGCTCTACAACAGCACCGCTTCTTTCAGAGTGTCCAACCGAATGTATATGCTCTTCAATTTTAAACAGAACTCCTTGATCCTGGAGATCTTTTACAATTTGCTTTCGGCACTCGAAACGGTCAAGCCCTTGATAATTCCCGGCGTTTTCGTTCATCTTTCCGCCTTCGTCCATTACCAAGATACGTTCCAGATTGTGTCTGTTTCCAATCTCAAAGTCGTTCGGGTCATGAGCAGGTGTAATTTTGACTGCACCTGAACCAAATTCCATGTCTACGTAATCATCACCTACGATTTCAATCTCACGTCCAACGATTGGCAAGATTGCTTTCTTGCCGATTAGGTGCTGATAGCGCTCATCTTTCGGATGTACTGCGATAGCTGTATCACCGAGCATTGTTTCAGGGCGAGTTGTAGCTACTTCAATATGTCCAGAACCATCTGCAAGAGGATATTTCATATGATAGAAAGCACCTTGAACGTCCTGGTGAATAACTTCTATATCAGAAAGTGCTGTTTTTGTTTGGGGATCCCAGTTGATGATGTATTCGCCACGATAAATCAGACCTTTTTCATATAGCGTTACAAATACTTCTTTTACCGCTTCTGAAAGGCCCTCGTCTAATGTGAAACGTTCACGGGAGTAGTCTAATCCAAGACCAAGTTTTGCCCATTGCTGACGGATAAATTCAGCATATTCTTCTTTCCATTCCCATGACTTCTCAAGGAACTTTTCACGGCCAAGATCATAGCGGGAAATTCCCTCTTCACGAAGCTTTCCTTCCACCTTTGCTTGAGTTGCAATACCTGCGTGATCCATTCCAGGCAGCCATAAAACATCATAGCCTTGCATGCGTTTTGTACGTGTAAGAATGTCTTGCAATGCAGTATCCCAAGCATGACCAAGGTGAAGCTTTCCAGTAACATTCGGCGGGGGAATTACAATCGTATATGGCTCTTTCTCTTTTTCGCCTTTTGCTTCAAAAAATTTACCCTTCAACCAGAATTCATAACGGTTTTCTTCTGTTGCCTTCGGATCGTACTTTGTCGGCATGGTCAGTTCTTTCTGTTCGTTCGTCATCATTTCTCCTCCTTTTATTGCTAAAAAACAAAAAAAGCCCAATCGTCATAAAGGACGAAAGGACTGTTCCGCGGTACCACCTTAATTTACGGCAAGTTTAAATAAACATGCTGTACTCTTAATTGATAACGGATTTACCGTCTTCTTCTACTTCATTGTTCAAAGAAGATGCTCAAGGGCGACTTCCAACCAACTGGCCTTAAGGATTCTTTCAGCAGATGAATCCTCTCTCTAAAAGGTGTTGCATTTGTACTATTCCCTGTCTACGCACAATATAGAATCTGATTATATTTTATACAAGAGTGCTAATTTTAGTCAATAGGATAACCTTAACTTGTAAAAGTTATTCTATGCACAAAAATATATTTGGTGAAGCCCGTCTTTCACGTCTTTATCCGTGTTGCATAAGTTATTAAAAAGGGGCGAATGGGGGGCTTCTTCTTGGCTCGGAGATATTTTAGGAAAGCCCGCTTTCCTGGCTGGCTTCTAACCGTTAAGAACACAATTAGACAATTAACAGTTCCGCTTATTATCTTTCAGCTGATCCGGACTTTATTATTTCCTTCAGCAGCAGATTTTTTCATAATCTTGATTCTCCTTGCATTGCATTTTGGTTTTGCGAATGATTTTTTCTGATGATTGGTTATGTTTAGAAACTGGAGGGTATATGATAAGTGAACATTGTGAGATGTTGTCGAAGTTTGTTTAAAATTTTTTATGTGTGGAATTAATTCGAATTACCGTTGATAAAATAACAATTACCGTGGATAAATGATTAATTACCCTGTAATAAAACCTGAATATACCCTGTCCCGTATAACACTTGGTCATTTTAAACAGCTCAAATCAAACAAGAAGATCACATATATGGTGCTATATGTGATCTTCTTCATTATTTATATGAATTTTATTTGATGCATTTTCTTCAAAAGCAGGAGGAGGAGCTATCATAATAGCATCACAAAAATCACGTATCTTTTTCATCGCTCTTATTCTGCTTTCAAGTCTGTGCACCAACTCGATTTGAGAAAATTGTGTTCTTTTATTGCTGTATAGATCTACTGCATTAAATACCGGTTCAGGATAGGATAAATAACTAATTAATAATCCTCGTTCTTCATTTAAAAGCGGTACATGTTTCTCATATAAATCTAATAATACCTTTCCTTCTTCAATCGTCCAGTCTCTCTGATGCGCAGCTCTCCTAAAATATACAGCCAAATCTCTTACTGGTGTGTCCAGCACAGCTTTTTCAAAGTTCAGCAGATGGCCTTCCCCTGTAGGATTAAATATCAAATGATTACGGGAAACTTTGCCATGGCACAGGACACTTCTATATCGCTTTTCACGCTGACAAGTATCGTACCAGTCTTTCAATCTTCTTTTCGCTTCTTCAGTCATTCTCATTATTTGATGAAAATGGCTTAAATACGTTAACTCAAAAGGAGACATATACGTTTTCTGCTCAGCTTCCTCCGTAAATCTTTCCATTTCGAACTGCCTGTTTTCCCATCTGTTCATTAAATATTGGTAAGAATGTTCAACGACTTCATTTGAAAAGTCTTGTTCTTTGAGTGTCAGAGCATGCACTTTACCAAGATGATCAAGCAGCACCTCATCCTTTGCTCTTTCATTTCTCTCATCAGATGCGAACCATGGCATGAGGTAATAGGTTTTTGGTCCAAGCTGAACAGTATAGTCACCAAATTTGGTTGGATACAAGGGTACTACTTGATGGAAACCAATTTCTGAAAGCCTTTGAATAACATGTGTGAACCAGCTTCGTTCTTCCTCGTTCATTTCTGCTTCTTTAAGTGCAAAAGTTCCTCTTTTCGTTATGACCTTCTTAACTTTCCCATGACGTTCAAGCTTTTCAGGAAAAAGATCATAATGAAAAAGTACGGGCCCGTAATTTAGTGTCTCCTTTTCCGTTGTCATAGGGCCACCTTCCTTCGTTTTTCATCAAACCATTCAGTAACTGTTTTTAGAAAAGTCCGGTTCGCATCCCAAATGGCTTCGTACATATTCATTCCTTCAACCATCTTTTCTAAACTGGTGTTGTCTAATCGATTAAGACAATCAGTTAGTTCCCACGGTGTTGTAATTTCGGCTAACAAGAGCAGCCCATTATCACCACTTAACGGGAATATACGATCAATCTCTGTCAGAAGCATTTTTAATGACAAGGGTGAATTGTGTTCCAGCCATTCGAATAAAAAATTACGTATCGGTAGGTAGCTTTGTACCGGTTTGGAATCACCACCTTGGTAAAATAAAAAGTGAAAGATTCGTTTTCCATTGGCAATACATATTTCTTTCTCCAAAATCGGTACTTGTGTGTTTTGAACTTTTTTATGAAGCGCATCCGCAAAACGAAGCCTCTTTTTTGCTTCGGCTAAACTTGTATTTAAAATTTGGAAAGTTCCATCTGTGTAATTTTGAGCTAGTTCCAAGCAATGATTATAATCAAATACAGGGTATTCAACAGATAGATCTTTTCTATAGTTTCCTTGTACAGAAGCTGTTAAAAGCTGACCAATAAACTGTCCCCACCGTTCTACTTCTTCACAGCCAAAAAGTGTCTCTGCATAGTCATGAAGGGTAATCCAGTGCTTGCCATCAAACACTGCTGATTCTCCGTCTCTTGTTCGGATCATTCTGTCAGGAACGGCGCTAGAGCCTTTTGAAGACTCATCGCGCCATCTGACATGCCATTTTAGCATCTCTTCATCTTTCCAATACCTTAATCGTTTCTCACCAAAATCTGTCATGATAATATGAGGCTCCTGCTTCCATCTTACCCCATATAAATCATATTCATTTTCTAAGAGGTTAATGAGCCCCATGGCAGCACCTCATTTTAGCGTGAACTAACAGGTATATAGATAATTTGCCCTTCAGATACTTCACCCTGCTGCAATTGATTCATGCGCATCAGCGTATTAAGGGAGATATCATACCTTTCGCAAATATGTTCTAAAGAATCTCCGCGCTGAAGAATATACATTCTCATTTTTGAGAAGCGATCTTCTTTTCCTGACAGCATCTTTGTTAAATACAAGGCATTTTCATCCCTAGGTTCATCCTCTTCCCGTTCGGCTTGCTCTTCTTGTTCTTCGTAGCTGCTGGCTTCTGCTTCATATTCATATGACTGATCTTGTTCTTCTGTATACTGATAGCTTTGATCATCGTAATTCTGTTCATCATGATACGCTTGTTCTCCATACTCTTCAGCATTATATGGACGATCTCCGTATTCTTGCGTCTGATACTCCTGATAATTGTTTTCTTGCGCCGAGTAAGATTGCTGCTGCTGATACGGATTATATTCATATGGTCTTTCTTGCTGCTGGTAGGATTGCTGATTCTGATAAGGGTTCTGCTGATAATTATAGGCATCTTGAGCGTGATAATTCTGCTCTGCATACAGCTGATCATCATTCACATACTCCTGCTCATCTGAATGGCTCTCATTATAAACAGATTCTTCATGAGCGTCTTCATATTCCGGCAGGTAATGTTCCTCAGTTTCTTGTTCTTCTGCTTCTTCCTCATTATTCGAATTCCTCATATCCTCATTAGAGAAGGCAATTGATTTTAACGAATCAAAGGTAGCATCCATTGTTGTATCATCTATTTCTTCAAAATGCGGTTTGAATTCAAAAGATGTTTTCTTCTCAGATCGGACTTCAGAGGCTTCCTCTCTAAAACTTGCTTGAAATTCATTTTGTTGTGGCTGAGAAGGTACTCCTCCACTTTGGCGAGCTTCAAATTGAAAAGGAGTAAATATCTCTGACTTTTCTTCATTTTGGTCAGAACGTTCCTCAACAGCAGAACGTACTGTCTCTTTAGGCAGTTCAAAGGCTTGACTTTCCTGGCGCTGTTTTTCATCTTTTATTCCAAAAATACAGATTGATGCTGAAAGTTCAAAGCAAGTCGAGTTAGGAAGTTCATATTCAAAAGACTCTACTTCAACTTTTACCTGGTTTGAATCTTCAACACGGTAAGATGGAATCGTAATGTCAACAGGAAAGCGATGAACCAGTTCTGTAACCCCATCTTCTGCAACATTCAGCTGAGTAAGGGAACGATATGAAACACCTTCTGATAAAGGATTCCCTTCTAAATTTGACCCGCTGTTTTCATCCTGTTTTTCTCCACGGTATTTACCGTTTAAAATCAGAGCTCCCTTGATATAAACCTGTCCGGCTTCCTCACTGATGTTTATTTCAGGATTAAGTGACATCGACAAAACTTCAGCTACTTCCTGTCCTTTCTTAAGCCAAACAGACTCCTCAATGGAGAAACGCAGCTTCGATTGACTCATGCCCTTCTCCTCCTTTCAGGTTGCATATAGTTATACAATATAGGTGTATGAGAGAACAGGACGAAATATGATTCAGAGTTCAATCAGTAAAAATAAAAATAGCGTCCGTTTTGATAAACGGACGCTATTTCGCATAAATTGTAGCTATTGAAAGTAGTTGATTTCTGCTCCAGGTTGCTCGCTTTCCACGGGGCGTGCGGTGAGCTTCCTCGTCGCATACCTAGCGAGAAGCTTCCCAGGTGGCAGGCACGCACCTTGCGCTCCAATCAACTTGCATTTGGTGAGTAAAGAAACAAACAAAAGCAACAATCTTTTAGAAAACAGCCTATTTCAATAATGAAAAAGCTTTTCTGAATGCATCAACTGTCTTGTTAATATCTTCTTCAGTATGTGCAGTTGATAAGAATAACCCTTCAAATTGCGAAGGAGGAAGAGAAATCCCTTCATGCAGCATTGTGCGGAAACAAGAATTAAAATGATCCAAGTTTGATAATTTAGCGGTTTCGTAGTTAATTACATCTTGATTAGTAAAGAAGAAACCAATCATGCTACCTGCCCGGTTGATCGTATGGTCGATCCCGTAATGTTCTGCTGCTTCAGATATTCCTGAAGCAAGCTGATCACCAAGCTTTTTAAAATAATCATAGCTTTCTTTTGTCAACTGAGAAAGAGTAGCATAACCTGCAGCCATGGCTAATGGATTTCCAGACAAAGTTCCAGCCTGATAAATAGGTCCGCTAGGTGCAATTTGCTGCATGATTTCACGCTTGCCTCCGTAAGCCCCTACTGGCAATCCTCCGCCTATTACTTTTCCTAAACATGTAAGGTCAGGTGTTACACCAAAATAACCCTGTGCACATTCATAATCCACACGGAATCCTGTCATAACTTCATCAAAGATTAATAGTGAGCCATGCTGTTCAGTCATTTTGCGGACACCCTCAAGGAATCCTTTTTGTGGAGGAACAACTCCCATGTTTCCAGCTACAGGCTCAACGATTACGCAGGCAATATCCTCTCCGAATTGATCGAATGCAATCTGCAGACTTTCTAGATCATTGTACGGAACAGTGATCGTATTCTGTGCTATCCCTTCAGGTACACCTGGAGAATCCGGCAGGCCAAGTGTGGCGACACCTGAGCCTGCTTTGATCAGCAATGAGTCGCCATGACCATGGTAACAGCCCTCAAACTTTACTATCTTGCTTCTTCCTGTATATCCTCGAGCAAGACGAAGTGCGCTCATCGTTGCCTCTGTTCCGGAGTTGACCATACGAACCACTTCTATAGAGGGAACACGGTCAATAACAAGCTTCGCCAGTTTCGTTTCCATCTCGTTAGGAGCTCCAAAGCTAGTTCCTCGTTCAGCAGTCTCTTTAAGAGCTTTTACCACTGTTTCATCTGCATGACCTAAAATTAATGGCCCCCAGGATAGAACGTAATCAATATATTCATTTCCATCGATATCATAAATTTTAGATCCTTTGCCGCGTTCCATAAATACAGGATCCATATTCACTGATTTAAAAGCACGTACAGGACTGTTTACGCCGCCAGGCATATATTCCTTTGCTTCTTTGAACGCAGCGATTGATTTTTCAAAGTTTCTCATATTGACACCCTCTCCTGTTTAATGGTTATTTTTCAGCCATCTTGCTGCATCTTTAGCAAAATATGTGATGATGAGATCTGCTCCAGCTCTTTTCATAGAAATTAATTTTTCTAGGACGATACTTTTTTCATCTACCCAGCCATTTATGGCTGCTGCTTTAATCATTGAATATTCACCGCTCACGTTATAAGCAACAAGAGGAAGTGGATATCTATCCTTTAATTCACGAAGAATGTCCAAATACGAAAGTGCTGGTTTAACCATCAAGAAGTCCGCTCCTTCAGCAATGTCTGACTCTGCTTCACGAAGAGCTTCCAGGCGGTTTGCAGGATCCATTTGATAGGTTTTTCTGTCACCAAACTGCGGTGTGCTATGTGCAGCATCACGAAACGGACCGTAAAAAGATGAAGCATACTTTACTGCATAAGACATAATCGGAATTTCTGTATAACCCGCTTCATCCAACCCTTCTCTTATCGCTGCAACAAACCCGTCCATCATATTAGAAGGAGCTATAATATCAGCTCCTGCTTCTGCTTGAGAAACTGCTGTTTTTGCCAATAGTTTAAGGGTTTCGTCGTTAAGTACATAGCCGTTCTCAATAACTCCGCAATGGCCATGATCTGTAAACTGACAAAGACAAGTATCTGCGATAACAGTTAGAGAGGGTGCAATCTCTTTAATCAGCCGAATGGCTTTTTGTACAATCCCGTTATGGTCATATGCAGAACTGCCGCATTCATCTTTCTCACCAGGTACACCGAAAGCAATAATAGATTGAATACCTAGGCTTTCAACTTCTTTAATTTCTTCTTCTAATAAATCAAGTGAAAGATGATAAACGCCTGGCATTGAAGGCACTTCTTTCTTAACATTTTCACCCTCTACAAAAAATAGTGGATAAATAAAATCTGATACATACAGATGTGTTTCTCGTACAAGTGAACGCATTGAGGCAGTTCTTCTTAAACGGCGATGACGCTGGAAATTCATACTAGCTTCCTCCTTGAAAATAATTTGCAGCAAGTTTCACCATGTCCTCAGCTGTATATCTTTCAGGCATAAAAACATGTTGGAACCCTATCTCAAGAGCTGCTTGTTTTGTAGTCGGTCCAATACAAAAAGCAGGGGTTTTCAAAATCCTGCTGTTTTGTTTCTTTTCATAATTCGAAGTCATAAATGAGACAGCAGAAGGACTTAAGAAAAAGAAGCAATCCGCTTTTAAGACTAAACCCCAATCAACGTCCTCAGCGGGTTTTGTCTCGTAGACAACCAGTTCTTCCACTTCTGCATTATCTTTTAGTTGATCTTTAATGTAAGAAGGAGCGAGACTTCCCTTTGGAAAAAGTACATTTTCTCCAACTTTAATTTCTCTTTTTAAAAGTTCAACTAGTGCTTCAGCATCATACCGCTTCGGAACTAGGATTGAATCGATTCCTCGCTCATGTAACGCTTGCGCAGTTTTCTCTCCAACTGCAGCAAATTTATGATGATCAAACGATAAATTATAATCTTTGATAATACTAAAAAAATGATCAACACCATTCTTGCTGGTGAAAATTATCCACTTAAAGCGGGATATGTGATGGATCGAAAACACATTATCCGTTCCTGTTATTGTCACAACCGGAAAAGGGAGCGGGATGCCCCCTTCTTCTTTAATTAGTGATAGTAATGAATCTGCTTGCTCTTTAGGCCGGGTAACAAGTACAGTTTTACCTGCTAATGGACCTTCTGTTGTCTTCATTAAATATCCAGGTCCTTTTTCACATCATCAAGAATCTTTTTTGCACCGATTTCTTTTAATTCCTGAGCGAGTTCAACCCCTACCTGTTGAGGGTCTTTTCCTGTTTTCACTTCTTTTAGTACTTTTTTTCCTGAAGGATCTGCAACTAGCCCTGTTAATGTAACTTCATCATTGGTTAGAGTTGCGTATGCAGCGATAGGTACTTGGCATCCGCCTTCTAAAGTATCCAAGAATGCCCGCTCCGCCAGAACGGTCTGAAATGTATACGAGTCATTTAAAGTGGCTAATAACTCTTTTACTTCATCATCTTCACTTCTGCATTCAATCGCAAGCGATCCTTGTCCTACTGCAGGTAAACAAAGATCTGTATCCAGAAATTCCGTTACAACATTCTTAGACCAGCCCATTCTCTCTAATCCAGCAGCAGCAAGGATAATAGCATCAAATTCACCAGATTTCAGCTTTTCCAATCGAGTATCAATATTTCCTCGAATAGATTTAATAGATAAATCAGGGCGAGTATGTAAAAGCTGTGCCGCTCTTCTTAAAGAACTTGTTCCAACAACTGCACCTTCTGGCAATTCACGCAAAGAAGAATATTTTTCAGAAATAAGAGCATCTCGCGGATCTACACGTTTAGGCGTACAAGCGATCTCTAGACCTTCTGGCAGAGCTGCTGGCATATCCTTCATACTATGGACTGCGATATCAATCTCTTTATCTAACATAGCTTGCTCAATTTCTTTTACAAAAAGACCTTTTCCGCCTACTTTAGATAAGGTAACGTCTAAGATGACATCACCTTTTGTTACAATCTCTTTTACTTCAAACTCAAAAGGAAGACCGGTGTTCTTTAGCTGGTCGATAACCCAGTTCGTCTGAGTAAGAGCCAGTTTACTTCTTCTTGAACCTACTATTATTTTTCTCATTTTATAAAACTCCTATCTCTTTACTTATACCAAAGATGAAACTCAGTAAATGTAGATGCTAAAAAGTAATTTATAAGGACTACTAGAAAGGCTGCTGTGTTCCAGAGAGCAAGGGTTTTACCTTGAACACCCCTGGCTACTTTTTGATATAAGTAAGTGCTGTAAACCAAAAGTACGATAAACGATGAGATTACTTTCACATCAAGAAGTGTAAAGTTATTTATCTTCCAGAATGCCCATATCACGCCTAATATTAAACTAAGCAGCAGCAGCGGAACACCTACTGTATTTAAACGGAACGAAAGCTTTTCGAGATAAGAAAGACTTCCGAAGCGCTGAAGCCGTTTACTCCATTTTTTCTTTTTAAGCATACCGTGCTGAATTAAATACATAAAAGAAAAAATAAAAGATAAAGAGAAAGCCCCATATGATATAAAAGCCATCGTAATATGAATGATTAATAGTTCTGAAAAGAGCTGTTTTTCAATAACTGCACTTGCTTGACCGGTTGGTGCAAATAAATGTATGGAAACGAGCAAAAAACCAAGTACGTTCGTAAAAAACACGAGGAAGTCGACTCTGAAAAACCTACTCATTACAACAGAAAAAGTAACAAGTATCCAAGCATAAAAAAACAGGCCTTCTGACGGTGTTAAGATTGGAAACCGCTGATCTTCCAGCATCCGTAACACAAAGAAGACCGTTTGCAGTACCCAGACAATAGAAAGCAACCAGAAAGCAAACTGGTTCGCTTTCCGGTTGTTTTGAAGAAAATCTATAAAATATCCCGTGATGCTTAGTGCATATAAGACAATTGTAAGATCATATATCCAATTCATTTTGCTCACACTCCATGAGCCCGAGGGAAACAATAAGTTATGTTCTTGCCGTAAAAGGATTGACAGCCTCATCAGCTAATGATGCTTTGTCTTCTCTGTTTGCAGCAAAACCTGTTTCCGACTGCTTTTGTTTATCCAAATAATCTTCCAATGCAAAAATCTCAGTAAATAACTGCAGCTGCTCTTCTGCATCAGCTTGTCCAGCTATTTCTTTAGCTCTCGTAACAGGATCACGCAAAAGCTGGTTTACAATACTCTTTGTATGTTTGCTTAAAATCTTTTTCTCTCGATCTGTTAAATCAGGCATTTTGCGTTCAATACTCTGCATCGTTTCAGCTTGGATGTTCAATGCCTTCTCACGAAGAGCAGAAATCAAAGGTACTACACCAAGCATTGATATCCAAGATTGAAAATCAACGATTTCTGATTCAATGAGAATCTCAATCTTTTCCGCTTCTTTTTTTCGCTCTGCCAAGTTTGATTCAACGATTCCTTCTAAATCATCAATATCGTATAAGAAAACGCTGTCCATATCATGCAATGCAGGATCTAAATCCCTCGGAACCGCAATGTCCACCATAAACAGCGGAAGCCCTTTTCGTTTCTTAATAGCAGGCGCAGCCATTTCTTTTGTGATAACAAAATCACTTGCTCCTGTAGATGAGATAACAATGTCCGCTTTCACTAGCAGTTTATCTAAATCGTTAAAAGGGTGAGCGACACCATGAAACTTTTCTGCTACTTCTTTTGCTTTTTCGAATGTGCGGTTAATTACCAGCACTTCATTGCCGCCGCTGGCATGAAGGTGCTTAGCCGTTAACTCGCCCATTTTCCCTGCGCCAACGATCAAAATCGTCTTATTCTGCAGTCCGCCAAAGATTTTCTTTGCAAGTTCAACAGCTGCGTAGCTGACTGAAACTGCATTTTCGCCAATATCAGTTTCGGAATGGCATTTTTTCGCAAATGTTATTGCTTGCTTCATTAATTTATTAAAAATGGTACCTGTAGCCGATAGCTTTTGTGATTCAAGAAAGCTGTCTTTTACCTGTCCAAGAATTTGAGTCTCTCCGATTACCATCGAATCCAAGCCAGCTGATACACGGAATAAATGCTCTACAGCTGCTTCACCGTCTCTTATGCTTAAAAAAGGAGAAAGTTCTTCTTTTTCAATGTTAAACCAATCTGCTAAAAACGATTTGATGTAGTATCTTCCTGTGTGAAGCTGATCAGCAACCGCATAAATTTCAGTACGGTTACAGGTAGAAACGATTACACATTCAAGTATACTTTTTTGTTTGCGGAGTAAAGAAATCGCATCCTGTATTTCAGCGGGCTGAAACGCAACTTTTTCCCTGATTTCCACGGGAGCCGTTTTGTAATTAAGTCCTACCACTAAGATATGCATGCGCTCACCTCCTTTTTATGTATGTTTTCTATGTTCATTATACCATGGACAAAAATGCAAATTGCCGGTATATTGTGAACAGAATTTAAACGTTTATGCTATGATAGGGTTATTAATTTAAGGTATGTAACCGTCTTAGGATTTCCTGAATTTCTAAAACTTAGCACCATTATTTAAAATAACAAATTTCGACCAAATTAGCAAAGGTTATACGCAATATTGGAGGACTTATGAAACAACAGAGCAAATTCAGCGGATTTATATTAATTGGTATCGGTTTATTCTTTTTTGCAATTCAGATGAATATTGAAATGATACAGCCTTATCTGACCTGGCCAACTTTGATTCTAATTATTGGACTGGCACTTCTAATGCAAGCAGGTTCAGGAAAAGACCCAGCAAGTCTGTTTTCAGGTGTTTTCCTAACAGGACTCGGCATCCATTTTCATGCTGTTTCAAAAATTCCTTCCTGGCCAGAGCCGCTGCAAATGATAACATTGCTTACAGGGATTGCTTTCTTAATCCAGTATAAAAAGGCGAAAGAGGGTCTTATACCTGGACTATTGTTAACTAGTTTGTCACTTTGGCTTATCTTTTTTAACCATAATACCCCTTCTGTAGAGAATATATTTGCGAAAGCAGAGAATTTCTGGCCGATCATCCTAATGGTTCTAGGAGCCTATTTCATATTTTTCAAGAAAAAATAAAAGCAGCGTTCCTGTAGAGGAACGCTGCTTTTATTCTTTTGGCTATTGTTAGCTATGTAAAGATGTTGATTTCCGCTCCAGGTGCTCGCTTTCCGCGGGGCGTGCGGTGAGCCCCCTAGGCTCTTCAAGCCTCCAGGGTCTCACCTGTCCCGCTAGTCCCGCAAGAGTCTCGCACCTTGCACTCCAATCAACTAGTCAATGAAGCGTACTCAACAAAACGTTCAAAAGTAGCAACCTCTTAGAAAACAGCCTTTTATTTTGTTAAATAAGAGTTCAGAATTCCCCAAGCTTCGTCTTTCCCGTGACCTGTTTCAGAAGAAAAAAGAACGATCTTGTCGGTTGGATCCATGTTTAATGTTTCTTTTACTACCTTTTTGTGCTTATCCCATTTTCCTTTTGGAATTTTATCACTTTTGGTAGCCACAACGATAACGGGCAGTTCGTGATATTTAAGCCAATCATACATTAAACAATCATCCTTTGAAGGAGGATGTCTAAGATCGACAAGCTGAACAACCGCTTTCAGCTGATCCCTTTCAACAAGGTATTGTTCGATCATCTTGCCCCAAGCTTCTCTTTCCGTCTTAGAAACTTTAGCAAATCCATAGCCTGGCACATCTACAAAATAAAAGCTTTCATTTAAAATATAAAAATTAAGAGTTTGCGTTTTTCCTGGCTTTGAAGAAGTACGCGCCAAATTTTTACGGTGGATCATTTTATTGATAAAGGAAGATTTCCCTACGTTTGAACGGCCTGCCAATGCAATTTCCGGAAGATTACCTTCCGGATATTGTTTAGGACCTACCGCTGATATGACGATCTCTGCTGTATTTACTTTCACTTTTCATCACCTGCTAATGCTACTTTTAACACTTCATCCAAGTGAGAGACAAGAATAAATGAAAGACCTTCTTTTACAGTCTCCGGAATTTCTTCAATATCCTTTTCATTCTCTTTAGGAAGAATGATCGTCTTTATCCCCGCTCGGTGTGCGCTTAAAGATTTTTCTTTCAAACCGCCAATAGGCAGAACACGCCCTCTTAGCGTAATCTCGCCTGTCATGCCAACATCACGCCTGACCGCTCTCTTTGTAAGGGCAGAAACAAGGGCAGTGGCAATTGTAATCCCTGCAGAAGGTCCATCTTTTGGAGTAGCACCTTCTGGAACATGAATATGAATATCTGTTTTTTCGTAAAAGTCTGGAGCAATCCCCAATTCTTCTACTTTCGTACGTACATAACTCAATGCTGCTTGTGCAGATTCTTTCATGACATCGCCTAGCTTACCAGTTAAAATAAGCTTGCCTTTTCCAGGAGACAGGGCAACTTCAATAGAAAGTGTATCTCCGCCTGCTGTAGTATAGGCTAATCCTGTAGCTGCTCCAATCTGATCTTCAAGCTCAGCCTGACCATATCGGAAACGAGGTTTTCCAAGGTAATCTTCAATGTTTTTTGCAGATAAGATAACCTTTTTCTTTTCAGACGATACAATCTGTTTAGCAGCCTTTCTGCATAGACCAGCAATCTGACGCTCTAGATTACGTACACCAGCTTCACGTGTGTAATTACGTACGAGCTTTAAAATACAATCATCCTTGAACTGAATCTGGCTCTTTTTAAGACCATGCTCTTTTAACTGTTTAGGAATCAAGTGATTTTTGGAGATATGAAGCTTTTCAACTTCTGTATATCCGGCAATCGAAATAACTTCCATTCTGTCTAATAGCGGTCCAGGAATCGTAGAAAGCGAGTTTGCAGTTGTCACAAACATTACTTTTGATAGATCATACGGCTCTTCGATGTAGTGATCACTAAATGTGCTGTTTTGCTCAGGATCCAACACTTCAAGCATTGCTGAAGATGGGTCACCTCTAAAATCACTCGACATCTTATCGATTTCATCCAGCAAAAACACAGGATTTACTGTTCCAGCTTTCTTCATTCCTTGAATGAGTCTGCCAGGCATTGCCCCTACATATGTTCTGCGGTGGCCTCTGATCTCGGCTTCATCCCTGACTCCGCCTAAAGAGATTCTAACAAAGTTGCGGCCGATGGCACGGGCAATAGAACGCGCTAAAGAAGTTTTACCAACTCCTGGCGGTCCTACAAGGCAGAGGATAGGACCTTTTAAAGAATTCGTCAATTTTTGGACAGCTAAATACTCTAAAACACGATCCTTCACTTTTTCAAGCCCGTAATGGTCTTCATTCAGAACTGTTTCAGCATGCGGGATATCCAGATTATCTACAGTTTCTTGTTTCCAAGGCAAGTTCACAAGCCACTCAATATAAGTCCGGATTACAGAACTTTCCGCAGAAGAATTAGGCATTTTTTCATAACGGTCTAATTCTTTCTTTGCAATCTCCATAACGTTTTCAGGCATATCAGACGCTTCGATTCGTTCTTTTAATGAGCTGACTTCACCTATCTTGCCTTCTTTGTCTCCCAATTCCTTCTGAATGGCCTTCATCTGCTCGCGCAAATAATATTCTTTTTGCGTTTTTTCCATCGCCTTTTTAACCCGCTGGCCAATTTTCTTTTCAAGTCCAAGCACTTCTTTTTCGTTATTTAATAGTGCCAGCAAGTGTTCGAGTCTATCCTTAACATTAAAGATCTCTAGAATCTTTTGTTTTTCTTTAATCTTCAAGGAAAGATGTGAAGAAATAACGTCAGCAAGTCTGCCAGGTTCTGTTATATCTTGTACAGACGCCAAGGTTTCAGGAGTTACTTTTTTAGAAAGGTTTATGTATTGTTCAAATTGCGCCAAAACTGCTCGCATCAACGCTTCCGTTTCAGCTTCTTTCTCTTCCACATCATCTGTTAGCTCTATTTCTACTTCAACATGTGTCTTTTCATCCATAAAAGAAGTAATTTTTCCACGTTGAATACCTTCTACCAATACTCTAATCGTGCCATTAGGCAGTTTAAGCATCTGATTGACTTTTGATAAAGTCCCGACATTGTAAATTTCCTCTTCAGCTGGATCTTCGATAGAAACTTCCTTTTGTGTTGAAAGAAAAATCATCTGGTCATCGAGCATCACTTTTTCAAGTGCTTGAATCGACTTTTCTCTTCCAACATCCAAATGAAGCACCATTGTCGGATAGACCAACAATCCGCGTAGAGGGAGGAGCGGAAGAACTCGTTTTTCCCCCATTAAAAACACCTCCGAAAACTACTGTGTAATCATTATTTATATGCATAGTCTTTGTACAATTCTACCGATAATGCTTAACTTTGTCTAATGTTTGCTATCCGGAAACTTTTATTAAACAAAAAAGAAACCCCTTCTTCTCCTTAAACTGAAGAAGGAGGGGAATTTAAAGCGGCTGAAGCAGGAATTGATTCTTCAGTGCTGTCATCTAGAAACACATATTGAAACACTTCTGAGAGTTTTTTTACCGGAATAATTTCTACATCTTCTATGCTCTCAAATATCTTTTGATTGTTCTCAAATGGTATAAGCACACGTTTTGCTCCAGCATCCTTGGCAGCTAATATTTTTGCCATAACTCCGCCAACTGGCTTTACTTTCCCATGAATACTTATCTCACCTGTCATGGCTACTTCATGATCAACACGCACTTTATGGATTGCAGAATAGATGGAAGAAGCAATCGCGATACCTGCAGATGGACCATCCACTGGACCACCTCCAGGGAAGTTCACATGAATGTCGTACATGGAAGCATCAACACCCATAAATCGAAGGACTGTTATAACATTTTCAACAGATCCTTTAGCCATACTTTTTCTTCGAATAGACTTAGACTGATTACCGATGCTCTCTTCTTCAGCAATTCCTGTAATCGTAATGGATCCTTGCTTCTTGGCTGGAAGTACTGTTGTTTCTATTTCAAGAAGCGCACCGCTTGTCGGACCGTAAACCGCCAGTCCATTTACTAAACCGACTTTCGGTTTACTGCCAATCTTTCTCTCAGGTCTAGGTGCCATTCTGCTTGAATGAGTAACCCATTCGACGTCACCTTTTGTAATGCTCTTCCGCTGTTCTGTAATAGCCAGCCCGGCAGCAATTTGAATCATATTCACTGCCTCACGTCCGTTTTTAGCATATTGTGCCATATATTTTAAAGACTCATCGTCAATACCAAGCTGTATTTTATCTGCTGCACGTTTGGCGATCTGCTCTATTTCCATGGGTTGAAGCTCTCTAAAAAAGACTTCGAGACATCTTGAACGGATTGCTGGAGGAATCTCATCCGGCATACGAGTAGTGGCACCGATCATTCTAAAATCAGCCGGAAGTCCATTCTGAAAAATATCATGAATATGGTGCGGTATGTTTGCATTTTCTTCTGAATAATAAGCACTTTCAAGAAATACTTTGCGATCTTCTAATACTTTTAATAGTTTGTTCATCTGAATAGGATGCAGTTCTCCTATCTCATCAATAAATAGAACACCGCCATGTGCATTTGTTACAGCACCTTGTTTTGGCTGAGGTATACCTGCTTGCCCCATTGCACCTGCCCCTTGATAAATAGGGTCATGAACGGAACCAATGAGCGGATCAGCTATTCCGCGTTCATCAAATCGTGCTGTCGTTGCGTCTAATTCTACAAATACTGCTGTTGAACGAAATGGCGACGTTTTATTCCTTTTTGCCTCTTCAAGAACTAATCTTGCTGCCGCCGTCTTACCAACCCCTGGCGGTCCATATACGATCACGTGCTGTGGATTAGGACCGCATAATGCTGCTTTTAACGCCTTTATGCCATCTTCTTGGCCAATAATATCTTCAAATTTGCCTGGACGCACCCGTTCAGACAATGGTTCAGAGAGTGTGATAGACCGCAGTCTTCTTAGTTGTTCCATCTCTTTTCTTGATTCTTTATCTACGCTCACTTTTTGAGACCGCTGGTTTCGCAGCAAGTTCCAAAAATACAGACCTATTATAATCCCAAAGAATAATTGAATGATTAACGCTATCCCTGTCCAGTTCATCGTTTTCCTCCCGATACATATGTAGTGATAACCATAGTATCTCCGAGGATATAAGGACCTAAACGGTAATAATGTTAAAACAAATTTTGTTAATATGGAAGTTTGCGTGTAGATGGAAATAAATTTAGAAGTTATGACGTAAAAGAGACAAGCTCATTCTATAAATTTCTAATTACGAGCCTTCGAAAAAAAACTTATGAGCCTTAAAAAAGTTTTATGGTCCGTAAAAGTTTATTTATGGTCTTTAAAAAAAATTTTGATCCTTCGTTCCATTTTAATAAATTTGATTTGGTTTAGCCGATGAAATATGGCAAAGAAAAAAAGACTGACTCAATCAGCCGTTAAATTAACAGCCAATGAGCCAGCCTCTATTAAGCACTCTCTTTAGGAGTTTCTTTTGATTGTTCGATAACGGTACCATCTTCAAGTTCTAAAGTTGGTGGAACCTTATCAGAAATAGTTTCTTTTGTAACAATACATTTTACAACATCTTCGCGAGAAGGAAGCTCAAACATTACATCAAGCATGACACCTTCAATAATCGAACGAAGTCCCCGCGCACCTGTTTTGCGTTCAATGGCTTGAGCTGAAATCTCACGAAGCGCTTCATCTGTAAACTCAAGCTCTACTCCATCGATATCTAAAAGTTTTTGATATTGTTTTACCAGTGCATTTTTAGGTTTTGTCAGGATTTCAATAAGTGCATCTTCATCCAATGGATTCAAGTTAGAGATTACTGGCAAACGGCCGATAAACTCTGGGATTAATCCAAAACGAAGTAAATCTTCAGGAAGTACTTTAGATAAGTATTCGCCTGCTTTTAAATCTGCTTGTTTTGAATCTGAACTGAACCCAATAACTTTTTTACCTAAACGGCGTTTAATAATTTGCTCGATTCCATCGAATGCTCCGCCACAGATGAACAGAATATTCGTAGTATCGATTTGGATGAATTCTTGATGTGGGTGTTTTCTTCCGCCTTGCGGAGGAACACTCGCAACAGTGCCTTCTAAAATTTTAAGAAGGGCTTGCTGCACACCTTCACCGGAAACATCACGTGTAATTGATGGATTTTCTGATTTACGTGCAATCTTATCGATCTCATCAATGTAAATGATTCCTTTTTCTGCTTTTTCAACATCATAATCAGCAGACTGAATTAATTTAAGAAGGATGTTTTCTACGTCCTCACCTACATAACCAGCTTCTGTTAAAGATGTTGCATCAGCGATAGCAAAAGGCACGTTCAATATTCGTGCTAAAGTCTGCGCAAGAAGCGTTTTTCCGCTTCCTGTCGGTCCGATCATAGCGATGTTACTTTTTGCCAGTTCAACTTCATCTGATTTTTGAGATGAGTTGATTCTCTTATAATGATTGTAAACGGCTACAGAAAGCGATTTCTTCGCCTGATCCTGACCGATTACGTACTCATCGAGAATTTTACGGATTTCTACTGGTTTTGGTACTTCTTTTAGTTCTACATCCTCTTCTGTACCTAATTCTTCTTCTACAATTTCAGTACAGAGTTCGATACATTCATCACAAATATATACACCTGGTCCAGCAACCAGTTTTCTAACTTGATCTTGTGTTTTACCACAGAAAGAACACTTCAATTGCCCTTTTTCATCATTAAATTTAAACAATGATATCACCCCTAAAACGATAATATGGATGAAACGCTTGACCTTTTTTGCAACTTCTATAGTACAGGTCTGTATTTATTTCTACTGCTTAAGCATTCCGTTGATTATAATGGATTGTATCACACTTCCATTATAAAACGGAAATAAAAACCCTTATTCAATATGTATGGTATGGCTCTATATAAGTATGAACAATCCTGCGTGTTTTAAAACCTATTTTTCAAATAGCAGGAGAAATTACCTTAATAATGTTATGTATTGCAAAACAAGGCACGATAGTAAGGATCGCGCCTTGTTTCATTTCTTGCATTTAATATTATTTTAATTAAGCCGTTTTGCTGTTATCAACAAGGAAGTCGATTGCTTTGCGGACTTTTAAGTCAGCAGCAACAGCATCGTTTCCACCTTGCATAGCAAGCATTTGCTTAATTTGTTCAACTTCCATCTTGTACATTTCAGCCATCTTGTTAAGCTCTGCATCGATTTCTTCTTCAGAAACTTCAATGTTTTCTGCTTCAACAATCGCTTCTAATACAAGGTTTGTACGAACACGCTTCTGAGCGTCTTCT
Organism: Fictibacillus arsenicus; assembly: GCF_001999465.1. GTDB lineage: Bacteria > Bacillota > Bacilli > Bacillales > Fictibacillaceae > Fictibacillus > Fictibacillus arsenicus. The sequence goes on from NZ_MQMF01000001.1 coordinate 171,072, forward strand.
TTCATTTGCTCACGAAGTGCTTCTTCACTTGTTCCAGAGAACTGATAGTAAAGGTCAAGGTTCATGCCTTGCATTTGAAGACGTTGACCAAACTCTTGTACCATACGGTCTAACTCAGTGTTAACCATAGCTTCTGGAATTTCGATTTCAGCATTTTCAGAAGCTTTTTCAATCACAGTTTCACGTGTTTGATTTTCAGCTTCTTGTTTTTTGCTTTCTTCAAGCTTTGTACGAAGTTCTTTCTTCAGGTCTTCAAGTGTTTCAGCATCGCCTTCAGCTTCTTTTGCGAACTCATCGTTAAGTTCTGGAAGCTGTTTTGATTTGATATCATGAATTTTCACTTTGAAAACTGCAGGCTTACCAGCTAATTCTTCAGCATGGTACTCTTCAGGGAAAGTAACGTTAACGTCTTTTTCCGCTCCAGCTTTTTCACCAACTAGTTGTTCTTCAAAGCCTGGAATGAAAGAACCAGATCCGATTTCTAATGAATAGTTTTCAGCTTTTCCGCCTTCGAAAGCTTCTCCGTCAACAAATCCTTCGAAATCCAAGTTTACAGTGTCGCCATTCTCGATAGCGCCATCTTCTTTAACAACTAGTTCTGCTTGTTGTTCTTGTAAACGAGTAAGTTCATTTTGAACATCTTCATCAGTTACGTCAGTTTTAGTCTTTTCAACTTCAAGACCTTTGTACTCACCAAGTTTAACTTCTGGTTTAACAATAACTTTTGCAGTGAATACAAGGTTGCTGCCTTGTTCCATTTTTTCGATATCAACTTCTGGGCGATCTACAGGCTCGATTCCTGTTTCTTCAACTGCATCGCCATAAGCTTTTGGCAATAAAATGTCTAAAGCATCTTGGTAAAGAGACTCTACACCAAAACGTTGTTCAAAAAGTTTACGCGGCATTTTCCCTTTGCGGAAACCTGGCACGTTTACCTGTTTAACCACTTTTTTAAACGCTTGGTCTAGCGCTGTATCTACTTCAGAAGCCTCAACTTCAACAGTCAAGACACCTTGATTGCCTTCTAACTTTTCCCATTTAGCACTCATTAATATATTCCCTCCAACATCGGTATTTCCATAAATATCATATAGATTACAACCATTCCATTATAGCATAGACGTACTGTATTTCAACAAGTTACATCACTTTCTCATTAAGTCTGCAAATAAAATCTTTCCAGTTCGACCAGAAGCTTTACTGCTTTCTGTATTTCAGCGTCTTCATTTTCCACGTCTTCTTCCATTCCGCATAAGACAGATGCTGCTATTACAGATGCTTCGAACCATAAAAGTTTATTTTCAGGCTGTGGAACGAATGGATACAGTGCTAACGTGTAATCCTTCCATACAGCCAATGCTATATCTAGTAAAGATGGGTTTTCTTGTTCTAATTCATCTTGAATTAAAGCTTTTACTTCCTTATAAAAAGGATGTTCATTCCAATCCATTAATTCCTGGATACTAACATCTTCAATCTGCCCATACTTTTCAAGCTTGACGATTTTTTTAATTTCATTCTCTTTTAGATACTGGAGAATTAAACTTTTTACAGCCGGGTGTTTAGATTCATCAAGCAAAAAAGATTCAAATAAAGGCACAGTTAACTCGGGTCCTAATTTTTTTAGCTGCTGAACCGCCATCCATTGAGAGTCCGCTCTTTCACTTTGGAGCATATCCTTTAAAATGCTTAAATCAGGATTTTCCCTTGAAACTGTTTCTTCAGGATTGATCTTTACTTCCGGAACTCCTTCTTGTTCGATGACCTTTCTGCTGAATTGAAGAAGCTGATAGAAGGTTTCTGCTTTATCAGCCGGAATTTTTTGTTCTTCTAAAACAGCTTCAATTACTGAGACGACCGTTATGTATTCTGATAATTGGACAAGTATACTTAAATAGATTTGAAGAACATCATAATATTCGCCAATTCCCTCTTTTAGCATCCTGTCACAGCGTGTTTTTGCTTCCTGCAATCTTCCTAACTCGATCAAACTTAAGACAAGTCCGAGATTTCCTTGTGAATGCATCGGATCAGTATGCAGCAGCTGTTCAAAACAAGACAGTGATTCATCATATTGTTTGTTCTTTAAAGAATCCATACCTTTTTCTAATAGCCGTCCTGTTAAATTTGGAAACCGAATGATATTGTTTTTGTTTTCCTTGTCGTTTGTCATCACAATTCTCCGCTTCCGTATAGATTTGACTAAAGAATATCAGTTTCGACTTCGGAACTCAAGAAGGGGATGATTAATCCTATTTGCTGAGTATCAAAAGACGGATGATTCTTTTTGAGAAAGTACACGAAACTGATAGGTAATGAGCAATCACACATAAATCATTACATGAATTGAAAATTAAGGTTCGTATGAGAAAGACACTCAACATCCATTGTTCACAAAAAAGCTCTTAAAGGAGCAGGTTCTCCTTTAAGAGCTTCTTAATATCAGCTGATCCGTTTCATGTTAAGTTTGTCAGCCAATTCTTTGTATTGTGACCATTTGTGAGGATCAACATTACCTCCGCTTATAATCACACCTACTTTTTGATCTATAGCGAGTTGATTGTGAAAAAGTACAGCTGCAAGACTTGCCGCTCCAGCTCCTTCTACGACTACTTTTTCACGCTCCAGCATGAACATCATCGCAAATGCGATCTGTTCTTCTGTTACGGTAACCATCTCATCTACATATTTTGTGATCAATGGAACCGTAAGTTCACCTGGTTTTTTCACCGCAATTCCATCAGCTATCGAAGCACGAGATAATGTTTTGACATTCACACCTGTGAATGCTTGATAAACTGCACTCGCGTTTGCAGATTGCACCCCAATAACTTTGACGTCCGGTCTCAGCCTTTTAACTGCTAGACTGATGCCAGCAAGAAGACCTCCTCCTCCAACTGGGACGATGATTTTTTTCAATTCAGGCTTCTGCTGCAGCATTTCAAGTGCAACTGTACTTTGTCCTGCAATAACATCATGATCATCAAATGCATGAACAAACTTAGATCCGTTCATTTGTTCTTCTCTTTTTGCAGCTTCAAAGGCAGCTTGGTAGTTTTCACCCTGCAATACGATATCTGCTCCATAAGACTTTACGGCATCTATTTTAGATAGAGGAGCATTTTCCGGCATAAAGATTTTTGACTTAATGCCTCGTTTAAAACAAGAGAGAGCCAAACCTTGCGCATGATTTCCTGCAGAAGCTGCTATTACACCTCGAGCAGCTTCAAAATCATTGAGAGTTGAAACTTTATAATAAGCACCTCTTAATTTAAACGACCCTGTTTTTTGAAGGTTTTCTAATTTCATATAGACCTTGCCGCCCGTCCACTTGTTTAAAGTAGCCGATTGTTTTAAAGGTGTACGGTGTGCAATTTTTGAGACTTCCTCCATTGCATGAAATAACTTTTCATTCGTGACTGTTAAATCCCCATGTTAATTCACAATCCTTTCAAATTCATATTTTTTTATTTTATCTTCATATTGAAGTGTTACTGAAATTTCGTCCCAGCCATTTATGAGCATATTTTTCCAATACGGATCGAATTCGAAATCAAACCGATCACCGCGTTCATTCACAACTTGCTGGTTCTCCAAACTAACGGTCAAGTGAGGGATAACAGATACGGAACGATCAGTATATAATTGCTGAATCTCAATTGCAGAAAGTCTGATTGGCAAGATGCCATTTTTTACACAGTTATTAAAAAAAATATCTGCAAAACTCTCCGCAATAATAATGTGAAAACCATAATCTTTTAGCGCCCAAGGGGCATGTTCTCTGGATGAACCGCATCCAAAGTTCTTACCTGTAATTAAAATAGAAGAACCTTTTGTTTCTTCTTTATTAAGATCAAAATCCGGATTTTCTTGTCCTTGTGAATGATATCTCCAATCATAGAACAAAAATTCTCCATATCCTGCTTTATCAATTTTTTTCAAAAATTGCTTCGGAATAATCTGATCCGTATCCACGTGGTCCCTTTTTAGAGAAGCAGCTTTTCCCGTAAGTGTTTTAAATCCCGACATATCGGTCCACCTCCGGATTTTTCGTTTGCAGCATCGAACGGACATCCGTGAATTTTCCGTTAATCGCAGCAGCTGCAGCCATGATCGGACTAACAAGATGCGTTCTTGCTCCTTTTCCTTGTCTTCCGGCAAAGTTCCGGTTCGAAGTAGATGCGCATCTGTCCCCTTCAGGAACAATATCATCATTCATCCCTAAACACATTGAGCATCCAGAGTCACGCCATTCAAAACCAGCATCCAAGAAGATCTTATGAATCCCTAAACCTTCTGCTTCACGTTTTACTGATTGTGATCCCGGCACAACGATCGCTCTAACATCAGGATGAACCTTTTCACCTTCAACAACAACTGAAGCTTCTATTAAATCACTTAATCTGGAATTCGTGCATGACCCGATAAAAACATGCTGAACCTCTACACCTTCTAATTTTTCATGGCCATTAAAACCCATGTAAGAGAGGGCGCTCTCTATCGATTGTTTTTCTTCTATTGAAAAAGCAGATTCTGCTGCAGGAATCTGCCCGCTAATCGGCAGGCACATGGATGGAGTAGTGCCCCATGTAAGCATAGGTTCAATGTCAGAAGCATTAATTTCGATTACTTGATCAAATACTGCATCACTATCTGAAACAATCTTTTTCCAATCCTCGCATTTTTCGTTAAACTCACTTTCTTTTGGTGCATAGGTTTTTCCCTGAACATAACTGAACGTTTTTTCATCCGGTGCAATTACAGAAGCTTTTGCACCTGCTTCAATCGACATATTACATAGAGTCATTCTCTCTTCCATCGAAAAATCACGAACAGTACTCCCTGAAAACTCAATAATATAGCCCGTTCCTGCATTTGTTCCGTAATTGGCGATAAACCATAAAATCACATCTTTTGCTGTAACCCCATAGCCTAGCTCTCCTTCAATCTTTACGTTCATCTGCTTTGGCTTGTTCTGCCATAGCGTTTGTGTAGCCAGAACATGTTCTACTTCACTCGTGCCGATTCCAAAGGCGAGCGCTCCAAATGCACCATGTGTTGAGGTATGGCTGTCGCCGCAAACAATCGTTTTCCCTGGAAGAGTAAGCCCTAGTTCAGGACCGATTACATGAACGATTCCTTGCTGCAGAGAATCAAGTCCCTCCAGTTTAATTCCAAATTCTTCACAGTTTTTTTCGAGCGTCTGAACTTGAAGGCGGGAGGTATCATCTTTAATGTTGAACCGGTCTACCGTCGGGATATTATGATCCATAGTGGCGAAACATAGATCTGGTCTTCTTACCTTCCTGTTTTTTTCTCTTAAACCAGCAAACGCCTGTGGAGAAGTAACTTCATGAAGCAGATGAAGATCAATATATAAGAGATCGGGTTTATTTACTTCTTTTGCTACAACATGACTTTCCCACAATTTATCTATTATTGTTTTACCCAATGGCTGGGGCCTCCCTTCTTACACATACACCTCAAGCAGTGTTGCACTTGTTGAATCTTCAATCATCCTGAATTGAATCTGATTAACCATCTCTTTCGTAGAAACTAGATTGCCCGTTCCATCATATATATCTTGCGTTCTATAACCTGCTTGCAATGTTTCAAAAACAGCCAGTTCAACAGCAGCAGCTTCTTTTTCGAGCTTGAACGAATGGCGAAGCATCATAGCTGTACTTAAAATCATTCCAATAGGATTCGCTTTCCCGCTGCCTGCAATATCGGGTGCTGAACCATGAATCGGTTCATACAAACCTGGTCCTTCTTGACTGACTGAAGCAGAAGGCATCATGCCAAGAGATCCTGGGATCACAGATGCTTCATCAGATAAAATGTCACCAAACATATTTTCTGTTACGACAACATCAAAACTTGAAGGACTGCTGATCATCCTCATAGCAGCGTAGTCAACTAGTAAATGCTCTGTTTCAACATCGCTGTATTTCTTAGCAGTTTCTTCAACAATTTCTCTCCACAGCTTACTGGTCTCCAAAACATTCGCCTTATCTACTGAGGTAACTTTTTTTCTTCTCACTCTCGCCAACTCATACGCTTTTTCAATAATTCTCGTAATTTCTTCCCTTGAATAAGAAAGCGTATCAACAGCAAGTTTTTCGTTTCGTGTTTTTGGCTCTGAAAAGTAGATTCCGCCCGTTAATTCTCTTACAAATACAAAATCCGCACCTTTTACTCTGTTTGATTTAAGGGGAGATAGATTTTCAAGACCAGGAAAGACTGTAACAGGTCGTATATTGGCAAACACATTCAATTCTTTTCTTAATGCCAAAAGTCCTTGTTCAGGTCTTACGGTTTGACCGTCCCATTTAGGTCCTCCAACTGCTCCTAACAGCACAGCATCACTGTTCTTACAAGTTTCTAAAGTATCGTCTGGCAGAGGTTTGCCATTTTGGTCAATGGCTGTACCTCCAAACAATTTTTCTGTTGTTTGAAATTCGTGACCGAATCTTGCAGCAACACCGTCTAATACTTGCAGAGCTCCCTTCATCACTTCAGGACCGATTCCGTCTCCTGGCAAAACTGTTATCTTCTTTTTCATCTAACATCCCTCCCTAAATTAAATGCTCATTCTTTCGTAGTTTGTTTTATCCGAATGAAGCTGAAGTTTATTGAATGCATGAACATAAGCTTTAGCTGAAGCTTCAAGAACATCCTGTGCCGTTCCGCTTCCGTTGACTTCGCTGCCATCACAGACGATCTGCACAAACACTTGAGCAAGTGCATCCCTGCCGGCTCCTACAGATTGAATTCGATAATCATTCAGCTTCAGTGAGGACGGAAGCATTTTTCCGAGAGTATTATAAATAGCTTCTACGCTTCCAGATCCCGTTGCAGCATCCTGAATCACCTTTCCATCAGGAGTCAAAAGTCTTAATGTCGCAGTAGGAATTTGGTTAGTGCCATAGTTAACCTGTATATCTTTTAATTGATAAAGCGGAACTTCCGGCTGAATTCTATGATCAATCAAAAGTGCAAAAATATCTTCTTCTGTCATTTCTTTTTTTCGGTCAGCAAGTAATTTGAAATCTTCAAATATAACTTTTATTTTGCTTTCTTCTGGCTGGAAGCCTAATTTGGATAAATAATCCCTAAATGCATGTCTGCCGGAATGCTTACCCAGCACTAACTGGTTAGAAGGGACTCCGACAAGTTCAGGCGTAATAATTTCATAAGTTGATTTTTCTTTTAACACACCATCTTGATGAATACCCGATTCGTGAGCAAAAGCATTCTTGCCCACCACAGCTTTATTTGGCGGAACGGCAATACCTGTAAGACGGCTAACAAGCTGACTTGTACGGCTGATCTCGTTTAACTTCAGATTCGTTTTTGCCTGATAAAAGTCTTCTCGGATAGCTAGCGCTACTGCAATCTCTTCTAAAGATGCATTTCCAGCTCTTTCTCCGATTCCGTTGATTGTGCATTCGATCTGGTTTGCTCCGTTCTCAATTGCTGAAAGGGAATTTGCTACTGCCATTCCGAGGTCATCATGACAGTGAGCAGATAAAACAGCTTTTTGTATGTTTGGTACATTCTTTAATAGATAGCGGAATATTTTTCCGTATTCTTCTGGATTTGTGAATCCCACTGTATCAGGGATATTGATAATGCTCGCCCCTGCATCGATAACTTTTTCAACGATCCGCGCGAGGAAAACAAGATCTGACCTGCACGCATCTTCTGCAGACCATTGAACAACCGGAAATTTTTTCTTTGAGTACTTAACTGCTTCAACGGCTGCTTCTACTACTTGATCAGGTGTTTTTTTTAATTTGTAAGTCATATGAATCGGGGAGGTTGCGATAAATACATGCAGCCTCGGTTCAGCAGACTCTTTTAGCGCTTCCCATGCGTGATCAATATCCGATTGATTCGATCTTGCCAAACCTGTCACAGAGGAATCCTTAATGATCGATGCCACCTTTTTAACAGCATCTAAATCTCCTTTAGAGGCTGCAGGAAAGCCAGCCTCCATAACATCAACACCTAATCGTTCAAGCCTTTTTGCGATCTCTATTTTTTCTTCAGTATTTAAATTTACACCTGCTGTTTGTTCTCCATCACGCAGCGTCGTATCAAAAATTTCAATTGTTCGCACTGACGACAGCCTCCTTCTTCTGTTTTGCTTTAACAAACGGCATCATCGCACGTAATTCCCTCCCCACTTTTTCAATTGGGTGATTTTTTTCCTGGTAATTTACTACATGGAATACAGGACGATTCGCTTGGTTTTCCAAGATCCAATTCTTTGCAAACTCACCAGATTGAACATCTTTTAATACTTCTTTCATCGATTCTTTTACTCTTCCATCAATAACACGAGGACCTGACTGGAAATCTCCCCATTGAGCGGTATCAGAGATAGAATGTCTCATTCCTTCTAATCCGCCTTCATACATAAGATCAACGATGAGCTTTAACTCATGCAGACATTCGAAGTAAGCAACCTCTGGCTGATATCCCGCTTCTGTAAGTGTTTCAAATCCCGCTTTTACAAGTGAGGATAATCCGCCGCAAAGGACAGCCTGTTCTCCAAATAAATCGGTTTCGGTTTCTTCCTGAAAGCTTGTTTCCAGTACACCTGCCCGAGCGGAACCAATGCCTTTTGCGTAAGAAAGAGCAGTTTCTCTAGCAGTACCTGTAGCATCTTGATAAACCGCAAACAATGCAGGTACACCTTCGCCCGCTTCAAAAGTCCTGCGTACTAGATGACCCGGACCTTTAGGAGCAACCAAGAACACATCCACATTTTCAGGCGGTACAACTTGGTGATAATGAACATTGAATCCATGTGCAAACACGAGAGCATTTCCCGGAGAAAGCTCTGGCAGGATCTCATTTTTATATACCTCAGGCTGTCTTTCATCCGGAAGCAGTACCATAACAACGTCGGCTAGACGTGCTGCCTCGCGAACAGGATATACTTCAAATCCGTCTTTTACTGCTTCATCAAAAGATCTTCCTTCTCGGACACCAACTACAACATCATAGCCGTTGTCTTTTAAGTTCAGTGCGTGTGCATGCCCTTGTGATCCATAACCAACTACTGCTACCTTCTTATTTTTTAATACATCATTTGAAAGTTCGTTTTCGTAATATACTTTAGCCATTTTTAATAGTCTCCTTTACATAATAGAATAGGGGTGAAGCTCTAAAACTTTCTTTTGTGTTCCTCTTGGAATAGCTGTAATGCCAGTTCTTGAAATCTCTTTGATTCCATAAGGACGAAGCAGTTCTATCAGTGCATCTACTTTTTCACTGTCGCCGGTTACTTCCAGCGTAACGTTCTCTAATGAAACATCGAGAACTGTAGCCCTAAATGGTTCAATCAGCATTTTTATTTCACTTCGTGTATCCGGAGTGGTTAATACTTTAATAAGTGCAAGCTCTCTTGAAACAAGAGCCATATTTGTGAGATCACGGACTTTTAAAATATTGATCTGTTTATGAAGCTGTTTAACCAGTTGTTCAGCTTTTCTGTCATCTTCTACCCAAACTGTCAAGGTCACTTTTGAAACGGCAGGGTCCTCCGTATGTCCGACTGTAATGTTCTCAATGTTAAATTGTCTTTTTGTCAGCAACCCGGTTAACCGATTCAGAACACCGCTTTCGTTTAACACTGTTGCAGAAATAATGCGTCTCATCCTCTCACTCCAATCATTTCGTGAAGTCCTTTTCCTGGAGCAATCATCGGATATACATTTTCATCAGCCGAAACTGCACAATCTAATACGAAAGGTTTTTTTGAAGAAAGTGCAGCCTCTAATGCCTCCCTTACTTCATCTTCGTTTTCAGCACGCTTGCCTTCGATCCCATATGCTGCTGCAAGTTTTACAAAATCAGGCTGAATATCAAGGAGAGAGTGTGAATATCTTTTTTCGTAAAAAATCTCCTGCCATTGCCGGACCATACCTAGTGATTTGTTGTTAACAATCACAACGATTACAGGAAGTTCCCAATCCTGCAGAACACCCAGTTCCTGCAAGGTCATCTGAAATCCTCCATCGCCTACAACAGCGACTACCGGAAGATCTGGTCTTCCTACCTTGGCCCCTATAGCAGCCGGAAAGCCAAAGCCCATCGTTCCTAATCCTCCAGATGTAATCCATCTGTTTGAAGTTGAAAACGTATAATATTGGGCTGCCCACATTTGATGCTGTCCAACATCTGTCGAAACGATTGCAGCACCTTTTGTAACTTCGTGTAAAATTTCCATTAATTTTTGCGGTTTTAATTCTTTATCATTAGATTTATACGTAAGTGGAAGTTCGCTTCGGTATTTTGAAAGCTGTATCACCCATTCGCTCGAATTGCCTTTTTCACCGCATGTCTGATTTAAAGCCTTCAAGGTTTCTTTGGCACACCCTACAATAGGTATCTCTGTCGGTACATTTTTTCCGATCTCTGCGGGATCGATATCAATATGGGCAACCACCGCTTTTTTAGCAAAATGCTCTAGATTCCCGGTTAAGCGGTCATCAAATCTGGCACCAACCCCTATTAAAAGATCACAATCATAAAGCGCCATATTTGCTGCATATGTGCCATGCATTCCTGCCATTCCGTAGCATAAAGGATGATCTGCCGGGAATCCTCCAAGTCCTAGCAATGTTTGAGCAACAGGAATCTGATAATACTCCGCAAAGGCTAAAAGCTCTTCCTCGGCTTTAGCTGCAAGTACACCTGCTCCTGTAAGAAGAACAGGCTTCTTTGCCATCTGTAAAGCTTCGTTCAGCCTTTTTACTTGGAGGATGTTAGGCTTCAGAGTCGGCTGATAACCGGGCAGATGAATGTCTGAAACCTCTTTTAAAGGTGCATTATTAACTGCGATGTCTTTTGGTATATCGATTAACACAGGTCCTTTTCTGCCAGTGTTCGCAATATGAAAAGCTTCTTTCATGATCCGAGGCAGATCCTCCGCCTTCTGCACTTGATAGTTGTGCTTTGTAATCGGCATCGTAATCCCTACGATATCCGCTTCTTGAAAAGCATCAGTGCCAATGACTTTTGTAGCTACTTGCCCCGTGAAAATAACAAGAGGGATGGAATCAATCATGGCATCAGCAATGCCGGTTACAAGGTTAGTAGCACCTGGCCCTGAAGTCGCAAGCACCACACCTGGATTTCCTGTAACTCTCGCATACCCTTGAGCCGCGTGAATCGCACCTTGTTCGTGCCTTGTCAGTACATGCTTCATTTCTGCTTTGTAAAGAGCATCATAGATTGGAAGCACTGCACCACCTGGATACCCAAAAACAACGTCTACGTTTTCATTCTGCAGTCCTTGAATAAATAGTTCAGCACCAGAGACTAATGAAGATTCAACCGTTTTTTGTTCAGCCACCCAACTGGCCTTCATTTTCATTCCTCCTTCATCTTTTGAACCCATTTATTTGTAAAAAGCTTTTACCTAAACCTTTGCAGCTCCTAGAAGGGTTGATTTCCGCTCCAGGTGCTCGCTTTCCGCGGGGCGGGCGGTGAGCCTCCCTATCGCTTCGCACTGACGGGGTCTCACCTGTCCCGCTGATCCCGCAGGAGTCTCGCACCTTACGCTCCAATCAACTAATCAATGAAGTGCTTAAAAAAGAGCAAAATTTAGAAAAAGCCAATAAAAAAACTTCCCCACCCAAATGGACAGGAAAATCCTATCCAAAGGGGTGAAAAAGTTTCATTTTCACGGTACCACCCTTTTTCACGATATCTTCTATAAAGACACCGCCTCGTGACGAATAAGCCGTCATTTGATAACAAGCGGTTTAAAAATGGAAATAACCGCTTGGCCCTTCCTACTCAAGTAACTTTCAAAAGGACACTCAGGAGGGATGTCCTGGTATTTGGAATAACCGGCTCACAGCAACCCGGCTCTCTGTGTATTCCGTATCTACCATTGTTCTCCGTCATCGTTTTAAGGTTTTAAATTTTTAAGATTCCGCCAGTATTAGCTGAAGTAACTAAAGCAGCGTATCGGGCTAAGTAGCCTTTTTTAATTTTCGGCTCAGGTTTAACCCAGTTTTCTTTTCTTTTATTCAACTCATCTTCTGTCAGCATTACATGAATCGATCTATTCACTAAATCAATTAGTATCGGATCTCCACTTTCGATAAATGCAATCGGACCACCTTGTGCAGCTTCCGGTGAGATGTGACCGATAGAAATCCCTCTGGATGCTCCTGAAAAGCGTCCGTCTGTTATGAGAGCAACCTTTGTGCTTAATCCCATTCCTGCAATAGCAGATGTAGGAGAGAGCATCTCAGGCATGCCCGGTCCACCCTTAGGGCCTTCATAGCGAATAACTACAACATGCCCTTCTCGGACTTCACCATTGTTGATTCCTTGAATCGCTTCGTCCTGAGATTCATAAACGATAGCTTCTCCCTGAAAAGTCTTGATTGAAGGATCAACCGCACCCACTTTGATAACACAGCCATCTGGTGCTATGTTTCCATAAAGGATTGATAACCCGCCAACTGGTGAATAAGCATTGTCTTTTCGGCGAATAACGTCATCATCTATAATCTCAGCGTCGCGGACCCTCTCTCGAAGAGTTTCACCGGAAATCGTAATACGGTCGTTATGAATTGCACCTTCCATTTTGCAAAGTTCATTGATGATCGCACTAACGCCGCCAGCCCGGTGAACATCCTGCATGGAATAATCCGAAGCAGGTGAGATTTTAGACAAGTAGGGAATCCTTTCTGCAATCTCATTGATCCGTGGCAGATCGTAATCGATTTCAGCTTCATTTGCTATCGCGAGCATGTGGAGGACTGTGTTAGTCGATCCTCCCATTGCCATGTCAAGTGCAAAAGCATCATCGATCGCTTCTTTCGTAATAATATCTCTAGGACGGACATTTTCTTTTACTAGGTTCATAAGAGAATTTGCCGCATCGCGGATCAAGTCTCTCCGCTCATCTGAAGTTGCTACGATGGTGCCGTTGCCCGGCAAAGTAATCCCCAGCATTTCCATAATTGAATTCATACTGTTAGCTGTAAACATTCCTGAACATGATCCACATGTTGGACAAGCACTTGTTTCAAGTTCCAAGAGTTCTTCTCGAGTCATTTTTCCGGCTAAATGAGAGCCAACACCTTCAAATACCGAGGCAAGTGAAAGTGATTTCCCTGCCATCGATTTCCCTGCTTCCATCGGTCCGCCTGAAACAAATACTGCCGGTACATTGGTGCGAACAGCAGCCATAAGCATTCCCGGTGTAATCTTGTCGCAGTTCGGAATATAAAAGACGCCATCAAACCAATGAGCATTGATTACAGTTTCTGCTGCATCTGCAATGACTTCTCTGCTCGGAAGCGAATAACGCATTCCGATATGCCCCATCGCGATGCCATCATCAACACCGATCGTATTGAATTCAAAAGGTATTCCGCCTGCTTCTCGAATGGCTTCTTTGACCCATTCACCCACTTTATTTAAGTGCATGTGCCCCGGAATAATATCAACATAGGAATTACAAACACCGATAAATGGTTTATCCATATCTTCTGGTGCAACACCCGCTGCGTGGAGAAGACTTCTGTGCGGGGCTCTATCGATTCCTTGTTTGATCATATTACTGCGCATGTTTGAAACACTCCAATACAACTTTTATCCTGCTTGAACGGTCTGTCCTGAATAAACCTTCACACCTTCTTCAACAACTTTTTTCCTGAAAGCGTCTAATAATCTATTTGTATGTTCACCAGGTGCTCCGTTTCCGATTACCCTTCCGTCAACTTTTACAACTGCAATTACTTCTGCAGCGGTTCCGGTAAGAAATGCTTCATCAGCTACGTACACATCATGTCTCGTGAACGGTTCTTCCACCATTTTGTATCCAAGTTCATTAGCGATCTCAACAATTGCGTTTCTCGTAATTCCTTCTAAAGCTCCTAAATAACCAGGAGGCGTTTTAATCGTGTTTCCTTTAACGATGAATACATTGTCTGCAGAGCCCTCTGCTACATACCCTTGATCATTCAGCATCAGCGCTTCACTAACTCCTGCCAGGCTCGCTTCAATTTTTACTAAAATATTATTTAAGTAATTCAATGATTTCACTTTTGGACTTAAAACATCAGGTCTATTTCTTCTGCTAGCAACAGTTATGATTTCAAGACCTGTTTCATAAAGTTTTTTCGGAAAGAGAGCAAGCTGCTCTGTAATTACAATGACTCCAGGTTTTCCGCATGTAAACGGATCTAATCCCAAATTGCCTTTACCTCGTGAAACAACTAATCGGATATAAGCATCACGATATTTGTTTTTCTGGAGCGTTTCTACAATGATGTTTGTTAACTCTTCTTTAGTGTGTGGAATGTTTAGCATAATGGATTGAGCTGATTCGTATAAGCGCTGAAGATGTTCTTCTAATCGATAAACGTTGCCATTATAGACTCGAATGCCTTCGAACACCCCATCTCCATATAAAAAACCATGATCATAAACTGAAACCTTAGCATCGTCTTTTAATACGTACTCACCATTTACATAAACCCATTGCTCCTGCATCGTGATCCTCCTTTTCTTCGGAAATTGAATTATTAGAATTTTTTAAAAACAATTAATAATTGTTGACAATATTACGCCCATATCTGAGCAGGGTCAACCATGAATTTTCTTAAAAATAATTAATTCTGACTTTTCTGATATTTTGAAGGCGCTTCCATTCCCATGGTTGAGGCAAAAAAATAGTTTACACACATATTTGTAAACATTTTTAAAGCGCTTTCAACAAAACAAAATAATCACAAAAAAATACATAAAAAAACACGCTCCGCATCCTTTAAGAGAGGACACGAAACGTGTTTGATTATGTAATAGAAATAGTTATATGGCGTCCCAGGAGAGATTCGAACTCCCGACCGTACGCTTAGAAGGCGTATGCTCTATCCAGCTGAGCTACTGGGACATATGTATTGGAGCCCATTCCGCATAGCAATGCGCTTTCCGCAATTACCATGCGCTGCGGGCACACAGTGATTTGTTCCACCTGTCGACCGTGGATACAAATATGTTTTTTATAACATGCATTTTTAAATGTAAGATCTGTAAACTTCAGATGTAACTCTTTTGTGCCATTTGAACGTGAGAAAAACAAATGGAGCGGGTGATGAGAATCGAACTCACGACCAGAGCTTGGAAGGCTCTTGTTTTACCACTAAACTACACCCGCAGACATATTAGATCTTGTCGCGACGACATAATTTAATATACATGATATCTACAAAAGAGTCAACCTATTTCTTTAATTTTTTCGCAGTTCCTCTTTAATTCCCTTTAAATCCTTTTGATAGATGGTCGATTCGCTTTCCTTCCAGTGAATAAAAGATTACTGAAATATCGACATCATTAACCTCTAAAATAGCATACGTTTTTTCAAAAGTTCCTCTAGGCAGTCTTATACTTCCGGGATTGATAAAAACCATTCCTTCCCGTTCGTAAGCCTCAGCAATATGCGAATGACCGAAGCAGGCAATAACGGCACCTGTTTCTTCTGCTCTATAAGCAAGAGACAGATGAGACATCTTTACATCATATAAATGCCCGTGAGTAATATACAAACACTTATTTCCAAGCATCTCAATAGCTTCATTCGGAAAATCCTTACCAAGAAAGTCCATATTCCCCCTTACAGTAACATATCCAGACAGCTCCTTGGCATTTGTTTCAAGTTCAGAATCTCCACAATGGATCATTAGATCAATTTCATTCTCATGACGTTTTTTTATCGTAATTAATTCTTCTTTTAATCCATGACTGTCACTAACAATCAAGGCTTTTGCCATAGCATGTCCTCCTTGCTGATAAAATCTTTTAATTTTTGCAATGCGACAGCTCTGTGGCTGATTTTATTCTTTTCTTCCTTCGACAACTCTGCCATGGAACTATCTAATTGGGGAAGGTAGAAGATCGGATCATACCCAAACCCTTCAGTACCCCGTTTTTCTGACAAGATTTCACCTTCGCATGTACCTCTTACGACAAATGTTTTTATGTCGGGTCTTGCAAAAGCTAATGCACAAACAAAACGTGCAGTCCGATTCGGCTCAGCTACTCCCCTAAGTTCGTTTAAAACTTTATCCATGTTAGCCTCATCACTTTTCTCGCTTCCCGCATATCTTGCAGAATAAACTCCTGGTCTTCCTTCAAGTGCATCTACTTCCAGACCAGAATCATCAGCGATAACTGGAATTTTCATAATGGAACAGATGGCTTCTGCCTTTAAAATCGCATTTTCTTCAAAAGTAACCCCAGTTTCTTCAACATCCGGACTATTTTTTATGTCAAGCAGCGATATGACTTCAATACCAAAATCTTTGAACATGGCTTGAAACTCTTTAACTTTACCTATGTTTTTTGTAGCAATTAAAATTTTCATATATTGTCCTCCGCTATCATCGTAAATAAAGAAACTTTGGTGAAGCACAAAAAAGAGACGATTTTCTCGTCTCTTTACTTTATCACATCATTTGCTGATTTAAAATTCACCTGTATTAACTTCTTTCGGACGGGAAACAGGGGCTGTAAGCTCTTTTCCTTTCTCAGTAAAGATCTTTGACTTTCCATCTACTTTTATGGCGACTTTCTTAACCTCTGAAAGCTCAGTTAAAGAAAGAACAATTGAATTTAATACTTCATCTGCAATCATACTTTCTTCTTTGTTATCTAATACAGCACCGTTGAAATTAAGAGTAACTACTCCATCTTTTACAACAGGAGTACTCAATAGTTTTACATCCGTTCTAAAATCAGTCAGAAGGTTGCTTTCAGCAGAAGGACCGTCTATTAGATGTTCAATAGTAGCTGTGACCTTGTCGGTTCCTTCTTTCGCTACACGGCGCGTAACAGGTACATAGTACGTTTGATCTTGTGTCTGGGCTAAAAAGTAAAGTGTTACAAGTTCACTGTTTGTTATATCTGCTACGCTGCCGTTCTCGAGGTTAATTCCATCCACTCTGCTGACACCTTCACCAACAGGTGTATTATTTACTGGCATTGAGTTTTGGTTCTTGCCTTCGATTTGTATCTTCACTTTTTTAATATTATCAAACTGTGTAAGCGTAAAGGTTATGGCTTGAAGAATCTTCATTTCATCTTTTGCATTATACTCCGTAAATTCTTTTGAAAAGTTTGCAGTGGCTGTACCCTTTTTTATATTTACCGATAGAACTTCCGTATCTGCAGGCAATACAGCTTGAAAGCCATTCGGAATCATATTGCTTACCGGACCATCTTTTACAAGATATTGCAGAACCTGCTTGGCCGTTTCATCATTTTTTGGCAAAGCAAGGACTTGAGGTACAACCATACCGTTGCTGTCGAATAAAAACAGCTGTCGTTTTTGAGTACTTTCGGTTTTAGCTGTTTTTTCTTTTTTATCAAGTGATTTTCCTTCCTTTACGTAATTCACTTTTGGGGGATCAAGCTCAGTTCCTGCTTTCTCTCCCCCTAATCCGCAACCCGATACCAGTAATGACACTGATAATAAAAGCAGCGGAGCACCTGACTTCATTATTTTGCGCATACTTTCCCTCCTCAAGTGGTTTGTACTATTATGTATACGAGCTATCTTCTTCTGATAGACCACTTGTACAAAAATAAAAGGTTATTTTCGCAAACATGTTTTTTTTGAAAGTAGTTGATTTCTGCTCCGGCTATTCAGTGACGAACATTAAAGACATCTAAAAAACAATTGTCTTTTAGAAAGCGGCCTAAATTAAAAGATAATTAAAAAGAGCAGAGTCACAAAAATGTGAGTCTGCTCTTTTATTAAAGCTTGATACATTCTACTTTATCTATTTTTGTATTAAGCCAATGGTTGGCTATTTTTAAAAACTGGCTGCTTTCTGCCGTCGCCAAGAATCTGTGTACCGGTTTCTTTTCTCCTGTATTCAAAATTCCACTATGATCGAGGATAACTGAAACCTCCCGAGCAGTTTCTGCCCCTGAACATAGGATTTTGATATGTTCACCCATAACGCGCTGAATTACCGGCCGTAATAATGGGTAATGGGTACAGCCTAAAATGAGTGTGTCTATTGAAACATCCTTCAGAGGATATAATGTTTCTGAAACAGCATTCAATGTTTCTTCTCCGGAAAGTTTACCTTGTTCAACAAGAGGAACGAACAAAGGACAAGCCAAACTCTCAACGATTACATCACTGCGAATCTTCTGAAGAGCCTGTTTATACGCTCCGCTATTTATTGTTCCGATCGTGCCAATGACCCCTACATGGTTATTCTTAGTTGCTTTTAAGGCAGAACGTGCCCCAGGGTGTATTACCCCTATTACAGGTATATCGAGTTTCTTTTTAGCTTCTTCTAATACAGCAGCTGTAGCGGTATTGCATGCGATTACAAGTAACTTGATCTCCTGCTTAATAAGAAAGTCTATCATTTCCCATGTATATGTTCTTACCTCTTCAAAAGGTCTAGGTCCATATGGACATCGCTTTGTATCACCTAAATAAATGATTTCTTCTTTTGGGAGCTGTTTCATCAGCTCTCTGGCAACGGTTAACCCGCCCACTCCTGAATCTATTACGCCTATAGGTCTATTCAAAACATACATCGCCTCATCTCTATACACAATACTGAAAACAAAAGGCGTTTATCATTGTTTTCTATTCTGCTAATATTTTTATGAAAATGCAATAAAAATCGTTCGAATGTAAACTATTCTTGAAAGAAACTCGAAAATTTCAACAACATCCGTTCTAGCAATCCTTGTTTCACTTGAAAGAGGTTGATTTCCGTTACAGGTGCTCGCTTTCCGAGGTGCGGGCGGTGAGCCTCCTTCACCCTTTGGGTAATTAGGAGTCTCACCTGTCCCACTCGTCCCACAGGACAAGGAAGGCTTCGACAGCGTTACATCGCACGAAGAAAATGTGATTTTCATTTTCGAGGAGTCTCCCACCTTTCATTCCAATCAACTTTATCAATGAAGAAATTTCCGAAATGAACAGGATGCAAAACGATCTAGTCCAGCCTTCACGTCTAAAAATAGATTTTGGTCCTTTTTTTATTGCAAAGACTAGAATGTACGTAAAAGGACTATGGAAACATCCCATAGTCCTTGTTTAATTTAAAACCAACTTTTATTTAAAGTTCTTCTCTACAAATTCTACAACATCTTTCATTGTATCCATTTGCAGAATTTCATCGATGTGGGCACTGATT
Source organism: Fictibacillus arsenicus (assembly GCF_001999465.1). Taxonomy (GTDB): domain Bacteria; phylum Bacillota; class Bacilli; order Bacillales; family Fictibacillaceae; genus Fictibacillus; species Fictibacillus arsenicus. Next base: position 190,280 of record NZ_MQMF01000001.1, read on the forward strand.
TTTTCTTTGGAGAGCCCTCTGATCTGGCTTCTTGCTGGCAGAACTGAAGTGGCACTCATAGAGAATTCATCTAAACCTAGTCCTAAAAGAATAGGGATAGCAATTGGATCTCCTGCCATTTCACCGCACATACCCGTCCATTTACCTTCTTTATGAGCAGCATCGATAACCATTTTTACAAGTCTTAAAATCGCCGGACTGTATGGCTGGTATAAATAAGATACTTGTTCATTCATTCGGTCCGCAGCCATCGTATACTGGATCAGGTCATTTGTGCCGATACTGAAGAAATCTACTTCTTTAGCAAACGTATCTGCCATTACAGCTGTTGACGGAATTTCAACCATGATTCCTACTTCTATGTTCTCTGATACTTCTGTTCCTTCTTTAACAAGCTTTTCTTTTTCTTCAATAAGAATGCCTTTTGCAGAACGGAATTCTTCAAGAGTAGCGATCATTGGGAACATGATCTTTAAGTTGCCAAAAGTGCTGGCGCGAAGCAGTGCTCTAAGCTGTGTTCGGAAAATATCTTGTTCTTCCAGACAAAGACGAATCGCACGGAATCCTAAAAATGGATTCAATTCTTTTGGAAGATTTAAGTAAGGAAGTTCTTTGTCACCGCCAATGTCCAATGTACGGATAACAACAGGCTTTCCTTCCATTTTTTCGAGAACTTCTTTATAAGCCTTATATTGCTCTTCTTCAGTTGGTAGCTGATCACGGCCCATGTACAAGAATTCTGTACGATATAATCCAACGCCTTCAGCTCCATTTTCGAGAACTCCTTTTACATCTGCAGGAGTACCAATATTCGCAGCAAGTTCTACTTGAACATTATCAGATGAAAGAGTTTTTTCATTTACTAGCTTCGCCCACTCTTCCTTTTGCTGCTGATATTGCTTTTTCTTCTCCTGATATGTTGCGATTTCATCTTGAGTTGGATCAACAATAACTTGTCCATCCAAACCGTCGATGATAATCATGACACCATTCTCCACTTTTTCTGTAATGGTCTTCGTTCCGACAACTGCAGGAATTTCCATTGAACGGGACATGATCGCTGAATGCGAAGTTCTTCCGCCGATATCAGTTGCAAAGCCTTTTACAAATTTACGGTTAAGCTGCGCTGTATCTGATGGCGTTAAGTCTTCTGCAAGAATAACAACTTCCTCAGAAATGCTCGCTGGTGTTGCAAATTGAACATCTAATAGATGAGCTAATACACGCTTAGATACATCACGAATATCTGCAGCACGCTCTTTCATATATTCGTTGTCCATTTGTTCAAACATGTCGATAAACATGGAAGAAACATCATTCATAGCTGATTCAGCGTTTACTTTTTCACTTTTAATCTTTTGTTTTACAGCATCAACCAGTTCAGGGTCACTAAGGACAAGAAGATGGGCAGCAAAAATCGCTGCCTTATCTTCCCCCAGTTCTTCATTAGCTTTATCTTTAATAACTGTCAACTCTTCCTTGGATTTTTCAAGAGCTGACTGGAATCGTTCAATTTCCTGAGATGAATCTTCAATTGATTTTTTTTCAATCGTTAATTCTGGATTTTGAAGTACAAACGCTTTAGCAATTGCAATGCCGGCTGATGCTGCAATACCTGAAATTTTTTCAGACATTACTCACCAAGCCCTTCCTTTTTCATTACATCTTCTAGTGCTGCGATTGCTTCGTCTGCATCTGAACCTTCAGCTTTGATCGTAATCTCAGCTCCGGATTGAATACCTAAACTCATAACACCCATGATTGACTTTAAGTTAACACTCTTACCGTTATAATCTAGAGTAATATCAGAGCTGAATTGTCCTGCCTGGTTTACTAATGTTGTTGCTGGACGAGCGTGGATTCCTGATTCACTAGTTACTTTAAATATTTTTTCTGCCATTTTAATTACCCCTTTATTTTTTGAATGTAATAATATTTTCTTCTTCAATTGCTACTGTTCCTGTTTTTTCGACTGAAACAGTTTCACCCGATAAGTTTGTAAACACAATCGGTGTAATAATAGATGGTGCATTTTCTTTTACAAAGTTCAAATCAACTTGGAGAAGTTTTTGGCCAGCTGATACCTTGTCCCCTTCAGACACAAAGCTTTCGAAACCTTCACCTTTTAATTTAACAGTGTCGATTCCAAAATGGATCAAGATTTCTTTTCCGTTATCTGATTCAATCCCGATCGCATGCTTAGTCGGGAAGACATTAATTATCTTACCATTTACCGGCGATACAACCAAACCTTCTGCTGGTTCAATCGCAAAACCGTCACCCATCATTTTACCTGAGAAAACTTGATCGGGAACTTCGGTAATCGGAATTATTTTCCCTTTAATCGGTGATACAAAACGTTCTTCAGATGAAATTGAAGAAGTTGGGTTTACAGTTCCTTGATCAGAAGTATCTGCAAGTTCTCCTTGTTCAGGAGTTGCTTCACTGTTTTTAGGCTTAGCAACTGTCTTGCCGTTCATAATATCTCGTATTTCGCTCTTGATTGTATCAGAACGAGTTCCGAAAATAGCCTGAATGCTGTTCCCCATTTCAAGAACTCCTGATGCACCCAGCTTTTTCAAACGATCTTTATCAACTTCCTTAGGATCACGAACAGAAACACGAAGACGTGTAATACATGCGTCCAAATCAGCTATGTTAGATTCTCCGCCTAAGCCTTCTAAAATATTCGCAGCTAATGAATCTTTATTAGACGGTCCAACGTTCGTTTCCACTTCATCATCAACGATTTCACGTCCAGGTGTTTTTAAGTTCCATTTTTGAATAGCAAAACGGAAACCAAAGTAATAGATAACTGAGAAAACCAATCCTACTGGAATTACAAGCCACCAGTCTGTGCGGTTTGGAAGAACACCAAATAGTAAATAGTCAATTACCCCACCAGAGAACGTCATACCAATTTTAACATTTAATATGTGCATCACCATGAATGAAAGTCCTGCAAAAATGGCATGAATTCCAAAAAGAACTGGTGCTACAAACAAGAATGTAAATTCAATTGGTTCTGTTATCCCTGTTAAGAATGAAGTTAAGGCAGCAGAACCCATGATACCTGCAACTACTTTCTTTTGCTCAGGTCGAGCTGCATGATACATAGCAAGTGCTGCAGCTGGAAGTCCAAACATCATGAATGGGAACTTACCTGTCATGAATGTACCAGCTGTCAGTTCTACATTATCTTTTAATTGAGCAAAGAAGATGGCCTGGTCACCACGTACAAGACCTTCTGCAGCTGACTTATAAGAACCAAACTCAAACCAGAATGGTGAATAAAAAATGTGATGAAGACCAAAAGGAATCAATGATCTTTCAATTACACCAAAGATAAAGGCTGCAACTGTAAGATTAGAATTGATCATGCTCTCAGAGAAAGTGTTAAGACCATTCTGTACAGGAGGCCAAATAAATGTCATTAAAATACCAAGAACTAATGCTGATACAGCAGTAATAATCGGAACAAAACGTTTCCCTGCAAAGAAACCTAAGTATTGAGGAAGTTCTATGTTGTAAAAACGTTTGTAGAGATATGATGCCAGGATACCGACAATAATACCTCCGAATACCCCAGTCTGAAGAGTAGGGATTCCAAGAACGCTTGCAAATGACGGATCTTTTCCGATCATATCAGGTGTAACACCCTCAATGACACTCATCGTAACATTCATAATTAAATAACCGATAATAGCAGCAAGACCTGCTACGCCTTCACCGCCTGCAAGACCAACGGCTACACCTACTGCAAATAATAATGATAAGTTCGCAAATACGATGTCTCCTGATTTCTCCATTACCTCTGCAACAAGCTGAAACCATGCTGCATCTAATGCTGGTATTCGTTCAATCAATGCAGGGTTTTTAAATGCATTACCAAATGCAAGCAGCAAACCAGCTGCTGGTAAAATCGCTACTGGCAGCATTAAAGCTTTACCTACACGCTGAAGTACACCAAAAAGCTTTTTCCACATAGGAAGTCCTCCTTTTTTTATTCGGCTGTTTTCGCATACATTGTCGCTCTTGAAAGTGGTTGATTTCCGCTCCAGGTTGCTCGCTTTCCACGGGGCGTGCGGTGAGCCTCCTGCCGCTTTGCGCCATTAGGAGTCTCACCTGACCGCTCGTCCCGTAGGAGTCGGCAACCTTGCGCTACAATCATCTTGCAAATGAAGAGAAGTTCCAAATAGCAACAATACTTTAGAAAAAAGCCTTTTATTATGATAACCCTTCCATTTACTTCCGCTAAAACAAAAAAGACATAAATAAAGAACATGAGCAAATTTACCTAATCAGATATAATATATCCTAATTAAGCATTCGCTACACTTTGTTCTTTACTTATGCCTGATCGAATCAGTAACACGTAAAAACGCTGTATATATTTAGTTACTCGTTACATTTTGTCTAGTTGTCATATCGCGAAAGCCTTTGCAAATGCATGGTTAAGTACACTGCCTCTGCATGTGGCACGGGCTTGTTCAAGGAATTTTGCATTACCTTGATCAACTTCCAAGCCAAATTGTAGCACACTGGATATTCTTCTTTCAACACTTTTGCTAACTTTTCTTGTTCTTCCATAATATCGCCCATTGAGATCCGCTCAATTGCATGTCTTAAGTGTCTTACTAAACGGAGATAATTTATGCTTTTCGTATCAATTTCAAGATCCAGTGAATGCTGAATCATCTGCATAAGTGTATTAATAAGCTCCGAGTGTTTTTTTATATCTTTAACACTCTTATTTGTAATCGCGCTATGAATATGAAGGGCAACAAAGCCTATTTCACCTTCAGGAAGATGAATTTTAAGGGATTTGTTAATGACCTCGATCACTTCTTCCGCGACCGTATATTCTTTAGGGTATAACGTCTGAGTCTCAGTTAGAAATGGATTTTTTATGTCCATCCCTTGCTGCAGCCGTTTAATAGCAAATGCGATATGGTCTGTTAAAGCCACATGTATATGCTCGTTCAACAAATCATTATCAAAACGCGATCCTATATGAACGATAATATCGTTAATCAACTCAACAGTTTCTTCATCTATATAAGTCAGGAGTGTCTTATATTGCTCTTGTTCATTTTCATTTCTTAAAACAAACAATTTGTCAACTTGGGCAGAGTGGACTGAATCTCCTTGTTTTTTTGCAAACCCAATTCCTTTTCCAATGACAATCTGTTCTTTTTCAGAGGAATCTGTCACAATCACGACATTGTTATTTAGTACCTTTTTAACTTGCAGGCTATTATTCATGATTTTCACCTTTTTCATTATCTGGCCAGAAACCATAGACATCTTAGTCATCATATCTGAAAAAGAGCTAAAAAATCAATTGCAACTTTTACCTGTATCACTACTTTGCATACAACAGTCTTGCCTATTTAGCCTTAATTGAATTTAAACGCAAACTGAAAACGGCTTTCACGTGAAAGCCGCTTCCTGACTAAATCTCGAGTTCTCCAAGCCTCAATAACTCTACAACGGCTTGAGAGCGTCCTTTAACCCCAAGCTTTTGCATGGTATTCGAAATATGGTTTCGAACTGTTTTCTCACTAATGAATAATTGTTCCGCAATTTCTTTTGTGGTTTTGTCTTGGACTAATAGTTCGAAAACTTCTCTCTCTCTTTTTGTAAGTAGAGGCTTCGGTCGGTAGTGTTTATCTTTCAATGAATTCACCCCTCCTTGCTAGGGTTTAGGAACCGCCAACGAATATTGGAAGTATTTAGTCAACATATACTATGTCATAACACATGTGTAAGTGACTTGGTTAAGTTAAAAAGTCCCCATAATATTCCATAATAAAATAAAAAAAAGCCCATTTTTTATATATGGGCTTTATGTGAAAAGTTATCCAATTGTTTTTTTAATGTTTCATTCCACTTTAAAGGACGTCCGCTCTTCCTGGAAATCTGAACAATTGCTCCTCTACCAGTGAAAACCGGTTTGTTCTCCTCATTGACTCCTAGGTAATGCAGATCAATAGAAGATGATCCTGCTTCATTAATTTTTACATATATCTTTAATGTCTCATCATACATGATTTGAGCAAGGTAATCACATTGCAGATCTGCGACAACTGGAATTTCCACGGAATCAGGCGCTCCCCAAGATGTCATCAAACCTAGTTCTTTAAAGAGGGCAATTCTTGCTTCTTCCATATAGATAAAGACGTTTGTGTTATTAACATGTCCAAAACCATCAATTTCGCCAAAGCGAACATTCAATTCGTGAAAAAAATGAAATCCCTTTTTCCATTCTTCCATATTTGAAATATAATCTTGTCTTGCCATTAGCTTACCACCTTTTATCGAAATCTTTGCAATAGCTATCCCTTCGAGTCAGTCTAGGTGTGCTTGCTGCATCAAAAAATTCATCGTGCATAAGTTTTACTTCTTGATAGTGAAAAAAGCTTCTCCCTATCGAGAGAAGCCTTTATCTATCATTTATCTGTCACTTCCAAAGAAGTTCTTAAACGCTTGGAATGTAGTATCACGGTTAAGAGCTGCGATAGAAGTTGTTAAAGGAATTCCTTTTGGACAAGACTGTACACAGTTTTGAGAGTTACCGCATTCTGCAAGTCCTCCATCATCCATAATCGCATTCAGTCGCTCTTCTTTATTCATTTCACCTGTTGGGTGTGCGTTAAACAGACGAACTTGTGAAAGTGGAGCTGGTCCAATAAAATCTGAATTGCTATTAACATTTGGACAAGCCTCTAAGCAAACACCGCAAGTCATACACTTTGAAAGTTCATATGCCCATTGACGTTTAGTTTCAGGCATTCTCGGTCCTGGACCAAGATCGTACGTTCCATCGATCGGAATCCATGCTTTAACACGCTTAAGCGCATCGAACATTCTGCTTCTATCGATCGCAAGGTCACGAACAACCGGAAAAGTTTTCATTGGTTCAAGTCTGATTGGCTGTTCTAACTGATCAACAAGAGCCGTACAGGATTGACGAGGCTTTCCGTTGATAACCATTGAACATGCACCACAAACTTCTTCCAGACATCCCATCTCCCAAGTTACGGGAGTCGTAGCTTCACCTTTTGCATTTACAGGGTTTCTACGAATTTCCATAAGAGCAGATATAACGTTCATATTTGGACGATGCGGAATCTCAAACTCTTCTAAATATGGGGCAGTCTCTGGGTTATCTTGTCTTGATATGATGAATTTCACCATTTTTGTGCTCATGTTTACACCCCTGCCTTCTTCTTAGAATAGTCACGTTTACGCGGCTGGATAAGCGAAACATCTACATCTTCGTACTCAAAATCAGGTCCGTTTGTTGCAGGATTGAATTTCGCTTTTGTAGTCTTTAACCATTGTTCATCATTACGTTCAGGGAAATCAGGTTTGTAATGCGCACCACGGCTCTCATCACGGTTTAATGCTCCAAGAGTAATAACACGTGCAAGTTGAAGCATGTGCCATAACTGGCGAGTGAACGATGCTCCCTGATTACTCCACTTAGAAGTATCATTAATATTGATGTTCTTATAGCGCTGCATCAATTCCTGAATCTTTTCATCTGTTTGTTTCAATTTATCATTGTATCTAACAACCGTTACATTATCAGTCATCCATTCTCCTAATTCTTTATGGATCACATATGCATTTTCAGTTCCATCCATAGAAAGGATGTTGTTATATACTTCTTGATCTTTCTTAACTTGGTTCTCGAATACAGAAGAAGAAACATCTTCAACTGTCTTTTCCAAACCTCTGATGTATTTAACTGCAGACGGACCAGCCATCATTCCGCCAAAAATAGCAGATAATAGAGAGTTAGCTCCTAATCTGTTTGCACCATGGTATTGGTACTCACACTCACCTGCAGCGAAAAGACCTGGAATGTTTGTCATTTGATCATAATCTACCCACATGCCGCCCATTGAATAGTGAACCGCAGGGAAGATCTTCATTGGAACTTTACGAGGATCATCTCCCATGAATTTTTCATAGATTTCAATGATTCCACCAAGTTTAATATCAAGTTCTTTTGGATCCTTGTGTGAAAGATCCAGGTATACCATGTTCTCTCCATTGATACCGAGCTTTAAATCTACACAAACATGGAAAATTTCACGTGTTGCAATATCACGCGGAACAAGGTTTCCATAAGCAGGATATTTCTCTTCAAGGAAATACCACGGCTTTCCATCTTTATATGTCCAAACACGGCCGCCTTCACCACGTGCCGATTCACTCATCAATCGAAGCTTATCGTCACCAGGGATAGCAGTTGGATGAATTTGAATAAACTCACCATTTGCATAATGAACACCTTGCTGATAAAGAGCTGAAGCTGCTCCACCTGTGTTGATTACGGAGTTCGTAGATTTACCGAAGATGATACCAGGTCCGCCTGTTGCCATGATAACAGCATCTGCTGCAAAGCTGACAATTTCCATAGTCTTTAAGTTTTGAGCAGTAACACCGCGGCATTGACCTTCATCATCAATGATTGCCGATAAGAATTCCCAGCCTTCGTACTTTGTAACAAGTCCTGCAACTTCATGACGGCGAACCTGCTCATCAAGTGCATATAACAATTGCTGTCCTGTTGTCGCACCAGCGAACGCTGTACGGTGATGCTGAGTTCCTCCAAAACGGCGGAAATCAAGCAAACCTTCAGGTGTTCTGTTGAACATAACACCCATACGGTCCATTAAGTGGATAATTCCAGGAGCAGCATCACACATAGCTTTTACAGGAGGCTGATTTGCTAAGAAGTCACCGCCATAAACTGAATCATCAAAGTGTTCCCAAGGCGAATCCCCTTCACCCTTTGTATTTACAGCACCGTTTATACCGCCTTGAGCACAAACAGAATGCGAACGTTTTACTGGAACTACTGAAAAGAGGTCGACATTTACACCAGCTTCAGCTGCTTTAATTGTAGCCATTAACCCGGCGAGACCTCCGCCAACAACGATAATTTTTTGATTACTCAATTTGTCTCACCCCTTTTAAATAAATGCAAAAATAGTACGTACGCTAACGATAGCAAGTGCTACGAACACACCCATCGTTACGTAAGTTGAAATCTTCTGTGAACGAGGCGAAACAGTAAGGCCCCAGCTGACAAAGAACGACCATAGTCCGTTAGCAAAATGAAATACTGCAGATAATACTCCGATTAAGTAGAACGCGATCATAAATGGAGAGCTTAAAATATCAGCCATCATTGAAAAGTTTACTTCCGCTCCCAACGCTGCCTGAACGCGTGTTTCCCAAACATGCCATGCAATAAAAATTAAAGTGATAACACCTGTTACACGCTGAACAAGGAACATCATATTGCGGAAATATCCATAGCGGCTAACGTTATTTTTAGCCTGAAACGTTATATAAAGACCATAAACCGCATGAAATAAAATCGGTAAGTAAATCACAAAAGTTTCTAGGAAAATACGAAACGGCAGATTTTCCATAAAATGTGCTGCGGCGTTAAATGCATCAGCATCCTTAGTTGCAAAATGGTTTACAACCAAGTGCTGAACGAGAAAAAGCCCGATAGGAATAACTCCTAAAAGTGAATGAATCCTTCTGTTTACAAAATCCTTACTGCCAGCCATTTTCTTGCCCCCTTCAAATTTAGCCTCTCTCTGGCTGCTAATCTTTTGTTCCTCTCCACATGTAAGCGTTTTAAGTTTCCTCTTTTTTTGAGGAAAAAGTGTTAAACAATTAGTTTAATCAACTAGCAACATGTCCATTTTACTCCCATCGTTTGACACCGTCAAGAAAACGCTAACAACTTAATTGTGATATTTTATTGCTACATCAGCGTTTTTTCTTTATTACTTTTTCGACAAATACCGAGTTGCTATAGAGTTTGCTCCTCTTACCCGTTATAATAAAAATAGAAAGAAGGGATGCAGAATGTTTAAACAAAAAACAAAGGACGAGACTACCCCTGCCGAAAAGCCTTCTGTTTCAGCTTTTGGGTACGAGATCCTTCGCAGCGATTTGTTACCTGAACTTCTTGGTAAACAAGAAAGAAATATTTTATATTGGGCTGGCAGACACCTTGCCAGAAAATACCCTTTACATACAATGGAAGAAGTAAGTGCTTTCTTCAAAGAGGCTGGCTGGGGTAATCTCGAAATGATTGAAGCATCAAAAACAGAAATGGTGTTTTCACTTCATTCATTACTGATCGAACAGAGAATCGAGAATTTCCAGCACAACACTTTTAGCTTAGAAGCTGGTTTTCTAGCAGAACAAATTCAGCTGCAAAAAAAATGTACAACTGAAGCGCTTGAGTCAATGAAACGGAATAAAGTTTCCATAACGGTCCAATGGGACAAAAAAGATACGATCGAATAAACAAAAGCCGGCTGATGCCGGCTTTTTCAGTTGTGAGAAATTATTGGTTCTGAATAGGTACACGTGCATCTAATTCAAATGTGTCATGAAGAGTTTCGATTGATTTAATCATATCTTCCTGTTTTACTACAGTTGAAACCTTAATTTCAGATGTACTAACCATTTTAATCATTACATCTTGGTCGGACAAAGCTTTAAACATCATTGCTGCTACACCAGGGTTGGAGATCATTCCTGAACCAACGATGGATACTTTAGCAAGGTTGCCTTCATAGCTGATTGATTCAAAGCCCAGTTTATCTTGGTTTTCAGCAAGTACTTCTTGAGTGTCTGACAATATACTGGAGTCAATGGAAAAAGAGATATTGGTCTTTTCTTCGTTCATCACGTTTTGAATGATAATGTCTACATTTATCCCGTTGCTTGCCAAGATCGTGAATAAATCCGACAAAGCATTTATTTCATTTGGCATGTTGGTTACCGTAATCTTTGTTATGTTACCTTCAAAAGCTAAACCTCTTACCATTAAGTTTTGTTCCATCGTTGCTTCCTCCTCTACTAGCGTTCCTCGTTCATCACTCATACTTGATCTGACTTCTAAAACGATTGAATAGTTTTTTGCAAATTCTACAGCTCTTGGGTGCAGAACACCGGCCCCAAGATTAGCCATTTCAAGCATTTCATCATAAGAAATAGATGGTATTTTTCTTGCTGTTTTAACTGCACGGGGATCAGTCGTGTAAACACCGGTAACATCTGTATAAATATCACAGCGATCGGCTTTCAATGCGGCTGCCAGCGCTACAGCTGTTGTATCTGATCCGCCTCTTCCAAGTGTTGCGATATCATTCGTTTCAGGAATCAAGCCTTGAAATCCTGCAACCACCACAATATTTCCGTCTTTTAACAATTTGTTGATCCGTTCAGAATCAATGTCTAGTATTCTAGCATTTGAATGATTATTTTCTGTTTGAATACCTGCTTGCCAGCCTGTAAGGGAAAGAGCTTTATAACCTTCCTGATGCAAAGACATCGTTAATAAAGCTATAGTGACTTGTTCACCGGTTGTGAGGAGCATATCCATTTCACGCTTAGAAGGATTTTTGCTGATTTCTCCAGCCAATCTAACAAGTTCATCTGTTGTTTTGCCCATTGCAGAAACGACAACAACAACTTCATTGCCATTGTTGACTTCATTGATAATTCTTTTTGCAGCATTTTGAATCCGTTCAACCGAACCAACACTTGTACCGCCAAATTTTTGTACGATTCTCCCCATCTTCTCCAAATCCTTTCCTGTTGTAATTTTCTATCTCTTTTAAAAACAAAGGCTGTTTTCGCTAACGTTGTTGCTCTATGAAAGTAGTTGATTTCCGTTCCAGGATACTCGCTTTCCGCGGGGGGGTACGGTGAGCCCACTCGCCGCCTTGCGACATTGAATGGTCTCACCTGTCCCGCTTATCCCGCAGGAGTCTCGCACCTTGCACTCCAATCAACTAGTCAGTGAAGAAATTAGAAAACTGAACATAAGCAACAACCTTAAGATAAGAACTAAAACAAAAAAGCAACAATAAGGAAAAACCCTATTGTTGCTATATCCGCAGCAAGCCAAGTTTGTTTCCCCCTAGTGAGATAGTCCTCCACACAAGTCCTGGGGGGAATTGTGTGACAGCTCTGTATTTATTCAATACAGGTCCAGCATAAAAGGCTAGAAGTCCTTTTACACTTCGGCAAGAATCCCCTTTCTTCCACCCTCGCAAGAGCTTCTTCTCTTCAGATGGGATACTATTGGTTCCTGCTCCTCTACCATCACTTCATTAGAAGCATGGCATATTTATAAAGTTGGTCTCATTTTAACAAAGTTACTAAATGACTGCAACTAGTCTTTTGATAAAAATGCTTTGTTTATTTCTTCCGCAACTGCTCTTGGCACTCCCGCTTCCTGAATCTCTTCTACAGTTGCCTCTTTCATTTTTTTCATTGAACCGAAGTGACGGAGCAGCATCTTCTTTCTTTTCTCTCCTATCCCAGCAATGCCATCCAAAGTTGACTCGAACATACTTTTTGACCGAACCTTGCGATGAAAAGAAATGGCAAATCGATGCACTTCATCCTGCACTCTTTGCAGCAAGTAAAATTCTTGGCTGTTTCTCGGAAGATGGATCATCTCAGGAGGATCACCAAGCCACAATTGAGAAGTGCGGTGCTTCTCATCCTTTGACAGCCCGGCAACAGGGATGAAAAGATTAAGTTCGTTTTCAAGTACATCTTGAGCAGCTGAAATTTGGCCTTTCCCGCCATCAATCAGGATTAAGCTTGGCAATTCACCTTCTTCTCTAAGCAATCTGGAATACCTTCTGCGAACTACTTCCTTCATAGAAGCATAGTCATCAGGACCCTCGACGGATTTAATCTTATACTTTCGATAATCCTTCTTATAAGGCTTCCCGTCAACAAAGACGACCATAGCTGAAACTGGGTCTGTACCGTGAATGTTAGAGTTATCGAAAGCTTCAATTCTGTATGGCGGAGCAATCCCCATTCTTTCGCCTAAGTTTTCGACTGCTTTTATTGTCCGTGCTTCATCCTGCTCGATTAATGCAAACTTTTCGTTTAATGCAAGAGTTGCATTTTTTGTGGCCAATTCAACTAGTTCTTTCTTTTGTCCTTTTTGAGGCTGAAGAACTTTAACTTTCAGAAGCTCTTGAATCATATTAGCATCCACTTGTTTGGGCAAAAGAATTTCTTTTGGAAGCAGATGATTTTTCTGAAGATAAAACTGGCCAATAAAAGTAAGCAGGTCTTCGTGCGCCTCCCCGTAAAAAGGGAACACAGATATATCTCTAGCAATAACTTTTCCTTGCCGAATAAAAAACACCTGTACACACATCCAGCCTTTATCGAAATGATAACCGAATACATCTCTGTCGACTAAATCAGAAGTCATCATCTTTTGTTTTTCCATAACGGCTTCAATATGCTGGATCTGATCACGAAGTTCTTTCGCACGCTCGAAGTTTAATGCCTCAGATGCTTCAAGCATTTTTTCTGACAGCTGTGTCTTCACATCCTGGTAACCGCCATTCAGAAACTTGATGATACCTTCTACCATTTGTTTGTTCTGTTCATCTGAAACTTCATAAACACATGGACCAAGGCATTGCCCAATATGATAATAGAGGCAGACTCTTTTCGGCATCGTGTCACATTTTCTCAGCGGAAAAATACGATCCAGGAGTTTTTTTGTTTCTTGTGCAGCATATGCGTTAACAAAGGGGCCAAAATATTTCCCGCCGTCTTTCTTTATCTTCCTAGTGTATAAGAGCCGAGGTTGTTTTTCAGAAGTAACTTTTAAGTATGGATAGCTTTTATCATCTTTTAACATGACGTTGTAACGCGGATCATGTTTTTTGATTAGATTCATCTCGAGAACTAAAGCTTCCATTTCAGTTGAAGTGACAATATATTCAAAGTCTCTGATCTCACTGACTAACCGCTGGGTTTTTCCGTCATGCGATCCAGAAAAATAGGATTTCACTCTATTTTTTAATACTTTTGCTTTCCCTACATAGATTACTTTTCCAAATTCATTCTTCATTAAATAGCAGCCAGGCTGATCAGGAAGAAGCATCAATTTTTGTTTAATTGAGGTCAATATTTATCCACCCCTCTGGTGTACCCATTATTTAATCATAATATCATAGAAAATGACTTTTTTAATTCATTACCGCTCATCCCTTTTTTCTGATCTTGCTTTTGGCTCGATTTTTTCATTCACTTCATTGACAAGTTGATTGGAGTGGAAGATGCGAGACTCCTGCAGGATGAGTGGGACAGGTGAGACTCCTGATAGCGCAGAGCGCTAGGAGGCTCACCGCACACCCTGCGGAAAGCGAGCATCTGGAGCGGAAATCAACTTCTTACAAATCATTAAAGTTTTCGAAAGAAGCCTTAAAAAAGACCTGCCTCAGTAGGCAGGTCTTGAAATGATAATCATTCATTTGTATCGTAAGAAGGATACTCTCTGATCTTTCTTACAGGTCTTCTCATTTCATTCCATATTCCAGGTATCACATTCCCTAAATATTTCTTGAAAGTGATAAATGAAGTACCTGTCGTTCTAACTTTGTAGGTGATTGGAACTTCAATCATCCGAAATCCTTTTCGAACGAGATTAAGCGTCAACACTTGTGCATAGTTGTAATCATGAATAATCTCAAAATCTCTCATCGTTTCTCTGTTAAAAGCTCTCATCCCTGACTGACCGTCACGAATCCACCTTCTTAGTAAAAGACATTGCAGCAAAGTGAAAAAGTAATTTCCTAGACGGCGATGTAATTTCATTCCTGAAATCGTTCCTAAAAATCGGGAACCCATCGAGTAATCTGCCTGATCATCCAGCAGCGGCTGAATAAGTTTAGGGATTTCATCAGCCGGATATTCGTTATCAGCATCAATCATTACAGCAATATCTGCACCATGTAAGTAACAGGATTCTAATCCTGTTCGAACAGCTGCTCCTAGACCTTTGTTTTCGGTATGAGAAATATAATAATCTGCGCCTGCTGCCAAAGAAACTTCTTTTGTTCGATCCGTACACCCATCATCAATAACCATAATTTCAACATCAACAGCTGAATGAAAATCACGGGGGATTTTCCGTATTACTTCTCCGATCGAATCTCCCTCATTATAAGCAGGTAAAAAAACAATGACTTTATTTACTTTTTTCATGTATTACATTTCCCTGCTTTCTTTTATCGCCTGTTTTAAAACTGGACCTCTGCTGTTTTCCGGAAATGGTGCACCAAGAAGATGAGCAATGGTTGGTGCCAGAGATACTAAGCTGTGCTTTTCTTCCACGGTTATCCCTTTACGGATATGAGGTCCATGCATGATGAATGGAACGAAGCGTTCTCCTTCATCTAAGTGACCATGTCCGCCTATTCCGTCAGCTTGTCCGTGATCTGCACATATGATCAGTGTTGTATTCTCCATATGGCCTTCTTTTTTTAGATATTGGACAAAATCTTCGATGAGCTTGTCAGCTTCGTTAATTTTTTGAAGGTATTCATCATAGAAAACACCTCTGCTGTGCCCCGTTTGATCCGTTGCGATCATCTGTACAATAAAGAGATCAGGGTTATCCGATTCCATGATATTCCTAGCTCGCTGCATGATCGATGGATCTGCCACATCATTTTTCATTACAGCAGTTACCGTTTCTACATCACTGCCCATCGCATCAACCAAATGTGCGATGCCAAGGAGCTTGCCTTTTTTACCAACTTTTCGCAAGGAATCAAATATGCTTTCAACTTTAATGCCAAGACGCCAAACCATATTTGAGGTAATCCCATGCTCCCTTGGATAAGTCCCTGTAAACATGGAGGAAAAACATACAACGGTTCTTGCAGGGTAAACAGTTTCCATCTGTCGGTATTCTGTACCTTCTGCTTTTAACTCATCCAAAAATGGAGTATGAGCTTTTTCAAAACGATCTTTTCTCATACCATCTACCACGATTACAATTACTTTGTCTGATTTAGCCTGAATCGTTTCTTCCTCAGTGAACTCTTCATATTCGGCAGGTTTCCAGTCGAATAAATAACGGTGCAAGATCCAAGCAATTAAGCCGAAACCAGCAGTTACATAAAGAACCGGGGAGTATTCTGCAAAACTTAATGCGCCATCCTTTACTGTTTCAAATAAGTAGTGCCACACCGATAATATCATAAGTACTTTTGGCAGCTGTTCTTGGGCATTTCCACTTGTAGAATCACTATTCTTTAATACAAGTTTCCAAAAGCGAGTGAAGTTCATCCATGTTGTACCAATTCTCAAATGATAATAAATTGTTCCCCAAAAGAACACGGTAAAGAAGAAATAAAGACCCGCGGCCAAAAGCCAAAGTGATAATGGCGGGGCTTGCACTAACAGCAATGCGGCTATTAAGGGAATAAATAAATAATTTCTTAAAAAGAGCGGAAAATCATATAAAAAACAAAGAATAAATAATGGTATTGTCCCTGCCAGACTTAAGAAAAAGGAAAACCAAAAAGAGGTTTCACTCCATTGCCCGATAAAGAACAACAAGAAAACACCCGTTGTAAAAATAGGAGTAAAAGGTTTCCCTTCATTTAATAGATTCCAGCAGCGTGCAGCAACTTTTTCAAATTTTGACGCTTTCTTCATGTTTGATTAACCTCTTTCTTTTGTTTCAGCGTTAGCCACAGCTCTCTAAAAGATATCGGTGCCTTGACGACTGTAAAAGCTCCAACTAGAAAAGAGAAAACAAATTTAAACAGATGACTTATGATTGCAGTCTGTAAAGCTACAGCAGGTGTTATGCCAGCAGCAATCAGCGCTGATGACATCGTCGCTTCATATGTTCCTGCTCCTCCTGGTGTAAAATGAAATACCTGACCAGCAATCGTAATAGAATTTACCCATATACTTTCCCATACATCGGCCGATTCAGAAAAAGATAAAAGAGTCCCATAAACAACAGCAGCTTCAAGCATCCAGCTAAGCGAGATGATCGATAATATTCCTATTGAACGTGCTGATAAAAGGATCGAAAACAGTTTTTTAGATAAACGATCGAAGAAAGGAATCTTCTTACTTGAAAGATATAGGAAAAGGAGTCCACCCAAAACAGTTGTTACAAATACATAAAAATAGTTCGGAGATAGAGAAATTCCAATATATGTTCCAAACCCTATGGCAGCTGTTCCTAGTACAATTAGATCAAAGATTCTCATAACCACAACTGACTCCGTAATCTCTATTTTTCCGATATCGGGCTTAATGCTGCTTAAATAGCCAATACGCATAAGATCTCCAGCTTTTACAGGTAAGAGATGATTTACGAGCAAGCTAAAAAACAGACCATAAAGATAATGGCGAAAGTTTATATTTTTTGATAAATACATCTGCCAACCTAGTGCTCTCAGGAAAAATGCAGACAGATATCCCAAAAACATAAACAGCAATAACAAAGGAGTACGTATTAGACTTGTTAATCCCTCGAGAAAAAGACTCCAGCTGTAGTACCTTATCGTAAGCCAGACAAAAAGAATCATAAGACTCACAAAAGCAGCCATTTTTATCGTTTTAAAACCGTTCATAGTTTTTGGCCCATTCAATCGTTCGTTCAATTCCTTCTGAAATTGAGATGGAAGGATTAAAATACAGCTCTTTCCCAGCCTTATTAATATCAGCCCAAGTTGATTGTACATCTCCTAAACGATGTGGAAGTTCAATAGTTTCGAGATGCGGAAAAAACAAGCGGAATGTTTCTATGAGCTGTTCTATTGAAACTGGCTTTCCGCTTCCAAGGTTAAAAATTCGGCTCTCTTTCGGGCGTTTCATAACGGATAGAATTCCGGTGATTATATCATCAATATATGTGTAATCACGAGCAGTCCCTTTAGAGAAAACCGAGACCGGGTCACCTCTCAACAGCTTTTTAACAAACAGCGGAATCGCCATATCTGGCCTTCCCCATGGACCATATACTGTAAAAAAGCGCAGTATACTTAAATCGAATCCGTACAAATGACGATAGGCATGACAGAATGATTCAGCAGACCATTTAGAAGCTGCATACGGAGAAACAACTTGACCGTTCGCATCGCTTTCTTTTAGAGGGCGGTGACCTTGGTTTCCATAAACTGAGGAAGAAGAAGCAAATATGACATGCTGAACATTGGTTCGTCCTGATGCGTTCAAAATGTTCACTGTTGCCTTTATATCCAAATCTATGTATTCATGAGGATTTAGTATTGATTTAGGTACTCCAGGAATTGCCGCTAAATGAATAACCGTATCAAACTTTTTATTTTCAAAAAGCTCCATAACTTTTTTTTCGTTAAGCAGATTGAGTTCAATAAATTCAAATCCGGAGCCAGCCATCTTTAGCTGATCCAATTTTCTTTCACGGCTATAATACCCATGAAAAGAATCAATAGCCGTAATTGTTAAGTTTTTGTACAAGTTTAGGGAACGAAGCAAATGGCTCCCAATAAAGCCTGCTCCACCTGTTACCAGTATGTTCACGCTGGTTCATCCTCCCCTGAAACTTTTTAATGATAATGATTTTCATTACCGATAGTATTATATCGATAATCAAATTAGGCGTCAACAGCTCCCATAGAAAAAAGCCCGGAATACCGGGCTTTGGCGTTGTTTACTTATGTTTGTTTAACAGCTCAACTAATGCTTCTTTTGGCTGGAAGCCTACAACTTGATCAACCACTTGACCGTCTTTGAATACTAGAAGTGTAGGAATACTCATTACACCGTATTTTCCAGCTGTTTCTTGGTTTTCATCTACATCAAGTTTAACAACTTTAACTTCTTCAAGCTCTTGATCTAGTTCTTCAAGAACGGGAGCGATCATTTTACAAGGTCCACACCATGGTGCCCAGAAATCAGCAAGTACTAAACCTTCATTTGTTTCTGTATTAAATGTTTGATCTGATGCATTTACAATAGCCATTTATTTGGCCCTCCTTTTAAATTAACAAAGTGTAAACAAAGTATATCACCACAAATTACACAGTTGCTAATAGTTTGCTCAACCTTATGGTACCCAAGTTTTAATTATGACAAACTTTAAATGGTATTTGCCTCTTCTAAATGCTTTTGACAATTAAACAATTCACAAGACCAATTTTGATCCTGAAGTTTAAAGATAGAAAGAGATGTGTTATTCAATCCATACCACTTATCAGTTTTATCCTGTAAAAGAGATTTATAAATCCTCACAAGGAGTGCACCATGAGTCACGATTAGAACTTTTTGGTTTTCGTGATTCTGAACAATTTCTCTTAATACTTCCTGCCAGCGTATATCAGCTAGCTCATTTGTTTCTCTCCCTAGTTCAAGCTGGATCCAATCTTCTCCCCAGCGTTCGATTCGTTCAGCTTCAGTCGTTCCTTCTGTTTCTCCAAATGAGATCTCGCGCAGTCTATCATCCGGCACAATGTCCAGCCCGGTTAATTCCTGAATCGCTTCTGCGGTTTTAAAAGCTCTTGATAATGGACTCGCATAGATCGCATCCCATTTTTCTGCACGAAGACGTTCCGCAAGGGCTCTAGCCTGCTTGATTCCCTGTTCGTTCAACGGAATATCCATACATCCCTGAGCCCTTCTCTCAATATTCCAATCCGTTTCCCCATGGCGAATAAATGCTATAGTCGTCACAAAAAGCTCCCCCTTTTTATGTAAATGCAAATTTCACGGTATATGTTCTTATTTTTATTACACGTTCGCTCTTTTTTTCGAGTTTCGCTCATAATCTTCCTTCTTCGCTCAAAGTCTCTCTTCTGGCATCCTGGAGCGGAAATCAACCGTTTCAAAGGTTTGAAAAAAACGTCCAGCGAACCGGACGTTTTGATCGTTTATTTTATACTAACACTTTTTTAAACTCTTCTGTTAACAATGGAACTACTTCAAAAAGGTCGCCAACAATTCCGTAATCTGCTACGGAGAAAATGCTTGCTTCTGGATCTTTGTTGATAGCAACGATGACTTTTGAATTCGACATCCCTGCTAAGTGCTGAATGGCACCAGAGATTCCACAAGCGATATACAAGTCAGGTGTTACAACTTTACCGGTTTGGCCGATTTGAAGGGAGTAATCGCAATAATCTGCATCACATGCTCCTCGGGAAGCCCCAACAGCTGCACCTAGTACATCTGCAAGTTCTTGAAGAGGTTTGAATCCATCTTCAGATTTCACTCCGCGTCCGCCAGCAACGATAATTTTTGCTTCTGATAAATCAACACCTGTAGAAGCTTTGCGAACAACTTCTTTAACGATCGTTCTAAGATCCTTAATTTCAACAGATACAGATTTCACTTCTCCAGAGCGTGATTCATCTTTCTCTAATGGCGCAATATTGTTTGGACGAATTGTAACAAAGATTAGTCCATCATTGATTAATTTCTTTTCGAATGCTTTTCCTGAGTATACAGGACGTGTAAACACTGTATTTTCACCAGCTTGTTCTAATCCAGTTACGTCTGAGATCAGACCAGATTCTAAACGTGCTGCAAGCCTCGGTGACAAATCTTTTCCAAGTGATGTATGTCCGAAAACAATTGCTTCCGGTGTTTCTTCATCGATAATTTGTTTCAAAGCTTGATAGTAGCCATCTGTGGTATAGTTTGCGAGCTTTTCATTTTCTGCGACTAAAACACGATCAGCCCCGTAATGAATTAATTCATTGGCAAGGGATTGTACAGTGTCGCCGCACAATACAGCAAATACTTCTCCTCCGCCTGAAATTTCTTTTGCTGCTGCAATTGCTTCAAATGATACATTACGCAACGCACCGTCACGAGATTCTGCAAGTACTAAAACTTTTTTTGCCATGATGTCTCCCCCTTATATAACCTTTGCTTCGTTTCTTAACAGAGATACAAGTTCTTTCACTTGATCAGCCGTGTCACCAGATAAGATTTTTCCAGCTTCCTTTTTAGGAGGAAGATATATTTCTACTGTTTTTGTTTTAGCTTCTACATCGTCTTCATCGATATCTAAATCATCCAGCTCTAAAGTTTCAAGCGGCTTTTTCTTTGCTTTCATTATTCCTGGAAGCGATGGGTAGCGTGGCTCATTCAAGCCCTGCTGTGCTGTTACCAGCAACGGAAGGGAAGTTTCAATCTTTTCTAGATCTCCTTCTACGTCACGCTCAATATTTACTGTGGTACCGTTAATTTCAATTTTTGTTATTGTAGTTACATGAGGAATATCAAGCAGTTCTGCTAAACGCGGACCCACTTGACCAGTTCCGTTATCAATCGCTACATTTCCGCCTAAGATGATGTCATATTCTTTATCCTTAAAATATGCAGCTAAAACGGAAGAAGTTGTGAATTGGTCCTGACTATCTAAGTCTTCATTTGAAATAAGCACCGCTTGATCGGCACCCATCGCCAAAGCTGTACGAAGCTCTTTCTCAGAGTCTTCATCGCCCACAGTTACAACTGTAACTGTTCCTCCATGTGCATCTTTTAATGTGATCGCTTCTTCAATCGCATACTCGTCGTAAGGATTGATGATGAATTCAGCACTGTCTTCGGAAATTCTATTATTTGAAACAGAGATCTTTTCTTCTGTATCGAAAGTACGTTTTAAAATAACAAAAATATTCATTATTACCCCTCCTAATTATCGGTCCTGAAACACAGGCTTTCTTTTTTCTATGAATGCTTGGATCCCCTCTTGCCCATCATGGCTCTTAAATGCTTTTCCAAACAGTTCCTGTTCTTTCTCTGCTCCCTTTTCATAGAGACCATGTTTAGCATAATTCAGTAATTCTAATGTGTATTTAATGGACACAGCACTTTTTTCTGAAAAGCTCTCTGCCATTTTGTAAGCCTTTTCATAAAGTTCTTCAGCAGGACAGGAATCGTTAGCCAATCCAAAAGATACAGCTTCTTTTCCTGAAATAGGCTGGCTGGATAAGAGCATCTCACATGCTTTTGGAACACCTACTAACTGAGGCAGCCTTTGAGTTCCTGCAAATCCTGGAATAAGACCTAGAGTCAGTTCAGGAAGCCCAAGCTTTGCATCTTCTGCAACAAGCCTTATATGACAGCTCATCGCAAGTTCCAGACCTCCGCCGAGGGCTGCTCCGTGAATGGCAGCAATAACCGGTTTTGAAAATTGTTCAATGCGGTTAAAAACGTCTTGGCCTTTCTTGCCAAGCAGAGCAAATCCTTTTTCATCTGGAACTTCCATGAATTCCTTAATATCTGCTCCTGCTGAGAAAAAACGCCCTTCTCCAAGAATAACGACTGTTTTTATCGAGTTGTCATGTTCTATTTGATCCAATGCTCCGTCAATTTCTTCGATCACACCGGTTGAAAGAGCATTAGCAGGTGCTCGATTAAGCTTTATAGCGGCTACTTTACCTTGCTTTTCAACTTGCAAATAATTCACTTTATCAATCCTCCTCAAGAATCTTTTATTCTGGCTGTGCAGATCTGACTGCCAGACCATTAACGAGCATTTGATGAACGGGACCGGAAAGAGCGGGGAGATCATATCGATGATCATTCATTACCCAGTTCGTAGCCGTTTCATCTATTGTTCCGAAAATCATCTGTCGGGCAAGCCTGTAATCCATATCTCTTACAAACACACCTTCATTCATGCCATCTGTAAGTATGGAATCGATTAGGTTTAAATATCTCTTTAGTACTTCCCCTATTTTGGCCCGGAGCTGTCTGTTTGTCTGGCGCAACTCTAATTGTGTTACGATAGATAATTCGTGATCTGCGGTTAATTGCTTAAAGTGCATCTCGACAAGTGTTCTAAGCTTTTCAATCGCCGAGTCATTACTTTTGAGCTCATTTTCTGTTTTTTCGATAAAGGTCCCCATTTTCTCATTAAAAACAGAAACAAGCAGATCTTCTTTGTTCTTAAAATAAAGATAGATGGTGCCATCAGCAACACCTGCTTCTTTTGCTATCTTTGAAACCTGGGATTGATGATAGCCGTGTTCTGCAATGACATTAACAGCAGCATCAATTATTTTTTCGTATTTTGGACCTTTTCGTTTCATAACTATCGCCTCATTTGTGTATAGCACAACCATATAAAAAAATGAATGATTGTTCATTCATAATTGTAAAACAAATCTTTCTTTTCTGTCAATTTCATTATGTCATTTTTTTATCTATGTTGACAAGCGGGAAGTTTTTAAAAGCGTGTTTTCAACAAACTTTATTGCTTTTGGCAGTGGTTGATTTCTGCTCTAATCAACTTTTAAAAGAAGTTTCTTAAGAAAGAATACTTTTCCTGATGATGGAATTCCACAGAATGTTCAACCCAAAACAAAAACCGCACAATGGCGGTTTTTAATAGTAAATCAGTTATTTTGTTTTGCTTTTTCTCGTTCTTCTTCAAGAAGGACTCTGCGGAGAATTTTCCCTACCATCGTTTTAGGCAGTTCATCTCTAAATTCATACAATCTCGGCACTTTAAATGACGCCAGGTGTTCGCGGCAATATTTATTCAGTTCTTCTTCTGTACACTCCGCTCCTTCTTTCAGTACAACAAAAGCTTTTACGGTCTCTCCGCGATATTCATCAGGTACACCAACGACTACTGCTTCTTTAACACTTTCATGCTCGTATAAAACCTCTTCCACTTCACGAGGATAAATATTAAAGCCGCCCGCAATAATAAGGTCTTTTTTGCGATCAACAATGTAAAAGTATCCTCTCTCGTCCATGTAGCCCATATCACCCGTGATAAGCCAGTCGTCCCTAAAAACTGATGCTGTTTCTTCAGGCTGATTCCAGTACCCTTTCATGACTTGAGGGCCTCTTACAGCCAGTTCGCCAATCTCACCTGGTTCTGCCCATTCACCAGTTTCAGCAGATATTATAGCTGCTTCAGTATTCGGCCAAGGCAGGCCGATGCTTCCTCTTACTTGCTCTCCATAAATTAAATTTGCATGAGTTACTGGTGAAGCTTCAGTTAGACCATAACCTTCAACTAATGAACCAGAAATAATCGCCTGAAACTTTTGCTGAACTTCCAGAGGCAAAGCTGCTGAGCCACTTATGCAAGCCTGGATAGAAGAAAGATCATATTTCTTTAAATCAGGATGGTTCAGAAGTGCAATATACATGGTGGGAGCTCCTGGAAATAGTGTCGGACGCTCTTTATGAATCGTTTTCAACACTTGTGCCGGATCGAATCGCGGGAGTATAATCATCTGCGCCTTTGTTATGATTCCTAAATTCATAACACATGTCATCCCATACACATGGAAGAACGGCAGAGCCCCAAGTATCTTTTCTTTTCCATCCCGATTCTTATACATCCAAGCATTGCACTGTAAAGCATTGACGACCAGGTTTTGATGTGTAAGCATTACACCTTTTGCTGGCCCTGTAGTACCGCCCGTATATTGCAATAATGCCAGATCATCCTCAGGAGAGATGCTGACCTCGGGCTTAATTGGTTTTGACCGTTTAAGCAGTTCAGTGAAAGAATGAACTTCATGATTATAAGAAATGTTTACGATAACCGTTGGATTTTGCCTTTTTTGCACAAACGGGTAAATCAGGTTTTTGGGAAATGGCAAATAGTCCTTAATACCGGTTATTATAACGTGCTCAACATTCGTATCATTCCGTACAGCAGAAATTCTTCCAAAGAGCAGATCCAAACTGACGATTACCTTTGCACCGCTGTCAGAAAGCTGATGCCGCAGCTCTCTTTCCGTATAAAGAGGATTCGTCTGGACAACTATTCCACCTAAGAACAAAGTACCGTAATAAGCAATTACAGCCTGTGGACAGTTTGGCAGCATAATCGCTACACGGTCCCCTTTTTTCACTCCTAATGCTGAAAGTGAATGTGCAAACCGTAAAGAACTTTCATACAGTTCACCGAACGTTAAAGTCTTGCCTAAAAAATGAACAGCAGTATTATCTTTTTTCTGTTCTGCTGCTTCTTCTAAATACGCGAATAAAGGTCTGCTGTCGTAATCAAGATGTCCCGGAATTTCACTTGGGTAACTGTTAAGCCACCTTCTTTCCACTTGCATCTCCTCCTTTAATTCACGCCTTCCTTCAAAAATTTCTATATCTTTATTCCTATTATATTGAAAACGTATACAATTTTATATACTTTTTTAAAAATTAAAAATAATCGGTAAAATTTTGACCAAAAAATTCCAGACCCCATATAGAAAGGTCTGGATTTTAATCATGTGAAAAATAATAAATAAACAAAACCTGCCACAATAAATAATCCGCTAAGAACAAAAAGAACTTTAAATAACGTTTCCATATTTTATCCCTTCAACTATTCAATGCCTTCCCCAATAACAAACGACAGACCTACTGAGATAACCATCGAAATAAAACCTACAGCTCTATTATCATTTTCAATTTCTTTATCGATCTGAAATTTTGGCGTTAAAAATTCATAAATAAAATAACCGATTAAAAGTAAAATGAATCCAAATATTCCCCACATGACCATCATTAGCAAAGAGTCATTCTGGGAAATAGAATATCGAAAAATGTTGGCGATTCCAAAAATCTTACCGCCTGTCGCCATTGCAACTGAAAGATTTCCATTTTTAATTTCAACCCAGTTCTTATATCGCGTCACAAGCTCGAATACAGCTAGAAACAGGACCATACAAAGCACTACAACGCTATAGTTTGCTGCTGTTTTTAAAAAAGCATTTCCCATAAAATCCATCGGCAATTCCCCTTTGTAGATGGCTTGATAATCGATTCAGCCTCATAGTAAAAGCTGTTTTCGTAATCTATGTTGCTTTTGTAAGAGGTTAATTTCCGCTACAGGACTCCCTTTCCGCAGGGTGTGCGGTGAGCCCATTCGCCGCTTTGCGTCATTGAATGGTCTCACCTGTCCCACTCATCCTGCTGGAGTCTCGTCCTTCCGCTTCAATTAACTATTCAATGAAGAAGTTATAAAAAACCTCTTTGTAGCAACAATCCTTTAGAAGAGAGCTTTTTTGAAAGTAGTTGATTTCCGTCAAGGACTGCTTGCTTTCCGCGGTTAAAAGAAAGATGGTGCTCCTGCGGCTGTAAGTGAAAAACGATGATTTCTTGTATTTAGTCTGGATTACTTTAACACGGCTACTGTTACTCCGCCTCCGCCTTCACCTGCGGCACCCATTCTTGTAGACTTAACATTGCGATGTGATTTTAATAGCTCTTGTACGCCTTTTCGAAGTGCTCCAGTTCCTTTTCCATGAATGATATAAACTTGGTTAAAGCCTGCCATCATGGCTTCATCTAAGTATCTGTCAACCTCTAGCATCGCATCTTCATACCTTTTACCTCTTAAATCCAGTTCTGGACGTGAAGAATCATTTGAACCTGTTACTTTTACAAAAGAACGCGGTTCAGGTTTTGGTTTGGATTCTTTAATCCATTCCAGATCTCGTTCTGATACATTCATTTTTAAGATACCGATTTGCACTTGATACTCGCTGCTGCTGACTTTTTCAACGATGTGTCCTTTTTGACCGACACTTAACACTCTTACTTCATCACCAGGTACATATTCTTTCTTAGTGGATGCAGCTTTTGGTTTCTTATTCTTCGTCTTTGATTTTGGAACAGCTTCTTCCAATCTCTTTTTGGCTTCAATCAGTTTATGCTCTTTAATCTGTCCGCCTGATTTTTGAAGCTCACGAATTTCAACAATGATCGCTTCCGCTGTTTCCCGTGCTTTTTCAACAGCTCGTTCTGCTTCTTCTTTCGCCTTCTGATACAGCCGCTCTTTCTCATTTTGATAAAGCTCTAACTCGCGTTCAAGGTCAGCTTTAATGGCTTCAGCTTCTTTTCTTTTAAGCTTAGCTTCTTGCATCTCTTTTTCTGCTTGTTTACGGTTATCTTCAAGAGATCGGATCATATTGTCAATTTTATTATCGTCTTCACTGATCTGAGCTCTAGCTGAATCGATAATATCTTGTCGCAGACCGAGTCTTTTCGATATTTCAAAAGCATTGCTTCGTCCTGGAACTCCGACTAAAAGCCTGTATGTTGGACGCAGTGTCTGTACGTCAAATTCTACTGAGGCATTCATAACGCCTTCACGGTTGTAAGCATAGGCTTTCAATTCACTGTAATGTGTTGTCGCTACAACGCGGGCTCCTCTTGCAAATACGAAATCTAGAATAGAAATCGCTAGTGCTGCACCTTCTTGCGGGTCTGTTCCTGCACCGAGTTCGTCAAATAGTACAAGAGATTCATAATCTAGTTTGTTTAAGATATCAACAATGTTAACCATGTGGGATGAGAATGTACTTAATGACTGTTCGATAGACTGCTCATCGCCTATATCTGCAAAAATCGTTTTAAAAACAGCCATCTCAGATTCTTCCTGTGCTGGAATCTGCAATCCGCATTGGGCCATCAATGTAAGAAGACCGATCGTTTTTAAAGTAACGGTCTTCCCTCCTGTATTCGGACCCGTAATAACAAGAGATTGATACTCTCCTCCAAGCTTCACACTCGTTGGTACTACTGTCTCCTGATCGAGCAGGGGATGTCTGCCGTTATAGAGAGCAATGAAACCTTTGTCATTCATAATCGGTCTAGTACATTTTAGTTCATTTGCAAATCGCGCTTTAGCTAAAATAAAATCAACCTCTGCCAAAACATCTACGTTCAAGAGAATATCATCAGCTGTTTCAGCAACTTGGACAGTGAGTTCTCTTAATATCTTCTCTATTTCACGTGTTTCTTTCGCTTTTGCTTCTTTAACCTGATTATTGATGGTTACGACTGATTGCGGTTCAATAAATAGCGTAGCACCACTGGCAGACTGGTCATGAACCATACCGCCAAAATTCCCTCTGTACTCTTGTTTAACAGGAATAACAAATCTATCATTACGAATCGTTATGATAGAATCTGACAGCATCTTTTGATAGCTTGAAGATCT
Source organism: Fictibacillus arsenicus (assembly GCF_001999465.1). Classification (GTDB taxonomy): domain Bacteria; phylum Bacillota; class Bacilli; order Bacillales; family Fictibacillaceae; genus Fictibacillus; species Fictibacillus arsenicus. The sequence goes on from NZ_MQMF01000001.1 coordinate 218,091, forward strand.
GACGATTGATTCTAGCTTTTCTCTGACTCTAGCTTCGAACGTACGAAGCTGCTGGCGTATTGTTCTTAGCTCTGTGCTCGCACTATCCATCATTTTTCCGTGGTCATCTATACAATTTTTAATTGACTGTTCAACTTCCTGCAATGGAATGATCTGTTCGGCAGCATTTTTCAAAATATGAAGTTCGATGCCATCTTCCACTAATCCCTCGATAAAACGCTTAAATCTCCTGCCGCCATAAAGAGTTGACGCAATATCCATCAAGTCTTCCTCGTTTAAAAGACTTCCGATTTTCGAGCGTTTTACGTTTGAACGAATATCAAATATCCCGCCGAAAGGAACCTGTCCTTTTAGACGGAGTACTTTTACCCCTTCATCTGTCGCTTCTTGTGCAGTGTTCACTTCTTCAAGTTCCGTTAAAGGGACAAGAGCTTCAATCTTATTTATTCCTAATGAACAGCTTGCATGCTTTTTTAATCTTTCAATTACTTTTTTTAATTCTAAAACTCGCAACATTTTTTCTTGCATGTTAAACTTCCTCCTGATCCGAGGATATAGAGCTATTTTTTACGGTTTAAATAGGTTTCAAATTCTTTTAAAGTCATCGTATTTATTACAGAACTCTTTTTAATAAAACCTTTTCGTGCTACCGCAGCCCCAATCTCCATATGTTTCATCGTTTCTTTATAATGCGCATCCGTATTAATTGCAATCTTCACACCGAGCTCCTGTGCTTTTCTAAGCCAGTCTGGTGATAAATCCAGTCTGTTTGGGTTAGCATTTAATTCGATTGCGGTATCTGTTTCATATGCGAGCTGAAGCAGCATATCCACATCAACATCGTAGCCTGTTCTTCGGCCGATCAGGCGCCCAGTCGGATGAGCAATTAAATCTACCTTTTTGTGATCGAGCGCTGTTTTTAAACGTTTCATGATCTTGCTCTGGTCTTGTGAAAAAGCAGAATGGATACTCGCAATAACAAAATCCAACTCATCGAGAAGATCATCATCATAGTCTAGTGTACCATCTGGTAATATATCCATTTCAATGCCAGCAAATATTTTGAAGTCCTTATATTTTTCGTTCAGTTTATCAATCTCTTTCCGCTGCATGCGGATCCTCTCTGGAGTAAGTCCGTTTGCCACCCGCAGATACTGGGAATGATCTGTAATAGCCATAAACTCATATCCAAGGTTCCTTGCTTCTTCAGCCATCTCCTCTATCGAGAATGCGCCGTCACTCCAAGTAGAATGCAGATGCAGGTCTCCTTTAATATCCGATAAGTTAACAAACTCATAATCTTTCATCAGAAGTTCGATTTCTTCACCAGTTTCTCTCGCTTCTGGCGGTATCCAATTTAGCCCGAAATACGTGTAAAATTCTTCTTCGGTTTTAAACGTTCGAACTTCACCAGTCTCTGTAATCTCAACACCGTATTCACTAATCTTTTCTCCTCTGCTTTTAGCGAGCTGCCGCATTTTAACGTTATGTTCCATTGAACCTGTAAAATGATGCAGTGTCGTTGCGAATTGCTCGGGTTCAACAATTCTAAAATCTACTGAAACAGCCATTTTCTCTCCTAATACGACGGAAACCTTCGTATCACCGCTTGCAATTACATCTGTAACTCCCTGCAAGTTTAGTAGCTGTTCTTTCACTTTTCCAGGATTTTCCGAAGATATAATAAAATCAAGATCTTTAATCGTTTCCCTGTACCTTCTTAGACTGCCTGCTCTTGAAAATTTTTCAATATATTGCATCTTTTCAAGCTGTGCCTCAATATTTTCAGCTATTGGGAGCATATAAGCGATCGGCAGCCTTTCAGGTCTCTTTCCAATATCGTCTAATGAAGCAAGGATCTTCTCTTCTGTCTTTGCTCCAAATCCCGCAATTTCTCTTACTTTACCGGCAGAACACGCTTCTTTTAGCGTTTCAATATTTGTTACGCCCAGTTCTGAGTAAAGTTTCGCAATCTTTTTTCCTCCCAGGTTAGGAACTTGTAATAATGTAATAAGTTCAGAGGGTACTTTTTCCTGAAGTTCAATAAGCAGCTCTGATTCACCTTTATCCATCATTTCGATAATAACTGCAGCGGTTCCTTTGCCAATGCCTTTTATTTTCGAAACATCTTCTATTTGATCCATCGTTCGCTCATCACCTTCTAGAGCATTTGCGGCTTTTCGGTAAGCGGAAACTTTGAAGGAATTTTCTCCTAGAATTTCGAGATAAAGAGCAATTTGTTCTAACGCACGTACAATTTCTTTTTTATTAGCCATAATGTACTCCCTTTCTTTCGATCTCGATTTATTTTAATAGGCTCTCTTCTAACAGATTGTTGTTGTTTTTGGAATTTTTCATTTCCTTCAATGACAAGATGATTGAAGCGTAAGATGCGAGACTCCTAATGGCGCAAAGCGGCAGGAGGCTCACAGTACACCCCATGGAAAGCGAGCAACCTGAAGCGGAAATCAACAACTGTCAAAGAGCTACAATATATACGAAACAGTCATTTAATAAAAAAACTTCTCCAAGGAGGGAGAAGTTTTACGCCATATGTTTCATCCACATTTCCTTAACTGACTCAGAAAATACGGGGGTGTTTTTGACCATTCCCTGTGCAATCCATGAATTATCATAATGCGCCTGAAATGATTCGATAGGCACTAATGTTGCGATATACAGCAAAATAAATAAGATTAGATAAACTTCTACAAAGCCTAACAGTCCGCCAAGCCATCTGTTTGCAGTATGCAAAATCGGTAAATGTGCAAGAAAATCCAGCATAGAGCCTAATATCTGCAGAATGATTTTTGTTGCAAAGAACAAAATAGCAAAAGCGATCGCATTGTAATAGGCCTGCTCGAGTGAGATGCTATTAAGCAATAATGAGGCAGAACCATCATTAGAAGACGGATATGGGATCCATAGCTCAAGCTTTGGGGCAAGATCATCATAATACAGATAAGCAACGATGTAAGCTGCGATAAATCCGATCAAGTGTACGAGCTGCATAATAAACCCGCGTTTTAACCCGATCAAAAAGCCACCCAATAATACAATAAACAGAATTAAATCCAGCATGTTAACTTTCCTCTTTTCCAATTCTTTGTTGCAATTTTTTCAGCTCTTCTTTAATCTTTAAATATTCACTCATTGTATTTACCGCTGTCAGTACAGCGAGTTGTTTCGAATCGAGAAACCGATTATGAGACTGAATTTCTCTCATTTTCAAATCTACTTTATCAGCTACTAAATGAATGTGGCTGGAAGGTTCGGTCCCTGCAATTACATAACGCTGTCCATAAATCTCGACCGTCGTACGGTTTTTATTTTTGTCTTCCGCCACGAAAAAACCTCCTTATCAATAAAAGGATCAATCATTAGATGAATACTCTAATCTACATCTTATCAAATATCTTACATAGTTGAAAATATTTCTGTTCATTTCTAGAGAAATTTTGATATATTTGGAAATTGAATAATTTTAGGGGGCAATAATATGGGTCATGTTGTAAAAAAAATGACGAATACCGAAATCTTAACAATGAAAAAAGAACTGGCTCATGCCGTCCAGGATAAAACTCCGCCTGGTGCTGTCTTTTCTGCAAAACTTCCAGATTGTACAGTAACAGCTTACAATTCGGGAAAAGTACTGTTTCAAGGTAAAGGAGCAGAAGAAGCTTCTCAAAAATTTTCAGGTCAAGCCTCACCATCTAAAGTAAAAAGCAAAACAACTAAACCGCCTCATCGTTATGCACCGCCTCAAAATGCTGCAGAATTATCGATGATCGGAAGCGATGAGGTTGGCACAGGTGATTATTTCGGACCGATGACAGTTGCAGCAGTATATGTATCACGAGACCAGCTTGAACTGGTAAGGGAACTTGGGGTCAAGGATTCCAAGCATTTAAACGATAAACAGATCGTTCAGATTGCGAAAGAACTTATTCACACTGTACCCTACTCCCTCCTTGTACTTAATAATGAAAAATATAATGAGCTTCAGCAAAAAGGGATGACTCAAGGAAAAATAAAAGCGATCTTGCATAATCGCGCTCTTCAAAATGTGAAAGCTAAAATAGAAGGCGCAGAGATCGATGGGATATTAGTAGATCAGTTTTGCGAACCAGGCGTTTATTTTAATTACTTAACGAAAGAGAAAAACCTTTTAAAAGAGGGCATCTATTTTGCTACAAAAGGTGAATCAATCCATCTCGCAGTAGCTGCTGCCTCAATATTAGCTAGATACAGTTTTTTAAAGGAGATGGATAAACTCGGAGCACGTTTTAACACTGTTATTCCAAAAGGCGCCGGACCTCACGTTGATGTGAAAGCGGCTGAACTAGCAGAACAGTTCGGAGAATCCGTTTTTGATACAGCAACAAAGAAACATTTCGCTAACACTCAAAAGGCTTTGAACCTGTTGAAAAAAAAGCGTTCATGAACTGCATTTTTAAGCCGAAATACTGGTTTTAACGTAATACGTTATAGAATGTGTGGCTATGAAGCCTTAAAAATTATACGTCTGGGGCGGTCGTCTAGGGACATTAGGTGAAACTTGGAGACAATCGGGTGAAACTGCCTGAATTGGGGTGAAACATGTACTTGTTCGGGTGTAAGTCCAAAATACGGGGCGAATGTGTAACAGATTAAAGAACACGTACCGTAAAAGCCTAAAATACATGCTAAAATCAAATAAAAACTGGCTTGCATGAAAGCAAGCCAGTTTCTATTTACCTTTATTTTCTTAACTGCGCTCCAAAGTGTTCTTCTAAACTTTTTAAAACGCGATTGTGTGCTGTTACAACTTCTTCGTCAGTCAGTGTACGCTCTGGATCAAAATATTTTAAAGAGAAAGCAAGTGATTTCTTTCCTTCTTCCATCTTCTCTCCTTGATACAGATCGAACAGATTCACTTCTTTCAGCAGCTCACCGCCAGCAGCTTGAATCACTGTGAACAGATCGCCAGCAGGCAAGTCTTGATCAACTACTAGTGCGATGTCACGAGTGATTGAAGGATAACGCGGCAATGTCTGATAGACCATTTGATCTGTTTCTGCTTCGATCAGACTCGTTGCGTTCAGCTCGAAAACGTAAGTGTCTTTTAGATCCATCTCTTTTTGCAGTGCTGGGTGAAGCTGACCTACAAGCCCAACTGGAATACCATCTAATTTTACAACGGCTGTTCTTCCCGGGTGCATGTTTTCAATTTCACCAGACTCATACGTAATGCGTTCAGAAAGATTCAATTCACTCATTAGTCCTTCTAAGATTCCTTTTAACACATAGAAGTCTACTGTTTTTCTTTCACCTTGCCACAAGTGTTCGTTAAATACACCTGTTACAGCTCCTGAAACAAACACGTATTCTTCAGGAAGGTCGTTTAAAACTTCCTGGCGATTAATGAAAACGGACCCCATTTCATAAACCGCCAAGTCTTCCATAGAGCGATTCTGGTTATATTGAAGTACTTCCAGAAGCTGAGGCAATAAACTCATGCGCAAAGTACTGCGCTCTTCACTCATCGGATGAGCAACTGAGATCGGGTATACAGCATCTTCCGTGTATGAAAAATGCGTAGATTTTTCTGGTGTTGTCAGTGCGTAAGTTACTGCCTGATAAAGACCAGCACCTTCTAAATATTTACGAATCTCACGTCGCTTAGCCTGACTTGCTGTTAAGCCTCCAGGACGTGCCTCTGATAAAAGGTAAGTCGTAGGGATGCGATCGTACCCATAAATCCGCCCAACTTCTTCAATTAAATCAGCCTCAATCGTAATATCAGGTCTTCTAGTAGGAACAACAACTTCAAATATTCCGTTTGACTCTTTATATGAAAAACCTAAGCGATCAAAGATAGCTGCAGTTTGTTCGGATGTGATAGTCGTTCCAAGCAGATTATTCATTCTAGAAACATCCATTTTTACAGAATACATATTCACTTCGCGTTTTCCAGCTTCTACAATTCCATCTGCTACTTTACCGCCAGCTAATTCAGCCATTAACCCTGCCGCTCTTTTCGCTGCCGCATAAACACGGTTGCGGTCGATTCCTTTTTCATACCTCGAACTTGCTTCACTTCGCAAGCCGAGATCTTTTGAAGCTGCTCTCACACGGCTTGAAGCGAAATATGCTGCTTCTAGGAGCACGTTTGTTGTGTCATTCTGAACTTCACTTGTTGCTCCACCCATAACACCTGCAACTGCAATCGGCTCTTTGCCATTTGTAATTACCAAGTGGGTGTCTTTCAACGAGCGATTCTGATCATCAAGTGTCTGAATTTGCTCCCCTTCTGCAGCACGGCGAACAACAATCTCTTTTGAACCGAGACGGTTGTAGTCAAATGCGTGAAGCGGCTGTCCATATTCAAGAAGAACATAGTTTGTTATATCAACAATGTTATTGATCGGACGAATACCTGAAGCCATTAAACGATTTTGCATCCATAATGGTGATGGTCCGATTTTAACATCACGAATGATCATCGCCCCATAATAAGGATTGTCTTCTAAAGATTCAATGCTAACAGAGATAAAATCTTCAGCTTTTTCTTCGGATGCCGTGATCGATGTATCTGGAAGTTTAGCATCTTGCTCTAAAATAGCTGCTACTTCATAAGCAACACCTAAAACGTTAAGGCAATCTGCGCGGTTTGGCGTAAGCCCAAGCTCCAACACATGGTCATTCAAGTTTAAATATTCCAATGCGTCGCTTCCTGGCTCTGCATCAGACGGCATCACAAAGATTCCTGAAGAATATTCTTTCGGAACAAGCTTTGTGTCAACTCCAAGCTCCTGCAGGGAACAAATCATTCCAAGAGATTCCTCGCCGCGAAGCTTTGCTTTTTTTATTTTGAAGTTCCCAGGCAGAACTGCTCCAGGAACTGCCACTGCTACCTTTTGTCCTTCTGCAACATTCGGTGCGCCGCAAACGATCTGAGAAACTTCCCCTTGCCCGATATCAACTTTACAGACTCTCAGCTTATCTGCGTTTGGATGTTGTATACACTCTTTTACATACCCGACAACAACTCCGCTGATCCCTTTATTCAAGGATTCAACCATTTCAACTTCGATACCGCTCTTCGTTATTTTATCCGCTAGCTCAGACGGACTGATTTCTACATTTACATACTCTTTTAGCCAGTTATAAGAAATTAGCATCAAATTTCCCCTCCCTAATTATGCATTTTTGAATTGTTTTAAGAACCGGATATCATTCGCATAAAAATGGCGGATATCATCTATGCCGTATTTAAGCATTGCGATTCGCTCAGGCCCCATACCAAATGCAAAGCCTGTGTACTTCTTAGAATCAAAACCAGCCATCTCCAGAACGTTCGGATGAACCATACCTGCTCCTAAAATTTCAATCCAGCCTGTCTGTTTACAGATTGAACATCCTTTCCCGCTGCATTTAAAACAAGAAATATCCATTTCAACAGACGGTTCTGTAAACGGGAAAAAGCTAGGTCGCAAACGAATTTTGCGGTCTTCACCAAACATTTTCTTAGCGAACGTTTCAAGAACACCCTTTAAGTCACTTAAACGCACGTTCTGGTCAACAACAAGTCCTTCAATCTGCATGAACTGATGAGAATGTGTTGCGTCATCGTTATCTCTTCGGTAAACCTTTCCTGGAGAGATGATTTTCACAGGACCTTGCCCTTCATGCTTTTCCATCGTACGAGCTTGAACCGGTGAAGTCTGTGTTCTAAGTAAGATGTCTTCTGTGATAAAGAAAGAATCTTGCATGTCGCGAGCCGGATGGCCTTTAGGCAAATTTAGAGCTTCGAAATTATAATAGTCAGTCTCCACTTCTGGCCCTTCTGCAATCGTAAAGCCCATGCTTAGGAACAAGTCCTCAATTTCAGTTACAACAGCTGTAAGCGGATGCGCATTTCCTTGTTTTACAGGTCTTCCAGGCAAAGAAACATCAATTGTTTCCTTCGCTAGCTTCTCAGTAATCGCAGCATTTTCTAATTCTGTCTGCTTTTTTTCTAGTTCAAGCTGAATGCTGTCACGCACTTCATTCGCATAAGCACCGATCACAGGTCTTTCTTCTGCCGACAACTTCCCCATTCCCTTTAAAACTTCAGTAATGGGTCCTTTTTTTCCTAGGTAAGCTACCTTAACAGCTTGAAGATCTTTCAAATCATGACTTTCATTGATTTTTTCGATCGCTTCTACTTTTAGTGCTTCTAAACGGTCTTTCAAGTACAACCCCTCCTTAAAAATATAAAAACTCCTCATCCAATAAGGGACGAGGAGTTCGCGGTACCACCCAATTTAACAATGAAAATACACTGTTCACTTCATTTTAATAACGGCTCTTCACCGGCCAGCCCTACTTTTTAATGTTCAGGTGGCAACTCAGGAGTGAATTCAATAATACCTACCAAAGAAATGCTTACAGTCCAGGACATTTCCTCCCTTTTTGGCGGAATGATTATCTACTCTTCTCCATCTGTGTTTTTTAATCTATTCATATTCGTCTTTTTACATTATATATGAACAAAATCAAGAATTGCAACGATCTCAGTATAAAAACAAGAAAACATCATCGTTTGCGCTGAAGCTCATAAAGAAGAATGCCCGTCGCGACGGAAACGTTAAGGGATTCTGCTTGACCAAAGATTGGTATCTTGACGTTAATCGAGGATTGTTCTTGAAACATCGCTTGTACACCTGATCCTTCATTTCCCATTATCAATGCGAATCCGTTCATATCTGGCAGCTCTCTCATATCAACTGCCTCTTGCAGGGATGTTGAAATCACAGGAACATCTTCAGCTTTACATTCAGTTATTATTTCTTTTAGATCAGCTTTTATAATCGGCAAATGGAATAGCGATCCTTGAGTAGAACGAACGGTCTTGCCATTATAAAGATCTGCTGTACCTTCTCCTAAGAAAACCCCATCAATTCCTGCACTGTCTGCCGTACGTATAATTGTTCCTAAGTTTCCTGGATCTTGAACACCATCAATCAGCAAATAGCGTCTATTTCGTTTAATTCGTTCTTCGGGCTGTTCCGTCATTTCGCATACAGCAATAATACCTTGTGGTTTTTCTGTTTCAGAAAGCTGTTTCATTAGTTTTGCAGGGACAGACCATAACGTGAATTTATTTTTGAGCCATTCCTCTTTAATCTTAAAGTTCTCTTCAATAATGACATGTTGAAGCTTTGCACCAGAAGAAATTGCTTCTTCAATAAGATGTGGACCTTCCAGCAGGAAAGTACCTGTTTTTTCTCTTTCTTTTCTTGAATGCAGTTTTTTCCATTGCTTTAACGAAGCGTTGGATTCGGATTCGATGTGTTTCATAATAAGTACTCCTTTAAATCATAAAAATTTATTAATTTTTTCATAAAACAAGATCAGAACGTGCACAATAAAAAAAGAAAAATATTAATAGAGGTGCTTATCCATGAATCTTGATTTGAGAAAAGCTGTATTGCATAACGTTACTGGCAACAATAAAGAACAATTGCAAGATACGATCGTTGATGCCATTGAGAGCGGAGAAGAAAAAATGCTTCCTGGTCTAGGTGTCCTTTTCGAAGTAATCTGGAAAAATTCAGACGAACAAAAGAAGGAAGAAATCTTAACAACTTTATCTAACGGCTTAAAATAAAACCCGGTTTTTTCCGGGTTTTGTTTTTTATTAATATCCTGTATCTTGACGCTCATGGTTTACGGCGTTTTTATCAAAGTAGGCTGTTACAATATCATCATTTGTAAACCCAAGCATATACCCTAAATCTAAATAATTTGATAATAATAACAGATAGACATTTTTACTTTTATTCACTTGTAATTGACTAATTATTTTATATAAAGAAAGAAATTGTTCTATTACTGTTTTTTCAGAGTTAGTACTTTCAATAAAGGAAATCTCATTTTTATTTATATTTAAATCTAATCCTAGAGATAATATAAAATGAAAACCGTCAACATACTCTTCTAAAATTACATTACGAGGGGAAGGTGGTTTAATACTCCAATATTTAAAACACCTTGTTTCATTTGCCAGTTCACCTAATTCCACAATCAAAGCAAATAGGTGTTCTTCATACAATTCTTTATCATGTAGATTATATTTATTCACAATTCTTTCATTCAGTTGTTGCTGCATTAAAAAAAGTTGTTCGAAATTCAAAATTAAGACCTCCTTAACAGAAATATTATAACAAAGTAATCTAGATTTGATGATAAATTTTATAACAAAAAAAGATACCGGAATCCCAGCATCTTTTTTTCAGTCTTTTATAATTGATATAATTGCTATACTTATTGTCACTAATAAGCTTATTAAAAAACTAATAAACCCCCAATATGGGCCAGTTACAATGTTTTTGAATTTTTCCCTCTTATTTTCTCTCGGATTACTTTCTAGTTGTTTAGGCTCTTTATCATATACATGCACTCCGTCACGTAATACGTTATGTATAATTAAACTGCAGAATTTTTGACCCTTTTTTAGCTTCACAGTTCGTTTTCCAAGATTAAATACTGTTATTAAAAGTTTACCTCTATAACCCGGATCTATTTTAGAGGTTGTATTTGAAATTCCTACCCTGAGCAAACCCACTTTGGGTAGTATCTGTCCAAATCTATATCTTGGGAAGTGAACATATTCCTCTGTTTCAATAATTACTGCTGCTCCAGGATTTAAAGTTATTACTTGTCCTTCTGCTAAACGCATTTGTCTTGGCTCGTTATGATCCAAGTACTCCTTTCCCACCCTAAGATCATATGATGTATTTGCTTCATGAGGTTCATTTAGTTGGTTTGTATCCAAATTGGTCATTAATACTTTTAAATCTTCTAAAGAAAATTCTTCTTGTCTTGTGACTATGCTTTGATGTTTTCCATCAGTAATAAAAGGTACAACTGACATAATTAATCCCCCATTAAAATTCTTTATATAAATAACTGGGTTGAACTCCTTTATTATTTTGATACTTTAAGCCACTGTAATTTTCAAAATCTCCTTTAATTGTATGGTAGTATATCTGACAAATATTCACACCTTCGTATATCCGTATTGGCTGTACACATGATATTTCTAAAGTCCAATAGCCCTTAAAACCAATATTTCCATACGGAGAGGAAAAATGAATTGTGAGACCTAATCTCCCTATCGATGATCTACCTTCTATAGTGGGGATATAATTATTAGTTTCTGTGTACTCTAGAGTTCTGCCTAAATAAAGTTTACCAGGTTGTAGAATCAGCCCTTCTTCTGGGATAGTTATTAGCTTGGTCTTATTTTTTTTCTTCATGTCTAGAATTTCTACTTCATATAATAATAGCTCTTTTCCTAATCTCAAATTATAACTATTTGGATTCAATTGTTTTTCATCAAAGGGAGTAATTACTATATCTTTGCCTATATTCTTTTTTATTTCTAAACCTGATAAAATCAAAAGTTATCCCTCCATTTTTAAACTGGTTCAAGAGATAAAATATTTTTAAATTCTCCTATTTAACCTAGCAAATTATGACAAATTTTTCAACATTTTATTTACTTCTTTCTATAAATAAAAAAGCATGCCTTAAGCAGGCATGCGTCTCTTTTCTGCTTTTTCTGTTTCCTCAAAAAACTCACTCCATTTTATGACCCATTCTTTCCGTCTTAGCAAATAAAACAGGACTGAAAGCACAATAAGCAGTATGGCTGAAGTTAAAAGAGACAATGAGAGCATAATAGATCCGAACGATGAATAAAAAATGGCTATAGGAATGTTTGAGATGATGCTTGCCTTTGTATATTCTTTAAAATTTGACGAAACTTCGATCAAACAAAGACTTAACAGGTGAAAATGCATGAATGGAATCATCTTTAAGATGGCTATCTGACCTACTGAAAAAGGCATTCTTTTTCCAATCCATTTTCTTTGCAGTCTTTTTACTTTTTTCATAAGCTTTGGCATACTTTTCATCCCAAAATAAAAGAGTACACTCGACAGGGTAATGCCGATGACAGAATAAAAAGTGCCTGCTACTGCACCAAATAAAATTCCTCCTGTAAGACAGATCAAACCAACTGGCAAGAAAAAAAATTGCCTGAACGCTTGCAGAAGTATAAAGAGCAAAGGGGCAAAAATTCCGCTGAACTTAAGGACTTCCATGTAAACACTAGTATTCTCTAACACGCCGCACCTCCCCTTTAAGTCAACATATGACAGCAGACGAGCACTATATGACAATTTTATCGCGTGAATAAACCTATATGCTTTATGACACCTTAAACATAGATTGTTTGTTTACATAGTTTTATTTTTTAGGAGGATTCGGCATGGACACAGTAGTACTCGCGAGAGCGTTTTTTGGCACATCACTGGGTTTTCATATCATTTTTGCTACCCTCGGTGTTGGTCTTCCCTTAATGATTGTTATCGCAGAAATCATTCATCAAGTAAAAGGGGACAATGATTATGCCATCATGGCAAAGCGCTGGACTAAGGCGTTTGCTGTATTACTAGGTGTTGCTATTCCCTCTGGAACTATAGTAGGTGTTCAGCTTTCGCTACTTTGGCCTGGATTCATGGAAATCGTAGGTAAAGTAATCTCACTGCCTTTTCAGATTGAAATCTTTGCTTTTTTCTTAGAAGCTCTTTTCATGTCTATCTATGTGTATGCCGCTGACAGACTTCCAAAGTACTTCCGCCTGATCTCTGTTTTCTTTGTTGCCTTTGGAGCTGTTGCTTCAGCTATTCTTATTACAGCGGTAAATACATGGATGAACACGCCTGACGGTTTTAAGATAAAGTCAGATGGTACGATCTATGATGTTCACCCATGGGACGCATTCTTTAACCCAAGTTTCGTATCTTCTGCCTTCCATGTAGCGATTACTGCTTATATGACAGGTGCTTTTGCAGTAGCATCAGTAGCTGCATTCAAACTAATGAAAAAGCGTTCTGACCGGGAACGAGCTTATCACCTTAAAGGATTGTTCATGTCCCTTGCAGTTGCTTTTACGATGAGTTTCATATCCACATTATCAGGGCATCACTCAGCACAGATCCTTCATCAGCATTCTCCAGAGAAATTAGCAGCTGCAGAAGGTTTGTTTGAAACCCAGCGATATGCACCGCTTGCGATAGGCGGCTTCACCGATCCGAAGACAGAGGAAGTAAAATACGGCATCGAAATTCCCTGGGCATTGAGCTGGCTTGCAGCAGGCAAGTTTGATACTGAAGTAAAAGGATTGTATGAATTCCCGCGGGAAACATGGCCTCCTTTTTACGTGCATACTTTGTTTAACTTAATGGTGGGTATCGGAACACTTTTATTAGGACTTGCAGGCATCGCATTGTTGTATTGGTGGTTCTTTATTAAGAAAAGGGGCAAACCTTTTCCAAAATGGCTGCTTTGGTCGCTCGTCTTATCCGGTCCGCTTTCCATGCTGTGCATTGAATTTGGCTGGGTATTCAGCTGCAGCGGCAGACAGCCATGGACCATTTACAGAGTTCAAACAACTGCAGAAGCAGCCACGAGGAATGAAAATCTTGGAATGCTTTTCCTCTTGTTTTTACTTTTGTATGCTCTATTGAGTGTTTTGACGATTTTAATATTGACTGCTTATTTCAAACGCAATCCAGTGTCTAAAGATATGGATAAACTATACGGATAGGAAGGAGGGGAATGGTATGAGTGAAGAGGTACTTGCGATACTCATCATGTGGAGCTTCATATTTGTCTACAGTATTTTTGGCTCGATTGATTTCGGCGCAGGATTTTGGGCGATGGTTTATAACAATCACAAAACAATGGCAGGAAAGATCGCAAATCGTTTTCTTTCGCCGACCTGGGAGATAACGAATACTTTCCTTGTCCTTTTAGTTGTAGCGTTCGTAGGTTTCTTTCCGAAAGGTGCCTATACGCTTGGAACAGTAATGCTTGTCCCAGTATCGCTGATCCTATTTTTTCTGGCTATCCGAAGTGCTTTTATGGTATTTTCCTATTCTGTGCAAGGCTACCGGAAGACGATGTTTTTTATTTCAGGAATTTCAGGACTATTAATCCCATCCCTGCTGATCGCCGTACTCCCTATTTCACAGGGAGGATTTATCAGTGTTGATGGAGAGATTCAAAGCCTATTATTAGGGAAGCTTTTTTCCAGTCCTACTTTATATCTATACGTGCTATTCGGACTGACTTCTGAGCTGTACTTATCTTCTCTTTTTTTAGCTGACTATTCGCGTGTATCCAATAGAGAAGATGCCTACCGGCTATATCGCGGAAATGCGATACTTCTTGGACCGCTAACACTGTTATCCGCTCTATTCACACTTTTATTTATGGCACCAGAAGCTGGATGGCTTGTTGATAACCTAATGGATCAAAAAATATGGTTCATTCTATCATTAATTGCATTCTGCATAGCATACGCTTCTCTTTGGTGGCCAAAACAAAACCGCCCAGGAATTGGACGGCCAAGATTTACACTGCTCGCAACAGTTTTACAATATGGATTGGCAAGCGTCGGATATGGAATGGCACATCTGCCATATATCGTCTATCCCGATCTAACCATCTATGAAGCTTTTACTGCAACAGAAACTTTCTACTCATTAATGATTATGTATATAGTAGGTCTCGCCATATTAACACCAGGTTTCTATGTTTTCTGGCGTCTGTTCTTAAAAGACAAACGATATTTGCAGCAGGATTAATATTCTACAAAAACCATCCTGCAATAACTGTAATAAAAATACTTAAGATCGGTAAACCGTTACGAAATGACGAATGCTTCGTTTTATGGCGGAATTTCTTCATCGCAAGCCACATACCTGGAGCTCCTCCAGCAATAGCAAGCAGCCATAGTCTTGATTCAGGCGTACGCCAATTACCTTCTTGTGCATAAAATTTGTCTTTTTTCATGACCAAGTAAGCAACTGTATTCATTATGATCAAATATAAAATAAACACCTTTTCCCTTTTCCTTTCAAAATGTAAAAAAGATCATCTCCATCAATTGAGGAAATGATCTTTTCTTTTAGTAAAATTTAAGCTTTTAGGCTGTCTTTTGCTTTTGAAGCCAATTCTGCGAAAGCTTTTTCGTCAGTAATTGCGATTTCAGAAAGCATCTTACGGTTGATGTCGATTCCCGCAAGTTTTAGACCGTGCATTAAACGGCTGTAAGAAAGACCGTTTGTACGTGCAGCAGCGTTGATACGAGTAATCCAAAGCTTACGGAAGTCACGCTTCTTTTGACGACGGTCACGGTAAGCGTACATTAAAGATTTGAATACTTGTTGTTGAGCTACTTTAAATAATTTATGTTTGGATCCGAAATAGCCTTTAGCTAGCTTAAGAACTTTTTTACGACGACGACGTGTTACATAGCCACCTTTTACTCTTGGCATATTAAAAACCTCCTATTTTTAAATCAACTTATCGTATGATTAACGTTTTTTGTAAGTTAACAATGTGCGGATACGCTTGTAGTCACCACTGTTAACAAGTTTCGCTTTGCGTAGCTTACGCTTAGCTTTAGTAGACTTGTTAGCAAACAAGTGACTTGTATAAGCGCTCGCACGCTTTAATTTACCTGATCCAGTTTTTCTAAAGCGCTTTGCAGCACCTTTATGAGTTTTCATTTTAGGCATAATGGTTACCTCCCTGGTAAAAATTATTTTTCGGCTTTAGGTGCTAGGATAAGAAACATGCTTCGACCTTCCATTTTCGGGTGAGTTTCCACCGTAGAAAGATCTTCACATTCTTTCGCTAATTTCTCCAATACCGTTTTTCCGATTTGAGAATGAGTGATTGCACGTCCACGGAAACGAATACTTGCTTTTACTTTATCGCCTTTTTCAAGGAACTTACGGGCATTTTTAAGCTTCGTATTAAAGTCGTTTTCCTCAATTGTTGGACTAAGACGAATTTCTTTAGTCGTAATGACTTTTTGATTTTTTCGTGCTTCACGATCTTTACGCTGTTGCTCGTATTTAAACTTACCGTAGTCCATAATACGACATACTGGCGGTTTAGCAGTTGCAGCAACGAGTACAAGGTCAAGATTTGCGTTTGCCGCAAGGTCTAGAGCTTCCTGTCTTGTTTTAATGCCAAGCTGGCTTCCATCAGGACCGATTAAGCGAACCTCACGAGCACGAATGCCTTCATTGACAGACATGTCCTTACTAATAGTAAGTCACCTCCAAATTTTTTCAGTGAGTGTTAAAAACACCCGACTTGTTATTTCTGCAAATAAAAAAAGCGTCGGCGCATAATTCACCCACACGTAAACCGGCTATGTACTAATGACATGCCTGAATTCCATCTACCCATCAACAGCCAATAGAGGCGTCGAACCAGGTGAGAAGCGGGTGCTTCTGCTTTTTAGCGTCAAACTTATTTTATTAACCTTACATACTATAACATATTGGCGTGAAATGTGTCAAACAACGAATGTAATAAGCAACGAAATTAATTTTACTTCGTTTTGAAAAGTAATGCAAGAGTTTTTTTAGAGAGTGAAGAAAAAAAAGCATCACCCCGTTCAAGAACAGTTTAACCCATTCGAGCTCACGTTTCACCCCAACGCGGCCGAGTTTCACCCAAAAATCACTCTGTTTCACCCGGCGGTACCTTATATTCGCCCGGTGATCTTTATACGAATATGAATTCCACTAAAAAATCCTCCTATTTATAACACTTAAACAAAAATAGAAAAGCTGACGCCAAAAAAATGGTATCTCTTGGGCCAGCTTCTTTTTAAAATTATCTTTTTTCGTTAATTTGAGCTAGAATCTTATCTCTAAAATCTTCATAAGAAACTGTTTCTGATTTTTGCTCGCCATATTTACGAACGTTTACAGTATTGTCTTCGATTTCTTTATCGCCTAGTACGAGCATGTAAGGTATCTTTTTCATTTGAGCTTCACGAATCTTATATCCCATCTTCTCGTTTCTAGTATCAATTTCCACTCGAACAGCATGTTTTTTCAAGTCATCTTGAAGCTTATACGCATACTCGTTATGAACATCGGATACAGGAATCAGCTTTACTTGTACTGGTGCAAGCCAAGTTGGGAACGCGCCAGCAAAGTGCTCAACCAAGATTCCTAAGAAACGGTCGATCGAACCATAGATCGCACGGTGAATAACGACAGGACGAACCTTTTGGTTATTTTCATCTACATAAGTAAGGTCGAACTTTTCAGGCATCTGGAAATCGAGCTGAATTGTTGCACACTGATGGCTTCTCTTAAGCGCATCTTTAATGTGGAAGTCGATTTTCGGACCATAGAATGCGCCGTCACCTTCGTTAAGGTGATAGTTCATACCCAGATCTTCTAATACATTCTTCAATGCGCCTTCAGCTTGTTCCCATAAACGATCATCACCCATAGAATCTTCAGGACGAGTTGAAAGTTCAACAGAGTATTCAAAGCCAAATGTGCTGTAAATTTTATCAACTAACTTAAATACGTTTTTAATTTCACTTTCAATCTGTTGTGGTGTTACAAAAATATGTGCATCATCTTGGCAGAAAGTACGAACACGGATCATTCCGTTTAATGCACCGCTGTATTCGTGGCGATGAACCTGGCCAAATTCAGCCATACGTACTGGCAGATCTCTATATGAATGAAGCTTATTTTTAAAGATAAGCATGTGGCCTGGGCAGTTCATCGGCTTCATCGCGAACTTTGTATCATCTACTTCAGAGAAATACATGTTTTCATGATAGTGATCCCAGTGCCCAGATTGCTCCCAAAGGCGCTGATTCATCATAAATGGTGTACGCACTTCATCATAATCAACTTGACGCTGAAGTTCACGCGAGAAATTTTCAAGTTCTGTACGAATTGTTTGACCGTTCGGAAGATAGAAAGGCATTCCAGGCGCTTCTTCTGAGAACATGAAAAGTTCTAATTCTTTTCCTAATTTACGGTGATCACGCTTTTGTGCTTCTTCAATAAAGTGCAGATACTCATCCAGATCTTTTTGGCTTAAGAATGCTGAACCATAAATCCGCTGAAGCATTTGGTTGTCGCTATCTCCTCGCCAATACGCTCCAGAGATGCTCATTAGTTTATAAGCCTTGATCTTTCCAGTTGAAGGAACATGCGGTCCGCGGCAAAGGTCAAAGAACTCACCTTGCTCATAGATTGTAATCTTTTCTCCTTCAGGAAGATCGCGGATTAGCTCAAGTTTCAAATGATCATTTAATTTCTCGTAGATTTCTAGAGCTTCTTCACGTGTTACTTCTTTTCGAACGATTTGAAGATTTTCGTTTACGATTTTCTTCATTTCTTTTTCGATTACAGGAAGGTCTTCTGGTGTTAAATTATGAGCCATGTCTACATCATAATAAAAACCATTATCGATGACTGGTCCGATTCCAAGTTTCACATCTGGATATAATCGCTTAAGCGCTTGAGCAAGCAAGTGGGCGTTTGAGTGTCTAGTCATCTCAAGACCTTCTTGCGAATCTTGCATGACAATCTCAATCGATGCATCTTCTTCAATCTGGCGTGAAAAGTCAAACAATTGTCCGTTTACTTTCCCTGCTACCGCTTTTTTCTTCAAACTAGGGCTAATACTTTCGGCAACTTGTTCTGAAGTTACTCCTTTTGGAAATTCCTTGACTGATCCGTCTGGGAATGTAATTGAAATTGACGACATAAAAACATCTCCTTTTATTTATATAAAACAAAAAACACCCGTCCCTATAGAAGGGACGAGTGATGATCTCGTGGTTCCACCCTTGTTCCGTAAAATATAAATAAATTACGGCACTCGGACAGTATAACGGACTGCTGCCGTCAGCGATTACTAAATATTAATTCACCGCTGAAGTTCCAAGGTGGTAAAGCAAATTTTCGTGTTAGGAAGCTTTCAGCCGTGACTTCCCTCTCTAAAAACCGTAAAAGCTGCTTCATGTCCTTATCAATACAGATCAAATGATAAAATTATAAACTTATTATATGCAGATGCTTTTCAAAAAGCAAGAGGACAATGACAGTTTATGACTTTTTTTTATATGGATACGGGTTTTCTTTTAAAGACATCTTCTCAATTGGCAATATGGTGACCTTTTCTTGAAAAATATTTTTTACCGTCTGCAGAAGCGGATGATCCAAATCATATGCATAAATCCTGGCAGATGAAGGAGCTAATCCGATTAGAGGTCCAAGGAGGCGTTCATCCAAGTTCACTGCATTCGTTAATTTCAATGCCCTATCGTGCAAGTGCTGAAGTTCAGTTTTTGTTAACTGATTTTGCCTTTCATCAAAAAGGATTACTTTTTCTTGGTCAAAGAGGATTACGATATCATTTTTTAGAATAGATTTTTGTTTTGATAAGCATGTACGCAAATGTTCGATAAATGATTGATACTCAAGCTCTAATTTATATTCATCAATTGCACATTCAACAACCTTGAGCAAAGTTGCTAAATAATCTTTAAGACGAAACTTTAAAAAAGCTTCAAACTCTAGAAAGTTTCTTTTTTCCGATAAGATAGACTGCCACTGTTCTCGTATGATTTCACTTAAACTTGGAAGATTTTTCACTTCTGGGATTCCTTCAATCTCCCCTAAGATAATGCTCTTTGATATAGAGAAGATTTCTTTTTGTTCAGCAGAGTCACTATAAAAAAAAGCATGTTCGATCATTTCCTTTAAACAAATATCTTCTACCTTATTTCTTGTAAATTCCGTTAACACATCCAAAATGAATTCTTTATGTTCATGTATGTGCAGTTCAAGAATTTTTGAAGAAGCATCAGATAATTTGGCAAAGGAAGGGTTAATTTTAATCTTGGCTGCCGTCCGGATTATTTTTTTTAGGACAGCGGTTCCGTCAGACGGGTGTGAAAAAGCGATTGTGATCAAGCAAGTCCCCCCCATATAAAATCTCAGTAATACAATATATGGGACTAGGTTCTGAAAAATGTTAGTTAAACAAGGAAAAAACAACCCGGAAACCGAGTTGTTTAATCATAAACAAATTTTCGTTCAATTTTAGAGAGAATATAAGCCATCCCAAGAGTAAGAATTAAATACATGAAAGCTGCTGTCATATATGGTTCCCAAGGACGGTAATACTGACCCATCATCGCTCGTGCATAATACATTAATTCTGGTGTGGCAATGATTGAAACAAGCGAAGAGTCTTTTATCAATACAATAAATTCATTTCCAAGAGGCGGTATCATTCTTCTGGAAGCTTGGGGAAGAATAACATGTTTCATAGCTTGTACATGATTCATCCCTAAAGATCTTGCTGCTTCCATCTGTCCTTTGTCGATTGATTGTATTCCAGCTCGGAAAATCTCAGCTATATAAGCCGCTGCATTTAATGATAAAGCTAATACACTCGAAACAAAAACATTAGGCGGTTTCATTATAAGCGGCATCATCGCTGAATGGATCAGTAAGATTTGCACAAGCAAGGGCGTTCCCCGGAAGAAACTTATATACCAGTTACAAGGAAGGTTAATAAGCGGGTTTTTTACCATTTTCCCAAGTCCTATAAACAAACCTAGAATAGTTCCGAAAAGTATGCCAAGCAAAGATAGCTGAATCGTTATCCAAGTACCTTTTAAAAACAGCGGCATGTATTCGCTTATGATTTGAAAAGAAAATTCCATGTAGACCTCCAGAAAGTTTATTGTTTCAATGCATCTACATTTGGTTCTTCACCAAACCATTCTTTATAGATTTCAGCATATTTTCCATTTTCAATTACTTTTTTCAAAGCTTTATTGATTTTTTCTTGATGCTCACCATCTTTTGGAAAAATAATACCGTAGAATTCACTTTCAAAATTTTCTTGATCAGTAATTGTAACTAGCTTTTTATCAGGATTGTTTTTTGCATATTCCTGAACGACGGCATTGTCAGCAACAACTGCCTCAACTTCTCCGTTTAATAAGGCTTGAATAGCCAACGTGTTATTCTCAAACTTCTTAATATTTTCGCTCTTTCCAAACATTTTTTCTAAAGCTTCCTGACCAGTTGTTCCGTTTTGAACACTTACTTTTTTCCCTTCTAAATCTTTAGCGCTCTTAATCGAAGTACCATCTTTTGCAAGAATCATATTAATTGATTCGAAATACGGTGATGAGAAGTCATAGGTTTTCTTACGATCATCATTAATGGTAATTGCAGATATACCTGCATCCACTTCTTTATTTTTCAGAGCAATAAATAGCGGCTCCCAGCCTGTGTTCTTCATTTCATAATCAAAGCCCGCTTCTTTCATAACAGCATCTAATAAATCAACATCAAATCCAACGATCTTCTCTCCTTCAAGAGATTCGAAAGGAGCATATGCTGCATCAGTTCCTATCGTTAGCTTTTCTGCATCAGATCCAGAGCCAGTGCTTCCGCAAGCTGCTAATAATACTGCGGACAATCCTATAATCCCCGTTTTCAACTTTTGTTTCATTTTCATTGCAAGTTGTCCCCCTTTATTCTAAATATTCTTATATTATACACAAAATTTTAAATTTAAGGAAAATTCAATAAATAAATTCAAAATAAAAAGATCCCAATGTTTTGAGATCTTAGTTAATACTTTATATTCTGCAGATTTCTAAAGGACAGTCCTCACAACTGCAAGCATTTTTTAAATATGCTAAATCAGTAATTTTAATATTCCCGCCAGCTTCAAAAGTCACAACACCTTCTTTTTTCAGCTGACTTAACATTCGGTTAACCGTTTCGCGTGATGTCCCGATAAGTTCTGCCAAATCAGTATTCGTAAAATGCTGTGATAAAGTAATACCTGATGAAGTCATTTTACCATATGAATTAGCCAGTCTGATTAACGTCGAGCATAATGCACCTTTTTTTCCATAGAGCATGAGATCTCTAAACTTAGAACGGGTGATAGCATGCATATTGCTCATCCACTTCATAAATTCAACAGCAACTTCACCATGCTGCCAGATAATTGTTTCCAGATCCTGCTGCTGAATCACACCTACATCACAATCTCTTGTCGCTTTTGCACTATAGTTATACCGTGAATCCGAAGAAACACCCAGTTCACCAATTAGATCACCTTCTTGAAAAATGTAAAGAACCAGCTCTTTGCCTTCTTCAGTCACCTTCGTAATTTTAATCTGGCCTTCCCTTAAATAAAACAATTTGTCTGCCGTGTCATTGTCTAAAAATAAGAATTGATCCGCTCCCACTTTCTTGGGATACATAATGCTTTCTAAATATTGAAAAGTGTTTTTTGAAAAAACATCTGTATTTTGATAGGAACAAAAATTTTGTTGCTGTGTGCAGGCACCCATATTCAAACCTCCCCCGCTTCTCATATTCCCATTATAATCCACAACAAGAAAAATAAGTGTGATTTAAATCACACGAACTATGAACAATGTGTGATTTTTGATACATCCTTATTTAAAAATTTGTTTTATCCTTTTTTTAAAAGGAGGGATTAAAGTGACTGCCGCAGTCATACTAACTGAAATAAGCGATTCTAAATCTTTATCAAAAGAGGATAAATCAGCTGTCGTCAGCTTAATTAACGAACTTAAGCCCTATTTCAAAGAAATTATTGTGATAAATGATCAGCCTGCTGTTTACTTGCCTTATGTAAAAGATACTGCTCGTATTCTAACCCCTTATTATAAAGTGAGGGATCCACTTTCTTCTATTCATGCTGCTATATCTCTAGCTATCTCTGATGATGTTTGGGTTCTACATGAGGCTTTTCCTTTTCCCGGCATTAAAACCTTTAAGGAAATAATGTTAATGAAAGAGTCTAGTGGTTCCCAATGTGCAGTGTACGATAAAAAAAATCCAAGTCTTTTATACAGTATATTGGATAAAAGTGTTCTTTCTGTTTTATATAAAGCCATTCATACAAATAGTAATCGTTTAGATCTTTTTTTTAATCAAACAGACTGTACTTATTTTTCATTACAAAAAAAGAAAAGCTTGCAAACTTGAAGACGTTTGCAAGCTTTTTTCCTACCAAAATTTATAACCAGGTGATCCTGGGGGTCCATGCTCTATCATATGCCAAAACGGAATCGTATAAGCTATTAAGATCAACGCTGCACATATACCTACCCAGAGCTTCCAATTTTCTAAAATTACCGGAGTAGCTGCAGCTTCCTCCTCCACCT
The DNA here is from genome assembly GCF_001999465.1 of Fictibacillus arsenicus. Taxonomy (GTDB): domain Bacteria; phylum Bacillota; class Bacilli; order Bacillales; family Fictibacillaceae; genus Fictibacillus; species Fictibacillus arsenicus. The sequence continues at coordinate 241,204 of NZ_MQMF01000001.1, forward strand.
CTCCGACAGGAAAATCCATTTCTCCTTTCGGTGCTTTAAAAGCCAAATACCCTATGATATACATCAAAAGCAAGATGGCAATAAAAAGAATCGTTCCTCCGATAGCCATTGCTGCTTGATAAGGAACCCAATCCAGAGCTTGAGGATGGTCTGAGTAAGTCGTATAGGCTGTTCTGCGAGGTGCTCCAAATAGACCGACTAAATGCATTGCACCTGACATAAAAGCCATACCTACAGTCCACAAAATTGTTTGAATGATTCCTAGTCTATTCATTTGCGGTGTTAGAGTTCGTCCACTTAGATACGGAACAAGCCAGTAAGCGATTCCGAAAAAGGTAAGAGCAACTGTTGAAGCAACAGTTAGATGAAAATGTCCGGTTACCCATAACGTATTATGAATAACTTGGTTTAATTGATGACTCGCGTTAATGATTCCACCCGCTCCTGCAGGAACGAAAATCAGCATTCCCATCATCGGTGCAAAAAAACGTACATCTTTCCAAGGCAAAACTTTAAACCATCCAAACAGACCTTTTGCGCCTTTTTTTCTTCCTGCTGTTTCAAATACGGCAAACATTGAAAATGCAGTCATTAATGAAGGAACTATTACCATAAACGTAAGGACTACTTGGAAAAACTTCCATGAATGCGAGATACCTGGCTCTAACAGCTGATGGTGAAAGCCTACTGGAATACTGAATAAAAGAAAGAGTACGAAAGAAAGCCTTGCTAAAGCATCACTGAATATTTTCCCTCCAATGATTTTAGGGATGACGACATACCAGCACATATAAGCTGGAAGCAGCCAGAAGTACACGAGAGGGTGCCCAAAATACCAAAACAGCGTCCGGCTGATTAATATATCAATTTTATCTACCCAGCCAATCGACCAAGGAATGAATTGAAGAATTACTGTTGCTGCAACACCTAGTGTTGCGATGAACCATAATGCCATCGTCATAACAGCCATGTAGCTAAAAAGAGGAGAAAGTTTGTTTTTGGTTCTTCTCTTCCAAATGTAATACTGATTCCACATTGAGAAAGCGCAAAGCCAGCTGCCAACTACAACATGAACGAGTGCTACATAAAACCATGGTGATGCCTGAAGCGGAGCGTAGAACGTATAAAGGACAGTTGCTTTGTTCAGCAGAATAAATATGGTTGCTAATATTGTTCCGAAAGTCATCATGGCAAATCCAAGCCAGCCAGTTCTTCTCGGAACATCATAAAGAGCTCCCATTGTTTTGCTTATACCTGCATATAAAAAACCAACAATAAAAAAAGTTGTAAAAATAAGTGCTAATAAAACACCATGAGCGGTTAACAATTGATAATATCCGATAGAAAGCGGAAGCTCGATCGTACCGCTTCTAACCAGTGTCTGTAACAGACCTGCTATGGCACCAATAAATAATGCCATAAAACTTACACTTAAAAAACCTAGACTTAACTGCGCATCTCTTTTATCAATCATGACGTCACCTCCAAAGTTACCGCCATTACCTGATGACCAACTCCACAATATTCATTACATAAAATAAGATATTTGCCAGGTTTATCAAACGTATGTGAAATTTTGCTCACATACCCAGGTGTTATCATCATGTTTACATTTGTTGCAGGGATTTGAAAACCGTGAACAACATCTGTACTCGTCACTTTAAAATGAACGGTAGAACCTTTCGGAACAGTCATTTTTGATGGTGTAAATGTGAAAGCTTGAGCTAGCATAACTGCCTCATACTCGTTGTCCCCTATCTTCGTCAGAGCAGGTTTGTCGAATGGTGCAGTTAATGCTGCTTTTTTAGGATCGATTGTTTCCATGTGACTTGGAGGCTGGTTGCCCATAGCATAGGCTGAAACACCTACAATTAATAAAAAGATCGTTAAACACACTGCTCCTGACCAAAGCCAGATTTTCTCGTATTTATGAATATGCATCTTTAAAACCTCCTATCTAGATAGATAAAGCAAGTAAACTGCTGCCCATGACAAAACGATAAACAAGCCAACACCCATAACTGAAAGCAGCGTCCCTAGCAATTCTTTTTCCTTCTTCACCTTTACTTTTTCTTTATACTCACTTTGCAGCTGCGGCATCTTCATTCCTCCTTAGGTTTCACACTTAAAGAATAAGCTCAATAAAAAAATACCGCTGTGACAAATGTCATAACGGTATCTGAAATAAAAAAACACCTGACACATTTTAAAATGCTGTCAGGTGTTTTGAATTAGTTTTGCATAACAAAATCTTTTTCTGCATTTTCTTCATCTTGAAAAGTACGAAGAATTTCATATTTCGTATTTCTCTGAGCAGGAATTTTTCCTGCTTCACGAATAAGACGCAGGGTTAAGTTTGTATTTACTTTATGTGTAGTTCCGGCTGCAGAAACAACATTCTCCTCCATCATCGTACTTCCAAAATCGTTGCACCCGTAATGAAGAGACTTTTTACCGACTTCTGGTCCCATTGTTACCCATGAGGATTGGAAATTTGGTATGTTATCCAAGAAAATTCGAGAGATGGCTACGTTCTTCAGATATTCTCTTGGTGTTGTTTTCTCTGCTTTCATATTTGTGTTATCCGGCTGGAAAGTCCATGAAATAAAAGCTAGGAAACAATTCGTTTCATCCTGAGCATCACGGACTCTTTGTAAATGAAGTGCTCTTTCTTCAAAAGTTTCCCCAAATCCGATAACCATCGTAGCAGTTGAATGCAAACCAACTTTTTTAGCCGTTTTCATACATTCAATCCACTCTGTCCATGAACCTTTTAATCTGCTGATCTTTTTGCGCGTACGATCATCAAGGATCTCTGCACCTCCGCCAGGAAGTGAGTCAAGACCCGCTTCTTTTAATTCACGAAGGACTTCTTCTAGTGATAATCCTGATACTTCAACCATCTTCCAAATTTCAGCAGGTGAGAAAGAATGCATGGTAATATCAAAACGTTTTTTAATCTCTCTCAACAAATCAGTATAATAGTTAAACGGAAGGTTAGGGTTCGTTCCGCCTTGCATTAAAATTTCTGTACCGCCAACATCAACTGTTTCCTGGATTTTTTGAAAAATCACTTCATCATCAAGCACATACCCTTCTTCACTTCCAGGGGGGCGATAAAATGCACAAAATCTGCAATATGTATCACAAAAATTAGTGTAATTAACATTGCGACCGATCACAAAAGTAGTGACAGGTTCTGGATGCCACCTCTTCATAATGAGGTCGGCAACTTCTCCCATGCGCTCCACTTCATCACTTTCATATAGTTTAACGGCATCTTCCACAGATAAACGTTCTCCGCCTATTGCTTTTTGTAAAATTGATTCAATACTCATCGGCAACCTCCGAATCGAATTTCTTATGTACTTATCCTATCATATTTTAATAGAAGAGACAGCTTTGTATAAAAAGAAAAAGAAAAACAGCTTAAAAAAAATTTTAAGAGAAAACTGGAGCGCAAGGTGCGAGACTCCTGCGGGATCAGCGGGACAGGTGAGACTCCTAAAGGCGCAAAGCGCTAGGAGGCTCACCACACGCCCCGCGGAAAGCGAGCACCTGGAGCGGAAATCAATAACTACCATAGCTACATGGTTTACGAAAACAGACTTTAAAAAAGACCTCTGCCCGCTCAACGGACAGAAGTCTATTAGAATTCTTCTCTGAAATTTTTATTGCCGCCCATGAAAACAGGAGAACTTAAGTGCTTAATACGTTCCATGATTCTTAGAGCTTTAACTTCATCAAGGCCGCCTTTTTGTGAGTATGATAAATGCTGCTGCAGCATGTCATAATCACAATTTGATGTATAAAGAGTTGGAAGCTTCTCCATCATTCTATACTGAAGGATCACCCCAATAATCTCATCACGAACCCAGTTCGTCATGTTCTCAGCGCCAATATCATCAAGCATCAGTACTGGAATTGTTTTTAAGAGCTCCATCTTCGTATCAAAACTTCCATCAGAAAGAGATTGCTTCATCTCTCTTAAAAATTCCGGTGTATGAACCATCAGTGAATGAATACCTTTTTCAGCAAGTCCATTCGCGATTGCCCCAAGAAGATAGGTTTTTCCTACACCAAACTTTCCATAAAAGTAGATGCCTTTTACCGGCTGGCTGGTCCCTGCCATCTGTACGAACTCATATGCTTTAGAAATCGCGTTTCGTCTCGTATCATCGATGCTATGTTTATAAAGACGGTCGAATGTAGCACCCAGGATTTCTTTCGGTATAAAATAACTCTTTATAAGCAAGGCCATCGACTTTTTATGTTCATCATGTATCTTCAGTTCGCAAGGTTTGTATCGTAATTCCACAGTTTGTCTCACTCTTGTAAGTTCAGATCTATAACCTTGCATCAAGTTAGGGCATCTATTTAAACCAGGACAATTGCTGCATGCCTGCTGTTCATTTTTATAAGTATAAAAACTAGATAACAATTTATCTGCATGGGTATCTGAAATATCAGGGTTTTCTCTTAAAAAACGCATCACTCTTGGATCTGTAAGGACTTGTTGTTTCATTAATTCGTATTTTTCCTGAAATTTTTCAAATCCCGGCATTTGCTTAACAGATTCCTTTATTGATTCCACGTTAATCCCCCCTTATTTCGAATTATTTAACAAGCTTTCAAGCCATTTTCGATTTTCATCTTCTTTTGAAGAGCTGCTCTCATCTACTTTTTCTGGATTTATTTCGGGCTTTAGCCAATCTGGAACAGACACATTTGGCTTTTGATTTCCATTATAAAACTTAGATTTCGATGTCTTCTTTTCTTGCCACTCTTTTGATTTTCTTTTTTCATCTCGTGCAAGCGCCATTGCTTCTGGCACCGTCTGTACTTTTTTCCTCGCCCAATGTGATGATATTCGTTCTATGAGACCCTTTGCGAGTTTCATATCATTACCAGACAAAACATAATCCAGTAGAACATTCGTGACACCCGGTGTTAAGTTTTGATCAAGCATACAATAGGCAACAAGCTTCAAATCAACTTCAGAAGGTGTTGTTCCGCTATAATCTTCTAATAAGCGAAACGGTGATACTTCTTCAAAATATTTAATTAGCTCTTCTTCTTGTGATTTTGGTTCCATCCCTTGAAGTGCTTTAAGGTGAACAGGCTGTGTTCTTAATGCTAACACAGGCAGACCTTCTTCATGTTCAAAACGATACCATTTTTGAATCTCTCTTCTCAGATTTTCAACATTAATATCTCCCGTAGAATAATATACATTTTGTATTTGTCTGCTCATATCCATTGGTTCAAGCTGATAGATATAAGCTAGCTTATAGATTGATTCTTTTAGTTTTGGTGTTAAAACTTCTTTAGGCACTACAAAAGTCGAGATTTGATTAACCATTGCTTCAAAATCAAAGTCAGTCTCATTTAAGGAAACTTTACCCTGCACTCCTTTTTCTAAAAAGGATACATTTTCGGAAACAACATTTTCATTAATTTCCGAATAACTTTTTGATGTCATTTCAGAAGGATGCAAAGAAGTAAAAACATCACTAAACGAAGCAGTAACGTCATGGAAACCGGATGAATCTGTTTGTGGAATTAAAAATGATTCTCTTATCTCATTAAATTTTGTTTGTCCAAGACGGTTGAATAAATAGATGCTAAGGAACCCATCTGTGAAAAAAGCTTTTGGAGAAAGCGGCAACTGCAGTTCATATATATATTCCCTGGAGCTCTCACCATCTTTTTTCAGCGTTTTTAACAATCCGATCGCTTCGAGTTTTTTTCTTCCTGATAAAATATCTTTTAAAGAAAATTGCGTTAGGTTCATGAGGTGCTGATGCTTTTTTGATTTATGGTTCATTTTAGCTTCGCACCACAAAGTTAAATACAAACTGTGCGCAAATGCGCCTATTAATGGCTGATAGAGCAAAGTCAGTACGTTTTGATCAACTTCATTCAATAAGCTTTTGCTCTGGACGGAATAAGTATCAACGGGCACTACTTCCTGAAAATGTACCGTCATCGTTTTCACCCTTTATATACATAAAATTCTCTTTCTGTGAAAGAAAGGTGGCTGACGTTTTGTTTATCCGTCAGCCAAAGTTGCACTATTACGATAAAAGAGCGTTATAGCTGTTCAACTGAAGCTTTAACGCTCATCTTTGTTAATCAGTTCTTTTAATTCTTGTATAAAAACATTAATATCTTTAAATTGGCGATAAACAGAGGCGAATCTTACATAGGCTACTTCATCAGTTTTTGAAAGATGTTCCATTACCTGTTCGCCAACTGCAGTACTGGAAATCTCAGACGCTCCGCTGTTGCGCAGTTCTTTTTCAATATTATCCACTATATTCTCAAGCGTTTCTAGGGGGACAGGTCTCTTTTCACAAGCTTTAATAAGCCCTCTAAGAATCTTTTCGCGGCTGAATTCTTCTCTTTCTCCGCCCTTTTTAACAATGATAAGCGGTGTTTGTTCTACCGTTTCAAATGTAGTAAATCTATAGCTGCAATCTTCACATTCCCGTCTTCTGCGAATAGACCGGCCGCTATGTACAGGTCTGGAATCAAGCACTTTTGTTCCATTATGCTGGCAAGAAGGACACCTCATTGTAATCATCCCCAAAAAATTTTCTATTCTATATCTATCTTAAAGAAAAGGGAGGTTTGTGACAAGCTATTCCTATAAATTTTCAGCCATAGAGGTCCCCAAAAATGGGAGTCGCTGTTTTAAAATTTCATATATGCTCGTTATTAGACGCTGATTGTTTCCAAAATTAAAAGGCAGAGCAGACTCTGTTGAAACATTTAAATCTACTGCAGTATGGTTGTGTCTTACTGTCACTACACTGACTACAACAAAAGCATTTTTTGGCTGTCTCACTTCAAATGTCGCTTCTCCCCTCTCCTCAGAAAACCCAAGCTCTGTAAAGTTCGTGTCTTCATCTAAAATTTGTTTTATAACATTCATCATTTCAGACTTGTTAGCTTTAAAGTAATGGGTTCGAAGTCTTTCGTCTACATGCTGTTCACTCGTTTCCGCGTGATTTTCCATTAGATTTTGAAGCTTTCTAAACATAACAAACCTCCAAAACAACATAATTTGTAACGTATTATTCCCTATTTTATAAAAAATAAAAAGAGGTGTGAAATTTCACACCTCGCTTACATTCTGTTTTTAATTATTGAGCAGTAACTTTTGATTTGGCAACGGCAATCGGACCCATTCCGCGTGGAACTTCCAGATTTTCACGTTTTTTAGCGCCTAATGCTTCTGAAATGTAATCAGCAGCTACGTTAGGATCAATTCGATCTCCACACGTATAAACATCAATACTTGCATAACCATGCTCAGGAAAACTGTGAATAGTTAGATGAGATTCAGAAATAATGACTACTCCACTTACACCGTGCGGAGCAAATTTATGAAAAGCAACCTCACGAATTTCTGCACCTGCTTTCAATGCAGCGTCTACGAATGTCTCTTCAATAAACTTCATGTCATTTAATTTTTCAGAATCACAACCCCATAACTCAGCAATTACGTGTCTTCCCATTGTATCCATTAGCATAGTCCCCCTTTTAAAAATAATCATGCCTTCAAGCATGCGGTATCGAACATCTACCACGGGGGCAAGTTAGTCCAGAGAGGTCCTAACCCTTTAAGTAGCATTCAATGCCTTAATTTGCTTTATTTGAAGTTCACGAAACATAGTATACTTCTTTTAAAATTGATTTGCAATAATTCCGGGTAAATTTTTTTAATAGTTTTTTTCAACAAAAAAGCATATCCGTACTAAACGTAAAGAAGCCGGGAAATTTCCCGGCTTGTTATTATTATCCTTCATTTACCTTTATGAAACAGAAGCGTTTTTCTCTACAGGTACTTTGCTGTTAAGTGCAACTGCTACATGTTTTGCCAAATCAACCACTCGGCAAGAATAGCCCCACTCATTATCATACCAAGCTAATACCTTAACTTTATTTCCATCCATCACCATAGTTGATAGACCATCAACGATAGAAGAGTTTTCATTTCCGTTATAATCAATTGAAACTAAAGGCAGATCACTATATTCTAATACGCCTTTCATTGATCCCTCCGCCGCAGACTGGAATGCATGATTCACTTGGTCTTTTGATACAGGAGTTTTCAATTCTACTACAACATCAACTAAAGAAACATTTGGTGTTGGAACTCTAAGTGCCATTCCATTTAGTTTACCTTCAAGATGCGGAAGAACTTTAGCAATAGCTTTAGCTGCACCTGTTGAAGTCGGAATAATGGATGTTCCGCAGGCACGGGCACGTCTAAGGTCCTTGTGCGGATTATCAATATTTTTTTGATCATTTGTATAGGCATGCACCGTTGTCATCATACCGGATTGAACACCGAATTGATCGTCAAGCACTTTTATAACAGGTGCGAGGCAGTTCGTAGTACATGAAGCGTTTGAAATGATGTGATGTTCTGATGAAATGTAATCGCTGTCATTTACGCCCATAACAATGGTAATATCTTCATTCTTGCCTGGAGCTGTAATGATTACTTTTTTAGCACCGGCTTCGATATGAAGTCCTGCAGTTTCCTGAGATACAAATTTACCTGTTGCTTCAATTACGATATCAATTCCGAGATTACCCCAAGGCAACTCACGAGGGTCACGGGAATTTACTAATACTACTTTTTTTCCATTAATAAAAAGGGCATCTTCTGCAGCTACAACATCTCCTGGAAAAGTCCCATGTATGGAATCGTATTTAACCATATGAGCAAGTGTTTCTGCTGGATAGCTGGCATTAACAGCTACAACCTCGAAATCATCATTCTCCATCATTTTGCGGAAGACCATTCTTCCGATTCTCCCCAAGCCATTAATTGCAATTTTTGCTTTCATGAAGCTGCTCCTTCCAATGTGTTATACTCTTTAAGGTTTCTATCTGCAATTAGTATATCATAATGAACCTCAAAAAGAACATACTTTTATTGAAATTAGGCAAAAAAGGGGCATAAAATAAAAAACAGACCTAATTAATAGAGTCTGTTTTTGTTACGTCATGTAGTATATTAAGTAATTTTTGTTTTAATTCTGCTTTCGTATCATTATTCTCAATCACAACATCTGCTAATTCTTTTTTCTCATCAATCGGCATCTGAGATTTAATTCTTGATAATGCTTGTTCTTCAGAATATCCATCCCGCTCCATTAAACGCCTAAGCTGTAAGTCTGGATGAGTATAGATTAACCATGTTTCATCTACCATGTGATTAAGTTTACTCTCAAATAATAAAGGGATATCCATGATCACCAAAGGATTACCTCCGCTCAAATACAGTTCAGCTTGTTTTTTCATTTCTGACCGCACAGCAGGATGCACGATTTCATTTAGCTTTTGCCGTTTTTCAGAGTTATTAAAAATAATTTCTCCTAATCTTGCTCTGTCTAAGTTCTTGTCAGATAGAAGAACTTCATCTCCAAAAAACGCGACTATTTTTTCGTAAGCATCTTTTCCAGGCATTACTGCATCCTTTGCAATAATATCAGCGTCAATGACAGGTATTCCTTGTTCACTTAAGATAAGACTGGCTGTAGATTTCCCGGTTGCGATTCCGCCTGTTAATCCAATAATCAATGGTATTCCTCCTGTTACATCCTTAATAAACCCATTACAATCAGTAAAATACCTGGCAATATTGATAATCGTTTCATCCAATTCGTTTTATTAAAAAAATATAAACCCAATGCCATACCGCCCCATAAAAACAGAGCACTCATTACTGCAATTGACGCTGTGGTCAAAAGAGGCGAAAGATCAATTAAGGCAGCTCCTATTCCTGCTCCGAAAGCATCGAGCGACAAAGCTATTCCCAGCAGAACTGCTTCCCAGCCAGTAATGGAACCAGATTTATCAATATCAGCCATGACTGGTTTTTTTAGAATATGAATAACGATTCCTAATGATTTTATTTCGAATAGCACTAAATTTTTTGGTTCTTTTTCAACGATTTCTTTCTCTGGTAAAAAAACCTGCCATAGAGAGTAGATGCCGATTCCAAGAAGAATTAAGCCACCTAACACTTCACCTGTTTTTTGAGTAATAAACTGTTCTAAAGTAAATCCGAGGAACATTGAAAATAAAAAGGTAACAGCTGAACAAATTGCAATGATTAATATGGAGCGAAAAGGAATTTTAATGGATTTCATTCCATACGTTAATCCGGCTCCAAAACTGTCCAGGCTGACGGCCAGTGCCAGTAATACAAATGAGTAAGCCACCATGTCCCTGTACTCCTTTCAGTTAACGGTAAAAGCAGTATATGAAAGGAGTATAAAATTGGTTTATTTTTGACAGTTCTTACAAATGTGAGTGCCTCTTCCTGCTACAACCATGCGCTCGATTTCTTTTCCGCATATACGGCAAGGCTCACTCTTTCTTCCATACACGAACAATTTTAGCTGAAAGCCCCCAGCTTCACCCATCGAATTCGTATAGGAACGGATCGTACTTCCGCCATGTTTTACCGCTTCAGCTAAAATATCAGTAATGGCATTCTTTAATTTTTTTAACTTGTGTATAGATAATTCATTAGCTGGTGTTTCAGGATGTATTTTCGCTTGAAATAATACTTCATCCACATAGATGTTTCCGAGACCTGCGATGAATGTCTGATCAAGGAGCACTGCTTTAATGCTGCGTTTTGTCTTGGAAAATAATTTTTTCATAAGTCCGGCGGTAAGAGAATCTGATAGCGGCTCGACACCTAATGAGCTTAGAGGAAGATGATTTTCTTCTGTACCTTTAGGATATAGATGCATTGTGCCGAATTTCCGGACATCTCTATACCTGAGCTCCGTTCCATCTGTAAAAGAAAAGATAACATGTGTATGCTTATCAGCAGGTTCTTCCTTTTTGAACAGCCCATATTTGCCTTCCATCCTCAGATGAGAAACAAGAGAATCCTCATTCAGATGAAAAATTAGAAACTTCCCTCTTCTGTACACTTCTTCAAAACTCTGACCTTTAAGCCTTAAAACGAATTCTTCTGTTTCTGGGTGCTTGATGATATTATCCCAATAAATTTCCACTTCCTTAATGACTTTCCCAGGTAAAAATTGATTAAGTGTATTTTTCACATTTTCAACTTCAGGTAATTCCGGCAAAAGTTTCACCACACTTTACTATGAAAAACAGCACCCCAAAAGAAACCGGGGATGCTGCTTTTTTATTTATTTCGCTTCATACCACGAGTCGCCCCAGCTTACATCGACTTTAAGAGGTACATCAAGTTGAACAGCCTGTTCCATAACATCACAGACAATTTTCTTCAGCTTTTCAATCTCTTGTTCTGGAGCTTCAAAGATCAATTCATCATGAACAGTTAACAGCATTTTTGCTTCAAGTTTTTCGTCAATGAGACGTTTGTCCATATCAACCATTGCTTTCTTTATAATATCGGCGGCTGTGCCTTGAATAGGAGTATTCATTGCAGTCCGCTCAGCAAAACTTCGCAAATTGAAATTTCTGCTGTTGATCTCAGGCAGATATCGGCGTCGATGAAGCAACGTAGAAACGTATCCGTTTTGTTTAGCTTCAGCAATGCTATCCTTCATATATTGTTGTACACCTGGGAAGCTCTCCAGATAGGATTTAATAAATTCACCAGCTTCTTTTCTAGTTATTCCTAAGCTTTGAGATAATCCATAATCACTGATTCCATAAACGATACCAAAGTTAACTGCTTTCGCATGTCTTCGCATCTCAGATGTCACTTCGTCCTTGTTAACATCAAAGACATCCATAGCTGTTTTGGTGTGAACATCCATCTCGCTTTGGAAAGCCTCCATAAGGTTTTCATCCTGAGATATATGTGCTAGTACACGAAGCTCGATCTGAGAGTAATCCGCAGCTAATATTTTCCACCCAGACTGCGATGGTACAAAAGCATGTCTGATTTTCCTCCCTGCTTCCAGACGAATTGGTATGTTCTGCAGGTTCGGATCAATCGAACTAAGTCGCCCTGTCTGTGCCAGCACTTGATTAAATCGAGTATGAATTCTTCCTGTATCTTCATGAACAACCTTTAACAAGCCTTCTATATAAGTTGATCTTAGTTTACCTAACTGGCGGTAAATGAGTATTTTATTGATAATCTCGTGTTTGCCTTCTAATTTTTCTAAAACATCAACAGAGGTAGAATAACCTGTTTTTGTTTTTTTAATTGCAGGCAGATTTAATTTTTCAAAAAGAATCTCACCAAGCTGTTTTGGTGAATTAATATTAAACGAAACGCCTGCGAGTTCATGGATATCTTTTTCAAGCGCAGAAAGCTGAGCTTCTAAGTCAGTACCCATTTCTCTAAGAGTATCTGCCTTTACCTTCACACCGATCTCTTCCATTTTTGCAAGCACTAAAGATAATGGCATCTCTAAATCATAGAATAAGTTGCTTTGTTCATTCTCTTTTAATTTATCTGCTAATACATCAGTTAAAGTGAAGATAGCATGTGCTTTTCGGCAAAGGTGTTCTGCTAGAATATCTTCTTCAGGCAGTTTTTTCTTTGCCCCTTTTCCATAAACCTTCTCATTTGAGTCAACGTTCAGCTTTCCATACTGCTTAGCCACATCAGCTACTTCGTCTAATGACTCCGATGGATTCAGAAGATAAGAAGCTAGCTGGATATCAAATTCGATGCCATTTAAATGAATTCCTTGTCCTTTTAAAGCAACATGAGCTCTTTTAGCATCAAACATTCTCTTCTTTTTTTCGTCATCTTCAAGCCATTCTTTAAATTCATTTGAGCCTTCAGCAAGACTTGATGAAATATAAAACGTTCCTTTCTCATTGCTTATCGCATAACCTTGAATGTCTGCTTTATGGTAATCCTCAGTCAGCGTTTCTACAATCAACGCGGATGGATTCTGCAATATTTCAGCGTCAATAAAAGACACTGTTTGAAAATTCAATTCTTCTTTTTCGATTTCTGGAAGAATTTCTTCATCTCCGCCTAATCGTTCCAGGAGAGACTGGAACCCTAGCTCTTTAAACAACGGAAATACAGAATTGTTTTCATACCCTTCGTAATTCGTATCTTCTAATCCAAGCCCGATTGGTGCTTCTTTTGTAATCGTTGCAAGCTCTTTACTCATTAATGCCTGATCTTTATTTTCGGTTAACCGTTCTTTTAATTTCGCTCCTGAAATCTGATCAATCGACTCCAGCACTTTTTCTACAGAGCCATATTCTTTGATGAGTTTGATGGCCGTTTTTTCTCCTACTCCAGGAACACCAGGAATATTATCGGAAGGGTCACCCATAAGACCTTTCATATCGATAATTTGATCTGGAGTAATGCCATAACGTTCATTTACTTGTTCAACTGTATAAGCTTCTACTTCAGTTATACCTTTTCTCGTCAGAACAACTTCGACATCAGGTGTTACAAGCTGAAGCAAATCTTTATCCCCCGTAAATACTTTTACTTCCCAGTTGCCATCTGCGGCATTTGCAGCGAGTGTTCCGATGATATCATCAGCTTCATAGTTTTCAAGTTCATATCTTTTAATCTTAAAAGCATCCAGCAGCTGTCTGATAAATGGGAACTGCTCAGAAAGTTCAGGCGGAGTTTTTTGACGGCCGCCTTTATATTCTCCGAACGTTTTATGCCGAAAAGTCGTTTTTCCCGCATCAAATGCCACAAGCATATGCGAGGGCTTTTCATCTTCTAAAATCTTAAGAAGCATCTGCGTAAAACCATAAACAGCATTCGTATAAACGCCTTTATCGTTGTTTAACAGCGGCAAAGCAAAAAAAGCTCTATATGCAATACTATTTCCATCTACTAAAACTAATTTATTTTTTCCCAAGTCCGTTACCTCCTGAGGACATTTCTCTAATTTCTATTGTATCATGACGGCTAAAAGAAACAAAAAAGAAGGAACGGTATGTAAGGATTGGCTGTTTACGAAGAGGTCCGGCTGCTTTTCAAACTACAAAAAAAGGCGAGAATCCATGGAGGACTCTCGCTAAGGGGGTACTGAAAAAGGATACTTTTATAGTACGGTTTAACTATTAATTAAAGAAAACAACGGTGTAAAGGAATTGTAAATCTTATAACTCTGCCTTTTTGGGGAATCGTATTATGAATTGAGAACCTTCTCCGATCTTGCTTTCTACTTTAATTGTACCGTGGTGCGCTTCTACTAGATGCTTTACGATAGCAAGCCCTAGACCTGTCCCGCCAGAATTCCTGCTTCTTGCTTTATCAACCCGATAGAACCGTTCAAATATACGGGGAATTTCACTTTCTTTAATACCTATTCCTGTATCTTTAACAATCAGCTTCACATGGTCTTTCTTTTCTTCCACATTTACAAATACAGATCCATCTGCTGGTGTATAGGTGAGACTGTTAGACACAAGATTAATGATAATTTGCTTCAGACGCGGTGCATCCCCGTCCAGCATTGGGTTACCAGAAACGGATAATGAAAGTTTAATATTTTTCTTTTCAGCTTTTGGCAGCAATATCTCTATTGTTTCTTTAACCAAATCTTCGAAGTTAACTTTCTGTACTTCCAGATGGAATCCTTGCTCACTTTTTGAAAGATCCAGCAAGTCTTGTATTAAAGCTTGAAGACGGTCACTCTCATTTAGCATAATCGTTAAAAATTTATTGCGGAATTCTTCATTCTCCCCTGCTCCATCTAAAAGTGTTTCGGCAAAACCTTTTAAAGAGGTGATCGGAGTTTTCAGCTCATGTGATACGTTTGCAACAAAATCTTTTCTGACCTGTTCCAGTTTCTTCAATTCTGTTATATCGTGGAATACGAGTACAATTCCTCTAAGCTTCCCCTTCACATCCAAGACGGGAGCACTGTAAACATCAAAGTGTTTTCGCTCAATATGAATTGGGATAACAACATTCTTTTTTACGTTCTTTTCGGTTAAATATGTTTCTTTAACGATATCTTTAATTTCTGCATGCGGGAAAACTTCGTAAAACAAATGACCTGTCCAATAGTCAGCATGCTCTTTAAATAATTCTTTGAATGCTTTATTCACCAGGTTAATGTATCCATTCGAATCAATCAAAATCAATCCGCTGCCCATATTTTCAATCAAAGTTATAAGCCTATCATGCTGAGACTCCTGAGACTTTGTCATTTTTTCAAGATTACGTGCCAGGACATTAAGTGAATAGTTTAGTTCCCCAATATCTTCACCGTAATATTCGTATGTTCTAGCTTTAAAATTTCCTTTAGCGAGCTCTTTTGCAGTTTGTGTTGCTTCATCAACAGGGCGGACAATTTTATGGATCACCTTTACTGATACATACAGGATAATGACAAAACATATTAGAAAACCGATAGACATCATAATCCAGATGGATCTTTCAGCTGCTTCTGCTGCTCCTTCTGGAATAGCTAACTGTATATAGCCCGTATTTTCTTTTTGCTTTCGCTCAAGCGTATAATAAATTTTTCCGTTCTCATTTTTTTGAACCAGTTCATTATCAGAAGATTGCTTTTTAGGGTAATAAGACGACATGTTTCTAGGACTATTTCCATCCGAAGTATATTTAACGTTCCAGTTGGAATCCAGAACATAAATTTCTCCATTTAAATCCTTTGAGGCATATCTTAATAGATTTTTAATTGTTGAAGGCTCTTCTTCTGTATTCAAGACTTGTTCAATTAACCCTAACTCTCCCGCATAAAACTGCATTCTTTTTTCCTTAACACTGTGATGAACAATATTGCCCATAATGAGTGCCAGAAGTATAAAAACCAGTAAAATACCGAGTAAAAAAAACGTGAGTACCCGGTTTTTAAATTCGTTCATTATTGAGGCTCCTCTAATTTATATCCCAGTCCTCTAATCGTTTTAATATAAATCGGTTTTCTAGTATTTGTCTCTATTTTCTCCCGAAGATGGCTGATATGAACATCAACAATCCTCGTATCTCCAACAAAATCATAATTCCAGACAGCCGACAAAAGCTGCTCCCTAGAAAGAACACGCCCTTTATGTCTCGCAAGGTACACCAGCAATTCAAATTCTTTCGGTGTTAATTCCAGCGCTTTCTCTTTAAAGTAAGCTTCATAATTTTCAGGGTAAATATCTACCTCTCCAATTTGAAGATGTTCCACTTCATCTCTTTTATGTTTTTCTGTGTCATGTCCCGCTGCTGCAGTCCTTCTGAGAATCGCCTTTACACGTGCAACTACTTCTCTTGGACTGAAAGGTTTTGTCATATAATCATCAGCACCTAATTCAAGACCGAGCACTTTATCAAATTCATCATCTTTAGCCGTCAGCATAAGAATTGGAATGTTTAACTTTTTTGAGCGCAGCTCTTTGCATACTTCCAGCCCATCCATTTCTGGGAGCATGAGATCTAATATGATCAGGTCAGGAATTTCACTTTCTGCTTTTTCTAGTCCGTTTTTGCCATCCATTGCTGTTACTACTTGAAATCCTGCTTGTTCTAGATTGAATTGCAACAATGTTGAAATTGAAATTTCATCTTCTACAACGAGTAACTTTTGGCTCATTCAAATTCCCACCTTTATAGCGACTTTTACAAATTTATCATACTATGTTTTTGTTAGTGTGTACAAAAATCGCTAAATTTTCATACTCGCTTAATATTTTCTTTACATATATTTTACATTCACTATTCTGTTTTCTTAATCTCTTTGTTGTTTTATAAGGCATTTTCATCGCTGAATAGTTGATTGGAGCGTGCATGCTTCCTGTGTATCCTTCTTGCAAGGAATGCGACGAGGAAGTTTGCTTCGTCAGAATTTTCTTGTAGACGCAGGAGCACAAGTACTCCCTTATCTCCGCGGAAAGCGAGCACCTGGAGCGGAAATCAACCGCTTTAATTAGCAACAAAGCACTACGAAACAGCCTTCACAAAAAAATAACACCCTTTCATCAGAAAGGGGGTTAAAAGTTTTCCATCGTATTTGATGTTATGGATTTTGGCGGATATGGGGGGCAAACTTGAAGGTCTGCGTACAAAACTTCAGTCCCCTCTTCATTTTTTGCAGTTGCTTTCATCGTGACTAAATGATGGTCCCGGTCTACCTCTGTGATTTCAAATAAAAATGTTAGTTTTGAATAATGATATACAGGTTTTACAAAATGAAAATTCGAACGTGTAATCGAGCTTCCTGGACCAGGCAGGTATTTCGATACTGATGAAGTTACCATCCCCATCAGCATAATTTGAGGTACT
The DNA here is from genome assembly GCF_001999465.1 of Fictibacillus arsenicus. Lineage (GTDB taxonomy): Bacteria > Bacillota > Bacilli > Bacillales > Fictibacillaceae > Fictibacillus > Fictibacillus arsenicus. The sequence goes on from NZ_MQMF01000001.1 coordinate 258,416, forward strand.
ACTGGCTTTTTGAATGGTGTAAGTGTCGCATAATCATGCTGTATAAAAAGAGGGTTGTTATCGTTTGTTAATCCTAGATACAGCAAAAGGTCTTTATCTTCAATCGTTTCTTGCATTTCGAGTTTCTCGCCGGCCTGGATTTCATTAATTTTTCGGCCAAGCTTTCTCTTTTTTCCGATCAGCACTTTAGTTCCCCCTTAATGTTAACGCTTTCATTTCTAATAGGAGAAAAGATTCGGGACAAGCTCCCGAATCTTCTTTTTCATTATGCCAGAACTTTCATTACAGCCTTTACTGATTCTGCAGATTGATCAAGTGCAGATTTTTCTTCAGCTGTAAGCTCTAATTCAATGATTTCTTCTAAGCCATTGCCGCCTAAGATTGTAGGTACACCTAGACAGATACCATTGTAGCCATACTCACCTTCTAAATAGGCAATCGAAGGAAGTACCCTGCGCTGATCCTTCACAATAGCTTCTACCATTTCAACTAATGAAGCAGCTGGTGCATAATAAGCAGAACCGTTACCTAATAAGTTAACGATTTCACCGCCGCCTTTACGTGTGCGCTCCACAATTGCATCCAAACGTTCTTTTGAAATTAATTTTTCTAAAGGAATTCCACCAGCATAAGAGTAACGGACTAAAGGAACCATGTCATCACCATGTCCGCCAAGAACGAAACCAGTTACATCTTTTACAGAAAGGTTTAACTCCATAGCAACAAAAGTACGGAAACGAGCTGTATCAAGAATTCCAGATTGACCGATTACACGTTGTTTAGGGAATCCAGACTCTTTTAAAACTGTATAAGTCATGGCATCCACTGGATTTGTTAATACGATGATCGTACAGTCAGGAGAATGTTTAACGATTTCTTTTGTAACACTCTTCATGATTCCTGCATTCGTATTGACAAGATCATCTCGGCTCATCCCAGGTTTACGTGCAATACCAGCAGTGATTACTACAACATCAGAACCAGCCGTATCAGCGTAATCACTAGTACCCGTAATGGCAGCGTCAAAACCTTGGACAGGACTTGCTTCCATCATGTCAAGCGCTTTCCCTTTTGTAGGGTTTTCCATTTGAGGAATATCAACTAATACAACATCCCCGATTTCTTTTTGCCCTAAAATGAAAGCAGTTGTTGCTCCGGTAAATCCTCCACCTATAACTGAAATCTTTTTACGCTTGTTTGCCATGTCTTTCCCTCCAGAAACATTATAGAAAACGTTTACTAAACTAATTTTAGCAAAGCCCCTAATGAAAGGGGCCCTTGCTTACATATTTTTAATTAGTTCGTCTGCAAACTCAGAACATTTAACTTCTGTAGCACCGTCCATCAAACGTGCAAAGTCATATGTTACTACTTTACTTGCAATTGTATTTTCCATTGATGAAAGAACTAGTTTAGCTGCTTCTCCCCAGCCTAAGTGTTCTAACATTAGTACACCTGAAAGGATAACAGATGAAGGGTTTACTTTATCAAGTCCTGCATACTTCGGTGCAGTACCGTGCGTTGCTTCAAAAATAGCATGCCCTGTCTCGTAGTTGATGTTTGCTCCTGGAGCAATACCGATTCCGCCAACTTGTGCAGCAAGTGCATCAGAAATGTAGTCACCGTTCAAGTTCATTGTTGCAACTACATCAAATTCAGCTGGACGAGTTAAGATTTGTTGTAAGAAAATATCAGCGATAGAATCTTTAACGATAATCTTTCCAGCAGCTTCAGCGTCAGCTTGAGCTTTGTTTGCAGCGTCTTTTCCGCTCTCTTCAACAATACGGTCATATTGAGCCCAAGTGAATACTTTGTCTCCGAATTCAGCTTCTGCTAGCTCATAACCCCAGTTTTTGAAAGCTCCTTCAGTGTATTTCATGATGTTCCCTTTGTGAACAAGTGTTACACTCTTACGGCCTTCGTTGATCGCATATTGGATCGCAGCACGCACTAGACGCTGTGTACCTTCTGAAGATACAGGCTTAATACCAATTCCTGATGTTTCAGGGAAACGGATTTTGTTAGCACCCATTTCATCTTGAAGGAATTGAATAAGCTTCTTCACTTCGTCAGAACCGCTCGCATATTCGATACCTGCATAGATATCTTCAGTATTTTCACGGAAGATAACCATGTTAGTATCTTCAGGACGTTTTACCGGTGAAGGTACACCTTTGAAATACTGAACAGGACGCAAGCAAGTGAACAAATCTAATTCTTGTCTTAGTGCAACGTTTAGAGATCTGATTCCTCCGCCGACTGGTGTAGTTAAAGGTCCTTTAATCGCAATTATGTAATCGCGAATAACATCTAAAGTTTCTGATGGAAGCCATTCTCCCGTTTGGTTAAATGCCTTTTCGCCAGCAAGAACTTCTTTCCAAACAATTTTTTTCTCACCGTTATATGCTTTTTCAACAGCAGCTTCTAATACTCGTGAAGCAGCAGCCCAGATATCTGGTCCAGTTCCGTCACCTTCAATGAAAGGGATAATTGGCTGGTTTGGTACATTCAACACTCCGTTGTCAACTGTAATACGTTCTCCGTTAGACATTCTAAATTCCTCCTATTTCTGCAAATACATTTACCATACTAGTCTACTAAAAAACATAGTGAAAAGAGAAGAAGAATTCCTTCTCTTTTTCAAATGATTGTTTTTATTTTCGCTTATCTTTGCTCTAATGGTACAAATTGCTGCATATCAGGTCCGATATACTCAGCACGCGGACGGATCAGACGGTTATTCTCATACTGCTCCAAGATGTGTGCGATCCAGCCGGAAACACGGCTGATAGCGAAGATTGGCGTAAATAAGTCATGATCAACACCCAGGCTGTGATAAACGCTAGCAGAGTAGAAATCTACGTTTGGAAGCAAGCCTTTCTTTTGCTTCAACGTTTCATCAATCTTTACGCTCATCGTATACCATTTTTCTTCACCAGTAATTGAAGTTAACTGCTTAGACATCTCACGCAAATGTTTCGCACGAGGATCTCCATTTTTGTATACACGGTGTCCAAAGCCCATGATCTTTTGTTTGTTTTCAATCGCTTTATCCAAGTATGATTCAACGTTAGCTTCTTCACCAATCTCAGAAAGCATCTTCATAACCTGTTCGTTTGCTCCGCCATGAAGCGGCCCTTTAAGAGCACCAATCGCAGCTGTGATTCCTGAGTAGATATCGGATAGTGTCGCAACACATACACGTGCAGTGAATGTGGATGCATTTAATTCATGGTCTGCATGCAGTACCAGTGCTTTATTAAAAGCAGTTTCAGAAATTTCATCAGGTTCTTTGCCTGTTAGCATATATAAGAAATTAGCAGCATAGCTTAAATCTTTTTTAGGAGATAAAGGATCTTTTCCATCTCTAATACGTGCAAATGCCGTTACTAGTGAAGACATTTGTGCCTGTAGACGGATGGCTTTTTTGTAGTTTCCTTCCGTTGACATATCCTCTGCATCCTTATCATACATCGCAAGTGTAGACACGATTGTACGCAAAACTGTCATTGGATGTGCGTTCTTTAAAGGAAGCGATTTCATTTGTTCCAACAATTCGGCAGGAAGCTCACTCGCTTCTGAAAGCTCTGATTTAAACTCATCTAGTTCAGATTGGTTAGGCAGTTTACCATTCCAAAGCAAGTATACAACTTCCTCAAAAGTTGCATAATCAGCTAAGTCATCAATGCTATACCCTCTATAGGTTAAAACATCGTCAATGATAGAGCTGACAGAAGATGTTGTTGCAACAATTCCTTCTAATCCTCTTGTAGCTGTCATGGCTATCTCTCCTTTTTTTCTGTTATTCTCTCTTCTCCTTTAATTGTTTCATTTTTTTAAAAATAGAAAGAGCTTACATTTTTCTTCTCAAAAAAAGAGAGAAGAAAATGAAAGACTATTTAAAGGAAATGGGACATACACATCAATTATAAACAAAAATCTGATTTTTGTGAACGGATAACGCTTAATTCATGCCTATTAAGGTGATTATGCAGTAAACATTTCGACCATTTTCATGGCAAGATATGCGATTCCTGCACCAATCAACGGACCTACAGCAACTCCTTTAAATAGTGCCACTGCGAGTATTGTGCCAAACACTAGAGCAGCGGTAATATGCGGATCATTTTGAAGCAGTACTAGTCCCCTGCTTGCGATAACTGCAACGAAAATGCCTGATAACAGTGCAATCCATGCATAGAAAGAGCTAAGTGATTCCTGCAGTTGTTTAAAACCGATATCACCTGTTGCAATAGGAATAAGAACTGCTATCGTAATAATAGTAACACCCCAATTAATACCTTTTTGTTGTATAACCGAAAACCACTTTTCACCTAAACCTGTAAATTTTAACACTAATAAAAAGACGATCGCGATTATTAGAGATTGGTTTTTTGCAGCCACCCCAATAATTAATAGACCCATTAAAAAAAGTAAAGATTCCATTATAAATTCCTTTCTATTTCATTTCTAAAAGACTGTTGGCTCACCGCACGCCCAGCGGAAAGCGAGTATCCTGGAGCGGAAATCAACATCTTCTAATAGCTACAATTTTAATGAAAACAGCCATTTTCAAGTCACATGAAAGAAGGTGATTAACCTTGCAGGCCGATATGGTACAGCGGATAATCCGCTTCAGTTATATTATTATAATTGCTGCTGCTCTTATTTTTACAGGATATTATGTTTCAGCCATTCTTTATCCATTTATTGCAGGTACCTTAATTGCACTTATTATAAATCCTTTTGTAGGGTTTTTATCATATCGTTTTAAAATGAACAGGGCACTCGCTGTTATAATCGCTATTATAGCTCTTCTCGGATTCCTAGTCTTAATCCTCACCTTGCTTATCCAGGAGATGATGACTGGATTTGCTTATATTGCTCATGAACTGCCATCTTATATTCAGGAGCTTGTCTTTTATTTTGAGAACTACTTTAAAACCCAGGTACTTCCCCTCTATCATGATTTACTTTCAATATACAGTAAATTGGGAACCAATCAGAAGGAAACCGTGATGGATAACATCGAAAAAATAGGAACGGGCATCACTACAAACGCAACTGGAATTACACAAGCCATTATTAATAGTGTGTCATTAATGATTGTAAGTTTGCCTACATTTCTTACTGTATTTATTTTTTCCCTGCTGGCAGCATTTTTTATAAGTAAAGACTGGTATCGATTAACTGGTTTTTTAACCGACATCTTTCCAGAAAAACTTACGTTCACTGTTAAAACAGTATATTTCGAGCTTAGAAAAGCTCTATTTGGTTTTTTGAAAGCACAGCTTACTTTGATATCAATAACCGCCTCCATCGTTTTAATCGGCCTTCTTATTTTGAGAATTGATTATGCCGTTACGATCTCTGTTTTGATAGGTGCGATCGATCTTCTTCCTTATTTAGGAACAGGAGCTGTGTTTCTCCCATGGATCGCATATTGTTTCTTAACTGGCAACTACACACTTACGATTGGATTATCTATTCTTTATGGAGTAGTTGTTATACAAAGGCAGATCATGGAGCCTAAGCTGCTTGCACAAACGATAGGATTAGATCCACTGGCTACTTTAGCTGCACTCTTTGCAGGATTTCAACTGTTTGGATTCGTCGGTTTGATCATAGGTCCTGTCTTCCTTGTTGTGATCCGTGCATTATATGAAGCAAAATTCTTTCATGAAATCTATCAATTTATTATGAAACCAATAAAGTAAATACGGGCTCTTTACTAAAAGATTGTTGTTATTGAACATTTTTGTTGAGTCGGCGCGTTTAGGCTTACGGAGTCCTAAGCAAAATTCCCTCGAGTAAGCTAATATCTGTATCCATTTAAACTCATTATTCAATATTTCCACACATACAAAAATTTATCGAATTTTCGACAAGAGACCTCATTAACCATTAAGTAATAAGTAAAATTATCATATAAAAAAGAACGTCTGCATTCTGCAGCGTTCTTTTTAAGTAAAGAAAATCTATGGTCGCCTTATAATATAAAACTGGCCTGATTTTATTTTATTATACAGTTTAGCTTTAAGCCAAATCTTCACTACTTTTCGTACCGGGGGAAACAGCAGAGAGAATCCAGCAAAGTCAGTAAGAAATCCAGGTGTTAAAAGCAATGCACCACCGACTAAAATACAAGCTCCATCCAGAACTGCATCACCTGGCATCTGTCCGCTTCCTAACTGCATTTTAATTTTGTTGATCGTCTCGGTACCTTCCCTTTTTGCTAGGAAAGCTCCTATTATTCCTGTTAAAAAGATAATCGCAATAGTAGCTGGAATTCCAATATACTGTCCTGCAAAAATGAAAAGTCCAACTTCAATGGCTGGCACAAGAATAAAAATAAGCAATAAAATTCTAAACATACAGTAATCACCGCTTTCATACGACATACAAAGAAGCGTATCTACTTGCTCTTACTCTACTTCTTGTCTATCTTTTACATTTTTACGTATGAAAAAAGAGAAGGTTTCGTCCCTTCTCTCTTTATATTAGCTTTTTTCTAAAAATTGTTGCTTTAATGATTTTTTTCTTACACTTCTTTAGCAAGTTGATTGGAGCGCAAGGTGCGAGACTCCTGCGGGATTAGTGGGACAGGTGAGACTCCTAACAGCGCAGAGCGCTAGGAGGCTCACCGCACACCCCGCGGAAAGCGAGCATCCTGGAGCGGAATTCAACCCTTACAAAAGCTTACTTCTTAGATAACATTCTTTCTGCCGTCATAAATATATCCAACAGACGCGTCGATTGTAATTTCCTGACCATCCGTAAAAATGTCTGTCGCATTTTGAAGCCCAACAATTACAGGTATGCTCATAGATACTCCGCAAACAGCAGCATGGCTTGTAAGACCGCCTTCTTCTGTTATAACAGCAGCGGCTTTTTCAAATGCAGAAATCATATCACGGTCTGTTCCAACCGTAACAAGTATTGCGCCTTCTGTCATTTTTTCCATAGCCTCTTTTGCTGTTTTCGCTACTACTACTTTACCTGACGCTGATGACTGACCAATTCCTTGTGCCTTAGCTAGTACATCTCCGATGATATGAACCTTCATCAAGTTAGTTGAACCTGATTCACCAACAGGTACTCCTGCAGTAATAACAACTAAGCTGCCATGTTTAACAGCGTCTGCTTTAAGTGCAGAATCAATCGCAACCTGGAACATTTCATCTGTCGTTGCTGCTTTTTCACCTAAAACCGGTGTAACACCCCACACTAATGCAAGCTTGCGGCAAACATCTTCATTGCTTGTTACAGCGATGATTGGTGCTTTGGGACGGTATTTTGATATCATGCGTGCAGTTTGACCTTTTTCTGTAGCTGTAATAACAGCATCAGCTTCCAAATTCAAAGCAGTAAATGAAACAGATTGTGAGATCGCATCTGTGATCGTTGTTTTACTTTCTTTGCTCTTAGAAGATAGAAGGTTCTTATAATTTAATGAACTTTCAGCACGGCTTGCAATCTTATGCATCGTTAATACTGCTTCAACTGGATATGTACCAGCTGCAGTTTCACCAGATAACATGATTGCATCTGTGCCGTCAAAAATAGCGTTGGCTACGTCACTTGCTTCTGCACGTGTCGGGCGCGGGTTGCGCTGCATAGAATCAAGCATTTGCGTCGCAGTAATAACCGGCTTTCCAAGTTCATTACACTTTTTAATGAGCATTTTTTGAACAAGCGGTACTTCTTCAGCTGGAATCTCAACACCTAAATCTCCACGTGCTACCATCAAACCATCAGAAACAGCAAGAATTTCGTCGATGTTTTCGACACCTTCTTGGTTCTCAATCTTTGGGATGATTTGAATATGATTAGCTTGATGTCTGTCTAAAATTTCACGGATCTCAAGAACATCTGTTGCACGGCGTACAAAAGATGCAGCAATGAAGTCAACACCTTGCTGAATTCCAAACTCAATATCCTTTGCATCTTTGTCTGTGATTCCAGGCAGCTTCACGCTGACATTAGGAACGTTAACACCTTTTTTGTTCTTTAAAGTTCCAGAGTTTAAAATTTTCGTTGTCAGTTCTTTGCTTCCAATCTCCATAACTTCAAGCTCAATAAGTCCATCGTCAAGCAAGATTCTTGATCCTACTTCAACATCTTCAACAAGACCAGGATAAGTTACTGAAATCTTTTTATCATTTCCGATTACTTCTTCCATGGATATGATAAGTTCATTTCCAGCTACTAGCTCTGCAACTCCGCCTTCAAGTGTTTGTGTACGAATTTCTGGACCTTTTGTGTCTAAAAGAATAGCAACCGTTTTGCCAAGTTCTTTTGAGGCTTCACGAATATTTTGGATTCTTTGTCCATGCTCATCAAAATCACCATGGGAAAAATTCAGACGGGAAACATTCATTCCGGCATTCATTAAATCTTTTAGTTTATCAATGCTTTCGCTTGCTGGACCTATAGTACAAACGATTTTTGTTTTACGCATCATGTAAATGGCCTCCTGATTTTCTTTTTCGCAAGAAGGCATCGTACAGACTGAAGATACACATCAGCTATACGATGCTATTCTGCGGGTTATTTATATGGATAGTTCCTGTGATAATCTGTACATATCTTTATCTATCGAATGCTTTCTAGATAAAACCTCTGTAATGTCATAATCCACAAGCTTATTATTTTCAATACCTACAGTTCGTCCAGCTTTGCCTTGCAAAAGCAGTTCTACAGCTTGAGCTCCGAGACGGCTGGCTAATACACGGTCGAAAGCAGTCGGTGATCCCCCGCGCTGAATGTGACCCAGAACGGTTACTCTCGTTTCAAAGCCTGTTAGTGTCTCAATCTCTTTTGCAACATCGACACCGCTTCCGCACCCTTCAGCTACGATAATAATACTGTGCTTTTTGCCGCGTTCGTGCCCTCTTTGCAGCTTCTGTACAACTTGTTCCATCTTATGTTCTTCTTCTGGTATAAGAATTGTCTCAGCTCCATCAGCAAGTCCTGCCCAAAGTGCAAGATCACCTGCATCGCGTCCCATTACCTCAATAATATACGTGCGTTCATGTGATGTGGCAGTGTCACGGATTTTATCAATGGCATCAATAATTGTATTAAGTGCTGTATCAAAACCAATTGTGAAATCAGTTCCAGGAATATCATTATCAATTGTTCCAGGAACCCCAATCGTAGGATATCCTTGTTCAGATAGTTTCTTAGCTCCTTGGAATGAGCCGTCACCACCGATAACAACTAAACCTTCAATTCCGTATTTTTTCAACTGTTCAATTCCTTTTTGCTGTCCTTCTGGTGTTTTAAACTCCAGGCAGCGGGCAGAATGAAGCATTGTTCCGCCTCTATGAATAATATCACCAACAGAGCCAAGCTCTAGTTTTTTTATATTCCCTGAAATCAGTCCTGCATAACCATTGTATATCCCATAAACTTCTAAATCATGAAATATGCCTTTTCGGACAACCGCGCGAATCGCGGCATTCATGCCCGGAGAATCGCCGCCGCTTGTTAAAACTCCTATCCGTTTCATGAAACCTTTCACCTCTCTAGTTCTCTCGTCTTATTAAAATATCATGTTCAAATGTTGAACACAATAGACAACAATAGGCAAAAAAATGTGCCCTTCCTAAAGCGGAAGAGCACATTCCTTATTTAACAACAATGGAATCGTTTACAAACCCAAATTGTCCGATTTTTTTATATTTTTCATAACGCTGCTCAATTAGTTCATCTTGAGACATTGAAAGTAAGTTGTTTAATGAAGACTCTAAAACACTGTCAATTTCTTCTGCTTGGCGTTTTGGATCTTTATGAGCCCCGCCTTTTACTTCTTCTATGATTTCATCAATAATTCCTAGTTCTTTTAAGTCTGGAGCAGTTATTCTCATAGATTCAGCTGCTTTTTTTGCTAGTGAGGCATCTTTCCAGAGAATTGCAGCTGCACCTTCTGGTGAGATAACAGAATACGTAGAGTTCTCAAGCATGTGAACATAGTTACCTACACCAAGAGCTAATGCACCGCCGCTTCCGCCTTCACCGATCACAATACAAATAACAGGAACTGTTAATCCTGCCATTTCTACTAGATTACGGGCGATTGCTTCACTCTGTCCTCTTTCTTCTGCCGCTTTACCAGGGTATGCACCCTTTGTATCGATAAAACAAATGATCGGTCTATTAAACTTTTCAGCCTGTTTCATTAATCTTAAAGCTTTGCGATAACCTTCTGGATGAGGCATACCAAAGTTTCTGCGCAGATTTTCCTTTGTATCTTTCCCTCTTTGGTGCCCGATCACAGTTACTGGAAGGTTTTTATAAAAAGCTACTCCTCCAACGATTGCTTCATCATCACCAAATAGACGGTCTCCATGAAGTTCAATGAAGTCTGTGAATAAATAGCTTATATAATCAAGGGTAGTTGGGCGTTCAGCATGTCTGGCAATTTGAACACGATCCCATGGTTTCATCTCAGAATATGTGCTGTTTTCCAATCTAGAAAGCTTTTCCTCAAGTCTTTGAATTTCATCTGTAAGATCAATATCTTTTTCTTCCATAAAAGACTTCAATTCTGCTATTTTCTTTTCGAGTTCGTGTATCGGTCTTTCAAATTCTAGCTCTGCCGCCATGCTTAACGCCTCCCTTCTGAGTGAATTTTTAATAATGTACCAAGTGTTTTCTTCATATCGCTACGGTGAATTACACCATCCAACTGACCATGCTTCAATAAGAACTCTGCTGTCTGAAAATCATCCGGCAGTTCCTGTCTTATTGTCTGTTCGATGATTCTTCTGCCTGCAAATCCAATAAGGGCTTTTGGTTCAGCAAAGTTATAATCTCCTACTGAAGCGAAGCTCGCTGAAACACCGCCAGTAGTGGGATGAGTCATAATAGAAATAAATAAAAGTCCCTTATCACTGAGTTTCTTCAAAGCCACGCTTGTCTTCGCCATCTGCATAAGACTAAGAACGCCTTCTTGCATACGTGCGCCGCCTGAAGCAGTGAAGATAATAAACGGATTTTTATTTTCGATGGCTTTCTCGATAGCACGTGTAATCTTCTCACCTACTACAGAACCCATGCTTCCCATTCTAAAACGGGAATCCATTACAGCTAGCGTTACGTCCAAACCGTTTATTTTCCCTTCTCCAGTAACTACAGCTTCATTGATTTTTGTTTTCTTTCGGTCACTCTCTAGTTTTTCAAGATAATCAGGAAAATCCAATGGATTTTTTGAAATCATATCTGCGTCATATTCTGTAAAAGTACCCTCATCTATCAGACTCGCTATTCTTTCCTGCGATGACATCGAATAATGGTACTGGCAGCCTTGGCATACAAGCAAGTTCTTCTTTAATTCTTTTGTGACCATAATATGCTTGCATTCCGGGCATTTACTCATAATCCCTTCTGGTACGTCTTGTTTGACTTTACCAGTAGGTATTGTGGCATATTTTTTCTTTTTTACGAACAACCCTTTAATCATGAATGAATAACACCACCTATTCGATTGCGTTTAAGGCATCGTTTTGTTTTGATAACAGATCCGTTAACTTCTGTGTATTCTTATCAGTAAGAAGAGAAAGAACTTCCCTGCAAAATTTTGGAGACCAATATGAATCTGTTTCTTGTACTGATGACCCATAACCCGTAAGTTCCACATATAAACGATAAAGAAGATGATTGCCGCATGACTGGATTACACTTTTTTCGAATGCTTTACAAAGATAACTAACTTCTTGATCGCTTTGTTCCATCTTCTTAGTTAATTGCTCGAGTTTACTTATCTCTAGAGAAGTGATTCTCATTGTTGCAAGTTCCATGCAGTCTTTAATGACTATGTTTCGTGTTTCTTGCAGATCGTGCCTGGCCTTTTTATCGGTAAGAATAAAGGATGCGAGTACTTCTACCAGTCTATGTCCTGTTGCCTCACGTATAAAAGTACCCTCGCCTCTTCTTGTTTCGATTAAGCCAAGTAGCTCAAGTGCTCTTAAAGCCTCACGGACAGAAGACCTTCCTGCGTTTAAGCGGTCACTGAGCTCTCTTTCTGATGGGAGCTTATCACCTGCTTGAAGACGGTCTTCAACAATAATGGCCTGGATTTTCTTTAAAATTTCAATATATACTTTTTCGGTAGGCTGGACAGACATTCCTCTCTCCTTTACCACTTTCATTCATCTTTGCCGATGATAGCAAGCCTCTTTGTCTTTTCTGCGATGTCTGCTGGATTCACACGAATTCTTGCTACACCTGTTTCCATAGCTGCAGTTGCTACAGCAGCTGCAACCGCAGGAGCTACTCTTGGATCAAATGGAGCCGGAATAACATATTCTGCGCTTAATTCCATTGGATTTACAAGATTTGCAATAGCATGAACCGCTGCGATTTTCATCTCTTCGTTTATATGAGTGGCTCGCACATCTAAAGCTCCACGGAAAATACCCGGGAAAGCTAGTACATTATTAACTTGGTTAGGGAAATCCGAGCGGCCTGTTCCAATAACCATTGCGCCCGCTTCACGTGCTTCGTGAGGCATAATTTCCGGGTTAGGGTTAGCCATTGCAAAAATGATTGGCTCTGGGTTCATAGATTCGACCATAGATTTTGTCAGCGCACCTTCAACAGACACACCCACAAATACATCTGTACCACTGATTACATCAGCAAGAGTACCTTTTTGTTTTGTACGATTAGTAAATGATGCAACTTCTGTTTTAACAGAGTTCATACCAAATGGACGGCCTTCATAGATAGCGCCTTTTGTGTCACACATAATGATGTCTTTAACTCCAAAGCGGTCCAATAATTTAATAATCGCAATCCCAGCTGCACCTGCACCGTTTACCACTACTTTGATTTTGGACATTTCTCGGCCGGTTAATTTCAATGCGTTAACAAGTCCTGCCAATGTAACAATTGCTGTGCCGTGCTGATCATCATGAAAGATTGGAATATTTGTTTCTTTTTTCAATCGTTCTTCAACAACGAAACAATTAGGGGCTGCGATATCTTCTAAATTCACACCGCCAAATGTAGGTTCAAGCAGCTTAACCGTTTCAACAATCTTATCCACGTCCGTTGTGCTTAAACAGATTGGAAAAGCATCAACACCTGCGAAACTTTTAAACAAAACAGCTTTTCCTTCCATAACAGGCAGAGCTGCTTCAGGACCGATATTCCCCAATCCTAATACTGCTGTTCCGTCAGAGACAACAGCTACAGTATTCCCTTTCATCGTATAATCATAGACTTTTGATTTGTCATCATAAATATCCTTACAAGGTTCTGCAACACCAGGAGAATAGGCAAGGCTTAAATCCTTTGCGTTACGGACTGGCACCTTTGATTTTGATTCCAGTTTTCCTTGATGTGTTCTGTGCATGTGTAGAGCTTCTTCTCGTAAAGTAGACATCGTTTCATCTCCTAATGTTTTTATATTTAAAGTTGATGAGTCAAATTAGGAGGTGGTCAGACCACTGTTATTGACTCATCCATTATATCAAATGTTAACAAGCTGTAAAGTTTTTTAATTTCTTTTAAATACTACGTTACCTTCACCAGCAACGGATTGGAGCTCCATGAGCAATTCCTCATTAGCATTAATCTTTTGTGAGATCTGAACTTTTTGTTTTGTTTCTTCATAGATCAAAACAACAGGGATGCTCCCTTTCGATTGATCCAATATTTGCTTGATCGCGTTCAAATATTCAGATGAGTGATGCTGTTTATCAATCTTAATAAACACAGCAGCTTGCTCTTTTGATTTCAATTCATTCAGCGGCTTACACTTATTAATCAATACTTGCAAAGCATCATTTCGCTGTTCAACACTTCCTTCCAAAAATAGCTGCTCTCCTTTTTGCAGAAGACCATGATATGATTCGTACACTTTAGGAAAAACGACAGCTTCTATCTCGCCGCTTTCGTCACTTATCGAAAGGAAGGCCATCAGTTCTCCTTTTTTCGTTTTTATGACACTGACTTTATCAATTAATACACCAAGCCGTACAGAAGGATTTTTACCCTTTATACCAGCTATGTCAGTTGCTGCCCAACTTTTCAGCACAGTGCGGAATCTTTCTAAAGGATGTGATGAGAAGAAAAAACCTAATGATTCTTTCTCGAATTTCAGCTTCTCGCTATCCTGAAAGGACTGAACTTGAACATAAGAAGGTTTAGGAAGATTAATATCATCATCAAAAAGATACATCTGGTTTTTTCTTGATATCTCCTGAAATTCTTCTCCATATTCAATTGCTGTTTCAAGGGAAGCAAGCAATACAGCTCTGTCTTCTCCTAAATCATCCAACGTTCCTGCAAAAATTAGAGACTCCAGTGTTCTTTTGTTCACAATTTTTTGAGGACACCGTGCACAAATATCAAAAAGGTCTTGAAATGGTTCTTTTTTATTTTCGTGCATTAAAGTATGAATGGCATTTATTCCTACGTTTTTAATAGCTAAAAGACCAAAGCGGATACCTAAATCTTCAGGTATAAAAATTGCTGTACTCTTTCTAATAGAGGGAGGGAGAATCTTAACTCCCTTCTGCGTTGATTCCTTTATATACTGACTTACTTTATCATGATTGCCAATAACGCTCGAAAGTAATGCTGCCATAAAATGAATTGGGTAATTGGCTTTTAAAAAGGCGAGCTGATATGCAATAACACTGTATGCCACTGCATGGCTTCTTGGAAAACCATAATCAGCAAACCGTACAATCAGATCATATAAAGCATCTGCAGACTTTTCATCATATCCCTGTTTTAAGCAGCCTGCAACAAAATGTTCGCGTTCCTTCATCAAAATTTCACGCTTTTTCTTTCCTACTGCCCTTCTAAGCAGATCTGCTTCACCTAAAGTAAAGCCAGCTGCTTTTGTTGCAATCTGCATGATTTGTTCCTGGTAAACGATAACTCCGTACGTGTTCTTTAATATAGGCTCAAGATCAGGATGCATGTACTCCACTGATTTCAGACCGTTTTTGCCAGCGATATAATCTGGTATGTTCTTCATTGGTCCTGGTCTGTATAACGCATTGACAGCAACGATATCTTCAAATTCAGTAGGCTTAAGCTGCTGCAGAACTTTTCGCATTCCGTCGGATTCTAATTGGAAGACTCCTGTCGTGTCTCCTTGTGATAGTAGTTCAAAAGTTTTTCGATCAGTAAAAGGTATTTCATTTAGATTGATCTTGATTTGTTCAATCTCTTCTATAGAAAGTAAAATATTTTCGATTAATGATAGGTTTCGCAGGCCAAGAAAATCCATCTTCAATAGTCCAGCAGCTTCAAGCCATTCCATACTGTACTGAGTTAACGGTATCCCATCATGTCCTGTTTGCAGCGGAACTGTTTGTACGAGCGGGTTTCGGGAGAGTACCACCCCTGCTGCATGGGTTGAGGCATGCCTTGGAAGACCTTCAAGCTTCATCGCAATTTCAATAAGCTTTTTCACACTTTGATCTGATTGAAATGTCTGCTGCAAACCATGTGATTCTTTTAATGCGTCTTCTAGAGAGATACCTGGTCTAGAAGGAATATTTTTTGCAGTTTGATCAATCAAGCCAGGAGGCAAATCCATTACTCTGCCTGCGTCTCTCACAGCAGCTCTTGCAGCAAGCGTACCGAACGTAATAATTTGAGCTACATAATCTGTACCGTACTTCTCGGCTACATACCTCAAAACCTCATCGCGGCGATTATCGGGGAAATCTATATCAATATCAGGCATCGTAATTCGCTCAGGATTTAGGAATCGTTCAAAAATGAGGCTGTGATGGATCGGATCTACATTGGTAATCTCAAGTACATATGCAACTAAAGATCCCGCAGCTGAACCTCTACCAGGCCCGGTTATCATCTTTACATCATGTGCATATTTCATAAAATCCCAAACGATCAGGAAATAATCTTCAAAATTCATGCTCTTAATGATATTTAGTTCATATTGAAGTCGGTTTTCGATTTCACGTGTCACCGTATCAAATCTATTTTTTACACCTTTTAAGCATAACTCTCTCAAATATTCAAAACTGTCTCTATCACCTGGAACAGGATATTTCGGAAGTGCAATCTCTCCCAAGGTGAGCTCTAGGCTGCACATGTCCGCTAGTCTTTGAGTTTCTTCTAATACTTCTGAAGAATGAGAGAACAATCTTTCCATTTCATTGTGAGATTTAAAATAATATTCCCCTGTAGGCAGTTTATACCTTTCAGGATTATTTATCTTCTCTCCATTTTTGATGCAAACAAGGACATCATGGGCCTTTGCATCTTCTTCGTGTAAATAATAGGTTTCATGCGCACAAAGGAGCGGAAGATTAAATTCTCTTGCAAGGGACTGAAGCTGAAGATTTAACGTTTTCTCAAAACCTGTACCATGATCCTCCAGACCAAGATAGAAACGATTTGAAAAAGTATCCTGATAAAATCGAATACATCTTTCCAGCATATTCGTTTCACGTCTTTCAGCAGCCAGATACTGTTGAATCTCCCCTTCTGGACCTGACGATAAAGCGATCAGACCTCTTGAATGAGTTGAAAGTTCTTCATGAGAAATGGGAGTAATCTCTCCACCCTGCTTGGTTTGCATCAGTGTTGAAAGCTTTAATAAATTTTGATATCCTTCATTGTTTTGTGCATATAAAAGGATTTTACTCCATTGTTTTGTATGTGAATCACTTTCTGAATCTGATTCTATAATTTCCGCCTCTATACCTAAAATGGGCTTTATACCCGCTTTCTTGCACGCCGAATAAAATTTCAATGCTCCATACATATTGGCTTTATCTGTTAATGCCAATGCAGAAAAGCCTGATTCGGCTGCTCGTTCTACAAGAGCGTCAATGCGGCAAGAGCTTTCGAGAAGAGAATACTCGCTATGTATATGCAGAGGAACAAATCCCATATTTTCACTTCCTTTTTTGCACCTATTTCCAACTCCATTATAGTACAGAAGTTAGAGTGTGTTAATGAAACACGCTATGTGATGTCTGTTAAACTCTTTATCTGTAAAACGAGCATACTCTTCATTTATTGTCCATACATTGGATAAGAGAGGAGGGTTCTCATGATACGCGATTTTTTTGCAAATATTATTCTCGATTTTGCTATTGCATTTGGTGTGCTTTTAGGAGGAGCGCTGATAGGCGGACTAGCAGCATTTCTTGTTGGAAAAGCCCCTATTCTCGAAATGATTGAACTGGCTAAGAAGCTTAAAATCTGGGCGATTGTTGCAGCAATCGGAGGTACATTTGATACCATATCAAACTTTGAAAGAAGTTTTGAAAATGGAGCAACTTTTGAGATTTTTAAACAGCTCACATATATTTTTGTTGCAATCGCTGGTGCCAATACTGCAATTATATTAATTCAGTGGCTTAGCCAGGAGCAAATAGACTAATGAGGATTCCACCGCTTTATCACCGAAAAGGCTATCAGCGCTTTTTTGCAGGTGTGGCCATCGGCTTTATCATCGGCTGGGCATTTTTCCTCGTTCAGGGCGGATTGGCTCATGAACGTCTTATCCATAAATTAAAAGAGCAAGAGTTAAAAATAGATGATTATAAGAAGAAAAATGAAATTTTAACTTCAGATGATGAAAAGGCAAACGAGGAACTGGCAAAGAAATTCAAACTGCATGAAATTAATGTCCGCTTTTCAAGCACATCATCTGATAAAATATCAAATCTTACAAAATTGCATTTAACAAAAGCCGTTGAAGATGATCTGGAACATTTAATTGGCGAAGACACTGAGACAATCGCCAAAAGTCACGTTTTACTCGAACAAGCTATCGAAAATAAACCATTTCAGCTCGATGATGAACAAAAATATGAAGTTAAGATCGACCATTTATTTCTCTACGCAGGAAACCTTCGAATTTTTATATCTGCGCATGCAGTTGAATGAATATGCATAAATTATGGTCTAAATATTACATTTTTATGAATCTTTAGGCAGCGAAATAGCATTCACCCCATTTTTTGTATACAATATTATTAAAAGAGTGAATAATGGGGGGAAACTACAATGATTATTAATCGAAAAGAACTTGCACGTGAAAAGGTTAAAGAATTGCAGAATGGTTTCTCTGCTTTCGCAGAAACGAAAGAAGTAGCAGAATTAATTAAAAGAGAGCTTGCTAAGTTAAACTTGAAAGTTCATGAAGATGTAACTGATCTTGGCTCTTGGTTTATCCCAGAAAAAAATTAATGAAAGTAAGACTTGATAGCAAGTCTTCAAAAGTGTAAAAAGGCCCTCCGATGAGGCCTTTTTTATTTGGTTTTATATTCTATACAAGCTTTCCTTAATTCTGAAAGCACAGACTGAGTTTCCTCTTTTGTATATATAGTTGCACCTGATGCTCTTGGGTGTCCTCCTCCATTAAACTTAGCTGCAATCTTATTTACAACCGGCCCTTTCGAACGAAGTCTGACTCTGATTTGATCAGGTTCATCCACAAAGAAAACCCATGCTAACAGACCTTCTACATGCGAGAATGAATTGACCAAAAGAGAAGCCTCACTGGCACTTGCATCATAATTCTTTAATGTTTCTTCTGTGAGATGAATAAAACCGACACATTCATCTACTATTGAAAAATGCTGAAGAACATAACCATTTAATCTTACCAGCTTCTCTGAAATTTTATAAAGGTTCTCATGAATCTCAGAAGGTGCAAAACCTGTTTCAATCAGCATAGCTGCATATCTATGTGTCTTTTCTGTTGTATTCGAAAACAAGAACCGCCCTGTATCACCAATAATGCCAGCATATAAAAGTTTTGCAGCATTACTGTTCAGCTTTAAGCCTTTATCAGCTCCATAGAGATAAAAATCCATAATCATTTCACTTGTTGAGCTTGCCGCAGTATCTACCCAAACTAAATCACCATACGGATCTTCATTAGGATGATGATCAATCTTTATAACCGTTTCACCTAAAGTGTAACGCGTATCACTGACTCTTGGCGAATTCGCCGTATCGCATATTATAACTAAAGATCCTCTGTACATGTCGTCTTCGACAGTATCCATTTTATTTAAGAATATAAGGCTATCTTCCTCTTCCCCTACAGCGTAAACTTCCTTCTCAGGGAAGCTTGCCTTTATTATGGCCGCAAGACCACCTTGTGAACCAAGCGCATCGGGATCTGGTCTTACATGTCTGTGAATAATAATTCGTTCATATTGTTTAATTTTATTTAAAATTTCCTCTTTCATAATGAACTCCTTTTACACCTAGTTGTGGCAATTCTTGTTTTAAACGTTTACAATATAGTGGAGTAAATACTTGGGGGAATTTTCTATGCCGATTTTTATTATCCTTATTATACTTTCTTTTGCTCTATATGTGTTTTATAAAGTTCGTGAAGTACGTGCAAAAGAGCCTTTTTATAAACAATGGACTGGGACAAAAGCAAAGATGGCGCTTGGGGCATTTTTAGCTTCCTTTGGTTTAAACGAATTAACAGCTGTAGAAGGCCGTGTCCAGCTTTGGATTGCTCTTATTTTCCTCGCATACGGAATGGTTCTTTTACTCATGAACTGGAAAATGTACAAGCATTTTTTAGCTCTTGCTCGTCAAGAAGCAAAAGAAACGAACTGAAGATAGTATGAAAAAGTCCCTCCGAAAGGGACTTTTTTCTTTGGCTGTTTTCGTTAGCTTAGTTGCTCGTGGAAGTGGTTGATCTCCGTTTCAGATGCTCGCTTTCCGGGGGGCGTGCGGTGAGCCACCTCGACGCTTTGTGTCCTTAGGTGTCTCACCTGTCACACTGATCCCCCAGGAGTCTCACATCTTACACTCCAATCAACTTGTCAGTGATGTCTTTTAAGCAACAATTTATAAAAACGCTCTTTTCTAAAAGATTGTTGTTGCTGAGAAATTTGGCATAAATTCCTTCAATGAAAGTTAGTTGGAGTGGAGGGGCGAGACTCCTGCAGGATGAGTGGGACAGGTGAGACCATTCAATGTCGCAAGGCACCGCACACCCTGCGGAAAGCGAGCCCTGTAACGGAAATTAACCTCTTACAAAAGCAACAAAGTATACGAAAACAGCCTTTTAAAAAGATCGCTTGGTTATTTGTTTTGTTGAGACCCTTTACAGAGAAGGGAGCATAATGTGTAAGATTTCCTAGAACGCCATTCAACACTAAGAACGGTGATCGATTAATTGGGCCATCATCATAGCTTTCCCTGCTATCTTACCATCATGATAGATCTCAACATCTACTTTTCCAAATTTTCTGCTCACTTCCAGCACTCTTGGAACAAATTGTATTTCACTGTCTATTTGAACAGGCTTAATATAATAGAAGGTTACGTTCTCAACGACTACATCACCTTTTTTGATTCTTCTTAAAGCCTTGCGAGCTGTTTCGGTAACAAGAGTCATTAACACTCCGTAGGAAACAGTTCCTAAATGATTCGTCATTTGCGGGGTGATTTTACAAGTGAAGTTAACTTCATTCTCATACTTATGTTCTTTTAATTCTGTTGTGATTAAATCATCGAAAGTCGCACCAACTTGAGGCTGTTTTTGCATCATCTGCATCGCTTTTAACACATCTTGCCGGGTTAAAATACCGATCAGTTTATGTGAAGAACCTGTAACCGGAAGCAACTCAATGCCTTCCCATATCATCATGTGTGCGCATGCTGCAACAGATGTTTTTTCCGTTACTGTTAATGGTGATCGTGTCATCACTTTTTCAATATTCGTGTCCTCGGGCACACCAATAATATCTTTCGAGGTTACTACACCGGTTACACGATTCGATTGATCCACTACAGGATAACGGCTATGCATGGTTTCACGGTTTAGTTCATGCCAGCGCTCGACCTTATCTTGCTGAAAAAGATAGTGTGTTTCATCAATTGGAATTAGAATATCTGAAGCTAATACGATATCCTTTTTAATTAGCCGGTCATGAATCGCCTTATTGATCATGGTTGCAACAGTAAACGTATCATAGCTCGTAGAGATAACCGGAAGTTCCAATTCATCAGCAAGTCTTTTCACTTCTTCTTCCGTGTCAAATCCACCGGTGATCAAAATTGCGCTTCCAGCCTTTAATCCTAACTCATGAGCATTAACACGGTTTCCGACAATCAATAAACTTCCAGCATCAACATAACGCATCATCGCTTCAAGTTTCATTGCACCAATTACAAATTTGTGCAATGTTTTATGAAGTCCAGCTCTGCCTCCAAGTACTTGTCCTTCAACAATGTTAACAACCTCGGCAAATGTTAATTTTTCAATATTGCTCTTCGCTTGCCTTTCAATACGAATGGTACCTACACGTTCAATCGTACTGACTATCCCCTGATTTTCTGCTTCTTTAATCGCTCGATAAGCCGTTCCTTCACTCACTGTTAAATCTTTTGCAATTTGCCGAACGGAGATTTTCGACCCAACATCAAGCTCTATAATATGCTGCAATATTTGTTCATGCTTTGTTAGCATTACATTCACCGTTCCTTTTACCTGTATCTATCTGTTTCAGTTATTCGACTAATACAGATTATACAGGCAATGGAACAGAAACTCAACTTTCCATATGCACCCTTTTTCGTGACTTTTGATTAACGACGAAAGCCTGTCTTCTAACTGTTCTTTTTCTAGCTTCACTGTTATTAAACAGTAAACTTAGCACCAGCATTCCGGCAAATCCTGTCCAGACAATTGAAAAAAAGGTTTGCAGCGTAAGTCCTTCAAATGATAATGCAGGTAATCCCACGTAGACTAAAACGACGAGCATAAGTAACTTTGCGATTTTTTCCTGATTCATAAAACAACCTCCCTTACTATCATTCGTATGCATAGAAAGGGAGGTTAGAATCATTTATATATTTAAGCTTTCACCGCTCTGCATTACTCTTCCACCAGATCCTAACTTGGATACAAAAGAGCTTTCTGGATCTTGTTCGATAGGCGGGAAGGTATTGTAATGAATAGGAACGGTCACTGGAGCTCCGACCCATTTTGCTGCGATTAATGCATCTTCTGGTCCCATCGTAAAATTATCACCAATAGGCAGAAAAACTGCATCAGGTTTCTCCAATTCACCAATCATTTTCATATCGGAAAAGAGTGCCGTGTCCCCTGCATGATAAAGAGTTTTATTGTCATAGGAGAATAAAATTCCTGCAGGCATACCTGTGTAGACTACGGTTCCGTTCTCTTCCTCATAACTGGATCCATGAAACGCCTGAGTGAATTTCACTTTACCCCATGAAAATTTACGGCTGCCCCCAATATGCATGGGATGTGTTTCAACACCTTTTGAAGCAATATAGTTCGCAAGTTCAAACGGTGCAACAACAAGGCAGTTATTCTTCTTGGCAATTTCTACAGTGTCGCCAACATGATCATTATGACCATGCGTTAAAAGGATTACATCTGCTTTTACATCTTCAACGCTGATTTTACATTGACCATTTCCGTTAATAAAAGGGTCGATCCAAACCGAGTGCTCACCTGCTTGAATTTCAAGTACAGAATGTCCATGATACGTCACTTTCATTATTAATACTCCCTCCTTCAAATAATAGGATTCGTGATTTCATCCTACTTTCCTTTTCATACCCTATTATAGGACATAAAAAAAGTCCGATTCCAGCCTGAAGGAATAAATGGCTGAACACGGACTTATTTTCATTACAGCTATTGTTTTTGAGCCAGAATTGAACCTGCGTCTTTGTAGTCTAACTGGTGAGCTTCTGCAACCGCTTTATAGGTTACCAAACCATCGAGTGTATTTATACCTTTTAGTAATGCTTCATTATCCAGACACGCTCTAACATACCCTTTGTTCGCAATCTGCAGGGCATATGGAACGGTTACGTTAGTCAATCCAATTGTGGATGTGCGTGGAACAGCTCCAGGCATATTCGCCACTGCATAATGCAGCACACCATGTTTTTCATAAGTAGGGTTATCATGAGTAGTAATCCGATCGACTGTTTCAAAAATTCCACCTTGGTCAATAGCTACATCAACGATAACTGACCCAGGCTGCATTCCCTTAATCATTTCTTCTGTTACCAGTTTAGGTGCCCTTGCCCCAGGAATCAGAACTGCACCAATTACTAAAGCCGATTCTTGAACAGCAAGTGCTATGTTTAGAGGATTTGAAATTAGAGTATTAATCTCGACACCAAAAATATCATCGAGCTGACGAAGACGTTCAGGATTTAAATCGATAATCGTAACATCAGCACCAAGGCCCATAGCAATTTTAGCTGCATTCGTTCCAACAACTCCACCGCCAATAACCGTCACCTTTCCGCGCCTTACACCTGGGATGCCGCTTAGCAAAATCCCAAGCCCGCCTTTAGGCTTTTCTAAAAACTGTGCGCCAATTTGTGCGGCCATTCTTCCAGCAACTTCACTCATCGGTGTCAATAAAGGCAGCGTTCCATTTGGAAGCTGAACAGTTTCATATGCAATTCCGATTACTTTATTTTCTGTTAACGCTTTTGTCAATTCAGGTTCAGGAGCCAGATGCAAATAAGTAAATAAAATAAGACCTTCACGAAAAAAGCAGTATTCTTCTGGCAACGGTTCTTTAACTTTCATAACCATTTCCATTGACCACGCTTGAGTCGGAGTCTCAACAATTACTCCGCCCGCACCTTCATATTCTTCATCTGAAAAACCAGATCCAATGCCAGCTCCTCTTTGTATAAAAACTTCATGGCCAGAAGCCACCAGATTTAGTACACCAGCAGGAGTCATCGCTACCCTATTTTCATTATTTTTAATTTCAGTCGGTACACCAATCTTCACTGCATTCCCTCCCTGAAAGTTGTTGGAAATTTTTTCTTCATATCTATAGTTACCATACCACCAAAAAACTAAAATAAAAAGACGGATTTATTTCTATATGTAAGACAGCTTTTAATGTTCCCGAATTGATATGGAAACATTCATTTAACATGATTGAAGGGAAAGAGCACCTTCGAAGTATCTCGAAAATTCGATATTTTTCATTTAACGTGCGATTTTTAGGAA
Organism: Fictibacillus arsenicus; assembly: GCF_001999465.1. Lineage (GTDB taxonomy): Bacteria > Bacillota > Bacilli > Bacillales > Fictibacillaceae > Fictibacillus > Fictibacillus arsenicus. The sequence goes on from NZ_MQMF01000001.1 coordinate 282,420, forward strand.
TAACGTACGATTAATTAAATTAACGTGTGTTTTTCTTAAATAACGTGTGATTATGTTGTCAGCGATATAAAAGAAATAGAAAAAAGGATAACTCACGGCGAGTTATCCTTTCCTTATTGCTATTGAAGACTTTCCTCTTCATCTAACTTTGTGCGCTGCTGGCCTTGATCAACTTTATCAACTACTCCGCTTTGGTAAGCTTCAGTAATCTGCTGATGAACGGTCATTTCGCCTTCTTGATCATATTCCAGCTGCTGATTCGGATGCTTCTTATTTTCCATTTCACTTCCTCCTTCGATATAAAAACGTATCATTAGTTTCTGTCTTCAGGAGAAAGTTATCTGGGTTAATTACTGGAAATATATACAGCTGATTTTGCTGCCTCAAGCTGCTGGCGTACTGCTTGGAATCCGGTACCGCCTTCAGAATTTCTTTTTTCAACTGCAGTCTTAGGAGAAAGTGCCTCATACAAATCTTCTTCTACGATTGGGCACCATTCTTTGTATTCCTTTAGGCTAACATCTAGCAGATAGCATCCCTTTTGAATGCAATTAAGAACCATCTGCCCTACTAATTCATGCGCTTCTCTAAAAGGAATCCCGTTTTTTGCAAGATAATCTGCAAGTTCGGTTGCATTAGAAAAATCTTGATGAACGGCTTTGTTCATTCGGTCTTCATTAATTTTTATTTCATTCATCATGCCCGTCATAATGCTTAAACAGCCTTTGACTGTTTTTACAGCGTCAAATACCGGCTCTTTATCTTCTTGCATGTCTTTGTTATATGCAAGAGGAAGACCTTTCATCAATGTAAGTAATGAAAGAAGAGAACCATATACTCTTCCGCTTTTTCCGCGAATCAGTTCAGCCATATCAGGATTCTTCTTTTGCGGCATCATGCTGCTGCCAGTGGTAAAGCTGTCACTGATCTCGATAAAACCAAATTCTTCTGATGACCAAAGAATTAGTTCTTCACAAAAACGTGATAGATGCATCATGATCATGGAAGCATTGCTGCAAAATTCAATAGCAAAATCCCGATCACTGACTGCGTCTAAGCTGTTCAAATATTTCTTAGAGAACCCTAGTTCGTTCATTGTTATATTTCGATCGATCGGAAATGTTGTTCCAGCGAGCGCTCCTGCTCCAAGCGGCATAATATCAGTTCTTTTTAAACTGTCTTGCAGTCTCTCTTTATCTCGGTCAAGCATCCAAAAATAAGCTAATACATGATGAGCAAAGGAAACAGGCTGTGCACGCTGAAGGTGTGTGTACCCAGGAATGATTGTTTCAACATGTTCTTCCGCCAGATTCAGCAGTGAGTTTTGAAGTTCATTGATATGATCTATAATCACCAAGGTTTCATCTTTTACAAAAAGATGAAAATCAGTTGCCACTTGGTCATTTCGGCTTCTTGCGGTATGGAGTTTTCCGCCATCCGGACCGATTTGATCAGTAAGCAGCTTCTCAAGGTTCAAATGTATGTCTTCATACTTTACTGAATACTTTAGCTTGCCTTCTTGTTCTTCTACTTGAAGATCTTGTAGACCACTTTTTATATTCTCATATGCACTCTCATTGATAATTCCACTTTGGAATAACATTTTGGCATGAGCAAGGCTGCCTTTAATGTCATGACTTGCTAGTTGTTTATCAAAAGAAATGGAAGCTCCAAATTCATCTACCCATTCTTCGGGCTGTTTTGAAAAACGGCCTCCCCATAATTTTTTCACACTTTCACCTCATTTTTTTGGACCATGCTGCTAACTTTTGTAGGCAGACCCCATAATGAGATAAATCCTTTTGCAGCACCGTGATCAAACATGTCGTCAGATGTATAAGTAGCAAGTTTTTCATCGTAAAGTGAGTAAGGTGATTTTCTTCCTTCCACAATTGCATGGCCCTTGAAGAATTTAACTCGCACAGTTCCTGTTACATGAGTCTGTGTTTCATCTAAAAAGGCTTTTAAAGATGCATTTAATGGAGAGAACCATAGACCCTCATAGATTAATTCAGTCATTTTCTTTTCGATGATCGGCTTGAAGTGAGCGACTTCTTTAACAAGTGTCAAATCTTCAAGCTCTTTATGTGCTTTAATTAATGTCGTTGCTGCAGGGCATTCATATACTTCACGTGATTTAATTCCTACCAGGCGATTTTCTACATGGTCGATACGTCCAACACCATGTGCACCACCCCATTCGTTTAGCTGATCAATAAGCTTTTCAAGTGAAACATTCTTTCCGTTTAATGAAACTGGAACACCTTTTTCAAACCCAATTTCAACGATTTGAGGCTCATCTGGTGTATTTTCCAATGCAGCTGTCATCTCATATGCTTCTTCTGGAGGAGCTGCCCAAGGATCTTCTAAAATCCCGCACTCATTGCTTCTTCCCCATAAGTTTTGGTCAATTGAAAAAGGATTTTCTTTTTTTATCGGAACTGGAATATCGTGCTGTTTCGCATATTGAATCTCTTCTTCACGTGACCAGCTCCATTCACGCACTGGCGCAAGTACTTCAAGATCCGGAGCTAGTGCTGCAACAGAAACTTCAAATCGAACCTGGTCGTTCCCTTTTCCTGTACAACCATGAGCAACTGCAGTAGCTCCGTATTTTTTAGCTGTTTCTACTAATTTTTTTGCGATTAAAGGTCTGCTCAATGCAGAGATCAACGGATATTTCCCTTCATACAATGCATGTGACTGCAATGCAACTAATGCATATTCTTCTGCGTATTCTTTTTGGACATCTAATACGATAGATTCTGAAGCTCCAATTGATAAAGCTTTAGATTGGATAAATGGAAGGTCCTTCCCTTCGCCAACATCCAAGCATAATGCAATTACCTCATAGCCCTTTTCCGCTAGCCATGGAATTGCCACCGATGTATCTAATCCCCCAGAGTACGCTAAAACTACCTTTTTTCCCATATGATATCTCTCCTCCTGAAAACCTGATAATGTATATTTTATTTATTTTTATACATAATTGTTTATAAAAATACCATTTATAATAATACATACTATAACAAAAAGAGAGAAGAAAATGCAAGGTTATTCTTAAAAATGTATAAAAATAATATCAATGATAATTCTGGCTTCATAGCAGCGCCTTTTGTACAATGAAAGTAAGAGGTGATGATCGGATGCATAACCATTTTGTGTGGGATGAGAAGCTGGGAATATCAGTTCCTGATTTGGATAAATCGTGGGAAGCTTATGATAAGGGTGAACAAGGAACTATTCTATTACAATGGGAAAAGATAAGGGGTACAATTCCAGACCGAATTGCAGAAATCGAAAAACAAATTAATAAACTTCAAGATCGATTGTCTATAGAAGAAAACTTTGAGTTATCCTGTGAATTAAACGATAAAATTGCAAGCCAAGCATCCATCATTAATGAACTCTGGCTATGGTACAGATTAAACCAGCAGGTAACATCAAAAATACATGGATAAAATAGAAAAAAGAGGGTGCTTATGCATCCTCTTTTATTTATGCAGCTGTTGTACGATATGCGTAAGTTCCGGCAAAATTAATTTTTCCATTCCGAGCTTTACAGCACCTGATGAACCTGGCAGTGCAAAAATAGCTGTTTTTCCATGCACTCCGGCAACAGCTCGGCTCAGCATAGCTCCTGATCCAATGTCTTCTGTATAACTTAACATACGAAAAAGCTCTCCGAACCCGGTGACTTCTTTTTCAAATAATGTCGATAAGGATTCTATCGTCACATCTCTCGGAGCAATGCCTGTTCCTCCATTAAATATGACGACATCAATATTCTCATCTTTAATAGCAGTCTGAGCAGCTTCATGAATCAGGCTCTTGTCATCTTTTACAATTCTATACTCACGAATGTCATGATTCTGTTTTATTAGGAATGACCGGATGAGCTTACCGCTTTTGTCCGTTTCTTCATTCCTCGTATCACTAACGGTTACAATCATGCATCTTGCTTTTTCCGGTGCAAGCGCCTTATGTTCTTGTATACTCATAAAATGAACACCTATCCGTTATATTTTTCAAAGAGATATCTTTTTTGATAAAACTTATGTGCAATTTCAGTTATTTTTCTTGATTGCTGATAGTTCAATACAGCTCCGAGCGCCATCCCAAAAACAGGAATGCCCTGCATGAGTTTCTTTCTTACAAGCAAAATAGCCATCACCTTTACAATTTGTTTAACTGGATGAGACATCCAGGAAATATCAGCAACGACATCTGTACCTGCATAAAAGATTGGATCATCTTCCCCTCGTATCTCCTCCATCAGTTCATCCCACTTTTCCTGCTGGTAACGCTTTGGCATCGTTGCAGCATGATACACTTTCAGTGAGCGCATCATTTCAGATGGTCTCTGGATATCATAGCCATAATGCATAGCTATCGACTGGACAGAACGAACACCGAGAGCTACCATCGCTGGGAGATCAGTTCCCAAAAAGAGCACACCACCCGTACCCGCAAGCCCCCCCTGGGAAAAGGACAGAAGTCTATTCCGTGCGATTTGCTGATCAGCCATATAGGAAAGCTGGTCAATCGTACACTTTTTTAGATCTTCTATTTCATAAATATCGTCTCTAAAGACTCTTGCTTCGGAAAGCAGCCGCTGTTTGGTATCAAGCTGAAATTGCGAGTTTTGAATAAGGGCATGAATATGGAAAAGCACAGAATCCACATAACCTCCTATTTTATCCTGCATTTCATCTGGTAAAAGGGTGAGCCGGTTGGTAACCCATTTTTCATAAGTTCGCCCAAAATCCGTTGGCTCATATGTAAAATAATTTTGTTCCCACGCTTCGATCGATTTCCATATCTGTTCTTCTCGCTCGGTATAAGACATGCTGCTCCTCCTTTATCTTTTTTTATAGTTTAGTATAAACAAGCAATGAAGTAAAAAATGACTAAATATTCTTCAATCATTTACCGTGAACTTAACTTTTGAAACTCCTTTGGACTAAGAGCAAACTTCTTTTTAAACTGCTGAAGAAAAGCTGATGTACTCTGATAACCTACTTGAGCAGCAATATCAGCGATTGCAACGGCTGGATTGCGAAGAAGGATTGCGGCTTGCTCCATCCTTATATCTGTCAGCCGCTCCATAGGAGACATTCCGATATATTTTTTATACAGACGGTTCAACTGGGACTCACTAACCATTGCTATCTCCAATAAGTGCTGAATCCGAATTCTTTGATGATAGTTTTCCAAGAAAAAACCCTCTGTATTTAATACAGGATCAGGGTAATAATTGGTTTCCATCATGTACGAAATCTTTGAGAGCATATGTTCATCCGGAAAGATGAAGTACAGCAGTTTGTTCAACAAAAGTACCACAAAGAAATCCTGGTCTTCATTAAGACTCGTTACTCTTTCTATGGTCTCAGCAAGAACTGCTCCTATTTCTGCAGACCAGTCTTGATGGAGAATGCACACTCTATTGGTTTCCTTTAACTCGAGCTTTCTTTTTCCATACTGAATAAGCATCTGAATAAACTGTTCAACAATCTCTTTCTTCAGGTAAAACAAAGCCCCAAGCGATTCTTTTTCTGCTTCAATCGTAATAGTGACTCCTTTTGGGTACAGCAGGAAATCCCCGGTCTTTACTGTTCGGAATTCATCATCACCCACACGATAGTTCACTTTTCCCTCTAACACAAACAACAAGCCAGGTTCATATGAAAATTCGGTTTGTTCACTTTCCTCTTTAAACGTTTTAAAAGAGAGATAACTGGACTTTACTCTCGTAAGCTGTTCACGTTTCTCTCTAATAACCTTTCCTAAAATGGCAGAAGTCACACCATCACCCGCTTCACTCATAGTACTATCATTTTACACCAAATAAAGAAAACTCGCAGGTTGGCTGACTGTATGCAAAGCTAGCGACATGGTTGACCTTATATTTAGTTCTTGAAAATTTTTGGTGTATCGATCTATCTAACCTGCAAAAATATTATCTTTCTTAACATATAAAAAGCTTGCTCCCTCAGGAACAAGCAATCCGCTTTATATAGCTACAAGCTCAATTTTCTCTTTGTCCTGCAAAATATGAATCATCTTTAACCATTCTGCAGGCTTGTTTTCTAAAACACTGTAATAGGTGGAAAGAAACTCGGCAATAAAACCTCCGTTTAATGAAGTGATTTCAGAATCGAACGGAAGGAAACAAAGGTCCAATCCGGTTACCGCTCCCCCGTCATCGAGCCATGATGGATGTACATAAGAGAAGTTCAGTTTCTGGTATCCCATGTGGGACAATACCTCACGCCGGACATAAGGATTCATCGCAGAAACCCCTCCGAACGGAATCGCCTCCACCTTATAAGGATTATAGATTTCTGCGAACATTCCACGAATCTTTTTTCCGTGTTCTGCTGCAAGTCGATTAAGATCCTCCAGCCTATTTTTTGCAAGGAAAATACCGATTCCTTTTCCTTCTTGGCCGATCAGTGTGAAATCCGTCATAGCAATATTCATATCAGGATAATAGCGGTACTCAGTAGCTCCGACTACTTTACCTTCGTCTACTGCAACAAACATCCGGATAGAAGGATCGATAAGGGGCTCTCTCCAAAGTTCAAAATCCAATACTTCTTCTTTTGGAAAAATCTCTTTCATCAGCGAATAAAATTGTACAAATAAAGGATCATCAATATTTTTTATCTTTATATATTCCATGTTTCTCCCCCAATATATATTTTCCTGAAAATTATCCATACCTTAACGATACCTATTGTATAAAAGGATTTTTCCATTCCATCAAAGCGGCATAGTTATGAGACTCTTCATCTTCCAGATAATTAGACACAATTTGTAAAGGAGTTCTTCCGCAGCGGAGCAAGAAGGAAATAACAGGATCGCGGATCTCCGCTTTTACTACTCCCTCGAGATATTCCTCTGGATTCATCTCATGTGAATGTTTATGAAATCCCGGCATTCTCCCTCCTCCGAGGAGCCGCTTTGCCCCAAGGCTGATCACTGTTTCATACATAGATTGCATAAGAAGTTTACCCAGATCAAGACTTCGATAGGAAGGGCGTACACAAATATCTACAATATATAATGTATCTCCATCTTTATCATGGTTCCGAATATAACCATTGTCTGTGATCTCTTCCCATGTATGTTCAATGTTGTTAAGATCCAGTTTTACAAGAAGCCCTGTTATAGAACCGGCAAGCTTGCCGTCAATCTCCACACAAAGAGCGCCTTCCTGAAAGAGTGTTATATGATTGCTTAGCTGTTCTTCGTTCCACCAAAGTTCTGAAGGGAAAGGAGGCGGAAAACTTTCTTTCTGAATGCTGATCAGTTCTTCAAAGTCTTGCTGTGAATAATTTCGAACGACAGCCTTGTATGCTTTACCTTGTTTATAAAGATATTGTTCTTTTCTGTACATGAACAGCATCCTCCATTTCACCTTCACTTGTTACCCAATCAGTTCTTCTTTTACAAAGTGTTCCCAATCAGGATAAAGGTCACTTCTTCTATCTCTCCATGTGGTCACCGAACCGCTTTCTCGAACCTCATAAAGGAGGTCGAGATCAAGATCAGCACTAATGACCATGTCGTTGTTGATGTCTCCTTCAGCCATAATGCCTCTCTGCGGAAACGGAACATCGTTAGGTGTAATAACAGCCGCCTGGCCATAGTTCATACGCATAAAGTCAACTGTTGGAAGGGAACCTACTGTACCAGTTGTTACTACATATACCTGGTTCTCGATTGTTCTAGCATGACAGGAATATCGTACTCGGTGGAAGCCTTGTGAATCATCGGTACAAGAAGGACAGAATATCACATCTGCTCCCATCGCTCTTGCCATACGCACTACTTCAGGAAATTCAATATCATAGCATGTTAATATCGCTATCGTACCCTTGTTTGTCTCAAACACCTGCAAGCCCTCGCCAGGGGTTATGTTCCATTCTTCTACCTCGGTAGGAGTGATATGAAGTTTCGGCTGTTTGCCAATTCTTCCGTCCGGATAGAATAGATGAGCTACATTATACAGCTTCCCCTGTTCTTCAATGACATGTGTTCCGCCGATAATATGAACACGGTACTCTTTTGCAAGAGATGTAAACAGCTGATAATAAACCTCAGTAAATTGGGGCAGCTGATTGATCTGCTGGGCTTGATTCAAATATGGAATCGACATCAGTTGTGTCGTAATAAACTCAGGAAATAAAACAAAATCTGTTTTAAATTCAGCAGCGATCTTCACATAATGTGTGATCTGCTTTTCAAACTCCTCAAAACTGGAAATCGTATGCAAATGATATTGCACAGCTGAAACGCGAAGTTTCATCGTGATCCCCTCCTTCATAAAATTACAATATCTGTATCTAATTACTTTCTTTTAAAGTGTAGCAAAAAAGAAAGTTTTATCTATATGTAATTCCTTCAAAAATCCATGTGTTTCTGTCAACTTTACACATCAAAAAAGCAATCGTTGTTCATGCCATACACATGAACAACGATTGCTTCTATAAACTACATTGCGATACGCATCGTATCTCTTGCGATCATAACTTCTTCGTTTGTAGGAATGACGATTACTTTTACAGGTGAATGAGGATAGCTGATAAATGCTTCTTTCCCGCGAACCTGATTTAAAGCAGGATCCCAATAAACACCCATAAATTCTAATCCGCGCAGTACACGCTCACGAACTGCTGTACTGTTTTCACCGATTCCTGCTGTAAAGATGATAGCATCTATTCCTGCCATTCTCGCTGCGTAAGAACCGATATATTTGTGGATACGGCTAGCAAATACTTCTAGAGCAAGCTCAGCACGTTCATTTCCTTGCTCTGCTTCACTTTCGATATCACGAAGGTCAGATGAGAAACCAGAAACGCCAAGCATACCACTCTTATTGTTTAGAACATTTAATACTTCTTCAGCACTTTGCCCTGTCTTTTGCATGATATAAGGAATTAACGATGGATCAATGTTTCCGGAACGTGTTCCCATTGTTACACCAGCTAAAGGAGTGAATCCCATAGATGTATCGATTGATTTCCCGCCTTCAATTGCAGCGATACTTGCTCCGTTCCCAAGGTGGCATGAAAGAAGGCGAAGCTGCTCAACCGGACGGCCAAGAAGTTCAGCTGCTCTTTCGGAAACATACTTATGACTTGTACCATGGAAACCATATTTACGGATTCCGTATTGCTCATAGTATTCATATGGCAAGCTGTACAGGAATGACTTTTCCGGCATTGATTGATGGAAAGCTGTATCGAACACAGCAACTGCTGGTACATTCGGTAATACATTTTTAAACGCCTTAATTCCCACAACGTTTGCAGGGTTATGCAATGGAGCAAGATAAGAAATCTCTTCAATTTCTTTTAAAACTTCATCCGTAATTAATACTGAATCATTAAACTTTTCTCCTCCGTGTACAACACGGTGGCCAATTCCTTCAATTTCATCAAGAGAAGAAATAATATTATGCTTAATCAATTTATCTAAAAGCATGGAAACAGCTTCAGAGTGGTCTTGAATATCTTTTACTTCTTTTATTTTTTCACCGTTTACTTCGATAGTAAAAATAGAATCGTTTAATCCGATACGTTCAACAAGTCCTTTAGTTAAAACTTCTTCTTCTGGCATTTGCAGAAGCTGAAACTTTAAGGACGAGCTCCCGGCATTAATCGCAATAATTTTAGCCAAAATAGCCATCTCCTTCATATTCAATGAAAAAGAAGAGCGCTTTGGTGCACACTTCTAACTCATTACTACTATAATCCTTCCTTATTTAAACATTGACCCTATTTATAATCAAGGCTGTAAAACGCTTACACCTTATATTCATGCAATTCAGATTTGAATGCGTTTGCAACTCATAAAAAAACAGCATAGGTTGTCCCACGCTGTTATTTTTCACGTTCCCATTCAGTTTTAAACCACTCATTTATTTGTTCCATCACATTTGCAAGTCCTGCTTTATTCGAGAAGGAGGGAAGCTGCGCCAGCATTGCTTGTTTAGGTTTTATAGCTCCTTCGCCATTTTTCTGAAGAATAAGGATACTCTTCGCATGGACAGTTGATTTAAATAGAGATTCAGGCAGCTGAAGCAATCCTAAAATTGCTACATTTTCTTTAATCCAAGCCTTCAACAAGCCTGATTGCTCGCTTTCAAAAAGATTGTTGGGAACAATAAAGATTCCCAGTCCAGCTTCCTTTAAGAGATGAACGGATTGCTCAATGATAAGATGGTGTGCGAATGTGTGACCGTCTTTTTCACTGACTTTAAACACTTTAGCACTTTCGTCATCAGGGTAGTATCCAACCGGAAGATCAGCTACGACTACGTCTACTGGATCAGCATAAAGAGGTTTGATCACATCTTGATGAAAGAGTTCTACTTTATGTTTTTGAATATTTGCATTAACCCAGGCTAAACGCAATAGAGTTTCATCTACTTCCACACCAAACGCTTCACACTGCTTTTCTTTAAGCTGGTTTAATACAGCCGTCAATAAGTTCCCTGAACCTGTTACAGGATCCAGCAGTGTAAGATGTTCTGCCTTTTTCATAAACTTTTGAACGAGATAGCCTGTAAATAAAGCAACAGCATCAGGAGTCATCGCGTGATGCGGCTGCACTGCTTCTTTCATGCCTTTCAATACAGCAAGCTGAAATGCCTTTCGCAGTTCTTCCTTGCCATATTCAGCAAGATTAACCTTTTTATATTCATCTTTTAATGCACTTATAAGCTCATTTGGATATTCTTTAGGGATCTCTTGAAAAAATAGATTTTCTCCTGTTTCAACGAGAGCGTCTAAATAAGGGAGATCAAGCTTTTCCTTAATTGCTGTTGCACTATTATCCATTACTATAAACATTTTTTCTACATCTTTAAAATTACTCATTACCGAGTCCTCCTATGTTTGCACAGGAAACATTTTAACAAATGAAGTGCATAATACACAATCTAAAGGTTTAGAGACTGTTATTGTAAATTTGGTTGCTTTTGAAAGTAGTTAACTTCCTTTACAGGACTCGCTTTCCGCAGGGTGTGCGGTGAGCCCATTCGTCGCCTTGCGACATTGAATGGTCTCACCTGTCCCACTCATCCTGCAGGAGTCTCGCCCTTCCACTCCAATTAACTTTTCAGTGAAGCACTTTGTGATACCTGTTTTCTTAAGGATTGCTGCTTATGGCTTTTTCTATTTTCATCAATTGCAAGTTGATTGGAGCGTGCCTACCACCTGAGAAGCTTCTCGCAAGGCATGCGACGAGGAAGCTCACATAGGTAGCATTTACTTGTAGACGCAGGAGCAAGGATGCTTCCATGAAGCGGTCAGGTGGAGACTCCTAATGGCGCAAAGCGGCAGGAGGCTCACCGCACGCCCCGTGGAAAGCGAGCAACCTGGAGCGGATATCAACTCCTTTCAAAAGCAACGATAAGAAAAAAGCTTATAAAAAATCTCCGGTACAGACGTTGCACCGGAGATGACTGGTTTGTTTATTTTGCAGCTTTAGCAGCTTCAATAGCTGCTTCATAATTTGGATGACTCGTTACTTCATCTACATATTCAACATATGTAATCTTGTCCGAGCTGTCGATAACGAATACAGATCGAGCAAGAAGACGAAGCTCTTCAATTGCAACACCATAAGCTTTACCAAACGAGAGATCACGGTGATCAGATAATGTCTGAACATTTTCAATACCTGCTGCAGCACACCATCTTTTTTGTGCAAATGGCAAATCTACAGAGATCGTTAATACCTTAACATTCCCCAGCTTTGATGCTTCTTCGTTAAAACGGCGAACTTCTGCGTCGCATACACCTGTATCAACTGAAGGTACAGCTGCAATTAATCTTACAGTGCCTTTTGAATCTGCCAAAGTAACTTCTGATAAATCATTTGCTAGAACTTTAAAATCTGGAGCTTGATCCCCTGCTTTTAACTGTTTTCCTAGTAAAGTGACTGGCTTATCTTTAAATGTTATGCTCATGATCGATAACTCCTCCTTTAAATTTATGTACTTCCTTATTCATCTTAAAACATCACAGAAGAAAAAGCTAACGAGACGTTAGCTTCCTTTTTAAAACTCATTTGTTTGTGTGTTTGATGAACCTTTTGGCTTGTTTTTATTCATTAAATTCTGCAGCTTATCAATAACACCCGGAGCTAAGTCTAAAATTCTTTCATATAGATGCGTACTGTTGTCTAGGTGAATTGTTTTTATACCGGTATTGCTTACTACAAGGAATGCGATTGGAGTGATTGAAACTCCTCCTCCGCTTCCTCCTCCAAAAGGCATTTCTTTTCCACCGTTCGAAGAGCCTTGAGACCCTTGAGATGATTGTTTAGATTCTTGCTGATTTCCGAATTCACTTCCTCCAGCTGCAAATCCAAATCCAACTTTTGAAACGGTAAGAATTACACTGCCGTCAGGAGTTTCAACAGGGTCTCCGATGATTGTATTAACATCAATCATTTCTTTAAGATTTTCCATAGCGGTTTTCATTAAACCCTGGATTGGATGTTCACTCATTTTTACACTCCTCCAGTCATATATTCAGAATTTACTTGAGATGAACGTCTTGAATTCCTCCAAGACTTCAGTATTTTTAACATAACGACAATAGCATGCCCGATTTTAAAAGAAACCATACAGGATAGCCTTGTTTCACTGTGCATTCCTTGAAAAACGGGAACTACTGAAATCGATGGAGTTCCTTTTAAACGGAAAAAGGTATTTATCAGCTGCAAGACAATCCCTTTAATTCCCCATACGGTTCCAGCCGCAACTGCTGATGATGGAGCTTCACCGAGACCAATAGCACTATGCCATTCAAGCTGAGACACTTTTATCTTTTTTAAGAATTGTGCAAGTATGAGATACAGGTTCTGAACATGTTTTAATGTTTTTTGAAACGATTCATACTGATTTTTTAATTTTTTAAATGAAATTTTCTTTTTCTTTTCTTTCTTCTGCCCCATACTCGTTTGCTTTTCTTCTTTTATCTTTACTGAATGGTCTTCAGCATCTATTTGGACAATCGGTATATGCAATGTGTACCGAATAAACCGATACATACGCAGCGTGATCTGAATATCACTGTTATCGTTGCGATGAACAAAATGAAGAACTACATTCAGCGTTGAAAACATTAAAATAATAAATAAAAATAAAAGAATTCCTAAAATGATTAAGATCCATTCCATAAAAAGCTCTTCCCTTCTGTTTTTTCAGTATAGGCAAGTGACATTTAATCTAAACGTAATAAGAATGTCTGATACAATATAAAAGGAATCAATATTTTACGACCGAACACAATAACTGTGGAAAATCATTTAAAGGAGGAATGGAAAATGCCAGAAAGAAATAAGATTTTCTTTTTCTATAAAAGAGAAGAGTCTATTCTCGAAAGAGCTGAAGGATTAAAATCGTTAGCCGAAAGAGAAGGATTTGAAGTTGTGGAAGATGAAAAAGAGGCCAATATTATTGCAAGTATTGGCGGTGACGGCTCGTTTTTGCAGGCAGTACGCAAAACAGGGTTTAGAGAAGATTGTTTATACGTGGGAGTAAGCACACTGGATTCGGAATTTTATTGTGACTTTCATGTCGAAGATCAAGCTGGCATGATAGAAGCAATGAAGAACGAACAGATCGAAGTTCGTAAGTATCCGGCACTTTCCGTTACGATTGATGGACAAGGTTCTTTTTATTGCTTGAACGAATGTTCACTTCGCTCTTCTATTATTAGAACACTTGAAATTGATGTTTTTATTGATGATCTTTATTTTGAAACTTTCCGCGGCGACGGTTTAATCATATCCACTCCTACTGGAAGTACAGCTTATAATAAATCAGTCAACGGTGCTGTAGTTGATCCAATGCTGGCGTGCTATCAGATCAGTGAGCTTGCTTCTTTAAACAATAATCAGTATCGTACGCTCGGTTCATCATTTATTTTGAGTGATAACCGAAAAATGTCCTTAAAGATCAAACATGATAACAGCCATTACCCGATTATCGGAATGGATAACGAAGCGATGAGTATAAAACATTGCGATAGTCTGAGTTTTGAAATTACAGAGAAAAGAATTAAAACGGTAAAACTAAAAGATAATTCATTCTGGCATAAAGTAAAAAGAAGTTTTTTGTAGAGTTCTAAACGAGTTCGTTTAAGGGTAAAACATATAAAAAGCAGGTTTCCGTCTGGGAACCTGCTTTTTTAATCTAATATATATTAGCTTATCTATGTGCAAAATTGAACTTATGAGCCTTCAAAATTTTTTATGGGCCTTCAAATGAATTTATAGGCTTTTAGACATTAGCTTGCTCTTCTTAGCAAAAAACTATAGCCTGCATGGGTATGCAGGCTGTTCTTATTCAGATGGTACTTTTTTAACAGATTGGCTGAATGCGACCTCACCATCTATTATTGTATAAACTACTTTAGCATTCAATAAATCATCAATGGGCACAGAAAACAAATCACGGTCATAAACCGTAAAATCTGCCGTAAACCCTTCTTTAATGTATCCTCTATAATGCTCTTGCTGTATAGCTGCAGCACTTCCATAAGTGTATAGACCGATCGCTTCATGTCTCGTAAGCTTTTGCTCTGGAACATACCCTTCATGGTCTTCACCCGGCTTTCTTCTTGCATTGGCTGCATAAATGCCTAACAGCGGATCAACCGGTTCTATTGGAGCATCTGATCCTCCTGCACAAATGATGCCTTCATCCAGTAAGGTTCTAAAAGCATAAGCATACGGAATCCGATCGGTGCCGAGACGCTCAATCAGCCATGGGAAATCGGATGCAACAAAACCTGGCTGAACATCTAAAATAATTGACAGCTTTTTCATCTCTTCAATCAAAGACTCTGATACTAAACCTGCATGAATTAAACGGTCTCTGCCACCAAGAGGCGGACATTCTTTAAGGGCTTCAATCGTTTTCTGCAGAGCCATATCACCAATGGTATGAACTGCAACATTCATGTTTTCTTTCCGTGCTTTTTGAATCAGGTTTAAAAGTTCATCGTCTTCGTGAATATAAACTCCAGAAGTTTCGGGAGCATCATTATAAGGATGAGAAAGCCATGCTGTCCGTCCTCCAAAAGCTCCATCCCCGAAAATTTTCATGGCACCATATTCTACGAATGGCAGCTGATAATCTTGTTTTACCTTCTTAAATTCATCAAGGGCATCATGATGAACGAGTAAATGAGCTTTAAATTTTACATCATCTTCTTCAAAAACCTTTTTGTAAGCTTTTAATGGCCTTTCAACATATCCATAATAACTAAGATCCTCAGTGTGGCCACCGGTTAACCCTAATGAAAGCAAGTATTCAACAGACGTTCTTAAAGCTTTGTTCAAATATTCCTGCGAAACTTCTGGTACTGCTTTTTTTACTAGGTCAGCTGCACTGTCATGCAATAAACCAGTAGGTTCCCCGTCAGAATCCCTTTTAATAATGCCACCTGCTGGATCAGGTGTTTCACTCGTAATACCAGCTAACTCAAGAGCTTTTGAATTTGCTAAAAATGCATGACGGCACACTCTTGATAATAAAACCGGACGTCCATCAGCAATAGCATCCAATTCGTGCTTGTGAAAAATTTTCCGGTCAATAAAATTGTTCTCGTTCCATCCCTCGCCAAGCAGCCACTCATCTTTATCCAAAGTTTGCGCTTTATCTTTAAGCGCTTTTTCCATTTCTTCTGCAGAAGTCATTTCTGAGAGATCTAATCTCATAAGCTTTTCACCATGACCGATGAGATGGAGATGACTGTCCACAAATCCGGGAAACATCACATTGCCTTCTAAATCAAAAGTATGGCTCATTTCGCTGCCAAACCATTCATCTAGCTCATTCTTTGTTCCCGTTTTTACAACCTTCCCTTCTTTTACATAAACTGCTTCACATTGATCATCTTCACTAACCATCGTATATATTGTTCCGTTGTGAAACAAAGTTCCCACTATACTACCACCTTTGTACATTTGCTTTTTTGTATTATAACGGTTTTCAGAATAAAAAGCAGACAAAAGCCTGCTTTTTCAACCTTATCTCATTTTCGATGCTTCTAACTGACGAAGCTCGATTCGCCGAATCTTTCCTGATGTCGTTTTTGGAAGATCGCTCACATACTCAATCAAGCGGGGATATTTATAAGGTGCTGTCAGCTGTTTGACATGTTCCTGCAATTCTGGTGTTAAAGCTTCTTTACTCGCTGATTCATCTCTTAATACTACAAATGCTTTTACAATATGTCCTCTAATTTCATCTGGACTTGCCACAACAGCACACTCTTTTACCGCTGGGTGCTTTACAAGGGCATCCTCCACTTCAAATGGGCCAATCGTATAGCCTGATGAAATAATGATGTCATCTCCTCTTCCTTCAAACCAGAAATACCCGTCATCATCTTTCTTCGCTTTATCTCCTGTAACGTAATAATCTCCTCTAAAAGCCATCAACGTTCGATCCTGATCTTTATAATACTCTTTAAATAGTGCAGGGCAATTTTTGTGAACCGCAATATCACCGACTTCACCAGCCTTTACTGGAGCACCATTCTCATCAATGATCTCAACATCATTTCCTGGTGTTGGTTTCCCCATAGATCCAGGCTTAATTTCCATACCTTCCATAGTTCCAACCAGCAAAGTATTTTCCGTTTGGCCATATCCGTCACGGACTTTAACATGGAAATACTTTTCAAATGTATCGATCACCTCTCGATTTAGAGGTTCTCCTGCGGAAACAGCACTTCTTAACTGTGGTAAACGATACTGATCGAGATTGTCCACTTTTGCCATTAAACGATATTCTGTCGGGGTGCAGCATAAAACAGAAATATGTTCATTCTCTAGCAGAGCTAAATATTTTTGAGGATCAAATTTCCCTTGATAGACAAATCCTACAGCACCTGTTCCCAGAGTTGAAAGAAATGGACTCCAAATCCACTTTTGCCAGCCAGGTCCTGCGGTAGCCCAGACTTTATCGTTTTCGGAAATATTTAACCAGCTTTTAGCTGCAGTACGGATATGCGCATATGCCCATCCATGTGTATGTACAACACCTTTAGGCTGTCCAGTTGTTCCTGATGTGTAGGATAGAAATGCCATATCATCCTTTGAAGTTTCAGGCGCCTTATAGGAAACGCTTACATTCTCTGTTATTGCATTTAAACTTAACCAATTTTCCGTGTCACTGTTAGCGCTTATTTTGTATGTAATAGTCGGAAGATCGTCTTTTATTTCGTTTACCTGTTCTGTGTACTGATGGTCTGCAATAATTGCTTTTGCTTCACTATGCTGAACACGGTAGCTCAAGTCTTTAGCTCTTAGCATTTCGGAACAAGGAATAACTGTGATACCTGCTTTTAAACACGCGATATAAACAGCGTACGTTTCAATTAATCGAGGCATAATAACAAGAACTCGATCTCCCTTACCTAAACCCAATTCCTCAAGTGAATTAGCAATTTGGTTTGATCGTTCTATTAACTTTTTATAGGTTATGGTTTGTCTTTCATTGTTTTCGTTCATCCAGATTAGAGCCATTTTTTCGGGGTTCTCTGCGTATTTTTCAATTTCCATTGTTAAATTGTAGATACTTGGAGCTGCCAAATTCATTTCAACATCCACCCTTTCGTATACCTCAAAGTTGACTACAATTAACATTATAATATATTTTAGAAAATTTTTAAAATTTCGTCAGCGGATAAGGACATATTAAAAGGAGCGGGGACAACCCGCTCCATTAGCCATTTATTATTTACTTTGTGAATCCACCTAGAGCTTGAGCTACTAGACGCTTAGTGATTTCTCCACCTACAGATCCGTTAGCGCGAGAAGTTGAATCTGGTCCAAGGTTTACACCGAATTCAGAAGCGATTTCATATTTCATTTGGTCAACAGCTTGTTGTGCACCTGGCACTACTAATTGGTTGCTTTGGTTTGCCATTTTGTTTCACCTCCTTCGTACTAATAATGTGTGACGAAATGGCCGTTTCAATTCTTGGAAATTGTTGTGTGTATTGCCATTTCACAAGGTTTTGTCTTTTCTAACCGTTCACTCTCATGTACAAGTTGAAAATAAAAGCCTGCACAAAAATGTGCAGGCTTTTATTAGAACAAATCTTCGAACGTATTCTCAGTTGTCTTGCCTTCTTCAAGAATGATGGTTTCCACATTTTGAACCGCTTCTTCAACGAGTTCTTCAAGGTTTTCAATGTTTTTTTCAAACCATATTGCCTTATCACGTTTTGGCTTTGTTTTTGGAGCAGATGGCAAAAAGATTGTACAACAGTCTTCATAAGGACGAATTGAGATATCATAAGTTCCGATTTTATGTGAGATATTCATGATTTCCTGCTTGTCCATTGTGATAACCGGACGCAGAATCGGCATATTTGTTACTTCGTTTATCGCGTACATGCTGTGCATCGTTTGGCTGGCTACTTGTCCGAGATTTTCTCCGTTTGCAATCGCCATTGCATGATTATTTTCAGCAAGCTTTTCGGTAATTCTCAGCATTACACGTCTCATGATCGTCATGCTGTAGCTTGCAGGAATCTTGTCTTTTATCGTTTGCTGAATCGTTGTAAACGGAACGATATGAAGCTTGATCTTTCCTCCGCTATAGCGTGTCAATTCCTGTGTTAAATCAACAACTTTTTGTTTAGCGCGTTCACTTGTAAATGGAGGGCTGTGAAAATGAACCCCTTCTATACGGACTCCGCGTTTCATTGTTAGATATCCTGCAACAGGACTGTCAATCCCGCCAGATAGCATGAGCATTGCTTTTCCGCCAACACCTATCGGCAGACCGCCGGCGCCCTCATAAGTCTGGCAGCTGATATACGTCCCTGTATCTTTCACTTCTACTTTCACATTTACATCAGGATTATGAACATCAACTGTAAGGCCATCTGTATGCTCTAAAAGGTAACCGCCTACTTCGCGGTTAAGCTGCATGGAGTTTACAGGAAATGATTTTAATGAACGCTTTCCTGTTACTTTAAAAGTCCCTTTTTGAATCATCGCTTCTTTAAGTGCAAGTAAAGCTGCTTTTTGGATTTCTGCTAAATCATTTTCTGCTCTAAGTGCAAGGCTGATCGAGTGAATACCAAAGATATCCTGAAGTGCTTTTACAACAGGCTCATGTGGCTCGCCATTCAATTCAACGACGATGCGGTCAAATAATTTAGCCATTTTAAGCTTGTCATATTGACGAAGCTTTCTTTTTACAGTGACAAATAATTGAGATTCGAAATGTCTTCTGTTTTTCCCTTTTAGAGATAGTTCTCCATAGCGTACTACTAAATGATCATAAAGCATTTATATTACCTCATTACCTTTTTAAAATTTAAAATCTCTTCTTCTAATACGTGCAACGTGTTTTTAGCCTCTTCCAATGAGTTGTCATAAGATGTGCTGATACGAATCGCGGTAGAGGCACGTCGTTCATCAAGACCCATTTCCAACAGTATCCTGCTCGCGCCTCCTTGTTTAGAAGAACATGCAGACCGCGTCGAAACAAATATATCTCGTTTATCAAGAGAATGAATGAGCACCTCTGGTTTAATGCCTTCAACAGAAAAATTAACGATATGAGGAGCTGAATGTTTTTCCGGTGTATTTAACTCTACACCTTCTATTTTTTTCAATCCTTCTATAAATACTTGCTTTACTGCCAGGATCTTTTCTTTTTTTATACGCATCTCATCCAATGTTAACCGTAAAGCCTTTGCCATGGAAGCAATTCCTGCCACATTCTCTGTTCCTGCACGCTTTCGATATTCTTGTTCACCGCCGGTAAATAAGGCAGAAAGAGTTACACCATTTTTTACATAGAGCAAACCCGTTCCTTTTAAGCCATGTATCTTATGTGCAGATATGGTGCAAAGGTCTATTCCCCATTCTTTTAGCTGCAGAGGTACTTTTCCAATTCCTTGAACATTGTCTACATGAAAAAAGATCTTTTTGTGTTCTTTTAAAATCTCACCGATTTCTTTTATGGGCTGAATCGTTCCGGTCTCATTATTCACATGAAGCATCGAAACGAGAACCGTTTCTGGGCGCATTGCCTCCTTCAAATCTACTATTGAAATCATACCCGCCTCATCTACTGGCAAATAAGTAACTTCAAAGCCCTGTGTTTCTAAGTATTGAAAAGACTCATAAGATGAAGCATGTTCTACCGCTGTAGTAATTAAATGTTTTCCGCGATTTTGATGCTGGTACGCTATTCCTTTTATAGCAATATTATTACCCTCAGTTCCACCTGAGGTAAATACGATTTCAGAAGGCTGTACATCTAACAAAGCAGCTATCGATTTTCTTGCTGCTGTAAGCAGATTTTCCGCTTCTCCACCTTTAGAATGGAGTGAAGATGGATTAGCAAAATATTTTTCAGAAACCGTTAAAAAAGTATCAAGAACTTCTTTAAATGGCTTCGTTGTAGCACTATTATCTAGATAAATCATCGTTGAATCCTCCAATTGAAACATACCGACCACAAATACACATTACAATATCATATCATAATTCAAATACCGTGACATCTATACAATTCCTACTAAATAGTCTTTGCAAGAAGGTGAAATTCACTCTTTTACAACAGTAAAAAAACTGCAGGAAATAGATCCTGACAGTTCTTATACATGTGATTTCATATTGATTTCCATTTCTTTTAGTATTCCAGGCTGCACACTTTCAATGGCAGAAGCCGCAATTTGAAGTGCGTCATCATATTGATAATTTCGGAAAGCAATTTCAGCTTCAATCAATCTGATAGAAACCGATTGATATGAACTTCTAAATCTGTTTCCATATTGAATAAGCTTTTCTGCCAGGAATGCATTCTCGATCATTTGGGATGTCTCTTCATAGCCTTCGTTCACAGCATCATGGGCTTTATTGAGTACATAAGATACATCAGACATTTCTAAAGGCTTTTCATCAAGCTTTTTTGAAACTTCTATGATGTATTCTTCTGCTTTACCAATCGTAATTAAATAATGTTCTGGAAGACCAGGAAGATTGCTTTTTTGAACCATTCGTCTTGCTTCTAGAAGCTTTCTTCTTAATTCTTTAAGACTCTGCTTGGTCTCTAATTCGTCTTTTCTCAGATTATGAAGCATCTCTTCATACACCTTTTGAGATCGCTGCAGTTCTTCCATTTGTTTCTGCATTTCTTCCATCATTTCGCGAATAACAGAAAAGGACTCTCTTTTCTCATCGATTGATTCTTGAATAATAATGAATCGGCTTTGCAGCTTGTGGAAAAGCTTTTCAATTTTCTTTTGCATGTCCGCTTCATTCTGTTCGATTAAATAAGTTGAAGAAACCACTTCTGTTTCTACCTTCAGATTTTCAATGCGCTCTTGCAGGTTCTGTATGTTAAAAGTAAAGATCTCTCTTTCTTTCATAACAAACTGTTTGGAATGCACTTCATTTTCGAGCATTTCATAAAGCTGGTCCATTTTCTGAATAAGCTCATCCATATCCCTTTGAGCAGACTCCAATTCCAATTCAAACACTTTATTTAATGCTGTTTCATTTAATTCTTTTAAAGAGGAAATCTCTTTTTCAATTCCAATATGATGCAGTACATAACCCTGCTGTTCCATTTCAACAAATCCTGCACTAAGCTCTTTTAAAGATACAGGTATATCAGATTGCAATATGACAAGAAGCTCAGGAACACCCTGCATCTTAGTCTTGCACTCCGATATGCGGTTTAAACTTTCAACAAGTTTTTGTCTTGCTTCAAGATGACTGCCCTGAATAGTTAGTGCTTCAAACGTTTCAAAGAGCGATTTAATTTCATCTAATTCTTTATCAAAAAGCGTTGCAGTTTGTCCAAGTGCACGAATATGTGTTAGATAATACTTTTTTGTCTCCTGCAGCTTTTCTTTCGCTTCTACGATTTCTTCCCTATTAAGTTCTTCACTCGTTACCAATTCATTGATTTCAGAAGTTATTTCTTTCATTCTGGCATCCATGCCTTCTAGTGCTTTATTTACACTAGTCAAAATGGTGCGGGCTTTTTTAAAACGGTATTTGTCAGTATATTCTTCCGCATCAAAAAGGTCTTCCTCTAGATTAGGAAGGTGGGTCGTAACCATCTCATCCCATTCCTGACGCCACATTTCAAATTTTTCTTCCGTTTCCCCGATCATCGCCATTCCTTTAACCTTTGAAATTTCTTCTGTTAAAGGACGGTTCATAATTTGCATTTTCCATGCTTCCAAGCGGTCAATTTCTTTATATATTCTTCGGCGCGACATGGTACCGTAAAGGATTAATGCTAGGAATGTAACTATGGCAATGACTATGTATATCATTGGAGGCACCCCTTCTACTGTTCTATTTCTTTAATTCCCTGTATTATGTATTAATAATTTCATTTTCTATTTAATAGATTGATCTGTGTATAAAATTGCAGTTTAATGCTTTTATGATAACATGTAAACACACATTTGACGCAAAAAAATTGCATAATTTGATAAATTTTTTCCAAATTAATGAAGATTTTGTCGAAAGGAGGAGGAAAAAGGGTGTATTATGATGGACACGTCCATACTCCATTTTGTCCGCATGGGTCTAATGACACATTCGAAAAGTATATTGAAAGAGCGATCTCCCTTGGAATAGAAGGCATTTCGTTTACTGAACATGCCCCATTGCCTAAAAATTTTGCAGATCCTGCTCCTGCTAAAGACAGTGCCATGCTGTATTCAGATCTGCATCATTATTTTCAAAAACTTCAAGAATTAAAAAAGACTTACCAAAAATTTATCACGATCAAAACAGGTCTGGAAATTGATTTTATCGAAGGATATGAACTGGAGACAGAACAATTGCTTCGTGAAGTCTGGCCGGAACTGGACGATGCCATTCTTTCTGTTCACTTTTTGCAGATCGAGGGAAAATATTTTTGTATGGATTATGATGAGAATGTTTTTAAAGAGATGGTCAGGAAATCGGGAAGTTTAGCTTCTGTTTATAAACAGTATTTTTCTGCGGTTGAAAAGTCGGTTAAACACTCATTTAATAGCTTTCATCCGCTTAGAATCGGTCATATAACTCTAGCTAAGAAATTCCAGAAGCTGTTCCCAGCAGATTTCAGCATGGAAGAAGAAATAAATAACATTCTACTTAATATCTCTGAACGTGGAATGTCTTTAGACTATAATGGTGCCGGTGTTGTTAAACCTTTTTGCGGTGAGCCCTATCCGCCAAGCTGGATTATTAAAGAAGCGCATAAAAGAAAAATCCCTCTCGTTTACGGGTCAGACGCCCATAGCGCTAAGGGACTCGGTCAAGGACTTGAACAGCTGGAACCATATGCAAAATTAACTTCCCCACTTCTCTTGGATAGAGCCAAATAATGGCGCTTGAACAGCAGACAGCAGGGGATTTTTTCTTTCGGTTTGGCACACGCACTTATCAAACCAATTGATCATCCACTTTTTATAAGGTTTGATGAATGTCTCTGTTTCCGCTGAAATCTGATAGACTTCAGATAAATACAAAGGATGTAAAAAAGGCAGCATCATCATATCCTTAAATTGAATCGTCAAAAAATCGATTGGCTGCTTCCGAAACTCCTTTTTCTTCATACCTTTTTCAAACATCGTTTGCAAAAAATATTTTTCTTTTAAAAGATAAGTTGACATCAGTTCGCGAACAAGTGTTGAATCGAGCGTCATTTCCCGATAAACAAATCGAGCAAGTGGCAAATTCTTTTGCTGGTAAACCAATAGCGTCTCAACAAGTTCAATAAAAATGCCTTTAACCGATGAAGAGCTCGAAGTATGATACACGATCTCGATTCTTCTGATATATCCTTCAAAAAATGAAGTAATCAGTTCTTCAAGAAGTCCCTTTTTTCCGCCAAAGTGGTATGAGATCAATGCGAGGTTCACACCTGCTTTTTTTGCGATCTGTCTTACAGTCGTACCTTTAAACCCTTGACTTGTAAAAAGGTAAATGGCTGCTTCAGCAATTTTAAGCTTCGTTTCTGCTGGATCTTTCTTCATTTTTTTCACCGTCCTTCTTTAATGTATAAAATTCTTGGGCGGAAGACATAAACCTTTAATAATCGCTCGACAAATAAGAGCTTAAGGGTGTATAGTTCAACATAATTTGATAGGATAGAATAAACAATTTATCAGGTTTGGAGGAATCTTGATGTTTTCCGTTCAACAATATAGTACAGACAGAAATAAAGCTTATGATCTATTATGCAAACAGCTATCAGCACTTCTTGAAGGAGAAACAAATGCAACAGCAAATTTAGCTAATGCATCAGCTTTGTTGAATCAATTCTTAGATCGAGTAAACTGGGTTGGCTTTTACACATTTGAAGAAGAATCAAACCAGCTTGTTTTAGGACCTTTTCAAGGGCTTCCGGCTTGTGTAAGAATCCCTTTAGGAAAAGGCGTTTGTGGTACTTCTGCCAAAAATCAAGAAACTCTTGTCGTTAAAGATGTACACGAATTTCCTGGACACATCGCATGCGATGCAGCGTCTCAATCGGAAATCGTCGTTCCTCTTGTGAAAAACGGGAAGCTTTTAGGCGTTCTTGATATTGATAGCCCAGAAAAAGAAAGATTTGATGAAGTGGATCGGGAGAATTTGGAGAAATTCTCAAATATTCTTCTTCAATACATTTAACAAATCAAAAAGCACTGAGCAAAGGCTGCTCAGTGCTTTTTGATTATATTCTATTCAGTGCCTGTTCCAGGTCACTCCAGATATCTTTCCAAGCTTCTAATCCAACTGATAAGCGGAGAAGCTTATCAGTAATCCCCATTTGTTTTCTATTTTCTTCGGGAACTACCGCATGTGTCATTGTTGCTGGATGCTGAATCAGAGTTTCAGCGTCACCAAGACTGACGGCAATTTTTATTAATTGTAAGGAATTCATAAAAGATTGGGCGGCAGCTTTGTCTCCCTTTATCTGAAAGCTGATCAGGCCTCCTGCATTTTTCATCTGTTTATTCGCTAGTTCGTACTGAGGAAATTCAGGATCACCCGGGAATAGTATCTTTTCTACTGCTGGATGTTCTTTAAGCAATTCTGCGAGTTTTTTTGCATTATCACAATGCCGGTCCATTCGAACAGGCAATGTTTTTATACCGCGCAGCAACAACCATGCATCAAATGGAGACATGATACCTCCAATATCTTTTTGAGTTGTCATTGCAAGATGGCTCATAAGTTCATTGCTTCCTACTGCCAGCCCGCCTATAACATCACCATGGCCGCATAGATATTTTGTTGCGCTGTGAATGACAACATCACAGCCTAAATCAAGCGGACGCTGCAAATATGGAGAAGAAAAAGTATTATCTACAACCACAGGTATGCTGTATTCTTTTGCGACTCTTGCTACCATCTCTATATCCACAAGCTTCATTGTCGGATTGATTGGAGATTCTATATAAATGACAGTTGTATGATCCGTTATAGCCGATCGCAGTGAATCTTCATCATTCATGGAGTGAAAATCATGTGTGATATGATATTTTTCTTCCATTAACTGCAAAAGACCAAACGTACAGCCATATACACCTTCTGAACAAAGAATATGATCACCCGTCTTAGTAAGACCAAGTAAAATAGCTGATACTGCAGCCATTCCCGATCCAAAAGCCAGGCCTTTTTCACCTTTTTCCATGGATGCTATGCGTTCTTCAAGCATCGTAACAGTTGGATTGCTTAACCGTGAATAGATGTATCCTTCTTGCTCACCAGCAAACCGGCTCGCTCCAGTTTCAGCAGTATCAAACACAAATGTAGACGTCTGAAATATAGGAGGAGACAAACTCCCATGGTGCTGCAAAGCATTGTAACCTTTATGAATTACTTCTGTTTCAAAGCGTTTTGTATCCATTTTGAGTTCTCCTTTTAGGACGATTTAAAAATGTAAGCGCTTTCTTACTTATTATCATATATGATTGAGTACTTTTTTACAAATTGTCCTCTGAAATTTTTGTGTATACAGCAGGCATGGTTGACATAAAGGACACAAAAAGTTTATACTGTTCTTTGTGTAAAATAAGTAGCACTGTGTCCATCAACAGTAATTATTTTGTACCTTGATTTTTTAATCAGGGAACACCGTGTAGCTTCATGGCTGCTGAAGTGAAAGTGTTTTTCATACAAAATAAGCTTTTGAAAAGGTCATAGTCACTGTATTGTTTTAACACAAAACAAACAAGTGAAGGAGGAGTCATTAATGGCTCGTTATACAGGTTCAACATGGAAAGTTTCCCGTCGTCTTGGAATTTCTCTAAGCGGAACTGGAAAAGAATTATCAAAGCGTCCTTACGCACCAGGACAACATGGTCCTACTCAACGTAAGAAAATCTCTGAATATGGTTTACAACTACAGGAGAAGCAAAAGCTTCGTTTCATGTACGGTGTAAATGAGCGTCAATTCCGCCGCATTTTCAATGATGCTGGTAAAATGCCTGGTATCCATGGTGAAAACTTCATGGCTCTATTAGAAGCTCGTTTAGACAACGTTGTTTACCGTCTTGGCCTTGCTCGCACTCGTCGTGCTTCTCGTCAATTAGTAAACCACGGTCACATCACAGTAAACGGAAAGCGTGTTGACATCGCTTCTTACCGTCTATCTGCTGGAGATGTAATCGGAGTTCGTGAAAAGTCACGCAACCTTACTGCTGTTAAAGAAGCTATCGAAGTAAACAACTTCGTACCTGACTTCTTAACTTTTGACGAAAACAAATTGGAAGGTACTTTCACTCGCTTACCAGAGCGTTCAGAACTTCCAGCTGAGATCACAGAACAACTTATCGTTGAATACTACTCTCGTTAAGAGTTCAAAAACCCTGATACCTTTATTGGTTTCAGGGTTTTTCTTTTTTCGAGGTCTTTTCTTTGGCTGTTTTCGTCTACATTGTTGCTCTTCGACAGTAGTTGATTTCCGCTTCAGGCTGCTCGCTTTCCATGGGGCGTGCGGTGAGCCTCCTGCCGCTTTGCGCCATTAGGAGTCTCCACCTGACCGCTCGTCCCATAGGAGTCTCGCACCTTACGCTCCAATCAACTTGCATAGGAAGAAAAAAACATCAAAAGCAAAAATCTTTTAGAAAAGAGCCTTTCGTTTTTAGAAGAGTCTGTTTTCGGATATCTAGAGGTAATTGAAAGTGGTTGATTTCCGCTTCAGGCTTCTCGCTTTCCGCGGGGCATGCGGTGAGCCTTGGTTAAGAATCGGGGCAAGGAAGTATTTCTGCTCCTGCGTTTAAAAGATAATTTTTGAAGCGGCTTTCTCGTCGCTTTCCCTGCAAGAAGTATACCCAGTTGGTAGACACGCACCTTGCGCTCCAGCCAACTTGCCAAAGAAGTCTTGGCATAAAAGAATACATTTAGAAAAGCCGTCTAAAAAAATAAACGGCTCTTTTTATAATATATCCTTAAACTTACTTGCTTTTATGTCAAGGTCGCGAGCTGCCATTTCAATTCCAGTAAATTCTTCCATAGCTTGTGTAATAAGCTTTTGACTGTTTGAAATACTTTGCTGAGACCGGTGCGTTACGTTACTGATTCTTTTTATTTCATTTGTAATGCCCTCAATGTGCGAATTAACTTCCTGAACGGAGTCTTGTACGCGGTTGGCTAGTTTACGAACCTCTACAGCAACCACATTAAAGCCTCTTCCATGGTCACCGGCACGGGCAGCTTCTATAGCTGCATTTAAAGCTAAAAGATTTGTCTGAGTCGCAATTTCACGAATCGTTTTAACAATATCTTCTATAGAAGCAGCTTGCTTTTTTAAAGAAGTTAGAATTTCTAGGTTCTCAGTAGATTCAAGAACAAGCTTTTCCGTAGCGGCAGCTACTTCTCCGCTCTTATTGATTCCTTCTTCAGCGCGGTTAAGAAGTTCAGCAGCCATCTGCTGCAATTGAGAAACGACTTCCACCGTATTTTTTTCTCTTTCTGTTATGTCAGTTGCAATCTTAACAACAGCTATGACATTCCCAACTTCATCTCTTACCGGAGTATAAGTTGCTTCAAGCCAGATCAGCCGGTTTGATTTTGTAACCCTTTGAATCTTTTCCTGAAAAGTCTTTCCTTCACGCAAGCTTTTCCAAAAGGTTTCATATTCCTTGCTTCTAACAAACTCTTCTGTACAAAATTGTTTATGTAACAAACCTGGCATCTCATTCTGTTCATATTCCACTGTTTTCGCGAAATTACTGTTAGCCCAAAGCACTTTGCCTTGTGGGTTGAATTCAATCATCGCTACTGATTTTTCGATAGCAGCAAGCACTGCACCTTCATTTAAAACTTGTGTACTCGTTGTGTAATTTTTCACTACGGTCAATGACATTTCTTTTCCCCATTTAATAAGTTATTCATTACTAATTATAAAACCCTTTTTATATAAATAAAAACCTCTTAACTAAATTTCATTAGTTAAGAGGTTCATGCTTTTATTAATCTACTTCTTTTCCCATACTCTCTTGAAGAATACCAAACCATTGTTCACGGGTTAATGTAATATTTGTGGCATTGATTGCTGACTGAATCCGATTCATTTGTCCGCTGCCAACGATTGGCATCACTTGTGCCGGATGAGCCAGAAGCCATGCGTAGGCAACTTCATCAATGGATTCAGCACCAGTTTCTTTAGCGACTTTCTCAAGGACTTTTCTAGCTCTCAAACTTTTTTCATCATGTCCTTTAAAAAGTTTCCCTCCAGCTAAAGGAGACCAAGCCATTGGTTTAATGTATTCTTTTTGGAGATAGTTAACCGTGCCATCAAAGAATGGCTGTTCATGCAGCACTGATAATTCGATCTGATTTGTTACTAAAGGACCATTGAATTCACGTTGCAGCATCTCCATTTGACGCGGCGTGAAATTAGAAACGCCAAAGTGCCTTACTTTTCCTTCTTCTTTTAATTGATGGAAAGCTTCAGCCGTTTCGTATGGGTCCATAAAAGGATCTGGGCGATGAATCAAAAGAACATCGAGATAATCAGTATTCATCTTTTGCAATGAATTCTCAGCAGATGTAATGATATGCTCTTTGCTTGTATCATAGGATTTTATCTTATGATGCGGTCTGTTTTCTGATACCAGTTTAATGCCGCATTTTGTAACGATTTGAATATCTTTTCTTAATGATGGTTTTAGAGAAAGAGCTTGTCCGAAGATTTCTTCACACATATAATTTCCATAAATATCAGCATGATCAAATGTCGTTATGCCTGCTTCTATACATTGTTCAACAAGATGAAGCAATTCTTCTGAGGTTATGTTCCATTCAGCTAAACGCCAGTGTCCATGAATGATTTGTGAGAAAGAAAGATCTTCCGCAATTTGAATTCGTTTCAAAAGCTTGCACATCCTTTCGAAAATAGACAAGAACCCTATAAGTTTAAGGGTTCTTTACTAAATATATTTAGTATCTGATCAATGTGTACTTCTTCTTCCCTCTTCTAAGGATAACAAAACGATTTTCGATTCGGTCTTTCGAATCAATTGTGTAGGAGAGGTCTTGAACCTTTTCACCATTTACTGAAACAGCACCGTTAGTTACGTCTTCTCTTGCCTGACGCTTAGATGGAGAAATATTTGCTTCAACTAGAAGATCTACAATGTTCATGTCTGCTTGGTTCTCTACAGAAAACGATGGAACATCTTTAAATCCTTGTTCGATTTCACTTGCTGTAAGGTCGCTAAGATTTCCGCTGAATAATGCTTCAGTAATTTTCACTGCTTGAAGGTAGGCTTCTTCTCCATGAACAAGTGTTGTTACTTCACGTCCCAAAGCTTTTTGTGCTTCACGCTTTTCAGGAGCTTCTGCCATCGATTTTTCAAGATCTGCAATTTGGTCCTGAGATAAGAATGTAAAGTATTTCAGCCAGTTAATAACGTCAGCATCTGCTGCATTCACCCAGAACTGGTAGAATTCATATGGCGTCGTTTTGTCTGCATCTAACCAAATTGTCCCTGATGCTGTTTTCCCGAACTTTGTGCCATCCGCTTTAGTAATCAAAGGAATAGTCAATCCAAAAGCCTTCTCTTCTTCTCCGGATCGTCTGATTAACTCCATTCCGGCAGTAATATTGCCCCATTGATCACTTCCGCCGATCTGCAGCTTAATATCTTCTTTTTGGAAAAGATTTAAGAAATCATAAGACTGCAAGATCATGTATGAGAACTCAGTAAAAGAAATTCCACCTTCTAAACGAGAATCTACAGAATCTTTAGCAAGCATGTAGTTAATAGAAAAGTTCTTCCCTACATCACGCAAAAATTCGATCATTGTCAGCTGGCTAAGCCAATCGTAGTTATTAACTGTATTTGCCGGGTTACCTTCTCTTTCAAAGTCAAGAAGTCTAGAAAGCTGGCTTTTAATTTTTTCTGTCCATTGAACAACGATTTCAGCTTCGTTTAATGTTCTTTCTGTCTGTCTTCCGCTTGGATCACCAATCAGACCTGTACCACCACCGACAAGAGCAAAAGGCTGATGCCCAGCTTCCTGAAATCTTCTTAATGTAAGAATCGGCAATAAGTTACCAATATGGAGACTGTCCGCTGTAGGATCAAACCCGCAGTAGAGCTTTACTTTCCCGCTTTCAAGTTCTTTTTCAAGCCCTTCTCGATCTGTAACCTGATTAAGCAGACCTCTAAATTCTAAGTCTTGTAAAATGTTCATCTCTTTCTTTCCTTTCTCTTTTTTAATGGCAATAAAAAAAGTCCCTTTCAAATTGAAAGGGACGTGATTACAATCTCGCGGTACCACCCTAATTAAAAGCTCGTTAAAAAAGCTTTTCACTTCATTTCGTAACGGTTTCTATCCGTTCCTTGCTACTAAACGGTTCACAAGGAAAGCTCCAGGAGGTAATTCACAAACTGCCTTTGTGCTGGTTTGCATCAACCACCAGCTTTCTGAAACAGGGAGACATCTGCTACTTATTCCTATCTTAGCTATATCATTATTATTGTTCTTTTATTTTTACCATATGGACGAAATTCATGTCAATCTTATAATTTCAAAAAAACTGCCCATTTTCACAATTCGACCGTATGTTATACTTATACACAGGGGGGGAGTACCAAATGATGTCTCATTTTGATGGACTTAAACAAAAATGGGAGAAATTTGTCCACTTTTTGAATGAAAAAAGTATTATTCGAACAGCACGAATTACATATAACGTTACTTGGAACATGTTTTTGATCGTCGCAGTTCTTTTTGTTTTGGGCGGTGTTTTCGCAGCTGGAGTAGGAGCAGGATTCTTTGCCTCACTAGTAAAGGATGAACCCGTACGCGCTTACTCGTCTATGAAAGAAGACATCTACAACTACGAGGAAACAAGCACTGTTTATTTTGACAACGATCAATACATGGGTAAACTTCAATCAGACTTGGACAGGCAAGAAATTAAGTTAAAAGACGTTTCTCCATACGTAATAAAAGCGATTATCTCTACAGAAGATCAATATTTTTATGAACATAAAGGCATAGTGCCTAAAGCGATTCTACGTGCAATGTATGAAGAATTTTCAGGTGCCGCAATCGTAACAGGCGGAAGTACACTGACACAGCAGTTAATAAAAAATCAGATTCTTACGAATGAAGTTTCATTTGATAGAAAAGCAAAAGAAATACTTCTAGCTATGCGTCTTGAAAAAGTGTTGAAGAAAGATGAGATCCTTGAAGCTTATCTCAATATCGTCCCTTATGGCCGTAATTCTTCCGGACGAAACGTGGCAGGAATCCAGGCAGCATCGGAAGGGATATTTGGAGTAGAAGCTTCCAAGCTTAACCTGGCACAATCAGCTTACATAGCAGGACTTCCAAAGAACCCGTTCGTGTACACGCCTTTCAACAATGGCGGTGAGCCAAAAGAAGATATTTCAGCAGGCTTAAAACGGATGAAAACCGTTCTAAACCGCATGCTCTCAGCTGGATCGATTACACAAGCTGAATATGATGAAGCGATCCAG
Organism: Fictibacillus arsenicus; assembly: GCF_001999465.1. GTDB lineage: Bacteria > Bacillota > Bacilli > Bacillales > Fictibacillaceae > Fictibacillus > Fictibacillus arsenicus. The sequence goes on from NZ_MQMF01000001.1 coordinate 314,420, forward strand.
TATGATATTAGAAAGAACTTAACGACAAATAAACAATCATCTTTCGAAAAATATCCGTTTTTAACTGTTGAAATACAAAAACGTACAGTTGAAGTACTCACAAAAATAGAAGCTGAAAAAGATGGTAAGAAAGTAGAAGAATTGAGTCCTGAAGAATTAAAAGAATATCAGGATAACGCACGTACTCAAATCAGACAAAAAGGAATTAAAATCCATACTACGATCAATCAAAAGATCTATGATGAAATGCAGCAGGTTGTGAAGAATGATGGATTATTCGGACCTGACAATCAATATGTCTATAACAATAAAGGTCAGCGAATAAAGCTTGAAAAGCCGCAGCCTGAAGAAGTCGGAGCGACATTAATTGATAATAAAACAGGAAAGATAATCAGTTTTGTTGGCGGGCGTGATTTTAACAGAGAACAAACCAATCATGCAACAAGCGCACCTAGACAAAACGGCTCAACAATGAAGCCATTACTGGCATACTCTTATGCTGTTGAAACAGGCAAAGTTCAGCCAGGAACAATCGTACCTGACACTCCAATCGACATAAATGGATGGAAACCTAACAACTATGATAAAGATTTTGATGGTCTAGTTTCTGTTCGTCACTCACTTAAGAAATCTAGAAATATCCCAGCTATCAGATCTTATCAAAGAGTAGATCATGCGAAAGCTACCGAAAAGCTGATTCAAATGGGGGTAACTACTCTTACTAAAGGTGACAGAGCCCACACTGCAATGGCGCTAGGTGCTCTAGATATTGGGGTCACTGTTGAAGAAAATGTAAATGCTTTTTCTACATTTGCAAACAGCGGGAAATTTGTTGATGCTTATATGATTGATAGAATAGAAACAAATGACGGTGAAGTGATCTATCAGCACAAAAGTGAACCGAAACAAGTTTATAGCCCGCAGACGTCCTATCTAATGATTGATATGATGAGAGATGTACTTTCATCTGGTACTGCAGCAGGTGTACCTCGAAAACTGGCATTCCAGTCTGATTGGGCTGGTAAGACAGGAACGACTAATGAAGATAAAGATTCATGGTTTGTAGCCTCTAATCCGAATGTTACATTCGGAGTTTGGATCGGTTATGACACTCCTGCTGATTTAGCTGGTAACACCGGTCAAAGAAATCAGACTATATGGGCTCAGTTAATAAATGCAGCTCATAAACATGCACCTCAATTAGTTGACCCTGAACAAAGATTTGCGATGCCATCAGGAATTGTACGCCGTGAAATCTGCGGAATCTCTGGCAAGCTCCCGTCAGATCTTTGCCGAAGTGCAGGTCTTGTAACAACCGATTTATTTAACGCAAAGTTTACTCCTAAAGAAGTAGATGATACGTTAACAAAAGGCCGTTATGTGGTTGTTGGCGACGCAAAGTATAAAGCACTGCCAACAACACCTGAAGAATTTACTAAAGTGGGTGTGCTTATAAAAGAAGAGTTCTTAAAAGAACTAGGATTAGAAACTCTGAATAAGCTTACACAGAAAATTGATCTCTTGAACAACATCGTACCTGAGAAAGAATTAAAAGAGAATGGAAAAGTTCCTTCACCTGTAACAGGAGCGAAAATGTCTGATGGCGTATTATCGTGGTCAGCACATGGTGAGAATGATGTGATCGGCTACCGAATCTACCATTCAGCAGATGGCAAATCATTTAAGAAAATAGGGTCTGTTACAGCAGATAAAACTTCTGCGAAAGTTTCTAACGGAGTTGTCTATGTAACAGCGGTTGATATCGCTGGAAAAGAATCAGCTGCTCAGACAAAGGTTCAGGTTGGTGAAAAGAAACCGCCTGCAGAACCCGGAACTCCTCCACCGTCTGGAGGAGATGGAGATAAACCAGACAAGCCACAGGATCCTCCACCGCCGCCAACTGATCCAGGCACAGGAGATCCTCCACCAGCCACTACACAAGGTAATAAGAAAGACAAAAAACCCTCGAATTGATTCGAGGGTTTTTGCTGTCTTTTATTCTTTTAGTCTTCCTTTTTAGTCTTCCATTGTAGAAAGGTCGCCTGTTGGAAGATCAAGCTCCCAAGCCTTTAGTACACGGCGCATAATTTTACCGCTTCGTGTTTTTGGAAGTTTATCGCGGAATTCAATCTCACGAGGAGCGGCATGCGCTGCGAGCCCAGATTTCACAAAACTTCTAATCTCTTCAATCAGTTCATCGTTTGGTTCATAGCCAGAACGCAAAGCGATGAATGCTTTGATAATTTCACCGCGAACAGGATCTGGTTTACCAATCACACCTGCTTCTGCTACAGCCGGATGTTCAACAAGCTTGCTTTCCACTTCAAAAGGTCCTACACGTTCTCCAGAAGTCATGATCACATCGTCAATTCTTCCCTGGAACCAGAAATATCCGTCTTCATCCATGTAAGCAGAATCACCTGATACATACCAGCCGCCAGGAGTAAAATAGGAATCATACTTTTCAGGATTATTCCAAATTTTTCGCATCATAGACGGCCAACCCTTTTTAATCGCAAGGTTACCCATTCGGTATGGAGGCAAGATATTATCCTGATCATCAATAATTGCTGCTTCAACACCAGGGAAAGGTTTCCCCATTGAACCGGGTTTAATCTCCATCGCAGGATAGTTGCTGATCAATTGGCCTCCTGTTTCAGTCATCCACCAGTTATCATGAATACGCAGATTAAATACCTTCATACCCCATCGGACAACTTCTGGATTTAAAGGTTCCCCTACACTCAGGATATGACGAAGAGTGGATAGATCAAATTTCTTCACAACTTCATCACCAGCACCCATTAGCATGCGGAATGCTGTAGGAGCACTGTACCATACTGTTACGCCGTATTTTGCAATGGTTCCATACCAGTCTTCTGGTGAAAAACGTCCACCTCTAATTACACTGGAAGCCCCGTTCAGCCATGGTCCAAAGATTCCATACGAAGTACCTGTTACCCAGCCTGGGTCTGCTGTACACCAGTATACATCTTCTTCTTTTAGATCCAGAACCCATTTAGAAGTCTGATAATGCTGCAGCATTGCGTTGTGTACATGCAGCACACCTTTCGGCTTACCTGTTGAACCTGATGTATAATGAAGGATTAATCCATCTTCACGGTCAACCCATTCAATATCGAGATCTTTAGAGGCTTTAGCCATGCTGTCATAGTAACTTACATATGGTCCTTCTTCTTTTACATCTTCTCCAACAAGAATTACATGTTTTAAGTTAGGCAGTTCACTGACAGGTACACGTTCTAAAAGTGAAGGTGTTGTCACTAGCACTTTTGCTTCACTGTCTTCAAGTCTGTCTCTTACCGCACCTTCCATAAATGCTTCAAAGAGAGGACCAACAATTGCTCCTAATTTGACGGAACCAAGGAATGCGAAATAAAGCTCAGGTGAACGCGGCATAAAAATAAATACTCGATCGCCTTTTTCTACTCCTAACTGGCGCAGCATGTTTCCTGCTTTATTAGACATTTCCTTCATTTCTTTAAACGTGTACTTCTCGTCCCTCTTTTGATCTGAAAAATAGAGAGCGACTTTGTTTTTTCGATGGGATGCAGCATGACGGTCAATGGCTTCATACGCCATATTTACTCGACCTGTCTTATGCCAGGAGAATTCTTTCTCAATGTCTTTCCAATCAAATGCTCCGTATGCTGCCTCATAATCTTGTAAATTAAAATCACCTTTTATTATCGGAAGCGCTTCCAGTTTCATTGCTATTTCTCCCTTCCCTATTGAATATCTCTTCAAGTATAACATATTATCAAAATTTTTTAACTTATTAGAACTATCTATAAAATGCTTATGAAACCCCTTACAATACGACGATATCATGTATAATAGAAGATGGAAACAAACCTAGGTGGTGTAGACATGAAACACAATAAAACTTATAACTGCGTTGCTTTAAAAACATCTCATGGCACAATAACCGTTGAAGGACCCGTGTCATCCGAAACACTGCAAGGTCTTTATTTTCATGAAGATCTAAAGGCGTTCAGACCAGCTAACGAGCAAAAAAAAGCTGTTACTGGAATTGCTAAGCTGGATGAAGGAAGAATTATTATCGCAAGAAATAAAGATACAGTTATCGGCTATGTTACATATGTGTATCCGGATCCTCTTGAACGGTGGTCAGAAGGTAACATGGAAAATCTGCTAGAGCTTGGTGCTATTGAAGTAATACCTGACTACCGTAATTTTAAAGTTGGCAAGACACTATTAAAAGTTTCTATGATGGATGATGCGATGGAAGACTACATCATCATCACAACTGAGTATTATTGGCATTGGGACTTAAAAGGAACAAAACTTTCTGTATGGGATTATAGAAAGATCATGGAAAAAATGATGAATGCAGGGGACCTTAAATATATGGCCACCGACGATCCGGAGATCAGTTCACACCCTGCAAACTGTTTAATGGTGCGAATTGGAAAGCGAATCGACCTGGATAGCGTTCAGCGTTTTGATCGAATCCGTTTTAAGAATCGATTTATGTATTAATTCGACTGATAATACAGAGAGAATTTATTTGGGAGTGGTATATTGTGATCGTTCAAAATATGATGCAAAAAAACACAGTGACTATCCATGCGGAAGAAACGATTGGAACATCCCTTAAACTTATGCTTGAAAAAGATGTACGTTACCTCCCTGTTGTGGATGACAGCGGCAATTTGCTGGGTCTTGTTACTGACCGGGAAGTAAAAGATGCAAGTCCATCTATCTTTCATCAAAATGAACATCCAGAAGACTTTGAGAAGCCAGTGTCAACGATTATGAAGAATGCGGTTTTTACGGCACATCCATTAGATATTGCAGAAGAACTCTCAACTATTTTTTACGAACATAACATTAGCTGTATTCCCGTTTTAGATGATAATAAGCTAGTAGGTTTAGTTACGGAACGTGAAATGCTTCATGCTTTTATTCAATTAACTGGAACTCATCAGCCAGGGTCTCATTTGGAAGTTGCTGTACCTAACGAAGCGGGTCAGCTAGCAAAAGTAGCTAGTGTATTAAAAGATTTTCATTTGAATATCAGCTCTGTACTTGTTTACCCCTCTCATGATGAAAAAGAGAAGATTGTTGTTTTCAGAATTGGAACGATGAACCCTTTGCCAGTAATCGAGCATTTAATAGATCATGGCTATGAAGTGAAGTGGCCACCAGTTCCAGGTGAGAACAATGGAAAATGATTCAGTCTTTGTTTATTCACCAGATCTTTTAGGCTATAAATTTAATGATACACATCCCTTTAACCAGCTTAGAGTTCAGTTAGCCTATGAACTATTAAAAGATTCAGGCTGTCTTGATGATAGCAAGATTGTCCTTCCAAGACAGGCAACAGATGAAGAAATTATGCTTATTCATGACAAAGGTTATGTTGAAGCCGTTAAAAAAGCGGGAGAAGGAACGCTCAGTAAGGAAATCGGGCTAAATTACGGACTCGGTACGGAAGATACGCCTATCTTCCAAAACATGCATGAAGCAAGCAGCTGGATTGTTGGGGCTACACTTACGGCTGTCGATTGGGTCATGGAAGGGAAAGCTAAGCACGCACTTAGTTTAAGCGGAGGTCTTCATCACGGGTTCAGAGGCAAAGCATCCGGTTTTTGTATCTATAATGACAGTTCTATCGCCATTGAATATATGAAGCAAAAGTATAAAGCACGTGTTTTGTATGTAGATACAGATGCTCATCACGGAGACGGCGTTCAGTGGGCTTTCTATGACGATCCGGATGTATGCACGTTATCGATCCACGAAACGGGAAGATATTTATTTCCAGGAACAGGATCCATTCATGAAAAAGGTGCTGGAAAAGGGTATGGCTATTCTTTTAACGTTCCTGTTGATGCTTTTACTGAAGATGAATCATTTTTAGAATGCTATGAAAAGAGCCTTTGGGAAGTAGCTGACTTTTTTAAACCTGATGTGATCATCACCCAAAATGGGGCTGATGCTCATTATTATGATCCTCTAACCCACTTATCTGTGACGATGAAAACGTATGCTGAAATACCAAGAATAGCAAAAGAAGTAGCAGATAAGTACTGTGGCGGGCGCTGGATAGCAACAGGCGGAGGTGGATATGATATTTGGCGTGTCGTGCCGAGAGCATGGTCGTATTTATGGTGTGTGATGAATGATCATTCACCAAGTGGTCCGATCACCGAGAGCTGGCTTACCCGCTGGGATAAACAAGCCAAGCATCCATTGCCTCGTACATGGGAAGATGAAGCTGGCATCTATAAGCCGATTCCAAGAAAAGAAGAAATCACTTCAAAAAACAGGGCAACACTTGAAAAAAGCCTGTATTCCATTCGAAAAAGCTCATAAAAGAAGGAGGACTCCAGTTGGAGACCTCCTTTTTTTGCCATAAGATAGTCTTTAGAAGATTTATGCAGGGTAAAACAAAAAATATGCACGGTAATAACTTTTTTATACACGGTAATCCGTAATAATTCAACGGTAAAATAAAATTTATGCAATTTTCGACAAAAATGACATCTGCACCAACTAAAAAACTTGCTAATAAGGTGCTCTTCATGAACAAGCGTTCTAATTTTTATAGTGATTCGATAATACTCTCTACCATATCAGATGAACGTCTTGCTGCAAGTGCGGTAAATTCACCAAAGTTCGCCGGTGCTTCACCGTTCGCTTTATCCGAGATCGAACGAATAATAACAAACGGAACCTCGTTTAAGAAACAAGCTTGAGCTACAGCTGATCCTTCCATCTCGATACACGTCCCATTAAAAGTAGCACCAAAATACTCAACCAGCTCACGATCCGCAATGAACTGATCGCCGCTTAATACTTTACCAACCTTTACTTTTGGTCCTGAAAGATTCTCAGCCGCTGCCTCTGCCAGTTTAACAAGCTTCTCATCTGCTTTAAACTCAGAATCAAAGGCGAACATGGGAATGGTTCCCTTAGGAAAATCAGGACTCAATGCAGAAGCATCGATATCATGCTGCATCGCGCTCGATGAAATAACGATATCTCCCACTTCAAGAACAGGATCAAGTGCACCAGCGACACCCGTGAATAGGATGTGAGTAACTTGGAATCTGTCGATCAGAATCTGTGTAGTAATTGCTGCATTAACTTTACCCACACCTGATTTACAGAGTACTACTTCTTTATTATGATGTGTGCCCTCATAAAATTTATTTTGTGCAAAAGTGCTTTCCCCATATATATCAAGTGCTTCTTTCATATATACGATTTCTTCATCCATTGCACCGATAATACCAATTCTCAATTCTCCCACCTCAAACAGAACTTATTTTGTAGAATCTCTAAATTGAATACGATGAGGCAATACAACAGTATGTTCTTCCACCGTTTCTTTGTTCATTAATTTTGTCAGCAATCTCATTGCTACCGCTCCGATGTCATACATAGGCTGTACGACTGTTGAAAGGGTTGGACGAACCATAGTTGCAAGTCTAGTATTGTCAAATCCGATTACTTCAATATCTTCAGGAACATTTAAACCGCGATCTTGTGCGCCATGAATAACACCTAAAGCCATTTCGTCTGTTCCTACAAAAATAGCAGATGGTTTATTATTGCTATCAAGGAAAGACTCAACAGCTTCAATACCTGAATCGTACGTGTATTCACCGACAAAAACTTGGCTCTCATCTACTTTTTTCCCGTGCTCCTCTAACGCTTTTCGGTAACCGTTGAACTTATAGTAGCCGTTGATCGGATCTTCTAGAGGTCCTGTTACCATAGCGACAGACGAGTGTCCCTTTTCAAGAAGGTTTGTAACTGCTTCATACACAGCATTTTCATAATCGATATTAACTGAAGGAACTTCTTCGTTCATGTCCACCGTTGCTGCCATAACAATCGGAACCGGAGCGCGCTTAAACTCTTCCACATGCTCTTCAGTAATCTTTCCGCCCATAAACACAATTCCATCTACTTGTTTTCCAAGCAGTGTGTTCAATAGATGAATTTCTTTTTCCTTGTTCTGATCAGAGTTACATAAAATAATATTGTATTTATACATCGTTGCAATATCTTCAATTCCTCTTGCTAATTCAGCAAAGAAGATACTTGAGATATCTGGGATGATAACCCCTACAGTCGTAGTTTTTTTGCTTGCTAATCCTCTTGCTACTGCATTAGGGCGATAACCTAGTCTTTCAATTGCTTCTAATACCTTTTTACGGGTAGATGGCTTAACGTTTGGGTTTCCGTTAACAACACGTGAAACCGTTGCCATTGAAACGCCTGCCTCGCGTGCCACATCATAAATTGTTGTATTCAAAAAAAGTCCTCCTTTTTTACTGCATGTCCGACAGCTATGTAATGCTAATATCATACGATAAAGTAGTAAAGTAGGCAACGAATAGGAGCATGTTTCACGATTTATTCAATAATTGAAATGATTTTAAAAGAAAACATACCTATTTTGCTTATTTTTAGCGAAATTAGAGTTTATCATACTCTTTTTTAGTACTTGAACCATAATAAATGCCGGCAGCGTATTTGCTGCCGGCAAGTTGAAACACTCTATACCATCTGATTCATTTTTATAAAGCCTTTTTTGACAAGTTCACTAACAAACTTTTCAAACTCGCTAATGTTCATTTGCTGTGCTGCATCTGATAAAGCTACTGCAGGATCAGGATGTACTTCAGCCATGACTCCATCAGCTCCAATTGCTAAAGCTGCTTTCGCTGCTGGGAGGAGCAGATCCTTTCTCCCTGTAGAATGTGTAACATCTACAAAGACAGGCAGATGTGTTTCCTGTTTTAGAATTGGAACAGCTGTTATATCCAGTGTGTTTCGAGTTGCTCTTTCATAGGTACGAATCCCTCTCTCACAAAGGATAATCTGGCCGTTTCCTTGAGACATGATGTACTCAGCTGAATTAATGAACTCTTCGATCGTAGCAGATAACCCTCTTTTTAAAAGAATCGGCTTGTCTATTTTCCCTGCTGCTTTTAGTAATTCATAGTTTTGCATATTTCTAGCACCGATTTGGATAATATCCAAATACTCAGAAGCCATTTCTAAATCATCTGGATGAACGATTTCACTTATGACTGCACAGTTGAATTCATCTGCAATTTTTTTTAATATGTTCAATCCTTCAATACCAAGTCCTTGAAAATCGTATGGAGAAGTACGAGGTTTAAACGCTCCGCCTCGAAGAATTCTCAACCCATTATTCGTTACAGCTTTGGCTACTTCTGCTGTCTGTTCATAGCTTTCTACAGCACAAGGACCGGCAATTAGAATCGGACTTCCGCTTCCGATTTCAGTCCCTTTTACCGATATAACAGTATCCTGTGACCGCTGTTTTCTAGATACGAGAAGCGCCTTTCTATGATCATCTTCTTGCAGTTCCAGACCTGCTTTAAATATTTCTTTAAAAAGGTGCTGCATAGTAGCTGTTTCAAAAGGACCCTCATTTTCTGATGCTATTAAGTTCAGCATGTGTCTTTCTCTTACAGGGTCATATTTTTTCATGCCTTGTGCAGTCTTGATCTTGCCGATCTTCTGAACGAGCTCGCCGCGTTTACTGATTAACTCCAAAAGCTCTTTATTGATTTCATCAAGCTCTGTCCGTAATGTGTCTAATTCTGGATGATTCATCTATATACACCTCTGTATTTATAAAATGTAAAAAATGTGATACATTTCTAATAATTAGACTATAAAATTATCAGCTTAAATCGTTTAAACAATTCCTTACGTCTATCGTATCAAAAAGAGGTGCCTTCGTGGACAAAAATCTTTTATTTGCACTGGATATCGGCACTCGCTCAGTCGTCGGTATGATATTAAAGCAGCATTCTGATGGAAAATATGAAATATTGCATATGAAAGTCATGGAACATGAAGAGCGCTCCATGCTGGATGGACAAATCCACCATATACCTGCAGTTGCTAAAGTTATTGTAAAAATTAAAAAAGCGCTTGAAATGGAGACTGGACCGCTCCAAAAAGTTTGTGTTGCTGCTGCAGGTCGAGCCTTAAAAACAGTTAAAGGCAGATCTGAAAGAGACATCTCTACAGTTGCTGTAACATCCAAAGAAGAAATTATACATATGGAGCTTGCAGCCGTTCAGCATGCCCAGTTTCAGCTAGCCAGTATGCTGGATGAAAAATCTAATCATATCTACGATTGTGTAGGATATTCGGTTCTTCATTATTACCTGGATGATCAAGAAATCGGAAGCTTTATCGGTCAGCAAGGTTTATCAGCTTCCGTTGAGGTAATTGCGACTTTTCTTCCAAGAGTGGTTGTAGAATCCTTAATTAGAGCTCTCCGAGAAGCAGATCTTGAAATGGAAGCTTTAACACTGGAGCCAATCGCAGCAATCAATGTGCTGATCCCCCAATCTATGAGGAAACTAAACGTGGCACTCGTTGACATCGGCGCAGGAACATCCGATATAGCTTTAACCGCTGAAGGTACTGTTGTGGCTTATGGAATGGTTCCTGTTGCAGGGGATGAAATCACGGAAGCAATCAGCTCAGAATTCCTATTGGATTTCCCGGTGGCTGAAGAAATGAAGCGATCCCTATACCAAAGTGACTTCGTGGAATATACCGATATTTTAGGATTTTCCTCTAAAAAATCTAAATCTGAAGTTCTGGAAAAAATAAAGCCGTCTATTGAAAATCTAGCTGAAAATATAACAAAAGAAATTCTTCAGCTAAATGCTAAACCACCGCAAGCCGTCATGTTTGTAGGCGGAGGAAGTATGACACCAGGACTACGCGAGAAAATTGCCGAAAAGCTTAATTTACCAACAGAACGTGCAGCTATTCGAGGCATTGATGCTATAACATCACTTACTTCATCCATTGAACAGACCGGTCCTGAATTTGTTACCCCCGTTGGAATTGGAATAGCAGCAAGAGAAAATCCTGTTAAATATGTAACCATCACTGTTAATGAAAAAACGATAAGGTTATTCGAAGTGAAAAAACTAACGATTGGGGATGCATTAATAGCCGGCGGCGCTGACCTCTCTAAGCTATATGGCAGACCTGGTTTGGGGCTTATGATCAAGGTCAATGGGCAAGTAAAAATGATTAAAGGCGGTCTTGGAACCCCTCCGCAAATTATTATGAGCGGAAAGGAAGCTTCTCTATCGCATGAAATTTTTGACGGAGCTGTTATCTCCTATAAGGCAGGTGTAAATGGAGCAAATGCTTCTGTTGCCGCAAAAGAAGCGGTTCAAGAACATTTAAGGAAAACGATTGTTATAAATGGCGAACCGACAACCATCGAAACACAATATTATGTTAATCAACAACTCGTTACCCCTGAAACTTTATTAAATGACCGAGAAGAACTTATTTCTTATTTTCCTAATACTATTGTAGAAATCTTAGAGATAAAGGGATTGCACCGAATCGACAACAACTCCTCATTCTCTGTAAAAGTCGATGGCAAGCCGATCCTATTATCGCGAAGTATAAATAATTCTATTTATCTAAACGGCCAGATCATTGATAGAGCATCATACTGGAACGATGGTGATCAACTCACTTTTGAGACGGTTAAAGACAAACAGGTAACCTTAAAAGATTTACTTGATTCTCTTCAATTAAATCTTCATCAATCCTGTTCGGTAACATTTAATAATGAAGAAGTATCGCTTAGCAGGCCGTTATTTAAGTTCTATCGTAATGGTGAGTTACTAACGGAAGATTCCGTTCTTTACCCAAATGACGAACTTAATATGGAAAAAACAACACAGCAGCCTTTTATTTTTCAGGATATTTTTATTAAAGTCGATATTGCAATTTCCCCGCGGCCAGGTGAAACACTAGTCATATTAAAAAACAAAGAAAAAGCTGGCTTTCAAACAGAGATTGAAACAGGAGATGTTTTAGAATTAAAGTTTGAGGTTCTTATTTAGGGAAAAGGGCGAGTATCATGGATCGAAAATCAACAACTTTTTCACGAAAAAAGAAAAAGCGCAGCGTTAACTGCTACGCTTTTGTTTTTTCATTTGCCTGAGTCAATTTCTTATTTGTAATATTCCAATGTGAATCATGCCAAACGACGGTATCATCTTCAAAAATCAGAACTTGTGGTGATTCATGTTTTACTCCTGTTTGTTCTGCAATTAGATTAGAGAGCGGTCTGGAGTCTTGAACATTTAAGTAATATAGTGTTTCTTCTTCATTATCAGAAGCGAATTTTTGATATTCTTTAAAAGCTTCATGACTTACAGGACATGTTGTACTGTTTTTCATAATAAGGATACGTTTTTTTTGTTCCTTAACTAAATTCCAATCCTGTTCATTGTGCAGTTGAATAAGTGACATAAATAATCTACCTCCATAATAAAAAGACAAGAAAAAGAAATAAAATTCTTTTTCTTATCTTTTCATATTTGTTATTTACTTATCAATATTTTTGCTCTACTAATTCCTGTTCATTTGCAGGATCATAATCTAATGTCTTTTCATCCTGAATATCGTCTGTGATTTCACCATACAATTCGGAAGCATTCTCTTCTTCTTTTGCACGCCATTTATCAATGTCTTTGCGCAGGTTAGAAGTTAAATCTTTAACTTTTGTAGCCACTTGATTCGATTGCTCGGAAACAGTACGTACAATATTTGAGGATTTCTCACGAGCTAAATGCGAAAACTCGTTACTTTTATCCTTTAAATACTCAGCTTGTTCATTTAAATCACTTCGCAACTCTTTTCCTGCTTTAGGAGCCAGTAATAATGCTGCAGCCGCCCCTAACATTCCTCCAACGAGAGCACCGATCATAAAATCCTTGCTGTCAATGTTTTGATTGTTGTTATTGTTGTTGCTCATTTACACTCCTCCTCTTGAATATTGGTTTGTTGCAGAATCAACATTGGACTTTTTGAGCTTATATTTCTCCCATAAATTCAATGCTGCATTCCCCCATTGAACCGCTTGCGATATTTGCTTAGACTGCCGCTCCGTTTCTACCGTGATCTGGTCAGTAACTTTACGGACAGATTGGTTCACCTTTTGAACAGATTGACCAAAATCCTGTACTGCAGAGAAAACGTGGTTTAATGAATCCGATTTCTTTTGAACATCCTCGGCTAACTGGTTTGTTTTATGTAACAAATCGGTTGTCTCGCGCGTCACGCCGTCCAGTTGTTTTTCCAGACTCCCAAGCGTTACCGCGACATTATCGAGGGTTATTTGCAAGGACTTTAAAGCTCTTGACAAAAAATAAACGAGTACAACAAATGCTACTGCAATAATAGCTACACTGATTGAAATAATGGTTTCCATTATACGAGACACCTCCTGAAAGTATATTATTAGCTTTTCCCGAGTTTATATCAAAGGAAACGTGTTTTATTAAGTATTCTTGGCATAAAGCTAAATTCCTTTAATAGAACATTACAAATTGTTTAAATTAAGTTAAAATAAAGAAGATATTAAATATATAGGGGGATTATTCAACATGAGAGATCCGCGAATTCAGCAACTCGCAAAAAATTTAATTACATACTCGGTAAACTTGCAAAAAGGTGAAAAAGTTCTCATCGAAAACTTCGGACTGCAAAAAGAATTAGTAAATGCATTAGTACAAGAAGCATATGCAGCTGGTGGTTTTCCTTTTGTATTGCTAAAGGATCATTCAGTAATGCGTGCACAGTATACTCAAGCATCAGAAGAACAAATGGAGATGATCGCAAAGCACGAAGGTGAATTGATGAGTCAGATGGATGCATATATTGGACTCCGTTCAGGCGACAACATCAACGAAATGTCTGATGTACCTTCTGAAAAGATGGCACTTTATGAAAAAACAATTTTTGCAATGCACCGCAAGATTCGTATTAAGAAAACAAAATGGTGTGTTCTTCGTTACCCTAATGCTTCTATGGCACAATCAGCCAGCATGAGTACTGAAGCATTTGAGGATTTCTATTTTGAAGTCTGCAACCTTGACTACGGCAAGATGGATGAAGCAATGACTGCCCTTAAAGATTTAATGGATAAAACAGATAAAGTTCGTATCACAGGTCCAGGCACAGATTTGTCGTTCTCTATTAAAAATATTCCATCTATCAAGTGTTCTGGCCAGAATAACATTCCTGATGGAGAGGTATTTACAGCTCCAGTTAAAGATTCAGTAAACGGAACGATTTCTTATAATACTCCTTCACCTTACAATGGCTTCACATTTGAAAATGTACAATTAACTTTTGAAAATGGGAAAATTGTAAAGGCAACAGCAAACGATTCAGAGCGTATCAACAAAATCTTTGATACTGATGAAGGTTCGCGTTATGTTGGTGAATTTGCGATTGGAGTAAATCCATTTATTAAGCACCCTATGAAAGATATTTTATTTGATGAGAAGATCGATGGAAGCTTCCACTTCACACCAGGTCAAGCGTATGAAGAGGCATATAACGGAAATGAATCTAACATTCACTGGGATATGGTAATGATTCAGCGTCCTGATTACGGCGGTGGAGAAATCTATTTTGACGATATTTTAATCCGTAAAGATGGTGTATTCGTATTACCAGAACTTGAACAGTTGAATCCAGAAAACTTAAAGTAATATGAATGAGACCGCCTAAAAGTTAATTTAGGCGGTCTTTTCAAATGTCCTTTAAATGCTTTTAGTTTTATGAGCTATATTCAAATCTACAACGAAAAAAGCTGACACCATAATAATTTCATTATAGGTCAGCTTCTTTTTTTCCTATGGAGTTGCTGTAAGTGCTTCTTCGTATGCTCTTTGGAACTTTTGGATGTCTCCAGCTCCCATAAATAGAAGTACACCATTATCAAATTTCTTAAGAACATCGATGGTATCTTCTGAAATAAGCTCCGCATTAGGAATCTTTTCTTTAAGATTATCAATAGATAGATTGCCTGCATTTTCTCGTGCGGAACCAAATATATCACAAAGGTATACATGGTCAGCTTCACTCAGGCTCTCTGCAAATTCATCAAGAAAAGTTTTTGTTCGGGTAAACGTGTGCGGCTGGAAAATAGCAACCACTTCACGATTTTTATACTTATATTTTGTAGCTTCAATCGTAACTTTAATTTCAGTCGGATGATGCGCATAGTCATCAATCAAGATTTGATCGCCAACTGCTTTTTCTGAAAATCTGCGCTTCACACCAGAAAAGCTCTTTAACTGCTCTTTAATAATATCCATTGGCAGTGTTTCGTAATGACAGATCGCGATAACCGCTAGTGCATTTAATACATTATGAGTTCCGTATCCAGGAATCTGGAACGTACCATAAAACGTATTGCGCACAAATACATCAAAAGTCGTTCCTTCATCACCGCGTTGAATGTTTTTAGCCTGAAAATCATTATGATCTTCAAATCCGTAAAATACAACGGGAACTTGAGCATGAATTTGTTGAAGATTGGCATCATCACCACATGCGATAATCGCTTTTTTTACTTGCATCGCCATCTGCTGGAATGCGCTGATTACATCATTCAAATCAGAAAAGTAATCAGGATGATCAAAGTCGATGTTTGTAATGATTGCATAGTCTGGTTCGTATGAAAGAAAATGTCTTCGGTATTCACACGCTTCGAACACGAAGTACTCACTGCCCATGCTTCCTTTTCCAGTTCCATCACCAATAAGGAAAGAAGTCGGCTTTGCCGCCCCTACTACATGTGCAAGCAATCCTGTCGTTGAAGTTTTTCCGTGCGAACCCGTAACGGCGATAGAAGTAAAGTTAGAAAGAAATTCACCAAGAAAATGATGATATCTGTGAATTGGTATATTCTTTTCATTTGCCGCTTGAATTTCTTCATGCTGCTCACCAAATGCATTACCTGCAATAATGGTTTGACCTTCTTGAATGTTATTTTTGTCAAACGGTAAAACAGGAATGTTTCTCTCTTCCAGCGCTGACTGCGTAAAGATGTATTGAGTAATATCAGATCCTTGTACATCATGACCCATGTCATGAAGGATTTGTGCCAACGGGCTCATCCCTGTCCCTTTAATTCCAATAAAATGGTATTGTGTCATGTAAAGCCCTCCACAAAAAGAACACCTTCTAAAAGGCCTATTTGTATTATTATATGCCTGATTACTTGAATGGTTATATCTTACAAATTACAGGCTGATTCAAATACTTGAACCATTATAGCAAAAATAAAGTTTCATCACCATGATAGACAGATGATAAGATTCTAATAGTCCGATATTAAAAGAATACCTTCCTATAACTTCACCAAAAAAAGGAATATTTAATCTAAAGCTATTCTACACGTTCAAGTCTAGGATTATGTCGATAGATTCTTCCTGCTTTTGCTTGATGATTATCATGCATCAGGACATTGTCGCCTGTAAATCCAATATTGATCTTTAATAGATTACTGCCTACACCATAAATATCTACAGGAACCTTTTGCTCTTCAAATTGTTCGATTCTTTCTTTTTTGAATCCGCCGCTTACAACAATTTTTACATGCTGAAAGCCTTCTTCATCTAGAGCATTACGAAGTGCAAAGATCAACTCAGGGTTAACGCCTCTTGGATCAAAAGAACCAAGCACGTCTGGGTTTCTAAAAAAGTATTGATCAACCATCGTACGTGAAGTATCAACCCTTACCCCTTTTAGCGTGTCCCCAAACTCTCTCGCTACTTTCAGAGCATCTGTAATGACATCGTTGTTGTAATCGACAAGAGAGATCAGATCATCTTCAGGATATTTCGCATGGTATGCTTTCGTAGCTTCAACAATATCGCCATTAAAAATTTGTATAAGAGCATGAGGCATAGTACCCATACCTTTTTTGCCCCACCATTCATTCATAGCATGAGTAGCTTGTGCAGTTGAGCCCCCGATATAGGATGCATATCCATCACCAGCCTGCTGAGCAAAGTGATCGTCCCTGTCACCCATAAAAATCACAGGCTTTTGGATACCGGATTTGCTCGCAGCTTTCACTACATTATAAACATTCGTGGCTACTGACGTTCTTCTGGCTAGGATTCCATCAATCATCCCTTCGAGAAAGCCAAAATTCTGATAGGGTCCTTTTATAGTGAGTACTGTTTCAAAAGGTGAAATTTTATCGCCGTCTTTCAGCGAATAGATTTCTAGAGAGTCAGGATCTTTAGCAAACGTCTTTATAAGAGCGATCGCCTCATCCGAACCACATAAAACAGCCTCGCTTTTTTGGAAAAATTGCATCGTTACCATATTATCAGGTTTAAACGATTCTACTATTTCACAGGTTTTAAGAAAATAAACAGCAGAGAACCATCCCTCTCCGATCCGTTCATCAAATTTAAATGTTTTATTCGTCAGCCGCTTAATCTTTCCCTGCAGCTTTAATTCTATTTCTTTCATCTATTTACTCCTCATGACTTTTTCATGGTTAATAACAGAAGGGAACTATTCCCCACACTATAATAGCCGACAAGACCCAATAACTCAAGGAAATCATTTATGATGGGCTTTTTCATTGGATGAAGAACATTCATCGGAAATTAGAAAAACTGGCGGAAGCTCCGCCAGTTTATTCTTTCTTTTAAGGCTCTTTTCTAAAAGATAGTTGCTTATAAGTAGTTTTGTTCATTCACTTCACTGACAAGTTGATTGGAGTGCAAGGTGCGAGACTCCTGCGGGACGAGTGTGGCAGGTGAGACTCCTAATGGCTCAGAGCGGCAGGAGGCTCACCGCACGCCCCGCGGAAAGCGAGCATCCTGGAACGGAAATCAACTACTTTCAAAATCAACAAAGTTTCATCTTAATCTACTTGACTGTATAAACGATTCTCTAATTCTTCTTGTGTAAGAAGAACATGCCTTGGTTTGCTTCCCATCGCCTCAGAAACTAATCCAAAGCTCTCCATCATATCAACAAGTCTCGCTGCTCGGTTATAGCCGATTCTAAACCTGCGCTGCAGACTGGAAGAAGATGCGGCTCCTACTTCGATCACATAGTAGCATGCTTCTTCAAAAAGCTCATCTTCAACCTCCGTTGTTTGCTGATGCTGAATCAGTTCCTCGCGTGTAAATAGATAATCTGTTTTATATTCTTCTTTCACATATCGCGTTACTTCTTCAATCTCTTCATCCGATACGAAGGTACCTTGAATACGTACGGCTTTATTCGATCCATTTTCCATAAATAGCATATCACCGCGGCCTAATAAACGTTCAGCCCCGCTCATATCTAAAATCGTTCGTGAATCAATAGCAGATGAAACTGCAAATGCTGTCCGAGTCGGCACATTCGCTTTTATCAAACCAGTAATAACATCTACCGACGGCCGCTGAGTCGCAAGAAGCAGATGAATACCGCATGCTCTAGCCTTTTGGGCAATTCTGCAGATGGCTTCTTCTACTTCCTGTGGAGATACCATCATTAAATCAGCAAGCTCATCAATAACGACTACAATATAAGGCATCTTGTTCTGATAGAGCCTCTCCTGCTCCATCTTTTCGTTATACCGTTTGATTTCTCTTACACCCGTTTTTGCAAACTCTTCGTAGCGTCGTTCCATTTCTTCAACAGCCCATTTTAGAGCGGCAGTCGCTTCTTTTGCATCGGTTATAACCGGTGTAACAAGATGAGGAATATGATTGTAAGGCGCAAGTTCAACCATTTTAGGATCAACGAGCAACAGCCTTACCTCATCTGGTTTCGCTTTATATAACAAGCTTACTAATATGGAGTTAATGCAGACACTCTTACCTGATCCTGTTGCACCTGCAATTAAACCATGCGGCATCTTTTGCAAGTCAGTTACAACAGGAGCTCCCGAAATATCAAGACCTAAGGCAACTGTTAAAGATGAAGCTGAATCTCTAAACACCTCATGCTCAATAATTTCACGCAAGAATACCGCCCTGCTATGCTGATTCGGCACTTCAATACCTATTGCATTTTTACCAGGTATTGGCGCTTCAATACGGATATCTCTTGCGGCAAGACTTAACTTAATGTCATCCGTTAAATTCGTGATTTTGTTAACCTTGACGCCCGGTGCCGGCTGAACTTCAAATCTAGTTACAGCAGGCCCTTTTGTCATGTGAACAACTTTTGCATTCACGTTAAAATTATCTAATGTTGACTGAAGAGTATGTTTTTGTTCATTCAGCCAAATATCATCATCTTCTAGTGATACAGCCGCCTTATTTAAGAATGATAAGGGAACAAATAACTGCTTGGTATCATTTACTGTTCTTTTTGGTCTTGTATGAGTGGCAGGCGGTTGAGGTTTCACTGTTGTTTGTTCTTTTTTAGGCTGGGACATGCTTGTCTGTCTGTCCTTTTTTAGCATCAGCACATTAAAAGGAACATACTGTCCGCCGCTTCTTGGTGTTTCACGTTTTATAACTGGAGCCGATTCTTGTTGTACTTCTTTCTCTTGCTCGATTTTTTCTTGTTGTACTGGTTCAGATTCAGTAGAAGAAAACTCACTTACACTGTTTCTTTTCTCTTCCTGCTGAACCGGTTCTTCAAAGATCTCTGTCGCTTTTTCCTGATGGAAAACCTGTGTTTCCTCAGTAAGCATTTCTTGATCTTGTTCTTGTCTCAACTCTTGTTCTTGTTTAAATACTTGTTCTTGTTCGAATTCCAATAGAGGTTCAGCTTTTCGGTTTTCTTGAACAATTAGTTCTTGATCCACAAAATCTTCATCAGAAGTTACAGGATCAGATACAACATTTTCTCTTATTTCTTCTGAAACAGAAACGATTTCTTCAGGTGCTGAAGGAAGTGCTTCATCTACTGATTTCAAAAGTTCTTCCGCAATCGAGTTCGTTGGGGGTATGTCTCTCCCAATAAATAAAATCCCTTCAGGTTTCCGCTTTCCATAGCCATAGACAGGTGACGGCACATCAGTAGGAGTAAACCTTGATTTAACCTCTGAAACCGAATCTTTTGCATCGTTTGTTGGCTTATGTGAGTTTTTATTCTTTTTCTCAAAGCCATAAACTGGCGATGGAACGTGCGTAGCCTTAAATGCCGGTCGTTTTGGTTCTGGTTTCTTTTGATTCGGGGCCATAGAAGATGATCTTCTACTTTCACTTCTAGCTGACCTTTCTTCTCTGCGGACTACCTGCTCTTTCTCAAAATTATTTTCTCTTGGCTGATATGTATTTCGCTGGACTTGAGCTTTATGGCTTGTTTTTTCATCAGGTATGACCGGAAAACGGAAAGGAGCGTTCTCTGGATACTTATGCAGCATTTTAGCCGAATGCTGAGTATTAGGTTGAACAGGCTTTCTCCCGTTTTTGAAAGCTGGTGTTCTGACCGGCTTATGCGATGGAGTGCCTTTCTCATCTGCAGGCTGTTTTTTTACAGACTGCTCTTCTTTTTCATATAAGGATTCATCCTCATTATCATCATCATCAAAAAACGTATTCATTAATTTTTTTATCCAACTCATTTTCTCACCTATTTCTGTTGGTTGTTTCTTTATTGTAGCGAAAATAGAAGAGAAACAATAGTATAAATATTTATTTGAGCACATGCGGCTCAAAAAGAAGAATAAAAACCACTAGAATGTTCTAGCGGCTTTTATTTTGCAACTACATTTACTGATTACTCGTTCGTTTCATCTTCTACGGGCTTATTTTTCGCTAAAATAAAGACGGGTTCAAGCTCTTTATTCTCATAAATAAAAGGTAAAGCAGTTACAGGTACGCGGCCATTCATGAAAAATTGCATAGCCATTTGGGCCAGTATGTCATATCCTTGCTTATTTTGAATATCTGCAAGAATTAATACATCTTGATGAGGTACAGCTACAGCCATCTCACCTGATATATGCTTCTTCATCTCTTCTAAGAAACTGATATTTAGAATCCTGCTCGCATCATAACCATCATTATGATTTAAGAAGAAAAAGGTATTTCCGGCTACCTGGTCCTGCTTGTAGTCTGTTGACAGACGCTTAACATTAAATCTTGCTGCATCAACAACCTGAGACTCCTCTATGTTTAAATCCCTCATTTTATGATTCGTCAAAAGTTTATAAGTTTTGCCTAGGTCTAAAGCATAATAAATTCTGGTTTCTGCAGTGTGTTCTTGATAGAAGAGTTTCTCACCCTCTGGTGTTTCAGCAGGAAATGATGCTGAACGTATAACAGGGAAAATACGTGAAAGAGACTCTTCATCAGCAGATAAACGAACTGCTTTCAAACCTTCCTCAACATAATAGACGAGCTCCTCTAAAAGCTGGTCTTTTCCTTTTTCCCATTTCGCACTAAGTCCGCCTAAAGAAAGAGAAACCCCTTTTCCTGTTTGCGTATCTTGTACTCTCAACGTTTCTTCTTCTCTCAGATACGTTATCTCACGTTCAGGATTTGAGAGTTTTTGTTCCAATGCCTTTTTCAGTTTAATCGTATTACTCAAAACGATCGTCTCCTTTCATTAAGCGAGAAAGTATATCAACGTGAAAAACCTCCAAAAGGAGGTTTTCATTTAGTTGCTGCTATCTTCTTTATATTCTACTACTACTTCAGTTCCTAGTCCGCCGCGTGCATTCCAGTTTCCTGTAACTTTTAAATATTTAGGTTTTAGAAGTTCTACCAAGTCTTCTTTAATGCGGTTAGTAGCATGTTCTTGATAGATCCCTACGTTTCTGTAAGATGTTAAATAATATTTTAAAGACTTCATCTCAACTAGATCTTTGTTCGGAATATAGCTGATAATAATATCTGCAAAATCCGGAAGTCCTGACCAAGGACATACAGAAGTGAATTCTGTTGTCGGAATCGTAACCATTGTTTCTTTACCTTCATATTCGAATGGAATCGTTTCTAAGATATCTACTAAAATAACGTTCTCATCTTGTATATCAAAACGAATTCCTTCATATTTACTGTGGTTCACTTCAACTTTTGCCATTCTGAAATACTTCCCTTCAATTATAAAAATAACTATACCGCTATTATAACATACACTTTTATCCTATTAGTTCTAGTTATTTAATTCTTCTAAAAAGGATGTGATCTGCTCTTTTGTTTTTCTTTCTTTATTCACATAACGGCCGATTTCTTGTCCATCTTTAAATGCTACAAAACTAGGAATACCGAAGATGTCCAGTTCCTGGCATAGTTCGATTAGTTCATCACGGTCTGCATAGACGAAGTTATACTGTGGATATTCCTCTTCAATCTCAGGGAGGATTGGTTTAATAACAACACAATCCGGACACCAATCTGCAGAGAAAACAGCTACAGTTATACCAGATTTTATCGTTTCCTGAAATTGTTCGATTGATTTAATGTTTTCCATATTAAGCAGCTCCTTATTGATTCAGTTTCATATCACCGAATTTGATCCGGCCTGTCTTTCTTAGCCACTCTGATAATAGCAGACTAATGATTATAGGGCCTGCAAAATGCAAAATAAATATAGCAAGAAATGTTTCAAAGGTAAAGCCCATAGTCCTGAGTGTCATAATCTGACCAACAAGTCCGCTCGTCCCCATCCCAGCACCAGCTGGAATATTCTCCATTTTAAAATACAGCGTTCCAATCGGAGCCAGGATGATACCTGCAACTGTTGGAGGAATGAGGATGTAAGGGTTTTTCACGACATTTGGAAACTGAAGCTTTGAAGTACCAATCCCTTGGGTCAACCAGCCCCCAAAGCCATTTTCCCTATAGCTGCTCGTAGCAAAACCAATCATTTGGGCAGCACATCCGATTGTTGCCGCACCTGCTGCAATACCTTCGAGTCCTAACATCATTGCGATGGCTGCAGATGATATCGGCCCGGTTAGAGCAAGACCTAATAATAAGGCTACTAATATTCCCATTATTAAAGGTCTTTGCTCAGTCGACCACATAACAAGCTGTCCAAAAGTTTTCATAAACTGATCGATTCCCGGTCCTACAAAAGCAGCCACGGTATAACCGGTTAAAATGGTTACAGCAGGAGTCACTAATATATCAAACTTGGTTTCACCAGATACTAGCTTTCCGATCTCAACTGCAATTAGAGCTGCGACAAAACAGCCCGCAACACTGCCAAGTTCAGCCCCGGCTGCTCCTGCAATTCCAGCGGAAAAGAGGACAAGTGGAGGTGCTTTTAATCCATAAGCAACTGCCGTACCAATAACTGGACCCATCAATGTCATAGCTAATTGTCCCATTTTAACAAAGAACGGAATAGACAGCTGCTCACCTATGGTTTTAAAAATCAGTCCGACGATAAGAGAAGCCATCAAACCGAGAGCAAAATATTGAAAACCTGTAATGAAATAAACCTTCGGAGACAAACTTATCCCTTTTTTATGTAAAAAATCCCTCATGACTTTACTCCTTTAATTCTAGTTGAAAAACAATAACACTATCACATTATATCTTCTTTCCCTCAGGTGTAAAGACACATGTATACAATAGTGGAACCCTTTCATTATCTTTTATAGAAAAACTTCAAAAACTGTAAAAAAAGCCGATAAAATTGCAGGGGGGAATACATATGAACATGACGATACGAAAAAGAGTTCAACTGATGCTTCTTATCAGTTTAGCCGGAATGATAGTATTACTTGCATTTATCGGTTTATTTTTATGGCAGAATTCTCAAATGGAAAGCGAAAGAGAAAGTGTGCAAAGTGCATTTCTTTCTAGCAGCAATATTCGAAGTTCATTTAATGAAGTACGCAAAATGGAACAAGAATACCTGCGTACTCCAAGTGCAGACTCTAAGCAAAACGTTCTCACTTATTTAAAGACATTGCAGAACGAAACAAGCAAGCTTGCAAAAGAGACTGGCGATAAATCCATTAAAGGAATCGAAAGTGATCTAACTGCTTATCAAACCTCATTTGAATCTGCAACTGGTCTAACCAGCCAGCTTAATTCATTAAAACAGATGATGACAGAAACTTCTGATGAATTTGCGGAAACAGTAAAGACGATGAACGATCAGGCTTTACTCGTAAACTTGCTGCAAATGCAAACGTATGAAAAAGATGTTCATATTAAATACGATAGTACTTCCGTAAAGAACTTTAAGGACAGTGCAGTTGCATTCGATCAAATGCTTGATACAAAAAATATACCTGCAGATCAATTATCAAGCTTTAAATCAAAGCTATTAAAGTACACAAATTCTGCAGATTCCATACAAACGATCACAAAGCGAATTGAAGATGACATAAAAACATTTGAAAAAATTGCTGGAGTGGTAGATCAATCTACTTCAGATGCTGAAAAATCCTTACAAAAGGAGAATACAGCTCTTTCAGCAAAACAAAAGTCGGTTAAATTCTGGCTGACAATCTGCTTAATAGCACTTAGTGTAATCATTCTTGCAATTTTAGGAGTTATCGGTGTATGGCTGCTTCGCTCCATACAATCTTCTATTTCTGTACTAAAAGAAGGTGCTACTATTATCGGCGAAGGTGACCTCTCTTACCGTGTACATACTTCAGGAAAAGACGAAATGGCAGACCTTGCTCAAACCTTTAATGCAATGGCAGAAAAGATGCAGAAATCTATGAACGAAGTAAAGAATGCTGCTGAAAAGCTGACGAGTTCTTCTCAAAATCTAGCGGCAGTATCTGAAGAAACAACAGCACAAAGTGATGAAGTAACAGAAGCTATCTCCCAAGTAGCAACTGGTGCTCAAAGCCAAGCAGATCACCTTCATGAATGCACTGTTCTATTATCTGGAGTTACTGAATCCATTAAAGAAACAGCGACGATAAGTGATGAGATTTCACAGGATGCCAAAAAAGCTGAAAACGATGGTAAGGCTGGCTCAGATACTGTACAGCGGCTTAATACGCATTCTGAACAATTCTTGGAACTGGCTCAAAGCTTAATTTCTGAAATTCAGCATGCGTCTCAGCAGTCTAAACAAATTAATTCTATTGTGGAAACTATTCAAGAAATTGCTGGCAGCACAGACCTGCTTGCATTAAATGCCGCCATTGAATCTGCAAGAGCAGGTGAAGCTGGCCGAGGATTCTCTGTAGTAGCTAGTGAAGTTAGAAAACTTGCAGAACGATCCAAGAATGAGGCACTTAGAATCCAGAAGCTTGTAAAATCAATGACAAGTCAAATGGAATTATTATCAAAAGAAACAGTTCGTTTCGAACAATACAGAAACGATCAGCAAATTTCTGTACAACAGACAGAACAAGCTTTTACAAGCATCATTCATAATGTTTCAAAAATCAATGGCAGAATAACTCAAGTAAAAGGTGCGATCGGACGTGTTGAATCTGCCAATGAAAACCTATCGGAAAAATTATTCGAGGTAAGTGCAATTTCAGAGGAATCAGTTGCAACAAGCGAACAAGTAAGTGCATCAAGTGTTCATCAAAAAGAAGCAATCCACCAAGTGAACCTGGCAGCCACTGAATTACAAGAAATTGCTCTGACACTTCAGCAGGAAGTCGATCAATTCCGTTTAGGTGAAACGGTGTTCTCTGAAGAAGAGAAAGTAAACTTTATGGAAGAATATCAAGAAGCTGCAGCAACAATAGAAGAAGATGTTACTAATGAAGACGACGTTTACGAAGAGAAAGAAAACATAGAAGACGCTGATTCTCTTGAAAAAGAAGAAATGAATAAAGAGGAACCTTTAGCAGAGAATATATTACTTTCGGAAGACTTAAAGGATCATGATCAAAAATAGTGATATTTAAAAAGGGTGCCTTAAATCGAGGCATCCTTTTAATAATTCCCGCTTAAATTAGTATATTTGCGGTGTTCTTTATACGTTTTTGAGAAATAATGGCTCCATGTACCGTCCTGTTTGGCAACGAAATAATAATAATCATGTTCCTCAGGATCAGCGGCAGCTTTTAAAGACTGAAGATCTGGGCTGGCAATCGGTCCAGGCGGCAGTCCAGCATTTAAATAAGTATTGTAGGGGCTTTTTATTTTTAAGTCCTTTCTTCGCAATGTTGCTTTTGGTTTGTCCAGCAAGTATTGGACTGTTGAACAAGATTGAAGCTTTTTGCTATCTTGAATTCTGTTCATAAAAACACCTGCTATCACAGGCTTCTCTTTATTCAATAAAGCTTCTTTTTCAATGATCGAAGCAAGTGTTATCCACTCATATGGTGTTTGATCGGTCTTTATTTCAATTGACTCGGTTTTTTCAATAAATCGATCTGTCATTTGACGGATTACTTCTTCCGCATCAAGCTGCTTTTCAAAGAAATAAGTATCTGGAAACAAAATGCCTTCCATCGCATATTTTGTTCCCTTCTCTAATTCCTTATCTTCTAATTGTAAACTCTCCAATTGATCTTTCCTTAAGCTATCCCATCTCCTAGATGCTTTTAAAAATTCATCTCTTGAAGTGATGCCTTTTTTACTTAACCTGTCAGCAATCTCTATAACGGTAATACCTTCAGGAATAATCATTTCAACAGCTTCTGTTTCTCGGTCAAGTGTAGAGAGATCTGCTAATAACTCTTTGTATCCGGTCCCATATTTTAAGGTATGTTCACCAGCAGCAATTTTAGACTTTTTGCCAGTTATCGTTCCATATATAGAAAAGAGAAACTTATTTCTAATGAATCCGTCTTGCTCTAATTTCTCGGCAAGATTTTGAAAATCGGTCTTCTCTTTAAGAATAAAAGGCTTTTCTGCCTTGCCTTCTACAGGTCTTGTCTCATATCCAATCCATAATGAGAAACAGGCAAGAACGATTAGAGAGACTGTTAAAATTCTCTTCGACAATGTGTTCAAAGTAAATCCGCCTCACATTTTTGTTTCTAATCTGCCCAGAACACCTGAAATCATTCTTTTTGACTGCCTGTTTTCTAAAAGATAGTTGCTTAAGGTCGTTTTTTTCTCTTCTTTGACAAGTTGATTGGAGTGCAAGGTGTGAGACTCCAGCGGGAGCAGTGGGACAGGTGAGACTCCTAATACCAGAAGCGCTAGGATCCTCACCGCACACCCCGCGGAAAGCGAGCATCCTGGAGCGGAAATCAACTACTTCAAAAGGCAACAATAATTAAGAAAAAAGAAGCGCCTCAAAGGAGACACTTCTTTTATTTATTACTATTCATATACACATACTGACCTAACAGGATTGATGCAATATGAAAAAACATTTCGCCTCTGGATAGAAGTCCAGCTGTAAATACGCCGATTGCTCCGTCCTTTTTCCTGACTTCTGGATCATTTGTCCATTCTCCCATAAGCTGTCCTAGTTCCTTGCCTTGACGCAAACCCTCAACGATTTGAGATGGAAGCAAGATTCTAGCTCCTGCAGCAGTAAGGATATTTCCTTGGCTATCCGCAACCGCTCCCCAATTACTTAAATACATGCCATCTTCCATTTCCATCACGCCACCCTCAAAACCAAGACCGATTACAACACCTTGCTGTACACAATCTTTTGCACGATTGACTGCACCTGTCTTCGTTTCCTCATCAGAAAATGGCTGTGAGGAAACAAGGGAATCAGAAGAAAAGACAGCGAGCTCTGCATTCTCAAAATAGTTCAAGAAAGCATCAGCAGCTTTAATTTTTGCGGGATTGGATGACCCAATTCCAATTTTCATTACACATTCATCCCTTAACTGTTTTCTAAGATTGTTTGGAGCGTAGATGCATCTGTAGTTTTTATTAATTTAACCAGCAGTTCTTTTGCCGCTGCATAGTCATCAATATGAATGATTGAAGCATGTGTATGGATATAACGGGAACAGATACCAATTACTGCAGAAGGTACACCGTTTCCAGAAACGTGCACGCTTCCAGCATCTGTTCCGCCCTGCGAGATAAAATATTGATATGGAATATTATTTGTTTCAGCCGTATCTAGAATAAACTCTTTCATGCCTCTGTGTGTAACCATTGTTCTGTCTAGAATTCTTAACAATGCACCTTTTCCAAGCTGGCCAAATTCACTTTTATCACCCATCATGTCATTTGCAGGACTCGCATCAAGGGCAAAAAATAGATCTGGCTGAATTAAATTGGCAGCTGTTTTTGATCCTCGAAGCCCTACTTCTTCCTGCACTGTCGCACCGCTGTATAGTTCGTTCGGAAGAGTTTCGCCTTTAAGTTCTCTTAACAATTCGATCGCAAGCCCAACACCATAACGGTTATCCCAAGCTTTTGCCATAATCTTCTTAGGGTTCGCCATAGGTGTGAAAGGACAGATTGGAACGATTTGCTGACCCGGTCTGACTCCCATGTTATAAGCATCTTTATCATCATCTGCACCGATATCAATATACATGCTCTTAATTCCCATCGGTCTATTGCGCTGATCCTCGGAAAGGAGATGAGGAGGAGTTGATCCAATAATCCCTGTGATCACTTCTCCAGAATCTGTGTGTATATTTACACGCTGTGCCAAAAGAACTTGGCTCCACCAGCCTCCCAGTTCCTGAAATTTCAGCATCCCGTTCTTCGTGATCTTTGTAACCATAAAACCGACTTCATCCATATGGCCTGCAACCATGATCTTAGGTCCGCCGTTATTCTTTTTAACTCCAAAAATGCTCCCTAACCCATCTTGAATAATTTCATCAGAAACCGGTTCGATTTCCTGGCGGACAAACTTACGAAGGTCTCTTTCAAATCCTGGCGCAGCAGGCATCTCTGTTAACGTTTTAAACAATGCGAGTGTTTCTTTATTCATATTAAAAACAACCCCTTCTAAATAATCCTATGTACACGTTTATTGTACACCTTATCAGAAGGGGTTTTCTAGGTTTATGAATATTGTCTAGTTTTCGTATACGATCGGATCAAAAGAACCTGCTTCTTTAAACCCTTTCAGACGGAGCAAACAGCTGTCACATTTTCCGCATGCCGATTCTTTTCCGTTGTAACAAGAAGTTGTTAATTCGTAAGGAACATTAAGTGATAATCCAGCTTCTATCGTTTCCTTTTTCGAAAGATTGATTAAAGGAGTTTTCACAAGGATATTCTTCCCTGTAACCCCAGCTTTCGTTGCCAGGTTAATCGTCTCTTCCATGCTATGGATAAATTCAGGGCGGCAGTCAGGGTATCCGCTGTAATCAACAGCAGATACTCCTGTATAAACGGCTGTTGCACCTATTACTTCTGCATATGCACTCGCTAATGCAAGAAAAATCATATTTCGGGCAGGCACATACGTTACCGGAATGCCTTCTTCGGCCTCAGTTGGAACATCTAAAGTCTCATCTGTTAAAGCACTTCCGCCTATATCTTTTAAGAAAGTAAGATCAACGATTCTATGGTCAGCAACTTTATAGTACTTACCCACTTCAATTGCCTGTTCAACTTCCCGATTGTGACGCTGTCCATAATGAAATGTTATAGGATAAAGATCATAGCCTTCCGCTTTCGCAATGCCCATACATGTGGTGCTATCAAGTCCTCCGCTAAGGACAATAACTGCCTTTTTACTCATGAAGTTAAACCCCTCTCTCTTCTGGGTGCCAGATTACTTTATGAAGCTGCAAGCTCAGCTTAGCATTCGGTAAATGACTTTCTAACAAAAGTTCAACTAACCTTCTTGGCGGCATACTTTCCCAAACCGGACTTACACAAATTTGCCCTTTTCTATAATGATTCTCAACAACTTGTTGTGTAATTTCAAAATCTTCTTCTGAGCCGATCACAAATTTAATTTCATCCTGATTTTGAAGTTCCTTAAAGTTTTCTAGGTTCATTTTGTCCATCTCTCCAGAGGCAGGAAGTTTGTAATCCATAACAAACCTCATTTTCCTTTGAAGTTCCGGGTGAGAGTTACGAAGATTTTCAAAAGGTTCTAAATCAATGGCACCATTAGTTTCAATATGAATATCTACGATGTGATCTAAATCAGCCATTGCCATAAGCAAGGCTGCAGACTTTTCTCGATGGATGAGAGGTTCTCCTCCAGTGAAACAAATACGAGAAGAACGGAAAGAGTTTATGGTTGAGATTATTTCATCAATCGTTGCTTCAAATTCAGGTTTTGCAGGTGCATAGCTATAAGTCGTGTCGCACCAAGTACAACGCAGATTACAATGAAACACTCTTACAAATACAGTTGGATAGCCAGCCTGAAGTCCTTCACCTTCTACTGTCTCAAAAATTTCAACCATTGGAAGTTTCCAATTTTTCCAGATGTCTTTAGACGGCAGAACAAATGATTTCATTCTCCCACCATCCATTCTCTTTTTATAACAGCATAACTTGTTGGTGTTTCATATAGTTTTAATTCTTCGAGTCTGTGTCCCTGTTCAGATAGGCTTCTTTCTTCTAGTTCAGCATCAATTTGTTCCCATATCCAGACAATCATATTTTCAGCCGTTGTATTCATTGGAGGAAGCACTTCATTTAAGTATCTATGATCAAGCTTTTCATCAATTGCCTTTTTAAAAATTTCTTTAATTTCTCCAAAATCTACTGCTATACCGATCTCATTTACATAGCCACTCATGGTGATAACAAGTTTATAGGTATGGCCGTGAAGGTTTTTACATTTACCTTCATAACAGTGAAGATGGTGAGCTGCATCAAACGTAAATTCTTTGCAGACAGCAACTCGTTTATTGTGATATTTTAATTGCTCACGCTTTATATCACGGTCAAGCATTTGAACATCTTTTGGAATTTTATATGTCATTCCAGTTCATCCTTTCAGTGGAGAGCACGAAAACAAAAAAATCTCTGCACATGCAGAGAGTGTGGAAAATCATTCTTCACGCTCCCTAGTTTTGTTTTAGGAGGGGTGGGAATCGCGAACCCTCCATCTGTATCATGAGTATCTTAACAAAAACAGAGAAGAAAAAGAAGGCTTTTCTTTGATATACTAAAAAATAGAAGAAAAGAAACTTTACATAAGGTGGTTAATGATCATGAAATGGAGAAACCTGATCTTTGCTGGACTTGCAGGAGCTGCAGTAGGATATGCAGTTACTAAAAAACAAACAGAGTGGCTCTCACCCGAAAAAGCGTTAAAAAATGCTAAAAGAAAAAGCAAATCAAAACTATAACATTTCAGGTTCATGGATTTTAGTAAATCGGGAAAACACTTCTGTTTTTGGTCTTCCATACACAGTTTATAAAGGCGGCTTTTCTGATTCAAGTTATGGAAATGCCCCAGTACATTATGAGTTTCTGATTGATGCAAAAACAGGAACCCTTCTGCAGTTGGAAGAAAAATAAAAAAGCTTTTTCCGTAAACTTTGTTGGTATTGGAAGTGGTTGACTTCCGTTCCAGGATGCTCGCTTTCCGCGGGGCGGGCGGTGAGCATCCTTGCGCTTTGCGCCATTAGGAGTCTCACCTGTCCGCTTCAGGTAAGTTTTTCTTGCTCCTGCGTCTACAAGTAAATGCTTCAGATGTGAGCTTCCTCGTTGCATACCTAGCGAGAAGCTTCTCATGTGGTAGGCACTCACCTTGCACTTCAGTAAACTTGTCAGTGAAGATATAAAAAATATCCAAAAACAACAATCTTTTAGATCAAAGCCTTTAGAAAAGATCCAATACAAAACAAAGCCCCACATTGGCTATTTCAGCTAATGTGGGGCTTTGTTTTTAACGATAAAGACTATCTTGGTTGTAAAGATTGTTTTCGATCTTGAATTTTGTAGTAAGGTACTGACGCTTTTCCCAAACTGTCAGAATAAATAACGGCACAAGAATTAAGACAAACAATAAAGCCGTAACAACAATGACATCCATATGAGTTCCTAAATCAGACTCATGCTTCTTTTTATAATCTTTAATCTTATCACTAGCTTTTGCAACTGCACCTTCGGCTAATAATTCATTTTTGTCTGCATCATAATACACAACTTCAGTATGGTCAAAGTAAAAAATATTATCTCTCACAGTATCATAGTTAGCGACAGCAACTGTAACCTCAGAAGCCTCTAACTCAGGGTCTTCATTTGGGAAAGACTGTACGTCCGTTAGCGTTAAAGAACCTTTTTTGTAGTCTTTGTGCTCGCTTTTAATTCCTTTTTCAATTGTTTTCTTCATTTCATCAGTAGCTGTTTCTGCGGATGCAAAAGATCCAATAGATAAAAACAGTGCAAAAACGGTAAACATGGCAATTAACTGCTTTTTCATTTTTTAATCCCCTTTCAATTCACCTCTAAAATTGCTTATAGAAATATATATAATTTCATACCTTTCATATTTTAACATATCCTGTCGCTTTCGACATTCACTTGAAAATGGAAATTGTATGACTTTTTTTTCACATTTTTGGAGAACGCGGTACTCTTTCCAATAAGTTCCCTTTTTCGTCCCATTTTACTGCTCTGTAAATGCAGTCATGATAGAAGAAATACCATGTATCAGGTTTGATCCATTCTTGCTTTGCAAAAATAGATGTCATTGGATAATCATCATAGGCTAAAACCCATAGAGGATTATGGTGAGCGTGAGTTGGCATGATATCACCAAGATGATATATCTTTTCATTGCCAACAGTTAGCTCGATGATGGAATGTCCATCACTATGGCCGCCAGTATGAATCATCTTAATCCCTTCTACAGGTACTAACTCTTTTTCAAAGGTCTTAACTTGGTGGGCAATTGGCTCCCAATTTTCACGCCAGTAAGTATTTTGAGAACGTACATTAGGATTTTTAAGCTCTTCCCATTCTATTTCCGATGTATAGATGACAGCGTTTTCGAAAACCGATACCAATTTACCTTCTTTCCATTTGGATAGTCCGCATGCATGGTCAAAATGCATATGTGTCATGAGGACGATATCAATATCACCAGGAGTCAGACCTTCTTTTTCAAGGCTCTTATGTATTAGAGATTCTTCAGAAACACCATAGTTTCTCAACTGTTTATCTGTTAATTTACCAGCCCCTATTCCAGACTCAATTAAGATATTTTTACCTCCAAGTCCTTGAATAAGAATGGGTTCAGTTCTTAACTCAATCTGATTTTTTTCATTAACAGGATATCTTTTTTCCCACAAAGGTTTAGGAACAACTCCAAACATCGCACCGCCGTCCATATGTGTTACTCCGCCATCAAGCCAAGTTAATGTAATCTCACCGATTTTCCACTGATCCATATATATCATATCTCCTTTCTCTTCACTCCTTTTACAAGTGTATCATAAGAACTTGATTCGGAATAAAAGAAAAACCCGGTATTATCACCGAGTTTTTTATGAACGGAATTGAGCTTCCATTCGGTATATACGAAATCCTTTTTCTGAAAACTTTTCTTCATATTCAGTCATAATGTTATCTTCCATATCGCTTTTATGAAGATCAAGACTTACATCCTGAAAAATCATGCCGTATTTAGACATACTATGAAGTGAATATTCAAATAAACCTTGGTTATCCGTTTTAAAATGAATTTCACCCTGCTTTTTAAGGATGAATTCATAACGTTCTAAGAAACTTTCATGTGTAAGTCTTCTTTTTGCGTGTTTTTTCTTTGGCCATGGATCAGAGAAATTAAGATAAACACGATCAATTTCTCCCTTATCAAAATAATCTAAAATATGGGTGGCATCTGCACGAATTAATTTAACATTGGACGTTCCATCTTCTAAGATTCTGTCCAATGCAGTAATGATGATACTGTCATAAAGCTCCATTCCCAAATAATTAATTGATGGATTCTGTTTACCCATGCCTTTAATAAATTGACCTTTACCTGTTCCAACTTCAATATGAATCGGATTATCATTTCCAAAGAAAGAACTCCACTTTCCTTTCATGGATTCAGGTTCAAGTGATACTACTCCGGGATTATCCAATAATTTTTCTTTAGCCCAAGGTTTAAATCGTTGACGCATAACAATTTCTCCCGCCTT
This sequence comes from Fictibacillus arsenicus, assembly GCF_001999465.1. GTDB lineage: Bacteria > Bacillota > Bacilli > Bacillales > Fictibacillaceae > Fictibacillus > Fictibacillus arsenicus. The sequence goes on from NZ_MQMF01000001.1 coordinate 348,165, forward strand.
ACTTTATGTTTTTTGCATTGATGTTATTTATTAGATCAGGTATATTTTAAGGATATTTTTTTCTTAACTCCATAACCTATGCAATGAAAGGATGTGCAGCAAATGCCATTAAATCATAATGATCAATTGCATATAATCAGAGATCTACTGCAAGACCATTACACGGATTGTGCCGGTTCACCATCAGAATGTGCACAAATTGAACGCTTGGCTGCACATTTGATAGAAAATGGAGAAATTCACGAAGAAGTTAGAAATATTTTAGCAAATATTAATGAATATAGTCATACAGGTTCCTCGCATCAACACTTAGAAGAACATATTTCTAATCATCTTCCACATCTTGAATCGTGGATTAATACGATTCAGACACATCATCCATATTAAGACACTATTCCCTAGGAAATAGTGTCAGATTTACTTCTTAATTGTCAGATCGTACCCGCAAGTTTTTTAATACTATCAGCTAACTGGGCAGTTTCCTTTGACTGTCCTTTTTCTTTGTACCAGAAGAAAGAACTAATTGTTTGTGCTAGAACATACCAATGCATTCTGCGTTCTAAACTATCATCCAGAGTCTCGCCATAGATTTCCAGCCAGTTATCCCACTCTTCATATGGAATGTAACTATATAGCAGCATTCCTAAATCCAAAGCAGGATCTGCAATCATTGCACCATCCCAGTCAATAAGAAATAATTCATTTGCATCACTTAAGAGCCAATTATTATGATTTACATCACAATGACATACCACCATATTCTCAACTTCAACTTCTGATGCAGTTTCCATTAGATAAGCAAATGAATCATTGATTATTTCGAGATAATCCTTTTCTTTTCGCATCTGTTTTTGGATATCATTCAGCATATCAACTGGTGTCAGTCTCTTTTTTTCTAATCGGTTCATCATTCCCAGAAGCTCTTGGGACTGATGAATTTTTGCCAACAGTTCTGCAACGTTTTTGCTCTTCATATCAGCTGCTTTTAATTCCCGACCATTCAGCCATTGCTGTGCAGTAATAACATCACCGTTGCCAAGCCTTTTTGTCCATAACAATTTGGGTACAATGCCTTCAGCCGAAAGAACAGCTAAAAACGGAGAGGAGTTACGCTTTAAGAACAGTTTTTGGTTCCCGTATTCAGCTATATATGCTTCTCCTGTTGCTCCGCCAGCAGGGGAAACCTGCCAATCTTCTCCCAAAATCTGTTCCAAAATGTTCACCTTCTTGTCTAGTTAGATCCGTTTTTCATTTATGTTCATTCAGCAAAGAGTATAAATTTCCGTATCAAAATAAAATACTGCGAAGTCATTATTTTAACACAAATAATCAATAAAAGCACTTGAATATTACAACTTCAATTATATCTAATACAAACGCTCTATTCTAAAAGATTACTGCCGAGAGATTTCAAAGTACTTCATTCAATAGTTAATTGGAGCGTAAAGGCGAGACTCCTGCATGCCAGTCACATGAATATGCCTCTTGCAAGGCATGCGACGAGGAACATACTTCGTTAGGATTTTCTTGTAGACGCAGGAGCACACGAACTTTTTTGTAGGTGAGACCCCTCAATGTACGAAGTACGGAGGGGGCAACCCGCATGTCCTGCGGACAGCGAGCCACAAAGAGCGGAAATTAACCACATTCAAAAGCAACAATGTTTTACAGTAAAAAACTATACAAATAACAACGAAAACGACAATGGATGAATAAGATACGTATTTGAATTCAAATTTCTCACAGCACATTTTTCGTTTTCAACTGCTATTTTCCAAGAACCATGGATTGGTATTTCTAGGGCTTTGAGAGATTGATTAAAGAGAAGTAATACGTTTTGCCAATTAGAACACTTTCCTTTTTTATCGGTCAGAGAATGATTGATTTCCACTCCAAAAGCACCTTCTGGAAGTTCATGCAATAAATTAATCCTGCCTGCTTCGTGACGAAAGACAGGCTGTTCATTGCGAATTTTTATTAGCTCTTGAAAGTACTTAATATCGTTTTTGTGTTTTTCACAATCGTGCCAATTAAAAGCATTTATTCGGTCAGGCATATTGTAGCTATTTTCAACTCCATACTTCGTACGATAAAATTCTTGCCCTGAATGAATAAATGGAACTCCGCGTGAAAACAGAGTAAATGCCAGTGCAAGCTGCTGCCGTTTTTTTCGTTGGCTTTCATTTTCGTACGGGTGACGAATTTTCAGGAGATCATATAAAGTATGATTATCATGGCATTCAGTATAGTTGATGCTTTGTTTCGCAGATAAAAACTTGTCATTTTTACCGGCATATCCATTTATAGATCTCAGAATTTGGTCCTTAACCGAATGTTCCTGATTTCCGTTTATAAACCCTGCAGTACCGTCAATAAAGATACTTCCTTTTACACTATCGCGAAATGAATCGTTAAAAAATGAATAGTCAGGAAGAACTTTTGCGGAAGATAGCGTAGCTCTCTTCTCTGGTTCGAGATTCGTATTTAGATCCCAGCCTTCTCCTAGCAAAAAAATTCCAGGGTTCAATGATTTTAGCTTTTGAGCAGCTATATTCATCGTTTCTACATCATGTATTCCCATTAAATCAAAGCGAAAACCGTCGACTTTATACTCATTTAACCAATATAAAAGCGCATCTATAATAAACTTTCTTACCATTTTACGTTCTGAGGCTGTATCATTGCCAACACCTGTACCGTTTACGGGATTGCCGCCGCCATCATATCGAAAATAATAACCTGGAACCAGCTTCTCAAAAGATGACTCTTCCAATTTATATACATGATTAAATACGACATCCAAGATAACGGAAAGGCCATTGTCCTGAATTGTTCGAATTAAAGTTTTCAGCTCTTTGATCCTCAAGGCCGGGTCATTTGGATCGGTGGCATATGATCCTTCTGGAGCAAAGAAATGAACAGGATCATATCCCCAGTTATATTGGGTATCTGGTTTTGTTTCATCAACACTTCCAAAATCTGCGACCGGCATTAACTGAACATGCGTAATACCCAAGCTTGTTAAATAATCCAGCCCCGTAATATTTCCTTTGGATGTTTTGGTACCTCTTTCCGTCATTCCAATATATTTACCCTTGTTTCTCACACCACTTTCAGGGTGTATTGTAAAATCTCTAATATGAAGTTCATAGATGATACTGTCAGTTTTTGAACGAAGATTCATTCTTTTTTCAGAACGCTGCCACTGGTCAGGATCTGTTTTTTTCAGATCAACAACAACCGATCTCTCCCCATTGATTGTTACGGAGCGTGCATATGGATCTGGTGCTTCAACCCATTCGTGATTAATTTTGGCTCTGTAAATGTATTCAGTTAAATGGCGATCCCCTTTTAAGGTAAAATGCCAAACTCCTTTTTCTGTTCTCTCCATAATTGCTTCTGATACATCTGATTCCCCGAACCCTTTATACATGATTTTCATCTCAACCGCTACAGGAGACCATACTCTAAAAACTGTTGAGTCAGGTGTATAATGAGCACCAAGATGACCATCATCAAAGAAGAGCGAATCAAATTGATTTGTCCTGACAATACTTCCTATTTGAAGGGGGATTTGTTTTTCGTTAATTTTGATCCAATAATCTCTGCCTAGATTTAATTGAATAGGAGATTTACATTTATAAATATATTGCTGGTTATAATTTTCTTGTTTAAGTATCGTTAAGGAATGTACAATACCATCTGTTTGTAACAAACCAAATGACGGTACGATTGAAAAAGGCTTTTTAGCTACTATTGTTATTAGTGAAAAGTCATCCATATAAGCTTTTGCTTCAAAGTTCTTCAACCTGTGTTCACACTCCTTCTGGCAGCTATTACATCATATTGAACTTAAATTCAATTTGTTATTCGTAAATACGAAAAAGAGAGAGGGATTACCCGCTCTCATTAATCATTTAAATATTTATTTTTAAGTATTCTTCCCGCGATCACCAAAGCTGCATAAAGGATTATTGGAATAATAATACCCCACATAAGGTTACCGTTAGTTATTTCAGACACCCATTCTTTTATGCCTGTTTTTTTTTGAATCAGCGCAACCCAAAGGATTGAAAAAAGTGCAATATTAAAAAGGTCTGTCCATTTCATTTTCTTCACCACTCAAGTATTCATAGATTTTAAACTTTTATCTGTACAGACAGAGGATTTATTTCAATGGAAACTGGTGTTGTTCCTTTATATTCACCGTCAGCATGAATCGCAACTGGTCTATTAGTATTCACTGTGATATTACGGCAGGTAAACTGTGAAACTCCTTGCACCTTTACGTGTCCGCCCCAAAAGACTGAAATGAAAAGCATAAGAAGTTTTGTTAAAGAGATAGTATGTACAACACAAACATCGAGTCTCCCATCGTTGTAACGAGCCTCTGGGCAGATTTTCATGCCCCCTCCATAATAGGGCATGTTTCCAACCGCTACAAGCCAAACCGTGTCAAAAGTATGAACCTGTCCATCGATGTCTAATTCAATAGAAGCTGGTTTATAGGATTTCAAAACTTTAAACAATGTAATAACGTATGCAAAAGTCCCTAACCTCATCTTGTGAAGCACTTTTTTGTAACGGGCTTCATTTGTATATTTCGCAACTTCTCCGTCAAGACCAATTCCGATGGCACTTAGAAAAACCTGATCCTTCATGCTTCTTCCGATCATATGAATAATCCCGGCATCACTTTTGATTAGCCTTTTCCTTTTTAAATAAGCAATTTGGCGTTTAACACCTTTTATTTTTTTGGTAAGTACACGAACAATATCATTTCCTGAACCGCCCGAAATAAAGCCAATAGGTATATCAGGATAATCTTTTATCCCATTGAACACTTCATGGATGGTCCCATCTCCGCCTACAGCGATAATTGCTTTTATAGAATCTTTGTTTATATATATAATTTTCTTTGCTATTTCAACAGCATGACCTTTGTGCTCTGTATAGAAAGTTCGATAGGAAATCTCTTCTTTATCTAATTCCTTTTTTAAACGATTGAATGTTCTAACTGCTTTTGAGTTATTTGTATTAATTATAAAAAAGTATCTTTTCATTGATTGAGTCCTCGATTGTTTGTTTTACATTCAATTCGACAATATGTATCAAATTCCTTCAAAACTTAACTCAGACTCGTTTGTTAAAGGATCTTTTCTATATAGAGAATTAGTTACACCAATACTTAATATATCTGAAACAAATTTTAATTGCTGACTCTTTACCGGAGCTGGTTCATTCACGATTCGCATATGCCATTCTTTAAAATTCCGTTTATCAACAAAGTTGATCTTTCTCCAGTCGTTTGAAAGATCAATAAATGCATCCGGCGCTATTATTGTTTGCTGGATTGAAAGCTGTTCTTTATATGGTTCAGCCCATCCTTTGATTATACTGTTCATCCTTTCAAGCCTGATAACAGGACTTAATCTTGTTTCTTTTTGTTCAGGGCTGACATTTTTCCAAAAGCGCTTATTTTCCGCTTCCTGCCAGATCCCTTCACCGCTCATCCAGACAATAAGTGATATCGTTGCTGGGCCCACTAAGATTACATCTAGTTCAACCGGAGCACTTTTAATCCGTAATACAGGCTCATAAAATAAAAAATAATTATCAGGGATTTCCCGTGTCAGAAATTGCAGCTTCTGGTCTCTAAAATATTTCTCATCAACGTTTGAGACTTCTTTTACAGTAGAAGTTGCCCATTTCATTTGGTTTTGAAAAAGGATTTTTCTGAATTCCTTATGCAAATGTTTCCGGTCCTCTTCATTTATATCAGGGTTAAAACTTTTTCTGCGGTTTTCTTTAATACGCATAAATAGAGATTGATAATGATAAAGGTTCTTTTCATAACGTGAAACATAATCTTGTATTTTGACTAGTTGTGCCATTTTTCCCCCTCCTCCTTTTACTATTTATCTCTTTAAAGAAAAGGACTGTAAAATTTGATATTTCGGCTGCTTTTCAAAATGTGTTTCATAAAGAACAACATTTTCTGCCAGAAACTGAACTTCTCTCCCATAGGTATACCACCATCTCTCTGAATCAACAGGCAGTGTTGAGGAATCCAATAGTTTTCGTGCGAGCGTAATATGCGGAGAGTAAGACCTTTTCTCTAGAATGAAATCAGCTTGTTTGCATGAATATGCCACTTGTTTTTGCAGGTTATATAATTTAACCTGTTCTTCAACACCAGCCCAAAAGATTCTTGGGTTCTCTTTGTTTCCAAAGAAACCAAAATGGTTAATATTTAATTCAAAAACTTCATCTTTTTGAACGGCTTCTTGTAATAACGGAGTCAGTTTCTTTAATTGATCACGTGATGTTTTCCCTAAAAATGCGAGTGTAATATGATAATCATCAGGGTAAACCCATGTTTTAAATGAGTGCTCCTTTTTTATTTCTTGGCACATTTGATCAAGTGTTGATTTCACTTCAGCCTGAAGCTCCAGAGCAATAAATAAATGCCTTTCCATAAAATCCACCGCTTTCCATTATTTATTTTATCAGATAATCGTATCCCTCTATCTGCTTTTTTACCGAATAGATTATTTGTTATACTAATGAGAGTAATAAAAAGGGAGTGCAAATTATGAGAGTCGTAACTAACATCGCGGAACTAATTGGAGATACACCTGTAGTTAAATTAAACCGCTTGCCTCATTCAGAAGGTGCAGATGTGTACGTTAAGCTTGAGTACTATAATCCGAGCCGGAGTCTGAAAGATCGAGCTGCATATAATATGATTATTGAAGCCGAGAAAAAAGGCGATTTAAAAGAAGGCTCAACGATTATTGAACCTACTTCCGGAAATACAGGAATCGGTCTAGCTATGAATGCTGCAGCAAGAGGCTATAAATCTATAATCGTTATGCCAGATACCATGACTGAAGAAAGAATAAATTTATTAAAAGCCTATGGAGCAAAAGTAGTACTGACTCCCGGGGATGAAAAAATGCCTGGAGCAATAAAGAAAGCAAGAGAGCTTGTAGCAGAAATTCCTAACAGCTTCATGCCTATGCAATTCGAAAATCCTTCTAATCCAGATGCCCACCGACATAGTACAGCGATTGAAATAAAAGAAGCCATTGAAGAAATAGGGAAACCATTTACTGCATTTATTGCACCCGCTGGAACTGGCGGAACAATAACGGGTACAGGTGAAACGCTTAAATCAATGTTTCCTGACCTAACCGTCCACGTTGTAGAACCTAAAGGATCTCCTGTACTCTCAGGCGGAAAACCTGGAAAACATAAGCTCGTGGGAACAAGCCCCGGCTTTATTCCCTCGATCTTAAATCAAAATGTCTATGATGAAATTGTTCAGGTAAATGATGAGGATGCTTATAACATTACAAGACGTCTTGCTTCAGAAGAGGGCATCCTTGTTGGTCCGTCTTCTGGTGCTGCTGTTTTCGCAGCTTTAAAGATTGCTGAGAAACGAAAAAAGGGAGAGGTCGTGATCTGCATGACATGTGACTCAGGCGAACGATATCTCTCAAGCGATTTGTTTCAATTTAATTCATAAGAGATACAAAAGACATCCCGGAATACGAAGGGGATGTCTTTTTAAACGCTTAAATGTCTCTAACACTAGTTTTGTTCTATTATTTCTTCGTGAAAAAACAAATAAATTGGGAACTGAACAAAAATGGCTGCTAACCGAACAAAAATTATCCTTAACCATACAAAAAAGAGGTTTAACCGAACAATTTCCCCTCTCTACCAAACAAAAAAATAAATTATATCCAAAAATGTCCGCCTGCAAAAGACACCCCGTGTAAAATGGCTGTGCTTTTTCACTGCGGTACAAATTCATCAAAGAAGGATCTACAGTTCTTTAAATAGATCTGTGTACAAGAACGGGTTCTTGTTCCATTTTTGAGAGAATAATAACCATCAATAAACCTGCAAATGAAAGAACACCAAAGAACAGGTACGTATAAAAGATGGAGTATTTATCAAAAATTATTCCTCCAACAAACGTGCAGAACCAAGAACCTAGTCCGTTCCCCACGGCTGAATATAATGAGACAGCAGTCGCTCTTACTTCACTAGGCGTATACATTCGTACATACTCCATAGCTGCTGGAATGAATAGACCAACAGAAAACCCTTGTGCAATTGTTGTAGCTAATACTACCGGAAAAGAGGGTTCGAAAAAGTAGAACGTCCAACGTACAGCAGAGACTGCTGCTGCAAACATCATGATCTGCATCATACCCCATTTTTTGATCGTAAGTCCTGCAAATTTCATAAATGGAGCTTCACTTCCTGCAGCTAATAAAAAAGCTAATCCTACCCCAGCTAAAGTGCCTCCGGTTTCTTGGATATAAAAACCAAAATAAAAGTTATTTGCGAAAATCGGTCCAAAAACAAGGAATGTAGCTGTAAGAAAAATGATAAATGATGGCATTTTTATCAGCTTATCAATACCCTTTTTCATATCCGTTTTTAGTGACTTATTTTCTTTTGGCATTTTAAATACAAACAAAATACACAGAATAAGAACAGCTGTAAACATATAAAATATAACTTGTGTTCCAAAAGTTTCAGCCAGTCCTCCTGCGATATATACCGCTATCGCGAACCCTACAGCTCCGAATAGCCGATAGTTTCCATACTGCTTGTTCTCTTTTTGAACATAATTAAGCAATATACTATCTGATACAGGTACAAGAGCACTCTGCATAAATGAGAATAATATGAGCAGCAGTAAGAGCCACAAATACGAATCCAGCAATAATATACTGTATCCCAATCCAGCTGTTAATAATAAGGTTAAGCCCAGTACTGACCTCGGACGTCTGGATAAGTCGGTGATTATCCCCCAAAGCGGTTGTGCAAATATCATTACTACTGGACTGATTGACATCAATGTACCGATTTCTGTCCCGCTAAGTCCCACTTCTTCTTTAAAATAAACACCCAATAAAGGAAATAAACTTCCAAGACCAAAAAAGAAAAGCAAATAAAATCCTTTTAGACTAATTGAGGTTTGATCAAAAGTTTTGTTCATGATGATTCCCTCTTCTCTTTCTTACCTATTTTGCCAGCTCATAAATAGCTTGAGCGTAAATAGCTGAAGCACGCAATAAATCTTCAATATACATATACTCATCTTTTTGGTGAGCCACATCTTCTCTGCCTGGGAACAATGCACCGAAAGCAACTCCAGTATTAAGCGATCTGGCATAAGTGCCTCCTCCGATTGCAATCAATTCACCTTTTTCGCCAGTCTGTTCTTCGTATACTTTTTGCAGTGTATTAATCAGAGGGTGTTTATCATCAACATAATTTGGAGGATTATTTTCGATGATCCTGAGATCCCAACTATGATCCTTCGCTCTCTTAAATAGGGTCTCTTCAATCTGTTCACTGTTATGTGTAACCGGATAACGGATGTTCATTCCAATTTTGCCGCCTTCAGAATTAAACTTCATAACTCCGGCATTTACAGTTAATTTACCGCTGGCTTCATCCTCAGCTGCAATTCCTAGCTTATTGCCTGTATGTTCTCCTGTTACCGCCTCGAGCAGGGATAAAAACGCTTTTCCATGACCAGCAAAAGCATATCCGTTCAAAAATTCTGCAAGCTCTAAGCCTGCATTAATCCCGATTTCCGGGGTGCTGCCATGCGCAGATTTTCCTTCTGTCTTTAGTGTTAATTCCCCGTTTTCAATAAAAGAATTATATTGAATTCCCTTATTTTCTGCATAACTAGCAAATGCTTTTTCGATATTTTCTAGATCGGTTCCATTTATTTTCGCAACAGCACGATCCGGAACCATGTTTAAACGCTGACCAGATTCGAATAACGTGAGCTGAAGGCCATCTCGGTTTGCGCTACCTTCAGATAAGGTGAATTCAACATCAAAGATACCTTTTTCGGCATTAATGATTGGAAAATCTGCATCAGGAGCAAATCCGAAATCAGGCATTTCTTCATTTTTAAAATAATGTCTTACACATTGCCAATTGCTCTCTTCATCACAGCCTATTATCATACGAACTCTTTTCGATAAAGGAAGATTTAATTCTTGTATAATCTTCATAGCATAAAAAGCAGCCATCGTTGGACCTTTGTCATCGATTGCGCCCCTTGCAAAAATCTTTCCGTCTTTTATTTCAGCTCCAAAAGGATCGACCGTCCATCCTTCCCCTGCAGGCACAACGTCCACATGGCAAAGAATACCGACCAATTCTTCTCCGCTTCCTATTTCCAAGTGTCCCGCATATCCATCAACATCTTTGGCTGACATGCCAGTTTCTTTTCCTAGGTCCAGTAAGTACATTAATGCCTGATGAATTTCTGGACCAAACGGAGCTTCTTTTGTTCCTTTCGTTTCATCCAAGATACTCGGAATTATTAAAAGACCTTTTGTATCTTCCATAAGCTGCTCTTTTCTTTTTTCCACTTCTTCTGTCCAATTAATATTTGACACGCGTTACACCCTTTCAAATAGAGTCTAAGTGAGAGATTCGTACACTTCTTTACTGCAAATTATATAAAGTCTTGCATCTTCACGGATAGGTTCATTTAATTTTTTATTTATACCTAAATCACTACCATCAGAGATCAATGTGGCCCCTTCCTTCAAAAGGCCTTCAAAAGCATCTTTATATGTCTTCCACTCACCTTTTTTTCTTACTTCAAAAAGGTTTTCGCCCTCTTTATATGACAAAAGCTGTGTATAAATTTCAGTAATGCCTCTTGAGAAGGCCGAGCGTACAGCCATTCGAGAAACGGTTTCGTGACTCAAAACAAACTCATCAACTTTAGCATGCCTGAAATTTTTAATATTTTCCTCTTTTTTTATCTCAACGGTACTATGTATTTGTTGATTAAGCCGCTCAACCGATGTTACTACCAATAGCGTTTTCCCATCTGCCAAAGCAGAATCTTGGATAGAATCATCTGAGAAGACAAGAACGGATTGAGCATCGTTAATATTTGCCTGCAGCAGTACAGATTCACTTGAAGGATCGCCTTGTATGTAATGTACATTTTTATGTGTTATAGGAGTTACATTTAATTGATCGATAAGAACGATGTCTAATTCCGGGTGAGTTTCAATAATCTCAGAAATCGCATATTTTGCCTTCTCAGACCACCCAATAATAACAAAATGACCTTTTCCTTTAAAGTTCAACCTTCCTTCCTCCTTACGTTTCCGGTGAGCTCCTAAAGCTTCAACCAATTTTCCAATCGCCAAGCCCGCTATGCCAATTCCAATCAAAAAAATAAAAATTGCGTAAATTCTTCCAGCTACACTTACCGGATAGAAATCCCCGTACCCAACAGTCGTAACGGTTGTCATTACATACCACAAAGCATCAAACCATCCAGGGAATGTTTCCGGTTCTAATATGCGCATAACAATTGAAGAAATAATGACGATAAAAAAAGTAAAGGAGAAAATTCCTAGTTTGTTTACAACTAGCTGCTTGAAAAATTTTTGCAAGATATACACATATCTCCCTCCGAACTCTAAACGGTATTTATAACTTTTTCATTGTACCTTATATCATTCTTTTTTGTTATCGTTCTTTTTCAAAGTATTGGAAAATAAACAACATTGACATTTTCGGATTTTCGTGTATAATGATGCGTAAATGGGAGGTGTGGTGTGTTACCTGTACTGACAAATATTCCTTAAATGAGGATTATATGTTCGTTATAAGGTTTTGCTGCATAGCCGCACAGACATCTTTTTGAACTCACACATTATTAACAATTGGCTTACGCAGCGAAGAAACCGATATGGATTCTTCGCTTTTTTATATGGTTCTGAAAATCTTCACTAAGAACAGAGCTTTTTTAAAAGGATGGGTCTTACGAATTAAAGAGATTGTAACCTAACGTTCATACTTCATTAACTTTTGATTGCTATCATATAGTATGTTAACAACTAACTTAAACAAGGAGTGGTTTTTTGAGTCCTTCAACTGACAGAATGTTGAATCGTGTGAAAGCCCTGTATTTGTTTATACGCAAGAAAGGTACTGTAACAACACGAGAATTAGTTGAAGAATTTGGAACTACGCAGCGAACAATTCAGAGGGATTTGAATGTACTTTCTTATAACAATTTAGTAACAAGTCCTGCCCGCGGAATGTGGGAAACAACAGCAAAAAAAGTAAAAGTATCATAAACAAATCAGTATCATATATGGATAAGCATAAGAAAAGTTCCCGCTGAATGAGTGCGGGAACTTTTTTGTTTCTTTTATTTGTTCATTTCTAAAATATTATGGCTTTTAGGTTATTTTTCATTCTCTTCATTTTCAAGTTGGTTAGAACGTAAGGTGTGAGACTCCTTAAGGCGCAAAGCGTGAGGAGGCTCACCGCACGCCCCCCGGAAAGCGAGCAGCCTGGAGCGGAAATTAACCACTTTCAAGAGCTACAAAGTTTGCAAAACAGCCCTTTTATTTATAACTCTTCAGGTGTATTTTTGAGAAGCAAATCAGGAGTACGTTCTATTTTCCACTCTTGTGTTTTCCAATCTGGCTGTCCTGTAATCGGCATATATTTTTCGTCGTGGCCTAATAAACTTTTCCAGAATCCTTCAGAAAGGACAAAACCAACAGCCTGTTTTCTTTCAGTATCCATGACAAGATCTTTAATCTTCCCAACTTTTTCACCACTCTGGTCAATTACTGGCCAATCCTTCACCGCAAGATAAGAATAGCATTCAATCGGTTCTTCCTTTTGCCGTTCATTACCCTCAAACACAAGCTTATCTTCATGAATGTCTACGATCTGGTGCCAAGGAATAAAGTAAGTTTCTTTAACCTCGCTATAATTCGTTTCGGTATAAGCACTCCCGGTCATAGGTGTGTTTTGTGTTCCAATACCTGATGTTGCCGCAACAACAGATTCCATATGCCGGTCGGCTGGCATCTCTTCACGTTCAGGACTTCTGTTTTCAATTGTAAAAGTAAAATAACATAAACGATGATCATACATGTTGAAAAGAATATCGTTTACTTTATGTTCATCAAGAGGAGCAGCATCATGTTCAGCTTTTGCACCAATTATTTTTTCAGCATATAACCTCATTAGGAATCATCCTCCTTTTTATTGGAAGATACCCCTTATAATTTATTCAAAAACATTCTCTCTTTCAGAAAGCAGAGAGAGTTCTTCATCCGTTAACTCTCTATATGTCCCTATTGGCAATGTTTCATCAAGTTTTAAGTTACCCATTTGGACCCTTTGAAGATATGTGACTTTTCTGTCCACCGCTTCAAACATTCTTTTTACTTGATGAAATTTCCCTTCTGTAATGGTTAAGTAGATTTCTGATTCATCCATTGAGTTCTGAACAATTTTTAATTTTGCAGGCTGCGTATGGTAGCCATCATCTAAAACAATACCTTCTTTAAATTTTTCATAAGTATGTTCAGGAATAGATCCATTTATTTTTGCAAAATATGTTTTAGGTACATGTTTTTTAGGTGAAAGCAGTGAATGTGCCAGCTGGCCATCATTCGTTAAAATTAGAAGTCCTTCTGTATCCTTGTCCAATCTCCCAACAGGAAACGGCTCAAAGCCTTGATCCTCCAGTTCTAATAGATCGATTACTGTTTCATGCCTTGAATCTTCAGTAGCAGATATAACACCATGCGGTTTATTCATCATTAAGTAAATAAATTCTTTGTAAATTACTTCTTCACCATGCACGACTACAAGATCTTTATCAGGATTGGCTTGAGTTTTCGGATCTTTAATTACAGTTCCATTCAATGTAACTGCACCAGATTTTAATAATTGTTTCACTTCTTTTCTGCTTCCAAATCCTGTATTGGAAAGCCATTTATCAATTCTCATAAGAACCTCCTGTTATATGATCTATTCTTCCTATATTATTGTAAAAAATTGATTTAATTTTATATAAACGGGGTAATTTAGTACTATAGGAGGAATTGGAATGAAAAGGAAAATAGGTCTTCTAGCAACTGCACGGAAAAAAGCTTCAAACCCTTCGGCAGCTATAGATTTATACATAAGCCCGTTATTCGTTAAGTCCGTTCAATACGCACAGAATCAATATGATGATTTCTACTTTTATAGTGCAAAAGAAGGACTTTTAACGAAAGATCAATACATTGAACCATATAATGTGTCCATCAAAAATTTATCCACTTCTGAAAAAAGGGAGTGGGCAGATCAAGTAATTACTTCTTTAGAACAGCATGTTAAACCTTCTCAATGCAGAATCTTCATTCATGGCGGCTGGGTATACCGGGAGTATCTTCAGCCAGCATTAGAAAAAGCCGGTTTTGAATACGAAGTGCCGCTTGAAGGCTACAGCATTGGCAATCAGCTTAAGTGGTACGACGAACAACAGCAAGAGGTAAATAAATAATAGTATTATTCAAGGGAAAAGAAGGCTGCATCAGCCTTCTTTTTTGTTATCCTTATTTCCTTCGTTTAAGAAATCGTATCCGGTCTCCTAAAATAATTGTAAGCAGTCCTGAACGGTAACTTAGGAAGAGGTATACCGCTCCTCCCGTAAGAATTCCCACTGTCAGTTCTATTATAGTATCCAGCCTTGTTACAGGCTTTCCTAAAAGTGACGTTATCACAACAACTGCGATCGACATGATTACGATAAATACTGTCATTAAGACCGTTCTTCGATAAACCCATTTAAATGAAAATCCGCTGTATTTTTTGATGATATACAGGTTAAACAATATAGATAAGGTATATCCGATATTAGTTGCGATGATTGATCCTGTTCCGGCAAATACTAGTAGAAGAGGTTTGTTAAGCAGCAGTTTAGCTAAAAAACCAACGCTTAAGCTAATAAAGGCAAAACGCTGCTGGTTCAAACCTTGTAAAATTGCTGCTGTCACAGTAAATAACGCAAACCAAATTGCTGTAGGCGCATACCACCTAAGGTAGAAACCTCCCGTTTCCATTGATGGCAGGCCAAACAGTGCTCCATATGCAGGATATGCCAGCACAGCTAGACCAATTGCTGCTGGTGCTGTTAAAAACAATACCATCTGAAATGTTTGGGTGATCTGTTTATGCAATAGATCTTGATTGTTTTGTGTAAATGATTTAGTGATGACAGGAATCAAAGTCAGTGCAAGTGCAGTAGCAAGAGATACAGGAATCATCACCAGCTTATGTGCGATCTGTGTGATAATCGCGAAAACAGACTCTGATTCTTCTTGTGTATAACCATAGTCTGATAGTGTATTTATAATTGTAAATTGATCAACCATTTGATACAGCGGTATAGCAAGACCTACCGCTATAAAAGGGATCGCATATTTAATCGTTTCTAAATAAATATCTTTTAATGAAATATCTGCAACAGGTTTGCTGTTATCATACATTTTTTGCAGATGGGGCTTTCTTTTTGCCCAATACCAGATTAAGACAATAAGCCCTGCAACAGCACCGAGTGTTGCGGCAAATGTAGACAAAGCAACAGCAGTTGTAGTCTCTCCATCTAAAATATTTATTACAATAAAGCTGGCAATAAGAATGAATAGAATTCTGACAATCTGTTCAACGACCTGCGAGACAGCTGTAGGTCCCATAGATTGAAAGCCTTGAAAATACCCGCGGATTAAACTCATGGATGGTACGATTATTAAAGCCGTACTAACCATTCGAATAACCAAGGTTATATCTTCAATGCTATTCCCTTTTCCGCCACGTTCATCAATAATCTGATGGGCAAGTGCTGGGGCTAGCATATACAGGATAAGGAATGCTAGAAAGCCAGTTATCGTCATAACTAGCAATCCAGATTTGAGCAATCTTCTTCCTGCTGCAAAATCGCCTAAAGCATTATATTTAGAGACAAATTTAGAAACCGCAAGTGGCAAGCCCATTGTAGAGATACTTAGTAATATCGTATATGGAATGTAAGCATAGCCGTATAAAGCCATACCTTTTTCTTCAACTAAATTGGCAAATGGAATAACAAAGATCAATCCAATAAATTTCGAGAAAAATGTAGCTGCAGATAAGATCAATGTTCCACGAAGTAATCGCGACAAACTTTTTCAGCTCCTACTAAAATCAATCGAGAGATTTCCCTGACATTCTAGTGTTTGTCAGGTTTAATACATTAACTAAAAAACATTATTAGTATTGTATCACATAAAAAGCTCGTGTAACCTCATTTAACTTTTTGCAAAAAAGTAAGGAATTGAAAATACATAGCCTTTTTTATAAAGCTGTGCTATTGTATGAAATGATTTTTAACTGAACGATCTAAGAAAGTTGGGATGTTATGATTTATGATTGTATTGTCATTGGCGGTGGTCCATCAGGGCTAATGGCCAGTGTTGGAGCTGCATCGAACGGCGCTCGTGTTCTTCTGATTGATAAAGGAGAAAAGCTTGGCCGCAAACTGGCCATATCCGGCGGAGGACGGTGCAATGTTACTAATCGTTTGCCTGTAGATGAGATCATTAAGCACATTCCTGGCAACGGCCGTTTTCTTTATAGTGCCTTTTCGGTTTTCAACAATGAGGATATTATTTCATTCTTTGAAAGTTTAGGAATTAAGCTTAAAGAAGAAGATCATGGGCGTATGTTTCCTGTTTCAAATAAAGCAACGGATGTTGTACAAGCACTTTTAAATAAGATTAATGAACTAGGTGTTCAAATCCGGACGAATACACCTGTAAAGACTATAAATTATAAAGAAGAATTACATGAAATAATTTTACAGAATGGAGAAGTACTAAAAACAAAATCTATAGTTATCGCTGTTGGAGGCAAGTCTGTTCCACATACAGGATCAACTGGTGATGGTTATGCATGGGCAAAAAAAGCTGGCCATACAATTACAGAATTGTATCCGACAGAAGTACCGATCACTTCAAATGAAAGCTTTGTAAAACAAAAAACATTGCAAGGTATTTCATTAAGAAACGTGGCGCTATCTGTTTGGAATCCTAAAGGAAAAATGATAAAAGCCCATCAGATGGATATGATCTTCACTCATTTCGGGATTTCCGGACCAGCCGCATTGCGCTGCAGCCAGTATGTTGTAAAAGCTCTCAAAAAATTTGGTGCCCCTTCGATTGAAATGAGAATTGACTCATTTCCGGATGAAAATGAAGATGCTCTTCTTTCCTCTATTCAAAAAAGAGTAGATGAGGAACCAAAAAAGGCTGTGAAAAACGTTCTGAAAGGAATGCTTCCTGAAAAGTATCTATTTTTCTTAATTGAAAAAGCAGGGATTGATGGTGATATTTCAGCTGATCAAATTCCAAAGCAGTCATTGCGTAATCTAGCTCAGCAAATGAAAGGTTTTTCGTTTCAAGTTAATGGAACGCTATCCATCGAAAAGGCTTTTGTAACAGGCGGCGGCGTCTCAGTAAAAGAAATCGCACCTCAAACAATGGCTTCTAAGATTCAAGAAGGCTTATTCTTTTGCGGGGAAATTCTGGATCTGCATGGATACACAGGCGGTTACAATATAACAGTAGCTTTTGTAACCGGCAATATAGCTGGTACAAATGCCGCTTATCATGCTCTAGGATAATTCTATTTTTTATAAATAATCATGGCTGAAAATGAAAACATTGTTTCGTTTTCCTCATGTGCATTTTCACATACTGCAATTTGATATTTAATATCAATAACATGATCTTGAGGAAGTCCGCTTAAGAATTCGTTGACACTTTCTTCAAGGTCATCTTCATGTTCTTCATCAAAAACTTTTACCTGTATCATAAAAAGCATCCTCCTAAAGAATGAGTCTCTGCATGAGCATTCGTTCAGTGAGGATGCTTTTCCTTTGTTGGACTTTGACTAGTTTTGTCTATATATTTTCGATTGCGTTTTGAATTGCTGTTTCCCCTTCTATCAGTTCAAAAACTTTGCGGTACATACGCTCATTTCCCAAACATGCTGCGATTGTTCTTGCTACATCAGCTCTTGGAATTGATCCGTGTTCATTTAATTTCTGCTGTGCATTAATTAATCCCATGCCGTCTTCATCTGTCAAAGCACCAGGACGCAAGATCGTGTAGTTTAATGAGCTTTCCATTAGTACCTGATCAGCATTTCCCTTTGCTTTTAAATAGTGTTGAAGACTTTCCGGTCCTTTTTCTGGTGTATCTGCCGCTAGTGAGCTCACCATAATAAATTGCTGAACAGAATGCTTTTCAGCAAGCTTGATCGATTTTACAGCTCCCTCGTAGTCAACCGCATCTGTTTTCTCAGGACCTGTATGCCCGCCAGAACCAGCTGTAAATATAACAACGTCAACCCCATCAAATACATGTTCAAAATCTTTTTCTAAGTCACCAAGCACAGCCTCAATATTTTCATGTTTAAAGTGCTCCTGCTGCTCTTCTTTTCTAACCATCGCTTTAACTGTATGACCTTGCTCAGCAAGCATGACACTTGTAAGTTTTCCGATATTTCCATTTGCTCCAATAATAAGCACGTTCATTTTCATCCACTCCTTCAACTTAAGTACTTATGTATTGTTTCACTAAAAGGCTATTGCAAAACATCGCTAGTAAAGGAGTATGTGGTGAGAGTAGGGTGAGTAATTCTATGAGAGTCACTTTTAATCACGAGAACAGCTCATAAAATAGCATGCGTTTGATTCCCAAAAACAAAAAAAGACCCAAAAAGCCGTTTTCGACTGGCTTTTTAAGTCTTTTACTAATTGATTACCATATTCTCTTGAAGATGCTCTTCTAGTTCTTCAGATTTTAATGGCTTAAACAAATGATATCCTTGTCCGTACATACAGCCTTGTTCTAATAGAAAGTCAATTTGTTTACAGCTTTCTATTCCTTCTGCAATAACATGAAAACTAAGATTATGACCCATATCAATTATAGTTTTTACGATTGCACCTGCTTTAGGATCTGTCAGAATATCATCGATAAACGTTTTATCAATCTTTAGAGTATCTACAGGCAGCTGCCTTAAATACGTTAAGGAAGAATAGCCAGTACCGAAGTCATCAATTGATATGCGAATCCCTTTCTCTCTTAAACGGTTAAGAACAGGCAATGTTTCTTCCAGGCTTTCCATCGTTGTACTCTCTGTAATCTCGAGTTCTAGAGAAGATGCTGGAAAATGGGTCTCGATTAAAATACTTTCCACTCTGTCTACGAACGATTCTTCCAATAGCTGCCGTACCGAAATATTTACTGATATCAGCAAGTCATTATAGCCGTTTTGATGCCATTTGGAACCTTGCGAGCAAGCATTTTTTAATACCCATTCACCTATTGGTAAAATCATACCCGTATCTTCTGCAATAGGAATAAATTCTCCTGGAGAAATGAGTCCTTCCGTATCTTTGTTCCATCTTAATAAAGCTTCCACACCAGTTATTTTTTTTGTGTGGAATTGGACTTGCGGCTGGAAGACAAGAAACAATTCATTCTTCTTCAATGCTTTTCTCAGCCCGTGTTCAAGGTTCAGCCTTCTTTCCATTTTGCCATCATGCTGTTCGGTAAAAAATTGATATGTGTTTCGGCCACGGTCTTTTGCCTGATACAGAGCTGAGTCTGCTCTTTTTAAAAGAGTATCACTGTCAGATCCGTTTCCTGGGTATAAACTTATTCCGATACTTGGTGTTGTGAAAACTTCCTTACCGCTCAATAAGAATGGCTTTGTAAAAGAACATATGATATCCTCAGCAACTGTTATTACTTCTGTTGTACTTTTGAATTCCAGCAGAATTATAAACTCGTCTCCGCTTCTTCTAAACACTTCACCTTTTCCTGATACTGTTGATTTCAGTAATTCAGCAACCTTTTGTAGCAAAAGATCTCCAAAGCTATGACCCAGTGTATCGTTTAGTACATTAAAGCGATCTAGATCCAAATACAGCAGTGCCAGGTTCCCTTGCTTCAAATCGACTTCATTCATTTTCTGTTCGATGGTCTCCATAAATCCGTTACGATTTGGGAGACCTGTTAACTCATCAAAATATGCCATTTGATTAATGGTCATTTCAGCATGCTTGCGTTCTGTTATATCGATCAGTATTGAATTAAAATCAACTAATTCTCCCTTCTCATTTAAAAAGGGAATTCCTCTGTCCTGAATCCATCTGATGTCTCCGTCAGGACGAAGTATTCTGTATTCACTTGTTGTAATTATCCCTTTTTGAATATCAGTTGCACGCATAACCGTAATCTCAAGATCATCAGGATGGATCACTTTTTTCCATAAATCCACATCATCATAAAAAGCTTGAAGCGGATATCCATAAAGTTTCTCAATACCAGAAGTAATTAGAAGCTTATTCGTTTGCAAGTTATGTGACCATATCGCAACATCGATGCTGTCAAAAACGTTTTGAAGATTGCCCCTGCTTGCTTCTAATTCTGCATGGGTCTCTTTATGTTTTTTTATTTCCTGCTCAAGGTCTATAGAATAGCTGTCTTTTTCCTTCAGCATTTTATAGACAAAAATTCCAAACACAAAAACAGCTCCGATATCTAAAACATACATCCATATATTATGAGAATAAATCGACCCTATTGAGCCCGCTAAATGAATGGTGAAAAAAGCAGCAATTATGCTTAGCCACTTCTTTTTATTAGAATGAATAAATGCCATGAGAGCCTCCAGGGTAAACAGTATACCCTTACTATCGGCTGAGACTCCTTAGTTTTTCACTATTCCTGATAATTAGATATGTTAAATTTTTTCTTCATGTAAAAAACCCCCTGCTTATTAAAGCAGGGAGTTTCATGATTATTCTTTATTATATTCAAGCATGCCGCCAGTCATATTTTTTACTTTATAGCCTTCGTCTAATAAGAAATAGGCTACATTTTCACTTCTTCTACCAGAACGGCAAATAATAATATGCTCTTCATTTTTATCGATTTCAGCTAATCGGTCTGGTATCTCACCCATTTTAATATGGGCTGCTTCAGGAATCTTTCCTACAGCAACTTCCTCGTCTTCACGAACATCAATCAAGGATACCTTCTTGCCATCTTTTAGTAATTGTTTCACCTCAGATGGTGAAATTTCTTCTAATTCATAGTCCATTTAAAAGCCTCCTTTAGTTTGCAACGATATTTACGAGTTTACCAGGTACAGTGATTATTTTACGAATCGTTTTGCCTTCGATGCTTTGTTGAACAGCTTCTTCTTTTAAAGCGACTTGCTCCATATCCTGTCCGCTGCTGTTTGCCGGAATCGTCATCTTTGCTTTTAATTTACCGTTTACTTGAACAACAATCTCAACTTCATTTTCAACGAGCTGCGCTTCATCCCATACTGGCCAAGCTTCATATGCAATGCTTCCGGTACCACCTGACTTTTCCCATAGTTCCTCACTAATATGCGGAGCGATCGGAGAAAGCATTTTTACAAAGCCTTGAACGAAATCCTTAGGAAGTGTCTCTTGCTTATTGGCTTCGTTAACAAATACCATAAGCTGCGAGATAGCCGTATTAAAACGAAGACCTTCATAATCCTCCGTTACTTTTTTAACAGTTAAATGGTAAAGACGGTTAAAAGCATCTGTTCCTTTAATATCTTGAATCGCAGGATTCAAGCTCTCTCCATCTTCGGAAACCAATAATCTCCATACTCGGTCAAGGAAACGGCGGGCACCATCAAGGCCTGTCGTACTCCATGCGATCGAAGCATCCAGCGGTCCCATAAACATTTCGTATAAGCGAAGTGTATCCGCACCATGACTCACAACAATTTCATCTGGATTAACGACATTGCCTTTTGACTTACTCATCTTTTCGTTGTTTTCACCAAGAATCATACCTTGGTTAAACAAACGCTGGAAAGGTTCCTTCGTTGGAACAACGCCAAGATCGTACAGCACTTTATGCCAGAAACGCGCATATAGAAGATGCAATACTGCGTGTTCAGCTCCGCCAATATAAATATCTACCGGCAGCCAATGCTCCAGTTTTTCAGGAGATGCCAGCTGCTCTTCATTTTTAGGATCGATATAGCGAAGATAATACCAGCAGCTTCCTGCCCACTGCGGCATTGTATTTGTTTCACGGCGTCCCTTCTTGCCTGTTGCAGGATCAATAACATTCACCCATTGTTCCTCATTAGCAAGTGGTGATTCGCCTGTTCCTGAAGGTCTGATCTCTTTCATTACTGGAAGAAGCAATGGGAGTTCTTCTTCAGAGACAGTTGTCATTGTACCGTCTTCCCAATGGATGACTGGGATAGGCTCTCCCCAATAACGCTGACGGGAGAATAGCCAGTCACGAAGACGATAAGTGATTTTCTTTTCACCTTTACCGTTCTCCACAAGCCATGCATTCATCTTTTCGATGGCTTCGACTTTTTGCATACCGTTTAAGAAGTCAGAGTTCACATGTTCGCCGTCACCTGTATAAGCAGCTTCAGCTACATTTCCGCCAGCAACCACTTCTGCAATCGGAAGCTCAAATTTAACAGCAAACTCGTAATCGCGCTCATCATGAGCAGGAACAGCCATAATAGCGCCAGTTCCGTAGCTAGCTAGTACATAGTCTGCTATCCAAATCGGAAGCTTAGCACCTGTAACCGGGTGGATCGCATATGCTCCAGTAAACACGCCAGACTTTTCTTTTGCAAGCTCAGTACGCTCAAGGTCAGACTTCGTTTCTACTTGTTTTTGATAAGTTGTTACTGCTTCAAGCTGTTCATCAGTAACAATCTCCTTTACAAGCTTATTTTCAGGTGCAAGCACAAGATACGTTGCACCAAATAGTGTGTCCGGTCTTGTTGTAAAAACAGTAATTTTAGAAGAATGACCATCTACATCAAAATGAACTTCAGCACCTTCTGAACGTCCGATCCAGTTACGCTGCATATCTTTCAAACTCTCAGGCCAATCCAATTCTTCAAGGTCCTCTAAAAGTCTGTCCGCATAAGCTGTAATCTTAAGCATCCATTGTTTCATAGGTTTACGAACTACTGGGTGACCTCCGCGTTCGCTCTTTCCATCGATAACTTCTTCGTTAGCTAGAACTGTTCCAAGCGCTTCACACCAATTAACCGGAACTTCATCAACGTACGCCAGACCTTTTTTATAAAGCTGGATAAAAATCCATTGCGTCCACTTGTAATAAGACGGATCTGTTGTATTAACTTCACGGTCCCAATCATAAGAGAAACCTAATTCTTTAATCTGTCTGCGGAATGTATTAATGTTTTGCTCTGTAAACTCAGCAGGGTCATTACCTGTATCAAGTGCGTATTGTTCAGCAGGAAGACCAAATGCGTCCCAGCCCATTGGGTGAAGTACATTATAGCCTTGCATGCGTTTCATGCGTGATAGAATGTCGGTTGCTGTATATCCTTCCGGGTGCCCAACGTGAAGACCTGCTCCAGATGGGTATGGAAACATATCTAATGCGTAAAACTTCTTTTTGTCATATTCTTCTTTCGTTTGGAATGTCTTGTTTTCATCCCAAAAATGCTGCCATTTTTTCTCGATTGTTTTGTGGTTATAATACATAACCCTTCCTCCTTCATTGACCCTGCTTCTTGTTAAGTATATAAGGCTTTTTAGCAATCTCTCCTGCTGTAAGATGTTGTTGATCTCCGCTCCAGGATGCTCGCTTTCCGCGGGGTGTGCGGTGAGCCTTCTTGGCGCCTTGCACCATTAGGAGTCTCACCTGTCCCACTGATCCCGCAGGAGTCTCGCACCTTCCGCTCCAACCAACTTTCAAGGATGCCAAGAACGATCCAGAACATCAATTATTTAAAGAGAAAAGCAAATAAAAAAACCTCCCGCCCCTAATAAAACATTAGGGACGAAAGGTTAGATCACAATTTTAAACCTGCCGCGGTACCACCCTGATTAACGCAAAAATCACGTTCACTCAAACTAACCTTAACGCGGCGGAACGGCAAGCATTACTTCATTCACACTTGCAACTAAAGGGTGAGTTCAAAAAAGTCCGGGTTGACTTGCACCAGCCGTCAACTCTCTAAATGCCATTCTTTTTTTACTAGTCCCTCTCATCGTTATTAACGAATAATAGATGTTAATTTGTATTTTATGAATTCTTTTAAAAAATGTCAAGGTTGTTTGAACTATTATAGCCTAAATTTTCCTTTTTTAAACTCAAATTCTACTAGGCAAAATGATCTGCCAATATTTTTTACGCCGATGCAGATTGAGATGGATTACTAATAGATTGACTGTTTCGACTGTAAACAATAGTCAACATAAAAGCAAGGACCATTAACCCAATAATCGTTTGAAAAAGTATACTAATGTTAAAGATGTCTGCGATCATTCCCCCAAATAAAGGACCCAGCATTCTTCCGCCAGTCGCTGTGCTATTCACAATTCCTTGGTAGAACCCTGCCCTTCCTTTAGGAGCAAGGTCTGCTGCAATACTTGGTACACCTGGCCAAACTAGCATTTCACCGATTGTCAATACTATCATTGCAATCATAAATCCGCTAAAGTCCTGAGCGTTTCCTACAATCACAAATGAGATAATAAATATGACATATCCGACAAGTATTTGGCTTGTTGTTGACTGCAGCCATTTTTTCAGAAAAACATTTATTAGCGGCTGTCCGAGAACGATGAACAATCCGTTGACGGTCCACAAGAGACTGTACATTTTTAATGTCACACCTAAGTCCTGCGTGTATGAAGCAATGGTAGATTGCCATTGAACATACCCGATCCAGGCTAACAGGTATCCCCCGCAAAGGATTAGCAAAGCAAGGAAAGCTTGTTTATTATGAATACGCTTTTTTTGCGAGAAAACAGTTTGAACACTTCCGCTTTCCTTTTCATCTATCCCTTTATAACCAAAAAATACGATCATAAAGAAAAGAAATGAAAGAGCAGAACAGCTGATAAATGATAATGTAAAAGAATAAGAGGCAGCTAATCCGCCAAGCGCTGCACCTAAAGCTACACCCACATTTTGCGCGATATAAATGCGATTAAACGCTTTTCTTCCTCCTTCTTTCCACATCGTTCCAGCAAGTGCGTACATGGAAGGAAAAACAATTCCCATTCCAAATCCCATAAAGACAAGCAAGATGCTGTAGGACCAGAAATCATGAAACCAAATCAATAAAAAAGAAGTGGTAAATGAAATGGAAACACCCAGTATGATCGTGCGATAGCCGCCTAGTTTATCAAACAGCAAACCGCCTGTTAAATTCCCTATAATGCCCGCACCAGAATTCAGTAATAACACGATTCCGGCTATAGTTAAAGATTTACCTAAATGCTCATGCATGAAGATGGTATTGATCGGCCAAAGAAAACTTGAGCCTGTAACATTCAGTGCCATACCTATAATGAGCAGCCACACTTTCGCTGGCATGAAGATCCCCCGCTTACAATGATGTCATAAAAACCCTTCTGTATTTTAGTCCTTTTTCCTGAACTTTACAACGAAAATAAATCACATCTATTTTGCCGCTCATTCCTTGTACATGCTACAATTGGCTTGGTGCTTATCACCGTAAATAAAGGAGTGAACAGGTTGACACACCTTACAGAAAAGCCGGCTTATTTTGGCGATAAAAGATATTACACATGGAACCACCATTTAAAATCTCACTTCGGAGAAAAAATTATAAAAATTCCTCTAGACGGAGGATTTGATTGTCCAAATCGAGATGGAAAAGCAGCTTACGGCGGCTGTACGTTTTGTTCCCAAAGCGGTTCAGGAGATTTTGCCGGGAATCGACGAGACGATATAATCACACAGTTTCATACAGTAAAAGAACGCATGAATGCTAAGTGGAAAAAAGGAAAGTATCTCGGCTATTTCCAGGCTTTTACGAACACTTATGCTCCTGTTGAAAAGCTAAAAGAAATGTATGAAACAGTTCTCGAGCAAGAAGATGTTGTTGGTCTGGCTATTGCTACACGGCCTGATTGTCTTCCTGATGATGTCGTGGAATATCTGGCTGATTTAAATAAACGTACGTATTTGTGGGTTGAACTCGGTCTTCAAACCGTACATGAAAGAACGGCTTTGCTTATTAATCGTGCGCACGATTATCAAACATACGTTGATGGTGTAAACAAATTAAGAAAACACAATATTAGAGTCTGCTCTCATATCATTAATGGTCTGCCGCTCGAAACGCCTGAAATGATGATGGAAACTGCACGTGAAGTTGCAAAACTGGATGTTCAGGGAATTAAGATACATCTATTGCATCTATTAAAAAAGACTCCAATGGTTAAGCAATATGAACAGGGAATGCTTGATTTTCTTGATTTTGATACGTATGTAAACCTTGTATGCGATCAGCTCGAAATCATTCCTCCAGATATGATGATTCACCGTTTAACGGGCGATGGTCCTTCTGATCTCTTGATTGGGCCGATGTGGAGTTTAAATAAGTGGAAAGTACTTAATGCCATTGAAAGTGAACTGAAACGCAGAAATAGCTTTCAAGGGAAATTTTATTTAAAAGAAGAGGTGGACTCTTTATGAAATTAGAAGGTGTTCTCCCTTATGCAAGAGCTCTTCTTCGTTCATTTTGCGCGCGAGGAGAAATCGTAATTGATGCGACATGCGGAAACGGAAATGATACATTATTTTTGTCAAAACTTGTAGGTAAAGATGGTCAAGTATTTGCTTTTGATATTCAAGAACAGGCGATTGAAAAATCTAAGCTGCGGTTAACTGAAAACCAAGCAGATGAAAATGTAACATTTTTTCAGGCTTCACATAATGAGATGATAAAACATCTTCCTGAGTTCGCAATCGGTAAAACCTCTGCTGCTATCTTTAACCTTGGCTACTTGCCTGGAAGTGATAAGTCGATCACAACAAAAGGTTCTTCTACAATCGAAGCGATCGAACAGCTGCTTGAAATTTTAAAACCTGAAGGAATTATCATATTAGTAATCTATCATGGTCATGAAGAAGGAAAACGTGAGAAAGATCTTGTTTTGGACTTTGTTAAAAACCTTGATCAGAAAGAAGCACAAGTTCTGCAATATGATTTCATTAATCAAAAAAACGATCCGCCATTTGTTGTAGCGATCGAAAAAAGAGGCTGATATCAACGTACTAATGTTGATTCAGCCTTTGTTTTTGCTATAGGCTTATTAAAATCATTCTCTTCATTCTAAGTTTATTGTAGCGCAAGATGCGAGACTCCTGCGGGAGCAGCGGGACAGCTACTTGAGTCTTCTTCTTGCAAGGCATGTGACGAGGAATCCCACCTCGGCAGGATTTGCCTGCAGACGCAGGAGCACAAATGCTTCCTTGAATGAAACTCCTATGTGTGCGGAGCGCCGAGAAGGCTCACCGCACGCCCCGCGGAAAGCTAGCATCTGAAGCGGAATTCAACTACTTCCAAGAGCAGCAACCTGCAATACTAGCCTTTTTATTATGAAAGAGACGGTTTTATTTTTTGATACACTTTTCGGTTTACGTAAAAGAAGTAACTTGTTGCACCTCCTACTTTTACAAGTTGTGAGGCCATTTTTTTAATCACAGGGCATTCAGAAACTTTGCGGTCTGCTAAATAAATTCCGAGCAAACCTCTTTGGATAAGACGATGAAATTTCGAATTGGGTAATTTTGAACAGCTGCTTTCCGCTTCTTTTGCAAAATAAACCATGCGTTCAAGCATGTGCTGCTCATTTTTATAGTACGTACAAAAGTTAAGATCCCCTTCAAGCTTGTCCTCATTTTGGTCAATAAAATAATCCAGCAGAATATGTAATCCCTGGAGCCAAGGGAAATAACCTTTTGTGATGGTTTGTGCAGATTCTTTTGTAAAATCGCCTTGAAAAGCATAGCTGACGAGACAAAAGATACCAAGTGTCGAACCCGCACAAGCGGAGAATTCATACCATGTGATATCAGGCAGAAAAGACTGATATTCTCCAAACCAGCTAATGAGGCGAGGTTCCCTTTCCTGTACAACAACATGCTTATGAACTTGAAGATCGCAATAAATTTGGGCAAGTCCTATCAGCTCACTTGCAATGTTTGGGTATGCCTGCATTTCTGATAATACTTTTTGACAGGTTAATACAAGATCAGCAAGATATCCGCCGTCCTCTTGCTCATCTCTGTATCTGTAGTAGTTAACAGGTTTTACCCCTGGACTAAGTGCATGAAACATACTTTCATGAAGTGCCCTGAAGTCCTTATCACTAAGAGAGGTGCTCCGATCACAGAGGTTATCTAAATAATCACTGATCGTTTGGTAAGCTACTACAAATTCTATTGCTTTCTTTCGATGCTGTCCTGCGAGAAGAGTAAGGATAGCACCGCCTTCACAATGAAACATCTTATTGGAGATGCTGCTTAAAGCCTGCTGCCTTAATTCAGGGTCAGGTATTTTTTCTGCTTTTTCATGCCAATTTTGAAGCAGCTGGCCAACAGCAGGAAAAACTTTCGTATAAACGGAATACATCAATCCCCATGGGTGAACCGGAACCTTGTTCATATAGATGCTCCTTTTAATTATTCTTTCTTTACCTTTTTCCTTTATTGGCTTCACTATGCAGATATAAAAATCTTTTTACGTATTCAAAAACATTTTCCCGCTCTGGTTCATTTAAAACTTCGTGATACAGTGAAGGAAATTCTTTATACCATTTCTCTTCCAGATATATTCCGTTGAACCAGCGTTTTACGGCTTCTTTATCTACAATTAAATCATCACCCGCCTGAAGCAGCAGTAATGGGATGTTCGGGAATGATTTATAATGGTCAAATGCATGCTTAATTGAAGCCGTAAGTTCCCGGTACCACCTTACCGAAACTTTTTTAACGATCAATTTATCCGCTTTATCCCTGACTCGTATCTCTTCATTTCGAGTAGCACTGCCTTCTGGCAAGTTAGTCGCAAGTCTTACTCCAGGTGCGAGTTTGTTCAATAACAGTGAGAGAGCTTCCTTGCCTTTTGATGGATAATGAACTAACCCGAGACAAGGTGATGATAAAACAACAGCCCGAACATCCAAATTTCTCTCCATTAATGTGCGGATTACAGCCAGTCCTCCCATACTATGACCTAATATATACACGGGCAATCCAAGTTTCTTAGCCTCTAGAAACCAGTTCTCAATTGTAAAGATGTACTCATCAAATGTATCGATGTGTCCTCTTCTTCTCGTCGTTGTACCTTGACCAGGCAGATCTCCAGAAACACAGTGAAAACCGGACTCATTTAACTGCTTTATAACCCAGTCGTATCTTCCATGATGTTCGTTTGCACCATGTACGACTACAATCGTACCTTTAGCTTCCCGATCTGTTGTCCATGTCCACATATATTCCACCCTCTTTCCTATTCATAAAGGTATCCGATTTGCTAAACTATACTTAATTAATGACCATTTCTAAAAGATTGTTGCTGTGCTTATGAACATTTAATGTTGAGTTCGCTTCTTTGACTAGTTGATTGGAGTAGAAGGTGCGAGACGACTCCTGCGGGATCAGTGGGACAGGTGGGACTCCTAAACGCGCAAAGCGCGAGGAGGCTCACCGCCCGCCCCGCGGAAAGCGAGCACCTGGAGCGGAAATCAACAACATCTAGTAGCCACAATGTTTACGAAAACAGCCTAATTTAATAAAAATACAGGATGTGTATACAATGATTTATCCTTATGGAGACAAACAGCCTAAGATTTCTGAAACTGCCTTTATTGCAGACTATGTAACAATTACCGGTGATGTTCAGATTGGAGAATACTCTTCAATTTGGTTTAACACATCAATACGGGGGGATGTTTCCCCCACAATAATCGGCAATTATGTAAATGTACAAGATAATTCTGTACTTCATCAAAGTCCGAACCGCACACTTCATTTAAAGGATGGGGTAACAGTCGGCCATAGCGTTATTCTGCATAGCTGTACGATTGAGGAAAATGCATTAATCGGCATGGGTTCATTGGTGCTTGACGGAGCACATATCGGTCAAGGTGCTTTTATAGGTGCAGGAAGTCTTGTACCTCCCGGAAAAGTGATCCCGCCAAACATTCTTGCATTCGGTCGGCCGGCAAAAGTAATACGCGAATTGACCGAAGAAGATATTAAAGATATGAATCGTATACGTCGGGAATATTATGAAAAAGGACAATATTATAAGACACTTCAGGCTAAACGTTAAATTCGATTAAGTTACCATCAGGATCACTGACAAAAACTTGATGCCAATCTGTCTTATTGTTTGGTTTGTTTACATATTTAACCCCGTGTGCGTCTAAAGTCTTGATTAGTTTATCCATATCTTCAACCCTGACTGCAAAATGACCGTCTCTGCTGTCAATTTCGGTCGTGTTTCTTCTGGCTTTTCCTTTATTGTGAACAATTAAATGAAGCTGAGTATCGCCAATATCATACCAAACGCCCGGAAAATCAAATTGAGGGCGTTTTTTATTTTGTTTAAAACCTAAGATTCCTTCGTAAAAATACAAGGATTCCTTCAAGTTTGTAACTAGCAGTGAAACATGATGTATTCCTTTGTACATGTGCTCAACACCTCATTTTCATGTCATGTTTTGCCCATTATTTTATCACAAATAAACCTAAATTGAGATTTATAAGTGCTTAAACACCCCCCTTTATGAATATCTATATAAAAGTAAACTTTATGAAGGGATGGTTTTAGATGAATAGAAACACACCTGTGAAATCATATACTCCTTATCATAGTCCTTTGGATCCTTGCCCGCCTATCGGAAAAAAGTTTTATTCGACTCCTCCAAATTTATATATGGGTTTTCAGCCGTATGATCTTCCGCAGTTTCCGCCAAAAGAAGCATTGCGAAAAGGTACACTTTGGCCTGCCTTTTACGATTATTATGAAAATCCGTATGAAAGAAGGGGGTAATTGAGGTGCAGCAAACATTGCCAGAAGAGTTCTATCAATGGATGGAAGAGCTCCAAGCTGTTGATTTTGTACTTGTGGAACTTACTTTGTATTTAGACACTCACCCTCAAGATCAAAATGCCGTTCAACAATTCAACCAATATGCGCAGCAAAGGAAAAAAATAAAACGGGCGATAGAATCAAAATATGGTCCGCTTCAGCAATACGGGAACAGTTATTCCGGAATGCCATGGAACTGGAGCAGCGGTCCCTGGCCGTGGCAGCTATAAAAAGGTTAAGGGAGGTTCACTTTAATGTGGGTTTATGAGAAGAAACTACAATACCCGGTAAAAATAACATCATGCAATCCAAGACTAGCAAAATATTTAATTGAACAATACGGCGGTGCTGATGGAGAACTTGCTGCCGCTCTTCGTTACTTAAATCAGCGTTATACGATTCCTGATAAAGTAATCGGTCTATTAACGGATATCGGTACTGAAGAGTTTGCGCATCTTGAAATGATCGCAACGATGATCTACAAACTGACCAAAGATGCAACCCCTGAACAATTAAAAGCTGCAGGAATAGAAGATCACTACGTTAACCATGACAGTGCTTTGTTCTATCACAATGCGGCAGGCGTACCTTTTACTGCAAGTTACATAGCAGCAAAAGGGGATCCGATCGCTGACCTTTATGAAGACATTGCTGCAGAGGAAAAGGCGCGTGCTACCTATCAATGGATTATAAACATGTCAGATGATCCCGATCTGAACGATTCCCTTCGCTTCCTAAGAGAAAGAGAGATTATCCATTCCCAGCGTTTCCGGGAAGCTGTTGAAATTTTGAAAGAAGAACGAGACCGAAAAATATTTTTTTAATTTTACCGTCCAGCTTTTTTGGGCGGTTTTTTTTATAAATTTTTACACTGCCTTCACTCCCCCATAACAATTATATTTTATGATGAACATATCAAGCTAATAAAACTAGGAGGGGATATGAATGGCAAAAGTTATGAATTGGCTGTATGAAAAAGAATGTACTTTTTTCCGGCTTATTAATGGTCGTATGCACAGAAGTTCTATGGATCGTTTCTTTCATGTGTGGACTCATCTTGGCGGCGCAACTGCTACGACCTCAACAGCTGTTCTGCTCTTAATACTCCTCCCTGCACACTTAAAGTCATGGGGAATCGTTTGTATTGTATCACTTACCATCAGTCATATTCCTGTTGCTATTTCAAAAAAAATGTATCCTAGAAAACGGCCATACTTAAGGTTGCCAGATACGAATATAGGAGACAATCCTTTAAAAGATCATTCATTTCCTTCGGGGCATACAACGGCTATTTTTTCAATCGTTACTCCGTTAATTATCTTAAATCCGTTCATCGGCATGTTTTTACTTTTCTCCGCTTTGTTGGTTGCAATTTCTCGAATGTACCTTGGGCTTCACTATCCTTCTGATGTTTTGGCAGGTATGATTCTAGGTATAAGTTCCAGCTTCTTTTCTTTATTTCTAGTAAATGCTTTTATCATTCCTTATTTATAAAAAGAGGAGATGAAGTAAATGAAGCTTGCTCTATTCTCTGATACCTTCCATCCGCAGGTAAACGGCGTTGCCCGCACATTAAAAAGACTTACTCATTATTTAGAAAAGAATGATATACCTCATAAAGTAATTATGCCTTCTATCGAAGGCTTTCCAGATGAAGTAATTACTCATTATTTTTTAATGAAAAGCCTGCCTTTTTTTCTATACCCTGAGTGCAGGCTTGCCATTCCCCAATGGCGAGCGTTAAATCATGAATTGAATACATTTTAATCCAGACCTCCTCCATATCGTTACTCCCTTTAATATTGGTCTATTCGGACTGCGTTACGGGAAACGAGAAAACATCCCCATGATCGCTTCCTATCACACACATTTTTACCGTTATCTTTCATACTATCATCTAGAATTTCTCTCTCCTCTTCTTTGGCGTTACCTTAAGTGGTTTCATAGCCCCTTCCAGAAAATTTTTGTCCCAGCAGTAGAAACGAGACAGACCCTCATCACCCGTGGATTTACCGATGTTTCTATATGGAAAAGAGGAGTTGACTGTGATTTGTTTTCACAAAAAAACAGAGATGGTTCAATACGTGAAAAGTATAAAATAACTGAAAAATATATCTTCTTATTTGTTGGCAGGCTAGCACCAGAAAAAGACTTGGATATTCTTTATGAAATCATAAAAAAATTGCCCCCACCATTGAACGAATGTGTACATTGGCTAATTGTAGGGGATGGTCCGAACAGACATGAAGTTAACGAATGGGAAAAGAAACATAGAAATATTACATGTGCAGGTTATTTATCGGGCAATGAACTCGCCCAAGCATATGCTTCATCCGATCTTTTCGTTTTTCCTTCATCAACAGAAACCTTCGGAAATGTAGTATTAGAAGCACATGCATCAGGAGTTCCTGCTGTAGTGTCTGATACAGGAGGTGTAGTTGAAATTGTAGAAGACCATGTAACAGGTATGATTTGCAAAGCGAGAAATGCAGATTCTTTCACAAAAACAATAGCAGCTATTCTCGAAAACCCTGCTACTCTTGACATGATGGGTTGGAAAGCAAGGAATTATGCGCTGACTCAATCGTGGTCTACCATCTTTGGTAATCTGTTGTTACAATACGAAGAGGCGGCTTTTAAGAAAGCAAATAAGAAAACAATAATCTCTTAAGGGGGGAGAAAATGAAACTTGGCATTTTTGGCGCTGGATATGTTGGACTTGTAACGGCTGTTTGTTTTGCTGAAAAAGGGCACGACGTAATTATTCAGGATATCGCAAAGGAGAAAATAGCTACTTTGCAATCTGGCGGACTGCCCATTTTTGAAGAAAGTCTAGAGAATATGCTTCAGCAGAATTCCAAGAGATTACACTTTACTCATGATGTCAGCAAAGTTATCTCCGAATGTGATGTCATTTTCATTTGTGCTGGCACCCCGCAAGACGAGAACGGTAAAGCAGACTTATCACAGGTAGAGGCAGTTACAAAAGAGATAAGCAGACTGAGCACTTCAGATAAAATTATTGTTATTAAAAGTACCGTGCCACCAGGTACTACTGAAAAAATGGAACAACTTGCAAATAACCAAAAAGAAAATTCATTAAAGTATTCCTTTGTTCATAACCCTGAATTCCTTAGACAAGGAAAAGCAGTTTATGATTTTTTAAATCCTTCACGAATTGTAATAGGCACATCTGATAAAGAATCATTTAACATAATAAACGATCTATATCAAAATTGGAATGCACCAATTATTGAAACAGATTGCAAAAGTGCTGAGCTGCTAAAGTATGCAGCGAACTCCTTTTTAGCAATGAAGATATCTTACATCAATATGATTTCACAATTAAGCGATCAATTAGGAACAAACATTGATGACATAGCAGCCGGCATAGGACTTGACCCAAGAATCGGCGGTGACTTTTTAAAAGCTGGAATCGGTTTTGGAGGATCGTGTTTTCCGAAAGATTTACAGGCAATAGGAAATGCGGCTGCTGAAATTGAGGTCGAATTACCATTTATTAAACAGACATCCGAAATAAATAAAAAACAAGGGGAACTGTTTTTCGAAAAAATTAAGGTTTTCAGTAAAGGGCTAAATAATAAAAAAATTGCTCTTCTTGGTCTTTCATTTAAGCCATTTACAGATGACTTACGCTCTGCTCCATCACTTGCTTTAGCTGATAGACTAATAAGCGAAGGTGCTCAAATTACAGCTTTCGATCCCCTTGTAAGGATTTTTCCTGTTTCAGGGGTACAGGTCGCTGCTTCACTAGAAGAAGCAATAAAAGATGCAGATATTACGGTTTTAGTAACAGAATGGCCAGAGTTTAAGAAACTACTACGGATCGAAAATATTGAAAATATGAGCAAACCTGTTATTTTTGATGGAAGAAACATGTTTTCATTGGAGGAAATAAAAAATTTATCTAATCAATTAACGCTCCATTATGAATCAATTGGGAGACCTCCCGTCAGCAATCTAAGTGTTAAAAATCAAATTTTAATATAAAGACAGCCTGCCAGAGAAAAAATGGCAGGCTTTTTTCTAAATATCATCTCGGGAATCATTAACTGCAGTTTTATATAAGTAAAATTACAACTCCAGGATTACCCCGCTAGGTATTTCGCTTAGAAATCTCACGAAAAACGCTAAAAATCCCACGTTAAATGAGTTTATTCTCACGATAATTTGAATAATCCCACGTTAATTGTAAAATAACCACAAGCCGACACATTCAGTCAAATTTCGCAGTTAAAATACCCTCTCTCATACTAAAAAAACAGACTCCCATTTAACAGGAGTCTGTTTTAACACATTAAATATTTGCTTGGTTCTTAAGCTCTTCTGCTTTGTCAGTCTTCTCCCATGGAAGGTCGATATCTGTACGGCCAAAGTGACCATATGCAGCAGTTTGCTTGTAGATCGGACGGCGAAGATCAAGCATCTTGATGATTCCAGCCGGACGAAGATCAAAGTTGTTGCGAACTAATTCTACAAGAACTTCTTCTGATACTTTACCCGTTTCAAATGTGTTTACAGCGATGGATACAGGCTGAGCCACACCGATCGCGTATGCAAGCTGAACTTCAACTTTGTCTGCAAGACCTGAAGCTACGATATTTTTCGCAACATAGCGTGCAGCGTATGCAGCAGAACGGTCAACTTTTGTAGCATCCTTACCAGAGAATGCACCGCCACCGTGACGTGCATAACCACCGTAAGTATCAACGATGATCTTACGTCCAGTTAGACCAGCATCACCTTGTGGTCCGCCGATAACGAAACGTCCTGTAGGGTTGATGAAATATTTTGTGTTTTCATCAATTAACTCAGCAGGAACAACTGGCTTGATTACTTTTTCTTTAATGTCTTTTTGAATTTCTTCAAGTGTGTTCTCAGGGTGGTGCTGAGTAGAAATAACGATTGTATCGATACGTACTGGCTTGTCGTTCTCATCATATTCAACTGTTACTTGAGTCTTTCCATCTGGACGCAAGTAAGGAATTTCTTCAGACTTACGAACTTCAGTAAGACGGCGAGATAATTTGTGTGCTAATGAAATCGGAAGAGGCATAAGCTCTTCTGTTTCGTTACAAGCAAATCCGAACATTAAACCTTGGTCACCTGCACCGATTGCTTCAATCTCAGCATCTGTCATAGAACCTTCTCTTGCTTCAAGCGCTTGGTCTACACCCATCGCGATATCAGCAGATTGCTCATCGATAGAGGTTAATACAGCACACGTTTCAGAATCGAACCCGTATTTTGCACGGTCATAACCGATTTCTTTAATTGTCTCACGGACAACTTTTGGGATATCTACATAAGTAGAAGTTGTGATCTCACCAGCAACAAGTACAAGACCTGTTGTAACAGATGTTTCACATGCTACACGTGCATTAGCATCATTAGCTAAAATTTCATCTAGAATGGCATCTGAAATCTGGTCACAAATCTTATCCGGATGACCTTCTGTTACCGATTCAGATGTGAA
The DNA here is from genome assembly GCF_001999465.1 of Fictibacillus arsenicus. Classification (GTDB taxonomy): domain Bacteria; phylum Bacillota; class Bacilli; order Bacillales; family Fictibacillaceae; genus Fictibacillus; species Fictibacillus arsenicus. The sequence continues at coordinate 384,499 of NZ_MQMF01000001.1, forward strand.
TAAACGACGACTAACTTTTTTGGACAAATTAATATCCTCCCTTAATTGCTTTCAGTATGATACGGTACTTTATTCTTATCTATTTTGCATTGTTTATGTTCTTAACTTGAAAAAGGCATAAAAAAAGCCCTTCCCTGTTTCACATTATCATTCACGAGGGAAAAGGTTTAAAATAAAAATGCCTTCATCCTCTTATTGTCCAAGGTTTTTTTCACCTTGCAGGTTAGCACCTTTTCATTTTAAGCAGATCATAATCTCCGCTTTCATGTCGGTTGCTGGGTTTCATAGGGCCTGTCCCTCCACCTACTCAGAATAAGAGTAGCCGTTCTCGAAATATAATAGCGCAATGACTTTATGATGTCAATAGAAATCCCTTTAATATCAATAAGAAGAAGCAGATTATCGCGTTTTTTTGACATCGCTTTCAATATGATGGAGATTCCTGAAGTATTTAAGCCTTTTTTTCAGGATTAAGAACTTTTCTGATGCGCTTTCATAAAATAGTATACATTATTTAAATTAATGTGTTATACTAATTTTCGAATATATCACTCTAGGATAAAGGATGGTACTGTCTGATATGAATACTTTGGAATTTACGACAACCTTAAATGAACTTGTGACCCGTGAAACAACTCACCAGAACTTGCCTGTTCCGGTTTTAGTAGAAAAATCATTAACAAGAAAAGAAGGCATACTTACTTCTACTGGTGCACTTCGAGCAACCACGGGGAAATACACAGGCCGATCCCCAGAGGATAAATTTATTGTTGAAGATGCATCCGTAAAAAAATCCATTGACTGGGGTAAAGTAAACAAACCATTTTCACCTGAAAACTTTGATAAATTATATAAAAAAGTACTTCAATACTTAGGCACGAAAGAAGAGCTATTCTTATTTAAGGGATTCGCAGGGGCAGATCAAGAGTACCGTCTTCCTATTCAAGTTATTAACGAATACGCTTGGCACAATTTATTTGCACATCAAATGTTTGTGCGTCCTAATGAAACAGAACTTGCTTCACATGACTCTCAATTCACAATAGTTTCAGCTCCTGGATTCCAAGCAAATCCTGCTGAGGATGGAACAAACTCTGAAACGTTTATTATTATTTCTTTTGAAAAACGTATCGTATTAATCGGCGGTACTGAATACGCTGGTGAGATAAAAAAATCGGTATTTTCTGTTATGAATTACTTGCTTCCTGAAAAAGGTATTCTTTCTATGCACTGTTCAGCCAACGTTGGAAACGAAGGTGATGTAGCACTATTCTTCGGCTTGTCCGGAACAGGGAAAACAACACTGTCTGCTGACCCTAACCGGCGCTTAATCGGTGACGATGAGCACGGATGGGCTAACACAGGAGTGTTTAACGTCGAAGGCGGCTGCTATGCAAAGACAATTGATCTTTCTAAAGAAAAAGAGCCGCAGATTTGGAACGCTATCCGTTTTGGAAGTGTATTAGAGAATGTAATGATCGATGATGATTCCCGTATTGCGGATTATAAGGATTCCACATTAACTGAAAATACAAGAGCGGCATATCCTGTTGATGCTATTCCAAACATCATTCAGCCAAGTGTGGCAGGTCATCCAAACACAATTATCTTTTTAACAGCTGATGCTTTTGGAGTTTTGCCTCCAATCAGTAAATTAACAAAAGAACAAGCGATGTACCATTTCTTATCTGGATACACAAGCAAACTTGCTGGAACTGAAAGAGGAGTTACTTCACCGCAAGCAACATTTTCAACATGCTTTGGCGCTCCATTCCTTCCGTTGCCTGCGACAGTTTATGCAGAAATGCTAGGCAAGAAAATCGATCAGCATAATGTTCAAGTATTCCTTGTTAACACAGGCTGGTCTGGCGGGGAGTATGGTGTCGGAAGCCGTATGAACTTATCTTACACACGTGCTATGGTTCAAGCGGCACTTGAAGGTGAACTGACATCTGTTGAAACTGTTGTAGATCCTGTATTCGGACTTCACATTCCGACTCATTGCCCAGGTGTTCCTGATCAAGTCCTTCAGCCAAAGAAAACATGGGATAACCCTGAGCAGTATGATGTAAAAGCAAAAGAACTTGCTGCTAAATTTAAGGCTAATTTTGAGAAATTCAAATCTGTATCTTCTGAAATCACACAAGCAGGACCACTTGCATAATCACCTTAAATCAACCCTCTCGCTACAAAGCGGGAGGGTTTTTTGGAATTTATTAGAAAAAAACAGTTGTAAAGTGACATGTTTGTCGTTTATAATAATGACATTGATGTCACTTTAAAAACTGGGAGCTGATTACATGGAACAATCGGAAAAGTTATTAAAAAACAAACCTTATCAATTTTTGATTTCTGCTCAACTGATTTCCAATCTTGGAGACTGGCTGTCAATTCTTGCTGTATTTACTCTTGTGGGGCTTAAATGGGAAGCCACACCACTACAAGTTTCGTTAATTATCTTATCTCTTGCCCTCCCAATGACTTTACTGGGACCTGTAACAGGTGTCTTGGCTGATCGTTGGGAACGCAAATACATTATGATTATTTCTGATACGGCAAGAGGTTTCATTATTTTCGGTCTCGTTTTTGCTAATGAATTGTGGCATGTGTATTCTTTATTATTTGGATTAGGCATTTTTTCCGCTCTCTTTACACCGGCCAAAAACGGAAAGCTGAAAGAAATTGTGCAGGATCACCACATGCAACAAGCTGCCTCAATCAGTTCCATAATTGAGAGCGGTACGAAAATAATCGGACCTGCAGTAAGCGGCCTTCTTCTTGCACTATGGAGTTTCAAGATCATCTTTATTCTTGATGCAATAACCTTCTTGCTATCCGTTCTTCTCCTGCTTAAGATTCCAACAAACCCTTCACAAATTTCAAATATAGAAAACGAAGAGAATAAACTAAAGAAGGACTTTATCAAAGAAATGCTTGATGGCTTCTCATTTATTAAGGGTATTCCCGCTATTATGTACGGAACGCTTTTAATGGCTGTTACCATGTTCGTTATTCAGATGTCAGATTCCCAGTTCGTTACTCTCTTTAGAGAATTAAAAGAAGTATCACCCCGATTAATTGGGACTGTTATGACTGCTTCTGGCGCAGGATTTTTAGTTACGGGAATCATCTTAAGCAAGTTTGAAATTAAAAATGCTATTAAGGCTATGGCAGGCGGAATATTGGCACTCGGTTTAGGGTTTGGAACTCTTGCTATCCTTACTGATATTAGCCTTTCCAATCCTATGTTTTGGGCACCTTCTATAACATTTTTAGCTTGTGTTGGGGCTGGGTATGTTTTTATTCCTTTTCAGGCAAATGTATTAAAGCTTACTCCCCAACACATGACAAGCCGTACATTCGGTACAATCGGAAGCATCATGACGTTTTCCTCTTTAGTCGGTCCTATTGCTGGTGGATTTTTAGCAAATTTATTCGGAGTAATCCCGATCTTTATCGTTACATCTAGTGGATTGTGTTTTATAAGTGTGATAGCTTTTATTTTAAGAGCACAGTTTAAAGGAAAAAAAGGAGAACCATATGTCACCGAAAGTCACGAAGAGTTACAAAGAAGAGCGGAAGCGCAGCATACTTGAAGCAGCAAAGAAGATATTTATTAAAAAAGGATACGAAGCCTTTGTCATGCAAGATGTAATTGATGCTGTCGATTTAAGCAGAGGCGGTGTGTATTCTTACTTCTCCAATAAAGAAGAATTGTTTTTATCCATACTAGAAGATTCGAATAGTACTTACAGCAAAGAGATTGAAGATATGGCTAAACATCCTTCAATTTGGAATTCGTTAGTAAAAGATTTTGAAGAATATAAATCTGCGAGTGATACTGAAGATTTGTTTGGAGCTGTACAAATCGAATATTTCTTAATCAATAGATTGCTGCCTGAGAAAAAAATCTACATGAAAGAACGTTATAAATTTGCTATTGAACATCTTATTAAGTTATTTGATGAAGGTGTAACAAATGGAGAATTCAACCCTAAATATCCTTTAGAAACAATTGCAAGGTATTTTATAACTTTTAACGATGGAATAAATATAGCTACAATTTTCCTTAATAAAAAAGATTTAAACTTTAATGCTCAAATAGATATTTTCTTGTCTCATTTAGAGAATATGTTAGGTGTAGTAAAACAATAAAGAGTGATAACCCAAAAGTATATAACTTTTGGGTCATCACTCTTTTAATAAACCTGTTTTCGCATTGGAGGATTTTCTTTATTTTTTATTTTGTAAAAATAAAAAATCGGGGCTGCCAAAAGTAAGTTTATCTTACTTTTGGGACAGCCCCTTTCCATGCTCTTTCATCCATTCACATAACGCATATGTAATTTTTCTATTTTCCTTTGGGGGAAAGTAATGCGTATATTCAGGATAGATCCAAGTTTCACATGGCTTCCCGAGTTCTTCTAACCTTTTTTCAATCTTAAGAGTGTGCTGTACACTCACATTTTCATCTTTCATTCCGTGAATACACAATAAAGGTGCTTGCAATTCACTACAGTAATACAAGGGTGACCGCCATTCGTATTCTTCAGGATACTTTTCTGGTGTGCCGCCGATTACCCTTTTCATCATCCGGCGCAAGTCTTCTCTTTCCTCATAAGTGACAGCCATATCTGTTACACCGCCCCAAGTAACTACAGATTTGATCTCAGGGTACTTCATTGCAGTAAACAGTGCCATAGGTCCGCCTCTAGAAAAACCAAACACATGAATTTCATCTTCATCAACTTTTGGAAACTGTTTTAATACTTCAAATGCAGCAAAGGCATCTGTCCTGTCCTTACCAGCAAAATCTTCGTTTCCCTCCCCACCTAGGTTTCCTCTGTAATAGGGAGCCATTACTGCAAATCCTTGTGATGCGAATTGGATAATCCTTGCGATACGAACCATGCCAACTGACTTAATACCGCCTCTTAAATAAAGAAATCCCGGAAAAGGACCTTCCCCTTCCGGCAGAGCAGCGAGACCTTTTATTCTCAAACCGTCATTTAAGTATGTAACAACATAAAGCTTAATGGTTGGATGTGGAGAAGGAAATCGCTGCCATTCTATGATTTTTGCTCGTTTCATTCCGACACTCCTTGTTTATTTGTTGGGCAAACACACATTTTCAGTAATCACATACATTATTACATAAAAGTCATGACTTCATCCCTATTTGTGCAGGAGGATTGCAATGAAAAATATAAAAAGAAAATTCACTTTAATTTTTACTTTCCTGCTTGCCTTTTCCTTGCTTCTGGCTGGCTGCAGCACTTCCAGTTCTAAACAAGAAAAAGTCCGTATAGCAGAGGTTACCCGCTCTATTTTTTACGCCCCTCAATATGTAGCCATTGAAAAAGGTTTTTTTGAAGATGAAGGAATTAACGTTGAATTAACAACAACTTGGGGCGGAGATAAAACAATGACTGCTTTACTGTCAGACGGTGCCGACGTTGCACTCGTAGGTTCAGAAACAACCATCTATGTTCACGCGCAAGAATCTACAGACCCTGTAATCAACTTCGCACAGCTTACGCAAACGGATGGAACTTTTTTAGTAGCACGCAATAAGCCCGGCTTCTTTTCATGGGAACAATTAAAAGGCAGTACATTCTTAGGTCAGCGTAAAGGCGGTATGCCTCAAATGGCTGGTGAATTTGGCCTTAAGAAACACGGGATTGATCCTAAAAACGATCTGACAATGATACAAAACATCGATTTTGCCAATATTGCTAATGCGTTCGCGTCTGGTACTGGTGATTATGTTCAATTGTTTGAACCTCAAGCTAGTCTTTTTGAACAAGAAGGTATAGGTCACATCGTAGCTTCTTTTGGAGCAGAATCAGGGAAAATCCCTTACACGACATTCATGGCAAAAGAAAGTTACATGAAAGAAAACAAAGATACTCTTGAGAAATTCACAAAAGGCTTATACAAAGCACAGTTATGGGTAGAAAACCATTCAGCTGCTGAAATTGCTGAAGTCATCGCACCATATTTTGAAGATACCCCTGTCGAATTAATTGAAACTGTAGTCGATCGTTATAAGAGCCAGCATAGCTTTGCATTAAATCCAATATTGGATGAAGAAGAGTGGAACAACCTGCAAACCATAATGGATGAAGCCGGAGAACTTCCAAAAAAGATCGAATATGATGTTCTTGTTGATACAACGTTAGCGAAGAGAGCTATTAAATAAAGTACAGGAGGAATCGTCGTGGCTTTTTTGCAGCTAAAATCAGTCGGTCAAACTTACTTTTCAAGAACATCCGCCACAACGGCCTTAGAAGATATTTCACTTTCAATAAATGAAGGAGAGTTCACTTCCATTCTCGGTCCGAGCGGGTGCGGAAAATCCACCTTGCTGTCTATTATTGCAGGGCTTTTAATTCCAACAGCTGGATCGGTTATGGTGAACAATAAGCCAGTCAATCATCCGCACCCAAAGATTGGCTATATGCTTCAGCAAGATTATCTTTTTCCATGGAAGACAATTGAAGACAATATTACGCTTGGCTTAAAGCTAAGAAATCAAAATACAGATGAACACATTCAAGGAGCTTTTCGTTTATTAAAAGAAATCGGACTGGAACATACAAAAAGCAAATACCCTTCAGAACTATCAGGTGGAATGAGGCAAAGGGTAGCACTTGTTCGAACTTTAGCAACCCAGCCCAAGATGCTTTTACTTGATGAGCCCTTCTCAGCTTTAGATTACCAAACAAAACTGAAGCTGGAAGACTTAGTATCTTCTACTCTAAAAGAACACGGTAAGACGGCTATTCTTGTTACCCATGATATTGGCGAAGCAATTGCTATGAGTGATAATGTCATATTGTTATCAAGCAATCCCGGCCGTATTTTCCGCACGTTTAAAATTCCAAAAACGCTCAAAAGCCTCCTGCCATTCGAAGCGAGACAACACTCTGATTTTTCAGCAACATTTCAGCAAATATGGGAGGAGTTGGAGCACATTGAGCAAAATGATCACGAACAAGAAACATCTTGAGTTTCTTTTAGCCATAAAAAAAGAAAAACGAAACATCCGGATTGTCCAGCTGCTCATTTTTCTAAGTTTTTTTTCAATGTGGGAAATCTCTTCAATTCAAGGTTGGATCAATCCATTGCTTTTTAGTTCTCCATCTAAAATCTGGTCTTTGTTTCTTGAGAAGGCAAGTGATGGATCCCTTTATATCCATGTTGCATTTACACTTGGCGAGACCGTTCTTGGATTTATTCTTGGAACTCTTTTCGGTACCTTATTAGCAGCATTACTATGGTGGTCACCTTTTTTATCAAAAGTATTAGATCCATATCTGGTTGTTCTTAATGCTATGCCGAAAGTTGCCTTAGGTCCTATACTGATAGTGGCGATCGGACCTAATTTTGGATCAATTATAGCAATGGGAGTTCTCATCTCGGTTATTATAACAACACTTGTCGTGTATACTGCTTTTCAAAACGTTGATGAAAACTATGTGAAAGTAGTCCGTTCATTCGGCGGGGATAAAAAACAATGTTTTAAAGAGGTTATCCTTCCCGCATGTTTCCCAAGTATTATTTCGTCCCTGAAAGTAAACGTCGGTTTATCATGGGTAGGAGTTATTGTCGGCGAGTTTCTTGTTTCAAAACAAGGGTTAGGCTACATGATTATTTACGGTTTCCAGGTGTTTAATTTCACACTTGTTTTGATGAGCCTTTTAATCATTGCTGTAATGGCTACCTTAATGTATCAAGGAGTCGAATACCTTGAGAGTAAACTTATAAAACACCATTCATAAACTCTGATCAGACCAGGGAATGTTCGAGAGCATACTTCATGCTTTCTGACAATACCTGGTCTTTCATCATAAAACTAAAGATCTTATTGGTTGCTACATCTTCAGGCAGGTGACTCATTAGGACTGGACCATTTGTTTCAAAATAACGATGTTTCAATAAGATTTTATCTACGTTAGCCACATAAATATTTTTTATGATTTTTCCGCCTTTTCCGTCTACGTAATACTGGCCTATATATTTCAATTCAGAAACTCTGCCGCCTGTTTCTTCATAGACTTCTCGGATTGCGGCTTCATCTGCCGTTTCACCAGGCTCTACTTTCCCACCGGGAAATTCTATACCTCGCCTTGGATGTTCGGTTAATAACCATTGGTCCTTGAATTTACAAATACACCACACATGCATTGGAGTATCAGAAAATGGGTGGTCAGAAAACGACAATTGTACGGTGTTGTTATAGAAATCTTTAAATGTAATAATATCCATCGCACTACTCCATCTCGACTATTTCCTCTATTGTAAAGTTCACAACATTTAAAGTCCATTTGTTTTAATCGTACATTTAAATGTTTGTTCTAATCGTGAAAAAACATGGGTAGCCCCATGCTTAATCCACTGAAGCAAATGTAATGATCCATTTGCCATCAATATATTCATATCCTAGAGTAATTTCATAAATACCGTAAAGATCAGAACTGTTCTTTTGATATACGCGGTAAGATGTATCAGAAAGCTGCTTAATATTTACCGGCTCCTCTTCTTCTAGCCAAGGGGGTAATTCAGTCGGAATAATGTACAAAGAACTTTCCTTTTCTTCAAATAAACCATCTGTATAGTATGCAGCAATATCTTCAGAAACATAGTTTGTTAAATAAGTTATAAGTTCATCTTTTGAAGAATAGTTTATTACTTTAAAATTTTCATCTGTTTCCTGCTTAAGAGCTTCCATGAAAAGGTTTGCATTTTTCTTTGCAAGTTCCTCATTGAATTCAGGAATTTTTTTCTCGCCCGTCTTTTTCTCTTCAGCATTTACCGGCTGTGAGATCGCTTTATCTTTCACATTGGAATTCTCTTGAATTTGGTCTGGGATGTTAGGGACAAACAGAAAGGACAACATAACAGCAAAACATAGTGCTATAAAAGCCTTCACGAGATCCACCACCCGTCATTGTTTTCTTACTATAATCTATTCACTGCCTTACAAATTCTAAACATTTTGTATAAATACTTGTATGTCTTAGCATGTTCTTTTTGATTTTTTACTTCTCTTCCCTATTTCATACAATCCAGTTGCTGCCAAACCTGCTATTCCTCCAGACCATAGTCTTAGCTCAACATCCATATCGGTAAAAGGAGAAGCAAGAATTCCAACTATTAAACCTACAAAAAAGCTGGTAATAGGGATATATTTCTTAGGAATCGGGAAAGTACGTTTTAACAGCTCCATAAGTGCAGTAACTAATGGGGCCAGAAGCGATGAAAACATGAGTACCTGCTCCAACTGGACCACCTCCTCTTTTTTCACAGCACGTTCTTCCATCCTTTATGTATTTTAAAGATTCAAGCTGCATAACTTAAATCCTGCCTAACTAAAAAATTACTTTTTGTCCTAATCATATTGCACCTTTTTGCATAAACTGAAGTGCCATGATTTTTTTCGGTTATTTTTATGAAATCGGTCCATACTATGGGTAATGAAAGGCAAGACAGGAGTGAGTTTTATGGTAAAAGGTGACGATCTTTTTCTTATACGTCTAGAAGCAAATGAAATCTCTTGGTGGGAATATGCGAGGAATGTGTCTCCTGTTTCAAGACCGCCACAGTATTTAACATATTGGTCTTTCTTGAAAAATAGAGGAAAACTCCCTAGAAGATTAGTCAAAGAAGCTGAATGGCGGATGGAAGCTAGAAGAAAAGGATTACTTGATACTTAATATAAAAATAGTAAAAAGCAAAAGATCCAAAAGGTCTTTTGCTTTATTTTTTAACTATGTAATTTTTTTAATAATACGTTCAATTTTCTCATTTTAGATTCATAACCAGGTTTCAGCTCATATTCAAGATCTTTTAATTCAGAATCTACAACCTCATATGCATAACCTTGGCTAAGTAACGCTTCAACTAGTAGTTCCTTATCTTCATCAGATAAATTAAGTTTTTCTTTATATTTCAATGTTTTAGCCCCCTTCCATGTATGAATCCATTATAACGCGGGGCTTTCCAGTATATCCTTACTAAAAATTTGGAAATTTCTAATCTAATACTAACTCGTAATAACCACCCAAGCAATAGCACCTATAATTATCAGTACATTAGTAAAATAATCAATAATCCTTGTATCTTTTTTAACCATGGTCGCTGTAAAATACAGAAGCAATCCAAAACAAAAGAATATAGCTAAATAATAACCGATCACAGACCAGGATAAGAACAAAATTTGATTTTCCATATACATATCCTCCTTCTTTTACTTCATAAATCGAAGGATAATGTTCGTAAGGTAGCTGGCTGGCATATTGTTAACAAATGAAGCCCCTTTAGCTTTGCGTCCCCACTTTTCAGTGAATTTGCCTTTATCAAACGATTTATGGTATTTCTTCTGTTATTTTGTCGTAAAAATAAATCCTTTTCCCTACCCATAGGATTATTATACCAAAAACAAAGTAAAGAAGTACCTATTTTTTAAATATTTAAAAAATATTTAACTGATATGATCTTCTCTTCCTAAAAGCTGAGCATTTTTCCACTCTGATTCTAACTCTGTTAATGTAAATTCTGTTAAGTGTCTATGATCTTCGTAGCCGTACAACCCTTTATGAATAAGATGCTGAATCAAACGCTGTTTTCTTCCTTCTACAGCTCTCCTCAATTGACCCTTATTATGATTCATTCCTCAATCTCCTTTTTGTTAACCATTTTAACCACATTAAAGAAGACTCAAGCATTCAAGAGAAATAAAAAAGTTCCTTCCATAAGAAAGGAACTTTAAAAATTACTTTGTTTAATGTAAGACAGATTTACTCCATTGTTCATAAACAGAATTAGGCGCATTCCAGCAAAGCCATGAAACCATTGTTTTTACTCCGTGCTGGCTCACTTCCCAGTATTCCCAGCGTCTTTTGGAGAGATTCTCATAAATTCCTGTTTCATTAACCCAACCATCCACATTAAACGCCTCCTATTTATTTGCTTTATAAAAACTTCTTTCTAAACTTATGATTTCCTTTTTTTTACGTTTGTAAAACTCCGACAAAAGGTAACATAATACTACAAAATTTATAAGTTATTTTACTATTTTCATTGTTATGTCATACATAATAGGAGAAAAAAATGAATTTATGGAATCTGCCAACATTAGAACTTGCAAAAAGACTTCTTGGGATGGAACTTATCCATAAAAATCAACATGAATTAACTTCTGGCATAATTGTCGAAACAGAAGCATATTTAGGCCCCGAAGACCGTGCGGCCCATTCTTTTGGAAACCGGAGAACCCCCAGAACGGAAGTCATGTTTCATGAAGCAGGAACAATTTATACTTATTTCATATACGGCATGCATGTTTGCTTCAATATCGTGTCAGGTCCGGTAGATAAACCTGAAGCAATTTTAATAAGAGCTATTCAGCCTGTTAAAGGAATAGAAATCATGAAAGAAAGAAGAGGTAAAGTAAAAAAAGAGGTACAGCTCACAAATGGTCCTGGAAAGCTTTCAAAAAGTATGGGATTTTCGCTAGAGCATTCAGGTCAAAAAATGAACATGGGCGGAATAAGCATTAAAGAAAAAATGGAGATTCAGTCACATGAAATAGAGTCTGGACCAAGGATAGGCATTCAATACGCGGAAGAAGCAGTACATTTTCCTTATCGTTTTTGGATAAAAAACAACCCTTACGTATCGCGTTAATACGTAGGGTTGCTTTCATTGATTGATACAGCTGCATCCTCCTGGATTAAATCAACAGCTGCAGTCCTGTTCGTTTCTTGCATCCATGCAAGGTGATAATAGGTCTGCTTTTTCATGGAAACATATTTTGATTGCATGATAAAAAGCCAAGCAAGTAAGAATAAGACAGTTTTAAAAACACTTTCGCCGGTAAAACTAACAGAGTTGATAGGCAGCACATTTGCTGCAATGCTCGAGAGTAATCCCGCGAAAAGTGCCGCCAATAAAAATAGGGGGTGATTATTTCTAAGAAATCTCATTCGCTGCTGCAAATTATTCTGAATAAAAAGTCTCTCTTGTAAATTAAATTGTAAATATCGGCTTTTAGCCGCTTTAGCATTTGCTACTAACCCCTTAGATCTGTCTGTTTGCCAAAGAGTCTTTATAAAGAGGCTAAATTCAATATCACGGACAGGTTCCTTTACCATCTTACGGTGAATGAAATTATGAGCCTGATAAAAAGTTATAGCTTTATAAAGCATCTCCAAGATGATGTAACCTGTTATTACAGTTAACGCAAACACGAACCAAAAAGAATTCATACCACTTTCCATTAACTCAACAACGGGATTAAGAACTGTTTGCAGCTGCACCCAAATTACTTTTCCAGCAAGTACAATTAATTCAAGCCACTTTTCCAAAAATATCACTCCGAAACATCATTATGTATTTATCTATTTTAACATGAAGTTCCGATTATGCTTACATTTATTTACTCATTTTAACTAAACTAGGGATTTAGGCATAAATAAAAGCCGCAGGATTTCCTGCGGCTCGTAATGACTATTATTAAGCAGTCGCTTCTTCTTTTCTTTCCCCAACATGCTTATCTTCACCTTTGTCAACGATAACTGCACAAGCAGCATCTCCAGTGATATTAACAGCTGTTCTAAGCATATCCAGTAGACGGTCTACACCTAGAATTAATGCGATACCTTCAACAGGCAATCCTACAGAGTTTAGGACCATCGCTAACATGATAAGTCCAACCCCTGGTACACCTGCTGTACCGATACTTGCCAGTACTGCAGTTAAGATAACAGTAAGCATTGCACCGATGCTTAAGTTCACATCATACACTTGTGCAATAAAGATCGTTGCTACCCCTTGCATTATTGCTGTTCCATCCATGTTGATCGTAGCACCAAGCGGTTGAACAAAACCGCTTACAGACTTACGAACTCCCAGGTTTTCTTGAGCTGTTTTCATTGAGATCGGCAATGTAGCATTTGAGCTCGACGTACTGAATGCTACAGACATTGCTGGTGCAAACCCTTTAAAGAAGGCAATAGGGTTCATTTTACCTAATAGCGCAACAGATCCACCGTATGTGACAATAGAATGAATCGCAAGTGCTGCAATAACAATAGTCATATAAAGACCCATCGCTTTAATTGCATCCATACCCTGGCTTCCAATTGCTGAAGCAATTAAGGCAAAAGCACCATATGGAGCGAACTTCATTACGAGATTAACAAGGTACATCATTATATCATTACCTTGCTCAATTAAATCCATAATACCCTTTGTCTTGCTTCCCAGCATCGTTAAAGCGAATCCTACAAATACTGAGAATGCAATGATTTGAAGCATGTTTCCGTCAGCCATAGCTTGAACAGGGTTAGTTGGAATAATTCCTAACAATGTATCTGTTACAGCCGGAGCTTCCTGAGCCTCAAATTTTGCTCCTTCGGTTTCAAAGTCACCTACGCCAGGTTTAAAAATAAGTGCTAAAGCCATAGCAATAATGATGGCGATTGTTGTAGTTGCAAGGAAGAAACCGATTGTTTTTGCACCGATACGTCCTAATTTTTTTGGATCACCCAAACCTGCGGTACCTAGTACGATTGAGAAGAACACAATAGGTACAACGAGCATTTTAATAAGGTTTAAGAATAATGTTCCCACTGGTTTTAATACATACTTATCCAGTGTCGCGAAAGCATCAGGCAAGGCTAAGTTGAGAATAAGTCCCGCAACAACCCCAAGTGCCAATGCAATCAAGATTTTTGTTGATAACTTCATAAACGCATCCCCCTTTATTAGAAAATTCTTACTATTGTTACTATAGTATGAGGAGTGTGTCCTAATACATGCCTAAATTTTTGTTTGCATATAAAAACCCACGAAAAGTAGAGAGGAATTTTCCGTGGGGTACACTGCAACACATAGACTTAGCCCATGTATATAAGCTCTCTCTCCAAAAACGCTTACGAGGTTAGCTGTCGGATTAGGGAATTGAGAGTTATCCCTTCTGCTTTTAACAAATTCATCCCAAGGCTTTAGTGCCATAGTTGTGGTTCCCCCGCTTCTTTTTAGTTCGGAATAGAACAAAAGAATTCAGCGAATCATATTAACGTACTTTAATCTTATCAACATACATAAAAACTTGTCAAGATTTCTGAACATGCATATTTATTCCATTTAAATGTTTTATCATGAAGGTTTTTCCAAAACTTCTTTTCTACCCCATAAGCAAGAACGTGTAAGCGAATTATGTAAAAGGTTCTATTTTTCAGGGAGGTATTGTAAATGAAGATCGTATTTTATGAAAAAGGTGATTTAAGCATTATCGTTGGTGCTTCCAAATTAAAAGGTGAATTAACGATTGAGCAGATAAAAAATGAAAGTGAAAAAAAAGCTAAAGAACTCGGTGAGTTATTAGGCCGCGAAATTGGATTCCTAATTGACATGAATGGCAAATTAGATGCTCAATTTAAAAAATAGTATGAAGAAAGCTGACCGATTTGGTCAGCTTTTTCTTATGGTTTCCACTGATTATATACCCAGTTCCCCATCTTATAATAACCCCTTCGATTCGGATGCAAGGAATCAGCAAAATACATTTCTTTATCAATATTTTCATAAAGTTCATACGTAGAGATGTATTTCGTTAATGTGCTTTCCTTACTCGCTTCAATAATTGCTTCATTCCACGATCGTATACTCTCAGGAGCTTTTTTGTCATACTCCTCACCGAAATAGGGATTATATAACCCTAAGACATATACTTGTGCAAAAGAGTTGTTATCCCTAATAACAGAAAGTGTTTTACTTAAATTATTCTGAAGCTTTTCCTTTCCAAGCAATAGCGGCTGCTCCGGAAGCTGACGGAAGTTCCAGCCAGCAGCATGCCTAAAATCATTTGTTCCTATAAATACAAACACATATTCAGCCTGCTTGAGGGCTTTTATTACGACGCCATTGTCCAATTGACGTAACAGCTGATCTGATCGTTGTCCGCTAATTCCAAAATTATTTACAATTACATTTCTTCCGGTTTGCTTCTGGATATTTTGACGTACAACGCCAATATATCCGGTCTTTGAAGGGTCCCCTACGCCATACGTTAATGAATCACCAAGTGCGACTATTTTTATTGTCTTTATCTTATTAGAACCTTCTGTTTTTCCTGCTTGAAAAATAGCAAATAAAAGGATGGCAAGTATTGCTCCTCCAATTAGCCACTTTTTTGATACTTTCCTCACATTGCGTCCTCAATTCTAATTATTGTTTTATTACTTTTTACCATAATGGAGGAAAATATCAAGTCATGAATGTGTTATTTAATACGATAATCTTCTGAGGTTTGCGGTGCATCTTCCCAAAGGTAATCTTTATCATAGTGATAGGTGTCCTTTTTCACAAATGAATGTATGAGCAAAGCAACTCCTCCGCATAATAGTCCTGCGGGTAATAGAGCAATAAGAAAGCCTGTCATCTACATCCCCTCCTGTACCAAACTATATGTGAAGCAGCAATTTTTTATGAAAAAAGGGAAAATAAATCAATACATATAGATTTTTTAGGGTATAAGAGGATAGAAAGTATAAGTCGGAGGTGCCTTTGTGGGTCTATTGTTTACTTTAATCTATTTCACAATTATTGCGGTCGTAATTGAAATTAATGTTGTTTTATTTACACTTACAGGATTAAAAAAAGAAATTGCCCGTTTTCAGGTTATCTCTATGTTTACTGCGACAGGATTTACTACTGGAGAATCAGAATTAATTTTAGAACATCCAATCCGAAGAAGGCTGAGCACTTTTCTCATTCTTTTTGGAGTATTCTCTCTTGCTGTAGTCATTTCTTCGATCAGCAATATGTTATCTGATGAATTCCGTTCCATTGAACTTGGCATAATTACATTGGTTCTCATAGGCCTTTATCTCATTCTTATTACCCCGAAGTTTAAAAGTTATCTAGAAAAATCGTTTGAGGGACATCTTGAAAAACAATATAACCTAGCTGATTTGCCACTGCGTGAGGTTATGTATTTTGATGAAGATGACGTCGTGATTGAACTGCCAATCCATAAAAACTCATCGGTCATCGGCAAGAAATTAAAAAACGTTATTGAAATGGAAGATGATATGCTCGTGCTATTCATTAAACGCGGTGATGTTACTTTAAGAAAAGATAGTTATACAACTGAAATACAAGAAGGAGATATGATTTTTCTATACGGGAATAAAAACTCTCTTACAAAAAGATTTACAGATGAAATGGAAGAACTAAAAGAAAAAACAGAAAAAGAAAAGAAAGCGTAAAAAAAGGAGCTTTGTAATAAGCCCCTTTTTTATTTATACAGTAATAGGTTTGTTTGCTTCTACCCCACTCAAATGTTTCATCATCAACAACTCAATTTTTTCAGCTTCCATCGGTCTGCATGTATAGTATCCTTGGATTTCATTGCAGTTCTTCTCTTTTAAATAAGTATATTGTTCTTCCGTTTCAACACCTTCAGCTACCACGTTCATTTTTAATGCGTGAGCCAAAGTGATGATAGCAGTTGCAATGGCAGAATCATCTGTTTCCGTACCAATTCCTCTTATAAAGGATTGATCGATCTTTAAAGTATCAATATGAAATTTCTTTAAATATCCCATTGAGGAATACCCCGTGCCGAAATCATCGAGCGCAAAATGCACACCCATTTTTTTTAGCTGCTCGATGGAGTAAAGTATAGTTTCTTCATATTTCATTAATGTACTTTCAGTAATCTCAAGCTCTACACATTCCGGAGGCAAACCCGTTTCCTTCAGAACCGATTGAATGAATGCAACAAGATCTCTTTGTAAAAATTGCCTAGCAGACAGATTTATCGCTATTCTTACAGGGGGATATCCACTATCCATCCACTCTTTCGTTTGTCTGCAAGCAGTGCGAATAACCCAGGCTCCTATTTTAGTAATCAGCCCTGTTTCTTCAGCTAAGGGAATAAATTCCCCAGGAGAAATCAGTCCCCATCTCGGATGATTCCACCGAATTAAGGCTTCCATAGCAATGATAGATGTTCGATCTATTGAAAACCTTGGCTGGTAATGAAGCAGCAGTTCATTATTATCAACTGCTCCGTGCAGTTCATTCTCCATAAGCAGTCTTTCATAACTGTTGCTGTCAAGTGTACTTTTATAATATTGATACGTGTTTTTACCATCTTCCTTAGCCCTGTACATCGCAAGGTCGGCATTCTTCAATAAAGCTTTCGGATCGTGACCATCTAAGGGAAATATAGATACTCCAATACTCGCTGTAATATGTATCATTTCGTCCTTAATAAAAATAGGTTCCGAAAATATTTCTAGAAGTGCTGACATTTTCTGCTTAAGCTTCTCTTTATTTATATCTTCAAGAATGATTGTAAATTCATCTCCGCTCATGCGGTACACTCTGCCAAAACCTCTAGTAAACTGATATAGCCTTAAAGAAACTTCTTTTAAGACTAGGTCTCCAAAGGAATGCCCGAGGGAATCATTAATAAATTTAAAACGATCTAAGTCTAAAAACAGGACTCCCAGCTGCTGGCTCTTTTTTTCAGCACTGCGTATATGACCTTCAAATTCTTCTGTAAATGACCTTCTATTTGGCAAGCCTGTAAGCTGGTCCTGATAGGCCATTTTTTTTATGAGTTCTTCGTGCTTATTTCTTTCAGTAATATCTCTCGCCACGACCACAATGTTCTCAATATCTCCTGATTCTTTCAGCACTGGCATGGCTCTAGCTTCAATCGTGACGTAATGCCCACTAGCGTGAAGGTAACGAAACTGCACTTCTGACGGCTTTTTATCTTTTAAAAGAATTCTAAATTTTTCTGATACTGCAGGAATATCTTCAGGATGTGTATAAGTCAGAAAAGAGTTCCCCAGATTGGCATCTGCTCCAAAAATAAGCTTGTAAGAAGGCGATGTATATTTGACCTTTCCGCTCATATCAAGTGTAACGATAAGGTCAGTTACATTCTCAGTCATTGCTCTGAATTTAGCTTCACTTTTTCGAAGCGCCTCTTCTTTTTGCTTTTGTTCAATCGCTAAACCTGCGAGATGCGTAAACGCTTCCATTGTTCCCCAATCTTTTTCATCAGGCGAAGAGGGTGCATTAAAGTATACAGCTAAGATTCCAAGCAGCTGATTTGAAGATGAAAGAATCGGATTGCTCCAGCAGGCTCTTACCCCATGCTGCAAAGCCATTCGTTTCTTTTTATCATTTTTTAATTCCTTCTCTATGTCCATTAAAATAACTGGCTGGTATGTAAACGCCGCTCTGCCGCAACTCTCCTCAGCAGAACTTATTTCAATCTGATGAATATCTTGAATGAATGATTCAGACAGATTAGCTGAGTATACATACTCAAGTCTCTTATCCCGCTCATTAGCCAAGTGAATGCAAACTTCTGATTGCGGCATCGCTGCTTCGAAATTTAAAGAAATAGCTTTAAATACATCCTGCAAGCTGCTTCCTTTCGCAATCATCTCCAAAATTAGTTTTTGGCCGATAAGCAAAGATTCAGCATTTTTTTGTTCTGCATAAAGAATACGATATTGTTCTTCAGATCTTTCTAATTTTTCTGCGATGATCTTTGTTTCAGTAATGTCTTTAACAGATGCTAATAAATGGGTGCACTCGCCACGCTGATTATGTATAGGAGTTAAATTTGTCACGGCAGTTTGGCGCATGCCATCTTGGAAAGTTTCTGTTTCAAACTGAATCGATTCTTCTGAGAATACGGTTTGTTCATAAACCGCTTGCAGTTCTTCTGCTAGCGCCCTATCAAGTACCTCATCCATAAACTTGCCAATAACATCTCTGTTGATGCCTGCATACTTAAGAGCTGAATCATTTGCTGCTGCATATTGAAATCTCTTTCCTTTATCCACTACTTTCATTAAAAACATCATATCGAGAAATCCATTAAATAATGTGTTAATCTCTGTTTGATCTTCTATCCGAAACATACTTTAGTCTCCTCGATAATTAAGTTAAACTATCAAAAAATTCTAATTTCTACTATAAGTATATAAAAATGTTAATTTTTTTACCATAAAAATTGAAGTAACCCCCAAAGCCGACAGGTCGTGTTCGAAAAAGTAAAAAGTATACATAAAAAAAGAACCTCTTCGCCGGAGGTCCCTTTGGTGTTGCCGTATTAAATTTTCATCCTACTTCTTTAACAGTCATAGGAACAAATGATAGTAACAAAGAAATGATGTTATTCATTTGTTCCGGAGTAATATGTATTCCATCGTTTGCTAACAGTTCTTCTTTAAGACGTATGATTTTATCCACTTCTTCTAGCCGCGCATCACTCAAGCAATAATCAATCGTATTTAGTAACTCCAGCAACTGATTATTTTTATTGGTAATGTAATATGTAGTGTTCACCAATAAACACCCCCCACTATCATTATTATCGAAACTAAGGTCATTTTCCTACAAAAACAATTCGTCAAATGACGACATATCTTACTTTATATGGATTTTAACCCATTATACCTAATACCTTTTGTCGAAATCAGTCGTATTTTCAGGAACAAAGTCCTATAATTAATTCTTTTGTCAACTTACACTTTTTACAAGTTCACGCAAATTGTTGTAATTACTTTAGTTAAATAACTTTGATAAAGAAGCAAACGGGGAGATTTCCTCTTCAGCTTTTGTCTTATATACTAGTTTTTCAGGTTCAAAGAGTTTAGATTCCATATATGAAGCCGGATTCATTGTAAACTCTACATTATTGAAAATCTTTTGAAGGATCTTAGCTGTATTAATTGCGTCATCTAACGCGCGATGCTTAGTTCCCACATAGGAAAGGTCCAATGTTTGAAGTGCACGTGATAATCCATAGCGAAAACCTTTTTCACTATCATGCATCATACTGAAATGGAATTGCAGATCATTGTGATTAATAATCCATTCAATATCTGTCTGATGGTAAGTAGAATCTGTTATGAAAGCCCATTTATCCTCAGGTCCCCAGGAGCATAAATAATAGTCTTCTAAGCCTATCCATGCTCGAAAGCTATCAACGGCTTCAGTGTAAGAAGGAGCGGAAATTAAGTCCTTTTTTGTTATGCCTGTTAGGTTTGTGATACGTGTATTTAATTTATCCATCTTCGGCTGAACAAAGGATTGAAACGTATCAAGAAGCATAAGTTCTCCATTTATTACCTTCATACGAATTGCACCAATCTCAATAATTTCAGACAAACGGTTAGTCATTTCTAAATCATAGACAATATATTGCATCCTCCACCACACCTGCCTTTCATCATTTCGCTCTTTTGGTGAATGTCTACTATTATTGTAGATGATTTGTTAACAAAATGAAATATTTCCATGGTTTTTGTTCGATATAAGCTGATATAATTGCTATGTCTTCATCATTTAGTTTCTTCGTTAACATTATTTTATGATTATGATCAACTTACATGTCATCTATTCTCCAATCGTAAATGTTTATTAATCTGCCAAACTTTTCATTTTCAATTTACTTTTTCTTTTGTTAACATTATTGTTGTCTATTTTATAAAAAGGCTGTTTTCGCTGAACTTTGTTGCTCTTGAAAGTGTTGATTTCCGTTTCAGGTGCTTCGCTTTCCGCGGGGCGTGCGGTGAGCCTCCTTGGCGCTTTGCGCCGTTAGGAGTCTAACCTGTCCCGCTGGTCCCGCAGGAGTCTCGCACCTTCCACTCCTATCAACTTATCAATGAAGTGGAAGAAAGAACTCATAAGTAACATTCTTTTTGAAAAGAACCAAAAAATCGAAATACATAATGAGGGATCTACAATGAAAAAACAAATAATACTATTAATATGTGCTGTGCTTTTAACCATCTCAGCTTGTTCTAAGGATGATAAACCGAAAGATCAGGCAACTGCTGAGACGAAAGCAGAATATGATAAGAATGAATCTTCTCAGCCTGCCGCTTCAGGTGATGAAGAAGCAGAAGAAACTGCTGCAGCTAATGATGCAGAAAATACTTCAGAAGAAGATGCTTCGAGCGAAAATCAGTCTGAAGAAGCAAAAGATTACTTAACTAGCCATCACCAATTTGTTGCAAGTGAAATGACAAACCTTTCGGAAAAAGAAGTCAGCAGTATGTGGGGTGAACCCGTACGAACTGAAAAAATTAAATTTCGTTATTCTGGAACGTCAAACTTTGTTCCGGCTGTTGTTCACTATTACCAAAACGAAAAGTATGCTGTTACATTTGTTGAAGGGAAAGCCGCTCGTCTTGTTTATTCTGTAATAGATGAAGAGATTTTATTTGATGATGATAAAACAAAGGCACTTGAATTAGCTGGACTGCCAACAGATGTTGAAGAAACAACAGATACAGACACCGCTTTTGTATGGAACGATATCGGCGGTGTTTATGAAGTAACCATGTTCTCTAAAGGCGAGTTAGCAGACTATCTATATATCATTCTAGATGAAGCTTACAAGTAATCTTCCAAACTGACATTTCGGTTTCTATAAATCCGCATCTATCACGTTTCTATGCTTATCCTTTCTGCATAAAATGGGATGAGGAGAGAAACCGGCTTCTCATAGTGCAAGAAGAGGAGTGAAACCATGTCGTCGAGAAAGTACTGTTCTGATAGCTTTACGCTTTATGTGGTACTATTCGTACTGCTCATTATTGTCGGAGCCGTTTCGTACAGCGGAAATTGCTGCGTGTATTCGTATCCATGTCTATACCCATACGGATCTTCAGCGAACGTACCTGTAAGTGGTTATTGGAACGCTTAATCGAAAAAAACACCATTCCTTTGGGAACGGTGTTTTCTTTTTATTACAGCTTCTCTCTCATACTGTCTGCAATTGGCTCAACTTCTGCTCCCACAACTACTTGGATGTTTTGATTATTAAGTTTTATTAACCCTTTGGATCCAGCTTTTTTCAGAGCACCTTCATCTACTTTACTAATATCTTTAATCTGCAGTCGTAATCTAGTAATACAGTTATCAAGTTGTACAATGTTCTCTTTGCCGCCTAATGCTGCAAGGTATGCTTCTGCCGCCGTATCATACTTGGAATCGGCTGCTGTACCCGTTGCTGCTGCTTCGGCTACGATTGTATCTTCATCTTCTCTTCCTGGTGTTTTAAGATCTAATTTTACGATCAAATAACGGAAGATTACATAATACACTGCAAAGTATACGGCTCCGATCGGAAGTAAAACCCAACCATTTTGAGCTTTTCCGATATTTAAGAAATAGTCGATCGCTCCTGCAGAAAATGTGAATCCATGATGGATGTCAAACAATACAGCTACTGACATGGATACAGCTGTTAATACAGCATGGATAACATATAGAAGCGGTGATAAAAACATAAAAGCAAATTCGATCGGCTCAGTAATACCTGTAACAAAGGATGTAAGCGCCATACTGCCAAGCATTCCAGCAACTGCCTTCTTACGATGCTTCTTCGCTGCACTGATCATTGCAAAACAAGCTGCCGGCAGTCCGAACATCATTACAGGGAAAAATCCTGCCATATAGAATCCTGCTTTTGGATCATCCGCAAAGAATCTCGCCAAGTCACCTGTAACTACTTTGCCGTTTTCACCAGTAAATTCACCGAAAACAAACCATAAGAAACTATTTAGAACGTGATGCAGCCCGAGCGGTATTAATAAACGGTTAAAAAACCCGAAAATTCCTGCTCCAATAGCTCCAGCACTTGTAATCCATGTACCGACATTTTCTAACCCCATTTGAATATAAGGCCAGATGAAACCAAAAACTAACGCGAGAACGACCATCGCACCTGCTGTAACAATCGGTACAAACCGTTTTCCGCCGAAGAAAGATAACCATTCCGGGAGCTTCGTATTAGAAAATTTATTATATAAGAGCCCTGCTACAACCCCTGCCAGAATACCTCCGAGAACGGACATGTCAAACTTGCCTTCGAAGCCAAGGTTAACTTCTGCAAACTTTACTGCTCCTTCTGTTAAAACAAAGTATCCGATGGCACCAGCAAGCCCTGCTGCACCGTTTCCGTCTTTTGCAAGTCCTACTGCAACCCCGATCGCAAATATTAATGCCAAGTGACCAAAAATTGCATTACCTGCTGCAGCTAAAAAAGGTATACCTAATAAATCATCCTGGCCAAAACGCAAAATCAATCCCGCTGCCGGAAGAACGGCAATCGGCAGCATTAGTGCACGGCCAATACGCTGTAAAAATCCCAACATCACAACCTACCCCTTTCACTTTTGAGTGTAGTTTTTGATTGCTTCTTTTAATCTTCCATTTTGCTGTTCGAGATGTTTTTTTGCTTCATCTGGTGAAACACCAGTTACTAACTGAAAGATAGCTGCCTTCGTGTTTCCATCCTGTTCTTTTAATGCTTGTTCTGCTTCCTTTTCTGATACTCCAGCAGCCTCGATAATGATATTTTTGGCACGTTGTTTCAGCTTTGCATTTGTAGGCTGAACATCAACCATAAGATTGCTGTACACTTTTCCCCATTTGATCATACTTGTTGTACTGATCATGTTAAGGACCAGTTTTTGTGCAGTCCCTGCCTTCATACGAGTTGAGCCTGTTACCACTTCAGGTCCTGTAACAACCGTAATGCTCGTATCTGCAGCATGTTCCATAGGAGAATGAAGAGAACAAACCACTGCAGCTGTGAACGCTCCTTGATTCTTTGCATATTCCATTGCGCCAAGACAATAAGGAGTCCTTCCTGATGCAGCGATTGCTACAACAACATCTTTTTTAGTTACATTTACTTTTTGTAAATCTTTCTTACCAAGATCAAAATCGTCTTCTGCTCCTTCAATAGCATGCTGAAGGGCATAATCTCCTCCAGCAATAAGACCAACAACCAAATTTGGATCCGTTCCATATGTCGGAGGACATTCTGATGCATCTAATACACCGAGTCTGCCGCTTGTACCTGCACCGATATAGATCAGCCTGCCGCCAGCTTCAAAAGCTTCGACCACTTTTTCTGCAACCGTTCCAATTTCAGATAATACCGGGGTAATACAGCTGGCTACGCCTAGATCTGCTTCGTGTATTTTTTTGACCACTTCTAACGTTGAAAGTTCGTCAATATTTATTGTGTCTGGGTTTCTTTTTTCTGTAGCCAATTTTGTTATATCCATCACGTTCTCCCTTCGGTATTTATTTACAACTCTTGATCTGCTAATCTAAGAAAATATACTTCTGTCCGCTACCGATCCATTTTAGAAGCGACTCGCTTTCCTTTCTTACATGGCCAGCTTTATTCACTTTTGGATTTGCTGGAAGGCTCTTTAAACAAATTTGAAGTTCGCCTGCATATCTTCCATACAGTTTGTTATCCACTGTAATCCAGCCTTTCCCGAACATATCAACAGAAGAAGGATCTTGTTCATAGACTTTGTCCATACCCCTCGATTCTACAGACCGTATTACACATTCTGCCGCATCCAGCCTATTCGTATGGATGCTGTTCCAAAAATGCTCATACCCTCTATTAAAAGAAGCGTGAATAGGAACGATATCATCTGCTAAAAAGCTGAACCCTTTTGCAGTCTCTTCTGTAAGGCTTGGGTCTCCAATACAAATTTTATCCGTGCCAAGTGCACGAAGTTCGAGTGCTGCTTCAATAGCGGAAATTCCTCTATGGTCCTCTATCGTTGGAAGCCCCTCATGTAAAGGTCCTCTTAATCGATCGTCTCCCGGAACAAATCCCATCGTCCTTATTCCAAAACGATGAAACAATTCATTCCGATCTTTTAAAGCTTGCTTAGAAATACCGGTGAACGGTTTCGGATAAAAATTATGCCATGCCTCCGATTGATTTGGCAGGAGTCCCTCATTCAGCAATTCTGCAAGCTGAGCTTCATCGACAGTACTGGCATTCAATCCAATTTTTAAAGAATGGGACAGCCAAGCAATCTGCTTAGCTGTAAACCCATAATCCATCCTGACTCCAGAAATGCCCCAATCTTTTAATAGAGGGAGTTCCTCAAACGTAAGACCGAGCCGTTCAAGTGAAGCTGGCGAAACATCAGCCATAATTTCCATATGAACATCCTGTGCTGTTTTCCCCAGCCATTTCACCTTTTCAACAAAAGAGAATCCCTCTTCTTCTGGAATATGAAGAGAAGTGAAAATGTACTGAAAACCATTTTTAGCTGCCTTCTGAATCCAGTCTTTATTAAGAGAATCCGGTTCACTTAAATAAATGGATATACCATAACACAAAGATCATTCACTCCTGGTTAGATGTCTTTTGCCATGCTTTCTTTAAATCCAAACGTCCATGTGAACAAGAATCCGAAGACGTAAGCAATGACTAAACCTACTAGATAAAGTACCATTTCATTTGGATTCACTAAGAACACTAGTGGTATTCCAGATACACCGATCGCAATTGTAGCAACTTCATAGAATGCCTGGAATGCTCCGCCCACTGCAGCCCCTAAACATGCTGTTAAGAACGGACGGCCAAGCGGAAGTGTGACTCCAAAGATCAACGGTTCACCGATACCAAGCATTCCAACAGGCAGACCGCCTTTGATTACTTTACGAAGTCTTTGATTCTTCGTTTTAAAGTAGATCGCAAACGCAGCACCTACTTGACCGGCACCGCCCATTGCCAGGATCGGCAATAAGGGGTCATCTCCTATCGTGTTGATTAGCTCCATGTGAACTGGAGTTAAACCTTGGTGCAGTCCTGTAACAACTAATGGCAAGAATGTACCTGCTAAAATAAGTCCAGAGAAAATACCGCCAATATCAATTAAATTCAATAATCCTTTAGTGATCAGGTCTGACAAGAAGCCTCCTACAGGCTGAAGAACAAAGAGTGTAGCAAAACCAGTAATTAATAACGCAAGTGTAGGTGTAACAATGATATCAATTGATGGATGAACAAACTTTCTGATTCGCTTTTCTAAAAAGGCAATAAATACAGCTGCAAGCATTACTCCGATTAAACCGCCCCGTCCAGCTACAAGCGGATCGCCAAAAAGAGTAATATTTGCAAGACCCGGGTTGATGATCAATATCCCAGCTGCACCACCTAATGCAGGTGTTCCTCCAAATTCTTTGGCCGTGTTAATCCCTACAAAAACGGCTAGATAACTAAAAACACCCCAGCCAATCAAGCTTAACATTTGTATAAGTGCAGATTCTGGATCTGCATCCATTCTTATCGCAACGTTTGTAATCCCGGCAATCAAACCTGAAGCGACGATAGCAGGAATTAACGGAATGAAGATACTTGCAATCTTTCTTAAAAATTGTTTAAAAGGCGTAGCATTTTTCTTATTAATGGCATCTTTATTCATACGAGCCATCTGCTCAAGGTCCATCGGGTTTGTTTCATCCTCAACCGAATGGATGTTCATACCCGTTTCTTCACTCATAGCAAGTGTGACACGGTTAACGATTCCAGGACCTACGATGATCTGCAATGTATCATCTTCAACGACACCTAAAACACCATCCACATCTTTCAAACCTGCAAGATCTGCTTTTGACGGGTCATGTAAATTCACCCTAATTCTTGTCATACAATGCATCAAAGTCTGGATGTTGGATGCGCCACCCAGCTTTTCAATGATGCTGTGAGCCATTTGCTGCTCTTTCCCCATTTTTCCTTCCCCCTTCACGTAAACGCTTTCATTTTTTTATATAAAACGCATTAGCGCTTCATATCGATCATAAATTTGTATCGGTCACCACGGTACACTGAATGAACCACTTCAAGCGGTTTCCCAGTAGTTAAATACGTCTGCCTTTGAATCAGCAGCACAGGTGCGCCCTTGGCAATCTCCAGAATCTCACTTTCCGCCTCTCGGGCAATGGAAGCTTCTAAACTTTGAGTTGCATAATCTATATGGAAGCCTGCATTCTCGACCTGTGAATACAAGGAGCCTTCTTTTATATGAATCTCATTTAAATAGATAAGCTGTACAGGCACAAAAGTTGTTTCGATTGCCATCGGAATATCGTTCGCAAGACGAACACGCTTAATCTCGTAAACTTCTTCGTTTTGTGAGATGTCCAGTGCTTTGGCTAGCTTGTGATTTGCTTCAACTTTTTGAAAGGATACTAACTTTGATGCAGGTTTATAACCTCTTGCTTTCATATCTTCTGTAAAACTCGTAAGTCCTAATAATTTTTGCTCAATTTTTTTACCAGAAACGAAAGTGCCTTTACCTTTGCGCCTTGTTAAATATCCGTCATTGACCAGATTGTTGATGGCTTGACGAACAGTCATTCGGCTTACTTCATAATTCTCAGCAAATTCTCTTTCAGAGGAGATCATGCTGCCAGACTCCCATTCTCCTTTATCGATCTTCTGCTTGATCGCCTCTTCTATCTGAAAATAAAGTGGCAGGGGTGATGTTTTATCAATCATAAAAATGGGTCAACTCTCCTTATCTAAAAGCTTTCTAGCACCTTTATCCGCAAGCACTGTAACATTTGTATGGTTTATTAATGCTGTTGCAGGTATTTCTTCATTTAATGATCCTTTAAAAAGCTCTTTTACAGCATTCGCTTTTCTCTCACCGATTGCTAGCAGGAGTATTTCCCTGCTTTCCAGTATTGTTCCAATTCCCATGGTAATCGCTTGTTTAGGCTGTTTACTGTCAACAAAGTATTTAGCATTTGCTTTTAGCGTGGAGTCTGTAAGCTGTACAACATGTGTTCTAGCATCAAAACTGGTACCCGGTTCATTAAAACCGATATGGCCATTTTCTCCAATACCTAACACTTGCAGATCTATTCCACCAAGCTCTTTGATCATTTGTTCATACCTGCTGCATTCTTCTATTAAACTAGCTGCCTCACCATCTGGAATATGAGTTTGGTCATTAGGAATATCAATATGTTGGAATAAGTGCTCCTCCATGTATGTATGGTACGTTGTGGATCCCACGTACTCATCCAGATTAACAGTGTGTATATGCGTATAACTTTGCTTATATTCTTTACTATATTTTGAAAGGTAGCGGTACATGCCTTGTGGTGTTTTACCGGTTGCGAGGCCAAGAACTAATCTTTTAGCAGACTTTACTTTTGTAAATAAAATCTCTGCCGCTATTCTGCTAAGTTCTTCTTCATCTGAAACCGAAATTAGTTTCAAACTTTCTCCTCCTTTCGCCGGTACGCAAGTTCTCCTCGACAAAAAGTCATGAACACATCATAATCATCTGTTAAAACGGTTATATCAGCATCTTTTCCTTTTGACAGGCTTCCCTTTTTGTCGTAAATGTTTAATTCTTTCGCAGCGTTTACACTTGTAATTTTTACTATATCTGCTATGGAACAGTTCGTAAACTTCATCATGTTCTTTACTGCATCATTCATGCTCAAAATACTGCCTGCAAGTGTTCCATCTGCTAAATAAGCTCTTCCGTTTTTCACAGTTACTTGCTGACCGCCTAACGTATAAGTACCTTCACCCAAACCTTTAGCACGCATCGAATCTGTAATGAGAACTGTACGGTCTGGTCCTGTTGAATGGTATGCGAGATTAGTCATTTCCGGGCTTGCATGTACACCATCAACAATCATTTCTACGGATAGTTCCTTTTGAATAAGTGCAGCACCGGCTACACCAGGGTCACGATGATGCATACCTCTCATCCCATTAAATAGATGTGTAACGTGAGAGATGCCGTATTTTATTCCTTCTTTTACTTCTTCAAAAGTGCTATCACTATGACCAATTGAAGCTATTATGCCATTGCTGGATAAATAAGAAGCGAACTCCAGACCTCCCTCCATTTCTGGAGCAAGTGTCACTAACTTGATCTGGTTTCGGGCTTTATCCTGCCACTGTCTAAACCGTTCTACATTTGGCATTTCTATAAACCCTTTTGGCTGAGCACCTGCCCGCTTTGGAGAAATAAATGGCCCTTCCAGGTGAATTCCAGCAATCTCAGCTGATCCTGGTTTTTGTTTTTCTATAAATGATGCAGTTTGAGTTAATGCTTCTTCAATATGAAGAGGATTTTCCGTCATCGTTGTCGCCAAGAATGAAGTAGTTCCTTCAGCAGGCAAGGCTTTTGCCATAATTGATAAAGCTTCCTCTGTTCCATCCATGACATCTGCACCTAACACTCCATGAATATGAAGGTCGATCATACCCGGAACCATAATCGAACCTGAGGGCATCTCATAAGTTTCTGCTTCTTCGTCATCTGTTAATGGATTCAATCCGCCAACGTATTTAATTTTTTCATTTTCAATCAGAAGATATCCTTGCTTAACGAATGAGCCATACTCATCTATATAACCTCCATGCAATAATACTTTTGGCTTCATGTCCACTCCCCTTTATCACTTTATGCCAAGCGTATCATTGTTATGACTAGTTGTCTATACCAGTCAGAAAATTCAAATAAAAAAACTAAGGCCAAGCGTTTAGCCTTAGCTCCCTTTTATTAATAAAGCAAATAGTTCTGTCTGATTTCTTTAAAATCATTTAATTCATCTTGGTAGCGGTTTACGATCTCCTCTACAGAACTTCCAGATTCTATTGCATCCCTTACCCATCCATTTCCGATTAATAAATCAAAGAAAGATTTTCCTGCACTGTCTTCAGCACGGAAAGCAAAATCTTGAGGGTACATGTCATGAATCGTTTTCACTAATGTAATTCCAGTAAGTACAGGCTGGAATAACTTTTCATCAGTTACGTGTATTTCTACTCCATGAGATAGTTTACCTACATGTTTTGAAAATGATGGTATGAAAGATGCGGAACGGAACTTCACTCCTGGAAGTGCTTGTTCGTTTAATGCTTTAGCAAGATCATCCCCATTTATAAAAGGAGCTCCGATCAACTCAAAAGGTTTCGTAGTTCCTCTTCCTTCTGAAACATTCGTTCCTTCAATTAAGGCTGCACCTGGATAAGTGATAGCTGTATCCTTTGTAGGCATATTTGGAGAAGGAAGCACCCATTCGAGTCCGCTGTCCTCATATGTCCAAGATCTCTTCCAGCCTTTCATTTCAACAACTTCCAAATCAGCACCGATTTGGAATTCTTCATTGAATAATTTCGCAAGCTCACCAACCGTCATCCCGTGTCTTAATGGGATGGGGTAAAGACCTACAAACGATGAATATGATGGATCCAATACTGGTCCTTCTACTTGTTCTCCACCAAGCGGATTAGGTCTGTCTAATACAACAAATGGAATATTGTTTTCCTTAGCAGCTTCCATCGCATATGCCATCGTATAGATGTATGTATAGAATCGAGTACCTACATCTTGGATATCAAAAACCAATACATCTATACCTTCAAGCATTTCAGGAGTTGGCTTTTTTGTTTTCCCATATAAGCTATATACAGGAAGTCCTGTTTTGGGATCTGTATAAAACTCAACGTACTGACCCGCCTGGGCACTTCCTCTTACTCCATGTTCGGGACCGTATAACGCCTTTAATTCGATGTCCGGGTGATTGTACAGCACATCAACTATACTGTTCAAATCCCGGTCAACACCTGTTGGATTTGTGATCAAGCCTACATTTTTACCTTCTAAAAGGGATACCTGATTACTCATCAGCATTTCAAGACCAGTCTTAAAGTTTTGCCTATGCTGAAAGCTTTCACCCTTCGTTGCGTTCAAAATTTGTGTACCAGGGAGCATACTTATAACCAGAGCTAAAACTGTTAAAAACAATCCCCATTTTTTCATCTCGACATTCCTCCTCTATTAATAACTTAAACCGTGTCCAAATGGATAAAGTACAGTATCAGCATCTCTATAAATCGTTACTGGAAGTTTTCCTGAAGGGTTGTTTAGACCAAAGATCGTTTCTGCCGAAGCTTTGAAACTTGCATCTCTAAAACCGTACTGAGTGATATAAGAAGTAACTTCAGGAAAAGCCATAATGTCATATGGATTTCTAATTCCTACAGCAACAGTTTTATCAGGCGCAGCCTGAATAACTTGATTTACCATCTGCATTTGAGGAGATGATGGCGAACGGCCAGATACATTGAATGTGTATGTTCCGAGCACTACTAAATCAGCATTTCTTACCTTTGTTAATTGCGCTTCACTTAGAGGCTGTGTGGATTTGATCAATTCAACTGATGAGTGATGAACAGCTAGAGCTTTTTGTAGACTATCACTATATGTGTTCCCTATAACTACAATAGAATCTAAGTTATTTTTATCAGCAGGCAACAAGCCATTGTTTTGCACTAAAGTAATCGATTTGCGGGCAACTTCTAATTCAGTTTCTTTATGAGTGATGTTACCCACCACTTCTTCAGCATGTTCGATCTTTTCTTCCACTGGTGTCTCTGTCACTTGTTTGAAGATTCCGCGCTTCGCTTTTAATGTCAGCAGCCTTTCAACAGACTGATTTAACCTTTCTTCAGTAATTTCACCCTTTTCTACTGCTTCATATAATCCAGAAGCTACTTCCTCTAACCCTACAGGCATTAAGATAATATCTGTACCAGCGTTTACCGCTCGAATTACAGCATCAACTGGACCAAAGTGATCTGCAATTGCTTTCATATTTAATGCATCAGTAGAAATCACACCATCAAATCCCATTTCATTTCTCATTAAGTTTGTTAGGACTTCGTATGACAATGTTGCAGGCAGCGCAATTTCTGTTCCGTCCTTTTTTGAAATAACTGTTGTTGGGTCAATCTTAGGGAAAGTGACATGCGCAGTCATTATTGCATCTATTCCTTCATTCATTGCCTGCTGAAAAGGATAAAGTTCTACTTCTAATAGACGCTCTTTATCATGCGGGACAGAAGGCAGTCCTAAATGTGAATCAGTTGCAGTATCTCCGTGACCTGGAAAGTGCTTAGCAGTTGCA
This sequence comes from Fictibacillus arsenicus, assembly GCF_001999465.1. Classification (GTDB taxonomy): domain Bacteria; phylum Bacillota; class Bacilli; order Bacillales; family Fictibacillaceae; genus Fictibacillus; species Fictibacillus arsenicus. The sequence goes on from NZ_MQMF01000001.1 coordinate 416,326, forward strand.
GCCATGCCTGAATTTTGCAATCCTTTTGTATAAGCGGTTCCTAAGTCAGCAACAAGCTGTGGATCTTCACCGAAAGAACGCACTCCGATAACCGGGTTATCAGGATTGTTGTTCACATCTAAGACAGGTGCTAAATTCATATTGATTCCTAGTGAATGGAGCTCTGATCCGATTGCATGTCCGACAGATTCCGCCAGTTCTGTTGATCTTGTTGCACCAAGCGCCATATTTCCTGGGAAATCGGTACCACTCTGCAAACGTGTCACAATTCCTCCTTCTTGGTCGATTGAAAGGAGTAAGCCGTAATCTTCATTTGCCTTTTTATACTCATCAACAAGCCTTACCGTTTGTTCTGTGGTTACAACATTTTCGCGAAACAGGATAACTCCGCCAAGATGGTATTTCTTAACTAGCTCTTTAATCTCTTCATTCATTTCTGTAACAGGCTGGCCATTCCAGTTACGGAAATCTGGCATTAACATCTGGCCGACTTTTTCTTTCACTGACATAGAACGTACAGCATTTGAAATGATGTCATATTCCTGCCCTTTTTGTTTGTCAAAATTTGCTTCACCATGTTTAACATGTATACCGATTCTGTCGTAAGATTTTCCATTCGTGACAAAAATAAATGTTTTTCCGCTTTTGCCGCTTAAGGTAACGACACCATCATCTGAAACGGATGCTACATTTTTATTTAAAGATCCCCATTTAAGATTTTCTTTCACTTCAACATATTTACCATTTTCATAAGCTAATAAAGCTGAAAGGTCAAAGGTTTCTCCCTTGATTTCATCATCTAACTGTGGAATGTTCTGTGCAATGATTAAATGTCCGCTTTTACCTTGTTCGGCAGAAACAGAAGCACTCTTTCCCAATCCGCTGAATAACGGAACGGTCAATACAGCAGCTAAAATTAAAAATCGAATCATTTTAAATGTGTTCAATTTTCTAGCCTCCTCTTTTTTTGGTAGCGCTTTCTTTCTTTGACACTTTTCGGTAGAAAAAAGGAGGTTCCTGTCACATGCTGTTAAAACAGAACTTAAGTCCTTCGTAGTCCTAGGACTAGTTGTCTATACCAATTTAAATTACTGTTTTTTACAGGTAAGAAAGCCTCATGTAAAAGCTTTATCCGATTTGGACAAAGCTTGTTGATATCTTTCTTTATTGTTAGAATGGAGAATATATTTATGCAAAATTAACCAAAAAAGCTTGCGGCTTATTTTCTAAAAATATATAATTCATTTGTTAGGACAGAAATGGGGGCTTAGCTCAGCTGGGAGAGCGTTTGGCTGGCAGCCAAAAGGTCAGCGGTTCGATCCCGCTAGTCTCCACCATACATTAACATCCAAACCCTTTGATATATAAGGGGTTTTTGTTTTTTATAAATTCGAACGAATTCTATATGGTGAGTCAAAATGTCAATTTGGTCACGCTTTGGTCACAAGGCGCTTTATTCGAAGATTTCATCAATTTTCCGAACTGCTTCCTCTTGCATGGTGGGAAGGACATGTGAATACGTATCCAAAGTAACTTTGATATTACTATGTCCTAGTCTTTCTGATATTACTTTAATATTTACTCCTTTTGATAGTAAAAGTGTTGCATGAGTATGTCTTAAATCGTGGAAACGAATTTTAGGTACCTTGGCAAGTTGAATTATTCTATTGAAACTTCTTCTTATGTTAGATGCATTATGTGGAGATCCGTGGTGGGTGCATGCAATTAAATCAAAGTCTTTATAAATTGGACCAAGGGTTTCTTTCTCTTTTTCAATTAGTAACCTATGTTCCTTTAAAGCCTTTATAGTCGACTTGGATAGATCTACGGTTCGCTTACTGGTTTTTGTTTTTGCACCTTGTTTAAAACTTTTACCGTCATGACTTAATGTTTGCTTAATACTTAAGAAACCTTTTTCAAGATCCACGTCTTTCCATCTTAACCCGAGTATTTCACCTTGCCGTAAACCAGTGGCCAATGCTAATTTAAATACAATATAGCAGTAATCTGTTTTGGCAACTTTTAAGAATTGATTTACTTCATCATTGTTCCATACTTTCATTTCCGAATAACTAGTTCTCGGAAGTTTAACTTTTATAGCCACGTTATTGTTAATTAAATTAAAGTCCACAGCATGTTCTAATGAATTTCTTATAATCTCAAAATACTTTTTAATCGTACAACTACTTAAACCTTCATCATACAAATTGTCAATAAAGGATTGAATGTGAATGGATGATAATTTTGATAATGTGATATGGCCAAGTTTTGGTTTTATTCTTTTTCGTAAGCAATTCTCATATACTACGACTGATTGAGCTCCGATACTGTTTTTCTTTGTGTTAAACCATTGCTCTAAATAGTCTTTATATGTCATTTTAGTAGGTTCAATATAAGTACCCTTATTTATTGAATTAATGGCTTCAACCAAAGCTTTCTCAGCTTCTTTTTTAGTTTTAAACCCCCTTTTCTTTTTTTGTTTCCTTGAGCCCTTTTCATCTTTTCCAAGGTCTAATACATAATACCAACTAATTCCGTTCTTCTTTATTGATCCTCTCACTTCAATCTCTCCTAACTTTATAGAAGAGAGTGCTTAAAAAAGCACATCTCATATTTGAGATGTGACATGTATGCCACCTCAAATATATTAAATTAATTCAGAAATCACAAATATTGCAAACCTATTTTTTTCTAATTTCCATAAAGCCAATTAACAAATACTTTCTTTAGAATTTTGATTCTTTTTCCAATCCTAACTGAATGAAACTGTTGGGAGGAGACTAGCTGATAGGCTTGTCTTCTTCCAATTCCTAAAATAATCTGGATATCTTCTACATTTAATACCTCTGGATAAGCTTCTAAATCTTTCACGATTATCATTACTCCTTTCAAAAATTGCAGATATAATACTGGTTAAAATACAAAAAACTCTTTGGTTCTTAGAAATACACACCAAAAATCATGTATTATCCTAAACTCCAAAGAGTTAAAATTTAATAAAATTCCCGCTGGCTAAAAATTAGCCGCCAAAAAATCAAAGGGTGTCCCCAAAAAAGGAGGACATTTAGAAAGACTGCTTTCATATTTTCATTAAAACATATTCAGAAAATTTAATCAATTTTTATATATTTGAACTGAGAAAGAAGTTTTGCTATTTAACTTTAGAGATATTAAATTGAAAAGCCCTAATCCTCCTATTTCTACCTAGGCATTAAGCTTTTGTTAAACTTTCCGTAATAATAACAGAAAGTGGGACTACCAGCATTAATTGAACAGTAAATTTGTAATGCGCAGCAAAGCAAGCCAGTAAAATCTTACAAAATAATCTAAAACAATTTCCACGGTTATTGCAGACTAGGGGACTGTTGCAGTCCTTATTTGTATTGCATTAAAAACATCTATTTATAATACAATTTCCCTTAACAGCATGCTTTAGTTTTCTATTATCACACGAAAGTAACAACAACTTCTCGACCGAAGTTTACTGAACATTCCGCAAGTTCTTAGGCAATTAGTCAAATTCATGAACTTATGGCAATCAATGTTGCTATAATCACCAATTATTCTTATTTCTGTAATCTTCTTCGGATTCATACACATTAGATGCAGAAATGCTATTTTTATGACCACAATCTGTACATTTCCAAATATACTTATGATCATCAAACCCTGACTGACCATTTAAATATGCATTGCAACGATCACAATGCCAATCAACATTAGAAAATCTTTCACCCATAGTTTTTTCCTCCTCTATTTTCTTTCTGTTTGTTTTGGAATTCAATATATCGTTTAAGTGTGAGGCGATAATGAGAGTCTTCTGGATACTCCCTATCAACAGATGCTATCAAAGAAGGAGTAAGTTCCTTTTCTCCATTATATAAACCTTTGTTAAGGATCACGTTCAACCGACTAATATAATCTTTTACACTTTTGTCTCCCAAATGATAATTCTTTCTAAGAAAATCTCCAAATTCCATACCATATCCCTCCCTCACTACTATTTTCTAATATATTTATTCCCTAATATCTGTTTCTTTTCCTTTTCAAAAGGAGCTGGAAAATCATTTATAAATGAAGAACTTTAAAGCGCAGTATGTGTCAAATAAGAAATACGACCACTCTAAAAGTGATCGTCTCTTGATGTCCAAACTATTACCAGTATATTTGCACTCAAAGCTAAGGTGTCAATGATGTTTTTATGCTGCGTGTTTTGTTACTTCCTTTAATACTTTAGTTGCTATTTCCTTTGTTGCTTCTGGATTTCTAGTCATTATGAATGTAATTCCTCCAGCAAGTCCTGCTAAAGTTACACCTGCAAACACCGAAACAATAATTGCGGGCTTACCACCAAATCTAACCGTTTTGTTATCATGGTTATATTCGGCATAATCTTTTTCATTTTTGTTATTTTCCATTTTATTCATCACCCTTAACTATTTGATTTAGTATTTCTTGCAATTTGCTTGTATCCAGAATTGCTTTAATTATCGCTCCAACAATGGGGATGATTGTTATAGTTGTAAATAGAGCTATGATTGCAACTGGATTATTTCTTTTTCAATTTATTGACTATTTTTTCATCTCACGATAAAACTGACCATGTGCGTCTACAGAACCCTCCCTCTCCATTATCTTTTTGCCTCACTTGACCACCAACTTGCCTACCCAGTTCCGTTAAGGACCAATTGCCTTCTTCGCCATCGAGGAAGTCCTTGTCTTTCACAAGCAAATATACTTCTTTAACTGTCATTCCCAGTTTTTCTCCAATCATTCTGGCAGACATCCTCATAAAGTATTTACCTCCTTTTTTCTCTTTTATGTTAATACGTTCCTTTGCAAAAAAAAGTTTCTTTTCTCGTTTTCCCACTGTTTCTTTCATAATAATAGCTTGTAGTCATAGGTTGCGCAAGACTTACGCAAGGTATATAATTCATCTCAAATGGAGGTCTCGTATAACATGAATGACTTATTAAAAGAAAAGGCAATGTCCTGGAAAGTTAGATTGAAAAAGTGTATGGATACAGGCAGATATACTCAAGCATCCTTTGCTGAAGCCTTAAACAATAAATATGGAACTAGTTATGGCCAAAAAGATGTTAGCAGATGGATGAATACAGGAGCCAAAATTAAAAATGGAGAAGTCGGCTTTCCAAAATACGATACTATGATTCTAATTTCAGATTTCTTTAGTGTAGATGTTGGCTATCTCACCGGTGAAACTGATGAGATTTCATTTTCAGTAGAGAAGGCGTGTTCTTATATGGGCTTGAATGGCGGAGCGATAAAAGCCATAAGAGAAATCACACAACCCGAAAATGATGCTACCTACATGAGGAAAGATATGAGAGAGTCATTTAACAAGTTTTTTTCAGCAGAGGGCTTCCATAATTTTTTTGAAAGGCTACATGATCTTCAACTTACATCTATATTACCAAATCAAGAGAATCGCGTCTTTGACAACCTTGATAGTGCTATTGACTACATCCGTGGTTTAGAGTACAAAGGGAAAATTGCACGATATGAATTGAACGAAGCTCTAGTACTACTAGTTAATGAATTATACCCTAACCCGCCACAACTAGATTTGAACGTAAAAGATTGAATAATATAACTTATATTAGATTATTCAAAGGTTTCCACCACAACAAAATACCAAGATAGCGGCTTTGGATGAACTATGGTGGCATTTAATGAATCATATTGAACGTTGCCTTTTGTGGAATAAGGGCATAAACCCTTTATGGTTCTATGCCCCTTTATAGATTAGCTTATTTAACTTCTACCCGTTTGTTTAAATGAATTCTTCACAAAATCCTCTAAAAACAGAGGTTGTTTATTGCGCAGTTTAAGTCTACTACGGAATACTACCCTAAAAATCAGTCCCGTTTGCACAAGGTTGGCTTGTTTAATAATAGTTTTCACATTCTTTATACACTAAACTATAGAGTTCTTCCTCCTATTACCAGGTGGCGAACGTTTTGTCATTTTTCGGTATACTTCATGTCATTTAGGGTAAATACAATTTCAAAACTGGTACAATTCCAATGGCTGTAATCAGCACTAAGACTATACCAGTTGTGATTCAGATTTATAACATTATTTGATAAGTTGTTTTATGTCATTTATTTGTATAATTTTATTACAATAACCACTTGCATAGTTACTACATCCGTAAAATTCTCCCCTTGGTCCTTTTCGTAAAATCATATAACTTTTACAACTTGGGCATTCTATTTGGTTATTAATTACTCTTATATCCTTTAAGGTATAATCACACAATGGATAATTACTACATCCTAAAAATTCCTGTTTCGTACTATTATTTGCTCTTATTAATAAGAATCCTTGAACACAGCGCGGACATCTCGGATTATTAGATATACTTGTATTACCATTAATTATTTCGTACTCCAATCCTTGTCTTTCTATTAATTCTGTTACAAATATTGATTTACTGTATTCTGGAGCTAAAATATAAGTAACATTTTTTGTACGCGTTAAAGCCACATAAAATAATCTTCTTTCTTCCGCAAAATGCAATTCATCTTGCTTGGTTAACACTAAAGAAAGGATAGGATCATCTGACATTCTATTTGGAAATCCAATTAAATCATTAGTCGCATTTATGATAATTACATTATCTGCTTCTAATCCTTTTGACCTGTGAACAGTTAAGAAAAATATTTTTAACTTTGGATATTTTTTATAAATAACGGTTGTAGTTTTCTTATTATGATTTTTCTTAAGTGTAAAACCTTGTCCTTTATATTCTTCTTTTCCAATAAAATCAACGTCAAAGTTATTTCTTCCCAGCAACATTATTTCAGCATTGTCACCAAATTTATTGAAGATTTGTTCTATACAATACTTTAAAGAGTTAAAGATTTGATCTTTACCTGAATGACCTAAAATTCTAACCGGTTTATTATTAGATTTTTTAGATACTAAATTCTTTTTTATTTGTTTTTCATTAACCATTACAAAGTTACCTGCAATATTAATTAATTCTTGTGAATTTCTATATGTTTTTTCTATCTTCATTAACTCACTATACCCAAAAAAGTTTTCAAAATCAGTGAACAAAGCTAAGTCAGAACCCGCAAAACGATATATTGATTGCCAGTCATCACCCACGCACATTACTTTAGCATTGGTAACCCTTCTAATTTCTTCAACTAATTTAAATCTGCTAACTGAAATATCTTGGTATTCGTCAATGATAATATATTTATATGTAAACTTAATTTCATCTGATTCAATAATTGATCTTGAAATGTTGATCATATCATTAAAATCGATAAGATTATTTTGCTCAAGTTTATCTTGATAAAATTGATAAATTGGCCGTATGATTTCTAGAAATAACTTTGTTCTATTATAAAAGAAAGTATTTTCTTTATCTAAAGTTCGAATGAAATAATCTAGCTTATCAACTTTATAACCATTTGATTTAAAAAGGTTAATAAATGAAGTCACAAATTTTATGAATTCATTAAAGTGATTTGATTTTTCAGTATCATATATTTTATTAAAAATATTAACAATATCAATTTCCTTAAATTTAACACCTTGATTAAGTAACTTATATCTAAGTGACTCTAACAATATTCCTTCTTTAGTATAATAAGAATATGTTTCGATCAAATTAGTTTGATTAGCAGCGTGTAAATTTCTTTTCCACTGCATACCATCTAAATACTTACGTTCCTCAACTTCATTCAACCAAGGTGTTCGGTTATTCTTGTTAATACCGAAATGTTCTAAATATAAATCATATTCTGGTAGATAAAAGTCAGGTTTATACTGCCTATATTTTTCATTAGCTGTTGTAAACTGATATTCTTTTTCATATATGTATTCAATACCATTTAAGAATAAGAAGTTAGCAATCATTACTTCCTCTAAACTTTTTACTTTTTCTCCTTTAATTGTTGTTCTATTCTTTTTGAGTAATTCAGTGTTTTCATCAATATATTTACGCTCTTCAAACCTACTTTTTAAAGTTTCAAAATTTAAATGTTTATGATGATCATAATATTCTCCTAAATTTACAAAATCCCCTAAATCCCTAGGAATGTTTAAATAGTAACCAAAGAATTCAATTATTCGCTTAAGTTGTTCGTGATCATCATAAAATTTCAAATCAAAGTATTCTTTAATTATCTTATCAGGGTTATCCTCAACATCAGGCATATTCTTTGTGTGTGAGCCGATGATTCTCATTCCAATACTGTGAAACGTTCTAACTTCTACGTCGAGTTCGAGACGTTCTTTGATCCGTTCTTGCATTTCATCTGCTGCTTTACGAGTGAAAGAAATAAGTAAGATATCTTCTGGATTAACCCCTTTTTTCTCTATTAAATATTTTACTTTTCCAGATATGGTTAACGTTTTTCCTGATCCAGCTCCTGCAACGATTAAATTCGCATCTTCATCAACTACAATTGCTTTTCTTTGTTGATTATCTAACGCTTTACCATCTATGTCATCAAAGAAAGCACTCATCTCTGACATTTCTCTTCTTACAAAATCTTCGTTCCATGCTTTGACTAATTCATTTAATGAAGTGAAAGAAAGTAAAAAATCTTGAACTTGTGTGTTATCCGCATCTTTTTCTTTGAAGAAAGTATGTATAAACTGATACTCTTCCATAACCTTCTCTTTTTGAGAATTGGCTATATAATTTTTTTTAAATTGTATTAATTTTTGATTGTATAATTCGATACCACTGTAATATGGTTTTAGCTTTTCGTTCGTATTTTCTATGGTTTTTTCTAATTTTTCTATAAGTGAAATGTACCTTTCACTCAGCTGATTATAAATAATTTCTAAATCTACTAATCTTTTCGGTTTCTTTCCATTTGGGATTCTTAATACTTTTTGTTCAATCTCTTTATCAAATGAGAATAAATTTTTATTATTAGCAAAAGTTATAACATCTTTATGATCTATCTTATATTTTTGGAGATATTCATCTGAGATTAAATTATATGATTTGCTAAATTTGAAAATTTCTGATTCTATTGCTGAGATTTCATTTTTTTAGTAAAGTTAACTTTCTTTTGAACGAAGGATAATATTTATTTAAACTTAATTTTAAGAATATAACCTTTATACGATTTATTAGACTCATTTTTATCTCTCCCAAACATAAAACACATTGTGTAAATTTATGGTATACAACTAATCATATATAAGGAAAAGTTAGATATCAATAAGACCATTCAATATTAGTTAAATAACACTTTAAGTTACCAATAACGAGCGATTGTGAATTATAGTTTTTGGAATGAGTTTTGGTGGAATTTTTTGATAAAAATGTTAATAAAAAAATGACTATAATTCCTTAACTAATAAACGGTGGTTTTTGATAAGCCAATTAAGATTTTTAACTGTTAATAGGAAAAGAAAAAGCATCCTCTTAATTAGAAGATGCTGTAAACAATTCATTCCTTAAACTTTAACTTTAAGGTACTCTTCAAAATCATCACATAATTTGTTAACTAAATCATCCATCTCTTTGAAGAAATAATCTCCCACTTTGCGACGGTTGAGTGCTTTGTACCTTCGATATATCTTGGCGAAATCATCATAAATTTCAACTTCTGAGATGTGTGATTTCATCTTTACTATTAATCGTTTTCCTTCATTAGAGTTTTCAATATACTCGAAAAAGTCTTTGATTTTAGATAAGAACTCTTGGATTAGTACCCCGGTTTTAGCTTCTTGTTCATTTCGAGCCTCTATAATATCGAGTATATTAAACTGATGGCTACTCTTTCCCGTATTCCCTTTTGCTACTTGATTAGGTTTCTTTTTCTTTTCTTTTGTTTCTTCGGTTCCCACTTCGATAATACCAATCTGGTTATCAAAATAAACTTCAATTGGGTCTTTTACATCCGTATTGCGATGCATTGTATTGTAAATCACATTGAACTTGCGCCAGAAGAATAGAAAATTTGGTTCACTGTATTTCGCTTCAAGATCTATTACATATTCAATCCGATTTAAAATTGTGAAGTACTGTGTAATCCAGGCTTTTGCATCTGCAGACCGTTTAGGATTAGCCTCTATATACTTTTTTAAGCTACTCTCATAATCAAGATAGCTTTCAGGGTTGTCCCTTTTCATAACGTCTTTATAAATGGCTGTAAATACCGAGAAGAATTTATTAAATACATCAGATTTTTTTAGCTCTATCAAAAGAATATCTAATATCTTTTTATCACTAAATGGATCAAAGTCACTGACCACAACATCAGAAAAGTGTTCAAAAGCATCTTTAATATTTTGCACATTAACATTGTTATAGGAAAAATCAACGATTTTACAATCGTTTTTATACTTAGCTGTTCGATTTACTCGAGAGATTGTCTGAATTGCACTAATCCCACTAATTTCTTTATCTAAAAATAGAGTATGCAGCTTCTTTTCATCAAAACCAGTTTGCAATTTTGCTACGACAATCATCAGACCGTTTTTCTTCAGAGCAAAACTCTCCAATACCTTCTCTTCACTTAAACCATCATTAAGACCGGCAGCGCTTTGCTCCTCTTGGTTGCTAGAATACACTACATGGATTGGTGCGTCTTTGTATTTTTCATATTTAGCTTCTTTAATTAAAGCATTGAAGTGTTTAGTCACTGCTTGCTTGTAAGCAATTGCAGCTTTAATAGAGTGTACAGCTAACATCGCTTTACCCGTGCCACGTATTTGACGATAAACATCCTTCACTAATAAATCAGCGATATACTTAGCAATAGCATCAATCCGTTCACGGTTCTCATAAATTTGTTTTTTTTGTGCATCTTTATATTCTCGTTCAGTAAAGCCTTCTAACGGATTGCTTGGCAGATCAAATAGCATTTTAGATGCAATCGGTACGATATTTTTTAATGGATTAAGAATAAAACCGTCTTCAATCGCTTCTTTCATTGTGTATGAATCAAATGGTCGCCATAACTTTTCACTTTCTGCATAACCACTGAATTCACCAAAGCGCGCAAGTGTATGATCATCAGGTGTGGCTGTAAAACCGATGATTAAATTCTTCTTTTTACGAGATTGAGTATATTGTGTGCTTTTATCAAAGGGCAATTGCAATTCATCAAAGATACTTACCATTGAGTCATGTTGATCACCACTATTGGAGCGATGAATTTCATCAATTAAAAATACAATGCGCATTTTACTTAGTTTTTGCATTACCTCAGCATCGAACATATCACGAACAGAGCCAAATTTTTGCAAATTCACAATAACGAGACGTGTATCTGAAGCAAGTGCATCTTGAAAGGCCTTTTTGTTCCTAACTTCAACATACATTCGGTTGTCGATATTCATGTTAAGCATCTTGGAATCTATCTGTCCGCGTAGTTGAAGGCGATCCACCACAATCATGACTTTGTCATATACATACTCACCGTTACGTCGCAGGTCTTTTAATTGTAGGGCAGACCATCCTATAATATTAGATTTACCAAATCCTGCAGCGTATTGCATAAGTAGAGAGTATATATTTTTATTATTGGAATAAGCCTTACGTTTTTCTAGGAGTTCTTTTTTCTTTGCTTCAGAGACACCAGATAACTGTCTTTCTAACAATTTTTCAAAATAGTCATCTTCTTGCTCGTGAGCTAAAAATTCGTCTATTTTAGCCATGATTTTGTCTGTTCCAAATTTTTGCTTTGGTCTTGGTGAAATTAAATAACCTTGTTCATTTTTTAATTCTTTATTACCTTTTTTAGAAGTATAAATATCACGCTCTATAAAGTTATAATACAATATTTCTTTTTCTATAAAAGTCTTACCGTAGAGAGCTGTAAACAATTCTTTTAATTTTTCTTTCTTATCAGCATTCGGTTTCAATAATGGGTATGACTTAATTGCGTTATTGGCTTTCTTCTCTATCTCTTCACGATCATATTTTCCTTCCCGACAAGTAGTAAGGATGTCATCAAAATAATCTACAATATTTCGAATTACATAGGTCTCTCCTATATCTGTTGTAGTAATATGAATGGCTTTCTCAAATATTTTTAAAAAGTCTTTACGATATACTTCTTTCTCTTTCTCGCTTAGCATCTCATCAGTATCAAAATCTTGATGGTATATTTTAATCGCTTCAAAATAATCTTTAATTACTTTGCTGCGGCCATTTTTTCTAGCGGTTTGATTGGTATAATTAGACTTTAATTCGCTGTAACCTAAGTAAATTCCGTTTACAAACATCGCCATATCTGGTCGGAAAGAAAATATGCGTTTGCCTTTATAATCAAATTTATATGGCAATTCTTGAACTACAGAGAAAATGTTTTCATCAAACAGGCTATTATTGTGAATTACACTGTCCCCTGTGTAAAACAAATATAGCTGAACTCCACGTAATGTAATAGATTTATTGCTATTAATAAATAGTGCCATATTACGGCTGCTACTAGTTCGTTCTTTTATTACATCTATTAAATCATTTAGTAATTCTTTCTCGTCACCATTGTATTTTTTTAGTAAGACTTCATAAGGTTTTTTATTTAGCTCGGTTTCGGATATAAACGCCTGCAGATCTTCTTCAATAATAAGGGAATTGGTTACCGTATTTGCCTTAACCTCACGGTAACCAAGAGTATCTCTAAAAAAAGGCAACAAAAATTTATCTTGAAAGTGCAGTTCGTTCATTTTTTACTCCTTCCTCAGCAACCTTAATCTTTCCAGTTACAACATCGTTAATTATATTTTTTCGCAGTTCCTTAAGTTTGCTGATTTGGCTATGAATAGTTTTGACAATAAGATTTATTTGTGCTGTTTTAATATCAAGATAATCTGAGATGGCTTTTTGTTCAGAGTAAGGTGGAATTATTAAAATTAAGTCGTTTAACTTCTCAATTTTTAAATTTATACGTGTAAACCCTTTGCCTTCAACAGAAATTCTATTTCGATATTTTTGGGACGTGAGTAAATAGTTTATAAAATTAGGATCTATACCTTTTTTAGTAATGCGAAAACCCCTGCAAAAACTATTAAGATAGGTGTTAGGAAGTTCCTCTTTTAAAAGCGCGGATTTTCCTATGTCGTTATGATTTTCAGAACTCATGAGAAAAAACAAATCATTCTTACTAACCTTATTTTGCTTTTCATTAGGATAGATAACTACTTTTTTCATATCATTAGTTGAGATAAACTGGTTATTAGCGATATTTACAAAAGGAATAAAATTAGAGCTGTATTTATGCTCATCTGTAAAATCCTCACCTTTTTTACCTGATAAACCACTATATAGAAACCCTAATTCCTTCAAGCGCTTTATCTTCCAATGATTAGGAATATCACCAATCCAATCGATCCCGCAATCTTTAAATATCGCATTTTTGTCAAAACCTTGCATGACTGTTTCGTCAATCAGAGACAGTTTGAGTTTGTTATAATGTTTAGCCTTTTGTGTGAGTAAGTCTATTTTACGATCAATCTGTATTAATTGAACATCGAGATAATCGGCAATAGCCTTTTGTTCTGTATAAGGAGGAATTAAGCAGAACAAATCCCCAATAACTGAAGAATTTGTTGCAGGATAACTAACTCCTTTCGATTGAGCGCAAATCTCATTAACAAAAATGTCAGATGTTATAAAATAGGAATAATATTTGTTAAAAACCCCTTTGTTAGGTGAAATAACAGCAAAACCGGTTGAGCATATTAAATCAGAAACATCTTCATCAATTGAGGTAATTGCTTTTAAATAGGTACGAACAGTGGAAATTATAATATCTCCCTTTTTTACAATTCGTTTTGCTCGTGATGGGGCTTCTTTAAAATTCATACGTTCAGTAGTAAATCCTTTTTCACCATATGCAACACTGCCTATATCTATATAATTAAACTCGTAAGAAGCAGGTGTCTTCTCTGAAAGCGATCTTTTATTAATTTCAGATATTTCTTTAAGTCGTTTTACCTCCCAATTGGAAGGCACTTTTCCAATCCACTCTATCTCACTATCTTTGTAATTCACATACTTTGTTAATTTGGGATTTTTCATAACAATAACCCCGATTCCAACGATTTTAACTCACTTTCAATCTCATCGATCTCAGTCAGAATATCAACCACTTCTCGTAATTTCTCCGGCTTGTAAAATATCTTGTTAAAGTTCAGTTCTACTCCAACTATGTTTTCTAAATATACAAAAGGTTTAGTGATATACTTCTCCATAAATGTTTGAATAGCTGCTAGGTTGGCAGATTCGTTCTTATGAAAAGGAATAATTTCGTAATCTTTTTGGTAATCAGGAGTAAGTTCTACACTAATTTCAATTCGTTCGGACTGGGTTTTGTTCGGTTTTTTAAGAGAAGCTTTCACCACTATCTTTCCGCATCCTAGCAACTCAGTTTCACCATCCACTTCTTTTATTAAAGTTTCTTGTTCTACGTCAAACCAATATTTAGCCGTAGAAGTTGTGATCACTAGTGGATGCTCTTTATAATTTATGGAACTAATAAAAGGTTTAATGTCGTTTTCAAAGGCATCGGATAATGATTCATATTTATCATGATCAAAGGATGTAATCAAAAACTCTTCAAGTTCTCGTTCGCCGTTATTTAATTTTATTGGAGTGAGTTTTTCACTCGTTTTTCCTTTTTTAAGTTTTGACTCGAAGGTGTTTCCATGTTCATCTATGTTAGTGAGCATAATTGCTTGTTTGTTGAAGTAGAATTGCTCTTTGTCGAATACTCTAGCATAATCTGTATCTTTATATTGCTTAAGTGTTTCAACTATTTCTAAACGACTTGTTTCATCTACTTCTTTACGTTTGGATCCTTTGCTTTTTTTCAAGGCTTTAAATTTTTCACTAGCATTAATCAGCATTACTTTATCTTTTCGCTGAAGGTGTTTGTTTTTATTGAGTATCCATAAATAGGTGTAAATTCCTGTATTGAAAAATTCATCAGTTGGTAATTGAATAACAGCTTCTACAATATCGTTATCCAACATCCATTTACGGATATTACTTTCTGCCGAACCGGCATCACCACTAAATAATGTTGAGCCATTATGAACTACTACTCCTATACCGTTTGCATCGAGTTTAGAAATAAGATGCTGCATAAATAATAATTGTCCATCAGAGACAGATGGAAGAAATTTAAATCGTTCTGTTTTATCATTGACAATGTCTTTTTGGTAGCCTTTCCAGCTCACCCCATAAGGTGGATTGGCAATAACCACGTCAAATTCATCGTTATAGAATTTATCATCTACCAATGTATTACCATGTTCAATTTTTGAGTCTGGTCGAAAACGACTTTCAATTTTTGCAAGTGCATATAATGCATCGTTCCAGTCTTGACCATAAGTTTGAGTCAAGCGTTCAAACTTTTCGTTTA
This sequence comes from Fictibacillus arsenicus, assembly GCF_001999465.1. Taxonomy (GTDB): domain Bacteria; phylum Bacillota; class Bacilli; order Bacillales; family Fictibacillaceae; genus Fictibacillus; species Fictibacillus arsenicus. The sequence goes on from NZ_MQMF01000001.1 coordinate 431,703, forward strand.
TGCGGTCTTCAACTCCAAATAACATGTTACCTCCGCCACATGTGCAGTCGTAAATTTTGAGAAGTTGGTCAGACTCTTCGAGTTTAGATGCTATGATTTCTGCAATTAGTGCAATTACATCGTCAGGTGTGTATTGTTCCCCAGCAGTTTCTGCTGAAATATCTGCCCACTTTCGTTTAATATGCTCCTCAAGCGTAGTGATTTCGGAGTTGTTAAAGGGCTTAAGATCAATTTCTGACCAAAGTTTTGTATAACCTAGTAGCACTTTTTTAGCCTTTAATTTGCTGATGACTCCTTTAATATCAAGAAATTTCTCGCCTTCACTCGTTTCGACACCAAGCAAGTCTTTGGTTTCACCGTCAAATCCATTGAGGTAAGCCGTGAAATCTATATCAAATGATTTATCATTTTTGCAGATATCAGCAAGGGTTCTATTATGCTCAAAGATATATACGTTATAGCCTTGGCCATAATCTTTAATCATTTCATATAAGTCATCTTTATCCATTTCAGCAAGAGCTTCTTCACCAATTTCAGCTTTTAAACTTTCAAACATTCTTACTAATCGGCTTTCAATCATAGTAAGGGCAAAGAATGGCATCATATAAGACGGCCACTCAGATTCTTTAATACCACTACCTCGAAGTAAATCTGCTGTTGACCAAATCTTTGATTCATATTGAAGTATATTCATATACAAAATCCTCTCAATTCTTGTTTTATTATTTTTGATATTGCTTGTTAGACATAGTTTTTATTGATTGCCTTAGAAGGTTTTTAGTATTGTCGGTTATCCTGGACCAGCTAGTGATGAGTGTTTTCTTGCTTCACGAGTTCTTTGGTGAATGTTTGAATTTCTTTTTCAAGTTGATCATCTGAATTTGATTTAATAGCTTCCTTTATTAAGTTTACTATTGTTTGCTGCTCTTGTAAGGATGGAAGTGGAACCTGAAGTTCCTTTATATCTTTTAGTTTTATAAATTGCTGAGCTGCTCCTTTAGCTCTTTGCATCAGTTGGTTTACAGCCCAGGAAGTTTGCAAGTAAAAGTTTAAATACTCGGGTATCAGTCGTTTGGTATCGACATCAACAATTGTTATGTGCTGATTGGCGATACTACCGTCTAATCTTTGATCGACTATAGCTGCTTTTCCGATTGTACCAACTCTCGAGATTATAACGTTTCCTTCATTTAAAACAGCTTTTGGGTTATTTATAGAAAAATCGTCTTTTACATATATCATATCGTCTAATAAAATTGAGCTTTCATTTAAGTCTTTGATTCGTACGTAAGGTACTCCGTTCTCTTGATATTCTTTTGCAGGTATCGCTGCTCCTGACCGGAAATCCGAAACACTATCAAGTGATAATGTTGGGACTGACCATTGTTTACCTATAGTAAGGGTCATGTAGTAACCTACATCCATCCGATCCTCTAAATCTTCATAAGGTAATATCTTATAAAAAGAATTCTTGATTACATTGGAAGAATCATGTGAATCGGAACGCATGCCTTTTGCAATAAATATATCTTCAATAATTGTGTCTAAAGACTTTACTTTAGCTTGTTTCTTAAACCATAAATCATATAGACCTTGAGCTCTGTCTACTTTCTCGAAATCTAATTCAAGGAAGGGTAAGTGAATTAATGATAGATCACTTATCTTAATCGTCGGTACTGCTGTACCTCTAGCTAGTGAAACTAGGTTTCTACGAACTTCAGTGCTTCGTAGAATGAAATACAATAATGGTGAGACGTTAGTTCCTTGTTTTGGCCTTAAAACTACAAACGTGTTGTTGATAATGCTACCCGAAAATTCTTTCCCAATAATTGCAACCAAGTTCCGTTCCGGTCGCACTGTAGAAAGGATGATATCCCCTTCTTTTACTAAAAGTGATGCCCGCGTGGGAAGATCTTTACCAAGAAATTGTTTAGCATCAACAATAACTCCTTTTTCTGCTGAAACTGCACTCAAGTCGATGTATGTGTATAATTGATTCGATTTGATATTCTTACGATCGAGTTTTTCTGGATTAACATCCACCGAGTCAATTAGAGGAGTACCTTCAGTATTACTAGCCACTGGAGTTAGTAATGAATTAATAGACCAAACCTTGTTCTCTAAAATTTCGTATGGCATGACTTTCATCATAATCATTCAAGAGTACCCCCCATTTTTCCAGTTCTTATAGCCCTCTACTGCTTCAGAGAATTGTTCAACACTCTCACAATTAGCGAGGAAAAGGTTATCTGCTTTTTCTTTATTACTGGTCTTTCTCCTTAAAACTAGTAGGTTGACTTTTATCCCTGTATACGGCTTCAAAGTATGAGGGGGAAGACTAATAATCGCCTCCACTATCATTCGTTCCTTTAGCAAAGAGCGTGTTATTTGCGCTGTTTCACTAAATAAGAAAGATTCTGTTACTAATGCAACTACATAACCACCAGGTAAAACCATTTCAGTAGCTCTTTCTAAAAATAATTCAGAAGTCTCAAGAAATTTTCTCTTTCCCTTATTCGTCACGGAGTATCTAAAGTATTCATCTTTCATTTTTTGAACTTTTCCAAAAGGTGGATCTACTACTACTACATCATATAAAGTATTTAAACTGTTATTTGGTTCAAGAGCATCGCCAGAGATTGTATGAGTATTCTTGTGTCCACTAATAACGCTTAACATTTTAAAATAATTCGCTGTGGACTTGTTAAGCTCAATTGCGGTTAACTTCTTAATATTAAGATTACTATTTATCAGAGAATGAGCGATGCTTCCATAGCCTACTCCCATGTCTAGAACAGATAAACTGTTTAAATTTAAGGAGTTAATAATGCCTGCAAATAATTCTCGAACAGTGGGAGAAGTCAGATACTCCCCGTGAAAATTATTACGTTCTATTAGATTAATCATCAATTGACCATATAAAGGATGAGTTGCTGGAATTTCACCTAATTTCCAAATAAAATGCTTAAAGTTTCTTTCTCCAATTATTTGTTTTTCAACATACTGATCAATTCCATAATGTTGATATATTGTTGTTTCCAGTAAATCATAAAACTTGTTTTGATCCATTTCATGCCATTGTTCAAGGGACTCATTTTTTTGTAAATATGATCGTGTCAGTAATCCTTGAAGGATAATAAGCCAGCTGTTCTGAGGAGGCATATCCCCACGGAAGGCATCTAATAAAACATGAAAAGTTCTTTCAATTTCTTGTAGGTCTTCAACAAATATTTTTTCTGTTTTGAAAGTTGGATTCTCTATAGGTAGAAAAGTATCTGTTTCAAACCAGATTGTTCTATCCGGTGTAACCAGTAGAGCATACGGTGTTTGAAAAATCTCTGCATAGCTCATTAATTGTTTTTGAGCTGACATAGTAGGTTGTAGTTTGATTTCTACTACAACTTGAGGAACAAGTTCGTTGTCTGGGGTAACGGTGTAGCCCACTAGATCAACAATTTTATTATTCATACGAACCTCTTGTTTAACAACCGGCAATCCCCTTTCTTTTAAAATTTTAACTATCTCTATTTCCATACTTTTTTCATTAAATTGAATCGTCAATTGGAAGCACCCTTTCTGTTTTTTAAGCTGTTTCTTTTGTTTTTGTTTTGTATAAATTAAATGTCCTGAGTTTCTTTAAATACAAGTTTTCATGCTCTGTTTCTTTTCCTGATAGATAAGCAGCTTCGGAGATTGGTTCGATTGCACGGACCGCAGAAAGAGGTCCCTTCCCTTTTTTTACTCCAGGCATGGTACTTACAAGGTCAATGACATCAATTGAATTGAAGTGACAAGGGGTTTTTAAAAATCTCGGTACACTTACTTCATTTCTGCTTCCTACATGGCCGTAATAGCAAACCACTTTCCAATACTTATCCATCAGTTACGCCTCCCTGATCTAACTGTATTTATTTTTACCATTGATGCGTTTTGTATATTAGTAATATACCACCAATTTTTGGGTTTGTAAACGCATTTAATTAAAAAAAAAATAATATTTTACGCGCCAATGATAAAATATAGAAAAATCATAAGATAACAGCAAAAACATTGCATCTATATTTATAGAAACCAAGTTAACTCAATACATAATAGATGCGATTTTGCGGGGCATCGAACCCCTTAAACCCGACTGGATCCGGCTACGCCTAAATACAGTTCGCTTCTTTTTCTTCATCTGTTTTCGCAGTTTTAGAAAAAATCACTTTGATATAACGGCTGCGGGCATCGAGCCCTTGACGTTAGGCGACGGCATTCCTTTCGATCTGCTTTTCGCCGCCGGTGGGTGCGGCTCTTCTCCTTCCTTCGTTCTCTTCATAGTAACAACTTCGCTTATTACAGCCGGAAGGGCGGGCGTTCGGGGAAAGAAATCGGCAAAGCCAAGTCGGCTAAACCACCGTAATCTTGCAAAGTACGCAAGCTAACGGTGGCTAAGTCATTGGGCTTTCCTCGCTTTCTAACGGAAAAGCCCGTAAAGCATGGCCTTTCCCTACCCCTCTCTGGCAAGTTCGCTTCTTCGTGAGCGCACCCTTCCCCCTGTTTGCACGAATTGTTCAGGCTTCCTCAACACGGAAGGGAGAGATTAAAATGGAAACAATCTACGAAGTAGTGAGGATTAAACAAGTAATCAAGGAGGTGGAGGCAAACGAAAAGTTCGTTATTCGTTCGCCACAGGACGCTGCGGATGTTGCAGCTCAATTTATTGGAGATGATGATCGTGAGGTGTTCTTTGTGATGTGTCTTAACACGAAGAACCAAGTGGTTGCAGTGCATCGCTGCCATGTGGGAGGGTTAAACGCTAGCATCTTTATGCCTAGAGAGGTATTCAAGTCTGCGATTCTAAATAACAGTGCATCGATCATCGTGAGCCATCAGCATCCTAGTCAAGATGTCACGCCTTCTCGAGAAGATATTGAGGTGACATCAAGGCTTGTAGAATGCGGAAAGATACTAGGGATTGAGGTATTAGATCATCTCATCATCAATACAAAAGCCAACTACTACAGTTTGAAAGAGAATGCTAGATTGTAAGAGAGAGGGAGGAAATCCTCCCTTTTTTTTTGCTCATTTATTCTATTTATATAATAGATTTCCATCTAATATCTTAAAACAATAAAGTTAGCACCAATCTTACAACTGTTTTTATAACTAGAATGGAGCATCTTCAGTACTTTGTTCTATTACGTCTGCTTCACCTGACTTTACTTTCTCTTCGTGCTCTCTCATGATGCTTTGAAATTCTAATAATTCCTCCTCTTCAGCTGGACGAAGTTCATTCACGAACTTATCGTCCTTATGCGGAGCAACCATCAAGAATGGAGCTTCTTCTTTGTCGTTGTCATCCTGAAGTACGATCATGATCTTCTCAGGTGTGCAGACAGCGGATACCGTATTTAAACGAGTAGGTTCTCCATTATTTAAAGTCGTCTCGAATCCAGAAGGAATCGTATCGATAATCGCGCGCGCATCAAAAGAAGCTTTACGCTCTTCCATTTTCTTATTTCTAAATACAGATAAATCAATAATTCCTTGTTTAGTTCGTTTTGTCACTGTCTGATCTCCTTGGCATTTATTTTAATATTCCAGAATGTTATCAATACTTTCTAAAACATCTCTTGATAAGTTTTGATTTGCCTCTTCATTGAGTTCTCTCTGTCTTTCGAGTTTTGCTTCTTCTTTTCTTACTTCTTCCTTTAAGTTTTCAAGTAGTTCTATCACACCTTCTTCTTTAAAAAACAAGTAGATGTTTCCAAAGTAAAGCCAGTAGCCTTTAGGATTATCACGTTCATAATGAAATGTTAATTCAAGAGGAGGATTCAATACACCTTGTTTTTTACTTGCAGCATATTGATCAAAAAATAATGTTATATGACCTTTTGAAACATGAAACTGGAAACCACTTAAAATAGGAATGCCTTTATTAACACTGAAATTAGAAGTTACTTCAGGATAGTGGTTACTATCACCAATTAATTGAACACAAATTTCATTTCCTGACTCTAGCACACTCTGTAAAAATACTTGAAACTCTAATATTGACAATGTTTTTTTCATAATCCTATATTTCCTTTAATTTATATTTTGAGTACTAATAGTTAAAAATTTACTTGTGTATTTTTAGTTACTAAGAACGTTTTTAAATCCATTTTCCCTTTTTGTTCATTGCAAGGCTTACAGCAGCAAGCCTGGTTTTCAGGAAGATCACTGCCGCCTTTTGCCCTTGCTATGATATGATCTGCTGTTAATTCAGGATGGTCGTGATGCATTACTTTACCGCATATGTAACATGTGTATTTGTCTCGTTCTATGGCTACTTGTCTGAATATCTTTTTATCCTCTCTATTGTAACGGAGCTTCAAGGTGTTCCAGCCAATCCAATCAGCACACTGACGAGTGATCAATTGATGTGCTCTCTTCTTGGTGCATTTCGATATTTGAATTCCGTGCTTATCCATAACTGTGATATATTGCTTGCTTTCCAAGACATTAGTGCCTCCCTTTTAACCAGATCTATGAAAATCACTTCTTATTTTTAGCAGCAACCATACCTGTAATCGGTAATTTTTTCAAAATATAAAGTGGTATGTATGGGTTGTATCTATTTTGGAGCTTTTTTTTTCATAACCTTAAAGTTTATTGCGAATCTTTTTCCTTTTGAGTGGGTGATTATTTTGTATACTTTGTATACGAAATGATGTACACTATGTATACAAAGTATACAGGAGGGAACGTCATGAAACATACGACCAAAAAAATATTGGAAGTTTTTCCGGATCTTGAGCAGCACTTGTTAGGAAAAAAGAACATGAATGAAGAAGTTTTAAGCGCTATGGACCCTGTAAAACGAACGTTCCTGCAGCTGGGGAGCTTTTTTGAAAACCCTAAACAGGAACATTTTGATCTTGCTCTTTTGTATCAGCATTTAGACGGTGATTGGCTGGAGTTGGCATTAGAACTTATTACTCGTTATTTCAGGGAAGAGACGTATCTCATTCAAAAGCCTTCTTATAGTCTTATTAAAGATGGTTCGGATTATTTGAATCAAACGGAGTTTGCTCGGTACTTGACTGATCAGGGAGTTCCGTATGACCGGCAAAAACTGAACTTGTATTATGAACGAGGGAAAGTGCCAAAAGCCGATCTTTTTTTGGGCAGTGGCAAAAAATATTGGCATCTCTCTACGGTGCAAGCCTTTTGCGAACAGGAGAAGAATCGAATGATTCATAAGTTTGAAAGAGAATGCTAGATTGTGAGAAATAGGGAGTAATACCTTTTTTCTTGTGATAAAAAAGGTATTATTTCCGAACAGCTGGCTGAAGCTGAGTAGGAGAAATTCCTAGAAAAATAAATCACTCCCCCATGACTCAATCCCCTAGGTACTGCTTGTACATACATTAAAAAGAGGTTGCACCTACTTTAGATGCAACCTCTTTCTGTTCTCAGTCCGTTATCCGAATAGTTTGCTGATGACGTAAACTATAATCGTCATTATTGTTACTTGAATAACGATGATATAAGTTTTCTTAAGGAAACTACCCTTGTACTTATCCTTCCATTCAAAAATTACTAGAAAAAAAAGGATAGACAATGCTGTAAAAAAACTATTCAGAATAGACATCATTTCACCACTTTATGATTTTTAGTTTACCCACCATCCTGTAAAACACTTTTTTATAATTGTAAAAGTTCAACATAGCCACCAAGTAAGAATACTTGGAGATTTTATATATATCGACTTATCTCTTATGTTTCATTCCATTTTTAATTCCCAGTATTGTTTTTAAGGAAATTAACTAGCTGGTTATAATCATCTGTTCTATAAATTTCCTCTTTATTATCAAAGACAATATAAGTTGGTTCTTCTTTTAACTTTAAAAACTCATATTTTTGTTGAGCTCTCTTTAACGAGCTGGCATTAAAGATAGATTGAATGTTGTTTATTTCCGCATCTTCCTCTAGGTCAAAACTGTCTCTCTCATCTCCAACGATAAAAAGAGCAACTTTATTTGCATCCTCTGCTAAAAAGCGTTTTTCCTCTTCGGAATTTGTGTTATCGATTGTTGTGTTACTGCATCCTAATAACATACAGATTAAAGTTACAGCTACTATTGTTTTTACATTAGACAGCATCATTTTAAAAACACTCCTCTAGTTGTTATTTCATAGATTTGGCTATTTTAAGCAGCTCTTCAGATTCCTCGCCACTCTTATTCTTAAATGAATAATACCTCAAATCATATTCAATACCGTTATCAATCCAACTTATCATGTCGACATTCTCATTTTTCGTTAAATAAGCATTATTTCCGTTCAATGATACTTCTTGATGATAATCATGTTTTTTTATGATTGAATTTACATTGTTAGGAAAGTTAGAAATCGTTAATTCAACATATCTTGCCCCCTGATCGGTTGTGTCAGGAATATACTTAACATCAACGGAGATTTTATTTTTATCTTCAAACCATTCTGTAATCGTAGCTACAGGTTCTTTTTTCGAAAATGGAAGATAGTACGGTAAATTATAATTAAATAATACTACTTCTTTCGCTTTTTCAATAGATACTGGACTGAAAATTTTCCTCTCATTCCCAACCGTGTGTTCAAGCTTAAGTTGGGAAACATCAATTTGATCGCCTGATCGAATAGTTGTTTGGCTGCTATCTCCGCTCAACTCCTGAAAGATAAAGAAACTCGTTCCCCCAAGCAAGACTGTACATATAGCAATATTCATTACTGGTTTTAACAGAGAGAATCTCTTAAAAGGAGATACTTTATTCGGTAAGATAGATATAGAATCCATCACTTCTCTTTTTCTCTCTTCTGAAAACTTAGCATCTTTAAAGGTGCTCTCTAACATCGCTTCTCTAATTTTAGTTAATCTGTTCTCCATTTTAAATACCCCTTTCCATAAACGCATTTTTCAAGAGATCTTTTGCCCTTTTATGACGAGTTTTGATTGTGTTGAGGTTGAGTTCTAATAAGTTACTAATCTCAATTAACGATAGCTCTTCAAAATAATGCAAAAATATAATTTCGCGATATTTAACAGGTAGATCTAAAACCGCATCTGATATCTGCTTATTTTCGTCTCTTTCCAGAAGGACCTCTTCTGCAGATTTTTCTTTAAAGAATGTTATTAAACTATCTGATATGATTGTTTGTCTGTAATGCCAGCTTCTAAAATAATCTTTACAGATGTTCACCGTAATTTGGTATAACCAACTTTTGAAATTCTTTCCCCTAAACTGTTCAAATTTTGTAAAACACTTTATAAAAACTGCTTGGGTAACATCATCAGCTTGAGACTTGTTTTTCACATAACTATAAGCTAGGCGAAAAATATCTGTGCTGTATATCTCCATAATCTGTTCGAATTGCTCTTCTTTAGAACTTATGTGTTGAAGACCATTCGCTTCCGAACGGTTATACCCCATAGTGAGCCCCTCCATCATTGTTGTACATATAAGACGTAGCTTACCGCAAAATAGTTTGGATAAAATAAAAACATTCTAAAGAAAAACCTTTAGAATGTTTTTATTTTATCATTTCAATTATTGTTCGAAGTCAAACGAATTTACCATCTCTAATGCTACAACTTTTGAAACTTTAGCCTTTTTGTCTTTATCAAGGTATCTTGTAACCATATACTGATATCCTGTTTCTTCATCGACCCAATCGATCATTTCCGCATAACCATTAAAGAAATAATTAACATCAGCGCCGTTTTTCAACTTAGATTTTTCAGGCATCTTCTCTTCTTCATAATGTACTTTGGGAACAAAATCGTGAACTCTTACAGAAATAACGCTTCCGTCATTACCCCAGAAGAATTGCTCATATGCTTGTAAATCATCAGTTTGATCTTTACTTCCCATATCATCAACTCTAGCTAACACTTTATCTACTTTAAAAGGTAGTTGTTTAGGCATCTTGATTTTAGCTTTGAAGTTTGCCTTCAATTCGGATTTAGCGACTTTAACATTTTGTGCTAATGGTTTTACGTCCTTTGATTCCTTCAACTCGATAGGAGCATTATCATCATTAGAAGCACTTGTTAATACGGATCCAGCTGAGTAACCACCTACCAATAATCCAAAAGCTAACGTAAATTTTATCATTTTTTTCTTTTCCATCTTATTCACCCCTTATCTTGGATAAGTAATTGCATCGTATGTGTATTGGTTGTCTGATCCTGCAGCCCAAATATCACTAATCATTCTTAGCGTAGACTGTCCAGTTAAACTTACGTTATTATTCATTGAAATAGAGATATAACTAACATCTCTGAAAAGAGTACCCGAGTAGGATCTTCCATAATAATCTACAACCCCTTTGTCACTTACCCAAGCATAATTGTAGAACGGGTCACCCGCAGTGACAGAAGTAGGATCCCACTTTTGATTCGTGTAAGTGATGGAACTTGAGTACCCAGTATACTTATGAGAATGTGTATGCTGGAACGTTCCTCCACCTTGCCAAGAATACCCGTATGTATAGTTGTTACAAGTATTACCAGTGCCACTATGAGCCACCGTGCAGGTTGAGGTGTCATACACTACTGTACCTGCATTTGCTGTTTCATTGAAATGAGCTCCAGCAAAGCCAGCTCCAAACAAACAGCCCCCTAAAACTAACGATAATAGTTTTCCTTTTTTCACTTTATCTTCCTCCCTATCATTACTTACATAAAATGGTACCACAAATACAAGAGGAAAAAGTTGGGAAAAAAGGGGGTTAATAGTAAGTTATAATCGATGACATAAAAGGACAATTTTCCCAAGTTAGTTTTAAAGGATTTTAGGTCTTATTGTCGAAAGTGAACAATTTTCACACCTTTTTACCTAATTCTATATTGTTGTGTTTCAGGAATTTGTTTGCTTAATGAGATAAATATTATAAATATTGATACGTTTATTTTCATAAAAAATAGTTAGGAATGAGCTTTATTGGCTTTTATTTTTGTTCAATATGACTGATTTCGTCTGGTTAAATTAGTCATATTGATAATTTTGTATCCTTTAAACTTAGTAAATGGCCTTTTGATTCTTTCCATCTTCTCTTATACATTTATTTCTAAGTTGATAAGGAGGTAATGAAATGAACAAAAGAGACATTCGGTTTTGGGAAGTTCCAGCGACGTTTGATGAAGGGTTTCTGAAGAAAAAATTTCATATTGAATATGAGGACACTACGTACCTACACCGTACCCTTTATTTAGAGTTTACTAATCTATCTGTTCAGGGTCACGGTAGGATGTGGATGTTCGTTATTAAATGTGATGATTATCTTGAAAACAAAATCATTTACGGTGAGATCGTGAAAGAGATTCATAATCTATTTATTCCATTCTTACAAAGGGAATATGATTATGTACCAGGTGTTGTTCTGGTCGATTCAGAACACAATGTATACAATCAGAGCTCCTAGAAAAGGATTTCTATTTCTTTTTTTGAGGATAATACAACAAAGAAAACAACAATGATAATATTATTAACATATATGTCATTGTAAAAGACATATAAAAAGTAACAGAGAATGATTCAGTTGATGCAATCTATCTTAAGAAAATGCCGGTTTAATACTTTAAGTAAAACTATAACTTATGAAGAAGGATGTAACATGATCAACTTAAGAAGACTATCACCCATTTGCCCAAAGTGTAAAAGTTCGTCGACGTATGACGTTATTCCAAACTTACCTGAAACACCTGAACACCAATTACAAGCTCTTGATTATAATTTGGATAACTATGCTATAGGAAACGCAAAATTTTATTGTATGACGTGTAATCATACTTGGAAGAAGTATAGAGGAAAGAAGCTTTATGAACGAATAACAAGAATCTACGCTTCTACTTGGGGATTTCCTGGTCCAAACTACGAAGTAAGAATAGATTGTATTAAGAAGACGATTGAACACTCAACTAGTTTATATGATAGAAAGCGTCCAGGAATAGATTTAAAAAAATTAAACGATAACGAAATAAAATGGCTCCTAAATAGGTTATATGAATGCAACCTTTTAAACTGGGCGGAAGAGTATGAAGTTAATGGTCTTGTGTGTGATGGAACACATTGGAGTGTCCGAATCGAATATGACACATATTGTGAAATAAAGACAGGCAGCAACCATTTTCCTGACAAATGGACACGGTTTTGTAAAGTTATCTCAAAATTAAGTGACAATGATTTTTATTAAACTTAACTTTACACGAATACTAAAAACAAGGACCCTTAAAAATAGGATCCTTGTTTTTTTAACTATTAACATTGAAAATGCGTATTTATTTTATCTCTTCTTTAAATCATTAGGGGAGCTGTTCATTAGTCGAAGTCGATAAGCTTCATCGATAAAAGGTTTAATCAGAGAAAGGTTCTTGACCCATTCTAGCCTGATATAGACTTCACCTTGAGTCAAAACAGTGCGCATGAGAGTAATGTTTCAAAAACTTCCAAAAAAACCCGCGTTTACATACTCTTTAATTTCAGTTTATTCAAATCCCTCTCACTTTTTCCTTTATCTTGTTCACATCGTTAGCTAAAGAGTCGAACCTTTTTTCAATTTTTATGCTGTTGTCAACCAAATGAGCGAATCCCATAGTAAAAGCCCATTGTACTGCTCCACCCATAACCGTTAAAAGAGCTATTAACCAACGTGATGGGTCTGGTTGAGGGTCGATACCTATACCACCCGGAACCTTCATAGTCAAGATAAAATAAACAGCAAACATAAAACTCATAACCAATAGAACATTAGCCGCAATACCCAGCACAAAAACCGCTTTATTTCCCATATAAAAAACCCCTTTTTAAAAACTGTAATAGTATTTTTTTCCGTGCCTTTTCCCTTTAATAACCACTTTTGTTACTAGTGATGACCTTTAATTTAAATTAAATTAAAATCATCTCTAAAAAACCCTCGTAAACTTTCAAATTATGCAGATTTTATTCCAATTGTTCTTTCCTTAGTCCATCCAACCCTTGCCAAAAGATCCAGCCATTCTGAGAATGACCTGAACAAAGTTCGGCAGGTGTACTTGGACTATTAAATTCTACATCATCAACTAGTTTTGCAATTGAATCGTCTAATTTAACAGCTTTACCCGCTTCGATAAGTTGGTTAAATCTTCTTAATGAACGTTTATAAAAAGTCCCTCCATCACTCCAATCTTTTGTTCGATCTAACGGTGCTCTAATTTCAGAGTTTTCTAGTAGAATGAACTTTCCATCTCTAATCGCGATCTGAGCGTTATATGGAGATTTGGCATTAAAAATTTCATTATTTAATTCATTATCGATAGATGGTGATGGTTTGAACGATATTCCCATAGCCTCTAGCAGAAATTGAATTTGTAAAGCAAAGGAATTCAGGGTAGATTGATTAAAGACATTTACATTAGGCATTACCGTTCTCAAATCATGGTTTTCCAGGCTATATTGTGTTTTTGCAAAGGCCTGAATAAAAAAGTACTCCAGGTAATCAATACTTAATTTATCAAAACTATTATTATCAGTTACAAACAAAATTCCATATTGCCAGAAGTCTTTTTCCCTCAAATGTGATTTTATACGCTTGATTCCATTTACAGACTGGCCAATATAGACACTTGATTCTTCAGAATCCGAGAATAGAAAATAGACTGCATGATTATTTGCGTAATCTAGAATTTCCACTTTGTTTAACTGGCTTTTTGTGAAATAGAACCCTCTAATCTGACTTGTTGGATCCTGAAAAATTTTTAATGAAGCTGCATAATCTGTATCAGGAAAATACAACATCAAAGTTCGGTCATTCACATTGGTTCACCCCTTTATATACTTACACGAGGAATATAGGTTGTAATTTAATAAATATTTGCTGAAAAAAATCCTAACCATCTTCCTATAAAATAATTTGCTAGAAAAGCTCTAATTATTTTGTTTTAACTGTCCAATAGACTTATGTATTAAAGCAAGTACTGTTAAAATCTTCTCTCCCCAGCCTTCAATATCTCTAAATGAGTAATTCCATTCATAAACGATTCCAGCCAAAATTGAAGGGTTTATATCACAATAATTATAAACGTCATGATAATCTTCCCAGTTAGTCATATCATTGATAATTTGGTTTAAATAATCAGTTATGGATAATAAATCAATCTTATAATTTATAAAACACTTAATAATTTGATCTTTGGTAAATATATTTTGATTTTTCACCCTATCATCAATTTCTACTTCAAAATACTCCCCGTCAGGAAGTTCCCAGGCTTTTGAATAAATCTCAGCCAATACCTTTGCTATAGATTCAAGAGTTCTAAAATAGGAGTTTGTGTTGCATAATATAATTCATGGTCTAGAAAGGATAGGAGGTCTATAAATTCTACAATACTTTTATTTAATTCCCATTCACCTTCTATAAAGTTATATACTCCAGGAAATCTTCCTTTTGGAACATAGCCTGAGATATCTTCTCCCGATGTATACATTTCATAGAATTCTTCAGCATCATCATATTGTTCAAGTGGCACCTTTAAAGTAACATAATTGGTTATTTCTCCAGATAAAGTTTCGTAGTCATGCCAACTTGTATCCCATTGAATATATGGAGCATTACTCTTTAAATCATTTATTATTTTTTCTAGTCCTTTTAAGTCCGCATTGTCAAAACTATCTATTGTTTCATAGTCCGTAGTCTCTGGGTACATAACAATACTCCTTAATCATTATTTAAAAACAAGCATGCCAAAATTCGGAATGTAAGTTCTAAAGCATCATTAGGATCACTCTTAACCATATTCCAGTAATATTCCTCATCATACTCTGTGTGAGCTTTAAGCAGTGTGAAAAATTTTTCTTCAAAATCCTTTTTTTCTTTTTTCCACCAAATCGGAAGTCCATTATTTAATTGTCCGAACCAATATTCGAAATCATATTCTGAAATTTCATCTGTGTCTTCAATTGTTATAATATTTTCTCTTATAGGAAGTCCATCTATATCTACAATTCCAGATGGTAAACGATATTTTAGGCATGGATCAACAATATTATCCAAAGCAAACTCATACGCCTGATAGGGAAGGCGTAAAATTTCAGATAGATTTTTGTAATAGCTCCCAAACAATTCTTGTTCGAACCATTTAGTCTTACTTTGTATTCCTTTCTTTCGTAGCCAATAAATTATCTGGTTAGCAAAAAAAGTGTCACTATCTGAATGATAAACACACCTCTTCCCTTCTGATATGTATGAAAAAACATCTTCAATTTCACTCCAAGTAATAACGCTAACTCCTAAAATATTTTCAATTCTATTATTTTCTCTTTTTGGATAAAACCTACTTAGTTTGCTCCAGTCATGGTTCAACTCTTTAATAAATGAAACTCCTTTGGGACTGTGCTTCTCATCTAAAACTAACAGCGAAAATAATAAAGGTCGGTCATTTGCATAGTCCAAACCAATATCTATGTTTCTTATTATTTGGTTTCGCATAGAATTATTTTTTGTTCTAATACTTATATCACTTTTGTATTTTGCTTCTATAAACCAAACAAAGTTTTCAGATTCAATAATTACATCGACTTCCGTTTTTCCTTCTTTAAAAGAAAGTGCATCAGGAGGAGTTAACTGTTTCCACAAATGAATTCTTATATTATCCTCATCTAAATTTTCAAATTCATCATTAAATGCCCTTTTTATTAAATAAGGGAGCCAATCACGTGGATTTATTTTTTCAAGTGTTTTAAACACATTCCATGTGATTGCATCTTCACTGTTTTCACTACAAAGAGCTGAAAGTTTAGATTTTCTCATCCCCTGAAAAACTGGATCATACCTGTCTATTATTAAGTTGTCCCTAAAATCGTTAAAAACAAATACACCACTTTTTGTTTTACTTCCTATCAAAATTAAACACTCCCCCATAATTCAGTTTGCAATCTATCTAAGGAGCATAAACAAATATCCCCCTTAAGGAGGATATTTTTAAATCAAACGCTACTTTATTGTCTACAAAATACCAATTCGTTCTTTCTTAATTTTTTCCTTTTTTACCATCGAGGATAAAAGTGGAGTAATAACTTTGTGGTAAAAAATATGTAGCGAGTGATGCGGCCGAGTTAACGATACAAATAATAATTTTGCATCTAACTCCTCATTTTTATAGTTCTCTTCATTAGCATTTGGAATAATAACAGCATCAAATTCAAGACCTTTAACTAAATATGATGGTATTACTGTAATAGACTCCGAAATATTAACATCCGAATCTAAAACAAGTTGAACCGATGAAATACCAGATTGCTTTAGTAGGTTGTAAAGCCCTTCACTTCTTCTGGCATCCTTATGAATAATAGCAATTTTTTGATATCCAACTTTTAAAAATTGTTCGATTGAAGTAAGAATATTTTCAAGTAAATCGTCTTCATCAGATATTTGTTTGCAGACAACCTCTTCTCCCGTTCTATTGAAAGGTATGACTAGCTGATAAGGTAAGTTGGCGTTTATAATTATTTGATTTGCTGCGTTCATAATTTCATAGGTGGATCGGTAACTTACATTAAGATCTGCTTGTTTAATAGCTTTATCTTTCCATACCGTACTTTTTAATTCATCCCAACTGCTTATACCATTATATGAATAGATGCTTTGTGTCACATCGCCTAAGATAGTCATAGATTTTGTAAGTAAGTTTAGAACATATATCTGAAAAGGACTTAAATCTTGAGCTTCATCAACTACAATATAATCAAATGTATTAGGGAGTGAATTTATCTTATGTTCAATATATATTAAAGCTGCTAAATCTTCATAATAAGTTTTATTCGTTCTATTTGTTTTCAATAAATTAATCAATTTGTCATCAAGTTCCGGAGCCATATTCGGAAGTAGTACAGGATTTAAAATCTTTTGTAAAATTGATTTACTTGTTAGTTCTTCAATATCTTCTTTATATGTCTTCCATTTTGTTGTCACTTCATTTTTAAACAAGTTACATTTATATTCATAAGCCTTTTCTAGTGCTGAAAAGGTTTGTTTTCTAATATCACTATCTTCCGGTAAAGTAAATACCCATTGTTTTTCTGCATCTTCAAATTCTTTATTAAACTTATCTAACTTTTTAGTAAGTAAATCTGATTTCCATCTTTCAATAGTTTTGATTACTTCTTTTCTTCGTTTTTCTATAGGAAGGTAAGAATAGGAGGTTAGTTTTTCTTTAATGTCCTTCTTTAAAAATATATAGTCTTTTTTCTCAAATACATCATAGATTTTCAATTCATTTATAGAATTTTCAAGGTGTTCTTCTAAGTGGGAAATGTAGTCATCAATGATCTCTTTAAAGCGAAAAGAACCTTTAAAAATTGTAAATGGTATTATTTCATCTTCATCAAGTTGTTCGTTAACGATCGCTGCAAGTGTATGATGTGGTTCAATAATTTTACCTAGTTTAGGAATGAGCTTTTTACTTAGAGTTGTAAAAGTATCTTGTTGTATTCCTTCAATATCAAGTCCTGGTAAAACTCCATTTATGTAAGATAAAAACATTTTATTTGGTGCTAAAATAAGGATTTTTTTCGGAAGAAGTTTATCTTTATACCTGTATAACAAGTAAGAGATTCGGTTTAATGCTATGGTGGATTTACCACTTCCTGCTACTCCTTGAATAAGTACGGGTTCTTGTATCCCTAATCGTATTATGTCATTTTGTTCTTTTCTTATAGTTGCAATAACTTTCTTCAATCCATGGCCATTACTGGACTCATTAAGTAATTCAGATAGAAATCGATCCGAGTATTTTGAATCTGTTTGTTCCTCATTTGAATAAGTTTCTTTATTAATAATTTTTTTATTTTTTAATGCTTGATCACTAAATGTATCATTATAATCTACTAATTTATCTTGTTTAATCGAAAGCTCTCGTTTCAACAATACTGTTACTTCATTGTTGTATTTATTGTCTATCTTATAAGTAATTTTTCCGTTCCCTCCAAAAAAAGCATGAAAAGCATCTCCAAAAGGTGAACGCCAATCACAAATTATATTGTTAGTTTCATCTTCTACAACTGGAACTTCCCCAATATAGTAAGTTTCTATATCACCTTTTTCTAATATATCAACACGGCCATAGTATAAATTTTTTCGAGCTTCACTATATTTTGAAACTCTATGTTTAGCAATGCTGTTACCAGGAAGGTCTAAATCATTGCGCTTTTTTCGTTCAGTACCTTTATTTTGTTCAATCAGCATTTCAATAGTTTTTATTGTATTATTTAAATGAGTTTGTTCCGTAGTAATTATTTCATTAGATTTCATGCTATCCCCTCAACATTCATCATTTCAGTATAAATACCGCTTAGTTTTTAATCGGCTAATTAAGCATAAATTTCATAAACAAAATGAAATTAGTTGGTAAAAATTGATATTTTTTTGCGCCGATTTATTTACTATGAAAAATAGAATCATAATAATTAATAAAAAAAACACTGCAAATCACAGTGTTTTTAACATTTTAGTATGTTAATCAGAATTATTGTTCAGAATCTTACTCGTTAAAGGTCAAGGTTGTTTTTGAAAGGAAAATCTATGTAACATGTCATATTTTTTAAAATTAGGTAAATACATTGCAATCATTTTTTTGAATAGTTTTATTCAAATTTGGTTTATATTTTCATTAGAGTCTTATAACTTTCTGCAAAACTGGTCAACTCTTTTTGATAGAGAAATGGATGTACCTGACTTTTAAGCACAGTGTCTAAGATATGTTGAACCTCTGTTTCCAGATTAATCCTATCCTTTTGGGTTCTAATTAAATACTCATTCAGTTCATCTCTTTTATTTTGAGTATATATCTGTTTCTCTCTATATTTTTTTTCAAGTAAAATGTGTATATTTTTTAACACAAAATGTGATTTAATATGATCAAGTACTGTTTGAAATGTTGACTTTCGCATCAATTCTTTTTTAGGAAATACTGATAAAAGCTTACTTAGTAGAATTTCGAGGTCATAAAGTACTTGTTGTTTTTCTTTTTGAGTATAAAGCTTTTTAATAAATTTTGTTAATTTCTTACCATGATAAGCTCCACCTAAACCCATAATGATTGGTAGTACTACAACTCCTGCAGGACCGAACAATGGACCGATTAATATGCCTGTCCCTTTGCCGATCATGCCTGCCATCCCCCTAGATGCGGTTTCATTCGCTACGTTCATCCCTGCTAAACGAAAACTCAGGCCGTCTGTAATCACTTTATAACCATTTGTTAAACTAGAAACTCCTAATGTTATGATAGGAATCTCTAAGTCTGTAATTTCTGCTGCATGTTCTAATGTAGATTTTGTGAGTTCTTCTACTGTAATGTTAGAGACATTTGTTCCATATACAAGAGGATTATTTTCTAATGAAGATGCTAGCTCTTGATTAACAAGTACAGGGATTTCGGGGTATTGTCTAAAATGTTCATAAACACCGGTTGGATTGTTTAAACACTTTACCTGAAATGGTTGCCCATCAACAATTAAGTCGTAACCAACTTGGTTTGATGTACTTGGAAACCCCACTTCGTGCCCTTTTCCTTGAAGTTCTAAAGCAACCAGATGTTCCGCTGTATAGCCTTTTAAACGGGTAAGTTCTCCAGTATTTTCAAAATTAAAACTAGCTGCAAACTGTTGAAAGGTAAAAAAACTTGCCAAGTCTTCACTTCTTGCAAAATCAACTGATTTTATTACATTTGGGTTTACCATTAAATAATCATAGATTACATCGATAAATGAGATTCCTGTTACTACAGTTGAATTGGCGTTCTGATTTCTAAACAATCTATCTACAACAGCGATTCCGCCCCGCTGCTGTTCTTCTAATTGGATGTTTACTGCATCTTCAAAAGACCCATTCTCCCAGAGTTCAATGAATTTTTTCCATTGGCTCTCATTCATCTAAGAATGTCTCCCATTCTGGTACTATGTTTTGATCCGAAACCATAATTTGCATCATAATGATTGGGGCAATAGCTTTTTTCATTTTCTTATTTTGCCACCTTAACAGACCTCCGCCTCCTAGGATAAGTGCCGGAACCATAAATAAAGGATTAGCGATTACGGCAACAGCAGAGGTCAATGTTACATAGACAGCAAATGGTAAGGTTATACCCACTAATCCAAATATACCTGCCACAACTGAAGTCAATGTAGTGTAAAAGGCGAATCCTGCCACTTGCACTATAATCGCAAATACTGCTGCTGTTCCGTTTGTTGCAATTAACTTTTGAACAGAATTGCTCGTGATTTCAGTAACACCTAATTTTTCAGCAATCTGTTTTTGTTGATTTTCTGGAAGATCTGTTAAGAAATCTTCTAAAGAATCCCCCATCTCTTTCATTTGTGTAGCAGTCATCTTCCTGTCACTAATCGAATCTATCAAACTAAACATTTGAAACTTGGTGATTTCTTCTAACTTGGTAGTCTGTTCTTGGTTTGTTGAAAAAGATATGAATTTTTTGTTATCTTTTTTCATTTGCTCGTACATAGCATTAATAATCCGATCACACTGCTCTACAGTATCTTGTTTAGTTCCGAGCTTTCTATTAGGGATGCCATACAATTCAGCGAGTTCCTTTATCATATTCCTTCTAATATGATTATCAGGGGTATAACGATATTTAAATGATTCTTTTTTAACCATTTCCATAATTTCTGAATTGTTACTGCTAGATATCTTTTCTTTCGCAAAAGGAATCAGCATCTTCATGATATTAGAATCATGTAAGAGCGCATAATTAAATTTAAGAGAATTACTTTCCATAACTAATAACGATTCTGCCATATCTATACTATTCATTTTTTTCTTTCCTTTCTATATATCAAACTAGAATGTATATCGGTAAAAAGTAAAATATTGTTAACTTTATGGTGGCACTACCAACTACGATTACAGATTTAAAAAAAACGTAATGTACTATTCACATTTGCTAACTTTCTCTCTTTTTTAAAAAATAAATAGAAGAATTAAAACCACAAAGAAATACTTGTATATTTTTTTAAAAAAATTAAGCAACGAACCCCTAAATGTTCGTTGCTTTTTTTGGAACTTTAAATATTACTATAAATTATACCTTATTGTCAGAGTCGATCCTTTTCCTTTGGGTGGAGCGGAGATTATATGATCTCCTCTTTCATTAATCATCATTGCATACATTGCATCACAGCATGTAGCCATACGATGGTTTCCTGCTGGCATACCTAATCTTTTATGAAGTTCAAGAGCGACTATTTCAATGTATGGCTCTCCTTTTATTTTAGCTTGTTTTTTTAAAGCATCAATTTCCTCTTTAAAATCAGTTACTCTTGGTAAAGGATGCAACTTAATCACCACCTATTTATAGCAATCATTCATCTTTTTTAATACACTTTCAATTAAAGTTTGATAGTAAAAATCGTAATCTTCCAGACTATAAGTTGGTGGTACTTCACCAAGTTTATAAGTCTTATAAAATTTTTTTGTACTCTTTTTGTTATCCCTAGAAGTATCCAATGTGTAAATAAACATTTCAGGATACTCCTTTGTTTCTTCTTGATAACCTGTGCCTTCTATCTTTAACCCATTAGAATGTTTTTCTATAAACCTAAGTCTTGGATCTTCAAAAACATCTAAAAGCTCTGCACATTTTAAAGTGATGGTCTTTAAAATTCGTTTTTGGAAATTCTTTTTTTCATACGAAAATAAATCAACTACAATATCAGCTATTAAAGTAACGATGTCCTCTAAATAAAAACTAAAAAAAGTCGCTTCATTATTATTGTAAAGGGGATTGTCATAAGTAACTGGTTCGGTATTAACATACAACCTACCTTGAATTACCATATTTTGATTATGCTGAACTAATAACAATACATGTGGGAACACTTTAAAAAAAGGAATTAAATAATAGGTATAGTCTAGCTCTTTATTTATTTTACCATGAAAAGTATATTTGTTTAATTCATCTTCATTTACATACATATCAAACATTCCTAAAATCTTATTAACGGTCTGAAAAATGTCCAATTTTATCACCTTTCTTAATTTACTTTTCTTTCCTAATAATATTCATTAACCCCTCCAATCACAGGATAAAAATAAGCACAAAAAAACTCTTTGAATTTTAGAAAAATACACACACTTATCCCCGTGTGTAAATCTTCTAAACTCCAAAGAGTTCATTGCTTGAATACCCGCTGACTAAAATAGTCGCAAAAAATAAAATTGATTCTTTGAAAAGAGCACTTAAAATAAACTAGGCTTTAGCCTTAAGATAATATAACCATAAATGGAAAATATAATCAACTATTAAATTTAAACCTTTATAAACTTTTTCACTTAATTCTGGAAATGCATTTCTCCAGAAATTTTTTGTTTAACAAATCATTCAGAAAATCTCATTTCTTCTTTAGCGGTATACCTTTCTTTAGCGGTTGATTATATCCTGTCAATTTCCTGTTTCAATTCAAAAACCTTTCGGCTTTCCTCTTTTGTAAGCATATCATCATAAGCACTTTCAGAAGTTACCGATTGTGCAATTTGAAATATCCAATATAACCTTTAAATTAGATATGTTTCATTCAAAATTCTTTTCTTTGCATAAAATAAAAAGCTTTAGTCGGATAACTGAAGCACAATGAAGTACATTAATACAATAACATCCATTATCAACTAATTTTGTTTATAATTAACTTATATTTTACACTTTATCAAAAAACTGATTAGGAGGATGTTAAATGAAAAGTTTACTAGGGTTCTTAGGTAAAAATTTTAGTACTCAGACAGAAAATCTTGCTACTGAGGCTCTAACCTATATATTAGAAAACAGCTCAGCTGCACGGTCAGCACTAGTAAAATTAAATTCAATCATTCTACCCGAAATTAATCCTCAATTAATCTATCATAGTCAAGTTTTCGGAGAGGATGCTGCAATCCCTGATGTAGTGGGATTTGATCATAATCAGGAATCCGTACAAATTATTGAGGCTAAATTTTGGGCTGGACTCACCGACAATCAACCCGTTACCTATTTAAATCGATTATCTGATAATCAACCTTCACTACTCCTCTTCTTGGTCCCTCATCTAAGAATGGAGAGTATCTGGGGTGAACTACTATTTAGACTTGGAGAAAATGGATTTGATTATCAGAACATAAAGATTCAAGACAATATCTTTTCAGCTGAAATCTCACCTGCAAAAATGTTAGCAATAATAAGTTGGGACAGTCTGCTTAACTTAATGTTGATTGAAATGGAATTACAAAAGGATGAAGCATTTAAAGGGGATTTATTGCAGTTGAAAGGTTTATGTAACGAACTGGACAACGATGCTTTCTTCCCGATTCAATCAGAAGAAATTTCACCGATGATAGCAAGAAGAAATAATAACTTTTCTGATCTTGTTGATGAAATTATTTACAAAGGCATAGCAGAAAACTATTTCTCTAATGAAAATGGCAAATTAAGAACGACATATGGCCCATATCATTATGGTAGGTTCTTTAAGTGTAATGACTTTTATGCTTCTCTAGTTTTCAATAATATCGCATGGGGAGATTTATATAATACACCTATTTGGTTAGAAATCTATGGTAAAGAATGGCGAAGCCCTATTCATTTAAACAAAGTGAAATTAGCACTTAGTTCCTTACAAATTGAAACTCCAAGACGGCTATATATTGTCGATGGTACTCCCTACATTCCAATTTTCTTAAAAATAGGTACTGAAAAATCAGTATTACTCAATGATATTATGAAACAAATTCAAGAAGTCTTCACCATGCTCCAATTAAATTTCGATCAAAAGACTACGGTGAAATAATGAATATTTTTCAGTATCAAGGTCAAGAAGAGGATCATTACACAAATATTTTATTAAATATAATCTCATTAAATAATTGTAAACTTGCTAAACCCTTCTTACAGTATTTGATACCAAATGAATCAAAACACTTTATCTTTAATAAGGAAGACGTGTATATCCGTAAAAGATATCGACCAGATAAAGAGAAAAATATTGAAATGATCATAGGAGTTGCTCCTTATCAAAAAGCAATTTCAGAAAATTACACTCTTGAAGAAAATATAAGTTCTATTCCGGATGCATGGATATGTGGTGAAAACTTCAATATATTGTTTGAATTTAAAATTAGAGGAGTATTGGATGAAGCTCAAATCTCAGCTCATCAAAAACTTGTTTCAGCAAACTCAAAAGTTATACGTCTTCAATGGCATAATGTTAAGAGTGCATTACATGAGATAATCACAAACGAAGAATGTACTGATACCGAAAAATTTCTTATCCATCAATTTCTTGAAGTCAGCAAACTATTTAAACAAAAGAGAAACTCTTCTGGAATGCCATCTCAAATTATAAGTAATGTTCGAAACGAAAATAAACTCCATTTTATTATTACTGGTAGTAAAGCGACTGGAACCTATTCCGTTGATTTAGTTGTTGAAAATAGAACGGATCGATTACACAGTTCATTAAACGGGATTCAATCTGCTAGGCGTTGGATCGCTAAATTTATTAATGAATCTTATTCACAGCTTCCAATAGAGTATATTGGTGATGAAACAATCATTCATGACTATTGTGTTGTACCAGGTAGGTCTGAAAAGAAGAATCAATGGAATCAATGGAGAATAGGTTCCATGTTAGAAAAGGGGATGAAATAATGCCAAAATCAAATCAAGCTTTAAAAAGTCCAGATCCCATTGTTATGACACCAGATGATGTAAATGAAGTTCTTTGTACTTATCTATCTGCAAATGGGTTTTCTATTAGACGTGGCCTTGATCATTTCGAAATAGATATTCGAGCTGTTAGAGGTCAAGTTGAGCTTTTCATTGAGTCACGGGGCAATCAAGCATTTAAAAATAAAGGATCTGATATTGTTTTTGATAGTTCACAAATAGATAGCCATCTCTCAGAACATATTTCACAGATTATGAGATTTCAACAATCAATTTCTTCTCCATATGAAAAGATATTCATTATGGCCAATCCATATATACCAAGAATCATAGAAAGGGTTAACAAGCTTAATAAAGGACTAGATAAACTAGGAATTATTAGAGGGTGGATTAATAAAGAAGGTAGTATTACATTTGAGGCGGATCAAAACTTACTAACTAAAATTGAAGATACTCTCGATAAGTAATGCTACATAGAAAGGAAAGAATTCAAATACAATTCTTTCCTTTTTCACTTCTGAAAGTAATTAATTTTATATATCTTATACAACATATATAATGATTTCACCTCAAGTTGTTAGTTTTTAAATTATGCTTACCATTCTATTACTTTATTATCCGGTGATCAAAGTCATCCAACTAAACATTTTATCTCCTAAGATGTAATAAGCTAGATGAATTGCACCATAGATACAGGCTATAAAAAAGATTGCACTTAAGCAACCTGCACCGTCACCATCATCACCACTTAAAAGTAAAATAACAAAATAGAGACCTATTAATAATGCTATCATGATTTCTTATCCTCCTTTCTACGTTTTAATATCCTCCAATTCTGTGGTTTCTTAGAAGTAAAAGTAGCTATTTCTCCATTAATTAACATTACATATTGACCAAAACCTTCTTCATCCACGTACCATGCTAGTCTTGATGCTGCCGCTAATGGGGAATTATGATTATGTAATGGGTAAGGCGATTTATAGACATTCTCACTCCATCCCCGCTCCGGTGCATTCGTATGAATTGAAATCACAACTAATTTCTTTTTTGATTTATTTATAATCCAACATCCGTAACTTTTACATGGTGAGGTAAACCAAACGGCATCATTTCTTTGTAAAGGCCGATCTGGCTGTAGTGGGTACAAGGAGTTCTCTTCGTTTTTGTAATTATCACCTACGATTTGATTGTCCCCCTCTGTTTTCCACTCATAAATAGGTTCTTGTTGAGTTGCTAAATTTCTCATGTACTCTCTACAGAGGAATAGATTACAGCAACTTAGAGTGTTAGGATCATCAATATTTACACCTCTTTTAATCGAACACCCTTCTGTTATCCAATCATATAATTCGCAGCTATTCCGGCATGTTATCTTCATTTTGATTTCTGAATTCCAAACTAACCTAACCATTACTAGAATTCCCCCTTGACTTCATATACCTTAGATTTGCTGTCTCTAATAGTAAGTCAATTTCTTTTTTAATAAGTGTAGCCTCCTTTTTAGAATGTGCCGTTAATAATTCCAATTCTAATTCAGCAAGTTTTACTTTTTCATCGAAGGTCAGAACATCATATACCCTCAATTTTTTATTAACCGTAATACCTTCTATCAGATTTTCATACTTACTTAGAAGTGATTTAATCATCTTCAAATCTTCTTTTAACTCTAAAAGTAACTCTTGATCAAATTCCTTTTTCTCCATATTTTCATCTCCTTTTTTACTAGATAACTAAATTATACATGCCTTTTTCCTAATTGTAAATATTTACCATTACAAAAACCGACAAAAAACGAGTTTTTTCTAAATTAACTCGATAGGAAACTAAATGATTATTTTATAAAGAACAATGTTCAATATCTAAAAATTCTCTAGAACAATTTGACTCCTGACTGAGGATAGAACACATTAAGGAATTCCTACGATTTTTGTTTAGCTTTTATATAAGCCGCTCTGTATCCTTACGTTTCTTTTAATTAAGAAAAAGAGAATAAAAGGTTTTTAAGAAACAGGTGGCGAAATAGGAAAAAGATTAGAGAATATATAAGGATTGTGGGAATGAGGTTGAACATGGAAGAGCATAAGTTTTTAGAGAATGAGGAAATTTTGATAAGTAGTACAAGGTTAGTACTGAAGAATAAAACAATAGTGATGGGTGCTGTTTGTTCAGTAGAGTTAGATAAAGAAGATTTTCCAACTCCGTGGTTCTTTATCGTGATTACGATAGTTGGATTATTAATGGCTCTAGTATCACCATTTCCGAATATAAATTCTATAGGGTGGCTCTTTACAGTATTGGGCGGAATAATGGTTCTTTTAAAATGGACAAAGAAACGAAAAGAAGCAGTCATAATCGAATTGAGTTCAGGAGAAAAAGAGTTTATAGATGATAGTGAGGTTCAGGATCTAACCAGTGTATTTAAAGCAATAAATGATGTGATTTTGTTTAGGGGTTGAGGAGCAAAGCAGATCTTATGTTGCTGATTGTAAGTACTACTAACTACAAATTAATATAGCTAATTACAAATTACAGATGGACATTGATTACAAGTAACTTAAGCTATGGTTATCTAAGGGAGATTAAATTGACGGAGTACCCCAAATTAAAGAAACGAAATTTTGATCGATGAAAACCTCAGCTATTCTTTATTTGAAATAAATTCAAACCTCTATTAAAAAACGAGTTGTCTAAAAAATACACCATTGGAGCTTCTTTTGATATATAATAAAGCCACCTGCAAGAAGTGCGGTGGCTGCTATGTGGCTATCGTAAGGTTAAAAGACTCTGAATCATAGATTCCGAGTCTTTTATTGTTTTGATGATGAGAAGATAAAACTTTTACACTTTAATACGTCCGCAGGTATTGTTCTTTCGCATTAGCATAGATTAGGTCAATCTCGAGAATTCAATAAGTACCTGAAAAATTTCGGTCTTCCTCTTTTGTTAAGATATCCTTCATCTTAACCCTTCACAGTCCCCTAATCTATTTCCCCTTAGCTATATGCCTTTCTCTAGCAGCTGCATATATACGATCAATCTCCTGTTCCAATTCGAAAATCTTTTGTCTCTCCTCTTTTGTAAGTAAATCAGTATAGTCGCTTTCAGATTTTATCGAATGCAAGAGCTCATTATTCTTTTTCAGCATTTTTTTCACATTCTCTTGCAGCTTTCTGTATTGTGCTTGTGTCTTATTATGCCGTTCTTCGGTAATCTCTCGTTGAGATTTAAAATGGATAACGCCTGATTTCGGCCGTTCTTTATTCACGTTCAATTCCTCCTTTCCTGGCTATCAGAATTTTTAAGAGGTGACATTGAATCAATTTGTTTTATCATTATTTGAAGATCATCTAACAGAGATTCCATTTTTTTCCCTATACTTCCCTGTTGCTTCTCCATCATTATGAGCTTTTCGCCGAGCAATAATTACGTATTTTTCCTTGTCAATCCTACATCAAGTACTATTGCTACCAAAGGGCAAACGATGTACAGCGATTGCGCTGAAGATTTACGGTTAGCCACATTCGCCAAGCATCGTGAAAGCAATCGATAGAGCAGATGATAGAGGGAGAAAAATGACCTAAAACTTTCTTTTTGACCAATGGTGCACAGTTGGCTCTATCTGCCGCAACTATTGCGGCAGTTATTGCTGCTTCTCTCTAACTCGCAAGTTCATAGAAATTATAAGGTATAACAACGTACACCAAAGGTATACCAATCATTGATAAAAGGTATACCTTTGGTGTACCTTCATTAATTTGTTGCATCTAATCTTACATTAAGATTCAATATGTTTCATTCAATTTCCTTCTACTTTAAGAAACACAATAAACCCCTGAATGAACGAGGGTTTATTCGATATAACGTGAATCAAATAATTTAACATAACCCCTATTTTGTTTTTTCATCATTAAATATAGAATCAACACCTCCAGTGTGCTAGTTCTTCTTTCCCTAAAAAAAGACCCGAACTAAAACCTTGATTTTAAAGGCGTTGCTCGGGTCTTATAATATTTATTATAGACAGGAGAAGAATCTTGCAGTAGAGTTTCGGAGACTAACCCGTTTATTAAATACCAGAAGCTTTTTGGTTATTTACAATCATTTCTATTAATATCCCTCGATCAATAAGGAAAATATTGTTTTTTTCAGCAAGTTCATACGCTGACTTTGAGAATGTATTATTTGTAACTACCCAACCTTCGGTTGCTTGGTAGTATGGCATGGATGAATAAACTTCTTGAACTGCTTTAACACCAACTGTTTTGTTGTATCGTTTTACTTGAACAACAATAGTCCGATTATCTTTTTTTAATATTAAATCAGCCCCAAAATCGCCTGTAGCAGAGGTTGTTTGTACGTTATATCCCATAGAAAGAAACAGGAGTTCCAAATAACGTTCAAATTGAACTCCTTCCATTAGGTCAATTTCCATGATTCCTGACTGAAGAATTTTTTCTTCGTTTTCCCGTTCTTCTTTCGCTAGTATCCAACGAAGGGGTAAATATAAAATAAAAATAACCAGAATACCTATCCAAAAGATTGGCATATCAACAATATAAATCTCTCCTGCTGTTGAAAGAAAGTACAATAACGTCAACATTAATAACAACCAGATAGCCATGAAATCTACCGTTTGTAATGGACTTAATTTTACCTTTTTTCCCCTTGTCCTATAAGTTCTTACTCTATAACTTCTATAACGTCTCATTTTTTATTACTCCTATTATTTAAATAAAACCCGTTACAATAAGTAAGGGATCTGCCGAGACCAGATTATTTCCATTTTATCTCAAATGATACTCAACAACAACGCTTAAATGTGAATGCCCCAAGACTTCTTTCTATTCGATCCAACACTTGCTGCTGAAGAATCCATAAAACGATGTCTAATTTTTTTCCACTCTTAAATAATCCCAATATAGAGCAAAGTGACAGCAGGAAATGAATGACCGTAGAAATTTCACTTCGACTATTGGTGTATCTTATCTAACTGCAACAACTATTGCGGTAAAAATTGCTGTTATTGGCTGCAGTCATTGTAGAAAGCCTCTCAAATTCAAGTTTCAATAAATTACAATTTTAAAGGGTTTATTAAGTAACTTTCATCTTACGATTGGTATACATTAATCGTAGACCAATTGTGCACCAAGGGTATACCAACCATTGTTTATGGTATATCTTTGGTGCACCTTCATTAATTCGTTATAACTAATCTTACATTTTAAAATAATAAAGATGGCCACATCTTATGATCGTAAACTTTTTTAACAGTGTATTTTGAATTCTTTACATAGATATAAGGTTTATTTGTATAGTCCTCTGAAATTTCAGCTGTTATATATCGAACTTTATCTAATGCACCTGTAATCTTAATATCCTCATTCATTGTCTCTTCGTCATCATAAATGACATAAAGAAATTCAGCTGTATACCCAGGTTTCATACAAGGTACTTTTGAGAGTTGAACAATTTGTTCATAATCTCTGATGTTTCCTATTTCTTTATAATGAAACAAAGTAAAAAAGCTTCGTTCCTGATTTACCTCATGAACATCAATAAGATGAGGATCAATACTATAATTTAAACAATAACTATTAAAAATTTCTATTCCATCTTCGCAATCCCACCATTGATGCCGCTTGCTTTTTATAAGCAAATCAGAAAGACAAATTATGCTTCTGGTTATCACCTCAGTCTTTTCACCTAAAAAGCATAATGCAGCTTTTTGTACTAATGATAAAGGAAGTATATATATTGGAACATTTTTTGAAAGAATTTCAGGTACAGAAGATAAAACTTTCATAAGATTTCTTATCCGGTTTGTTCGATCATCTACCCCTTTTCGATTTGGTATAGAGTTATCAAGGAGTACGATTAGAACGGCTTCTTTTCTTATTTGCAAATGGTGATCTGCTTTAGTTAGATATCGAATTATTTTATTCTTTAATTCCTTTAATGATTCAGAACCACTGTCAAATTCAATATATATATTTTTATCCTCCAATTGCATAACTCCATCGGGAATTACTTCTGGATAGACTCTTGTATTTTTAGACGGAAAGACTCTAAATCCAGTAATATTCTTTTCTTTAAAAGCTATTAAACTTTTGAGTATAACCTCTTTAGTACCGAAATGATGATCGAGATTATTTTTAGGTATATCTGTAATATCTTCACTTTCATAATGTTTTGGAACATGATCTATTTTTTTGATTAAGTTATATCCCTTTTCTTTTAACCTGAAGTATTTTATAGTTGTTCCATTTTGGCCAATTTTATATTTATAACTTTTGATCAGCCCATACTCTTCAAACTTGGATAACTTCTTCCAAAAACCTGGATAAGATATTTTCACATGATGTATAACAGAATAATATTGAAATAATTGTTTTTCTGTTAATATTCTTTCTGTTAATAAATACTTAAGTATGTTTATATCGGAATATTTAACACTTAACTTTTTACGGTTATTACCTTGTTGAATAACAATAGAATTATGTTTAAGATGCATAAATTCCCTCCAAAATAGGGGTATAGTCTGGCTTCAAAAAGTAACTAAAAGTGCCAATTCATACTTGGTCAAGTGGTTAATCTGGGATTAACTACTCAATATTAACCAATAACATGTAATCTATTTCCCCATATTTTCACTACTCCTTTTGAAAAAAATAAAAAAACCCGAACAACGCCTTAATCAAAGACGTAGCTCGGGTCTTTCCCGTTAAATATTAAATTTCTTCTTTAGAATAACAATTTAGAAAAATACAGTCAAGAAACTAACCACTTATTTAAGGTTAAAACGATTGAGTTAGGAAAAAACTTCAGTCATTTCAGTCTAAGAACTCCTTCCTTATTTAACCGATTTCACTTTAAATCTTTGTTTAAAATATACTTACTGTTACCAATTGATTTGAAATATTTTTTATAAGTCAGACTATGTTTATCCGACGAAGAATTAGGTTTCAATTGAAGATGTAAAAAAATTTGTATTTGATAAAAGGTGGCAGCCATCAGAAAAATTTCTGAACGTACTTTCGGTTCTTCCAACTCCTTTTTTCTTACTGCTTCGAATACCTCAAATGCCAATCCTCTGCCATATTTAGGTTTACCCATACAAATTACCTCCTTCTTATCTCTAATCAAAATTAAAAAACATAAATCTATTTAAATAGGTGAGGTAATCAAATTTCTAAGTTTATTGTATTTTCTATTTTTTTTCTTATAATGTATATATTGTATCTTTCATTTTAATACATTCCAGATTCAAACTATGAAACTTAGTAAAGAAATTTCCTAATAATTATTAAGGGTGATTTATTTGAGTGAATTATTAATAGCTTTAAATCAAGTTAAACCCACTTTAATTAAAAAATATCACTTTCCGAGAGAAAATATTGATGGATATGGTAGAGTGCCCATTCAAATTGGTAGTCAGGTAATATGGGGAGATTTTGTAGTTAATTATTATGACAAACATAGCAAAAAAAAAGCATTTTGTGTAATTGAAGTAAAAGAGTGCAGTGACGAAGATATTGAATTTGCTATACCTCAAGCCGAATCATACGCACAACGTCTAAATTCACCTTATTTTTGTTGTACAAATGGGAATGTCTATTTATGGTTTATTACAGGATCTTCACAAGGGGAATCAATAACATTAAAAGGTCCACCAACTTTACCAGACAAAAGGTATTTAAAAAAGCCAAAAAGTTTTTATGCTACACCATATTTATTTGAAGCGATCTCTAATTTTGAATCCAATGTAAAAGTAAATACTAGAATTTATAATGATTCAAAATGGCATAATGATACTACCAATCAACTAAATAAACTACTTGAAGATAAAAATCTATATAATAAAACCTTAATATTAAATGGTCTGAATGACTACACAATGAACTCACGTGGAAAAACAGAACTCCTTAAAAATATCACTCTCAACTATTCTAGATTTATAGATTTGATTAATTATCTTAAACGCCCAGATGTTCCTATTGAAGTAAGAATAAATGATACAGTCGGCAAACATTCTAAATATGGTATAGAAAAAGGGGGTATTTTTTTCATTACGCAATTATTAGCAGCCCTTTATCCTATGGAATATACAGTAATTGAACACAAGGCTATTAAATCTATGCTTAGATTTCAAATTACAGATATCGATTTAAAAGGGGAAAATTCTCAAGATTTTTTATACTTTAATCAAATTTGTCGGGATCTTTTTCCTTTATTTAAGAATGATTTTAATTTTAATTTATCTTTTGTGCATAATTTTCTCTGGCATTATGAAGCTGATTATTTAAAGAATAATTCTTGGGATTAATAAGTTGGATATTATTTTAAGATTTATGATCAATTCAATTCCTTAGTAATTTTAAAGAGAAGTTAATCCTACATTTAGGAAAAACTTCTCTAAACATTGAAGGTGCTCTCCATGCACACGTCGTTGCCATTCAAGAATATATGACTCCATAACTCTCGCATCAGGAGTCTTTATTCCTAATGAAAATATAGTAATAACTCCTTATAAATATAACAAATGTTTAAGATAAATTAACTACATTTTACGATTTTTACTTTTTTTCTATTCTAAGTTCATAATTGTAATTAGTTCTATTTTTATTACTTTCTCCATGATTTGCTGTAATAATTAATTACCCTAACAATTCACGTGTCCTTTCCGTGAGTATTGCTTTTCTTACTTCATAAAACTTTTCGAAGTAATGTATTTCAAGTGTACCACCCTGCGGAATCATGGTCTGCTTGCAATAATATCCTTTTGTTCATCCTTTATATCGTTGTAATAATCAACGAGCCGCATAGCATTTTTGCTGCCATTGCTCCTGTCTTCAAGCAAATGTATGTAAAACTATACAGGAAGCAAAAAAGGCAACGCCCACTGGGTTAGTTGCCTTCTTTTAAAAGAGTAAGGCCATTCATGATGTATAGATTTTGGAACATTGCATCAATTTCTTTATTACCTTCATCGTGTTCTCGTATGCCAGAAAAGCCGTCCAACTAATCTGAACGGCTTCTGTACGGTTTACCTATTCTGCTTTGCGACTCTTCGTTAAAGCCCAGTTATTTCTTTCTCTCTTAGCACTAAACTCTTCTTGTGTTAAAACACCCATATCGACCAGTTCTTTTAATTTTTTCAATGTTTCTATCTGCTCGTCAAATGACATTTTTAATGCTGGTGGTATAGAAGCGGGTTGTCCTTGTGACCCGTTTGTGGTTTTAAATTATTAATTATTTACGTTCAAATATTAAAAGAGATACTGTACTTGGTAACTGATTTTTGGATTCTTTTAACCTAGATGCCTCTTCATTTGAAACATCGTGAATAATTATTTTTCCAACTGGTTTATTTTTTGAAATGAATATTTGTAAATCATAATTTTTTTGAGTTAAAAATGAAAACTGATTTAACCATAAAATAATATTATTTTTTATTTCATTTAACTCATTTTGTTCGTTTTTTCTGATTTTATGATATTTAATATTTTCTAAATACAATACAAGCAATATCAATATCAATAAAATTAGAGGAAAAAAAACTAATGTAAATAATTCAAAAAACGTTTCTTCTTTTAAAATTGCTAAAAAAACACCAAAAATTAAAGTAGTGGTTAGCCAACTTACTGGAATAATAATTGTCACCATAGCTTTTAAAACTGTTGATTTACTTAAAGGAAAACTTATTGTCCATAATTGAAATTTATATATTATAAACCAAAAAACAGTCCAAAAGATTAACAAAGCTCCGCTTAATGCTAACCAGGTTGGCATAATATTCACCCTTTAGTCATTGTCCATATCTAATAAAAGTGTAATCTCTCTGAGTGCAGGAGATACATTCTTGGAATCTGTAATAATTAGCTTATGCTTAAATAATTTAAAATTCTTATCCACTGTAAAATGCCCGTAAAAAGTTCCATTTTTTTCAGTTAATCTTATTCTTTTATCTGGGACGTGTTTAGCTTTTATTGGATGCAATTTTGCAACAGGATCTGTGGTCGTTATATTTTCATTCGTTCTCTCAGTTCTTAATTCAAAAGAAAACTCATATTTTTGCCCCAATTTTAATAATTCAGTTGGTGGTCCACTAAAATAAAGTGAATATTTTTCTGAAAAAAGAACTTCTATATCCAACATTTTTGATTCAAATTTAATACTCTTTACGTTGTCACCAATTATTGCATCAGCTTCAATAGGATAATATTTGTTTTGGATCAATTGTTTAATAGAAAAGTCTTTAATTGTTAATAATTCGTTTTGAGTTATGTTATTAAAAATCATTTCTGCATTTAATGCGGATGTATTTTCTGTCCACATTAATAACGGTATATTACCTAAATGAAGCTCAAAAATATTAGTATTTTCTATAAAAGGCAAATGGATATGTTTAGAAAAAAATTCAATTTTAACAGATGCTTTAGGATTAACTCTGATTGACTCAGCAGGAACCTTTACACGTTCGTTTTCAACTTTTCCAAATTCGACTTTATCGGTATCATCATTTTCCTTTATTATTCGATAGAACGTTTCATAGGGAGAATTATTTGTAAAAGCAAGAAAGTTTATAAAAATCCCATCTGGATCAATTAACAAATTCATTTTTGTTTTTGGATACTGTGTTTCAATCCAGACCTTTAATTCTTTCCCAATAATATCTCGATTAAATTTATCTTTTCCAAATACTTCAATAATATGTTCACCTTGGTTTAAATCCAATCTTGACTTTTCATTATAACGATGGATCGTATTCCCATCTATTGAATAGAATAGTTCTTCAATATTATCCTGAACATCTCCCTCAATATTAAGTATTATCGGTCCTGAATATGTATGCCTAAAAGGTACTTTTTCTACATTTTCCGGTTGTTCAATTTTAATTTTGACTTTGGGTACCGGGATTTCATCAATAATATCTTGATCGGTGTTATCTTTTACCTTTGGTAAGAGTTCTTGTTCGTCAACCTTTAAAATGGAGCCGCTTATTTCTTCATCTGCAGGAATTATTAATTTAGCTGATTTTCCTCTATTGACTGGTATAGTACTAAAATTCAGCTCTTTATTATCTTCATAATCTTCAAGAGAAACAGATGCAATTCCTTCTTCATAAGCACTAATTTCAAAAGTTAAATCTTTCTCATATTTCTTATCGAAATATAAATACTTCGCATCAGCAATACTAAAATATTTAAAGGATTTTTCTTTGGCTATATCACTAATTTCAGTAATGCTCGGATCAAAAACCCCAGCTATATATCTACCTTCATTATCAAGAATTGTAGTTTCTACAGGGCACATTACTCTTGCCATATAACCAGCTTTTAAATCGTTGTTTATTATAGGGTTTCCTGTAGTTGTTTCACTAATAACACCTGTTATGCCTTCTAAAGATGCTTCCTCAATGCATTTTCTTATAAATTGGACAATAGTTTCATCAGAACACAAATTTTTATGCTCTCCTACTGCATAAAATATTTTAGCATTGTGATAAGGTTTAGCACTGTCAAGAGGTACAACTCCATCACCATTCATGAAAACAGAGGCATTTTTGTATTTTTTTGTTAAACCAATTCCTGCCTTACTATTCTCAGGAATTTTGTAAAGCGTTGGAATAGAATAGCCAACTATGTTAATATGTTCAATCTTTTCAGGAATAGCTTTTTTCATTTCATCATGTAAAGGGGTAATATATTTACTCCATACATCTAAAACTCTTTCGGAATCTTTTTTTTCATTTTCTTTGTTATAAATAATCTGTACTTTTCTTTGAACATCTTCATAAGTAAGATCAGTGTTACTATCAGGTAATATGAACTTGCCATCTAAAAGGTTAAAATATTCTTCACTTGGCAGCAATTGATAAACTGCTGGGTACTGTCTGGCTAAACTTCTAGTGCTTTTGGTATCTAAAAACTGATAGAAATTAGCAAGATTCTCAAACACGCCTGGTTCCCCATAAACTAAAGCTTTAAACGAGTCGGGAGAACCTTTCCATGGTGTTCCAACAGTTATAAATTTATTAATATTCACTTCATTCTCTGACTCATTGATTTTTAATATTGCTAATTTTGATAATAATCCACCCATACTATGCGCCACAATCGTTAGACTTTCGGATCGTGATAAAAGTTCAATTTGTTCTATTAATCTGTCAACATGATCAAATAAAGATTTTCTCCAATCATAAGGAAATAAAACTACTTCTTCCCCAAATTCATCTAGAATACCTTGGTAGATCTGTTCAGTAAACATACCTAACCCAAAAGGGGTTACTTGTTTTAAAACATCATTAGCATCTAAATCATTATTTATTCCCAATAATTCGACGTCTTGCTTAGTTGCAGGAAACCATCTCTTGTTATTACCCTCGAATAATTCGCTACCTTTTATTCCTGGTACAAATAAAATCATATAATCCTCCCATAATTATATTTATAATTCCACTATTCCAATATACTACATTTTTTTACAAATTTATGTAATGTTTTAAAATTGCTTTTTAAAACTAGTTAAGGTACCTATTAACAGTATCAATAACGGGACACGGCATTAAAAGTGTTTCACATTTTTCATTCTTTGATAGAATCCATGTTTGGAAGAATCACCGACATATAAGCGAAAACGAGTGTAAACTTACAAAAAAGTTTACACTCGGATAATAGTACAAAACTTTTTCAGATGTAAATGGGACATTTTAAAGTTCTATCTTACCGTTTCAATGAAAGTAACCCATTAAAGTGTACCCAATTGGAATACATAACCACTCTTTTGAGTTAATAATAAGAAAAAACCTACACTTATGAAGTAGGCTTCTTATATTACTGTATTCCTTTTACATCACGGTCGGTACTCCTTATCTTTTTTTGACTTTTGATATAGAGTACTTTACATTCTGCTGGTGATTATCTATTAATGAAAACGTTTATAATCTCTGCATTTGTTTGCAAAGTATAGCACGAAGAGCAAAGAGATTTAGAAATTGTATAAATTTCTTTACCATACACACGAAAAATTTTACTCAGTATTTATATTAAATTGTTCTATAAGAACCCTTCCTTTTTCAGTAAGCTGTTTACTAAAGTTATCGAACTGCTGCCATTTAAGGGAATTATTAAAAGGCTTGGTAAACCTCCATAATATTTTGGCGTATACAGTACCATAACGTGGTCTGTTTTTCTTCTCTTCTATTGCATAATAGCTACCAAAAAAACTCCATTATTACATATTCTGCTATATAATAAATTTATTACAAGTTTATGGAGGTTTTTTTCTTGGGTGCTAAGAATAAAGTTGTTGCTGGTGATTATGAAAGTTGTAAAGTTTCGAGTATGTTTGGGGTTGTAAGTATCTCAACTGGTTTTGCAAGTACACTCGAACTCAGTAAAAAAACAGTAGCAGATTATGAAAACATAGATGAAACAAAAAGAAAAAGTGCTACAAGTGCAGTTGGCCGCGCTTTTGTTGGAGGCTTAGTCTTGGGTCCTGTTGGTTGGTTAGCGGGACTATCAGCAAAATCCAAAGGTACACATATGGTGGCTATCGAGTTTAAAGATGGTAAAAAGAGCCTCTTAGAAGTAGATCAAAAGATATATTCCGCCCTAATTAAGAAAATGTTTTAACGTATTTGAAGGAATTTAACCCTAATCAATTCATGGAGAATTTTCCAATTGTTATAATTATTGTGTTGACGTGGAAATGAGTTTTTTAAAAAAATTCCTTTGTATTATTGGCATACTATCACATCTCACATCTTATTATTTTGCATTTTAGGGTTCCTTCAAAATATTGGTCACGCTTTGGTCACACACTATAGAAAACTACCGGAAACAGCAGACTATTTTAATTTCTATAATCTCCTGAAAAGCTTGATATAAAGGCATTTAAGAACACTTTTGAAAACCATAGGTAATTTAATTCTCCACGCTGGCAGCCAAAAGGTCAGCGGTTCGATCCCGCTAGTCTCCACCATACATACAGTCAAAAACCCTTGAGGAATCAAGGGTTTTGTTTTTTTAAAAGGGCAAATTTTTATCAAATAAAATTGTTTAATCGTTTAGGTTCACATTTGGTTCACCTTTAGTTAACTAAAGGGAAAATAGGATGATTATTATAAGAAAATTACCTTTTCTTTCAGCAAGGTATTATTAAAGTAATTCAAGTTCCATAAAAAAGGGCGTTAATCCTTTTTAGATTAACGCCACCGGATTGTTGAGAAGCTAACACATCCTATATGTCTGATAATTCCGATTACTTTCCCTTATTCAATTTCTACTATTATATCTCCTGGCAAATTAGTATTAGATATAACCATGATTAGTTTGTCAGTTGCCTTAGGAACTTCATAAGTGTTTATTACACTCGCTTCCCCTTCGCCAACTATTTGCGATAATCCTCTCCAATTCTTACGTTTGACAACCTCCCAATCTTTAGGATTGTATTTTTTACCATTTTCATCAATTATCTGGTAAGTGTATGGTTTCATTAACCACGAAACTTCTTCATAATTCGTAAAGCTGAATGGTATGGATATCAATTTGTGCCCTTCTTTTGGTTTATCTTTTCTCGCACCAGAGACATCTTTTCCGACTTCAATCGTAAAATATACTTCTTCTGTAAATTGATTTTTTAATGAAAATTGTTCGCCAGCACTTATTGTTTGGTAAGCCACACTATAAAAAGATAAGAATCCCGTACCACTGACAACCTTTTTATCTGGTTTATTTTTTGAATTTGATGGTTTGTAGACTTCAACTGCTTTTCCCTTTGTACCTTCAACGTTTGAGATATTTTGTTTGGATTCCGCACTGTCTTTCGTATTTGGAATAGCAGTTCCAAGTAAAAACATTATACCAGCAAACAAACAAGTTCCACCTACGGCAAATACATACTTAAAACGTTTCTCAGATTTTTTAGAATTACTGTAACTTCCGCTCAGCCCTTGGTAAGGCTGAATTTTAACCGCCTTCGTTGAAGGCAAAACAGCACCAAGTACCCCAGCAAGAATAGGGATCGCAATAGTGGCTATCAATACAAATAATTCCTTTATTGGAAACTGACCGTACACTTTAATAATCCCCAGCAGTGCGGATCCAAAACCGATAATACCTGCTATTAATCCGTTAATTCCACCTTCAAACAAGATGACTTTACGAATGGTCCCATCTCGCCATCCGAGAGCTTTAAGGACTGCAAATTCAGGTTGTCTTTCCACAACATTTTGCCAGATGATTTCAATTGTCGTTAAAATTGCGATTGCCATCGCAATGCCCATAGCAAGGTAATGCATCGGTCCAATTTCTAATGCGACGTATTGTCCAAGCCATGTCGCATACATAACGCCCTTTAAACGGAAGGTAACAAAGATAAAAAAGATGAGCATCGCAGAAGGAAGTGCGATCGAAACGATTGATAATATACTTCTCTTCCATCTAGTTATCATATAGTTAACACTTATCCCGATTGGGGTTTGAGACTTAAAATATCGTTTTCCTTTTGAAATTTCTCCCGCTTTCATACTTTCATATGGTTTGATTTTTCGAACGAGTATCGCTGGTATTAGCGTTCCTAGCAAATAGATTAACAATCCGAATATACCAATTAATACGATTCGTCCCGTGGAGGTATCAATGTCATTTGTAAGATAAATATACCCTAGAATGATCCAACTGATTAACGATACGATGCTGCCTAAAATGACTGACTCTATAAATAAGAGCTTTGATAATTGATTCGGTCTCCATCCCAGTGACAATAACACTGCAAATTCTTTTTTACGAGCATACATCATAATCAAATTAGAAGAAAACACATAAACGATTGCGACAAGAATCACGGTCACAATAAAAGATGACGCTCCGACTTTTGTTTCTTTAAAGATCGAAATCGAAGACCCGAGTTTAATCCACGGTTGTTCAAGCCAACCAATACCCTTTTTTCCTTCAATTCCTGGAACATGCGTTAAAGCAGGCTGAGGGGAGGAACCCAACGTTATATCTGTCATGAGACCTGTTTCTTTTTCGATCTGGTCTGCGACTTGTTTTAATAATTTTTCACTATCTTTGTTTAAGTTTTTCACACCTTTTACTTTGATACGAATAGATGCAATGGGCTTATCCCCAAGTAAATTAGCAGCTGTATCAAGTGTAGTTAACATGGTGGGTGGTTTAGTTAAAAAACCATAAGGATTATTTGCGGGTTTCATTGTTCTTGGTGGATTAACTGGTTTCTCATCTGTATCCATTACCAACTGAGCTTTTGCGGGAAAATACGTTTCCATTGGAAGCTCGGTTAAAGGATCCTTTGAAATATTAATTTTGGTTGGATCAAAAACTCCAACTGGATTCAGTCTTACACGAAGCCAGTCTTTAAAATTATCACCAAACATATTAACTTCTCGATATGCTTGGTCCACTTTTATCAACGAATCCTCTGGGAGTGTGTAAGGAGTAATTTCATAAGAAAAGGACCATCGATCTTTAAACGGGCTGTCTATCGGTCTATATTCAACAGGGGAAGGTTTAAGTGCTACAAAATTTGAACTGTTTGATAGGGTGCTTTGGTTATTCATTATTGTTTTTACAATTTCCTTCTGAGCTTGAATAGTAGTGAAAGTGTGTTTCTCGATTACCGTTCCTTTCTGTTTACTTAAATAAGTTTCTCCTCCATTTTTCTTAACGTTCTCCATAGACTCCTTTTGTTCATCTAGTTTTTGAAATGGGATATCTAATTTTTCTACAACAAATGAAATCTTGCTGTCTGAATATTCCTTGTTGCTTATAATTACGGGTATGGTAGTATCTTTTATATCTAAATCTTCATCTAGGACAATCTCTTCTGCGACATCCTCTTTTAAAAAATAACGGCTATTTGAATTATCTATAATCGCTTGATCTAGCCCTACAAGTTTAGCTTCTGCATCGGGATCAATACCAGCGAGTAATATATTGCTTCCATATTTAAGATCACCATCAAACCTTCCTGTACCGTACTCCTTTCCAGTACCTTCTGGTTCCCAACCACCAACCGTGAAATAAAA
Source organism: Fictibacillus arsenicus (assembly GCF_001999465.1). Classification (GTDB taxonomy): domain Bacteria; phylum Bacillota; class Bacilli; order Bacillales; family Fictibacillaceae; genus Fictibacillus; species Fictibacillus arsenicus. The sequence continues at coordinate 473,447 of NZ_MQMF01000001.1, forward strand.
AGCTCCTTCGTCTTTAGCGTCTCCGATTCCATCATTATTTGTTTCAATCGTTTTTAACCGATAGACTCCAGGTTTTGTAACACTTATCTGATCGAGTTTCACATCGTTAAATAAATATCCAACCATTGCAATCGGTGCGGCGATTTCGATATCGTCCATTTGTTTAATCCTTTTATATTGTTCCATAGTAATTCCGCCTGATAGCCCACTTAGATAATTGGGTTCAAGGAGGTTCAGTTCTTCTGTTACGCTTCGGCTTCCTTGTGGTCGGACAACGATATCATAAGAAGATTTCCATCTTTTTTGTAGTTCATCGACGATTGTTCCGTTATTAGCTTGTGTAATCCCTACTAAATAACTAAGACCAATACTGAAGATTAAGACGCCAACTAGCATTAGAATGAATTTTTCTTTGTTCCTCCACCAGGAGTTCCAAATAAATCTAAGCATAGTGAGCACCTCTACGCTCCCTGATAATCTCTCCATCCTTCATTTCGATTAGGATATCCGTTCGTTCAGCTAGTTGAGGATCATGGGTAACAATAATTACGCCGCATCCCTTTTCTTTATTCAATGTTTGAAGCAGTTGAAAGATTGTTTCTCCTGTTTCGGTATCAAGGTTTCCTGTTGGTTCATCCGCAAGCAACCAACTTGGTTCGTGTACAAGTGCTCTCGCAATGGCTACACGTTGTTGCTGTCCACCTGATAATTGTGAAGGCAGGGCATTACATTTATCTTTTAATCCCATTTGTTCAAGTAGAGATCCTGCTCTTTCTTTTTTGTTATAAGGAACTGTTCTTGCCATAAGTGGTGACATTACGTTTTCTAATGCGGTAAGTGTAGGTAAGAGGTGAAATTGTTGAAAGATAAACCCGATGTGTTCAAAACGAAAATCAGCTAATTCTTTGCTTTTGAATCTGCTGACCTTTTTATCTCCAAAAAAGATATCTCCTTGGGTAGGTACATCTAATGTGCCAAGTAAACTGAGTAAAGTTGACTTCCCTGAACCTGACGAACCTACAATTGATACAAACTCACCTTGATTGAACTTTATGTTAATGTTCTTTAATGCATAAGTTTCAATACCGTCTCCTTTAAAAATTTTGTTTACGCCTTTACATTCAATTGATTGATTCACAAAACAACCCCCTATAATTTATCTGTCTATTCTGTATATTAATATTTTAACAAATATATCCAAATATGAGGTAGCTTTATTAGAACTTTGAAAAATTTAAACACAATAAAAAAGTACGCAAAAGAGTCAAAATGATAATTAATTTTCTTTCTGAGTGTCATTCAACAATCTGGCCCTTAACATAAAAAAGGCACATTTCTTATTACAGAAATGCACCCGATTGTTGAAAAACACTGGTCTAATTCTAAGTGATGGTTTAATTTTCACCTATTCCACATCCTGTATAAATTTACTTTAGTTTAACCTAAAGGTGTGTCCCTAAGTAAACTCTTTTCATATTCCTCAATCCTGCACGATTATTCAATAAGTTCCATAAAAAAGGCGGTAATCCTTCTTATATCAACCTCCCCGATTGTTTAATACCTTCTCCTTAACATTTCTGAGTCATCACTCTTTATTTTAAATCTAGACGATTAAATAAATTTACAAAAACAGGGTTTTTAACTATAAAAATGGAATAGTATTACAAATTTACAACCAAATTCTTTATTAATCGTCTAATTAATAAACAACCTTTTTGTGAGGTATTAAAATGGAACTTAAAAATATAAAAAACTCAGTAGGAATAGCAGGTAAAGAGAAAATTATTAAGGACTACCTAAGAGACTATGGTGAAAATATTCTTCGATTGGCGTACTCCTATGTTAAAGATCAAACTAAAGCAGAAGATATTTTACAAGAAACTATGTTGACTGTTTACTTACAATTAAACACCCTGAGAGAAGGAGCTGCATTAAAGAGCTGGATTTATCGTATCGCAATCAATAAATGTAAAGACTACCTAAAAAGTAGGCAGTATAGACAATTTAAACTATCTAAGATCCTTCATTTAAATATAGCTTCACCAGAAAAGTCAGTGGAATTAAAACTGGTCATTAAAGATGAAAACGAAATCCTCGCTACTGAACTTTTTAGACTTAAATCAAAATACCGTGAAGTTATTATCCTTCATTACTATGAACAGCTTACATTAGAGGAAATAGGTACTATACTTGGCATCAAACCTGGTACCGTTAAATCCAGATTGCATTACGGGAGACAATTATTAAGAAATGCACTTGAAGGAAGTGTTGGTAAACACTATGGAAGATAAATTAAATCAATTAAAGCACATATTAGATCAGAGGACTTATAGGACTATCACTTTAACGAAATCCAGGGAAGAAAAAATCCTTGATTCTTTAACTCTCAGTGTAATTAAGCCAAAAACCAGTAAATCATTTAAATTCAAAGAAACTTTAAGCATTATTACATTAGCTTTATTGATGATATTAACATTCAGTAATTTGACTACACAATCAGGGAACAACGACGAAAATAACTATTTATCTATTCCCTTTTTAAACAAAGGTGAGCAGATAGCAAAACAGAAGAAGCTAACGAGTGAGATCCTTCGTATTCAACAAAATCACAATACATTAACCTTTGAAATGATGATAAAAGACAATGAAGATATTGGTTTTTATAAAAGGAAGGTAGAGGAAGTGTTGAAGGTTTACTCCACACTTTATAAGAGATTACATCCTAATCAAAAAGAATTATGGGAACAAAAAAATATTACTGTCTATCTTTCAAGATATACACCTAACCCACCTCCTTTTTTTGACCCTAACAATGTTATATTGGTTGCACATAAGTCAGTTCATTCAAATCAAATTGAATGGGTAACAAACTTTCATGAAAATGAGGTAAAAAAATAATAATGATCAAAACAGCCTCTCTTAAAGTTTCCATGCTTACTATACAGTTCTTAACCGCAATTGTAGGAATTATTTGTTTAGGAGCATTACCAGGGTTGTTTAATGGTCTATCAATCGATCTTAATGGTTATCTACAAACGATAAAAGAATTAACTATTAAACTTACTAGCCCTTTATCTTTAACCTACTCAGTTAATCACCAAGTGTCCCGTCCATTATTTCCAGAAATCTTAATCAGATATAAAGAATCTTTGATGATTTTTATAGGAGCATTACTACTATCTCTAATTATTGCTTTAGTAATAGTATATTTAATGTTTCTTTACCAAAAAGTTAATGTGGTCGTCAAAAAAAGCTTTATCATTTTAGAATCACTTCCTGATGTTTTAATTATTATGATTGTTCAGCTACTTGTAGTTTGGTTTTTAAAAAAAACGAATATCCTTCTGGTTAATATTGCTGCTGCGGGTGATCAAAAGGTAAGAGCTCTTCCTATTATTTGTTTAAGTATTCCAACTACTATTATGTTTATAAAACTCTTATCTCTACGTGTCGAAGAGGAAATTCTTAAGGAGTATGCTTTATTTGCAAATGCTAAAGGAATTAATAGAATCGGCGTTTTTTTTAAACATATATTACGGAACGTATTATTAAGCTTCTTCTTTTTCACGAAGACAAATATCTGGTTTATGCTTTCAAACCTTTATATTATTGAATATTTTTTCAACTCCATAGGAATTTTCATTTTTTTAAAGGATTATAACACCATTGAAATATTTACAGTTTCCTTGCTGTTAATTTATATACCTATATTTCTGTACATCCAAATATTTAATCTATTTACGTCAAAATTAATTAAAGAGGTTTCTTAATATGTGGGGGTTATTTTTCAAGCAAAAAAAAGTATGGGTTGGTTTATTATTCTTAATTACATTAGTAACGTTAAGTATTGGGAATACCGTTGTGAATGATGGTGAAATAAAGAGAGTGAGTTTTTTATATGATGACAAAGGACAATTAATGGGTGCTCCATTTCCTCCTTCTACAGAGTTTTTGCTAGGTTCTGATCGAAAAGGTTATGACTTAATGCATTTAGTTATAGAGGGTGCCAAATGGACCATTGGAGTAGGAGTGTTAATTACTGTACTAAGAATAGTTTTAGGACTTATATTTTCTATTATTCTTGAGAGAACCCCAAGTAAGCTCTTTAAAGTAATTGAAGCATTTTTCGATAGCTTTTCGGTTGTTCCCTTAACGATGATTGCTTATTTTGTACTGCAACATGTTTTAGTCTTCGCGAACGGTTCCACCCCTGATCCATTTCATGAAAGAGTAGGATTTGAAATCATTATTCTTACTTTATTTGCAGTACCCACCATTTCTTTTTATTTGACGAACGAAATAAAACTTTTGTTCAAGAATGAATTTGTTGGTGCAGCACGTGTTTTAGGTGGACAAAAGAGTCATATATTCAAAAAACATATTGCACCACATCTTTTTCCGATAATTTTAATCCTATTTATGCAACAATTTATTCAGGTACTTTTTATTCTTGTTCATCTAGGCGTTTTAAAAGTGTTTTTTGGAGGTACTATTGTATTTTTCGATGGTGATATTGATTCTGTTACACATGAATGGACAGGATTATTAGGTATGTATTATCTTTCATTTACAACTCACCCATGGATACCTTTAGTTCCTATTATATTTTTCACCTTAACAATAGTTAGTAGTAATTTGATATTGTCAGGTATTAAAAAGTCTTATGAACAATCAAAGATTAAACCCTTTAAGAAGAATCTATACACAAGCAATATAAAACGACAAAACAAGGAGTTTTCTTTTCAACCTATTAAAATGAATTTAAGTAAATATAGATAAAACTAAATAATCATTTTATTATAGTTGAATTCTTTAAATTTGGGAGATTAACAAAAAATAGCTAGCTAATTTACATATAATTTTAGCTAGCTGTACGAATTCCTTTATTCTGTTTTTATTAAAGATCAGAACCTTTTAGCTTATATAAAAAAATAGAAAACAACATATATATTTTTGTCCTTTCATCGTTTAATTATGTTGTTGTTCTATGAATCAATTGGAATGATAAATTTGTTAGGCTCTTACTTTCTTCACCAGTGATTGCTTGAATCATTACTTTCATTGTCTGACTCCCCATTTTCTCAACTGGTTGTGAGACTGTAGATAAACCCAGCAGCTGCGCGAGAGGCTGGTTATCAAAACCAATGATGGCTAGATCTTGAGGAACCCGCCAACCACTATCTTTTGCTGCTTTTAAGAGCCCCGCAGCCACTTCATCACTCCCCGTAAAAATCGCTTCTGGTCTATTTTTTAACTGTTTTAATCGTAGAAACACATTCTTTCCATCTTCTATACTGATCGCATTGTACAAGTACCAGTCTTCATCAATTACTAAACTTGCTTCTTTCATAGCCTGTTCGTACCCTTTTCTACGGTCTCTTGTTAACCTGGACCTTCTTTCACTTCCAGCACAATACGCTATTTTTTTGTATCCGCGGTCAATGAGATGTTTCGTCCCAAGGTATCCACCCTTCACTTGGTTTAAATAGACCGACGGAACGTAAGCTTCATCATCGTATTCGTTACAAATCACGATAGGACCATCGTTCATATACGGTTTAAAATGTCTCCATTCGTTTTCTATCGAAGTCAGAATTACGCCATCAACTTGTTTTGTTTTTAACAGCTCAAGAAACTTTTTTTCTTGTTCTTTGTTGTAATGGGTCTGACAGAGAATAAGTTTATACCCAAACTTTGCTGCCTCGTTCTCCATCACTTCTACCAGGTGACTAAAGAAAGGGTTCGTGATTCTTGGTACGAAAACAGCAATCGTATCCGTTTTGGTTTTACGTAATCGTTGCGCTGAACTATTAGGCACATAGTTTAATTGTTTCATTGCGTTTAATATCTTACGCTTCTTTTCTTCTGTAACGTAAGGGTGGCAATTCAAGACCCTTGAAACGGTCGTTCGAGATATTCCGGCAAGCTTTGCTACATCATGAATCGTAGCCATCTAGAACATCCATCCCTTCTTAATAGAGATAACCTAAATCACTTTTTTGAAGATCTTTGAATTTACAACGCTTATCGTTGATGGTGATATGACCGTCTTGTGGAAATTGCGGTTCAATAAACAATAGTTTCAGTTCTGTAATCTCACTATCAAACGTTACCTCCCACTCCGTATTTACAAGGTTTGCTCTTACGCCGAGTTTTTGATTCAAGTGATCGGTGATAAAGATGTCCATCCCGTCCTCTAGGTAAATTCTCGCTAAAGGTTTTGTATACCCATCGATTTGGTTGCCGACATAAGAACCTAATCGAAGAGTCTCGTCTGTATTCGTTAAGAGAACAGATCCTTGTTTTACGTAAACAGGTATCGTATCAAGAGGTGCATTCACTCGTTTGAATTGTGGACCTACAATCGCCTCACCTGACCATAGACAATACCACTTGCCATCAGGAAAATAGACGTTTCGCTCCGTACTTCCCTCTTCAATGACAGGTGCAATAAGCAGATTTTCACCGAACATGTATTGATCAAACATCGTCTTAACACTAGAATCCTCTGGATATTGTAAACAAAGAGCCCGCATCAATGGAATTCCTGAAATATTTGAGAGCCTTGCTTGATCATAAATATAAGGTAAGAGATTCATCCTAACGTTCGCAAAGAATCGATATCCTTCAATCGTATACAGATTCCCCGTTCTCTCAGCAATGTTCCACGGTGTTCGGTCCTGGTTAAATTCTCCCTTACTCTCCGCATGATATTGCATGATTGGACAGAAAACAGCCATCTGTACAGAACGAATGAAAAGTTCCGCTGTAGGGATATCTCCGTTAAAACCACCTAAATCCCATCCCCAAAAAGGAATCCCAGAAAGACCAGATGATAACCCAGCAATCAATGAACGCTGAAATGCCTCGAACGTGGAACGCTCATCACCCGCCCAATGGGCAGGAAAGTTTTGAGCGCCGGTATAACCCGCTCTACTGAACGTCATCGCGTCTCCTTTATGTTCTGAATTCGCGAAATCATAGTACGCTTCCACGTAGTCGTTCGGATATTGGTTTCGCATCACATCTCCCTTACGTCCATCAGAGAATATCAGGTCCTTACCAAACACGAACTCACCACCATCAGTCTTAAAACCATCTACTCCTATATCAAGAAGATATTGTCGTTTATTAAACCACCATTCTTTTCCTTCAGAAGATGAAAAATCCATCAACATACTCTCTTTGAACCACCCTTCTGGCATACGATAAGGTGTCCCGTCATTGTTTTTTACCATGAATCCTTTTTGAATCATATAAGCTTCATCACTATCTTTTTGAGGATGATGCTGTCTGTTTAAGTATTTCATGATTGGAATCTGCCAAAGAATCAGTTTCAATCCGTTTTCATGTAGGTAGTCCGTGAGTCCTTTAGGATCTGGCCATCTTCCCCATTCAGGAAAATGAAAATCTTCATACCGATGATAGTCGCTTTCTTCTTTTACGGTATACTCCGCATCGTTAAAAATATAATACGTCGCTTCATCGCTCCACTGCTCTAACACTAGCACCGTAGAAGGAATTTTAAGCTCGTTCGTTAACTTCACCTGTTCTCGCACGACTTTATCTCGGTCCCAGTTGTTACTAGACATCCATGGCCCGAATGCCCAGACTGGTGGAAGGATAGGTTTACCCGTCTCCAACGTAAACTGTTGTGTGACCTCACCGATTTCTCCCATAAACAAGTACATCTTTAACGGTGTGTCTCCGAGATCACACTCGATCTGTAGAAGGTCATGAAGGTTATATCCAAGATCAAACGCACTCCAACTCAAGGTATCGATCCACATACCATAACCCTTAGAACTGACGAAGTAAGGAACAGGCATGTAAGTTCGTGTTCCTTGATCTCGGTATTGGTTGTAGACGAAACAATCGAGTACGTTTCCTCTTTGATTCAATGAGTTATATCTCTCACCAAACCCATACAGTTTCTCTTCGTCTTTGAGTTTAAAGTTAAACATCAGTTTGAATGAATCATGTTCGTCCATCAGCCAGGAGATAGGATATAAATTTTTATCATAACTCTGTATCAACGTCTTGCCAATTGAATCTTTAAGTTCGATAGAGAAAGGATTCTTATGTAGTTCATACTGATACTTCGGTTGCGTCATGACATACCTATCACCACAATCAATAACGAGAGAAGAATTAGTGATTTCTAATCCCTTTGGTTCCTCAAACTGAAGAGAGAGTGAAGAATGATTATGTTCTAACTGAAAACCTACATACAAAGATGAGTAACCTAAAAGATCTTCCCCTTTAAACCAAACTGTTTTCTCTAAATGTCCGATATAGTGAACCAACTTTATGGCGTTCGTTTGTAATGGAGAGAAGTGATGTGTTTCACTAGTCGCTACCTCCACACCGTCTTTTAAGGCTTTAATTTCATACGAAACGTCTTTCGTAAAACTCCCTATATTTGCCTTCCACGTCGTTCCCTTCTCCTTGATGCATGGAACCACTTTTACGTCTTCTCCACTTCTTACCGATACATAAAGTTTATCAATATCATTCGGCCAGATCTCAGCACACACGGTTACATCTTGCTCTACGTGAGGCTGTTTAGGGAACCGTTCAAAGGGTTGCGGCTCATAATGGTTTCCATGTCCGTATGGATTATGGATTATCTGGTACGACGTACTAAGTTTCAGACTCTCATCAAGATAGTATTTAACGATTTCGAGCAAACTCTCAGTTAGTATATTTTCTTTATCGTTTTTCGTTCTACTATTCGTCTCTTCAAAATAGTGTCTCGCTTTTTTCGTATCGCCTTTTTCCGTAAAATAAAGGGCCAGCCAAGCACAGCTCGCAGAGGAATGTACGTTATCTCCTGGTGCCGTAAACACTCCTTGATCGGATACGAGTCTAGATTCAATTTCTTTCACAGCTTCGACCATGATCAAGTCTTCTGGTGAGAATAGACCAAAAGGCATTACTGTCGCGAGAAGGTCTGTTGAGACCGTTTGTTTGTTTAACGAACTGATTAACATCCCACCGTTTAAGCCTTGATCAAAAAAGTAATCTCGTATCTCTGTAAGGTCTGCCTGCAGGTAGTTCTTACCTAGTTGTTGTTTAACGGCTAATAACGCAGCGTACGTAATTCCTAAATTAGAGAAATAAACATCCTTCTCCTGACTATTCATGAAAAAGTTATATTGCGGAAGTTGCCACGTGTTTCTTAACATCTCGACGATAGCCTCAATTTTTTCTTGATGTATAAGTGTAAGATCAGGTCTGCCTCTTCTTTTGTCATGCTGAACAACAGACCAGACCCAACTAGCCAAATAGTAGATCGTCTCCTCTGCCTCGCTCGGTTGATAGTTGTTTAAAAGTTTTTCAGATACATCAAAATTGTTTTTTAACTGAAGAGCATGTGCTTTTATAATAGAAGAAAAAGCGACAAATGGTTTATCAGTGTCTTGTAGAATCATCTTATCTCTCCTGTTACAAAGATACAGCCAAGAAAAATCTTGGCTGTATCTTTGAGTTTTATTTTTTGATCAAAGTGTTTAATTCTTTCTCCACATTCTTTAAAGCTTCTTCTGGTGTAGCCTGACCGAGCTTTACTTTATCTAGCTCTTTACCAAACATATCCGTCATCTTGCTCCATTCTTCGATCACTGGTGGAACTACTAACGTATCAAGTGCTTTAAAGACAACATCTCTGCTCTCTGGTGGTGATTTTTCTAAATAACCCTTTACAAGAGCGTCGTTCGATACAGCAGGAAGTTCCCACGCACTATCGATTCTGATCTTCGCAGCTTCCTCAGAGCTACTCATGAACTGTGCCCATTTCCAAGCCGCTTCGGCGTTCTTTGTTTTCTTTGAAACCGCGAGTCCGTTCGCGAAGAAGTGATGGGCTTTTTGTGTGTTTCCTGGCTCTAATGCTATGTCCCATTTAAACGGTACATCTTTAAAACCATCAAACATCCAGATTCCTGTACGAAGCATTGCGATTTTGCCTGCTTTAAACAAATCTTCATTTGCCTGACCTGACATCTCTTTTTCTGTTGGAGTCACATGGTATTTGTTCATCTTATCCATCATCCATGTTAAAGTCTCCACGTTTTCAGGGCTATTTACGGTTACTTCTGTCTTGTCTTCGTTTAGAATCGAACCGCCATTTTGTGCGATCGTCTTATAGAATTCCCAAAACTGAACAGGTGAGTACGTACCCCAAACACCATTCTTTTTATCCGTTAGTTTCTCAGCTGCCGCTAACTCTTCTTTCCACGTCCAGCTGTCGTTCGGATACTCAACACCCGCTTTATCAAAAAGGTCTTTGTTATAGAAAAGGACAACATTTGAGAAACTTTCTACCATTCCGTACTGTTTGCCATCATACTGAAAAGCTTCATACGCTTTTTTGTTGATACTATCTGGATTAAAGTTCGTATCTTTTTCGATAAGTGGATCGAGTTCTAAGAGCGCTCCTTTAGAAGCGTAACTCACAAAGTTTTCATAGTTTAGTTCAAACACATCCGGTGCGTTGTTCCCAGCGATCTGGGTTTGAAGTTTTGTAAAATAATCATCAAAAGATGCCAATTCATAATCTACTTTAATTTTTGGATTCTTCTTCTCAAACGCAGCAATCATCGCTTTTAGTTCATCTTCATGATCTTCACCCGGTGAAAACGCAAAGTACTTTAGTGTTACGGTGCCGTCTTTACTTGTACCCGTGGATTGTTCAGAACTACACCCTGCGATAATCCCTATCAACAGAACGAAAATAAAAGCCCAGATACCCGATTTTTTCATGTTTATACCCCTCATCTTTTTTTTATTTAATCCCACTTAATGTAATACCTTTGATGAAGTACTTCTGAGCGAATAAATAGACAGCTAAGATCGGAATGACACTAATCACGACACCAGCCATTAATAGATTCCAATCTGTTGCCCACCTCCCTTGAAGAATTGAAAGTCCAAGTGGCAGTGTCATCAGATCTTGGTTACTCACGATGATCAACGGCCATAGAAAATTGTTCCACGATTGCATAAATGAAAAGATGGCTAAAGTAGCAAGAGCCGGTTTTGATAATGGCAAGATGATCTGAAAGAACACCCTAAAATGACTGGCTCCATCAATAAATGCCGCTTCTTCTAAAGATTTTGGTATTCCTAAAAAGAACTGTCGCAACAAAAATGTCCCGAATGCGTTAAATAAACCCGGAAGAATCAAACCTTGATATGTATCCAGCCAGCCGAGATACTTCATCAGAATGAATTGAGGTGTCATCGTGACCTGCATCGGGACCATCAGTGTCGCAAGATAGATAAGAAATAACGTGTCCCTTCCCTTAAAATGAAGTCGCGAGAAGGCGTAAGCCGCCATTGAACAAAGTAGCAATTGTCCAAGCGTTGAAGTGACAGCTACAAAAAAGCTGTTAAACAAGAACTTCCAGATCGGGAACGATTCGGCTACTTGTGCGTAGTTGGTGAGTGTAATTGTCTCCGGTATGAACTGTGGTGGAAGCGTCATCGTTGCTCCTTGATCTTTGATTGATGTTGATAACATCCATAAAAAAGGGATGATCATGATGAGTGCCCCTAGACTGATCGTCGAGTAGAAGGCGATTCTTTTCAGCCATTTTCTCTTGTTGAGGGAGATGACGGGTTGTGTTGTTTGTTTTTTCGTGACGATCGTTACATCACTGTTCATAATCAACCCACCTCTTTTGAAGTCTGTTTTGGATCAGGGTAACAATAAATATGATAAGGAAGAGTACCCATGAGACCGCTGAAGCATAGCCCATTTCAAAATAGCGAAAAGCATGGTTGTAAATCTTCTGAACAAGGACCGTTGTCGAACCGGCAGGTCCACCTTCAGTCATGATCATGACCTGATCAAACACTTGAAACGAATTGATCAATGAGATAATAAGGATGAAAAAAGTCGTAGGTGTAAGAAGTGGAATCGTGATGTGAAGAAACTTTTTTATCGGCGAAGCCCCATCAATTTCAGCAGCTTCATAGTACGTTTCCGATATGTTTTGTAATCCTGCTAAAAATAAGACCATAACAAAGCCTGTATCTTTCCAAACACTCGTTAGTACAATAGCTATCATCGCCCATTGTGGATCTTGTAACCAGTCAGGACCGACAAACCCAAACCAAGATAAAAAGTAGTTAACCAGACCATAGGTTGGGTTGAAGAGCCATTTCCAAATGAGGGACACGGCGACCCAAGATGAAACAACAGGGATGAAATAAGCTGCTCGGAAGAAAGCTCTTCCTTTCATGTTCTTATTTAAAAGCATCGCGATACCAAGAGCTATAATCAATACTGTTGGTAAGTATGCAATTATAAACAGAAGTGTGTTCTTTAGTGCAGACCAAAATTCTGTGTCTTCAATGATTCCTTTATAATTATCAAATCCGATAAACTCAGGAGTTGATAATAAATCCCACTTCGTAAAACTAAGTCCGAGGGATGTGAGTATAGGTATACCAATAAAGACGAGAAATCCGATAAAGTTAGGTAACAGGAAAAAACTGATGACTAGCCATTTTTTCCAACCTTTATCCCCTACCATCTTTATCCTCCTTTACTTAATTAAGAGTTCTGATTCCTCATATAACGGAACTTGGAACAGTTGATTGATCGCAAGGAGAGCTGCACCTTGCACCCATGCATCGTCACCGAGTTTAGATAACTTGATCTGGGTCTTACAGTTCGCGTTTGAGAAAAAGTTTTGATCAGCGAGTTTAAGTGCATAAGGAAGGAAGAAATCTTTTGCGATCATGCCCTCTCCGACTAATACGACCATCGAAGGGTTGAAGCTGTTGATCGCACTTACCATGCCAACGCCAATGTTCTTACCAAGTCTCTTTAAGAGTTCAATAGCTAAATCATCTCTTTTCGTTGCTGCTTCATATACTTTAGAAAACGAGAAGTCTTCATCTAATAGAGTGGTTGCATATTGAGCTTTTAGATAGTTTCCTTCTATGGCTAAGAAGGGTTCAGATGCATACATCTCAAGGCACCCGTTCTGACCGCAATGGCATTTATAACCGTCGATGTTGACGATGATATGCCCAAATTCTCCTGCCCCTCCATGTTCCCCGTAATAAAGTTGATTGTTGATTACAATCCCAGTACCGATTCCCGCTCCGACGGATAGACAGATAAAGTTTTTGTGCAGACGACCGATACCTAGACAATACTCTGCCAACGTGTAAGCGTTTACATCGTTATCAATAAAAATAGGAACATTAAAGCGTTCTCTAAGTTGTGCACAAAGGTTGATATCCTCCCAATTGAGAAGCGTTGATCGTAAGACCTTTCCATTCTTACGGCTAATGAGTCCAGATGAAGCGAGTCCGATTCCTAAGATGTATTCATTTGTGATTTCGAACTGGAATAATATTTCTTCAATGCCTTGCTGTATCATGTTAAGAACGACTTCAGGTGAACTTCCTTTGATGAAAGAATAATGTTTTTTTAAGAGGATGGTAGCTTTTAAGTTTGTGAGGGCGATGATGACTTGTCTTTCTTCGATCTTAATGCCGAACGTGTAGCCGAAATTGTCATTCAGCTCTAAAAGGATGGGACGTCTGCCGCCTGTTGAAGTAGCGGTTCCAACCTCATAAACCAAGTTGTGCGTAATCAAGTCTTCCACAATATTGGTTACAGTCGATAAGCTAAGTTTTACTTTCTTTGATACATCTGTTCGACTAATCGGGCCGTTAACCCGAATGTTTTCGATCACGAGTGCACGGTTGATATCTTTGATCAGATTCCGATTCCCTATACGTAATTTATCCATAATCATACCTTTCCTTTATTTTCTAATTATGATTATAACTTCCTTTATTCAGTGAAGCAAGTATATATTTTAATTTTTCTGACATTTATTTTTAAAAGAGAAAGCTAATCCTCGTTGATTAAGATTAGCTTTTCATGTTAAAGAAAAAATAGATAGTTAGGATACCTATTTAGTTATTACATTGGTAGTTGAGGTGATTAAAGAGCCCTTTTCTAAAACTCTTTTTAGACTCTTTCTAATTTCCAAAATGAATTTTAATAAAAATCAGTGCACAAATTAGTGCACAGACGTATTTTATTCAATTGGTTTAAATTGTTTTAAGTTTATTCAGAATTTCTAAAAACCCTTATAATATAAGACTTATTTAATCTTATTGAATCTGAATTAACTCAGTTTTATTTCTGAATTTCCTCTGGCAGCCAAAAGGTCAGCGGTTCGATCCCGCTAGTCTCCACCATAAATTAATCAGTAAATCCCTTTGAATCCTTCAATTCAAAGGGGTTTTTTTATTTGATATTCTATTGATTCTTCCAAAAATAGTAGTAAAACATACTATAGGTGGCAGCAACATTGATTCAGCACAAATAGTGTCTGGATAAGAAACTATCCTCACCTGGTGCTCTTAGAAACAATAGAAAATTATAAAACAATTTAAAAATACCATGAGAATTCCATGGTATTTTTTGTACAAGTTATCAAATCAGACGTATTATTTTTTCTTTTTGTCTCTGGGATCTTGCTCTTCAGCAAACTCAGTCGCATACCTTAGGCTTGGCTGTCTAAATCTTCTATGCTGACGCTTTACTTTTTTTCTTGCTGGCATATGTTTTAATAAGTATTGATGCACGAAAACTTCCCCTGCGGTTATAATACCCGCAGAAATAATACTTCCCCACGCAATTTGAAGGTACCCGTTTAAAAGAATAGAACCAAAAACCCATACAATCATATAAATTAAAATAAATTCCGCCATTAGAGTGTTCTTTTTACCAAGTCGCGGTAAAAGAATTCGATCAGCAAGAATATAAGATACCGCTGTAGCCGTTACTGCGAATGAAATGATATCACTGATTGATGCATCAAAAAATAAATCCAGTGCAATCCAAAACGCGATCAAAGAAACGATAAATTTGATTAAAATACCTTTAACTTGTTCCAATGAAAGACCTCCTTATTCTGTTATTAGTTTGCAACAAAATAAGAAGGTTCATACTTAAGCAATTTGAATCATTTTGTCAGAAATTTTTATTCAGAAACAGCAGGAATTATTTCTGTTTTATCTCTTTGTTTTTTTACGTTTGCGCTTTTGTCCATTAACGTTACAGCAATAAATACACCTGTTGAAAGAGGCAGAGCATAAATTAATGGATCAACATGGGTCCATGGGAATGGCAATAGTGTGGCTTTTCCAAAGAGAGCTTGTGAAAGACCAATGGCTGCTGCTTCTTTTAGATGGAAGAATAAAAACCCAATAATACTTACGGTAAACCCAGTGATCATGCTAGCAGTAGCGGCAGCTTTTGTTGCTCTTTTCCAATAAAGTGCTCCGATAAGAGCAGGTAAAAATCCAGCAGCACAAATTCCAAACCAAAACGCAGTCGCTTGAGCAATAATCCCTGCAGGAAGAAGATAGGCAAGAATTACTGCTGCAACTACCCCAATTAATACTCCAATTCTTGAAGGACTCAGTCTTGAGCCGAATAAAGTGTTAACGCCTAATGTCTTCAAAATATCCTGTCCAAAAGCCGTAGCTTGTACATGTATTAATGAACTGATTGTAGAGATCGTCGCTGAAAGAAGAGTTAACGTAAATAAATAGATAAACCAATCCGGCATAAGCTGATTAATAAAAATCGGAATAATTAAATCAACATTTCCTTTCGCAACACTTAATGATATTTCACCTGTATTATTATAAAAATATAGGTTGCTTAAAGGACCAATGACGAATGCCGCACCAGTCATGAAGAAGATAAAAATACCCCCTACAAGAACAGATCGATATAACGCCCGGTCGTCCTTTACCGTCATACATCTCATTGCCAGCTGCGGCTGGGCCAAAACTCCGACACCGACTCCCATTATGATTGTACTGACAATTGTCCACCAAAGCGGAGATCCAAATTCCGGCATGCTTGTCCAGCCTTGATGGCCTTGGTCAACAAGTGCCTGTGGTACAAGATCTTTCAATGCACTTAAACCGCTATGTCCATCTACTATTCCGCCAACCGCTTTATATGTAACAAACAAGAAAATGGCCATTCCAATAAGCATGATGACAGCACCAAAAGCATCGGTATACATAACCGCTTTAGTGCCTCCAGTGATAACATAAATAGCAATGATAGCAGCAAGAATAATCAGTGCAAGGTTAAAGTTCATGGACATTGATTCTTGCAGGAACCTTCCTCCGCCGATTAGGACGATACTTGTATAGGCTGGCATTAGCACAAAAATCATGATTCCTGAAAAAACGGTAATGAATTTTGAATCGTATCTTTTACCTAAAAGTGTAGGAAAAGTCGTTGCATCTAAGTTTAAAGAAAGCTTTCTAATTCTCGTTCCGAAGATCGCAAAGGCTACAAAAATTCCTAAAACGATATTTAAAAAGGCAAGCCATAGTAAGCTGAATCCGTGTGCGGCTGAAACTCCCCCAAATCCAACAATAGCGGAAGTACTAATAAATGTAGCACCATAAGAAAGTGCCATAATGGAAGGATGTATATTTCGCCCGCCAACTAAATAATCAGATTCAGTTACTGTTTTTTTGTATCCATAATAAGCCAGCCAGGACATGATACCCATATAAACGATTAGGACTGGAATTAAGATCGCAAAATTCATTTTGAATCTTCTCCTCCTTTATTCCACATCACTGCTCCAAAAACAGCACATCCTACAGCAGAAACCACCGTTGCAATCCAAACAAAAGTTATTACTCCGTCTTCCATTCCAAGCAAACCAATCTCCTCCTAGAACTTCAATTTGTAAACTTGGTATACAAACAACTTTGTTAGCGCTTTCATTTTACGGTTTCGTTTTTATCCTCCTTTACAATTTTTATCATAAAATGTCATAATTTTTAGATTTCTTCTTCGCGCAAAATATACCTTTAATTTTATTTATTCATTCTGTTTATGTAACATTTATGAAATATTTTTGTAATAATTGAAACCAAATTAGGTTTACTTTCGTCTAATAAGTGAACAAGCTTTTAAGGGGGATTTAAATTGAAGAAAAGAAGTCGTACGGTAATTTTTACAGTTTCAGCACTGCTTATAGTTGGTGTCTTAACTTTTAATAACTTTGATAGCCAAGCTAAGGCAACTTCAGAACTATCCAGAAGTGATATAAATAAAATACATACACCTGATCATTCAGCGGAAACTATCCCAGCTGTGAATGTTAAAGATCAAAGTGAACAAAAAAAGTTTGGGGAAGAAAAAACTTCACTAATTGACGATGTTAATAAACAACCATCACTCAAGATCTCACAGTCTAATGATGGACAAGGCCAAATTGAAGATAATAAGCTTGTAAAAAGCGATAAGAAAACAACAACTATTGAAAAAGAAACCACAGTTAACCCTGAAACAAGAGTGGTAGATGGTTATACTTATGTAAATATCACGGATTCTGCAGAAGAAAATTTAGCGGATTTAGTAGAAATAGCAAAAAAGCATAATGGTGCGTTATACGCGATTGAATATAGTGATTCTTTTGCGATGTATTCCAATGAAACAGGTGAACCTCTTATCATGTTCAGCACAGGTTCAAGGTCTGTTCCTGTTGAGCATGCATCCATCCTTTACGACATGCACCCTTCAATTAAAGAGCAAATAAAATCTGTAATCGATACTGGAAAGGAAACAGTCGTTGAACTTGGTGAATTCGAGAGCTACTACATTTCTAAAGCAGACGGAAGAATTTATCTTTCATTTTAATCAATAAAAAAGTCCTCCATTCAGAGGGCTTTTTATTTTTTCTTATTTATTTCTTTTAGGGCTACAACTTTTAAAGCAATCAATTCTTTTTCTGTAAATTTTTCTAATAACTTTTCATAAACTGCTACTTTTTCTTCTTCACTCAAACCCCCGCTAACCTGCTCTCTCGTTCTGGCTAATTCAGTTACTGTATACTTCTCAGAAATCAGATTTACTGCTTCTTTTCTCGTGGTAAATGGAAGATCTTTCGGGTTCGTTTCCCCTGTTTCTATGTATTTTCTAATCTCTGGATCCTCAAGAAGCTTGTTTATCTCTTCTTCATTAGAAGATAATTCTCTAGAAATCTCGCTCATTGCTTTTTCAGACGCATAGTCCATTACGTATAAATAGCTGATTACACCTGTTGCTATAAAAAACATGAATACAACACCAAGCCACCACTTAACCATCTAATCACCATCTCATATTTAGATAGTTTATTCATAACACACCTTCAAATTTTTGGAAAGTGACGATTGAGATTTTTAAAAGATTTCTTTTAGTCTTACATCCCGTTCGTTTCTATTATGCTATTATTTACCATAAGAGCAGACTATTTAAGCTGGAGGTCATTATGCCGCGTCTTACTGATCATTTAATCGTAATCTCTTTTGATTGTTTATCCTCACTAGATTTTCCTATGCTACAGGAACTTCCGAATTTTAAAGATCTTTTACAAAGAGGATCATACTGCAATCAAGTTCAAACGATATATCCTTCTGTTACTTATCCTTGTCACACTACTATTGTGACGGGAAATTATCCGAAACGTCATGGGATCGTTAATAATACGTTTCTTCAGCCAGGGAGATTATCTCCAGATTGGTATTGGCATCGCAAACATATAAAGGGAACGACTTTATATGATGAAGCAAAAAAAGCCGGTATGACGACCGCAGCATTATTATGGCCAGTTACTGCGAGAGCAAACATCGATTATAACATGCCTGAAATATTCGCTAACCGTTCTTGGCATCATCAGGTTCCTGTCTCTCTATCAAATGGAAGTGTCCGCTACCAATTAGATATGAACAGACGTTTTGGTCATCTTCGGAACGGACTTAATCAGCCTGAACTAGATGATTTCGTATTAGAATCCACGGTACATACGATCATGACAAAAAAACCAGAACTGCTTCTCGTTCATTTTGTTGATTTGGATTCACAGCGTCACTACCATGGCTTTTCATCAAAAGAGGCGATGGCAGCAATCAAGAGACATGATGTTCGTTTAGGACGGATCATTCAAGCGCTCAAAGAAAGCGGTATATATGAAAATACTACGGTCGTGGCTCTAGGAGATCATAGTGCTCTCGATGAATCAAAAGCGATTAAACTCAACGTATTGTTTAAAGAAAAAGGTTTGATAGATGTTGATGAAAGTGGAAAAGTGAAAAGCTGGAAAGCATACTGCAAGAGTTGTGATGGATCCGCATATATTTACTTAAATGATCCATCAGATCATCATACAAAGGAGGTAGTAGAGAAGCTTTTGAAGAATCTAGTAGTAGATCATGCAAGCGGTATTGAAAAAGTCATCAGCCAGCATGAAGCAGCAGCTATGGGAGCAGATGAAAACTGTTCTTATATGGTAGAGGCAAGACGAGGCTTTTACATCAAGGAACAAATTGATGGAGAATTTATCGATTCTATTACCGAAAGAGATGTAGAAGCAAAACGCTATACTTTAGCGTCACATGGCTATTCACCTGAAAAAGAAAATTACACTACAGTATTTATGGCAGCAGGAAAAGGAATCCGTCCTAATGTGTCAATACCTTCCATGCACCTTGTTGATGAAGGACCAACTTTTGCTAGACTACTTGGCCTTGATTTGAGAAGCACAGATGGCTCAGTGATTGAAGATTTCATTTATGATTCTTAACAGGCTGTTATGAACCTAGTAAAAAATCGTTTAAGAGAGGATAAACCAAATGAAACGGTTTACGAAAGAAGAGAATAGCTGGATGTTCTATGATTGGGCTAATTCCGCATACTCCATCATCATTACAACAGCCGTATTTCCTCTATTCTATAAGGCTGCGGCCATGAAAGCCGGAGTGAGTGCTTCTGATTCAACTGCCTTTCTCGGTTATACGATTGCCGTTGCGACTTTTATTCTGGCCATGCTTAGCCCGATACTAGGGACGATCGCAGATTATAAGGGACTTAAAAAACGGTTTTTTACATTCTTTTTTATCCTTGGATTGGTCTCTACAGCATCGCTTGCTTTTATACCAAGTGATCAATGGCTCTTATTATTAATTTTTTATACACTGACAGCAATAGGTTCTAGCGGATCAAACGTCTTCTACGATGCATTTATTACGGATGTAACAACTGAAGACAGGATGAACAGAGTATCGTCAAGAGGTTTTGGTTTAGGCTATATCGGAAGTACAATTCCCTTTATTATCAGCATCGCGATAATCATTTTGGCTCAAAATGAAGTATTACCGTTTTCAACCACGATTGCAAGTAAGATCGCATTTCTTATTACGGCTGTATGGTGGGGTATTTTTACTATTCCAATGTTGAAGAATGTATATCAGCGCTACGGTATTGAGCGAGAACCAAAACCTATTGTTAACAGCTTTAAACGTTTAAGAAATACGTTAAAAGAAATTCGAAAATACCGTGCATTGTTTTTATTCTTGCTTGCTTATTTCTTTTACATTGACGGTGTAGGGACAATTATTACGATGTCCACTGCATATGGTTCAGATTTAGGGATCACATCTACTAACTTGTTAATTATCCTGTTTGCCACTCAGGTTGTAGCAGCGCCGTTTGCTATTCTTTATGGCAGATTAGCAGAGAGATTCACAGGAAAAACGATGCTGTACGTAGGAATTTGCGTTTATATTATTGTTTGTATCTATGCTTACTTTTTAAAAACGACGCTCGACTTTTGGATATTAGCGATGCTAGTCGCCACTTCACAGGGAGGCATTCAAGCATTAAGCCGTGCTTATTTTGCAAAACTGGTACCGAAGAAAAACGCAAATGAGTTTTTCGGATTCTATAATATTTTCGGTAAGTTTGCCTCCATTATGGGACCATTGTTAGTTGCTGTTACCGCTCAAGTTACAGGCAACTCAGCCAGTGCTGTGTTCAGCCTTGTCGTTCTGTTTATTATTGGCATTACGATATTGTTTTTTGTTCCCGAACCTAAAATTGATTCTAATCATTCAATCAGTGCATAACCATACAAGAAAGAAGACTGAGCTAAAAGGTTTCCCTTTGGTCAGTCTTCTTTCTGCTTTCTATGCCGTAACTTCCCTCTCTTGACTTTGTGTTCTGTCCTTTTTGAAGTTAAATACGACAAAAGCCAACAGGGCAAACACAATGAGAAATGTTAGCAGGATGGCCATGTTCGAAATAGCAGCTCCAAAGTCGTTTAACGAAATGACTGATTTAAACCCTGCGATTGAATAAGTAAATGGCAAGTATTGACTAAGGCTTCTATATTGCTCTGGCAGCATCTCGATCGGAAGGTTTGCACCTGTTATCGAAAGCTGCATGATGACAAATCCTAACGCGATAAAACGTCCTAAGTTTCCACCAAAAGCTGCTAAAAAAAGAACAATGGCAGAAAAGGTGATACTAACAACCAGAGCAAAAAGGATCAGTCCGCCAAAGTTGCTCACATTCACTTTTAAAATCAATACTACAAATAATAACAAGATCGCCTGAACAACAGCAAGAGACGCTAGATTAAGAAACTTTACCGCAAACCAGTTAAAGCTTGAAATAAACGGCGGCCTTTTAAAATCAATAAACAAAGACATAATTAAGATCCCTACGAACAACGCAAGTGTAATTACATATGGAGCAGTTGAATCACGATAGTGCTCATATTCATTTACTGTTTTGCTTTTCAGCTGAACAGGAGAGGCAAACATATTGATATTATCTTTGTCATTCATACCACCTGTTTTATCAGCACCTGATTTAAGGCCAGATGATAGTTTTTCGCTTCCATCATTAATTTTGCCTGCACCATCATTTAGTTTAGTTGCTCCTTGGGACAGCTTCTTCCATCCTTCATCAACTTTTGCGTTTCCATCTGAAATTTTACCCGCTCCAGAATCTAATTTAGTGACTCCTGATATTAATTCGTTCCAGCCTTTATCTACTTTTGCATTTCCTTCTGCGATCTGGGCGGCCCCAGATTCAAGTTTTCCTGCTCCTTGATCAAGTTTTGTCTGTCCGGCAACTAGCTGATTAAGTCCATCATTAAGGGCTTCTGTACCTGGTGCAACTTTATAAGCGATTCCATCCGCTACCGAAACCGCTCCTTCATTCAGGGCAACTGATTTTGTGGAAAGATTATTTAATCCGCTTGATATCTTCTTTGCACCATCAATAATCTGTTGATAATAGGGTCCAACATTTACAGTTGGATTAGCCTTCTTATATTCTTCAAGGCCAGCAACTAATTTTTGTGCACCTGCTGCAAGTTCAGCAGAACCATCCTTAAGTCTGCCTGTACCATCTGCGACCTTTCTGCTTCCTGGCACCAGCCGTTCTGCTACACCATTCTTCAGTTCCTCACTGCCATTTTCAGCTTTTTGAAGTCCCGCTAGAATTTGCGAAGACCCATCCTTTAAGCTGACGGTCCCTTCGTGCAGCTGTTTTGATCCATTTGCCAATTTGTTAATATCTCCAGATTTTTCATTAAGTTTATTTAGTAAAAGCCCTGTTCCACTTTTTAATTCCTTTGTTCCATTTGCGAGCTTCGTAATATCTGACTGCTTGGAAGTAACAGAGTTTACAAGTTCATTTGTTCCCTTATGAAGCTGATCTGTTCCAGCAGCAAGCTGTGATGATCCGTCTGCAGCTTTTCCAAATCCATCAGAGACTTCTCCTAATATGTTTGCTGCATAGTTTTCAGTAATGGTATCTGCAAGTTTTTCACGCATTTTTTGTGCAGCTGTTTCTGTTACTTTTGAAGCCAGGAAATTTAGCCCTTGATTCTGGATGTATTCTAATTCAAGCTTTTTGGGATTTGAATCTGTTACGGTAGTTACCCTTTCCGAAAAATCTTCAGGTATGATAATGGCCATATAGTAATCGTTTTTCTGAATTCCTTTAATTGCTTCTGCCGAATCAACAAATTTCCAGCCTAGATCTTTTCCCTCTTTCATATTCGCTACTAGATCACTGCCCACATTGATAGGCTGATCACCGGAGAGAGCACCTCTATCATTATTGACTACGGCAACTGGCAAGTTAGAAAGATTGTCATACGGTCCCCAAGTGGCTGATAAAAGTATTCCGCCATAAACAACAGGTACAAGCAAAGCTGCAATAACTGAAAAAAGAATGGCTTTATTTGCAGCGAGTTTGCTGAACTCTGCGGAAAGCAACTTAAATGTATTCATTTAGAATCCCTCCATATGTATGTAAGACTTCAAAATGAATGAGTCGCCATTCATTTAATTATCATAATATTCAAATAATAAGTAGAAATCCAGTCTATTTATAAAAACACATATTCTTTACTAGTTACTCCTACACAGAAAGTAGTACTTTAAAATATTGATAAAATAGGACCAAGTATACAAAAAAGGATGACCTTTTAAGATCATCCTACTGGTTAACTATTTTATTGTGCTGGTCCCTGATGCGGAAACTGATTCATATAGTTCAAAAATTGCTGGTAGGTTTGCTGCATTTTTGGGGCATCCGCTGCTTCAAGTGCATACCAGCCCTTTTTAAACATTATGTTGTAAAGTTCTCTTTGCATTTTTTGAGTTTCATTAAAAACAGCAAGAAGGTCTCGATAGAGAGCTTCATGGCTTGCTTCATTTAAAGCTACAGAATAAGAATCTGTCATATATTTTTCATAAGATAAAATATCATTAATGAAATCCCGGTCATTCATCTCTGGCGTTTTAGGTACTGCAGACTCTGGATTTTGAATTTTATTAGGCTCATTCATTTTTTTTACTCCTCTCTAGTTTTGTAAATTAGCTTGTGTCTGATTCATAGCTGACTGTTGAGATGAGATATGCCCTATAATTTTTTTATAGTGGCTTTCATGCATTTGACATGCCTTTTCAAGTGTTGCTTTAATTTCTGGATCTTGACACTGAGTTGCCATAAAATGTGCTTTTTTCATTCCAAGCAGATTCCAAGAGAGCATATCTCTGACATAATTAAGATCTTTTCCTGTTATTACTTGCGGCGGGTTTTGATATACAGGCTGCTGCTGATTTTGCATCTGATTTTGATTCTGTTGCTGCATAAAGAATAACCTCCTTCATATTTTTTCCATATTATCTTTCCTAACTCTTAAGGGATTATTCATTTTCTTTTATATAAAGGCTGTTTTCCCTTACATTGCTGCTTTTGAAAGTAGTTAATTTCCGCTCCAGGCTGCTCGCTTTCCACGGGGCGTGCGGTGAGCCTCCTGCCGCTTTGCGCCATTAGGAGTCTCCACCTGACCGCATCAACGAAGTATCCTTGCTCCTGTGTCTACAAGTATATGCTATCGATGCGAGCTTCCTTGTCGCATGCCTAACGAGATGCTTCTCATGTGGTAGGTACGCTCCAATCAACTTGCAATGATGAGAATAAAAAATTCCTAAAGCAACAATCCTTTAGAAAAGAACGTATATAAAAAAACAAGCAGCAATCCACTGCTTGTTTTAGCTTTTTGTTTTTTACTTTAGGATCCATTTAGGTCCAAGTATGGTTTGTATACGATAAAAGTTCCCATATGCCCCATTCACTTTATATGTTCCAGCATACAGACTCGCTGCAGCCATTTTATGTTTTGCATTTGGGCGATCATGCAGGGGTACTTTTTGTGTCAGGGTAATGGTTTTCGTCAGAGGTGTTATTCTCTTTTCCCACCTCTTATCTCCTTCAATCGCCATATATAGACCTGCTTTTTTATTGCGGTTCCATTCTTCTGAAAAAATGGAGATTGGAGGATTTGTTTCTCCTGCGTAAGGTGCAAGCTCAAAAGTAAATCCAGGACGTTTAAATGTTTGAATGAACCAGTCTTTATATCCGCCTCCACTGGACAAATTCGTATCAGGAGGAATTAGTCTGTACCCTGTCATACCAGATAGAGTAGTTCCTAGTGCCTTATCACCTTCATATGTATTGGTGCCATAATTAAAGTGGTAATAAAGAATTCTCCCTGCAGTATGATAGGAGTTTGTAATTTCCGGATCCACTAAGTATGTAAGAGCGGCAACTGTTTTTGCTTCAGTCGTCTGAAGTGGCGCTTTCCCTTTATAGTCTTTGTAATAAGGTGCTTTTGCATTATTATCTATTTCTTCCCAGCGGGCAGGATACTGCCTATTTAGGTCTATTCCTTGTGCATTGGATTTCCATCTTTTGAAGTCTTTGCTTCCGCCGTTCATTTTTATAAGGTTGGCATGTGCTGCAGATGGAAAAGCGGATAATCCCTTTTGCTGTAGAGTCACCCCATCTGGATTTGTCATTGGCACAAACCATATGGATGTGTTATTAAGGACATGTGCAACATTGTATCCGTCCATCATTCCATTTAATACATACTTCTCACTGTACTGATCGATCATCTCCATCACGATATTCGTCGTGATCCATTCTCTGGCATGATGTGAGGCGTTATACAGCACTGTCGCATCACCTCTGCCAAGCTTTACTGCCCATATGTCTCTTCCATAGGGTGTTTTTCCGAGGGAACGGTATTGAACTAGCCCCGGATATTTTTGTGCAAGAGTTTTAATATTACTCGTCATCGTTTCATATGTATACGTTTGATTCGGGTTTACATAGCTTGCTGCTTGGGCTTTATCGCTTATAGCTGACATCCCAACTAACATTAATGCAAAAATTAATATAAGTCCCTTTTTCACCATTTCATCTCCTTCCAAAAACTTTAATTATTTGAATATATTAAAATTATATAGAGGAGATGAGATTTCTGCGCATGAGTATAGTAGTCTTTAATATTTCATTTTGTTTACTTAATCTAAGACAATTCTCATGATTAATTGGTAATCATCAACAAAAAATGAGAAACCTAAAGTCTCTCATTATACATCAACATTTTATTTAAGCTCTTTTTTTAGAGATTGTTGCTGCAGAAAGATCCTTGAAAAATTCTTCAATTGAATAGTTAATTTGAGCGGAAGGACGAGACTCCAGCAGGATGAGTGGGACAGGTGAGACCATTCAATAACGCGGAGCGGCGAATGGGCTCACCGCACACCCTGCGGAAAGGGAGTCCTGAAGCGGAAATTAACATCCTTCAAAAGCAATAAAGCATACTAAAATAGTCTTTATTTAAAATCATACCCCGTTAAGTTTATTTGGTAGGAAAGATCCTCTAATTTAGCTAGTATGCGTTCTTCCTCTTTTGAATCTAGTTTTATAACCATGTTATTTTTAATGTAATATGGTTTAAACTGCATACCTATTTTTCCATTTACAATATTAATTTTTAATAATCCCGTTTCTGCACTATCACCTTTTACATAGTCAGGAAATATAAAGTTCCCTAAGGAATAAGCAATAGGTTTCCCTTTGTAATACTGGAAACCTTGAAGAACATGGGGGTGAGAACCAATAATAGCGTCTGCTCCAGCTTCTATCATGGTTTGTGCATAGTTCACTTGATACGGTTCTGGGTGCTTGCTTCTTTCTTTCCCCCAATGCATGTAAACCATCAAATAATCGCACATTTTGCTCTCGCGGCTGACGATATCTTCTAGGAGATCTAGGCTGTAACCGTTAGCTAGCCCCGGACTGCTTTCCCCTGCTACCCATGATGTACTTGGCAGTACTCTAGAAAATGCTAGAAACCTGAATTTCTTTCCTTTAATCACAACCTCTTTTGAACTGTATGCTTCTTTCTCATTACCTCCTGCTCCTATATAAGACATCTCATATGTATGTATGTGCTGCATGGTATCAAGCAGCCCTTTTGTTTCGTAATCCATTGAATGGTTGTTAGCTAGAGAAATAAGGTCAAACCCAGCATTTCTAAGACCCTGTAAAGCTATAGGATCTGACTTGAAGTTATATTCTTTCGTGAAAACTCCAGTATGGTTGGTAACAGCTGTTTCAAGGTTTACAACAGCATAGTCACTTGCTTCAATTTCTTCTTTCACATAACGAAAAGGATAATCCGGTCCCTTTGTCTTAACGGTGTCCTTTATTGACCAGTCCATCATTGTATCACCGGCAAACACAATCGATATTTCAGGGTTTACATAATCATATATCGATTGTTGCCAAAAACGTTTAATATGATTTGCATCTAAAACAGACGTACTCGAAAATAAGATCGTTGTAGAAAGCACTAAATTTTGCAGTACGTTCATTTGTAATCCCCCTGCCCTAGGTTTGCATGAAGATTATACATAGTCCCGTCTGAAAAATCTGTCACAATACGATGAAAAAGAACTCAAATCTTGTAGAAAACATTTAATTGGAATAATAAGAGATATACCTTCATAAATTTATTTAACAAATGTTATACAATAGGTTTACAAAGTTTGAATATGTGGAATAAAATGTTTGTAATCATATTTAAAAATTGGGAGGGATTAGGATGGCAAGTAAGTTTGTAAAGGTTCTAGGTATTGTTTTTCTTATTCTAGGTGTTATAGGTTTCGTGTTTCCAATGGAAGGATTATTTCATCTGACACCGATTCATAACGTGATTCACATTGTTTCTGGTCTTGTGGCTCTGCTTATGAGTTCAAGTGAAGCAAAAAGCGTTCTTTATGCAAAGATCTTTGGAGCTGTGTATCTACTTGTAGCTATACTAGGTTTGTTCACCCACGAATTTGCAGGAATCATGTTTATGGTTGCAACAAACATTCTTCATTTTGGAATTGCCTTTTCATCTTTATATGTCGGTTTTAGATCTAATGCATCTGCAGCAGCTGGACATACTGCATCTAGATAAGTACATTGTTTATGAAAAAAGAGCACTCCGCTTTTGCGGAATGCTCTTTTTTTATCTTTATATGTCAAATAGTAAATTCAGCGCTTCTTTTTACCATTTTCAAATTCCTCTTCAAAGAAAAAAGTACTAGGATGTTCACTAACTTTGTAACAATATTTCTTCATATGTTTAACATACTGAAATTTTGAGATGGTGACGCATTCACCCGTTTTTAAAACCGTTACTGTATCACCTTGATTAAAAATGTTCCCTGATCCTTTCAAGTGAGCACTTCCCTTCCTCTCTATTTTACCACATATCTAGAATGGGCATTAGATTACATTTAAAATACTTTCTTCTTTATTTAGTTTTTAGGTTTCTTGTTTTGGGAAGAGTAATAAAACAAGAATGATGAAATTTGAGGGAAAATGAATGAAAAAAAACCAAAAAAAGACACCAGATGTACCTGATCGTCAGTATTTCTTTCCAGCACAAATTATTGAATACTTTATCGAAGAAGGAAAAGAATCCTTAAAGATTACGAACTTAGCACAATTTATACTATCTTTTATGGCCGGTGCATTTATTGCATTTGGAGCGCTTGGTTCTGTCCTTTTATCAATGGAAGTCCATACACCAGGACCATATAATTTGCTGGCAGGTGTAGGATTTGCTATTGGATATGCCATGATATTCTTATCTGGTTCCATACTATTTACAGAGATTAATGTACTGCTCCCTACTTATATTTTACAGAGCAAGTTTTGGATCAGCAAAAATGTTTTGCGTTTCTGGGGAATTTGTTATATCGGAAATTTCTTAGGTGCCCTTTTTGTTGGATTATTACTGAATTTATCAGGCTCTCTTGATAAAGAGTTTTATGAAGGACTGCTTAAATTCATGGAAAAGAAGATGGAATTTACAGAGCGAGGAACATGGGGATGGTTTCAAGTCCTTTTTTCAGGAATTCTTGCAAACTGGCTGATTGGGATAGCTGCAGTTCTTGCTACAGCAGCACGTGATGTAATGGGTAAAATCTTTGGTATTTTATTGCCGGTAATTATATTTGAAGCCGGAAACTTTCAGCACGCTGTTGCAAATATGGGATATTTCAGTATTACCGTTTTAGAAGGATTTGAATACAGCTGGTATGAATTCATACTTCTTAATCTGATTCCCGCATCTATAGGAAACTTAATCGGCGGCGGAATCCTTGTATCACTTCTGCTATCATTTGCTTTCAAAGATGATATTGATGAAGACATCGTAAAAGATGATGATGAAACTGATAAAATTTCTGATAAAGTTCATAAGTAGAATACAAAATCATCACCTTCATTGTCATATACAGTGAAGGTGTTTTTTGTTAGAGTTCAAATAGGAACAGATTTTCATCAAAACAAAGGATGTATTACTATGTCATATCAAACGAAAATCGCATTTCTATTTGTATCGATCGGTGCATCTCTATGGGGAATAATTGGTTATTTCGTTAAAGAGCTGGCTTCGATCGGATTCACGCCTTTACAGATTGTATTCTTAAGAGCGATTAGCGCATTTATCTTCTTTTTCATATGGATCATTATTTACCGTCCCGGTCTCTTAAAAATAAAATTAAAAGACAGCTGGTATTTTTTCGGTACAGGCGTGCTGAGTGTTTCTTTCTTTAACTGGTGTTACTTTACAACGATTCAGCACTCATCACTGGCTATCGCTGCTATCCTGTTATATACTGCACCTGTTTTTGTTTTGTTGATCTCTATCTTTGTTTTTAAGGAAAAATTAACGTGGCAGAAGCTTACGGCATTATTCATCACTTTTTTAGGCTGTATGTTTGTTTCGGGTATTTTTTCCGGAAATTTCTCCGAGCTGTCTTGGACAGGATTAATTACTGGACTCGGAGCCGGTTTCGGTTATTCCCTTTATAGCATTTTTGGTAAATTGGCATCAAAAAAATACGAAACACTGACGATCAGCTTTTACACATTTTTGTTTGCTATGATCGTGTTATTTCCAATAAGCGGTATATATTCTTCTGAAACGGCAGATTTTGATGCCAATGCACTCATGCATACAGCAGGACTAGGACTGTTTCCTACTGTATTAGCTTATTGGTTCTATACGCAGGGATTAAAACAGGTAGAAGCGAGTAAAGCGTCTATCGTTTCGACCGTGGAGCCAGTTGTCGCAACTATTATGGGACTAATATTATATAAGGAGTCCGTATCTTTCATTCAGATTACTGGTATTCTGCTGGTGCTTGGTGCAGTACTGCTTGTACAAGAACGTAAAACAAAGTCCGTTCTGGATGCTTCATTATAAGCTTCGTTGACAAGTTGATTGGAGCGCAAGGCGAGACTCCTGCGGGACTAGCGGGACAGGTGAGACCCCGCAGGCGTTATAGGCCGAGGAGGCTCACCGCACGCCCCGCGGAAAGCGAGCATCCTGGAGCGGAAATCAACCACATCCAAGAGCCTTAAAAAAAGCACAATAAAAGGGTGCAGCATGATGCTGCACCCTTTATGATTAAAGAATGGAACTTAAGAAATCCTTTGTTCGATCTTCTTTTGGGTTATCAAACAATTCAGATGGTGTTCCTCTTTCCCAAATCTGTCCATCATGCATATATACCACTTCATCTGCTACTTCTTTAGCAAAGCCCATCTCATGCGTAACAACAACCATTGTCATTCCTTCTTGGGCAAGCTCTTTCATTGTAGCCAATACTTCACCAACAAGTTCAGGATCTAGTGCTGAAGTGGGTTCATCAAATAACATGATATCGGGTTTCATAGCAAGTGCTCTTGCAATAGCAACACGCTGCTTCTGTCCACCAGACAGCTTGGCTGGATATACATCTGCTTTATCCGATAAACCAACCTTATCAAGTAAGATCCTCGCATCTTTTTCAGCTTCTTTTTTATCTTCATTCTTCACCATAACAGGTGCTTCCATTACGTTTTCAAGAACGGTTTTATGAGGAAATAGATTAAAGTGCTGAAATACCATTCCTACTTTTTGGCGTACTTCATTTAAATTATGTGACTTTGGATTAACTTCTTCTCCTTCAATCACAATTTTCCCGCCATTCTTTATCTCCAGAAAATTAATACAGCGCAGCAGCGTACTCTTCCCTGATCCGCTTGCACCGATTAATACGACAACATCACTTTCATTAACATTGAGATTTACTTCTTTTAATACCTCTAAATCACCGAAGCTCTTTTTCAGGTTTTCGATTCGAATCATTTCTCTTTTCATATAATCTCCTCCTATTCCCCAGCTGAAAGTTTCTTTTCCAACATATTAACGAGAAGAGTGAAAAGAAGGACTAGGATCAGATAGTATAAACCAACAATGATTAAATAGGTCATCTCATCAAACGTTCTCGACCCTTGAGTGGTCGCAATACTGAATAGCTCTGATAACGCGATAAAAGATGCTAATGAAGAATCTTTAAGACCGATGATGAATTGATTTCCAAGTGGAGGAAGTGCACGTTTGAACGCTTGCGGCAAAATAATCCTGCGCATCGTTAAGCCGTATGGCATTCCTAAAGAACGGCCTGCTTCCATCTGTCCTTTATCTACAGATTGTATGGATCCTCTGAATATCTCTGCTATATAAGCACCATTATGCATAGCGAGACCAAAAGCTGCAGACCAGAATGCTGAAATTCCTAATTCAGCAAGACCAAAATAAAAGATAAAAATCTGAACGATTAGTGGTGTACCACGAATTAGTGCAATATAAATATTAGCGATCCAATTAAGGATTTTAATTCCTGATATTTTAAACAGGGCAAAAATAAGTCCGATTCCGGTTCCGATCAGAATGGAAACTACGGTTAGTTTTAAAGTAATCCATAGGCCCTTCATGAAGAGCGGGTAACTTTCTATTAATACATCTAGAATATGTGCTATATCAAACATGCAGTTTTTCTCCCCTTTTCCTCTCTATTCTCTGTAAAAAAAAGCCGCCCTGCACTGTTGTCATGCGGACGGCTCACATAGGTTATTCAGGCTTTTGTATGATATCAGCACCGACGTATTCTTCACTAAGCTTTTTAAGCTCTCCACTGTCCTTGAGCTTCTTTAAAGCTTTATTAATTGCTTTTAGCAGTTCTTTATCTTCTTTTTTAACAGCAATCGCTTGTTCACTCGTACCTAATTGCTCTTTCTCTACAATTTTGAATCCTTTTTCGATCGCTTGTTTACCAGTGATTGCATCTGTAATAACAGCATCATGTTTTCCTTCACTTAAAGCACGCAATGCTGTTGCATCACTGTCATAGTTTTTAATCTGATCCGTGAAATCCTGAGCAGATTTTTCATAGGTAGAACCTTTTGAAACAGCAACTTCTTTTCCTTTTAAATCTTCTTTAGTCTTAATATCACTGTCCGGTCTCGTAAAAATGACTGGACCTGAATAATAATATGGCTCGCTGAAATTCACTGCTTGTTTACGATCTTCAGTGATTGTATGGCTCGCCACTGCTGCGTCAAAACGATCTGCCTTTATTGCAGAAACTGCACCATGAAACTTAAACTTTTCTGGAACAGCCTTTAGGCCAAGTTCGTCTGCAATTGCTTTACCTACTGCTACATCATATCCTGTTAATTCACCATCCTTATCAACAGAACTGAATGGAGGAAACTCCCCAGACACTATAAAATTAAATTCCCCTTCTTTTTTCAACTCTGGTCCACCGTCACTTGATTCACTGCTGCCACATGCAGCCAGTACCATCATTGAAAAAATGACTGCTAAAATACTAATCTTCTTTTTGAAATCCTTCATTCTTATCCTCCTTGAAATCCCATTTAGCAGGTTACCCCCACATGACAATGGTAGCATGAAATGTAATCTTTCTCAATTTTCCGCAAATTTACAGCGATAAAAAAGGTGATTCCCCCACGCTCCTATGCGTTATTTACCCGTTTAAAAAAAGATTTAAACACCTAGTAAGCAAGCAAAAAACGCTCTTCAGCAAGAGCTAAAAAGCGTTTAATATTTTATATCTATGGTAAAAGTTTAGTAGGCAGCAAGACTGTGACTGTCGTCCCAACGTCTAACATACTTTCAAATGTAATATTTCCATGGTGGTTTTCAATAATTTTCAAGCTTACCATCAGACCTAAGCCAATTCCTTTTTCTTTGTTTGAATAAAATGGTTCTCCTAATCTTGCAAGACGTTCTTCACTGATTCCAGAACCTTCGTCTGTCACTTTAATAAACACGTAGCTCTCATCAAAAGTACCGGTTTCAACAGTGATCGTTCCCCCGCACAGCATCGATTCTATCGCATTTTTTATGACATTGATAATAACTTGTTTTATTTGATTCCCTTCGCAAAGAATTTGAGGGACATCCTTAAGCATTGTTTTAAATTGTACATTGTTAAGATTAGCTTCTGAATCTAAAAGAGTGATCGTCTGTCTAATAAAATCATTTACGTTTCGATGCTGAAATACCGTATCTTGATGAGGTTTAGCTAAAACTAAAAATTCAGTTATGATCGATTCAATCCTATCCATTTCTGAGAGAATAATTTCACTGTGCAAGTCATCCATATCCTGTTTCATCAATTGGACAAACCCTTTTATACTCGTGAGCGGATTTCTGATTTCATGAGCTATACCTGCTGCCAGTTCACCAACGACAGTAAGTTTGTCAGATTTTCTGAGCAGCTCTTCTTTTTCTTTCAGTTCAGTAATATCCTCAGAAATACCCGCAATTCTATAAACTTCTCCTATATCATTTGTTATTGGAAATGCTCTCGTTCTTATCCAGCGAACTTTTCTATTTTTACTTTGAATCCGGTACTCAATCTGTGACTCGCCGCCTGCAATTGAATTAATAAATCCTTGTACTTCTGACTGGTCATCAGGATAAATATTAGTAAATACAGATGAAAAAGTCTCTGTATATTCTATATCCCATATTTTTTGGTATGCTTTTGATACATATATAAGGTTTCGGGTCTTATAATCTTCCATCCAAAAAACATCTTTAGCATTTTCCGCAAATTGCCGAAATCTCTCTTCACTTTCAAGAAGGCCGATCTCCATCCTTTTATTTTCTGAAATATCCCTTGAAACACCAACAATGCCTTCTACTTGCCCTTGTTCATTGTTAATAGGAGAGAGTATAGCTTGATAATATAGCCGCTCTCCGTCTCGTACATTGCTCCATTCATATACTTGAGACTTCCCTTTTAAAACAAGCTGGCATACTTTCTCTTGGCCTTCGGCGATCGTTTCTCCAAAGACTTCTTTTAGCGATTTGCCTAAAAAATATTCAGGTGTAATATTATGTTTTTCCATCCATTTTCCGTAGATCCCTGTATGTATTAAATTTTTATCTAAAGTAAAAACGGTATCTTCCATAGAATCAACAAGTGAAAGAAATCTTTCTTGACTATGACTTAAGGCTTGTTCGGTTTGTTTTCTAGCTGTAATATCTACTAACGTAATAACTACGTGGTCTGCTTCACTCTCTGTTAGGAGAATAGATTTTGTACTTACTAGAATCCAGCGAATACCATTAAGCCCTTTTCCCGTTATGCCTATTTCACAATTATTAACTTCTTTCCCCGTCTGAATAGTAGTCTGTGATGGCAGTTCTTCGAAAGAAACCTTATTCTTTAGCTGATCCATTACTTCGAATGGCATGTTATATAAAAAAGAACCTTCCATTTCTGATTTGGAAAGCCCAAGTATTTCACAAGCTTTCTTGTTTGCAAGCAGAATACGATTTGATCGCTCCAACACGATTATACCACTGGAAACTGCCTCGTATAACGTATACATAATTTGATTATTGTCCTGTAATTTTGCTGGAGTTATTTTCATTAGGCTACATCCCTGTTGATTTATTTTGAAGTTATTTTACAAGAATTGTCTTTTCTCTATTTTTCTATTAAATACAAAAAATTACAAGTGTTATTTTTTTTGATGGGATTTGTTTTATCGAATTAGAGGTAAAAGAAAGTATAGTAATTTTCAAAGGATAGAGCATGAAATACATAAGGAATTAATAGTTTAATAAAAACAGCATTTAACGGAGGTTTTAGAATGTTCCTTTATACAATTGTTTGTTTAGCAGCTTTTTATCTATTAACAAAAGAAGATTCGTTGCGGTTTAAACAAATAACCTGGACAGCTTATGGTGTCATAGCCCTAACATTTATAATAGGATTTTTTTCGTTAAAACCAGACACTGCAACTTATATCTTCTGGGTGCAGTTCTTCTTCCTTCTTCTTGCATTGCCTGTCTTGATTCTTGTAATCAGGAAGCTTTGGCAGATTAGTAAAAACATGCCGGCATGGGTACAATACTCTGTTTCGATTCCTGTATCTTTACTTTTTGTTCTAACCCTTTGGATTTGCTGGAACATGTTTCCGATTGTGATGTATATTTTTTGATTCTCTGTTTTTTTACTGTTGTGTTAGTTTACATCTGTATGTTTAAAATCAGCAAAAAAAACGCCTTATGGGAAGCCATAAGACGTTTTTTTGTTGTTTCTGCTGCCATGTTATCTCTGTAAATGTGCGCTCCATAAAAACAAAACGGGGCTACTTGTCTTTGTCTGGGGTCTGTCCCCGGGTCTGTCCCCCCTGCATCAGCGAGAGAACTTCTTTGACGATGGTATTGATCTTTTGATCGATGAAGTCGCTCCCAAAGATTTCTTTCGCTTCCTTAATAGCAGCGATAACCTCTTCTTCATAATGAATAAGATCTTCATCATCTTCTGCTTCGTTATATAAATCAATCATGGTGTCCAGACCTTCTTGCATACGATCGATGGCATCACTGTATTTTTCACGGTCTTCTTTATTATATTTCACGTTTATCACCCACTCATCAGTTTCTCCATCTCTTTTCACTATCAAACTTCCTAACATTCGAGAGGCGTGACTTTTTTCACTATTTTTTCACACAAAAGTATACTATAATAATTTGGTTAATATTATCTTGAAATATATTATTTTACATAAGTGAAATGTGAAGGAAGGAGGGGTAAAGTTGATTCGCCGGTGGTTTCACAGAAAGCATAAATCCCTGCAGCCTGGGCTTAAAGCTCAGTCCGCAGAAACAGCGGCAGGTCTGTGTAAGAAAGCTGCAGATCCAGACCCTGTAAGAGAGATATCTCATTTTAAAAGCAGACTAAAAGATTTCGGAATCGAATTTAGCCAAATAGCAGCAAGTACACCAAAAGAACATGAAAATAGACTTCAAGCGATTCAAGTTGCGGAAGAAATCGCGGCTGATCCTGAGATGAGAAACTACTTTTTAACATGGAAACGTTTGCCCCTTCTTCATGATGAAAAATCACAGGTTCAAAAACTCACCATGAAAAGGCAGCGTGAATACATAACCGCACTGACATTGATTTTCATTGAAAATTATCAAGTGTTGATGCAATATGTGCCGGGCACGGGAGGAAAACACTAATGAACAAAGCAATTATTGTAGAAGTCAACAGCCGCCACCTCATCGTTCTGGCTGAAGGCGGAGAATTTAAAAAGATTAAGAATACGAATCCTGCTTATACGGTTGGACAAGAAATCTCGATTCCTGTTCTTAAAGAAAAGAAAAATTCCATATTCTCTGTATTTATTAACTGGAAAACTGGAACCGCTGTAGCATTGGCCATTTTTCTGTTGTTCTTTCAAGTATTATCTCCAATGTCAGGAGAAGGAGCATATGCATACGTTGGGATGGATATGGATCCAAGTCTGGAATTAAAAATCAACGAAGATATGCAGGTCCTTGATATTTTATCTTTCAATGAGCAAGGCCATACTGTTCTTGAACATATGGGAGAATGGAAAGAAAAAGAAATTAGATATGTAACCAATCAAATATTTGAAACTTGTGAAGATCTCGGATATTTAAAAGCCCAAGAGGAAGTACTTATTACAACAACTCTTTCGGAAGAGATCCCGGAGAATAAGGAAAAAGCAATAAAGAAAAAGGTCAATGAGGTCATGACCGAAACTGCAAAAAAGAAATCAGTTGAAATGACAACAATCGTGATGAGTTCAAAAGAGCGTGAAAAAGCTAAAAAAATGAAGATATCACCAGGCCATTATGCTATTTATACAGCTGCAAAAAAATCCGGAATAAAAATCAGTCCAAAAGAGGTTGCTGGTCATACTCTTGAAGAAATTTCTGAAAAAGTCGGACCGATTAAAGAACTTTTAGAAGAAAATGATGAAAAAATTTCTGCTTCAACTAATACAGAAGAAATAAACCAAGTATACGAGCCTCCTCTACCAATCTTGGATGATAAGGGAGAAGAAGAAAAAGTAGAAAAAGAAAAACCCGTTTTGCCGGTGCAAGAAAAAGTAAATAAAGCTCGTAAAGAAAAAGCAGCAAAACCTAAGAATACTCATACTGTCATTGCCGCAGAACCTAAAAAGGAAGATAAAGCTAAAGATACCGTAAAAAAAGAGACGGAAAAACAAAAAAATCCGCCTTTAACTGCAGTTGTACCTGAAAAGGAAAACGTACAGTTACCTCCTAAAGATGTATCAGCCGTTGCACATCCGAAAGAGGAAAAACCAAAGGAAGAAAAACCTAAAGAGGAAAAGCCGAAAGAGGAGAAGCCTAAAGTCGATCTCCCCCCTTCTGATGATTCTGGGAATTCTGTTCCGCAAGAGCCTGAACCATCTGAAGAACCTGAATCAAAAGAATGGATTTACATTGAAATCATCATTGATAACTTGATTATTACAGTAAAAATCAAAGGTGATTCTAACCTATTAAAAGAAGATTTAAAGAAACAAACATTAGCACTTATAAATCAAAATCATTTATTACTCCAAAACCACCCTTTGGTTGCTTCTACTGAAGAATTAAAAGGTGCATCGGTTAAAGACGAAACAATTAATAAGAACACCTCTTGTGAAAAAGATGTTGAATCAGCTGCTGAAAACCATGTTGATATCGGCACACAAAAAGCTTCATAATGCTTAAAACTCCGGAGATTATCCGGAGTTTTCTTTTGTTTCCCTTGCAATTATCCGTATAAACCTCTATCTATATTGGCAATAGTGATAATAGGAGGAGTGCATATGCTCAGAATTTATCATACCTATTTAAGACTGCCTATGCTGATTAGATTAGGCATCATTCTTATGCTTATCTTATATTTGAGCGCTATTTTAGCACACTTCTTAGAAAAAGAGACTTTTCCTACTATTTTTGTAGCCTTTTATTGGGCGGTTATGACTGCTGGGACTGTAGGTTATGGTGATTATGCTCCGTATACATTTGAGGTTAGAGTACTTGCTATTATCCTTGTATTTTCAGGCGGGTCTTTTTTAGCTTTCTCAACCGTTCACTTTGCAAGTGCTGTAATAAAGAAAGAAAATCGTTTTTTTGAGGGGAAAAATATGTATAATAGTAAAAATCATTTTATCGTTGTTGGATGGAACGAACGTGCACGCAACACGATCTATGCCATCATGGACAGTAAAGATGCCTCTGAAATTGTTCTAATTGATGATTCACTAAAATCCAATCCATTATATCAAGAAGGCGTCCATTTTGTTCAAGGAAATGCAAGTGAAGATCAAATATGGATTAAAGCGAATATTCAAAAAGCACAAATTGTACTGATAACAGCTGATGACAATTTAAAAGAATCGAATGCTGATATGAATACTATTATTTCAATACTAACTGCTAGAGGGCTTAATGAACAAGTTCTGATTCACGCTGAAATACTTACTTCTGAACAATCAACTAATGCAAAACGCGCTGGAGCGGATTATATTATACAAACTTCAAACCTGGCTGCTAATGAGATGGTTAATAGCTTATATAACAAACTCATGCAAAAATAGATAGGCAAACATTGCCCATCTATTTTTTATTTTAATAATTGTGCTTCGGCTTTTTGTACGAGTTCTTTTGCTATACCGATCCACTTTTTATCAATTGTGGCATCCGGGTCCTGGGGCTCTGAGAATTGATTTACACTCCCGGATAAGTTTCCCGCTCCTGCATGATCATCAAGTCCAATCTGATATTTATGTGCCAATAAGAATGGCTCACCCATTTGAACAGTCGTATCTCTTTTATCAAGTTCCCCTTCAACAGCCTTAAATGGAATTCTTAAAAATGTATATCCTTCTTCATCATCCAGTTTGTAATCAAAATAGCCATGGTCATAATCCCAGTTGCCTCCGTATGAAAAACCCATGCCTTTGAGAACATCTTCCGCTTCGTTCAATGCAATCAATTCGTTTTCAAGTTTGCTTTTAATCGGTTTCATGTTTCACCCTCCTTCTTTTTCTATTGTTTATCCTTTCCAAATTATAGATAGATTATTAGATCCTTCGTTAATTCAGCTTGTTCAGCCCAAACAAAAAAGCCTGGCCGTTTGACCAGACTTTTTTTCTTATAAACGCTTCTCAAGCTCTTCTTTTTCTTTTTCAAATCCAGGTTTGCCTAAAAGAGCAAACATATTCTTCTTATATGCTTCTACACCTGGCTGATCAAATGGATTTACTCCTAAAAGATATCCGCTGACCGCACATGCTTTTTCA
Organism: Fictibacillus arsenicus; assembly: GCF_001999465.1. GTDB lineage: Bacteria > Bacillota > Bacilli > Bacillales > Fictibacillaceae > Fictibacillus > Fictibacillus arsenicus. Next base: position 512,664 of record NZ_MQMF01000001.1, read on the forward strand.
AAGAAATAAACCATGTAGCCAAAATGGTATGGAGACATTTCTGGAATATTTACGATTAAGTTAGGAACTCCACCGTCTGTATGTGCAAGCCAGTGTGCCTTGGAAAGCTTTCTTATTAACAAAATCCATTGTTTCGCCCGCAAGGAAGTTCAGTTTGTCCAAGTTTTTATCATCTTCTTCAATCGTTAACTCTTCACGTGCTGAATCCACATAAAGAACTGTTTCGAAAAGATCACGGCGCCCTTCTTGAACGTATTGTCCCATTGAGTGCAAGTCTGTTGTGAAGTCCACAGATGCAGGATAAATTCCTTTATAGTCCTTCCCTTCACTTTCTCCATAAAGCTGTTTCCACCATTCAGAAACATAGTGGAGACCCGGCTCATAGTTCACCATAAGCTCAATTGTCTTGCCTTTGTTATACAATGCATTTCGAACAGCAGCATACTGGTAGGCCATGTTTTCTGCAAGGTTTGGATTGTTGAAATCAACGGATGCATCTTTAGCACCACTCATCATTTCCTCAATGTTAACCCCGCTTACAGCGATCGGTAATAGTCCCACTGCTGTTAGAACAGAATAACGTCCGCCAACATCGTCAGGGATAACGAATGACTCATAACCTTCTTCATTAGCTAGTGTTTTTAATGCACCTTGTGCTTTATCTGTTGTTGCATAAATACGCTTGCGTGCTTCTTCTTTTCCGTATTTTTCTTCTAAAAACTTTCTAAAGATACGGAACGCGATCGCCGGTTCTGTTGTAGTACCAGATTTAGAGATAACATTAACAGAAACATCCTTATCCTTTAATACATCAAAAAGCTCTTTTACATATGTTGATGAAATGTTTTGTCCAGCAAAGAAAACTTGCGGAGTCTTACGGTCTACTTTGGATAATAGGTTGTAGAAAGAGTGATTTAACATTTCAATTGCTGCTCGTGCTCCTAAATACGAGCCTCCGATTCCCACAACAATCAAAACATCAGAATCACTTTTAATCTTTTCAGCACTTTTAACGATTCGGCTGAACTCTTCGCGGTCATAGTTCTCAGGCAGATCGACCCAGCCTAAAAAATCATTGCCTGCACCTGTTTTTTCGTGGATTGCCTCATGTGCTGTTTTAACAGCTCCCGTAAGATAATCTACTTCATGCTGCCCAATAAAAGAAAGGGCTTTGCTATAATCAAAACTCAGCTTCTTTGTCATATGTAAGCCTCCTAACAATCATTTATTCTTTCACTTTATACAATGGAACCCAGCAAATCAAGAAACCTCATCCATGTAAACGGTTTCGTGCTAATAGACGAAATATTCTTTCTTATCTCATAAAAAAGAAGGGGACATCCCCTTCTTTTATAATGACATTTTTAAGATGTTTAATACGTCTTCTTTATTTTGCTTGCTGAAGTTGCCAAACTCACCTCTGGCCATTGCTTTATCAGCTATTAGATCAAGTTTTGAACTATCGATATCATAATCGGCTAATGCGTTTGGAGCACCCAGCGATGTCCAGAATGCTGATAAACGGTCAATACCTTCCAAAGCTGTTTCTTTATCTGATTTTCCTTCTGTTTCTACGTTAAATACTCGGACAGCCAGCTGTTTAAACCTTTGCACATTAGTATCTACGTTATGTCTCATCCAATTTGGGAAAAGGATGGCTAAACCACCAGCGTGAGGAATGTCATATACAGCAGAAACAGCATGCTCTATATTATGACTTCCCCAGTCACCGCGAAGACCCATTTGTAGGGTTCCATTAAGTGCCATCGTTCCATTGTAAAGAATGGTTTCTCGCAGTTCATAATTTTCCAGGTCCTCCAGCAGCTTAGGTGCCTTTTCCATGACCGTTAATAGAATCGATTCGGCAAAACGGTCTTGCAAAGGTGTATTCTCTGCATTATGGAAGTATTGTTCTAATACGTGGGACATCATATCTACAATTCCGTAAATCGTTTGATCTTTTGGAACAGAAAACGTATACGTTGGATCTAATATTGAGAATTTCGGGAATACTAACGGACTTCCCCAGCCATATTTCTCTTGTGTTTCCCAGTTCGTGATAACTGATCCTGAATTCATTTCTGATCCTGTAGCAGCTAATGTAAGAACTGTACCAAAAGGAAGGGCTTCTTGCGGCTGAGCTTTAAGAGTGATGAGATCCCAAACATCTCCATCATATTTTGCTCCTGCTGCAATCGCTTTTGTACAATCAATTACACTTCCGCCGCCTACAGCTAATAAGCAATCAATTTTTTTTTCTTTACAAAGCTCTACTCCTCTTTTTACAGTCGAAAGGCGCGGGTTAGGCTCTACTCCAGAAAGTTCGCTTACTTCCATCCCCATCTCGTTTAACTCATTCATAACTTCATCGTATAATCCGTTTCGTTTAATACTTCCCCCGCCATAAACAACAAGTACTTTTTTACCGTAACGGCCAAGTTCATCTTTCAATGCTTTAATCTGATTTTTACCGAATACTAATCGGGTAGGGTTGTAATATATAAATTCATTCATTGCAATTAATCCTCCTTACATCATTTAAATCGTATTATGTGGGACTCATCCCTAAAAAGTAAAGTAATTAAGCTTACCGAAACTTAGGATGTGTCAGTAATTGTTGTTTCATCCTGCAGAAGTCGGGTATGTATAAATAAAGTTAAAATTTGGAACGATAAAGGAGTATTTTATAAATAAAACTGGAGGATCTTAAATGAGTGGATTACAGAGATTTGCGTTAGCATTAGTGATTGTTGGAGCAATAAATTGGGGCTTAATCGGATTTTTTCAGTTTGACCTTGTTGCAGCCATTTTCGGTGGACAGGACGCTGCTTTAGCTCGCATTGTTTACGGACTTGTTGGTCTATCTGGTTTGTATTGTTTAACATTGTTATTTAAGCCATCTGAAGAATTAAGCGGGGAAAGAACTCCTGAACATAATCGTGTTTAATCATCAGATTTTCATTAAAAAAAACCTCTCGAAATGAGAGGTTTTTTTATTATTTTTTAAGGCGCTTATTAAGTTGAGCCTGACGATCTGTAGACTCTTTCAACCAGTCTTTAAGCTTTGCTTCAAGAGTGTTGAAACCTTTGTTAGCGTCTTGATTGTTGTTGCTTGTGCTTTTCTTGTTGTTGAAACCACCAGGACGGCGCTCTTTTTTCGGTGCTGGGGCTGGTGCTTCTTGTGTTTGTCGGATGGAAAGTGAAATTTTCTTGCTGTCTTCGTCAACAGAAAGAATCTTTACTGACACAACGTCGCCAACACTTAAAGCGTCATTAATATCTTTAACGAAGCCATGGGAAACTTCAGAAATATGCACAAGACCTTGTACATTATCATTTAATGCAACAAACGCACCAAAAGGCTTAATGCCTGTAACTTTACCTTCAACAATGCTACCTACTTCAAAATTCATGAAAACACTCCTAACTATTTTTTAACCTGTTAAGTATAACATAACTAAACAGTACAAGCAAAATTAATAAATGGAGTGTTAGCGTCCAGTCAATGTTAATTCCTGCTCTATATTTGGATTGTACATTTCGTTCTTTCCGAAATTGTATCTTTTCTCGATATTTATCTGATGCCATAGCATAAACATCAGTACAGTCCATATTTTCCTGCTGTAATCTCCTCTTGCAGCCCGGTGTCCTTCAAGAAGATTAAGTACCGCATCTTTATTAAGATATTGATCCGTATCGCTCGATAGAATCAGTTGTTTAGCCCAGTCATATATTTCATTTTTTAGCCAGTGCCGGATTGGAACAGGAAATCCTAACTTTCTGCGGTGAAGAACTGACTCAGGTACAATACCTTGCATAGCCTCTCTTAAAGCATATTTAGTAGTTTCGTTTGTGACGGTCAGATTAGGATGCAGACTTGAAGCAATTTTAAATACTTCTTTATCTAAAAATGGTACTCGCAGCTCCAAGGAATGAGCCATGGTCATTTTATCTGCTTTAACGAGTATATCCCCTCTCATCCATGTGTGAAGGTCGATATATTGCATTTTGTGTACATCATGAAACGCTGCAGCTTGATCATATAAAGGTTTCGTTACATTTTTATAGTTATAGGCTGACCGATAATCTTTCAGCAGTTTACTCTTTTCATATTCTGAAAACATCTTGGCGTTTCCAATATAGCGCTCTTCAATCGTCATGCTTCCCCGCTCCAAGAAGCTTTTGCCTTTAATTCCCTCAGGCAATACGCTTGCAATAGCAGCAAGACCCTTTGTAATTCCTTTTGGCATGGAAGATAAGTGACGTAAAGAGTGTGGTTCATGGTAGATGTTATATCCCCCAAAAAGCTCATCTGCTCCCTCACCTGATAATACGACTGTTACATGCTTTGCAGCTTCACGAGCCACAAAATACAATGGAACCGCTGCTGGATCTGCAACAGGGTCATCCATATGCCAGATTATCTTTGGAAGCTCCCTTATAAACTCATCAGGTTTTACTAAGTAATGAATGTTTTCGACGTTTAGTGCGGCTGCTGTTTGCACTGCCACATCGATCTCACTGAAACCTTCTCTTTCAAAACCTACAGTAAAAGTTTTCAGCGATGGATGAAGTTCGCTAGCCAGTGCTACAATTGCACTGGAATCTATACCGCCAGATAAGAAAGCTCCTACAGGCACATCTGAACGCATGTGCACTTTTACGGAGTCACGCATAACAGAACGAATTTCATCTTTAGCTTCTTCAAGTGTCATATCTTTTGGAGTGAAATTTGGTTTCCAATATGATTTTATCTTTAAAGGTCTGCCTGCTTTTTTAACAAAATAATGCCCTGGTTCGAGTTTCTTAATTCCCTTAGTTAAAGTCATCGGTTCAGGAACAAATTGATAAGTTAAATAGTGATGCAGTGCTTCAGCATCAATTTGCTGCTCTTGTTTCGCAAGAGTGATGCTTTTCTTTTCAGATGCACAATACAAGCCCTCTTCATCCTCTAAATAAAAGAACGGCTTGATTCCAAATGGATCGCGAGCACCAAAAAGCTCCTTTGTTTCTTTATCCCAGATTAAAAACCCGAACATCCCTCGAAGTTCTTTCATTGCCTCTTCGCGTCTTTCACTAAAAAGAGCGAGTATGACTTCAGTATCAGAGTGAGTTTTGAATTCAAAGCCTTTTTCTTCAAGGTCTTTTCTTATTTCAACATAATTATAGATTTCTCCATTAAAAATGATCCAATAACGATCGTCTTCATAAGATAAAGGCTGTTTCCCGCTTTCTAGGTCTATGATGCTTAAACGGCGAAATCCAAAGCGGACATATTGATCAACAAAGTGTCCGCTATCGTCCGGACCTCTGTGTGTAATGATGTTTGTCATCTCAATTAATTTTTCAGTTTCCTGCTGCTCAGCAGTTTCAGGTGTATTTAACATATATCCAATAAAGCCGCACATTTTAAAGTTCCTCCCAAAAAAAGCAGTTCAAATAACAAGTTTTTCACGTATTCCACCACTTAAAGGTTTTCCGATATATTAAATCAATACCTTTATTTGTGAAATACCTCTTAATTATAACGCCTAATTTTAACTATTCACTACATTTTTGTTAAAAAAATGAAAAACAAGGAATCTGTACTATATTTGTCGAGAAAAACAAAAAAAAGTTACAACATTTTATTAAATCATTGAGTTTGGATCTAAAATACGGTCTGCTTCTTCTGGTGTGAATAATTCTTTTTCAATTAAAAGATCTTTTAACGTTTTCCCTGTTTCAAAGCTTTCTTTTGCCAGTGCAGCTGCCTTTTCATATCCAATATGAGGATTTAATGCTGTTACAAGAGATAGGCTTTGATCCAGCCACTCTTTAATTCTCTCTTTATTCGCGCCTATCCCTTTCAAGCATTTATCCGTAAATACATTCATTCCATTGCTTATTATCGTAATGGATTGCAAAACGTTATAACCTATTACAGGCATCATTGGATTGATTTCAAGCTGGCTTCCAATCGCTGCAGTAGTCACACAGGAATCATTACCAACAACTTGTGAACAAATCATATATAAATTCTCTAGAATAACCGGATTGATCTTTCCTGGCATGATAGAAGAACCTGGCTGGACCGCCGGCAGGGTTATTTCTGCTAGTCCGGTTCTTGGTCCGCTGCTCAACAGCCGCAGGTCGCTTGAGATCTTTATAAGATGAATCGCTAGTTCTCTCAGGTGGCCGCTGATACGGATCGCAGCATTTGTATTTTGCATAAACATATACGTGTTTTCACTTTGTGCGAATGGAAGGTTCGTCCGTTTCGCAATCTCTTTAATTGCTAAAACTGCATAATCTTCATGGGCATTAATTCCCGTTCCTACTGCATTCCCTCCTAATCCAAGTTCAAATAAATACTTTTCAGCCCCTTTTAAAGCGTTTTTAACAGACAGAACAGCTCCTTTATACCCTTTAAATTCACTTCCAAGCCTGATCGGTACCGCATCCTGCAAATGAGTTCGTCCTGCTTTAACAACAGAATGGAATTCTCTTTCTTTCTCTTCCAAGACTTCTAGTAAATGATCTATAGCGGGATACAGTGTTTCATATAGCTGACCTGCAATTGAGATATGTATAGCTGTTGGAATGGTGTCGTTTGTAGACTGTGACATGTTTACATCATCGTTTGGATGAACGAGACTCCAATCCCCTTTTTCTCCGCCTAGAATCTCAGCTGCTCTTGATGCGATGACTTCATTAACATTCATATTTTGCGAGGTACCGGCGCCTGCTTGGTACACATCCACAACAAATTGGTCGTTCCATTTCCCATTGATGATTTCTTCAGCAGCCTCAATAATACTGTCAGCCTTTTTAGTGTCTAAAACTCCGCATTCTTTATTGGCAGCAGCAGCACTGGCTTTGATGATTCCTTGAGCTTTAATAAAAGAAAAAGGCAGTCTAAGACCGCTTATTGGAAAATTATTTACCGCTCTCTGAGTTTGGGCGCCGTAATAAACATCTTTTGGAACTTTCACTTCACCCAACGTGTCCTTGGCAATTCGAAATTTATCCACTTCGTTCACTCCTTTTTATAGCCTCTTATGACTTGTATTCCCATCAGCTGAATATATGTAATCCTTTTTTCTAATATTTGCTTAGGTTTTAGCCTCAATCTCCTGTCCTTTGCTGATGAAATTTCACGGTACGTGTTTTTATATTTATTACACGTTCGCTCAGATTCGTTGAGTTTCGCTCAAATAGGCCGACTTACGCTCAAGATCCTCTCATTTCACTCAAACTACCTCTAGTTTCGCTCCAAATCTTCCTTTTTCGCTCAAAGCACTTCTTCTAACAGCAATATGTTACAAAAACAGCCTTTTGAACAGAACAAAACCGCCATAAATAAGGCGGTTTTACAATTGAGGCAACGCTATGACTACAGCAGGTTCTTTTTTAATAAACTTATGCTCTGTCTTATAGCCCGCTTTTTTTTGTTTCAAAAAGGTTCTCTTTGAAATTGGACGGGGCCTTGACCAGGAAAGGGAGTCAAGATTTTTCCAATTGTCATGTGTAATAATTTCACTTTTGTAGTAATAACAGTTTCCGCTAGTATACTCTTCACAAATATAGCGAACTGTTTGACGACTGTGCATATCATCTCTCCATTTTTTACTTCATTATCCCCGCATAACGTTTCATTCATACTTTAAGCAAAAAAAGGCCTGAAGACCCTACCTCCAAGCCTTAATCTGTTAATCTCTGTTGTTCCACCACCACCAGCCACCAAATATCAAGATGAGAATAAACAAGATTATTATTACAGCCCAGATCCAACCGTAGCCATAGCCCCCATAACCGTAGCCACCTGCATACGGGTAATAGTAAGGATAATATGGAAATGCCATCCTGCTACCTCCTTCATTTCTTTTCTTTATGCGTTCTTACTCCTTATTAAAATATGTACGAAGCAGGTAAAGAGGAATAGAGACAAACGCACAAATTTTGATTGGACTGCTGGAATTCCGGGATAAAACAACCTTTAAATAAAGGAAATAATTACACCTTGTATCTTAGGGAGCTTTGGTAAAACTACGTATAAGATTTTTGCGGACGGAGGGTGAAAGTTCATGGCCGTAAATAAACAGCATCCATTTGTTCCTGGATATCGGTTAAATGTAAACAATGTGGAAATCTATTACGAATACTTCGATCATGAAAGCCCTACTGCAAAAGTAATTGTGCTGGTTCATGGGTTTTTATCGTCTACAATCAGTTTCAGAAAATTACTTCCCTATCTGACAAAAGAATATAAAGTGATTGCTCTTGACCTGCCGGGGTTCGGTCAAAGTGAAAAATCTACAAGCTTTATCTATAAGCTTAGTAACTATGGACAATTAATCATTGATTTTTTAGACAAGCTTAACATTCAAGATGTGATATTAATCGGTCATTCTATGGGCGGTCAGATTAGCATGCATGCAGCAAGAAAAGCACCTAAACGAATTAAAAAGCTTATTCTCCTTGGTTGCTGTTCCTATGTAAAACGAGCGAGCCGTTCTTTAATCGCATGCTCTTATTTACCTTTGTTTACATGGGGAATGAAAAGCTGGATTCAAAAAAAAGATGTGAAACAAAACCTATTGGCAGTTTTGCATGATTCAAAATTAGTCACACAAGAAATGATCGACGGATACAGCAAACCTATAAGTGAAGCGGCTTTTATCAATTGTTTAATCCGGCTTTTAAGACACCGCGAAGGAGATATGAGTTCAGAAGAATTAAAAGAGGTAACCCAGCCAGTATTGATGATCTGGGGTAAGGAAGACCGAGTTATTCCTTTGAAAACTGGCTATAGGCTCAAACACGATCTCCCAAACGCCGAACTCATTGTCTATGAAAAATGCGGCCATCTTGTCATGGAAGAAAAACCAGAAGAGATCACAAAAGAAATTCTCCGTTTTATCGAACAGCCAAATGGGGCAAAGCCATGAGATTCTTTAAAACAGGAAAGTCAATAAAATCCCACCCCATTGCAGAAAAAAAAGAAAATAAACAGTTAGATAACAATATCCTTTGGCAAGAAACTGGTATTTCGGATTGGGAATCTGGTTATATTGAGTCTTTGATCTCACAAGAACGCTTTAATAAAGAGGTGCTTCGTTTCTTACAAGACCATAAGATGCTTTCAAGCAAAGAAATGTATGAGCAGCTTCCATTTGGAAATAAACATTGGAATGAAAACCCTGATAAAAAAACGATTAATGCCATGGTTCTGCAGGGATGTGTCGCACTAAAGAAAAGTTCATCTACAGGGATGATTTTCGTTCACCTAATGAAGGAACAAACCGTCAGAGCCATAAGTGTCCCAGAAGTAGAATTTAGTGTCATCGGCCCAAAAGAAGCTTTTAATGAGGCTTTAGAAACAAACTTGGTGCTGATTCAAAAAAGGCTGCCAACCTCTGCTCTGCAGATTGAGCTTATCGAAATCGGTTTGCGTACTAAAACAAAAGTGGCTGTTCTGTATTTAAAGGATGTTGCGAACGAACAAAATGTTAAGACATTGAAGGATCGGTTAGCTGGAATAGAATATGATCACATTTTGGATAGCTCTTATTTGATTCAAATGATCGAAGACAATAAAATGTCTATCTTTCCGCAATTTATTGATACAGAAAGACCTGACAGAATTGTTGCGTCTTTAATTGAAGGCAAGGTTGCATTCATAACACAAGGTTCTCCCCATGGTGTTTATGGACCTGTCTCGATCTTAGAATTCTTTTCGGCATTTGATGACTACTTTGTATCCTGGCATATTGCTTCTCTTTTCCGCTTAATGAGAATGGTCGCCGTATTTTTTTCCATTTTTGCAACACCTTTATATGTTTCCGTAATCACCTATCACCCTGAATTAATACCAGATGATCTTTTAACAACGCTCACAACTTCAAGGACAGACATCCCTTTTCCACCTGTACTTGAAGCCTTATTCCTGGAACTGACTATTGAATTATTAAGAGAAGCTGGAGCTCGTTTGCCTACAAAAGTCGGCCAAACGATCGGTATCGTTGGGGGGATCGTAATTGGAACAGCCTCTGTTGAAGCAGGTTTAACTAGTAACGTTCTTTTAATCATTGTCGCTTTATCAGCACTTGCTTCCTTTACGACTCCTGTATATCGAATGAGCAATGCGATCCGGCTTGTTCGTTTTCCGATGATTATTCTTTCAGGGTTTTGGGGACTCCTAAGTTTAACACTGGGATTAATGATGATTATTTCACATTTGCTGGCTTTAACATCATTAGGAAGACCATACCTTGCTCCTATATATCCTCCAAGACTTTCTGATTGGAAGGATTCGTTTGTAAGATTGCCCTTTTATGTGCAAAAAGAAAGACCTAAACAATTAAAGGTCAAAGAAAAACGAAAAATGAGCTGGTGGAAAAAGAGGGATATTGATGAATTTGAATAAAAGTAAATTTCCGCCTCAAGTTCATGAAAACGCCAAAATTGCACCAGAACTCGTTTTCTTTTTAGTTATTGGTGCACAAGTTGGAGTTGGAATCCTTGGTTTTGTTAGATATATAGCGAAGTTTGTTAATCAGGACAGCTGGCTTGTTGTTATAGTGGGAGGCTTAGGCATCCATCTCGTTATTTGGATGATGTTTTCCATTCTAAACAAGCATGGCGGAGATATATTTAATATCCACCATCAATTCTTTGGAAAATGGCTGTCAATACCGCTAAGTATGATGCTTTCCCTGTATTACCTGGCTACTGCGGTTGTAGTTCTTCGCACATTTATTGAAGCAGTACAAAACTGGATGTTTCCAGGTTTACCAACGTGGACACTTTCTCTGATTTTTGCAGGTTTAGCTTATTACATCGTATCAAAAGGATTTCGCGTTATTACAGGTATTGCGTTTTTCAGCTTTGTTTTAACTGTATGGATTTTGTTTACTCACTACTTCCCTATAAAACATGGACATGTAATCAATCTAATGCCTTTTCTCGATCATGGGTTAGGGGATTTTTATCAGGCGTTTAAAGTGATGGTTTTAAGTTTTATTGGCTTTGAATATTTACTTGCCTATTATCCTCATATTCAAGATCCAAAAAAAGCACAAAAATGGGCTCATTTTGGTTCAGCATCTACCACGGTTATTTATCTCATTACAACCATTTCAACACTGATGTATTTCAGTCCGAAGCAGCTGCAGGGGTTAACGTGGCCGACTCTTCAAGAATGGAAGATCGTTACCTTCCCTTTTATCGAGCGATTTGAATATATAGGAATTTCATTTTTCGGTATTGTTATCCTCATCAACCTTGCACTGGCACTTTGGGCTTCTTGCCGCGGATTAAACAGGGTGTTTGATATTAAGATCAGAATATCCGTATTTCCCGTTTCTCTTATTTTACTTCTTGCTCCTGCATTTTTCACAACCCGCTTTCAAGTAGATGAACTAAATAACTATACAGGAAAAATGGGATATTATTTGTTTTATGCCTATATACCGCTGCTTTTTATAATAAGTATTTTTAAAAAAGGAGCAAACAAATGAAAAAGATAATTCTCCTTTTTATGTGTTTTTTATTAAGTGGATGTGCAGAAAGAGAGATTTTGGATGACATTACAATCGTAAGAACACTTGGATTTGATAAAGCATCAAAAGACAATGAAATAAAAGGTACAATCAATTATCCGATATTTATTAACGAACAAACTTTTAAAATGAAATATTTATCTGCATCTGGAGAAACGTCAAAAGAAATTAGAAACGAACTAAATGAAATGACAGCGAGACCTCTCTTTGTTGGTAAGCTAAATACGGTGTTGTTCAGCGAGAAACTTGCCCGGGAAGGAATCATGGAAACACTGGATACGCTGCAAAGAGATCCCGGTGTAGGAAGAGCTATTTATCTGGGTATCACTAAACAAAGTGCTGAGAGTGTTTTATCCGATGATTATGATCAAATAAACTTGGACGGCAACTATTTCAGCAACTTGATCAAACAAAATGAAAATTATTCTAATCTGCCGTATTTAAATTTCCATACATTCCTATACGCTTTTTTTGCCGATTGTATGGATCCTGTGATGCCATATTTATCAAAGAAAAGCAATGCTGTTAAGATTACAGGGCTTGCTCTTTTTAAAAATGATAAGATGGTCGGCACAATAAATGAACATCAAATCCTGATTTTTAAAACTTTGTATCAAAAATTTAACGAAGGAAGCTACCAGTTCAAATCGAAGAATTACAAAGGCAATCTCGAAATATTAAAAAGTAAATTGCACTACAAAATTATCAAAAAACCTCATCAGAAAGTAATGATTGCAGTAGATGTAAAAGGCCGCTTAACTGAGTATACAAAGGTTAATGCGGGTGATCCAAAAGTAGTAAAAGGAATAGAAAATACCATAAAAAAAGAACTTGAAAATAATGCCAGCGAGTTAATCCGTAAATTTCAAGATCTAAATATAGATCCACTCGGTATCGGGGAACATGTACGTTCACAAACAAGGGGCTTCAATTCTAAAAAATGGCTTGATCAATATCAAAATACAGATATTCAGGTTGTATATAACCTGAAAATTTCGGAATCTGGGATATCACAATAATGTGCTGTTTCCAAAACTCAGGTGAACTGACTTTTGGCAGCCTGAATTTTTTATTTTCCAAATAAAAAGAGGCTGACTTTTTACTTAAAAGTCAGCCTCTTATTTTTTAAAAACTTTATTGTTCACGGCTCTTTGTCATCTGCTGCCAAACCGTTCCTGCTGCTTCTTCACCGCTTTGAATGCGCTCTAAAGCTATTTTCACTTGTAAAGCTACTTCAAATTCCGGGTCATCCTGAGCAGCTTTTAATGCTGAAACTGCTGTCTCATCTCCCACTTCAAAAAGAAAACGTGCTGCACGCCATCGAACTAATTTGTTTTTATCAGAGAGTGCATCACACATTACTGGAATGGCCTTTGGGTTGCCCAGATCGGACAAGGCATCACCTGCTGTTCGTCTTACAGACACATTTTTGTCCTGCAAGGCAAGATACAATAATGGTAGAACAGCTTCATCTTCAATCATTCCTAAATAGACAACTGCTAAACGTCTGATGGATGGCTTTTCATCCTTTAAAGCTTGTTTCAAAACCATTACATCATCTAGTGTCGGATTCATTCTTTCGAGTGCCGCATACCGGGTCTGCCAGTCACTGTCACGAAGTTTCTCAGCAACCTCGGTAGTGGAAACTTCCTCTTCCTCTACATCTTTGTCCTCATTTGAGCTATACGCTTGTTCTACTAACTGATCAAGACGTTCTTGCGGATAAACGGCTGACAGTTCTTCGGCTACTTCATTTCCTACTTGATCAAATGTTCCATAACGAACACCTTGTTCTTCCCATTTCCGCTCCATTACAAGGTTATCTGAAGCATCTTGAGCTGCAAGTGCTGCTTTTGCAAAACGTTCAGGTAGTCCAACACGTTTTTCTTCTTTTTCCGTCTTAAGCTTAATCTGCATCGGCAAGCCGCGGAACATTTGAATAAGAACTGTAATTTCAGTGATTTCTTCTTCCTTTTCCTCACTTTGTTCTGCAGCCGCTTCTTCTTCCTGTCCAAATACTTTTCGTACTCCGGCTAAAATATCTTCCCATTTCGAACGGGGATTCCGGTCGAGAGCCATAAAGTCAGCAACATGATAGATGCTCTTTACCCCTTCTACTTTCAAGATTTCCTGAATAAATTCAGGTGCGTTCTGATCATTGTCTTTTGTATAATTGTGGCGCTCTGTTCCTGGCAGTGTCTCATCTAAATTTATTTTCATGGAGTTCGGGCTTGGCGTTGGTTCAATTCCTGTGATCTTCAATATCATTCACTCCCTCTCATCAACTCTTTTTTATTTATTGATTGTAAAAAGCTAGCTATCTGCTCTTTTTCTTTATCCGTAAACTTGTACTCACAATCCACACCTTCATCATGTGCAATGATTTCCTGAAGCTCACCGTCTTTATCATATACGGCAAGTGCACTTGGATCATTTAATCCTTCAGGCAGAATTTCCACATTTTCAATATCAAATGAGATATAAACATTTAACCATGGTCCTACCTGATTAATTTCATAGCCAGTGAAGTTTAGTTTTCCTTCAAAATAATTTGTAAAACCATACTTAAACATAGTTTTCCTCCAATAAGCATCTCTTTCCTATTATAAGGAACATCCATCTAAATCTCAAAAAATGCTGTTTAACATAAAAACAAACACATAAAAATGTGCTTGTTTTTAAAGAAGGATTTTTTTTGGCTCATTTTGTAATACAAACTTGTTGCTTTTTGAAAGTGGTTGATTTCCGTTACAGGATGCTCGCTTTCCGCGGGGCGTGCGGTGAGCCCCCTTAAAAGATAATCATTCAAGGAAGCGTTCTGCTCCTGCGTCTACAAGAAAATGCTACTGAAGTGAGCTTCCTCGTCGCATGCCTTGCTAGAAGTTTTTCAAGTAGTAGGCACGCACCTGGCACTCCAATCAACTTTTCAATGAAGAGAACGAACAAAGTGAACCTAAATCAACAATCTTTTTGAGAGAAGAGACATAAAGATCAATATATTTCTTTGAGAATAGCGCGCACAGGGCTGCCATCTCCATCTTGTAACGGAAGAGGCAGCGCGATCAGTTCATACTCGCCTTCTGGAACGTCATCGAGCACAAGCCCTTCTAAAATATGAATGTTATGCTGATGAAGCGCATGGTGTGCTTGCAATTCCTTGCTGTCAAGCGGATCTACTGACGGCATGTCCACTCCAATCAGACCTACTCCATGCTTTTTTAAAAATGGAACCAATTCTGGAGATACAGGGACGATTTGTTCCGGGAAATTAGTACGGTCACTCCAGCAGCTCGTCTTAAAAATCACACGTTTTGTGCCGTTTTTAAGTTTCCCTTCTACACTTTCAATTGTAATCTCCAAAGCACCAGTAACATCGATCACCAAAGCGGGACCTGTGTATAGATCAAGAGGCAGGTCGATGACTCTTTTCCCTTCATTATCAAAATGAAAAGGAGCATCGATATGTGTGCCAGTATGAGTACTCATTTCAAGTCTGCCTACGTTAACAGATCCCGAATGTTCTTTCGTCCAAGCTAGATCAAATGTATAAGGAGTGTCTCCTGGCCAGCCAGGAACACCATTATATAGCGGCATAGAAATATCAAATATCTTCACTCTTCAAATCTCCTTATGCGATAACTTCCCGTTTATTTTCATATTTCTCATATTCACGAGTGTTCATTATTTTAGCTAAAATGTGGACAGCATCATAAACATCACGGAACGAATTGTAAAGAGCAACAGGAGCAAGTCGGATCACATTAGGAGCACGGAAGTCAGGAACGATGCCATTATCTTTAAGCGCCTTACAGATTCTAGCTGCATCGTTATGCATTAATGCTACATGTCCGCCTCGTCTTGCATCGTCTAGCGGATTTACAATTTTAAATACATCTTTCAGCTCTTGATCTAAGAGATCCATTAATAATGTTGTGAGTTTTAATGATTTACTTCTGATCCTTTCAATCTTCGCTTCTTCGAAAATTGAAAGCGAACCGATTAAAGGCGCTGTACTGAGCATATGCGGAGTGCCAATTTGAAATCCGCCAGCAGATTCTTCTGAGTCAAAAGTATGATCCATATCAAACTGCGATTCTTTTTTGCTTCCGAACCATCCCGAAAGTCCAGGTGTTCTTATGAAATGCTTTTTGTTTACATAAATACCGCCTACTCCCCCAGGCCCTGCATTTACATATTTATAGTTGCACCATAAAGCGAAATCAACGCCCCATTTAGACAGGTCATGAGGAATCGCACCGATTGAATGACAAAGATCAAATCCAATCGGGATATTTCGTTTATGCGCCTCTTTTGTCAATCGTTCCATATCAAGCAATTGACCGCTGCGGTATAGAACAGAAGGCAGCACGATGAGAGCAACGTCATCTGTCATCGCATCAATGATATCCTGCTCATCCAAAGTCATACCGTTCTTGCTCTTTACTTGAACCAGTTCTGTTTCAGGGTTAAGTCCTTTAAGCTTCAGCTGGCTTTGAAGTGCATAAATATCTGACGGAAAAGTCAGCTCATCTGCTAAAATCTTCGTCTTGCTTGCTTTTGGCTCAAAAAATGTAGCCACCAGCTGATGCAGGTTTACTGTTGTTGATCCGGTAACGATTACTTCCTTCGCTTCTGCACCTACTAATACTGCTAACTTTTCAGCTAGCTGTTCACTCAGTGTGAACCAAGGGTATTTCCCACCCATCCAGCCGTCAATTCCATGCTCTTTCCAATCGTTAAGAACGTCCAATAAAGACTGTTCAGCTCGTACTGACAAAAGACCTAAAGAATTTCCGTCTAAGTATATCGAATCATTTTTCACATAAAACTCGTTTTTAAAAGAAGCCAGTTCATCATTCTGATCTAAAAGTTCTACTGTTTCCGCTGTGATTTGGGTCATCTTGTTAATTCCTCCTGCAACTAGTTCTTGTAACCGTTTTCAATACAAGGTAAAAAGACATATACTTTTCCCCTCATCTTCCATTATGATAGAGCCAAGGGGGTGTTGCCAGTGAAACGTTATTTGTGGTTTTCCGGAATAATTTCCGCTTTCTTTATTACCATTGCACTCTTATATATGTATAATAACGCAGATTTACAGGCGATAGAAGAGAAAAAGGCACCCAAACAAGAAAATACGGCCGTGCCAAAAAAGAAAGAGCCTGAACCTGCCGTTGAAAAGCCAGTCGAAAAAACGACGAGCCTTATACTTGCTGCTGTCGGTGATATTTTAATTCATGACACTGTTTATAATAAAGCCAAACAGCAATCAGGCGCATATAATTTCAATCCAAACTTTGTACCGGTAAAACCCTATCTGACACAGCCTGATATTACAATGGCCAATCAAGAGACGATGATAGGCGGTACACAATTTGGGTTATCTTCTTATCCATCTTTTAATTCTCCTCACGAAGTGGGTGATGCCTTAAAAGAGAATGGTGTTGATATTGTTACGCTAGCAAATAACCATACACTTGACCGCGGAGAAAAGATTATTCTAAGCGCGTTAAATTATTGGAACGATATTGAAGTTATGTATACAGGAGCATATATTTCAAAAGACGATCAGCAGAACATCAGGATCATGAAAAAGAACGATATCACGATTTCCTTTTTAAGCTATACATACGGCACTAACGGAATACCTGTACCAGCTGGAAAAGATCATCTTGTAAATTTAATCGAAGCAGAAAAAATTAAAAATGACATAAAAAGAGCCAAAGATTTGTCAGAAGTATCTGTTGTGTCTTTGCATTTTGGCAACGAATACGAGAGAATGCCTAATGAATTTCAAGAAGAAATCGTTAAAGTTGTCACAGAAGCTGGCGGTGACATTATTATCGGACATCATCCTCACGTCCTTCAGCCAGTAAAATGGGAAACCGCAAGTGACGGCTCAAAAACATTTGTTGCCTATTCATTAGGGAATTTCCTATCTGGTCAAAGAAGGAATTTTAAAGATATCGGCGGCATCGTTCAACTCACTGTAACAAAACATGTAAAAGGTGAAGAAATCACAATCGGTCTGGCGGAACCTAAATTCCTTCCGACTTATGTGGATCGTTCTTTCGTTATCCATCCTATGAAAGATCTGCCTGAAATGAAAAAATCTTATGACGAGATCAAGTCACACATGAAGCACTGGGTACCCGAACTGAATTTCTTTGAATAAAGCAAAAAAGCTGGCTCAGTTGAGCCAGCTTTTGCTTATTTTCCTTTAGACCGCGGACTTTGTGTATCTCTTTTTGGGATTTCGTCTGCAAATTTTTCATCTGAAAATTCTACGTTTGTCATACTTTCTGTCGGTGTCATATTGTTTTTTGCCGCTGCATCTAAAGCATGTTTTCTTTTCGCCATTGTTACATCCCTCCTTATAAATAGGATGTGTACTTTTGTAAAAAAATAAAGGCTGTTTTCGTAAACATTGTTGCTATTAGATGAGGTTGCTTTCCGAAACAACAATCTTTTAGAAATGAGGCAAAATAAAAGACAGACTCTAAAAGAGCCTGTCTTTTAACTTATAACACCATCGCCGCGATGAAACCAAATGCGATTAATGGCAAGTTGTAATGAAGAAAAGTTGGAACACACGTATCCCAAATATGATTATGCTGATTATCTACATTCAAACCAGATGTTGGTCCAAGTGTACTATCTGATGCTGGTGAACCTGCATCTCCTAGTGCTGCAGCCGTTCCAATCAACGCGATTGTCGCCATTACACTAAGACCTAACTCGCCTGCAAGCGGAACAAATATCGTTGTTATGATAGGAATCGTTGAGAATGAAGAACCAATCCCCATTGTTACAAGCAAGCCAATCACTAACATTAGCAACACTCCAAGGGCTGTAGAGTTACCAATAAATGCAGCACTTTCTTTTACCAATGTCTCAACTTCACCTGTCTCACGCATTACCGCAGCAAATCCTGCAGCAGAAATCATAACGAAACCGATGTAAGACATCATTTTCATACCTTCAGTTAGAACAGCATCTGAAGATTTTAATTTTAATTGACCGCTAAAATAGAGCAGCACAATACCTGAAAGAGCACCGAAAATCATTGAATCAGTCTGGAGTTGTACGAAAAGAGTTGCAGCAATTGCTAGAACTGCTGTAATAATTGATCTTTTAGTATAAACTGCTGCTTCCGAAACAGAAGAGCCGACAACTTTATTTTCATAGCTGCGGGGTTTTCGATACGTAATAAAAACAGCAATCAACAATCCTGCGATCATACCTAGTGAAGGTATTGTCATCGCTGTTGGAATTTGATCCATTTTTACGGTTAATCCGCTATCCTTCATGTTTGTCTGAAGAATTTCATGAAATATGCCTCCAAAACCTACTGGGAACCACATATATGGAGTTATCAAACCAAATGTGATAACTGTTGCTACTAGACGTCTGTCTAGCTGAAGTTCATTCAAAACATGCAGAAGCGGCGGAATGAAAATTGGAATAATGGCGATATGAACAGGGATCAGGTTTTGAGAAAAAGATGAAATCATTAAAATGACAAAAAGAATAAGAACTTTCGATAGAGATTTTTTTCTCGTTTCTCCATCTTTCCCTACTAGCAAGATGGCTTTGTTAACCATCAAAGCCGGAAGTCCCGTTCGTGACAGAGCCACAGCAAAACTTCCTAATAACGCATAACTTAGTGCAATAACTGCATTGGATCCTAACCCTTCGGTAAATACGGTTATCGTTTCTGTAAGTCCCATTCCGGCGATAACTCCGCCCGTAAGTGCACCTACTAGTAAAGCAACAACTACATGTATACGTAAAAGGCTTAGTACCAGCATAACTGCTACTGCTAATACCACAGCATTCATCTTTATTTCCTCCTCGAAAGCTTTATTGCTTTATTTCGCTAAATCGCTAATTTGTTAAACCTTTAACAAATTAACATGTTTGTCGAACTGTGTCAATAAAAAAAGGGAGACTGAATCATGATAGATTCAGCCCCCTTTTTATTTTACGCTTTAAAGTTTCTAACAAATGTCGTCAATGTTCGGACCATTACTCCTGTCGCACCCTTAGGACCAAGCTCAGATGCTCTTGATGAGTACGCTGTTCCAGCAATATCTAAGTGTACCCAAGGTGTTTTCTCTGCAAATTCACCTACAAATAATCCCCCTGTGATCGCATGCCCCAGTCTTCCAGTGGCGTTATTAAGATCAGCGACATCACTTGTTTTCAACATGTCTTTAAATGGCTGGAAACTAGGGAGCAGCCACAAAAGTTCTGCTTCATCTGAAGCTGATTGCTTAATATGCTCATAGAAGTTTTCATCATTCGTTAAGGCACCTGTTGTGCAATCTCCAAGGGCTACCAATACGCCCCCTGTTAACGTTGCAACATCAACGATGAATTCCGCCCCTTGTTCTTTTGCGTAAGTAATGGCATCACCAAGAATAAGGCGTCCTTCAGCGTCGGTGTTACGTACTTCAATCGTTTTGCCGCTTAATGAAGTGATAACGTCACCTGGCTTCATGGCAGATCCGTTTACAAGGTTTTCTGAAGACGGAATAACAAACATTACGTTTATTTCAGGCTTCAATCGGCCAATAGCTTCCATGGCACCCAGCACAGCGGCACTACCACCCATATCACTTTTCATCTCATGCATGTTTAATGCTGGTTTGATCGAGTATCCGCCGGCATCAAACGTTAAGCCCTTACCAACTAATGCAACCACAGAATCCCAGGTTTTTCGTCCTTGGTATTTTACTGTAATCAACTTTGGCGGTTGATCAGATCCTTGACTTACGGCAAGAATCCCTCCCATACCCAGCTTTTCCATGTCTTCTTTTTCTAAGATTTCGTACTCCATTCCGTATTCTAGTGCTACATCGATGGCTTCAGCAGCAAGATCTGTTGGGGTCAGCAAGTTAGCTGGCGTGTTAACTAGATTTCGTGCGAGATTAATACCTTTCGCATATGCATATCCACTTGTTAATCCAGCTTCCACTTCACTATTTTCTGTATAAACCGTAACTTGCTCCAGTCTTTTTTGGGGTTCATTAGATTTCTTTTTATAGTTCTCAAATTGGTAAGCCGAAGTCCCTGCCGCTTCACTAAAAGCATGGGCAAGTTTTTCCATTGAAATTTGATCACTTTTAAATGTATCTAAAAGGATTGAAAAATGAGTTCTTTTCTCTTTTGAAATTTCTTGAACGGCTCTTCCAAACGTATTTCTCACTCTATCATACGTAAGCTCTTCTCGTTTTCCTAAGCCAGCAAAATAAATGCGCTTTGTACCAATCTGATTCAGCGTATTTAATTTATTTATACTTTTTAATTTATTCGAAAGGTCTCCGTCTTTAATCAGTTCGGTAATATGACCTAGAAGCTGTTCATCTATATCTGCCATTACTCCTGAAAGTTTAGGTTCTTGAAATAAACCGACCAGTAGGACTTCTTCTTGTTCTTTAGCATTCCATGGATGTTTTATTGTAAACACGTTAAAGTTCCCCCTTATTCATAATCTTACTTTCTAGACTCATTATACTCTTTCTTTTAGAATATTTCGAATTCATCTTGTTTTATTCTTCTAAATTAATATAGTATTTCGGCAGCACAGGAAGAGTGTTTGATGCTGTGAATGGAACTCTGTCTATATGTAAAGGCATTAAATCTAGACATTGTTCGATAAAATGAAGAATAGGTTCTAAATCTAATTTCCAGAAATGAGGTTTGTATGGTGTCAGGTAGAACTTCGCGGCTTTCATCATTTCTCGCGCACCTTTGACATTGCCGTACTCATAATGATATAAGGCGACTGTCATCTGCAGCAAGCCTTTAATGAACAAGTTGCTGCGGTCTGTCAGCCATATCTCCTCTAATAGGTCATGCCCTGTATAATAGTCACCTTCATTAAATACAACAAAAAACTCGTAATACTCCTGAGGAAAAAAGTCCATCTCAAAAACCCCTTCCATAATTCATGTTACCAGAGATTGAACATCATTCAAATCGGGTAACAACTATCTAAAATAGCCATACTATAAACCACCACAATGAGAGGGAGCCAATTATGTCTGATCTATTCTTTAACTTTCCATTAATCGCAGCATTATTAGGCGTTTTTTCTGCACAATTCTTAAAAATCCCTATTCACTACTTCCAAACAAAAAAAATCAAATGGGATCTATTTATAAGCACAGGGGGAATGCCGAGTTCACATTCAGCTTCCGTTACCTCTCTTGCCACTGCAGTAGGTGCCATGCATGGTCTAGGTTCTTCTCTTTTTGCTATTGCAGCAATGTTCGCTATTATTGTAATGTATGATGCAAAAGGTATTCGATGGCATGCAGGAGAACAAGCCGCTGTATTGAATGATTTAGTAGAAGAATTCAGAGATCATGTTAAGAAATCTAATAAAAAATTTGAGCAGAAAGATGTCGAAGAGCAAAGAAAAGAATTAAAAGAGCTTTTGGGACACAGCCCTAAAGAAGTATTTTTTGGCGGGCTTCTCGGAATAACACAAACATTAATTCTATCGTGGCTCATTTTATAATAGGAGGTACTTTGTTTTGAAGCTGGTCTCAATATGCCCGAGCAATACAGAGCTTCTTCATTTCTTAGGAGCAACTCCCGATCTGATTGGAATCGACGACTTTTCGGACTGGCCTTCAGACGTGGAACGACTGCCCCGATTAGGACCCGATTTATCCATTGATATGAACAAGCTTGAAGCTTTAAAACCAGATTTAGTTTTAGCAAGTTTAAGTGTGCCTGGAATGGAGAAAAACATAGAAGAATTGAACAAGCGAAACATTCCTCATGTCATCTACGACCCACAATCTCTTACAGATATTCAAAATGATCTGCTGGATTTAGGAAAAAGGCTAAACAGAACTGAAGAGGCTTGTCATATTGTTAAATGGATTAAAAATGAAATAGAAGAATATGAGAGAATTAGCGACTCTCTACTATATCGTAAAAGAATCTTTTTCGAATGGTGGCCAAAACCTGTTTTCACACCTGGAAAGATAAATTGGCTAACAGAGATCTCACGTCTTGCCGGTGGTATGAATATTTTTGAAGATGTAGAACTCGCCAGCGTGCAAACAACATGGGAAGATGTTGTGGGTCGAAAACCTGATCTGATCGGTATGGTTTGGGTGGGTGTAAAGACGGATAAAATGAATCCTTCTCATATACAAAAGAGGGAAGGCTGGGACTTATTAAGCGATCATGGAACTGAGATTGTAAAGCTTGAGGAATCATTATTTTGCCGTCCTTCACCGCGTTTAATCTTCGGTCTAAAAAGACTTGCAGCACTTATTCATCCATATGATTATCCTGCTTTTTTACCTGAGCAAGAAGAAATGTATATGAAAGAGCTTCAAGTTATCATCAGATAACCTGAAGCTCTTTCTTAAGTTATGTAGCTTATATCAATATATAAGCTGCTGTCTAAACACTTGCATGGATTCATCTTCATTCATCGCCTTAAGTTCTGTTTCAGTTATGTCACCATCACCGCGCTGCACAACGTACACTTTAATTGTTTTCTTGCCCCATTTTTCATATACTTCTTCTACCGTATTGTAATAGAGGTCAATTCTATGCCCTTTAATTGCAGACCCCGTATCAGCAACGACACCATAGCCGTATCCTGGTACCCATAGAACGGTTCCAATCGGAAAAATTCTTGTATCGGCAGCAATTGTTGAGTATAAATCCCTTTTTACTTTAACTCCAGATTTCGTTATTCCATAGGCAGGATGAGTTTTTTCTTTTCCGGTACTCTCTTTACCAGCAGTATAACCTGTCGCCGTTACATTTACTGCTGGATATTTCGAAAAATCAATCGTATCCTCTATTGATTTTGGAGGGTTTACCTCAGCAGAAGAAAGCATCATGTTTGGCGCATAAAATGATGGCATTGATTTTAACGTTTGTGACAATGTTTTTAAAGCAGCGTCTACGATTGGAATATCACTGGATTGTTTTTCATCCAGCCAGCTCGCGATATCGTCTGCCTGAACCCCGGAAACAGAACGAAACGTGGTGAAAATAGCACAAACAAATAAAATTGTGAGCACTGTTCTTTTTGCAATTTTTCTTAATTTAAGCAAAAAATGTCCACTCCTCTCCTTTCTATTCCTTCCCAAACTTGAAAAATTGTATACGGAATAGTTGTTTAGTAAGAAACAGAAGAGATTTCGACGGAGATAATGTCAGTTTTGGTGGGCGAAACGATCTATTAGCAGATACCCCTTAAGGTATAAAAGAGAATATTCCCACGGTAAATGGAGTTAATCCCACGTTAATTCCTTTTTTTCTAACATTAAATTGAAATAATCCCACGTTAAATGAAAAATAACCACGAGAAGACAAACATCGACAATTCCCGATAGGAGAATACCCCACAATAAAAAAAAGACTCCCCAGAGAGGAGAGTCTTTTAGAACATCTGATAACCGCGGACACGTAGCATCTTGATCGCGACACCTGCTAATATAGCACCGATCAGTCCGAAAGTTAATATTGTTATATCTGAAGGAGATAAGTTTACTAAATCACTTCCAAGCTTTTGAAAACTTGAACCTGGCTTAGTAAAATACTCAAAAAATCTTATATCATCCACAATCATTACGACGACTAGAGGATAAAGAATAACCATAAACCATGTAGCGCGCAGAAGCATATTAAACAAAAAGCCTATTCCAAAAAAGAGAACCATGAAAAGCAGCATTGAAATAAAAAACTGTGGTAAAAGCAAATCCATGATGTTGACACCCCCATATATCTGTCGTTAGTTTACTAAATGGGGGGATTTCCGTCAATTACATTGAGAGCGTTACCTTGCTAAGCTCTTTTCTTTCCGCTTCCGCAGCATTCTACACACGTTTCAGAACCTCCAAGCAAAAGCTGGAAATATCCTTTACCTTCACAATATTGACATTGATCATGTTTTTTCTGAACCGCATGTTTTCTCATGTTGTAACACTCCCTTGTTTTAGTTTAAATTTTCAGATAATAATAACAAGGAATCTGGAAGTTGAAAAACCTGTTTTAAGGCTAAATAACCTGATGTAAGCGTAAACATTGAGCACAATCTTAAATTATCAGAATATTTCGTACATTTTTATCTACAATCAAAAATTTTATACGAAGTGTAGCCGAATATATCTCCCGGGTTAATTTTATCCTCGATATGCTTATTGTTTTCATTCATAAAATAATGAACCATTAAGGACGTGGCCGGGTCCTCCTTAAGATTCTCAGGAGTCAAAAATGCAGCTCTTTCGATTTCGTTTTCATCCGCAAACAATGCCCCACTCTTCTTTTTTAGCAGAAAAACAATCATATTATCACTGATGGTTTCTTTGATTACGCCTGAACGAATACCTAATACTGAAACCACTTCTCCTAAAATACCAGTCTCTTCAAAGACTTCTCTGACTGCTGCTTCGTCAACGGTTTCTCCTACATCAACAAATCCTGCGGGAATGGACCATTTGCCTTTTAATCCACCATACTTCTTCTTTACGACGAGCCATTTCCCGTCATTATCTATTAAAAGGCCAGCAGCTGCAAGCCAAATCTTTCCTCTGTCTTTTTTAGTCATTAGCTTGTCCCCTTCTTTTAACTGAAATCTATAAGATGTTGCATCTGTAGTTTTTGCTTTGCTTCATTGATAAGTTGATTGAAGCGTAAGGTGTGAGACTCCTATGGGACGAGCGATCAGGTGGAGACTCCTAATGGCGCAAAGCGGCAGGAGGCTCACCGCACGCCCCATGGAAAGCGAGCAACCTGAAGCGGAAATCAACTACTTTCAAAAACAACCCTGTATAACGAAAACTGCATATAAAAAGAACAGAAGCATTAGCTCCTGTTCTTAGTTTACACGATTCGATTTAGAAAAGTTTTAATTTACCTTTTTTAATAACCATTGGTACCCCGCCAAGCAAGAACAGGTAACGGTTGTCGATTACTTTTTTCATTGCTGATGCTGTAGCACCGAACAATTTCTTGTTTCCTACTTTACCGATCGCTTCACCTTTACCAAGTGATGCAACAGTACCTTTAATGTCAGGTTTGAATTCTTCAAGCTTTCCGCCATTCATTAATGCTTTGATGTTGCGGCCGATTGTATAAGCTTGCTGAATTGCGATCTGTGCAGTTGGAGGGTATGGACGGTTTGCTTCTTCGTCGATGATAAGAGCGCAATCCCCTGCAACAAAGATGTAATCAAATCCTGGCATACGAAGGTCCTTATCAACTTTTACACGTCCGCGCATTGTTTCAAACCCAGCTTCTTCTACTAGATGGTTTCCGCGTACTCCGCCTGTCCAAACGATAGTGTTTGCTTTGATTTCTTCGCCATTCGCAAGAACAACGCCATCTGTATTACACTCTTTGATCGGCGTGTTAACAAGGAACTCAATTCCGCGGCGCTCAAGGTTATTGATTGCATACTCAACAAGCTCTTCATCAAATCCAGGAAGTACTGTTGGAGCAGCCTCGATATTTACGATACGCACTTTTTCACGTGGAATATCATACTCGCGGCAAAGCTCAGGTACACGGTCAGCAAGTTCACCAACGAACTCGATGCCTGTGAATCCAGCTCCACCTACTACGATTGTAATAAGCTCGTCTTTTTGACCTTCGTTATTATAGCGAGCAAAAGAATAATCGATATGCTCACGGATTTTACGTACTGAGTTAATGCTGCGGATGCTGAATGCATTTTCCTTAAGACCTTGAATTCCAAAAGTTTCTGGATCTGATCCTAGGGCAATAACTAAATAGTCATATGTTAACTCTTGGTTTTCTAGTACAACACGCTTTTCATCTTTTTTAATTTCTACAACAGTATCTTGTACAAAGTTCACTTTGTTCATATCAATGATGTTGTCGATCATGATACGTGTTTTATCGTGATGCAAAGTACCTGCTGCATTTTCGTGAAGCCATGTTGTTTGATAATGATAGTTATGTTTATTTACCAGTGTTACTTCTGCTTCATCTGATCCTAATTCTTTCTGTAAACGAACAGCTGACATGATACCGCCATATCCGCCGCCTAGAATAAGTATTTTTGGCTTACTCATAAATTTCACTTCCAGTTCTCATTTTTTTTAGTTTGACCTTTTCATTCATTAAATATGAAGAAAAGGAATAGATTGTGATATATTTCACGTAATAAGATAAAATAAATGCAAAAAAATGTTCGAAATATCGACATCTTTTTTTCATACGTACTCATCTTATTCCTTTTTTCTTGTTTTTTCAACCCTTTTTTCGTTATGATAAATATTCAATTCTTTTATGAATTGTTGTCTTTTGGAGTATCACTCTATGCCAAAATATACTAGTAAAAAAAGAGGACTTTTTGCCTTCATAAAGAATGTTTATGAGAGATAGCAAAGAGTTCTGGTCAGAACATATTTCGTGTTCATCAGTCATAGAAAACAGAAGAGGTGAAAGTGATGGCAAAAGAAATTTACGATATTACGATTATTGGTGGAGGTCCATCTGGATTATTTGCTGCATTCTACGGCGGCATGCGTCAAATGAAGGTTAAAATTATTGAAAGTATGCCTCAGCTCGGCGGTCAGCTTTCTGCATTATATCCTGAAAAATACATATACGATGTTGCCGGCTTCCCAAAAGTTCTGGCTCAAGATCTTGTTAACAACTTAAAAGAGCAGGCTATGCAATTTAATCCTGCGGTTGTCTTAGAAGAGTCTGTTCAAAACGTTGAAAAAAACGATGAAGAGATTTTCGAATTAACTACCGATAAAACGGTTCATTATAGTAAAGCAGTTCTGATTACCGCAGGTGTTGGTGCATTTCAGCCACGCCGATTGGAATTAGCATCTGCACAGCAATATGAAGGTAAAAACCTGCACTATTTCGTAGATGATCTTCAAGCATTTGCAGGCAAAAAAGTTCTGGTTTGCGGCGGCGGAGATTCAGCACTGGACTGGTCGTTGATGCTGGAGCCTATCTCACCAGAAGTGACACTGACTCATAGACGTGACAAGTTCCGTGCACATGAGCACAGTGTTGAACAATTAATGAACTCAAAAGTTGTTGTTAAAACTCCATATCAAGTAACCGAATTGATTGGTGACGGTGAAAACATTTCAGCTGTCGTTTTAGAAAACGGAGACTTGAAAGAAACAATTGAAGTAGATGCAGTTATTGTTAACTACGGATTCATTTCTTCTCTAGGTCCGATTAAAACGTGGGGTCTCGATATCCAAAAGAATTCGATTGTTGTTAACTCTAAAATGGAAACAAACATTAAAGGCATCTATGCTGCAGGCGATGTGTGTACGTATGACGGCAAAGTTAAGCTGATTGCTTCCGGTTTTGGCGAAGCACCAACAGCAGTAAATAACGCGAAAACATATATCGATCCTAATGCAAAAACGCAGCCTATGCACAGCACAAGTTTATTTTAAAAACCAGAAAGGCGCCGGACAATGGTTCTGGTGCCTTTTTTACATATTTAATGAAGGAGGGAAATCAATTGAATAGACAATTTACGGAGGAAGAAATGCATGCTGCTGATTGTTTGCAGGAAATCCAAAGAATCGTAACCCAGCTTCATATAACTGACGAATCCTTTTTGGAGGAAACAAGAGTTCAAGTCCCTCGACTAAAAGAACTCTTAAGTGAATTGGAAAAGTACACCTTGGAATAATTTCCTTCTGGATTCAGGAGTCATTCTTTGTTATTATAGGTTGTGAGGCGGACAAGTGCCGCTGACAAATTAGTTTTTTTACCCGGTGTTGGCGCGCCGGGTTTTCTTTTATCCTTCTTTAGACGAGGAGATCAATCAATGGAAATGAATTTGATTTTTGGTATCGTATTTTTTATTTTAGGAACTGTTTTAATGCCCCTTGGTTTAAAACAGACAAGCAAACAAAACAAAATGCTGCTTATAGGTGCATCCGTTTTCTCGGATTTAATAGGTCTTGCATTAATATTTAAACTTATATAAAAATACTTAACATAACAAAAACCTCCTGAACGAATTGTTCAGGAGGTTTCATAATATGGTTTAGCACTCTTCTGGAGTACCGGCATTTGTTGCTGTACGGAAAGATGATCCGCAGCCGCATGATGCGATGGCATTTGGATTTGTAATCGTAAACCCTCCGCCCATCATGTTTTGTTTAAAATCAACAACAGTGCCTTTTAGCACTTTCGCACTTTCTTCATCTACAACGACGCGAATACCTTCAATCATTTCTTCTTGGTCTGAATCGGCAAGGTCACTATCGAATCCCATTCCATACGACAGTCCTGTACATCCTCCGCCTTTAACCGCTACGCGAAGAAATTGATTTTTATCTTCTTCATCAGCCAGCATTTCCTTGATCCTGCTTGCTGCACTTTCTGTAATCTCAATGATCATTCACTTTCACTCCTTTTAATAAGGATTATGGCTTAAGTATACCGTTTCTGCTTTAAGCTCTCAAGGTATCAGCTTTGGCACACTATTTTTCGTTAAGCTGCAACTGCATAATTTTATTATGAGTTTCATCAATTTTTTTACTATATTTTAAAACCATAGGGTGCTGTATTCCAAAAGTATTTGCTGTTTGTATCATTTTATTTCGAAGGCTTTCTAATTGTTGAATTTTTTCTAATCTAGCGGCAGCTGATGTGGCTTTCATTTTCGTCACTCCACTCTTAAATTTAAGACAAGTAAGGTATATCTATTTTACAGTTATTTCAATTAATAGACAATAATCCCCTAGTAAAAAATACATATTTTTTTGTATTGGAAAGTTTTTTATAAAAGTGACTTCCTTGTCCAAATGTATGATTAGGCTTATAATGAAAAAAGCATCTTGATGCCTGAATAAGCTTGTTTTATTGAATTATCTTTTTAATTCCTTATTTTACATAGTATTCGCATCGTCTTTGTAAAAGGAGAGCATAGTCTCTTCCTAAGGTCCAAAAAATTTAAAAATCATCCGAACATTTCATTAGAAAATTAGGGGGATAAAAACATGGCAAATATTTTAACGTACGATACTAGAATGGAAGCAATTGCAGAAAAAGTTAAACATGGTGAACGTCTTACAATAGAAGATGGGTTGTATCTTTATGAAACTAATGATTTATTATCTGTAGCTTCACTCGCAAATGAAGTGAACAGTCAAAAAAACGGAGATCATGTCTATTTCATCGAAAACCTTTATATCAATCCAACAAACGTTTGTGAAGCAACTTGCAGTTTCTGCGGATTCAAACGCAAGCCTGGAGAAGAAGGCGCCTATACAATGAACGATGAACAGCTACTAGAGTATGTTCAAAAACGCTGGAATGATAATATTCGTGAGTTCCATATCGTTGGCGGACACAATCACGAAGTACCATTTGATTACTACTTAAATACCATCAGCACATTGAAAAAGCACTATCCTCAAGTAACTGTAAAAGCATATACTGGGGCTGAAATTGAATTTTTCTCTAGAATCGCTGGTATTTCAATGAAAGACGCATTGCAGGAGCTTATCAAGGCTGGTCTTGATACGATGCCAGGCGGAGGAGCTGAAATTCTTACTGAACGTTATCGTTTAAAAATGAGTCCTGACAAAGCATCAACTGATCAATGGCTTGAGGCTCACGAAATCGCACATGGTTTAGGATTGAAAACCCACGCTACAATGCTATACGGTTCCATTGAAACGAAAGAAGAGCGCTTGATTCATATGGATCGGCTGCGTCAGCTTCAAGATGTAACGAACGGTTTCATGGTATTTATTCCACTTGCGATGCAGCCACGTTCACAATCGATGGGCTTAACGAGAAGAACATCTGCTTTCGATGATATGAGAACGATGGCAATCAGCCGTCTCATGCTTGATAACTTTGACCATATAAAGGCGTACTGGATTAATATCGGCGTACAGCTTACACAAATGGCTCTTACTTTTGGATCCGATGATATCCATGGAACACTGATCGAAGAGCGCATCTCACATGCTGTTGGTGCTTTAACATCAGCCGGGATTACCCGTAAAGAACTCGTTCATTTAATCAAAACTGCGAACAAAGTTCCTGTTGAACGTGATACATTCTATAACATTATTAAAAAGTATTAATTTACGAAGAAAGCCCGACTACCTTTTATAGTCGGGTTTTTTTTATGATTTTTTTTACGGTACGTGTTCTTATATTTTTTACATGTACGCTCAAAATTGCCAGGCTTTCGCTCAGAATGGCAATATTTTATTTTATATAATATTCACCGGTACAGATAACTTCAGCTGGACCGGTCATTAACACATCACCTTCATCCTGCCAATTAATAATTAGATCTCCACCAGCTAAATGAACGGTAATATCCGTGTTTTTCTCAGCTTTTTTGTTTAAAACAGCTGCAACTGCAGCCGCACATGCTCCTGTACCACAAGCTTGTGTAATGCCGGAACCCCTTTCCCAGACTCGAAAATGCATTTCCTGTTCGGAAACAATCTCTACAAATTCTGCATTTACCCAATCAGGAAATATTGGATCTTTTTCAATTACGGGTCCTAGTGAGTGTAATGGTGCTTCCTCAATGTTATCTACAAAGAAAATCGCGTGCGGGTTACCCATTGAGACTGCAGTCATATTTAGATCGTTTCCTTTAAAGGAAACGGGTTCATTGATAACGGAGCTCTTGTTTGAGAATCCTTTTACAGGAACTTGATCAGGAATGAGAATAGGGTTACCCATATTAACGGTTACCTGACTAACTAGATGGTTTTCATCAACTATAAGTTTTGCAGTTACGAGTCCCCCAAGTGTTTCAATTTGGAACTCATCTTCCTCAACAATGCCATTTTCATAAGCATACTTTGCTACACATCGCAGCCCGTTTCCGCAATTTTTTGCTTCTGAACCATCGTTATTAAATATCCTCATTTTAACCGGTGCTTTTTCGCTCGGACAGATTAATATCATTCCGTCAGACCCGATTCCTGTATAGGGGTTAGATACGGCAACAGCAAGATCTGCAAGGTCAGCTTCAGCGATTGTTTCTTCAAACATGTTCACATAGATATAATTATTTCCGAGTCCATGCATTTTTGTGAAATTCATTTTCTTCATGTTTTAGTTAATGCTCCTTATTGTGGACCTCTTAATTTTTCATCTGTATAAAAATAATCGTCATCAGCATTAAGAATTGTAAGCTTTCCATGACAGCACGGCATGATCAACCGCTGCTTTACGCCTTCTTTTGCAAGCTCCAACTGCTCTTCTTTAAAGCTTGTAAGTACGTTGTCACTTTTACAAAATGGACACTCTGCGATATAGATGTCATTCATCATTCGTTCATAAGGCCATGTATATTCAAAGGTTATTTTCATGTGATTCATCCTCTATTTGGAAGGTGTGATAAATGCATTATCATTCACAACTAACATTTTTTAAAGTATAATAGGTCATGTAACAAAATACAATAGCGATCCATCTTCGGGGCAGGGTGAAATTCCCGACCGGCGGTAATTGAAGATTCCCTCTTCATCAGCCCGTGAGCGGAAAAGTTCAGGATTGAATTTTTCATGCTGATCTGGTGTAACTCCAGAGCCGACAGTATAGTCTGGATGGGAGAAGATGTTGGTACAGCGGTTCATTTTTACAAAAGTTGAACCCTTTGTTTAAGTACGCATTTTAAAGTTTAAAAATGCTTCTTTCACATGCTGTTCTTCATACAACAACTCCCTTAGACCACAATTTTGGCTAAGGTTTTTTTGTGTGATACAGGCTGTACTGCATTTGAAATCATAAGATGGCGCAAGACAAATGAGGAGAGATTTCAATGCAAAAGGGAAAAATTAAACAAATGGTAGCTGTATCTATGCTCAGTACGATCGCATATGTGCTGATGATGCTAGACTTCCCATTTCCGGGGCTGCCGCCATTCTTAAAGATCGATTTTAGTGAGGTTCCAGCACTGCTGGCGGCCATCATCTTTGGGCCAATTGCTGGAGTCATGGTTGAAGGAATTAAAAACACGCTTCACTATGGTATTGTAGGAAGCTTTACAGGTGTTCCAGTTGGACAGCTGGCTAATTTTATTGCAGGTGTACTGTTTATTTTGCCAGTATCGTACTTATTCCGAAAAAAACATACGGTTAAACGTCTTTCAGGCGGTCTGATTCTAGGGACAGCTTTAATGACATTAACGATGGGATTCCTTAATTATGTGATCATCCTGCCGGCATACACATGGTTCCTTGGAGCTGAGCCGATGTCCAGTCAGATGATGATGGACCTAATCCTTAAAGGAATCACGCCTTTTAACTTAATAAAAGGTACGATTATTACTTTATTGTTTTTAGCTTTATACAACAGAATGAAGCCTTGGGTGATGAAACAAATCGCTCAGCAGGCTTAATATAATAGATAAAACCGCTGTGTTATTGTTACGCAGCGGTTTTTTGTTGTTCAAACCATGTCAAATTTCATGAAATAAGTCAACTCGCGGATATAACATATAAACTCGCGGGATTAACGTGAATATTCCCGGAATTATGACTCAAACTCGCGGGATTAATGATGTTTGTCGCGGGAATATAAAAATTCGACTTACTATATCGCACAGATACCATACAAAATGGTCGTGCATCCTCCCTTTTAAAACTTTTTATCTTAAATACGCAAAAAAAGATGCCCAAGCTTTTGCTTTTGGGCATCTTTTAAAGGAATTACTTATAGAATGAACATACCTGCGATTGCACCGCTTAGTAAGTTTGCAAGTGTTGCAGCGATAACTGCACGCATTCCAAGTCTTGCGATGTCTGGACGACGGCTTGGCGCCATTGCTCCAAGACCACCTAGTAGGATCGCAATAGATGAAAGGTTTGCGAAACCACAAAGTGCAAAGCTGACAACTGCTACTGTTTTTGGCATTAGATCAGGAATTTGTGGTGCGAATGAAGAATAAGCAACAAATTCATTTAATACAATTTTTTGCCCGATAAAAGTACCGGCTTTAACTGCTTCATCCCAAGGTACACCGATTACAAATGCGATTGGTGCAAATAGGTAACCTAAGATTTGCTGAAGTGTAATATCATAACCGAACCATCCGCCGATACCGCCAAGGATACCGTTTACAAGAGCAATCAACGCGATGAATGCTAATAGCATAGCTCCAACATTTAATGCGATTTGAAGACCGTCACCAGCACCTCTAGCAGCTGCATCAATAACGTTTACTGTATCTTTATCACGTTCAAGCTTAATTTCACCCATTGTTTCTGGCTCTTCTGTTTCAGGAACAACGATTTTTGCAACTAATAGTCCTGCAGGAGCACACATAAAGCTTGCTGCGATCAAGTACTCAAGAGGTACACCTAAGAGGTAATAACCAATAAGTACAGAACCAGCTACTGATGCAAGTCCTCCAACCATTACAGCGAAAAGTTCAGATTGCGTTAAACGATTCATATATGGACGGATAACAAGAGGTGCTTCAGTTTGACCTAAGAAAATATTCGCTGTAGCACTCATTGATTCCGCTTTACTTGTTCCTAATAATTTTGATAAAGCTCCACCTAAAATTCGAACAACCCATTGCATAATTCCTAAGTAATAAAGAACTGAGATCAAAGATGAGAAGAAAATAATTACTGTAAGAACTTGAAATGCAAAGATAAATCCTTTTCCTTCTTCGGGAATCATACTTCCGAATAAGAAGTCCACACCTTCGTTTGCATAAGCAACAACATTGGACACTTTTTGGGATACAGCTTGTAATGCTTTCTTACCCGCTTCCCACTTTAATACGATTAAAGCGAATGACACTTGGATTGCTAGTGCACCTAGAACTGTGCGCCAGTTAATCGCTTTCTTATTTTGAGAAAGTAAGAATGCGATAACTAGGATTACAAGCATACCACCTATTCCCCATAAAATTTGCATATTGCACACCCCTTTTGTAAGTTAGAAGTAAACGCTTTCTTTTCATGTAGTAGTAGTTGTCAGACATCAAATGACTGACCCTTTAATAATGTAACAAATTTCGACAAAATTGCAATCCCTTTTTTAATATTTACACCTAAGATATTTTTCCCAATAAATAATGCCCTATCCTACAAAAAAACAGCTACTCAATATTAATGAGGAGCTGTTTTCTAAAACATGAAGTTTTCATCTATATGATTATAAATATTCTTTACGAGTTCTTCTGGAGTCTCTCCATGGACAATATCCCCATTTACGAGTGCAAAAAGTGATTTTGCACATTGTCCGCAATAACCAAGACACCCATATTCAATCACATCTAAATCATAATCTTTTTCCAATTCTTCAAGTGCTTTTTGCGCACCACTTGCCAAGTTACTGACACAAAACTCAATAATCGGTCTCATCTTCCATTTCACCTCTTAATGAATCCATCCTAACGGTTTATTGAAGGCTAGTCAATGTAAACACATTGATTTTTCCGCAAAAATAGTTGTGAATTTATTGCAAAGTGCTATACTTAAACATGTCAAAAACGTGAAATCGTTTACTTAAAGTATTTTAAGGTTATTGGTTAATATACACTACTATAAAAATAGATAAGAATTGTCTTGAAAGAAAAGGGGAAATGACAAATGAAGCACCTCGTTTTACTTGGCGGAGGATATGGAAATATGCGTGTGTTGAAGAGGCTTCTTAATTCCTCAGACCTCCCTGAAAACATTCAGCTTACACTCATCGACCGTGTGCCATATCATTGTTTGAAAACTGAATATTACGCATTAGCTGCTGGAACAATATCTGATCACCATGTTCGGGTAACGTTTCCAGATCACCCTCGCCTAAATATTAAATATGGTGAAGTAACAGGAATCGATATTAATGAAAAGAAAGTACTTTTAAAAGATCAGGACGATGTATCCTATGATGATCTAGTTATCGGACTTGGTTGTGAAGATAAGTATCACAATGTGCCCGGGGCTGATCAATTCACATTAAGTATTCAAACGATTGATAAGTCTCGCCATACCTATCAAGTACTTAACAACTTACATGCTAATGCCGTTGTTGGTGTTGTTGGAGCAGGACTTTCTGGTGTTGAACTAGCATCAGAACTTCGCGAAAGCCGGCCGGATCTATCAATAAAGCTGTTTGATCGCGGGGACATCATTCTTTCAGGATACAAAAAGAGACTAAGCAACTATGTTCAAAACTGGTTTGTAGAACATGGTGTTGAAGTAATCAATAACTCTAATGTAACTAAAGTCGAAGAAGGCGCACTTTATAACCATGACGAGAAAGTTGAATGTGATGCTATCGTTTGGACAGCAGGCATTCAGCCAAGCCATATCGTTCGCGGATTAGATGTTGAAAAGGATAGTCAGGGACGTGTCGTTCTAACTGAACATCACCATCTGCCTTCTGAAGAACATGTTTATGTAGTTGGCGATTGCGCAAGTCTTCCTTATGCACCAAGCGCACAGCTAGCGGAGGAGCAAGCAGAACAGATTTCTCAAGTTCTTCTAGCACGCTGGAATAATCAGCCTCTTCCTGAAATGAACGAGATCAAATTAAAAGGTGTTATGGGATCCCTTGGCAAGAAGAGCGGATTCGGTACGATGGGAAGCGCCGCTTTAATCGGCCGCGTACCACGCTTATTAAAGTCAGGTATCTTATGGCTATATAAATATCAAGTATAAAGAGAAGCCGGCTAACAATTGAGTTAGCCGGCTTATTTTTTGTTCGTACTGAAGTATCTAAGGTACAAAAAAAATCACCAAAAGTAAGGACGGAAACGGCGAATCCTGAAAAATGGAAATCCAAATATTCCGAAGCCCGGAAAGAATGGACCAACAAAAATGATACGGCTGTCACGCTGTTCACTTTCACCAGGCATGATCATATACATATTATCCTGATCATAACTGTGAAGCTTACCATGGTATACATTACCATCATTCAATTCGATTGTAACGTTCTGTCCCATATATTTTAAACAAAGATCATGATAATGATGGTGATAATGCCCCGCATGTGAAGACTCATCTTTAAACTGTTTACCTTTTGAAGGGTTCAACAATGGCATTTGCCTCCTTTTTTTCCATAACATCATATTCTAAAAAAAGAGACAAAGTATGTGTACAGACCCAATTCAAAAAAAATAGGCGCTTAACTTACAGCGCCATAACCATTTTGTTCAATTATGCTATAGATTGTCTTTAGATTCGGATTTCCTTCTGCAACAACCTCTCCGTCAATCACAACAACGGGATAAAACAGGTCTTCTTCTATAATTCTTACTGAAAATGCTTGATCTGCTTCATTTTCCGGCTTTTCCATATCTATATATTGGACCTGAAATACAGTGTTCGGAAATTTCCTGGAGATTGCAGCTTCCAGCCATTCAGCAGTTTCTTTAGCTGATGGAAGGTGAACACAGCTCGCACATTTCTGCTCGGCACCGTATACTTTAATGATAAGTGAATTTTTCATGAAGAATCACCTCAATGTATGCGTTTATTTGCTTCCATCATACCTTATTTTGTGAGAAAGAAAAAGGAGCAAATATCATGATGCTTGCTCATGGATTTTTTATTCCATATCCCGTATACTAAAGGTAAGTTCTTTTTAAGAAAGGAGCCTTGATAGTTATGGCTGAAACTCAAAACTTAGAGATGCGTGAACAAGTAGAAGAAGTTCTTGATAAATTGCGTCCGTTCCTTCTTCGTGACGGAGGAGACGTTGAATTAGTGGATATTGAAGAAGGTGTAGTAAAAGTACGCCTTATGGGTGCTTGCGGAAGCTGCCCAAGTTCAACAATCACACTAAAAGCTGGTATTGAACGTGCCCTTCTAGAAGAAGTACCTGGTGTAGTTGAATTAGAACAAGTATTTTAATAAAGAAGCCGCTCCCTCAAGAGCGGCTTTTTTTTTACTGTTCGTTTCTTTGTTGCTCTTAGAAGTAGTTGATTTCCGTTACAGGATGCTCGCTTTCCGGGGGGCGTGCGGTGAGCCTCCTCGGCGCTTTGCGCTATAGGAGTCTCACCTGTCCCGCTAATCCCCCAGGAGTCTCGCACCTTTCACTCCAATCAACTTGTCAATGAAGTCAAAAAACCATTTCTTGATAGCGAGGCCACTGAAAAGCCTGTTGATTTAATCTTTTTTGGTTTTATGATGCAAACATGTAGTGATTGGAGCGGAAGGGTACTGACTCCAGCGGGACGAGTGGGACAGGTGAGACCACTAAAGGCGCGTAGCGGCAGGGGGCTCACCACCCGCCCCGCGGAAAGCATGTACCCTGAAGCGGAAATCACCGCACCAACACTCTTTTGAAACAGTCCTTCAAGTATTAGGACATCAAATGCACAAGCAACGCTTTTTGTGCGTGAAGACGGTTTTCAGCTTCTGGGAAAACAACTGAATGATGCCCATCAATGATTTCTGCTGTCACTTCCTCTCCGCGATGAGCAGGCAGACAGTGCATGAAAATGTAATCTTTTTTTGCATATGACACAAGCTCCTGATTTACTTGATAAGGTTCAAAATGATCCATTCTCTCTTCCGTTTCGCTCTCCTGCCCCATACTCGCCCATACATCTGTATAGATAACATCACTGTTCTTAACGCCGCTTATCGGATCATTTGTAACTTCCACGATAGCACCTGTTTGCTTAGCAATTTCTTTTGCATAAGAGACGATTTCTGCTTTAGGCTCATAATTTTTTGGTGTAATAATCGTACAATCCATCCCGACTTTAGCTGAAGCAATCAGCAATGAATGAGCAACGTTATTGCCATCACCAATATAAGCAACTTTCTTCCCTTTAAATGATCCCTTATATTCTAAGATCGTTAATAGATCAGCAAGTGCCTGGCAAGGGTGGAAATCATCTGTCAATCCATTGATGACTGGAATTGTACTGTTATGTGCCAGCTCTTCAACAGTCGACTGGTGGAATGTTCGAATCATAAGTCCATCCAGATAGCCAGACAATACCTTTGCTGTATCTGAAACGGTTTCCCCTCTTCCCATTTGTATATCACGAGTACTTAAATGGATGGCATGGCCTCCAAGCTTAAGCATAGCGGCTTCGAATGACACTCGTGTGCGTGTAGATGACTTTTCAAATATCATACCAAGGATTTTTCCTTTTAATAAAGGGGGTGCGGAAGGTCCCTGCTTCTTTAAGTCTTTAGCCAGATTCAGCAAATCAATGATTTCATTTGCAGAATAATCGAGCAGAGTCAGAAAATCTTTTTTAGTTCTCGTTGTACGTAGAGGATGAACGATTGACATTAGATCAGCACTTCCTTTCTTGAGTTTTTTAATAAAACCGCAGCTTGCAGGTAAGCTTGTGCAGTCTCTTTACGAGTAAAAACATGGAGCCTCTCCAGCACGGCTATTTTTGCAGAAGAGCTGTTTGTCTCATCGGTAAAATTTATATAAGCAGCTTTATTGTCAGTATGAATCCAATCATTAAAAGACATATCGTCTTCCGTAACAAGCTCAAATCCAAGTTCCGTCCAAGCTTCTAAATCATCTTGTGCAGATTCACCTTCTATAAAAATGCTTCCTTTAAAATTCCAAAGGTCACTTAATTGGAGGCTGGAACCTTTTAAAGCTTTGAGCAGTGCTGACGTAAAATCGCTGTCTGTTCCGATTACTTCACCTGTTGAAGTCATGACCGGAGAAAGCACGGGTGAAACTCCTGGCAGTTTAATCGTTGAATAAACAGGTGCTTTTACGGTAATAAACGGCTGGCCATTATGCTCATGTTCAAGCTTTAATTGATTTAAAGGTGTTCCAAGCATCAGTTCTGTTGCTTTTTGTACTAAATTCACAGCAGTAATTTTACTCATGATGGGAGCTGTTCTTGAAGCTCTTGGATTTACTTCAATTACATAAACTTGTTCACCTTTTACTGCAAATTGTATATTGAACAGCCCTTTATAATTCATGTTCTTTGCAATTTTTCTCGAATAGCTGTTTATACGGTTTTGAACACTTTCTGTAAGGGACTGCGGCGGGGTTACGGTCAAGCTATCGCCCGAATGTACACCGGTTCCTTCGATATGTTCAAAAATTCCCGGTATAAATATGTCTTTTCCATCTGTTAGCACATCTACTTCTGCTTCTTTTCCTTCTAAGAACGTATCAATTAAAATGGGATAGACAACATCCTCTTTCAGCAAAAAGTCATTAAGTCCTTTTGCAGAATAAAACACTTTCATCCCGCTTCCCCCTATAACATAAGAGGGTCGGACAAGTATAGGGAAGCCCAGTTTTACGGCAAAGTTTTTCGTTTCTTGTTTATCATGAGCCGTGAATCCATTTAACTTCGGAATACCGATCTTATCTAAGAATTGATAAAAGCGATCTCGATCTTCCATCTGATCAACAGTATCCGCAGGAGTCCCTAGCACATGGACGCCAGCATTCTCTAGATCTTCAGCTAAGTTGATTGAAGTCTGACCGCCAAACTGCAAGATAACATCTGTTATACCTTCAAACTGTAAAACATTATAAATATCCTCAAACGTTAATGGTTCGAAATATAAGGAGTCGGACACTTCATAATCGGTACTTACCGTTTCTGGATTGTTGTTGATCAATATGGCTTCATAACCCAATCTGTTTAGAGCTAACGCACTGTGTACACAGCAATAATCAAATTCAACACCTTGCCCTATTCGTATGGGACCCGAACCAATAACAGCGACTTTTTTCTTTTGTTCAGGTTTTTTATCACTTACTCCGCTCCAGCTGGAATAAAAGTAAGTTGTCTTCGCTTCAAATTCAGCAGCACACGTATCAACCATTTTGTATGAAGGAAAGA
Source organism: Fictibacillus arsenicus (assembly GCF_001999465.1). Taxonomy (GTDB): domain Bacteria; phylum Bacillota; class Bacilli; order Bacillales; family Fictibacillaceae; genus Fictibacillus; species Fictibacillus arsenicus. The sequence goes on from NZ_MQMF01000001.1 coordinate 552,993, forward strand.
TTTGCCACTCTTCCCGTTTGCTTCTCACCTCTTTTTCAGTGACAGACCACATTTTAGAAAGATCGTGATCTGAAAAGCCAAACTTTTTAGCCATCTTCAACTGTGATTCATCAATCGTTTGTAAGTTATATTTTTGCAGCGCATCATTCATCTGAACCATCTGGCTGAATATTGATAAGAAATAAGGCGAAATCTTGGTCACTTCATGAATTTTTTCAGCAGAAATATCTCTTTTAAGCAGTTCAAGAACAACAAAGAAACGGCGATCGTCAGCATGAGCTGCTAGTTTGAATAATGTTTGTTCTTCTAAAACAGCAAGTTCTTTTAAAAACATGCCTTCTGTTTTTAGCTCGAGTGAACGGATTGCTTTTTGGAAAGCAGATGCCATATTTCGTTCTAAAGCCATTACTTCTCCCGTTGCTTTCATTTGTGTTCCAAGCTTTCGGTCTGCGTCAGTAAATTTATCAAATGGCCAGCGAGGCATTTTAACTGCTACATAATCCAAAGCTGGCTCGAAACTTGCGAATGTCGTTCCTGTAACTGGATTCTTCAGTTCGTGAAGGTTGTATCCAAGTGCAAGCTTCGCCGCAATTTTAGCTATAGGATAACCAGTAGCTTTAGAGGCAAGTGCTGATGAACGGCTCACTCGCGGATTAACTTCTATTAAGTAGTATTCAGAAGTATGCGGATGAAGTGCAAACTGAATATTGCAGCCTCCTACGATTTCTAGTGCATTTATAATCGTAAGAGAAGCTTTTCTTAATGACTGATACTCGTCATCTGTCAGTGTCTGACTTGGTGCAACAACTACAGAATCACCAGTATGGACTCCAACCGGATCCACGTTTTCCATATTACAAACCGTGATGCATGTGCCATTCTCATCACGCATGACTTCATACTCAATTTCTTTGTAGCCTGCAATACTTTTTTCAATCAGACACTGTTTGATAGGACTTGCAGAAAGACCTTGTTTAACGAGGTTTGTGAGCTCTTTTTTCGAACCTGCAATTCCACCTCCAAATCCGCCAAGCGTGTAAGCTGGACGCACAATAACGGGATATCCTGTTGCATCTGCAAATTCAATCGCTTCTTCTGCGGAAAATACGATTTCACTTTCGGGTACAGGCTCCCTAAGCTTGTGCATAAGGGCACGAAACGCTTCTCGGTCCTCTGCTTTTTTTATAGATTGGATATCTGTACCTAAAAGCTTAACTCCGTATTTTTGTAAAATCCCATTTTCATAGAGATCCATCGCAAGGTTTAAGCCTGTTTGACCTCCTACTGTCGCAAGCAGACCATCAGGCTTTTCTTTTTGAATAATCTGTTCTGCGTATTCAACGGTTAATGGTTCAAAGTAAATCTCGTCGGCAAAAGTCTTATCCGTCATGATGGTTGCGGGATTGTTGTTGATTAATACAACTTGAATTCCTTCTTCTTTTAATGCTTTGCATGCTTGAGTTCCTGAATAATCAAATTCAGCTGCCTGCCCGATAACGATGGGACCTGAACCAATAACAAGAACTTTTTTGATGTCGGATTCTTTAGGCATAGCTTCTCACCTTCTCTTTATGCTTTACAGTCTGGATGAAATCTTGAAGAATTTGTGCGTGTTCTTGAGGACCAGGTGCTGCCTCGGGATGAAATTGAACACTTGAAATATCGTATTGGCTGTGCCAAAGCCCCTCCACACTTTTATCGTTTACGTTCTCAAACCAAATGTTAAATCCGGTTGAATCCAAACTCTCTTTTTTCACAACATAACTATGATTTTGTGAACTCATCGATACTTTTCCTGTTTTCACATTCATTACAGGATGATTTGCTCCTCGATGACCAAATTTTAGTTTCATTGTTTCTCCGCCAAATGCGAGTGCCAGTATTTGATGGCCAAGGCAAATTCCCAATACGGGATATTGGACAGCAATATTTTTATAACGAGAAAAATACTTTGAAAATCTCATAGGGTCACCTGCACCATTTGAGAACACGAAACCATCTGGATTCAATTTTTCTATTTCGGCAGACTCATAGTCGTATGGAACAACTGTGACAGTGCAGCCTTGATCTATAAGTGCATTAGCAATCGATTTCTTATAGCCAAAATCAATAAGAACAATGTGTGTTTTACCAGTACCGAATTTCTGAAGTGCTGTTTTCGGCCAGCATTCTTTTAATTGAAAAGAATCGGAAAGTATTGTACTTGCATGCATAACAGCAGGGACTGAACCCTTTTCACGAATCTGTTGAATGAGAGCTCTTGTATCGACATTTGTTAAAGCAGGAATTTGATGATGATTAAGGTACGCTGTTAATGAGTGTTGTTCGTCTTCGAGCTGAAAGGGATAGCAGTCAGCCATAATAACACCTGAAACTTGAATTTGAGCAGATTCCATACTTTCCGGCATGAAGCCATAGTTACCGATAAACGGGTACGAAAATACAACGATTTGTCCCTGATAAGATGGATCTGTCAGCACTTGTTCGTATCCAGTCATTCCTGTATAAAATACAACTTCACCAGAACAATACTGATGATCGCCGAGCCAGTCTCCTGCAAACGAAGTCCCATTAGCTAATGTTATAGAGCCTTTCATAGTAAATTCCTCTCCTTGTATAAAACCTATATCTATTCGTATTTTTATTCATTTATTCGTATAAAAAATAAGGATTATTCGTCCTTTGCGTTTGATACCGTATGAAACTGTTTAAACAATCCATTAATAATTGCTGCAGCTGTTTCTAATTCTTCGTCAGAAACGGTTAATGGCGGGAGCAGGCGAATGACCTTCTCTCCTGCCGGAACGGTTAGTAATCCTTGCTCTTCAAGCCACTCTATCAATCTGCCCACAGGTCTCTCACATTCTATCCCGATTAATAAACCTTTGCCTCTGATCTCTTTCACGAGTGGATGTGATTGCAGCGAGTCTCTTAGTGTTTCCTTAAATTGATTTCCTTTACGTTCAACTTCTTTTAAAAAGTCATCCTGGAAAATGATATTAAGAACCGACTGGCTCACTGCACAAGCTAGAGGGCTGCCGCCAAATGTTGTTCCGTGGCTTCCTGGTCCAAATGCAGTTTTTAATTTATCTTTGCCAAGCATTGCTCCAATCGGGAATCCATTTCCCAACCCTTTTGCAAGTGTAACGATGTCTGGGTTTAAATCGAAATGTTTAAATGCATACCTTTTCCCTGTTCTTCCGATCCCTGTCTGTACTTCATCAATAATCAGCAGTATATGATACTCATCACATATCTTTTGTATTTCCTTATAAAATGCAAGATCTGCCATGCGCACTCCGCCTTCACCTTGAAAAACTTCCATCATGATCGCGGCAGTATCCTCATCTGCGATTTTTTTTAGCTGTTCGGTTTCGTTCCATGGCAGATGTACAAACTCTGAAACAAGCGGGCCGTACCCGTCTTTAATCTTTTGCTGTCCTGTTGCGGACATAGCACCGAATGTACGCCCATGAAAAGAATCCTTAAACGTTATAATTTTATTTTTTCCAGTAAACTTTTTTGCAAGTTTAATTGCTGCCTCATTGGCTTCAGCACCGCTGTTGCAAAAAAAAGCTAAATCTAAAAGTGTGTTTTTTACAAGTGTCTCAGCAAGAACTTCCTGCTGTTCGATTTTAAATAGATTTGATGTATGCCATATTTTCTCACTTTGATCCTTGATAGCCGAGACGACTTCCGGATGACAATGACCAAGGCTCGTTACAGCAATTCCGCTTGTGAAATCTAGATAGCGATTGTTGTTTTCATCGTATACATATGTCCCGCTTCCCTTTTGAAGCTGAAACTCTTTTCTTTTATACGTAGGGAACAAGAAACTCATATCGCAAGTACCTCCTTATAGCAACGTGTACCTGACAATGTTTGGTCCGTTATTAACACTTCATCGATGTTCAGGTTTAGACATTTCACAGCTGCTTCAACTTTTGGTATCATTCCGCCGTATATGTGACCGTCATTTATGCCTCGCTTTAGTTGAGTAATGGTTAACTGTTTGGCTTTCTGTCCTTCAACTTGAATTCCTGATATATCTGTAACGAAACAGACTGATACGGCTGAAAGTGCTGCTGCTGTTTCACCAGCTGCAGTGTCTGCATTGATGTTCACTTCATCCCCGTTTTCGGTAACACCTAGAGAAGCAATGACCGGCACCTTCCCTGACTTCAGTAATTTTTCTAAAAGGTCTATGTTCACTTTTTTAACTTTACCGACACGCCCATACTTCTCTTCGTCTAAAAAATCACATTGAATGAGTGTATTCTCTGAACCGCATAAGCCTGCAGCTTGAATTCCTTCTTGATTTAATCTCTCTACAAGCTTTTTATTTGCTGTGTCCTTTAATGCTGCTTTTACGCAAGAAAGGGCTTCTTGTGATGTGATTCTTATTCCGTCTTTCATTTGAATCGGCAAACCTTTTTCTTGCAGCTTTTTATTTATTTCAGGTCCCCCGCCATGAACAATGACTACTTTTTCACCATTATGAATCTTGCAGCGCAGACTGTTAAAAAAGGCTGGCTGTAAGTTTTCTAACGTGCTTCCGCCGATTTTTAATACAGACAACAAATTTCTCACATCCTTTTACGTTCGATAGCTGGCATTAATTTGCACATAATCATAGGTTAGATCGCATCCCCAGGCTCTTCCGTTTCCGAAGCCTTCTGACAAGATGACTGTGATATGAATCTCCTGGCCTTTTAAGTAGTTTCGAATCTCTTCTTCTGAGAAGACAACAGGCTCTCCATCAGCCACTACTTCATGATCGCCAATCAGTATTTTCATTTGGTCTGGGTTAAAAGACACACCGCTATATCCTGCAGCTGCAAGGATTCTTCCCCAGTTCGCGTCACATCCAAAGACAGCCGTTTTAACAAGGGGTGATCCTACAACCGTTTTGGCTATGATTCTAGCTTCTTTCTCAGTTCTTGCACCTCTTACGCTTACTTCAATAAGTTTGCTCGCACCTTCACCATCTTTAGCAATAAGTTTGCCTAAATCTTCACAAACAAGGACAAGCGCATCCAAGAATAAATCCCATTCTGGGTGGTTTTTGTTCAGTTCCTCATTCTCAGCCATACCGTTGGCAAGCATAAGAACCATATCATTTGTTGAGGTATCTCCATCTACTGTAATGCAGTTAAATGTCCGCTCTACAGCATAGGACAGCGCTTCGTGAAGATCATCCTGATGAATGTTTGCGTCTGTTGTAACAAATCCAAGCATTGTCGCCATGTTCGGATGAATCATCCCCGATCCTTTTGCAGTACCTGCGATCGTAATCGTTTTATCATTGATTTTAAAAGAATAAGCTGTATTTTTAGATACCGTATCTGTTGTTAAAATGGCTTGAGAAAAATCAATAGATCCCTTCAGCTCGGAATCCAGCTCAAGATTTTGAATGCCGGCTGTGATTTTATCCATCGGCAGGTGTTCACCGATTACTCCGGTAGACGCTACTCCAACAAGGTGTGGAGGAATGCCGAGCTTATTCGCTATTTGGAGCTGCATTTCTTTTGCATCTTCCTGTCCTTTTTTACCTGTACATGCATTGGCGTTTCCGGAATTGACGATAATTGCTTGAAGCTTCCCCTCTTGTTTTATACTCTCCTGTGTTACTTTTAGCGGAGCCGCCTGTACTTGGTTAGTCGTGTAAACTCCTGCTGCGTTGGCAGGTTTCAAGCTGTATATCAGCCCTAGATCCAGCTTCTTATGTTTTACTCCGCAATGCAGTCCGCTTGCGTAAAAGCCCTTTGGTGTTGCGATGTTTATTCCTGTTACCTTGTGTATGGATGGTTTTGTAGCCTGCATCTATCCTGCCTCCTCTTTTTATGGGAACAATGGTGATTGTTGCAGTCCCTCTGATTCTTTTAAGCCGAACATGATATTCATATTTTGCACTGCTTGCCCGGCAGCGCCTTTGATTAGATTGTCGATTACAGATACAACAGTGATTCGATTTGTCCGTTCATCAATCGCAAATGTTACATCACAATAGTTTGAACCGTACACCTGCTTAGTAAAGAGATCTGTATTTTCCTTAAAAACACGAACAAAAGGTTTAGAATGATAGAATTCATTGAGAATCTCACTAACAGAATGTGATTGGATATCGTGCGCCAGCTCTGCATACATAGTAGCCATGATTCCTCTAGTCATCGGTATAAGATGAGTCGTAAAGGTAATGTTAACTTCTGTATCAGCAAGAGTTTTCAAAGTTTGTTCTATCTCTGGTATATGCTGATGTTTGTTCATCTTATAAACACTCAGACTATCATTTGCTTTTGTAAAATGAGATGCTTTTTGAGGTGAAGCCCCAGCGCCTGATAGTCCGCTTTTCGCATCAATAATCAGGGTTTTCGGGTTTATCATTTTTGTTTTTATTAAAGGTAATATTCCAAGCAGTGCTGCAGTAGGATAACACCCTGGGTTAGCGATCAAAGCCGCTTCTTGTATTTCCTTCTCGTTCCATTCCGATAACCCGTATACCGCTTTATTTACAAATGAATTGTTCGGAGGCTCCATCCCATACCATTTTCGATATGAATCTGCCTCCTTTAACCGAAAATCTCCTGCTAAATCGATTACTTTCATCTTCTGGTTAAGAAAACGGGGAAGAAGTTCTGAAGATATGCCGCTTGGAGCTGAACAAAACAGTACATCAAGTCCATCTGTCTCTATCTGCTCAAATGAGCGAAGTTTTTCCTGGTTAATTTCAAACAGGTGAGGTGCTTCATCCGAAAGTAATTGACCTTGTTTTGAGGATGAATATAAGAATAACTCCTTGATTTCTGGATGTGCGGTTAACAGCCGGAACAATTCTAATCCACCATATCCGGTTACTCCAATAATTCCAGCTCTCAAACCACATCACTCCTTTAATAAGTTAAGGTTCATTATAGGACTGTATAAAAATTAATTCAAGAGTATATTTATTAATTTTTAATTAATTATAAAATTCACTTTTTTATTTCTGTAAAAAGAGGGTGTTTTCGTTGCTGCGCCAAGTACAGTTTCCAATAATAAAAAAACTGCTTAAGTTAGGTAATCTAACACCTAACTTAAGCAGCTTTACTTAAAATACTTTTATTGTCTTAAAAATCCGCCTTCAGAATGGATGATTTGTCCGGTAATCCATTCGCCTTCTGGTGAAGCTAAAAATGCGATCAGCCTTGCTGCATCTTCTGGTTTGCCGATTCTTCCTAAAGGAAACTTCGGCAATAAGACTTTTTGCAAGTCCTCAGTCATCCATCCGGTATCGGTCGGTCCAGGATTAACAGCATTGACTGTAATTCCTTTAGATCCTAGTTCCGCAGCCATCGTTACCGTTAAAGCTTCAATCGCACCTTTAGTAGCGGCATACGCCAGTTCACCTGTCATCGGACCCTTTGACTGGCCAGAAGTCAGATGAATGATGCTTCCTTTTGTTCCTTGAAAACGTTTTGCGAATTCCACACTTAAAAGGGAAGTCGCGCGAAGATTTATGGCATAATGCTTGTCCAGCATTTCGCTTGTCGTTTCTTCCCAAGAATGGTTTTGTGAAAAACATGCATTATTAACAAGAATACTTGGCGAGCCAAGTTTTTGTTCGATCAATTTAAAGAGATTTGGAAACTGGTTCGAATCAGCTAGATCAATCTCTTTATATACAGCTTGAACGCCAAAATTTTGAAGCTTCTCAACCAAAATATCTGGATCACTTTGATAATTTCCTTCATGCATCTGTTTGTCATATGTGCCCCATGTAGTAAAGAAGATATTTGCCCCTTTTTCAGCGAGCTGTAAACAGATTGCAGCCCCGATTCCATTCAACCGGCTTGCTCCAGTTATTATGGCTGTTTTTCCTTCAAAAGGACGGATTGTCATTTGTTTTCCTCCTTAGCTGACAGGGGTTTCAGCCGCTTTCCCATTTAAAATAGATGCGATGTTGCGGCAAGCCAGCTCTGCCATCTTCATTCTCGTTTCCACACTTGCACTTCCAATGTGAGGCAAAGCCACAACTTGATTCATCTTTAAGAGAGGATGATCCAAAGCAATTGGTTCTTTTTCAAAAACATCTAATCCAGCTCCAGCTATCGTACCGTTTTGAAGAGCATCTACCAATGCTTCTTCATCCACTGATGCTCCACGTCCAGCATTAATAAAAATTGCGCTGTTTTTCATCGCCTGAAATGCTTCCCTGTTAAACATGCCTTTCGTCTCAAAGGTAAGCGGAGCGAGACAAACAACAAAATCAGAGTCCTTCAAAAGATCGTAAAAGTCTTTATATTCGGCATCGAGATTTCTCTCGGCTTCAGGTTTGCGATTTCGGTTATGATACAAGATGTTCATATCGAATCCCTTTGCACGTCTCGCTACCGCTTCACCAATTCGCCCCATGCCTACGATTCCGATCGTCTTGTGATGAACATCAGCTCCTGCCAGCAATAAGGGACCCCAACTGTTCCATTTTCCCTCTTTCACGTAGTTGGCTGATTCCACAACACGTCTTGCTGTCGCCAAGATTAATGAAAAGGCTAAATCAGCTGTTGATTCGGTCAGAACATCTGGTGTATTGCATACTGTTACGTTATTCTCTTTTGCTTTGTTGATATCAATATTGTCATAGCCTACTGCGAGGTTAGCTACAACTTTCAAAGATGGGGCATTATCCAATAGTTCACCATCCACTTTGTCTGACAACATCGTTAATAACCCTTCAGCTTTTTGTGCTTCCTTTAAAAGTACGTCACGAGGAACGGCTTTCTCCTCATGCGGCCACATACCGACTTCAGCAATTTCTTTTAACGCCTTAAGTGTTTCTTCCGGCAGCTTTCTTGTAACATATACATATGGTTTTTGCATGCGTTTTCACTCCTTATTTTTATTTTCGCATGTGAGTACAGAAAAAACAAAAAAGAGCTCTTGAGGAGAGCCCTTTATCGTCAGATCATTGGAACGAGCCAATCAACCATCGGAATATTTAATTCACGTACAGGCAAACCGATCGACCTGAAAAAACTTTTAAGAAAATACTCATTCTGTCTTTCATACGAGATTAAGTCAGTAAAGCGGCGTACATATAATTCTTTTCCTATATCCCTCTCATTTTTATAATGGCCTTCAACTGTATCAAAATATTGTGAAGGGAATAAGAGTCTTCCATACAACAATCTCCATGCACCTTTTGACAGAGGTTTTACCTTTTCGTAGTCATCAATTAAATTTAAAACTTCGTCACTTCTGAACTCAGGCTGATAAATCTTTTCACGGATGCATTCTGCTACATCTCTCATCGGGCTGTCAATCACCCAGCCGACAGGAAGTTTAATAAAACCATTTGAAGATCTCAGCCAGGAGCGTTCACTAAAACGGTCATAACAGATTGCCGCTGACCCGATTCCCTTTGGTCCTCTCTCTAATTGATAATCTGTGATGTACTGAATGGCATTCTCTGCAAGTCCCTCATAATAAGGAAAAGTCGTTAAAAATAGATGGTCAAAATCATTTTTTTGTTTTCTTGCTGACACTTCAGCATAGGTGTTATGCATTTCATCCACACGGTTCATCCATAAGAGCGGCCATTGCCCATAAGCAACCTGCTGAACCGGGTAATATTGCTCGAGTCCTTTACCCCGTTTGTGAAATTCCGCCAGTTCCATTCCTAACGAAACATTTCGCTGTTCTTCTTTCTTATGAGACTTTTTGAAAATAATTACGGATTCTCCATCTACATATGCACTAGGCATGTTTGAAATCGTTGGATGGAGTACAGGCAAGTTGCTCTCTCCACGCTGCTGCAATAAATCACTGATGAATATCATTTCCTGCAATTTTTCATATGTCATCTGCTGCTGAGGAATAACTATATACTGGTCTCCTTTGCAGGTAAATGTCCGGTACCCGGCTTCCGATCGTCTGTCTTCACAAACAAGTTGATAATGATGAAAAATATCTCTTTCAAACAAAGGCGATCCCCCCACCTATCAGCTTTCCAGCGGCTGCAAGATCAATAACATCCGCATATATGGATACACCATTGTATGCCCATATAGGCGAAGTGGTTAGCTTTTTTTGATAAATTCATAACTTTATCGTCAAAACATATACTATACAAAGCTAAGGAGACTACAGAGAAAAGGAGTACAGGGATGCAAAATAAAAAAGTGGAAAATGTCGAAGAAACAGCACGCAAACTGCTGAATGAACGGGGCGTTACGGTAAACGATATAGCTGAACTCGTTTATTTTCTCCAAGTCCCCTACCATCCTGACTTAAAAATGGATGTATGCAGAGAAAATGTTGAAAGGGTTATTGCAAAGCGTGAAGTTCAAAATGCTATTTTAACAGGCATTGGACTTGATGTACTTGCTGAAGAAAAGAAGTTAGAACAGCCTCTTCAAGAAATATTAGCTAGAGATGAAAGTCTCTATGGAATTGATGAGATTATTGCACTTTCTATAGTAAATATATATGGATCGATCGGATTTACGAACTATGGGTTCATCGACAAACAAAAACCGGGAATTTTAGAAAAATTAAACGATAAGTCTACTGGCAAAGTTCACACGTTTTTAGATGATATAGTTGGTGCAATCGCAGCAGCGGCATCCAGCCGTCTCGCGCACAGGGCTGCAAACACAGAATAATAATAAGGCTTAAGAACAAGAGAGATACTCTTTTGCCCTTAAGCCTTTTTTTATTTAATCTCCCACTCATCTAAACCATCAACCGTGTACGTTGGATGGATATCGATATCTTCGAGGTGTTTTTTAGTTGTTACCCCTGTATGAACGAGAAGGGTGTCCAGACCTGTCCGAATCCCTGCTAAAATATCGGTTTGGTAGTTATCTCCGATCATGAGTGTTTCTTCTTTTTTAGTTCCTAATGTTTCAAGTGCCATCTCCATAATAATCGGCTCTGGTTTTCCGATAAAAACAGGATCGGTCTGCGTTGAAACCGTGATAACAGAAGTCAGTGAACCATTGCCAGGCAGAAGTCCTCTTTCTGTAGGAAGCGCAATATCTCCATTGGTTGAGATAAATATAGCCCCGTTTCTAACCGCAAGACAAGCTTTAGCCAGTTTCTCATATGTTATAGAGCGATCGATGCCAGTTACAACATAGTCTGGATTTTCATCCACTAGCTTTAAGCCCTTTTCCGTAAGAGCTTCCCTAATGCCGTCCTCACCAATACAATAAACCGTCGCACTTTCTTTTAGATTAGATATATAGCTGGCTGTTGCCATGCTCGAAGTAAAAACATGGTCAGATGAAGCAGGTATATCAAAATCTTTCAATACTTCTGCAACTTGCTTCTTGGTTTTCGATGAGTTATTCGTAACAAATAAATATGGCAGATTAAGTTCGTTCAGCTTCTTAACAAATTCAACCGCTTCATGGATTCTTTCCGTTCCTCTGTACATCGTGCCATCTAAATCAATCAAAAATCCTTTATATGCTTTCATTCATTTCTCTCCTTTATGTACATTTATCATTCTGCCCATTACCCAAAAAAAACACACCTGAAGCAGGTTATACTTCAGATGCAGCTCTTTTTTCTTTAATGACATAACAGCAATAATCGCCGCCTTTTGCCATACATGTCTTCCGTTCAATGTCATCAGTTTGAAGCATTCTTTTAAACAAAGACAGTTCACATGAACAAGCTTGCTGATATTCATTGGCTACCATAGCGATCGGACAATTATACTCAGTCAGCACATAAGTATCGGGATCCTCACCTTTTTGCCAATCCACCATATAACCTGCTTCATTTTGAATGTTAGCAAGTTCGTTTACTTTTTGCTCAAACTGAGTCAGGCTGTTCATACGTTCTTTATATTTATCCTGCAGTCGGTTTTCACGTCTTTTAAACAAGCCATCTACCGTTTCAGCTCCACTCAGCTCTTCGATATCTTTTAAAAACTCAACGGTCAATCCGGAATAGTTTCGCGGGAATTGTTCATCACCGCTTGCTGTCAAATGATAAAAATGGATTGGTCTTCCCATGGCTTGACGTACAAGCGTTGTTTCAATAACGTGGTCCCTCTCCAATGTATTGAGGTGCCGTCTAACAGCCATTTCTGTAATTCCAAGGGATTTAGCCATTTCCGTAACAGTCATCCGCTTATTTCTTTTTAAAAGATAGATGATCTCATCACGTGTTGAGGTGTGATTCTTCACAGTCATCACCATCCTTTTTTACCATTTTACCGTAAATAGTAGAAAACGTACATTTTTAAATAAAAATGTATAAAAACTATTTTCTCTCTCATTTATTCCGGCAAAAATGCAGACACTGGTCCTAATTCTTCTTCTAAATAACGCTTAACATGAGCTGGAAAAGCTGACAGTTCCGGTATATATTTTTTTATCGTATTGTATGTTAGTTCAACATCTGATTGCGGATAATCTTGAACAAGCGATTTACGCAGGTTCACTACATTTTTTAAAGAAGCTGCTTCTTCATTCGGCAATACTTTCTCATCAATAAGAATATCCAAGATGTCTTCAAAGCTGCCTGGGTCACGCATAATAAACCCGTCGATGATCATATTTCCAACGTCCATCATGGATTCAATAAGCATATGTCCCATTCGTTCTACAGCAAGAACTTCAATACGATTTTCTGGAAAAGACATTGTTTCAAATGTTGTTATTAATTCATTCATATACACTAAATGCTCGTTGATTTTCTTGCGGTCAACAAAATACATAGTCATCACCTTTTGTAAGTTTCTCAAGTAAAGTGTAACATAAAAGAAGAGAATTCATTTATCCTAAAAATGAAAATTATCGCTAAGAACTTTGAGGAGGCTTCATACATGTCAGATGAAAGATTTTTCTTGTATGACGATACAGAAAAAACGGAAACCCGCTTTGTAAGCTTTATGGGGAAAAATACACGATTCGATTTAGCTATTACGAAAACAAGCCGTCATTACGGAAAATCACTTGTGCTGAATATGCTTGGCAGTCACTTTGCCATTATTGGACAGGATGATTTAGAAGAAGAAGGCTATTTGGAGCATGCTTTTAACTTAACGGAAGAGGATGCTATGGAGCTCCGTGAATTTTTAGCGGAGGTTATTTAAAGACTTTTTGGGGAATCTTTGTTGCTCTTGAATGAGATTAATTTCCGTTGCAGGGCTCGCTTTCCTCAGGGTGTGCGATGAGCCCAATCGTCGCTTAGCGACATTGATTGGTCTCATCTGTCCCACTCATCCTGCAGGAGTCTCGCCCTTCCTCTTCAATTAATTTTTCAAGGAAGAATATTACTAAATACCTTGAAGCAGCATCTTTAGTTATATTAAAGGTTGTTGCTTTTAGTTTTGTAAAAAGCATCTATGCAAGTTGATTGGAGTGCAAAGTGCGAGACTCCTACGGGACGAGCGGTCAGGTGGAGACTCCTGATGGCGCAAAGCGGCAGGAGGCTCACCGCACGCCCCGTGGAAAGCGAGCAACTTGGAACGGAAATCAACTACTTCACAAGTAAGGTTTTACTCAAAATGTACCAAGCAAGAATCATCTTCTACGGGAAAGACTTTAAAGTAAGGATAGAGATTTCCTTTATCCTAAACTGGCCCGAGAGGATGGTTTTTTTGTTCGAAAAAGAGAAAGAGCAGTACACTGATTTTTCGAATGTAGAGACCGGTCGCAACTATGTGCTTCCTGAAGATTTGCCTGAAGGTCCATACGGTTCCCCGATAAAGCGGGCTTTAGGTAAATCAACTCCGTGGAGAGAAGAGCAGCGTTACTATAGTGCTTTTAACTACGAAAATAAAACCTTGCACGAAGGTCTTGAAAGACATGATCCTGGCGCGCATCCAACCCACGATGACCCAGAATCTCATTCTGAACAGCCTTATGATGATTCTCGCGGCTCATAAGCAAAGAAAAAACCCCTGAATTCTCAGGGGTTTACTTTTTTCAACACAAAATACGGGCATCCGAAATTGCAATACTCATAAATGTATTCCGGCAAAGTACTGATTTTCGTATCGAACGTAGCCTTTTCGTGATTATCTTCAAAAAAACCACGCAAACGAAGTTGCTCGTAACCGAGGTCACCAACAATATAATCGTATTTATGTAAAATTTCACTATAGCGCGCTTTAAATTGTTCCTCATTAAAGGCTTCCCGTACATCTTCAATCACTTCATAGGAATAATTACCAACTGTAATCAAAAATGCTTCACCTCATTTCCTGATACTTATTTTACCATGTTTCGCCCATTAACAGCCAACAATTTCTTTGTAAACTATTTACGTTTAAGGTCATTCTAAAGAATAAGGAGGTGAAAACACCTGTGAAAAAATTAGGAGTGTTTTTATGTTTAGTCATCGTTCTCTCTGCATGCGGCGGCGGTGATCAAAAGAAAATGGGTCAGGAATATAAATTTTCAAAAACAAATGTTAAAGATGAAAATCGGATTGGCAACAACAAGAATTACGGGGATTTTGGATATATGCGCCATATGTCCGGGGACAGAGTTAAAACAGGAAATGCTGTACCTTACTTAAATCGTCAAAAACTTGCAGATATGATCTCAGACATGGTTCTTCAGCTTCCTGACATAAAAGATGTAGGGACCCTAGTGACGGATGAAGAAGTATTAATCGGATATAAGACGACGAACAAAGACAGAGTTGCTGCAGCTGACCAGGTTAAAATGACTGGATTCTCTGTTGTTCCAAGATATTATCACGTATATGTGAGTGATGAAAAAGGCATGATTGATAAAATTGAACAGTATCAATCTTTAAATAACGATACAGAGGACATTGAAGGAATCATCGACCGCCTGATTCAGGAAATGAAGAAATCTCCACAGGGTAAGAAATGGAACTACGGAGAAAATGAAAACGGAGAAATGAATGGTGAAACAAATCCAATGCGCGGTGAAATGGAAGGAAAATAAAAACCAGAAGCAGATTTTTGCTTCTGGTCTTTTTGTGTTAGATGTTTTGAGCTGCGGCATTTACTTGTTCATCCGCGTGATAAGAAGAACGCACGAGCGGACCGGATTCACAATGTTTAAATCCTTTGCTGAAGGCAATATCACGAAGCTCTTTAAACTCTTCAGGTGTATAATACTTTTGTACTTTTAAATGTTTCTTCGTTGGCTGTAAATATTGACCGATAGTCATGATATCCACGTTGTTTGCACGCAGATCATCCATTGTTTCGATGATCTCTTCCCATGTTTCACCAAGTCCGATCATAAGGCTTGATTTAGTTGGAATGTTTGCATTCATTTCTTTTGCGCGGCGCAAGAATTCCATTGTTCGATCATAAGTAGCACGTGCACGAACTCTTGGAGAAAGTCGTCTTACTGTTTCAATGTTGTGGTTCATAATATCAGGTTTTGCATCCATTAATGTTTTCAGTGCATCAATGTCTCCCAGCATATCCGATGGAAGAACTTCGATTGAACAGAATGGATTTCGTGCGCGTACTGCACGTACAGTTTCTGCGAAGACATGTGCTCCGCCGTCTTTTAGATCATCACGGGCAACAGCCGTTATAACTACGTGTTTAAGCCCCATTTGCTCTACTGATTCAGCAACACGTTCTGGTTCTTGAAGATCTAATTCTGTAGGTAAGCCAGTTTTCACGGCACAAAAACGGCAAGCTCGGGTACAGATGTCTCCTAAGATCATGAATGTTGCTGTTTTACGGACAGCCCAACACTCATGAATGTTAGGACATTTCGCTTCTTCACAAACGGTATGTAGCTTCTTTTCACGCATCATCTTCTTAAGTTCTTTATAATTCTCGTTCGTGTTTAGCTTTATTTTCAACCATTCCGGTTTACGTACATATTCTTCTTTCTTTGCCATCATCATCACCCCAAATTTTCTTGGTCTGAAAGTCACATTTTTGTTTAGATTTAAACAATATTCCCATCAATACTCTACCATATGACAGCCAAAAGTCCAAACATGAGTTTTTTCCAACATTTTTCCTTCATGTTTTTTTGTAAGTTCAACAAACTAATGGTAAATGAGAGAAAGGAGTGGTTTGGGACGTATGAGGAAATTCACAGTCCTGTTCCTCACTCTGGCAGCCCTTCTAATGACCTTTCTTCCCGAAAGAAGCAGCGAGGCAGCCGAGCGATTTACAAAAGAAGATGTTGACAGGCTGAGCATTTATAAAAAGATGGAGTCAGTCACACTTATTCCATGGCATTATTTTGCCGGTGTCGACCAGTATGAAAGAAGCGTCCGAAAAGCCAGAAGAGACCTTCCGGCAAGAAAAGGTCTTGTGGGCATATACTTTTCCCCTATTCAATGGTCAGGACCAATCAATCCAATAATGGATGATACAAACCCTGAGCGAATTGCCATGTTTGGGGGAATAGGAAAAGACGGCAACAATGATGGAATTGCTGATCGTAACAACGATGAAGATATTCTGTTTACATTCGCTGATATCATCCAAGAACATGGTCACGATATTGAAAATTTCCGAATCGGGCTTTGGAGTTATTATCAAAGAGACAAAGCCGTGGATATCATTATGGAAAACGCAAAGATCTATGAGACATATGGTACTGTTTCTTTAGATAAACATAGCTTTATTGTGCCTTTAAGATCCAACTACAGCTATCGAAGCACTTGGGGTGACCGCCGTGGTTTTGGCGGACTTCGTATCCATGAAGGAACGGATATTTTTGCTGATTATGGTGTTCCTGTAAAAGCTGTCTCGTATGGAGTCGTAGAAGTTAAAGGATGGAACCGCTTTGGCGGATGGAGAATCGGGATTCGTGATATTAATAACGTGTATCATTACTACGCACATTTAGGGAGTTTTAATAAAAGCATTGAAAAAGGTTCGATCGTAGAACCGGGTACAGTACTTGGCTACGTAGGCAGTACGGGATACGGTCCTCCAGGGACGTCCGGAAAGTTTCCGCCACATCTTCATTTTGGGATGTACCGAGATAACGGGGTTACCGAGTGGGCATTTGATCCGTATCCTTATTTAAAAGCATGGGAACGACAGGAAAGAATAGATAGCAGAAGAAGGTAAAAAAGAAGCTGGGGGCAGCTTCTTTTTCGTTCAGTTGAACACATCATAAATTCCGTATGGCGAGCATAAATCTCGAGCTTCGCTCTGATTTATGATCTTAATATGTAAAAAAGCTGATTCCTCATACGAGAAATCAGCTTTTTTTCTTATTTTTTTCTAGAAACACGTACCACATTTGCTATACTAGCCAGCAAGCCACCCCAAAGGATCACCATGCCGATAACCATCATTGCAATCGCACTGCCTGTCATATCAGCTGACCTCCCTTTTCTCTTGTACAGCATTTGTTTTCCATTTCACTAAACTTAGCAGGAATCCGAGGACGATAACGCCAACAGCAACTGCTAAACCATATGTTACGACTAATCCAGTAGGATATCCGCCATAGTTTTCAGCAATATTTTGTCTGATGTTATCATACATCATGTAGCCAAGAAGGATCGGTGTAATAACACCAAGACAAACTTTCCACCACATGCCAGTTCTTAGATCAGAAATACCGTTCGCATGGTCCTGAAGTCCCTTAAGCTGCTTGAAGAACCAAGCTATAAGAACTACTTCTGCAAGACCTGCCAATGTAATACCGAAGTTGTTGATAAAGTAGTCTGTGATATCAAGCATATATAATCCGCCTTTTGTAGCGAAAAGCAATGAAATAACAGAGGCTACACCACCGCCCATAAGGACAGCTTTTGTTCTGGAGATACCAAACTTATCTTGTAATGCTGCAACATACGTTTCTACGATCGAGATTAGAGATGTCATACCCGCAAATACAAGCGTTAAGAAGAACATTGTACCAAAGAAGGCATTACCGCCCGGGAACTCATTAATAATCGCAGGGAATACTTCGAATGCTAGTCCGATTCCGCCTTTTACAACGTCTGCAACTGGCAATCCTTGCTGCATAGCCATAAATCCTAATGCAGCGAAAACTCCGATACCTGCAAGAAGTTCAAAACCTGAGTTTGCAAAACCTGTTATAAAAGCATTGTTATTAATATCTGATTTTTTAGGAAGATAGCTTGAATACGTCACCATGATTGCAAATGCAATAGATAACGAGAAGAAAATTTGACCGTAAGCCGCTACCCATACCTTACCGTTATTGATCATACTCCAATCTGGTGTGAAGAAAGTGTTCAATCCTTGTGCAGCTCCATCAAGAGTTACTGCACGGATAACAATTAGTAAAAACATAATAACTAAAGCAGGAATAAAAATTTTATTGAACCTTTCAATACCTTTGGAAACACCTTTATAAAGTACTAATAGTGTGACAACCCAGACGATTAAGAGAGCAATCACTACTCCTGGTACCAAACCGCCGATGTCACCAGGCGTTGCACTCAGCTTAATTACCTCACCGTAGAAAAAGTCAGATGGCTTTTCTCCCCAAGATAAATTCAAGCCGTAGATGGAGTACTTTAAAGCCCATGCGATAATAACCGCATAATAAGTTGAAATGACAAATGCTACAAAAACTTGCCACCATCCAAGCCATTCCGCATTCTTGTGAAGACGGAAGTAAGAAAGCGGTGCCGATCCTCTATACTTATGTCCTAGTGTAAACTCCAGGATCAATAAGGGAATACCTGCCGTTAATAGTGCTACTAAGTAAGGGATAAAGAATGCTCCTCCACCATTTTCATAAGCAACAGCTGGAAATCTCCAGATGTTACCCAATCCGATCGCGGAACCAACCGCTGCTAAAATAAAACCGTAGCGGCTTCCCCATTGTTGCCGATCTTCCATCGTTGTTTCCCCCTTTTTGATAAAGTCAAAAATTTTACAATTGTTACTTTTTTCTGACTATTCTGGGTTTAGTATATTACAATTAAATGAATCCTGTCAAAGTGTTTTTAGTAATTTTGTCGTAATATAGGGAAACAAGTCGTATAAATATAAGAAAAAATGCCCGGTTTAAAACCGGGCACTTCCATTTTAAGCTTTAAATGTATTCTCATTTACATGATTTTTACCCAACCATTTCTTTAGTAGGACTAATGCAACAGCAAATACCGCTGTTGAAGCTAATAATCCTATCCAGACACTCTCAGTTAAACCAAGAGCCAAATAACCAATAGCCGAGATTCCTGCAGCCAACAAGCTATAAGGAAGCTGCGTCATCACGTGATCAATATGATGGCTTCCTGCTCCGGTTGATGAAAGAATGGTCGTATCTGAAATTGGTGAACAATGGTCTCCAAATACTGATCCAGCAAGTACTGCAGCTAATACAGGCAGCATTAGTTCGACATTTGTAGAAGCTGCAATCTCTGCAGCAATAGGAAGCATTACACCGAATGTTCCCCAAGATGTACCTGTCGCAAAGGCCATAAGACCTGATAAAACAAATAATACAAGTGGCAGATAAGCAAGGTTCATATGCTGATCCACTAATCCAGCTAAATATTTTCCTGTTCCGAGACCATCGATGACTGAAATAATCGTCCACGCAAAAATTAAAATCGTTACAGCACCCATCATTGATTGAATACCTCTGCCCAATCCTCTTCCTAAAGCAGAAGCACCCATCTTTTTAGGCAAGAAGAAAAGGATCGCAGCTGCTAAACCGATTAATCCCCCATAAAGCAGTGATTTTGGTACATCTGTATTTTCAAAAATGGATAGGAGAGTAACCTTAGTAGGTTCTTCTAGACCTTTTACATTTTCAATCCCTGTATAGAACATAAAACCAACTGTTGCAACAATTAAAAGAACGATCGGCCACACAAGGTCACCAACTTTTCCTTTATCACTTTCTTCAAGCTTAATGCCTTCACCAATTGCTCCTTTTTTCTCTGGATCAATGACTTCTCCAGTAGCTAGAGCACGCTGTTCATGTTGTTTCATTGGACCAAAATCCAATTGAAAATAAGCAACTGCAAAAACTAAAATAAGTGCAAAAACTGCATAAAAATTCATTGGAATCATTTGAATAAAAGCACTAAAAGCTGAAATATTTGTGATCTCATGAGTTGCTAAAATCGTTCCAATAATACCGATAATATAAGCGCCCCAGCTTGATACCGGAGAGATGACACAAACAGGTGCAGCCGTTGAATCTAAGTAATAAGCAAGCTTAGCACGTGAAATTCTGTGGCGATCCGTAATAGGTCTGCTTACATTTCCGACAGCTAATGAGTTGAAATAGTCATCGATAAAAATGACTAGACCAAAAACTACTGTCAAAATTTGAGCCCCTCGTCTAGTCTTAACTCTCGAGATCGCCCATTCTCCAAATGCACGGCTTCCGCCGGCCATGGAGATAATGCTAGTCATCATTCCTAAGATCAATAGGAACAATAAAATATAGACGTTCCATTCGTTCAGGGCTCCATCTGAAATAAAATGCCCTTTAATAATCGTTCCAATCTCTTTCAATGTTGCTCCAAAATTAAAGTCATGAAGCAGTAATGCACCTGCAACAATCCCCGCCCCAAGCGAGATAAGTACTTGCCTAGTTAAAATAACCATTAATATGGCTAACACTGGCGGTATTAATGAATAAATCGAATTCTCAAATTCCATAATGTTCCTCCTTCTTGTATTTAGCCATCCATTTGAGGAGTTTATACAGGACGCTGAGGAAAAAAAGACAAAATAAAAAGCGATCAATAGACAAGGAAATAACCTGCTATCAATCACTTAAGTAATTTATGGTTTTCCTCATCGATCAGTAGTCCTCCACTGCGTAGTTACCCTCGCAGTGACAGTTTTACACTTGTTTAGTGTAAACCCAGCAAAAATAAACAGACCGTTTTATTTTGCTTCGGCGGAAGTTCCTTTCCTTTTTCTTCACAGACGTCACTCTCTGAAAAAGTACTCTTAAAATCCGCTCCTCTACCCCATCGGTGATAGGCTTAAAGACATATAAAATTTAAAATTCACTTTTCATTATAACAAAGTTCACTTATTGGTCAACCCTGAAAGGAGTTGTTAATTTAAGGAAAACTTTTATTCAGCTGATTCTTCTGCAACATCATCTGCAGCAGTTTCCTCTACTGCCTCTGCACTATCTTCCTTCTTCTTTTTAGCATCTTCCTTTTCCTTAATATTAGGATCGATCGGGAGTGCCGGCTGAATAGGATCTCCTGATTGATTATAGTAAATCGGTACTTCTCCAGGAATAAACTGCCCCATGATCTGAATGGGTCTCGTCACTGTAGCTGTTTCAGTAGCAAACGGAATAACTACTTTGGCCTTTACCGTTACGATGATATTAATGGAGATCCACGTATTATTGATGCCCACCGTTTCAATTTTCTCTTCAATGTCTGTGTTTACATCGCCAACGATCGTAAACTTAATCGGAATCTTAGGACCCAGGTTAGCGAGCAGGGAGTTTTCAGTGGCTTGCCCTAAAGGTATTTCCATAATTACTCCTGGTTCATTAGAGTGACTGGTTTTCAGATTAAGATCTTCTGATGCAGCAATACTCTCAGGGATACGTCCTTTTTCGATTTCTTTTAAAAACTCTTGGACAACGATTGCCGATTGGTTTTGAACGTTGTTAACTATTTTTTGGTTTACTCCGGCATAAACAATATTGCCATCCTTGTCTTCTTTAGAGATTAGAATATCCTGCATATCAATAGAATCGAACAATTTATTAATAATGGCTTCATTTATCGCCAAGGATGCGATCTCTTCTGTTTTTCTTTGAGCGACATGTATCAAAGTAGGCTCGATTCCCCGGTCTACCAGCCACAATCCTTGAAGTGTGATAAGTACAAAAAGAGTAAAAGAAATCAGCACAACGTATCGAAACGGAAGCGGCCCTTTTCGAAGTCTCATTTTTTTTCGTTTCAACAAAAGGTAACCCCCCTTTCCTACAATGTATGCAGACAAGAGGGGGGCTCATTCGAGTTTTACCTGTTTATTTTTTTGTAAACAACAAAATCGTGCGGGTATTTATTTTTCTCATCTATAATACCAGCTGTTCGCGATACTTCTTTCCACTCATCATCGTTTAGCTTTGGAAAATAAGTATCAGCATCAAACGTATGATGAATCTCAGTAATATATAAGCGGTCTGCAACAGGAAGGAACTGCTTGAAGATCTCTGAACCGCCTATAACACATATTTCTTCAGCATTCATTTTAAGAACTTCATCTACAGAATGAACAATCGTTGTCCCTTCTGCTTCATAACTTTGATCTCGGGTAACTACGATATTTTCTCGTCCAGGCAGCGGCTTGCCGATCGATTCATATGTTTTTCTGCCCATAATGATTGGCTTACCCATCGTTGTTTTCTTGAAATGCTTTAAATCATTAGGAAGGTACCAAGGCAAATCATTATCTTTTCCGATTGCCCGGTTCTCATCCATCGCTACGACAAAAGAAATCATACACTCACCTCACCTTTAATATGAGGATGCGCTTCATAATCTATGAGTTCAAAGTCATCAAAGGTAAAATCAAAGATATCCGTGACAGCTGGATTCAATTTCATTTTAGGCAATGGCTTAGGCTCACGTGTCAGCTGTAGCTCAACCTGCTCAATGTGATTCAGGTAGATATGAGCATCACCTATTGTATGAACGAATTCTCCAGGCTTTAAACCTGTCACCTGAGCAACCATCATTGTTAATAAGGCATAAGAAGCAATATTGAATGGAACACCCAGGAAGCTGTCAGCAGAGCGCTGGTATAACTGACATGAAAGTTTACCGTCTGCAACGTAAAACTGAAACAGCAAATGACATGGTGGCAAAGCCATATTCGGCACATCTGCAGGATTCCATGCCGATACAATCAACCTTCTGGAATCAGGGTTATTTTTTATGTCTTCAATAACGTTTGAGATTTGATCGATTGTTTCACCGTTTGGAGCGGACCATGAACGCCACTGATGGCCATAAACTGGTCCTAAATTTCCCTCTTCATCTGCCCATTCATCCCAGATTCGAACTTTGTTTTCTTTTAGATAGGCGATATTTGTATCACCTTTTAAGAACCATAAAAGTTCATGAATGATTGATTTTAGATGAAGCTTTTTCGTTGTCACGAGAGGAAAACCTTCCTCTAAATCGAATCTCATTTGACGGCCAAAGACTGAGACCGTTCCAGTGCCTGTCCGATCTTCTTTTTTCGTGCCATTATGTAAAATATCTTGAAGAAAATCCAAGTATTGTTTCATCTTTATCGCCTCCTTAATTTTCTTAGATTCATTAAATAGATTGTTGTTCTTGAACATTCTTTTGTGGATTAGGCTTCATTGTTTAGTTGATTGGAGTGCAAGGTGCGAGACTCCTGCGGGACGAGCGGTCAGGTGGAGACTCCTAATGGCGCGAAGCGGCAGGAGGCTCACCGCACGCCCCGCGGAAAGCGAGCATCCTGGAACGGAAATTAACTTCTTCCAATAACCCATTACAAATCCACCATTTCTTTTTATCGTATCACAGACGGCAGTCCTGTCCAATCTTCAGGTGAAATATCTTTTTTGTTCATTATTTCGCCTTAAAATTAGCGTCAATACCTAACACTTTTTCCTTTTTTGCACATAAAAATAGTAAGGAGAAAGGAGTGGAAGCATGTTAGAGATGAACCCGATTTTGATAGAAGGACATCCGTTTACCGCTGTCACCCTTCGTTTGCCAAAAACAAATTTTATGGCTGTTTTTAACGAGAATGGATATATCATGTGCGGAGCTTTAGATGTAGCCTTATTGAACGAAAAGTTAGCAGACCGTAAAATTATTGCAGGGCGCGCTGTAGGAGTTAGAACGATTGAACAGCTGCTGGATGCACCTTTAGAATCTATTACACTTGAAGCTAGGGAAAAAGGTATTGAGGTTGGTATGCAAGGGAGAAAAGCACTTTTAAAGATGCTTTAATAATAAAAAACTGCGCAGGAGCGCGCAGTTTTCTTTATGTTTTAAAACGGTCTCTGGTGACTTTTAATGAAACCAAATTAATACATAACACCAGTGTCAGAAATTGAATCCGTTCAGAGTTGTTGGTAAATATGTAGATAAACAGCAAATAAACGCCACTGACGACAAAGGCAATCTGTAAGTAGTACATCATCTGAATCAATTTTTTGAAATCCAAGGTGATCCCCACTTTCTTCATCCAGCTCACGTTATTTAATTCACCTTAATAGTATATCAGGCTATTTCGTAAATTGAATCATTTATTACTTTTTGAAACTAATTTGTAATATAAGGAAATGAATACTAAAATAAATCGAGCTGGCGCGGTGCCAGAAAATCGTAATGTATATTTAAAAGATCGATCATTTCCTTTGCATTATCAGCTGCATCCCCGCCTGAATTGTTGTTAAACAAGATTGTAAGATTCTTAGTCTCGGATGCTAACGTCTGAATACGCTCTTTCCACTCCAGCAGTTCTGCTTGATTATAACGGTATAAATATCGCACTTCTCGCCAGTTTGGCTGCCCTGAGTTGTTCCATCCATATACGTTTCTGCCATGCAGGCGAATCAGTGTTTTCTCGGATGTGGTGTGCATAACAATCGGTATTGATCCGCTCCCAGCCTGCGGTTCATCACAAACTGTGTGTATCCATCCTTCTTCATCTATGAACCGGAGTGTTTTCTCATTCATTTCTTCACTAAACCATGTCTGATTCCGAAACTCTAAAGCTAGTGGAACATCACCCATCATCTCTTTTGCATATCGAAGGACCTGAACATTCTCTTTTTTACAGTCAAACCATGGCGGATACTGAAAAAGGACCATCTCCAGTTTTCCTGAAGCGATCACCGGCTGGATTGATTGTAGGAACGCTTCAAACATTTGTTTAACAGAATCAAAAGGAAGTTTCCCTCTTGAATGACCGGTCATTCCTTGATACGCCTTTACAACAAATGAGAAGTCTTTCGGAGTGGCAGCAACCCACTTTTCATAGTTTTTTACAGGCTGAACCGCATAAAAAGAAGAATCCACTTCGACAACTGGAAAATGACCGCTGTAAACAGCCAGTTTATCTCTAGCAGGAGTACCATCCGGATATAGAGAATCATGATCTCCCCATCCTGTTACACCTATTTTAATCATTCTTTAAACTCACCTGCCTGTAAGTTTTTACGTTTTATTTAATCCCTTTTCACGAACAAATTCTTTCATATAAGCACGCTTCGGCGATGACATTGAAGTGGTGATTTGTGTCACCCAACCTTCCGTGCGTTTGCCCCCAGTGCGCTTCGTATAATATTCAGCTGTTTCTTTTTCATATTGCATTAAAAGTTTTTTCGTTTCCTCATTCTTCTTATACCCGTTTTTATGAAAAAAAGCCGGCATAGGTAAACGAGGTTTCTTACCTGGATCGGCATCTGGATATCCTATTGCCATGCCAAACAGAGGCAGCACATGTTCAGGGCAATCGAGCAATTCGGAGACTTCTTTAAGATTGTTTCGGATTCCGCCTATGTATACGATTCCCAGTCCTAGGGATTCAGCTGCAACCGCCACATTTTGTGCAGCAAGGGAAGCATCAACTGTACCTACGATAAAAGCTTCTGTTGATTGAATGGTATCGTTAATATTCTTGTCCAGCATTTCAGCAGCAACCTTATGACGGTTATAATCTAAACAAAAAACAAAGAAATAGCCGTTGTCAGCAACATAAGACTGATTGCCTGCAAGCTCTGCAAGTTTTTGTTTCTTTTCTTGATCTTCAATCCCGATTATGGTGCATACCTGCTGATAGCTTGATGTTGAGGCAGCCTGTGCACATTCAACAAGTGTCGTGATCATTTCTTCACTTATTGATTTGTCTTTAAATTTACGAATTGATTTGTGAGCTAATATAGTCTCTATCACTTCATTCATGTTGTAGGCTCCTTTATAAAATAGTAATTATTGATTGCATTATATACTTTTTCAAAGCAAAAAAGCGAACCCAAGGATTTGGATTGCTTTGAAATGACATATAGAATTCAAGGATAATTCAGGAACTGCTTAACATTCATTTGTCTAGATGTTCGAGCACTAATGGCCAGGCATCTTCATGCTTGTCTCTCGATTCTCCATTTAAAAATCCTGAATGCGTAAGGGGAAGGTAAACCCTTTCGAGTAGCCGTCATTGCATGTGTAAATAAGCTATTACCGTCATTTTCATTATCAACTAGTAAAAAAATCGAAAGTGGTAGGTTGAATTCCTTCTTATGTCTCTTCCAAATTGGCAGCTTCCATTTTAGAAAAGCTTCGACTTGGCCAAACAGGTAGTAAAAAGGATAGTCTCCATCATCTTCAAATAGTAATAAGTCTCCATTCTCTTCGTATATTAACCACACCTGTTCATCCGTTGCACGGGAAGAGATGGGTTAATCAGTTTTTGGTATCTGTTAGTGGTTGGATTTTAAGGTCATAATCGACTTTGACCTCCATCCGCTCCCATCTGTTGGACCATTCTCTCCCATTCAGAGGTTTTGAGAAAGGTCTCAAGGTATACTTTCTTAATTGTAAAGGGTCAACATTATTCTTCTGAAGCTTTTTTAAAAACTTGGTAGTCTGTTTTTCTAAATACAATTCAATTTCCGACTCGAATCTTGAAAGTTCATCCCGGGTGAGCAATTTATGTTCCCTGGCAATCTCGTCAAGCCGCCCGTTCAATTGAACGTTCAGCTTTAGTTCAGAATATGTGTTATCCATATTCAAGTGGACATTGGCTTTCACATGGCCTAGAACAATAGATAAGTCACGGATCGCAAAATATTTTAAAAAGTGATCGTTGTCGATAAGCTGGTATATTTGCTCTTCCATGTTGTTCGTGGCTTCGATCAATTTGTCATTTTTAAATATGCCAGTACCTAGGTATTGGAAATTTTCCTCACTCGCTTCAAATACAGGCACTACGGGAGAATGCGCTGGTGAATGAAGTGTCTTCATGAATTGATGCAAATTTATAATTGTCAACTTCCCCTGATTATCGTAATGCTTGAACATCCGATAGAGATAATAATCTAGGTCTTCTTGCATTTTCAGTTGATTATTGATGTACTCATCGAAATTCCCTCTGACAACGGCTAGATATAAACGTTTAGAAATATCAGGATCTGTCAAAATCGTATCAATCAATGGACTGATCCCTTCTTTTGCAATTTCTTCACTGATCAACAGCATCCGGAGTTGCCCAACTTTCAATTCTCTATAATACTTTAAATTGAAACCCTTCATACCTTCTTTTAACAAGTCGACTTGAACATTCAAAAGGCGTTTCTTTTCTTTTACAAGGGGAGGTATTAAAGTGCTCATTCGGAAGTTCTCATCCTCCCCTTTCTGAATCGACCAAAACGTCACAGGTGCAATTTCTTCAATCAGATTTTTTTCTTTAATCGGTGAACAGCCAGATAAAACGATCATATTAACAAAAATGACCAAAAGTATTTTGGTATGTTTATGTTTCATACTAGGAACGGCCCTTTCGCTTTAAAGAGATGAAAAGAATCAATGGTACGAATAAGTAAGTGAGTGCACCTGCCCATATCTCTAGCTCTAACAAAATATTTTGATTAGCTGCCTTTTCCCACAACAATTCATTACTCATCATTATACAAATGAAGAAAATAGCACAACATAGTGCAAACCCTAATCGAGTCGTTTGATCTTTCGATTTCTTAAAAGTGATACGAGTTGCACCATAAAAAAGTAGCAGGAAGATTGATATGGCGAATACAAAGTGAAATAAATATACAGAGATTAAAATTATATCGATTCGCTCAAACACTGGAGACTGCAAGTAACGTATCATTTCCATCACCGGTAATTTGTTTTCTCCAAGATAATGTGATCCGAAAAAAAACAAAGATGCAATAAATAAATACAGATATTCAAAAATGGTAAATGCATTTCCAATTGTCATGTATTTCAGGATTTTTTCTCTCTTATTGAACCAAGGCGCAAGTAGAACCAAATATTCCGGACCCGAAAAGGCTGACCAGATGAATAGCACACCTTTCCATGATTTCATCGTCCATTCATATGGTATTAACGGAAATAGATCATGTATAGTAGCAAAAGGCTGAAAAGGGAATTTCAATAATAGCAATAGCATCCAAGCTGTACATAAAAAGGCAATGACGATGAAACGGATCGTATTGGCCATCCCTAGTGAAGCAACATACCAGCAAATAAGCAAAATGAACAGAAGCATCCAATTCGTATTCACTGAAGGGAAGATGAATTGTTGTGCTACTTCTATATATCCGAGTATAATTACAATTACTTTTAATAATATGAAACCGATTCCGAAGAAAGCTAGTAACCGTACCATACGTTCACCGAAAATTTCTACAAAACCTTCGTAGCCTTTAGATGCATACATGGAATTAAACCATTTCGATAACATGAATATACTGATTTGCGATAATATTCCTACAATGATAATCATCCATATCATATAGGGATATATAAGAAAAACGGGCATGATGATCGCAAAATATAACATTTGTATCCTATTGACCATTAAAGTCATATAAATACCCTGATACGAAGAGGTTTTCTCGAACAATGAAAAATCAGGCAAGGTATCATCTCCTTCGGCTATAACGCCATTTCTGTAAAGGATGAAGAGCCTCTGGCCTTGCTTTCATCCATTGCAATGGTCCACGGATAAATAGATCAAGCCAATCTTTCCCATAAAAAGGTGAAATAGGGGTAAAATATGGTTGTTTCAAGGAAGTAAGTGCATTCAAATGGACAAAAAGTAAAATGATGCCCATAAAGATGCCCATTACTCCAAGAAATGAAGCAAGGATCAATAGCACAAACTGTATCAATGTGGTCGCTTTGGTCATCAAGTAATTCGGCACAAGAAACGAAGCAATAGCAGAAATACCAACCAAAACAATCAGAACTTGACTAGCGAATCCTGCTTCTACAGCAGCTTGTCCAACGACAATACCACCGATCACTCCTAACGTTTGGCCAGATTTCGTAGGCATTCTTAGACTTGCTTCTTTAATGACCTCAAGTGTTACCAACATAATGAGCGATTCCCAAAACGGAGTTAGTGGCAATTGACTTCTCGTTTCCACAAGGACGAATAGAATTTGCAAGGGAATCATCTGATAATGATGTGTCGTTAAAGCAACATATAGTGGAATCATCAGCAAGGAGAGCATGAAACTTAAATATCTTATGATCCGCAAGAAGCTTGCAACGATCCAGCGATTAATATAATCCTCGGGTGATTGGAATAAATGGAAAAAGTTGATTGGAGCATTCAGGGCAAACGGTGTATTATCCACTAGAATGGTAAGTTTGCCTACACCTAGTGCGTATGCACACACATCGGGACGGTCAGTATGTTGAAATTGTGGAAATACACTATGATTATGATCTTCCATAAACGCTGCTAATTGGGAGGAGTCAAGAATCTGATCAAAGTCGACACTCTTGATTTTTTCCCTAGCAATTGAAATGAAATCAGGATTCGTTAAACCCTCAATATACATTAATACAATTTTTGTTTTAGTTAGTGATCCTACCGTGAATTTCTCTGATTTTAAGGCTGTTAGTGGTAGCCTTCTACGGATCAATGTAATATTTTGATCTAAGTTTTCACTGAAACTGTCTTTGGCGCCATAAAGGATTGTTTCTGTTTCAGAAGTTTCTATCCCACGTCCCGTTGGATCTTTCAGATCGACGGAACACCATTGATTTTCAATGGTGTCAAAAAGAAGGATGGCTCCCAGCATCAATTTCTTTTCAGCCTCTTCCAACGTTGAAATATCAGTAATTTTAGAGACAGAAATGCAAGCTGAAATATTTTCATAATTGCAGAGCCGTAAAGGTTCAATTACAGCTTCATTCAACCTTGCTTTATCAATCAATGTTCCTATAAATATCAATACAAATATCTTATTGTTTTGGGTTTGATATTCGATTACTTCAGCGTCTTCCATATTGTCTACGCGTTTACGGAGAACCTCTAGGGTGATAGAAGTATTTTGGGCTTTCCCTGTGCTGTTTTCCATTCGTTTTCCTACCCCTATACACTTCCTCTTCCTAAACATAAACATCAATCTCCTAATAAGATAATGTATATAAATCTTTGTTATTATGTTCAGATTCAGACAATTTACACATAAGAAAATGACATAAGAACCAAAAAAACCGCCAAGTATTTTAGCGGTTTATCGTCCCTTTTTCTTTTTTAACCAAAACCTTTATCTTTAGGTCGGATGTATCCGAATACCAACCTTGGTCAGTCCTGAAGGGGTTTATTTTTTCATAGAGTTCTGTTGTAAGTTCGTAATTAAGCTGTTTTAAGAATTATTGAAAAACACTCCCTTAGCTTTTGCAATCAATTGGTCCTCCTCATCATAAATTAAACAATCAGCATGCGTAAGGTTTCTCCCTTCCTTAACTACATGTGCATGCGCGAGTAAACAATCCCCTTTTGCGCCTTTTAAAAAGGTTACATTAAGGTCTACTGTCACTACTTTTTGTATATTGTTTTCATCAGCATCAATTGTATTGCACATCGCGACATCAGCGAGTGATGATATGATACCCCCATGTACCACTCCTAAACTATTTAAATATAGTCGTTTAATAGGTAAAACCACTCTAACGCTTTTTTCGTCAATTCTTTCATATTGAAGACCTAAGAATTCATCAAATGGTTGTTGTATAAACACTGTCCTCACTCCAAACAATTAGGTGTTTATTTTTTGATATCCTCATATACCATAGCATAAAGTCTTTTAATATGGATTCAACGTTTTGCAAGGAAAGAAGATAAACTTTTTAAGTCTTTAAAGAAATGCTTCCGCCAGTAAGGAGTAAGATTGAATCTTGTCTTGAAAATCATAGACATTAGTCAGGATCATGAATTCGTCTGTTTGATAAAATTCACTTAATCGAAGGAGTTCCTCTCTTACCTTCTCAGGAGTTCCGATTACCATTCGATTCCGATTTTCGATTACTTTTGCCTGGTCTTCTTTTGATAATGATATACTCTTTGACTCACGCTTAGAGGGAATTTGGGTATCCCTCCCCTTTTCAACTGCTAACAGCCACAGGTCCTGGCTAAGCGCCATTTCTTCTGCTTGTTCTTGTGTTGGAGCACATACCACAAATATACACACGATTGTTTTTGGTTTAGCTAAAGATCTAGACGGTTGGAAGTTATTCCTATAGGTTTCCATCGTTCTTTTCCCATTAATTGGATTGATAAAATGACCATAGGTAAAAGCTGTTCCCTTCTCAGCAGCTAATCTTGCCCCTCGATGTGTGACACCTAAAAGCCATAATTGCAGTTTTGTTTCAACAGAAGGATAAGCAATCACATCATGATAAGGGTGTGAATCGGGTAATTGATCATAAATAAAGCCTTGTAGGTCAGTGACTTGTCTTGGGAATTCATTCATACTTTTTCGCAATCCGTCTGTGAGGGCTAACCGAGTCGATGAAGAACCTCCGGGTGAACGCCCGATTCCCAAGTCAATTCTATTTGGATACAATGCATCGAGAACCTTGAAATTTTCTGCTACTTTAAAAGGACTATATTGTGGAAGCAAAACCCCACCTGAACCTACACGTATCTTATTTGTATGTGAAGCAATACTTGAAATCAGCACCTCTGGTGATGTACCCGCGATTCCATTTGAATTATGATGCTCAGCTACCCAAAATCGAGTGTATCCCAATTCCTCTGTAATTTTAGCCAATCGTACTGTATTTTGTAGGGCAATATTTGCATTTTGTGCATTACTTATGACAGATTGATCGAGTACACTCAGTTTCATTAAAATGACCTTCTTTCATGACAATCTCTTAAATAAAATTTTGCCGGCTATAGAGGCTATTTCCGCATTCCTGGATTGAGTGTTCCTTTTGTGAAAAGGCTTAACACTCTATAATTATGAGCGGTTTTGCCATAAAAATCAGGGGATTGATCTAAAATACTTAATCACATATGGGATCTCTCTTTCTATACCAGTCTTTATTACAATCATCATATCTTTTTATACATAACCATATTAAAGCAAAATATAAGTAAAAACAGACCACTTGAATGAACCAAAATCCTACTGTGATCTTTTTTTTGTAAAAATCATCAAGCTTGTAGAGCTTGTTTTACCAAATCTTCTAGTGAAGTTGGTGTACCGATCAGTTTTTGCAAATCTTCAGACGTTCTGGAGGTCTCCCCTTCAGAAACTGCTTGATAAATACCGGCCGACATTTCAACCACTGGTTTTGGCAAACCTACATTGATAAGATAATCTTTCATTTCATCATAGGAAACAGGGCGGTGAACAACCTTTTTACCTGAGACTTCAGTAAGAACTTGTGCAAGCTTATCGAAGCTCCAAGGCTCTGAATTTACTAGATTATAGGTGTTATTTACATGGCCATCCTCCGTCAGAGCTGTTGCAGCTGCCAAAGCAAGGTCATTCCGAGTCACAGCATTAAGGACTCCTGTTCCAGCATTTGTTACGAGTTCTCCTCGCTCTACGGCACCACCAAGTCCTGGGTTGACGAATACCTCTGTGTAAAGAGCATTACGCAGGAAAGTAAAGGGTATGCCTGTTGTACGGATGGCATATTCTGTAGCCATATGGACAAGTGCTAGCGGTATCTTAGACTCTTCACCAAAAGCATATCCAGTGTAAGCTATATGTTTGGCACCTGCATCTCTTGCTGCTTGGACAACATTGGCATGCTGTCGTACACGAAGAGTATCATCCATGTCTGGGCTAGAGATGAATAATAGCTTCGATGCTCCGTCAAAGGATTTTTTCATCGATTCAAAATCCATATAATCTCCATGACGAACTTCAACTCCAAGCTTTTCTAAATCGGAAGCTTTTTCTACATTTCGAACACTTGCCACTATCTGATTGGCAGGCACTTTTTTTAGTAAGTGTTGAATTACAAGATTTCCTAATAATCCAGTTGCACCAGTTACAACGATTGACATTCGTAAATCCTTCCCTTCTTTAAAAAAATGGTTTCAAGAGATGGTAGTATAACCGAAATGGTTACAACGAACTTAAAAAAATTTCACTATAACCAAAGTGGTTACAACACATATGAAAAAATTAGCTCTCTAATGAGCTAGTTTTTTTGCTTATTTCCGTTACCATTTGACCAAGAGTAACGTTAGCTAATTCCCTTTCTAAGACCATTTGGGCTTGAAGCATCTTGGATCGAAATACAGATTCGATATTAGCACCTACTGGACATTCAGGATTGGGATTCTCATGAAAATGAAAGAGTTCATCCTCCTCGACCACTTCGACTGCCCGATACACATCAAGCAACGTTATTTCATCCTTCTCTTTCGTTAAGTATGCCCCTCCAGCTCCAGGTCGTACATTGACTAATCCAGCTTTTTTCAGCTTCCCGATAATCCTACGAATGATAACTGGATTTGTCTTGACGCTTTCTGCAATAAACTCGGATGTACATGGAGATGGGCTTAATGCGAGAAGAGATAGAATGTGAACAGCGACGGAAAAACGACTGCTAATTTTTTTCATATCTTTCACCCTCTCGATGTAACCATTTTAGTTTCACCAAAAACGGATGTCAAGGTATTGAGCTTCTAGGATGAGCGTAAAGTGTTTGAAGAAATTAAAATGGCATAGTGATTAAGTTATACAGATGCCTATCGTGAACTTAGATAAAATATAGAACCGCAGAGCAAAAGCTTTACGGTTAAAGTATGAAGTCTGTTGGGGTCAGGAAACCCATTACGTCTATTAATTTGTTCTCCATATTCAATTGAATATGGACACCTATTTCAGTAAACTAAGAAATTCCCGCATAAATCCTGTAGATCCGGCCAAGCTTGACCCGATACAAGGTTTTGATGTATATGTATCTGTTCGTCGATGTACTTTGCTCCACAGGCCAACACATCAGGTCTACAAGAAGGGTAAGCTGTATATTCTCGCCATTGCATCAATTCAGGAATAACAGTCAATAACTGAGCCACATGACAAATTGCTCCAACAGGCTTATTTTCCCGAAAAAAGTGACTGATAATAGGTGTTACAGCTTCATTCATACGAATATATTCAGGTGCGCGACCTCCTGGAATAATCAGGCCATCAAATTCCTCTGGGCTAATATCAGTAAATGCGGCATGAGATTTAAGATCATAAGCTGGTTTTTCCACAAACGTCTCCATTCCCTCTATAAATTCATGGACAACCGTATGCAGCTTCTTGACTGCAGGAGAAGCAATCGTTACATCATACCCCTCCTCTAAACAACGGTAATAAGGATAAAAAACCTCGAGTGCTTCTACCGCAACTCCTGTAACAATGAGTTCATAAAGTCTCCGGCATGTTTTATATGCCTAGTCAAATATGGGCTAAGCATGACAATATCTTCTTTTGAAAATACATAGCCTTCTTTAGAAGGTTCCCACAAAATAAGTGTTATGTCACATACATTTTGGAATATTACTGCGTTGGCAACTAAATCATTATATCGTGCAGAGTTTACACTTTTTCGAAGCCCTAAGAGAAACTCTTTTTTTTACTGGATAGACAATTATTTTTCTGTTTCTTTTTCCAATACATTCTCAATATAATCTTTACCCCAGTCATACATAGCAGCCAGAATAGGCATCAGACTTCTTCCATACTCAGTGAGTGAATATTCAACTTTTGGCGGAACGACAGGATAGACTTCACGATGAACAATCAAATGGTCTTCAAGTTCACGCAATTGATTAACAAGCATTCTTTGAGTGATACCAGGCATGAGGGCCTTTAGTTCACCAAAACGTTTGGTTCCTTCTTTTCCTAGATGCCACAATACCAGCATTTTCCATTTTCCGCCAATAATCGAAAGAGTCAATTCTTTTTCACAATTAAACACTTTTTCTCCAAGATTCGGCATTTATTTTCACCTCCAATTCTTATTATGTCCCATAGTATACTTTTTGTTACTATATGATAAAAAAGTGCATACTTTTAATTTATCAACATACCCAGTATACTGAGTATCGTTCCGTTAGTAAATAGCTATCAATCGGATACAATAACACCGTGCAAACTAAAACTATATAAGCACAATTATAAGATTATATAAGGAGCGAGTAATATATGAAATTACAATTAGCATTAGATCTTGTAGATATTCCAGGAGCCATTGAATTGGTGAAAGAAGTGGAAAATCATATAGATGTTGTAGAAATAGGCACGCCGGTTGTGATTAATGAAGGCCTTAAAGCAGTAAAGGAAATGAAAGCTGCCTTCCCTAACTTAACTGTATTAGCTGATCTTAAAATCATGGATGCAGCTGGATATGAAGTTAGCCAAGCATCTGCAGCAGGCGCTGACATCATCACCATTCTTGGTACAGCTGAGGACGAGTCCATTAAAGGTGCTGTAGAAGAAGCAAAAAAACAAGGTAAACAAATCCTTGCTGATATGATCGCAGTTAAAGACATTGAAGGTCGTGCGAAAAAACTGGATGAACTTGGAGTAGATTATATCTGCGTTCACACAGGTTATGATCTTCAAGCTGTAGGAAAAAATTCTTTCGAAGACCTTGCAACCATTAAGAGCGTTGTAAAAAATGCGAAAACGGCTATTGCAGGCGGAATCAAATTAGAAACACTTCCAGATGTGATTAAAGTACAACCAGATCTTATCATCGTAGGTGGCGGTATCACAAGCAAAGACGATAAAAAAGCAGTTGCAGCAAAAATGCAAGAATTGATTAAAAAAGGTTAATTATAACTATGAAAACTACTCAATATTTAGCTGAAGTCGTTCAAGAATTAAGTCGTACAGTCGACTTAATCTCTGACGAAGAAGCAGAGAAGTTGGTTAATAAGATTCTGGAATCTAAAAAAATCTTTGTTGCAGGTGCGGGCAGATCTGGATTTATGGGCAAATCTTTCGTGATGAGAATGATGCACATGGGGATCGATGCTTATGTAGTCGGTGAAACTGTAACAGCAAATTTAGAAAAAGATGATTTGTTGATCATCGGTTCAGGTTCAGGTGAAACGAAAACCTTAGTTTCAATCGCTGAAAAAGCAAAAAGTTTAGGTGGGACGGTCGCAGCTGTAACGATTTCCCCTGACTCCACGATTGGAAAAATAGCTGATATTATCATTAAATTGCCTGGATCACCGAAAGATCAATCTGATAGTGAATATAAGACCATACAGCCAATGGGGTCACTTTTTGAGCAAACGATGTTATTATTTTATGATGCATTGATCTTGCGTTTCATGGAAAAAAAAGGCTTAGACTCTACTAAAATGTACGGCAAACATGCCAATCTCGAATAGTACACTTTATAAAATATGGAAACATCATAAAGACCGCATTCATTTCTTTTATGAATTGCGGTCTTTAATGCATTACAAATAACACAGCCCATACAGGAAATAAAAAATAGCCACTAATTCAGTCCCTTCTTTGGCCGGATTGAGATCAATATTGGTAGAGCACAGCCAATAATTTAGCCATCACTCACATTATGAGCCTTATTTGGGTTATCACCAATATTACTGGTAGGACCCCTGTCTATATTAGTTTCTGTTATACTTTTAAAATGTTTAGATTTGGTTATAAGAGTAGGATAAGTGGCATATAGCAATACTTCCGAAGATTTATCTCCTAATTTAGAAGCTTCATCTATGATCAATGACATCTGTTTGAAATCAAAACGTGTTTTTGGATGACACCGAAAAACATAACCTCTAAGCTAATTTGTGTAGTTCCTTAAAAGCCGTTTCCTAGTCTGTCTAAAGCATAAAATTTGATTTTGGGTATAAAGGAAAATAATATAGAGATATCGCAAATTATCAATATCCTTTTGTTCGATTAGTTTATACGCATTCCAAGCAAAATAGCTTTTAATAAAATCAGAAAGGGGCGGGTACCGTTGAATCGGGAATCAAATATGATAAATGACGAACAGGCGGTTGATATTTTCAAGGCTCTGTCAAATCAAATAAGAGTAAATATTCTGCAAATGTTGAAAGAACCAGATAATAATTTTTCCCCGCAGGCCCATGTCATCAAAGGTAAAGGCTTTGATGGCGGGGTTTGTGTTAGTGATATTTGCAGCAAAGTAGGACTATCACAGTCCACTACCTCCCAGTACTTGTCTATCCTATTGCAAAGCGAGCTGGTGGAAATGAAACGAATCGGACAATGGACTTATTATCGACGCAATGAAAAAACGATTAAACAGTTTGAAAAGTATATAGGCTTAAAAATATAACCTTTTAAGGAGGACCAACAGTGAGTTTTCAAAATCACCGTGCTTATAGCAGCATGTACCAGAAAGACAAAATGACACTCGGATTTGTCCTCCCGACTGCCAGGATGTCTAAAAATCCGATTATGGAGAATCAGCTGGAGCTTGCCCGTAAAATTGAGGAATATGGCTTTGCTTCATTATGGCTCCGTGATATTACGATGCAGAATTTGAATATTGATGATAACGGCCAAAAGTACGATTTATGGATTTATTTGACGTATCTTGCTGCCTATACGAAGCACATTGCGTTAGTGACAGGAAGTGTAGTTCTCCCTTTGCGCCACCCCGTCAGGGTAGCCAAGGAAGCTGCATCAATCGATCAATTGTTTCCAGGTCGATTGATTATGGGAGTGGGATCCGGGGACAGGGAAAAAGACTTTACAGCTTTGGGGATATCCAAGCAAGAAAGCGGTCTGTTATTTAAAGAAAATTTCGAAATTCTCGACCGGCTTTTAAAAGAGGATCAGCCGACAATCCACAGCCACACCGGGCTGATCGATGGTACAGATATGAGGTTAATTCCAAAGCCCGTATCTTCCATTCCGACCATGATGACTGGATTTGGCAATCAGTCTATCAATTGGATAGCCAGGAATGGGGATGGGTGGATTCAATACCCAAGAAGCATTATTCAACAGGAGCAGATTATCCAGGATTATCGTGCTTTAACTGAAGTTCATGCTCCAGGAGATTTTAAACCCTTCTCTCAAAGTTTATTCATCGATTTATCGGAAAATCCCGATGAAATACCTGTCCCCATACCTTTAGGTTATTCCGTGGGAAGAAACCGTTTAGTTGACCTACTTCATCAATTTCAAGCGATTGGTGTTAACCATTTGGCTTTTGTTCTGTATTTTTCCAAGCGCTCTCCAGAGGAAGTAATCCAGGAACTTGGAGAATTTGTTTTACCCTGCTTTCCAACCCATAAAGGTACAGGCCAGCTTTAAAAATTCAATTGTATAAGCAAGAAGAATTATGACAAAGAAAAAAGAACTTTCCCTTCAAAACATGCTTGATCTACGCAAAGAAATCAGAGCATGGAGATAAAAACGTTTTGGCTTGCTGAACATCATATTTGGGCAGGAATGGCGAGTTTAGTCACCCCGATTCTAGTTGGACGAGCAGCCTCTGTCATGGAAAAAATCCGTATTGAATGGCGCAATGCTGCTTACTATTATTTTCATCTTTTCGCGGCTGAGCGATTTTATGAAATTTTGGCTCAGGCTGCAGTAAATTAAACAGTGTCTAGTCTAATGAAGGATGTATTTTCTGCAGATATTTAACGGGTTATATTAATGTGATTTAGATTGAAGCAGTAAAAGATGACAAAGAAAACAACCTGTAATTTCTTTTATAGGATTGAAACGAAATTTTTAAAGAAAGAAGATGAGCATATGCCTAAAAATGATACAAAACAAATTACAGATATTCCATTCTCGGTCTTGGATCTCTCTCCAATTGCAGATAGAAGTACGCCGGCAGATTCTTTTCGCAATACTTTGGAGCTGGCCCGGCTTGTTGAAAACCTGGGGTATAACCGATATTGGCTCGCTGAGCATCATAATATGCCATTTATCGCCAGCTCTGCCACATCGGTAGTCATTTCCCATGTTGCAGCAGGTACATCAAAAATCCGGGTAGGTTCAGGCGGCATTATGCTGCCAAATCATGCACCTCTTGTTATTGCTGAGCAATTTGGTACTTTGGAATCATTATACCCAGGACGTATTGATCTTGGCTTGGGCCGTGCTCCAGGCACTGATCAACTTACCGCACGTGCATTAAGACGTGACTTGAGAAGTTCAGGAGAAGATTTCCCTGAGCAGCTGGCTGAGCTCCGGAATTACTTCGACCCTTCCCTGGCACAAGGATATAGTCATGTTAAAGCAATTCCGGGTGAGGGATTAAATATACCTATTTGGCTGTTAGGTTCAAGCGGATACAGTGCCCAGCTGGCAGGAGAGCTTGGACTGCCGTTTGCATTTGCGAGCCATTTCTCGCCACATAACACACTGCCGGCTATCCAGCTGTATCGCCGTTCGTTTAAGCCTTCTAAAGTACTGGACAAGCCGCATGCAATGGTAGGGCTAAACATCATTGCGGCCGACACAGATCAAGAAGCTGAGCGGCTCGCTACAACATTGCAGCAGCAGTTCTTGAATTTGATGCGCGGGAAGGA
Organism: Fictibacillus arsenicus; assembly: GCF_001999465.1. GTDB lineage: Bacteria > Bacillota > Bacilli > Bacillales > Fictibacillaceae > Fictibacillus > Fictibacillus arsenicus. The sequence continues at coordinate 592,423 of NZ_MQMF01000001.1, forward strand.
AGTCCCATTGCAGCCGCCAGTGGATAATATTAATGATATAGCGAGCGACTATGAAATAGCTGCCCTTGAGAATCAATTAGGAACTTCGATTGTCGGCAGTCCTCAAACCGTAAAAGAAAAGCTAGAAAAGTTTCAGGATGAAAGTCAAGCCGATGAAATCATGGCAATCGCCCAGGTTTACGATCATAAGGCCCGCCTCCATTCCTATGAAATATTGGCAGAAATTACTCAGCTAAAATAGGTCAAAACTATGAATTTCGAAGTATCTTCCCATGTCGGTTCTACTTCAGGCTTCCTTTAAAATATTTTTTAATAAAATACGATTAAGACTAATTCATGTTTATTTTTTTAGCTTCAGGAAATAATAAAAAAATAGTTTGAAGCAAGGAGGTTTTATATTTGTTAAAGAACTTAAATGAAAAAGATTTTGATACAACAGTTAAAAATTCAGAAAAACCCGTTGTCTTAAAATTCACAGCAGATTGGTGACCAGGCTGTAAACAACTGGGTCCAGTTGTAAGCAGTGTCTCAGAGGATTTAAATCAAATTGATTTTTACAGCGTGGATGTTGATGAATCACCTAATCTTCCTAAACAATTTGGAGTAATGAGTATTCCCACGATGATTTTATTTAAAGATGGCAACGAAATTGACCGAGTAACAGGAGCGATTCCTGAGGAAGCAGTAAGGGAGTTTGCATTACAATAGAGTTAGAAAAGCAGACGGATTGTTTCGTCTGCTTTCTGTTATTCATCTATTCACTTTTATCGTTCAATGTTCCTGTTCCAGGAATAACGCGTTGCTTACGAATTAGAAAATTATCTGCATCAAGAAGAAGAGCCTTTTTAATTTCGAATAAATAAATGGATTGGTTTGTACAATAGATTATTTTCTACTTTTTACTTAAAAATCCACCTTCACCATATAAATAGGTAATACTCATATTCAATTCTGTGACTATCCTTTCACAAATTACAACAATTCCTACCCCTACACCTAAAATTACTCCGCCGTAAATTACAATTAACCCATCCGATTGTGTAATAACAGGCATGGATTCAAAAAGAAATAATCTAAAAGAAGTAATGATGTTTGCATACAATGTTCTAATCACAAATGTTTTTCCGACTTCTTTAGCTGTAAAGGGTAAGATAGGGATATTTAAACCTAAAAGAAGTGCAAATATTGGTAAGTCCCACATGGCATTTGCATAATTGATAAGGCAGTTACCCCATCATCTTGGCGCTAATATCATTTCTAACCCCATTGCTACAATAGCCGCTCCTACTGTTAAAAGAATATAATCAAAAATTTATTATTCAATCCCCGAGCTAGAAATGTCTTTATTAATAAGAGATTTTTATAAACAACATCAACAATGACAATTGGGCAATTATCAAGCAACTTATACAGAAAATAGACCATGCGGAATAGTGCATTGTTTCTTCTAAAGTTAATATTATAAGCAGTTTGTCTTATAGTATACTTTTTAACACTATGTAAAATAAAAGTGCGTACTTTTAATGTTGAATCATACGTTGTATACTTGCAATTGTTCAGCGAGAGGACATGATATTCCTTATTGATCGCAGGCACAGATAAAGCTTAAAGGATTATATTACTGAAAAAGTATTATTACACTTTGGAGACTTTATCAGTGTATAACAATAAAAAAATTATAGGAGTGAATATAAATGAAATTACAATTAGCATTAGATTTAGTAAATATCCCAGAAGCAATTGAGTTAGTTAAAGAAGTGGAGGAGCACATTGATATCGTTGAAATCGGTACACCGGTTGTAATCAATGAAGGTCTTCATGCTGTAAAAGCAGTTAAAAAAGCATTCCCTAACTTAAAGGTATTAGCAGACCTAAAAATCATGGATGCAGCTGGTTATGAAGTAATGAAAGCTTCTGAAGCAGGTGCAGATATCGTCACAATTCTTGGAACTGCTGAAGATATGTCAATCAAAGGTGCTGTTGAAGAAGCGAAAAAACAAGGTAAAAAAATCCTTGTTGATATGATTGCTGTAAATGACCTTGCTGGACGTGCAAAAGAAGTGGACGCTATGGGCGTTGATTATATTTGTGTTCATACTGGCTACGATCTTCAAGCAGTTGGAAAGAACTCTTTTGAAGATTTACAAACCATCAAAGGTGTTGTAAAAAATGCCAAAACTGCAATCGCAGGTGGTATTAAGTTAGACACACTTCCAGAAGTCATCAAAGTACAACCAGACCTTGTCATTGTTGGTGGCGGAATTACTGGACAAGCTGATAAAAAGGCTGTTGCTGCCAAAATGCAACAAATGATTAATCAAGGGTAATTCAGATCATGAATACAACTCAATACTTGCTGAAATCATAAAAGAGTTAAATCGCTCCGTAGATTTAATTTCGAATGATGAAGCTGAAATATTAGTTAATGGGATTCTTGAATCAAAAATACCAGTCGGAAAGTGATTTGAAGACGATTCAACCAATGTGCTCATTATTTGAGCAAACACTTTTACTATTTTACGACGCTGTGATTCTTCGGTTCATGGAGAAAAAAGGTTTGGAAATCAATAAAATGTACGGTAGACACGCCAACAAAATAAACATATTATTCCTCGAGTTCTAAATATGAAAGACCGCAAGCTGTTTCAATGCAAGATTGTGGTCTTTCTGTTAGAATGAACTACTTCAATTTGTAATAATTTTAGGAGTGATAAAATGATTTCTTTAAATGGAAAAACTGCAATAGTTACTGGCGCAGGAAGAGGCATTGGACGTGCTACTGCTATTGCCTTAGCAAAAGAAGGCGTTCATTTAGGCCTAATCGGCTTAAATATGTCCAATCTAGAAAAGGTAACTGCTGAACTAGCACAATTTGATGTAAAGGTTTCTGCAGCAACAGCAGATGTGACCGACCTTGAATCCGTTACCCATGCTGTTGAGCATATCAAATCAGACTTAGGCCCAATTGATATCTTAATCAACAATGCTGGTGTTGCTAAATTTGGAGGGTTCCTTGATCTAACACCAGAAGAATGGAAAAAAATCATCCAAGTCAATTTAATGGGTGTGTATAATGTAACAAGAGCAGTATTACCAGGAATGATCGAAAGAAAATCAGGAGATATCATCAATATCTCTTCATCTGCTGGCCAAAAAGGTGCTCCTGTTACAAGTGCATATAGTGCTTCTAAATTCGCTGTTTTAGGGCTAACAGAATCACTTATGCTAGAAGTAAGAAAACATAATGTCCGTGTTACTGCTTTAACACCAAGTACAGTCGTTACAGATTTAGCCATTGATTCAAATCTTGTTAAAGGCAATGAAGAAAATGTGATGCACCCAGAAGACCTTGCAGAATTAGTCGTGGCTAGTTTGAAATTTAATCCAAGAGTATTCGTTAAAACAGCTGGATTATGGTCAACAAATCCATCATAAAACGAAGCAGATCCAGTTGGGTCTGCTTCTTTAGTTCGTACAAAATACTCTTATATGTATCAGTGATACAAGGACATTACTTTCTCTAAATCAACAATTAACTGGTTAACTTCATTCTGTGCTAAGCGTACAAGCATTTGATCGTATAAAGTAATAATTTGTCCATCCTCTTCATGCTGATGTTTTATTAAATAATGATAGATATTATTTAACTGGTTTTCATTAAGGACCGACTCTGTTTCGAAATTCTTAACTTTCTGTAAGGAAAATTCATTGATAGTCGAATCAAATTCACCTGCAATAATGTTCCCTTTTACGAACATCCTCTCACTCCTCAAAGTCAGTATAGGATAGTTTTCCCACATAATATGTTAAATAAATCTTATTCCTCCCCTATTCCTACCCCTTCATCCTTGATTTTAATTAAAATTTTATTTAAGAACTGTTGTTTGAAGGACATATAATCACCTCATCATTAAGAGCCATTCATGGTTATCTATATTATGGTGAAATTTATATTCAAATATGCTTTTGCCTAACAAGTTTACTATTACAGAGGGTGCTGTAAAAAAGTCCCTTTCATTTGGGATGAGATGAGGAATCATCGACAGAATTCATTAAAGGCCTTAATATAAAATTGGAATGTATAAACCGTTCGTAAAAGTTCAATTTGATAAATACAAAAAATCGGGTCTTTTTTGCCAATAAAATAAAGAGAAAAAAACTGTATGGAATAAATTCTACACAGTTTTTCTAAAATCCTATTAGATTGTCAGCAACTCCAACAAGAGTCCTTTTTAAAAGTGAATTTTCAAATAATATCCAATGGCATTTTTCTAGTAGGTTTAGGAAATACTTGATCAATTCTATTGAGATCTTCTTCAGTAAACTCAATTGTTGCTGCTTCAGCATTTGCTAAAACATGTTCCTCTTGAACCGCTTTTGGAATAGCGATGACGTTATTCGAACGGATGGTCCAAGCAAGAGCGATTTGTAATGGTTGGACATTGTATTTGTCAGCAATATCATGAATGGTTGGATCGTTTAAAAGCTGTCTTCTTAATGAGCCTCCTTGAGCAAGGGGACTGTAGGCCATGATTGGCATGTTATGTTCATGCTGCCATGGTAAGAGATCGAAGTCGATTCCTCTTGAACCTAAATGGTATAGCACTTGGTTCGTCACACAATTTTTTCCATTCTTAGTTTTCCATAGCTCTTCCATATCAACCGTGTCAAAATTAGAGACGCCCCATCTTAAAATTTTCCCTTCTTCACGTAGTTTTTCCATTCCTTCAATTGTTTCCTCTAAAGGAACACGTCCTCTCCAGTGGAGAAGATATAAGTCCAAGTGGTCTGTTCCGAGTCGTTTTAAGCTATTTTCACATGCTTTTGAAATCTTATCTAAACCTGCATGATGGGGATACACTTTTGAGACTAAATAGACTTCATTTCTGCGTCCTTTAATGGCTTCGCCAACTAAGCGTTCAGAGTCGCCATTTCCGTACATTTCAGCAGTGTCAATAAGTTTCATACCCAATTCTAAGCCAAGCTGCAAGGCTTTTATTTCTTTGTCTCTCACTTGGGGATTTTCCCCCATGTACCATGTTCCTTGTCCTAAACTAGGTAAAGAAGTGCCGTCAGGCAGGGTTACCACGTGTTTGGCTAATGCATATTTAATTTCCGCTCTTTTCTTTTCATCCATTAGGCTGACCCTTTCTTTTATGTATTTGGGTATCATAGAAGTAGAATGTTAACGTCTCTTCGAATAAAGTACGCATAAATTTAGAATTTCCACAACCAAAGAAATCCTTCTTTGTTTCATTTTATGGCCATTTCTGCTTACGTCTGTGCTAAAAAACAAAGAAGTGAGGATGGCCTATAAGTGTCTGACACTTTGAGTCATCCTTACCACTTCTATTCTAAACCAATTTATCAATCGACTTTGATATCAAATGGATTAGATCAGATGAGCTCCTCCATCGATAAGTATCGATGAGCCAGTTGTAAACCCATTTTTCACTAGGTAAACATAGGTTTCAGCAATATCTTTAGGTTGAGCAACACGTCCGACAGGTAATTGCTTAGCAATCCCCTGGTACATATCTTGTCTTTGATCTTCTGGCATTCCGCCGTAAAGAGGAGTGTCAACGATACCAGGTGATACCACGTTTACTCTAATAGGTGCCAGGTCTACCGAAAGTCCTCGTACTAATCCATCGATTGCTGAATTAATGGAAGCTAGAGTCGTTGCACCTTGAGGAGGACGAACACCATATACACCAGAAGTTAATGTAATAGAACTTTCATTATTTAAGTATGGAAGAGCAGCACGAACCGAAATATACTGGCCCCAGAACTTACTATCAAAAGCCTCTCTTACGGTTGCAACAGGCAGTTCGCTAAAGTGACCCATAGCGCCTTCACCTGCAGTAACCACCAGGTGATCAAATTTCCCAACCTTCTTGAAAAAGTCTGCAACCTTTTCCTCGCTGCGAAAGTCGATTTCATAGCCCTCTACGTTACCACCAAGCTTCATTTTTGCGTCAGATAATTTTGAAGCAGAACGGCTAGCAATAATGACTTGAGCGGATTCATCGAGAAACGCCTTAGCAGCCGCTAAACCAATACCAGATGTACCTCCTAAAACAACCACTCTTTTTCCTTTTAATGACAACGTCATAACCTCCTTTATTCATATATAATATACAAACTTTCTAATCTCTAGTATCAAATAGGATGCTAACTAATGTAAGCAAATATTACGATTTATTGTTAGAAGGGGGGGCTTTCGGTAATATAAGCGACCTATCTATACCAGATGTTTCACAAACATAGGATGCCTCCATAATAGCTGATGGATCTGCTGCTAAAACGACACTTTGTAATTTGGAAAAAATAAACCTGTTCGTTATACAATAAATAACCTTCTTTCTTTCCCCTAAAAAACCGCCTTCTCCATATAAAAATGTGATGCTGATATTTAAATGATTGATAATATTATCTCCAACTTCATCCGGTTTTTCTGAAATGATCATGACAGATTTCCCACGATTTAATCCATCTAAAACATAATTAATCATTTTCGTCACTATATAAAAAACCGCCAGAGAAAGCATGGCCTGTTCCAATGAATAGACAAGCGCTGCAATCGTAAATATGAAAGCATTCACGACTAATAAAAATGAGGCAATCGGAAATCGATAGTGTTTGTTAAACCAAATCGCCAGCATTTCAGTGCCATCTATTGCACCGCCAAACTTTACAACGATTCCTATCCCAACTCCTAAGATTACCCCACCGTATAAAACAATTAATACTTCAGATTGAGTAATAGGAGGAATCGATTTAAATAGTACTAAACCAACGGTAGTAATGATATTTGCATATAGAGTTCTTATGACAAAGGTTTTACCCACTTCTTTAGCTGTAAAAATTAAGATAGGAATATTTAAGCCCAAAAATACAACATAAATTGGGATTCCCCATAAAGCATTGGCCATAATTGATAACGCTGTTACACCACCATCTACTAGCCCGTTTGGTGCTAACATCGTTTCTAATCCCATAGCAACAATTGACGCCCCCAAAGTTAAAAAAACATACTCAACAAATTTTTTCATCATCTCACCTTTAAATAGGTATTATTCTTGATTCCTTACTATAAAACAGTTCGGCTAAAATCCTTTACAACACAGGAATATTATTCACCTTTTTCCAGATTGTACTCCTTTATTTCCTTTATGCACTGGATCATTGCAAATAAAAAGACCACAACTTGTGGTTTTTAATCCCCTTTTTTTAGAACGATTGCAATGAAAGGTGAGTTTTCAGATATTGGTCATAAGTACTTCAACTGTGCTTCAAGGGTCTGGCCCGTGGGACCAAGATCCCGTCCGTAATACTGTTCACCACCTACTTGTAGAAACAAGTTTGAGGCTGGTTGGGACCGTGATCCCGTATAAAAAGCGAAGCTATGAAACTATCAGTTAGGATAAGGGACTGCCGGCTAAAACAAAAGAGGAGAAATCGCAATCCAAAACTAAGAACTTAAAAAGCGCGAAGAAGGAAAACCACATAAAGCGGCTATTATTGCTTGTGCATACAAGCTTATCCATTGAATTTATGCATCATTACATCGTAAAAATGCATTTAAAGTATAAATAAACCAAACTAATAAATTCCTTTAATTACAATAAATTAAAATTCAAGTTTGAAGCTTATTTAGTTTGTTCATTTTTATTGCAACATATCGTTTTAAACTTTTTTAGGCTTATCTATTGACCTTCTATTACTGGCATTGTTGAATAAGAAGATTTTTTAAACTTAAAAAGCAAAAAAAGATTTCAAATTGGGGCACGACACTAATTTACACACAAAAAAGCCTTGGTATATTCCTTATATACCAAGGCTTTTCAGACTTTATCCGATTGAACCTTCCATCTCGAACTTGATAAGACGGTTCATTTCAACTGCATATTCCATTGGAAGCTCTTTTGTAAAAGGCTCGATGAAGCCCATTACGATCATTTCTGTTGCTTCCTGTTCAGAAACACCACGGCTCATGAGGTAGAATAACTGATCTTCTGAAACCTTAGATACAGTTGCTTCGTGCTCAAGCGTAATGTTGTTGTTTAAAATCTCGTTGTACGGAATCGTATCTGATGTGGATTGGTTATCCATGATAAGCGTGTCACACTTAATGTTTGATTTAGATCCGTCAGATTTACGTCCGAAGTGAGCAATACCACGGTAAGTTACTTTACCGCCATGCTTAGAGATCGACTTCGATACGATTGTAGACGAACAGTCTGGTGCAAGGTGCAATACTTTTGCCCCTGCATCCTGATGCTGTCCTTTACCAGCGATTGCGATCGATAGAATAGTACCTTTCGCACCACGGCCTTTCATGATAACAGCTGGATATTTCATCGTTAGACGAGATCCGATGTTTCCATCAACCCATTCCATCGTTGCGTTCTCTTCAGCTACAGCACGCTTTGTAACTAGGTTGTAGATGTTGTTCGCCCAGTTTTGAATCGTCGTGTAACGGCAATAAGCGTTCTTTTTAACGATTATTTCAACTACTGCACTATGAAGTGAGTTTGTCGAATAAACTGGCGCTGTACAACCTTCTACGTAGTGTACTGAGCTGTCTTCATCTGCAATGATAAGCGTACGCTCGAACTGACCCATGTTTTCAGAGTTGATTCGGAAGTATGCTTGAAGCGGAGTATCACATTTTACGCCTTTAGGTACGTAAATGAAAGATCCACCAGACCATACTGCAGAGTTTAGTGCTGAGAACTTATTATCAGATGGCGGAATAATCGTTCCGAAATGCTCACGGAAGATCTCTTCGTGCTCTTTTAAAGCTGTATCTGTATCTGTGAAAAGAATCCCTAAATCAGAAAGGTCTTCTTTCATGTTGTGATAAACAACTTCAGATTCATATTGTGCAGATACACCTGCAAGATATTTTTGTTCAGCTTCTGGAATTCCAAGCTTGTCAAAAGTAGCCTTGATTTCAGCAGGTACTTCATCCCAAGATTTCTCGGATTTTTCAGATGGCTTAACGTAATACGTAATATCATCAAAATTTAAGTCCTTCATGTCTCCGCCCCATTGCGGCATCGGCATTTTGTAGAACTGCTCTAATGACTTCAAACGGAATTCAAGCATCCACTCTGGTTCACTCTTTATGCGTGAAATTTCTTCAACGATCTCTTTTGTCAAACCACGCTTAGATCTGAAAATGGATACGTCTTTATCTCTAAAACCATATTTATATTCGCCGATATCCGGCATTTTCTTAGCCATTGCAGAATCCCTCCTTACTGGATTGGCACTCTAATTCTCAATATCAAGAGAAACTTACTCTTCCTCTTTTTTTCCTACTCCCTGTTCCATCGCCTTCCATGCGAGTGTAGCACACTTAATGCGGGCAGGAAATTTTGAAACTCCTTGAAGAGCCTCGATGTCACCTAGATCATAGGATGCATCGTCATAGTCGTTCCCTAACATCATATCATAAAAGACCTTAGCAAGTTTTAAAGCATCTTCGACTGGAAGTCCTTTTACTGCTTGCGTCATCATTGATGCTGATGCCAGACTGATGGAACATCCTTCACCGTCAAATTTAGCAGACTCGATCTTTCCATCTTCTACTTTTAAAGTAAGCTGGATACGGTCGCCGCATGTCGGGTTATTCATATTAATGTTTAAGGCACCATCTTCTAAAATCCCTTTATTGCGGGGATTTTTGTAATGGTCCATAATGACTTGCCGGTAAAGCTGATCTAAATTAGAAGACATGACCGAAATACTCCTTTGCTGTTGTGAGTCCTTTTATGAAAGCATCGACGTCATCTTCAGTGTTATACAGGTAAAAGCTTGCACGAGCTGTCGCTGTTACATCAAGCCATTTCATAAGCGGCTGTGCACAATGGTGGCCGGCACGGACAGCAATCCCTTCCGAATCAAGGACTGTAGCTACATCATGCGGATGCACATCGTCCAGGTTAAAGGTTACAAGACCAGCGCGATGCTTAGGTCCAAAAATCGTAACTCCATCAAGTTCAGATAATCGTTCCATCGCATAATCAGCCAGTTCATGCTCTAGTTTTAAAATGTTATCCAATCCGATGTCTTCGAGAAAATCGATTGCTGCACCTAACCCAATCGCGCCTGCGATAATAGGAGTACCGCCTTCAAACTTCCAAGGAAGCTCTTTCCACGTTGATTCCTGCAAACCAACAAAATCGATCATCTCTCCGCCGAATTCCACTGGTTCCATTTTATTAAGAAGTGCTTTTTTCCCGTATAGAACACCAATGCCTGTTGGTCCGCACATTTTGTGAGCAGAGAAAGCAAAGAAATCACAGTCAAGATCTTGGACATCCACTTTCATATGCGGAGCACTTTGAGCACCGTCAACTACCATCACAGCACCGTTCTTATGAGCGATCGCTGCGATCTCTTTAATTGGATTGATTGTTCCCAACACGTTAGAAACCTGCATAACTGAGACAATTTTAGTATGCTCTGTTACCGTTTTTTCAACATCTTGGAGATCAATCGTCCCATCTGGCTGTAAAGGAATGTATTTTAGCGTTGCTCCAGTCACTTTCGCAACTTGCTGCCATGGGATGATGTTGCTGTGATGCTCCATGGGAGTAATCACAATCTCATCACCTTCTGAAAGGTTTGCCATTCCATAGCTTCTTGCAACAGTATTTATTGCGGTAGTTGTTCCGCGTGTGAAAATAATCTCTTGCGTTGATTTAGCACCGATAAAACGGCGAACTTTTTCACGTGCTCCTTCGTATCCATCAGTTGCACGAGTTCCAAGAGTATGCACACCGCGGTGAACATTCGAATTATATTCCTTATAGTACTTATCTAAAGCTTCTATAACTTGTATCGGTTTTTGTGAAGTGGCTGCGCTGTCAAGGTAGACAAGAGGTTTGCCGTTAACTTCCTGATCGAGGATAGGAAACAGCTTTCTCCATTCCTTTGCACTCATGTTAGCGCACTTTCCTTTCAATAACCTCTACTAGACGATTTTTAACAGATTCTAAAGGCATTTGGCTAACAACTGGTGCCAAGAATCCATGAATGATAAGACGTTCTGCTTCCGCTTTCGAAATTCCGCGGCTCATTAGATAAAACATTTGCAGCGGATCGATTCGGCCTACAGATGCAGCATGCCCTGCTGTAACGTCATCTTCATCAATTAAAAGAATCGGATTAGCATCACCGCGTGCTTTTTCACTTAACATAAGAACACGTTCTGTCTGCTCACCATGAGATTTTGTAGCGCCGTGCTCAATTTTTGTAATACCGTTAAAAATAGAGCTTGCATTATCTTTCATTACCCCGTGAGTCAAAATGTAACCTTCAGAATGTTTTCCGTGGTTAAAGATTTGCGCAACGAAGTTTTGCTTTTGATCTCCGCGTCCAATCGTAACAGTTTTCGTATCAGTAAATGATCCATCTCCAATAAGGTGTGTCGTGTTATCAGAAACGGTATTTCCGTCATTAAACTGACCGAGCGCCCACTCGATTCGAGCATCTTTTTCTGCACTGCCTCTGCGGTTCACGTAAGTTGTCATTCCTTTTGCAAGGTTATCCACTGCTCCATAAACCACTTTCGCACCAGCGCCTGCATATACTTCAGAAACGATGTTTGCTGCTGACTCCGTATTATCGTTAGTAGAAAGGTAATTTTCTACATAAGTTACTGAGCTGTTATCTTCTGCTGCAAGAATTACATGGTTAAACAGTGCTGCTTCATTATCTTGATAATAAACAGCTTGAATCGGTGCAGACAGTTCTACATTTTTAGGAACGTAAAGAAACGCACCGTTCAAAAATAATGTTGCATGCAATGCTGTTAAACGGTTTTCATCAACAGCAACTGCTTTCATGATGTACTTTTTAACTAAGTCTTCATGTTCTTTTGCAGCTGTTAAGAGATCCGTGTAAATAACTCCTTGGTCTTTAACTTCTTGCTCCAATGCAAAATACACTGGTGTACCGTTATGGATAACAAGAACGTTTTTCGCATCTTCTTCAGAACCAATCAATGCTTTAACGTCTTCTGGAAGTTCATTGAAAGCTACAGCATTTCCCGTTGCTTCATGTTTGAAATCTGTAAAGTTCCATTTATCAATCTTTGTTTTATCCGGTTTAGGCATTGGCAGATTTTGAGCCAATTCCAATGCCTGCAAACGAAGCTCCTGCAGCCAAGCGGGTTCCTGTCTGCTGCTTGAAAAACCGTTTACGTAGTCCTTATCAAATCTTAGGCTCGTATCAACTGACATGTATAGTCCCCCTTATTGCTTACGCTTCTTGACCGACAGTTTCGTCTTTAATACCTAACTCTTCTTTAATCCAGTCATAACCTTCAGCTTCAAGGCGCTGAGCGAGTTCAGGTCCTCCAGATTTCACAATACGGCCTTGCATCATTACGTGTACTTTGTCTGGTGTAATGTAGTTCAATAAACGCTGGTAGTGAGTAATGATTAAGCATCCGAAATCAGGACTGCGCATTTCATTAACACCTTTTGCTACTACTTTAAGAGCATCGATATCTAGTCCTGAGTCGATTTCATCAAGGATTGCTAATTTCGGCTCAAGCATCATCATTTGCAGAATTTCGTTACGCTTCTTTTCTCCGCCAGAGAATCCTTCGTTTAAGTAACGGTGAGCGAAAGCGTTATCCATTTCAAGGTGATCCATCTTCTTGTCTAACTCACGGATGAACTTCATTAGTGAAATTTCGTCGCCTTCTTCACGCTTTGCATTAATTGCAGAACGAAGGAAGTCTGCATTCGTAATACCGCTTACTTCTGATGGATATTGCATAGCTAGGAATAGACCAGCTTGTGCACGCTCATCAACTTCCATTTCTAAAAGGTCTTCACCATTGAATGTAACCTTCCCTGATGTTACTTCGTATTTCGGGTGCCCCATTAACGCTGCAGAAAGAGTAGACTTACCTGTTCCGTTCGGCCCCATGATTGCATGGATTTCTCCACCATTTATTTCGAGATCTAAACCTTTAATAATCTCTTTATCTTCAATCGATACACGAAGATCTTCAATCTTTAAATTAGGTGCTGACATAATACAACCTCCATTAAGAAATCATTCTTAAGATTTTTGAAGTAAGGCATCAAATAGCCATTCTCAATTTATTCTCATTCTAATCTTATAACAAATGAAAAGTATGTTCAAGGGAACGAGCCATGAACTTTAACATTGTGTTCATATAATACCTTGTTTAGTTGTGAAATTCGAAAAAAGGCTAACTCATTAGGCATAATTTCACCTTTTGAGTCAGCCTTTTGTTTTTATTCCCTATCTTTACGGCGTATGATTTCTAGTTGCATCAGCCGCTACTTCTAAACCTTTTTTATATTCCTTTTCACGGTCTTTCTCAACATCTAACCGCTTCTCCAAGTCCCTTTCATACTCTGCAAAACCGCAACCATGTGATTGGTGCATTGCTTTTTCCATTTCAGATGTATGCTTTATTTTTATGGGGTGGATAATGAATCAATCCTTTCGAGTTTAGATAGTTATAGCTTATCAGCAACTCATCAGATCCACAACCTGCATGTGATGCAATGCAAAGTTTTGTGAAAGGGTAATGCGTGCTTTCATCTATAGACTATAAACATCCCTTTAGAATCCTGCTGAATCCGCTACATTACTTCCATTACCTTTTTAAACATGAATAAAACCTGTTAATGTATGGAAAATTTAATGGCGTGGTTTATTTAGCTCTTTAATACATTCCTGAACAAGGGTTACTCCCTGGCTCATAGCTGCTCCACCGCCAAATGCGGCAGAAACGCCTACAGCTTCCAAGATTTCATTTTCAGAACATCCTTGATCCAGACATCCCTTTGTATGATAAATGATGCAATACTCATCTTGAGAATAAATACTGATTCCCAGTGCAATAAGCTGTTTATATTTTTCGGAAATTTCGCCTTCCTTGAAACAGTGGCGCGTAAATTCATTGTATGCATGCGTTAATTCAGGCATATTTTCGTTATATTTTCCTAAACCTTCTTTATACCGGATAAGGTGGTACTGTGCAGAGTTTGATCCTGGCATCTGTTGGTCTTCTTGTTTCATGTCGTCGCTACACTCCTGTCACGTTTTAGTAAACAGGATTAGTATGGGTTATTTTTGTGGCTGATATGTAAGGAGAAAGGATTCTTTAAAGAAATACACGATCACATAAAAATACGTCTTCATCACACATCTTTCCATTTTAATCCATTTATAGGGCCGTCTGAAAAAGACAAAACAAAAAGAGTGCCTACTCATGCGGAGACACCCTTCATTCATTTATTTAGTTACAGGCACTACTGCACCTTCGTATTTCTTTTCAATGAAATCTTGAATTTCTTTTGAACGCAATACTTCAACTAGAGCTTTAATAGATTTCTTATCTTTATCTCCTTCACGCACTGCAATGATGTTTACGAATGGAGAATCTGAGCCTTCAATTGCAATAGCGTCTTTTTGAGGATTAAGACCTGCATCAATCGCATAGTTAGTGTTGATCAGTACTGCATCGCCTTCACCGTTTTTATATGCTTTTGGAAGCATTCCTGCATCAACGTCTGCTTTAAACTTTAATTTTTTTGGATTTTCTACAATATCTTTAACTTGCGCTTCAGTACCAGCGCCTTCTTTTACCTTAATTAAGCCTTCTTTTTCTAAAAGACCAAGCATACGCCCATGGTCAGCTACTGAGTTAGACATGATGATTGTAGCGCCTTCTGGCAATTCATCTAGTGACTTATACTTTTTAGAATAAACACCGATCGGCTCAATGTGGATGCCGCCTGCGTTTTCAAATTTATAGCCATGGTCTTTCATTTGTGATTCTAAATAAGGAACGTGCTGGAAGTAGTTTGCTCCGATTTCTTTTTCATCTAAAGATTTGTTTGGAAGTACATAATCCTGGAACGTTTTAATCTCAAGCTCTACACCTTTTTCTTTAAGAAGTGGTTTTGCTTCTTCAAGAATTTCAGCATGTGGTACGTTTGATGCCCCGACGATCAGTTTTTCGTCGCTGATGCCGCCTTCAGTTTTATTGCCGCAAGCTGCTAGAGCTGCAACAACTACAGCAAGCAAAATAATAGAAAATACTTTTTTCATGTGATTTCCTCCTTGTTGTTTGTGCTTATCTTTTATCTAAAGCTGTTGTGAATCGATCTCCTATCCATTGAATAACAAATACGATGACCAAGATCAGAACAGTTGAAACTAAAGTTACATCTGCATTATCCCGCTGGTAGCCTTCCATATAAGCAAGGTTTCCAAGTCCACCTGCTCCAACTACACCAGCCATTGCTGTGTAGCTTACAAGAGCAATCGCAGTGACGGTAATACCAGAAACAAGTGCTGGAGTGCTTTCAGGAATAAGGACTTTAAAAATTATTTGAGTGTTTGTGGCACCCATTGATTTCGCTGCTTCAATTACTCCTTTATTAATTTCTCTCAAAGCAATCTCAACCATACGTGCGTAAAACGGAGCTGCTCCGACAATTAAAGCCGGCAATGCTGCTTCTGCTCCAAGCATTGTTCCTACAATAAAGCGCGTAAAAGGAATCAGCAAAATGATTAATATAATAAACGGAATAGACCGGAACACATTTACAATAATTGCAATGATGCTATTTAAGAATTTGTTTTCCCATAGGTTGCCGGGAGCTGTTAAATATAATGCAAGCCCAAGAGCGAGACCTAAAACGAATGTTACAAGTACTGAAATAGCTGACATATATAAAGTCTCTTTCGTTGCTTCTAAAACAACATCCCACTGAACGTTTGTGAACCATGAACTAAGCATTATGAATCACCTCAACTTCTACCTGAACACTATTTAAAAATTCCATAGCGTTAGAAAGTGCCGCTTCAGAACCTTTAATTTGGATAAACAACGTACCGTATGGACCATTTTGAGTTTGAGTAATTTTACCCTGCAGGATATTAACATCCACTTCAAAATTACGAATCAGCTCTGTGATTAAAGGCTGGCCAGCACGCCCTCCCACAAATGTAAGCTGAACAATTCTGCCCTCAGGGAACTCCTCTATAAACTGCTTAATTGTATCCACTGTTTCTTCTGGTTCTGTAACCTGTTTTACAAAATCCTTCGTAATGGATTCTTTAGGATTTTTAAAGACGTTCAGCACATCGCCTTCTTCAACAACTTTTCCTTTTTCCATTACCGCAACGCGGTGACAGATCTTTCGTATAACATGCATTTCATGAGTGATCAACACAATGGTTAAACCTAACTTCTGATTAATTTCTACTAAAAGATCTAAAATGCTGTCCGTTGTTTTTGGATCAAGTGCTGAAGTCGCTTCATCACATAATAAAACTTTCGGATTATTAGCAAGTGCTCTCGCAATACCAACACGCTGTTTTTGACCTCCGCTGAGCTGTGAAGGGTACGAGCCGCCTCTGCCTTCTAATCCGACTAGATCAATCAGCTCGTCCACACGCTTCTTAATTTTGTCTTTCGGATATCCTGCAATTTCTAACGGGAAAGCAATGTTCTCTCTAACGGTTCTTGACCATAAAAGGTTGAAGTGCTGAAATATCATACTTATTTCCTGTCTAGCTTCTCTTAGTTTTTTTGAAGATAGCTCAGACATATTTTTTCCGCCGATGGTAACCGTACCGCTTGTCGGTCTTTCCAGCATATTGAGAATTCGGATCAGAGTACTTTTACCTGCTCCGCTGTACCCAATAATGCCGTAAATTTCACCTTGTTTTATGTTTAAATCTACCGTATCAACAGCCTTAACTTCACCATCTTTGGTTTGAAAGACTTTACGGACTGAATGTAAATTAATCAAAGAACTAACCTCATTTCCTAGTACGTAATTCGTTATATTAAAGCCTCTTTTCAAAAAGTTGTCGCTTAATGGCTCTTCATTGACCAGTTGATTGGAGTGCAAGGTGCGAGACTCCTGCGGGATCATCGGGACAGGTGAGACTCCTAATTTCGCAAAGCGTAAAGGAGGCTCACCGCACGCCCCTCGGAAAGCGAGCATCCTGAAACGGAAATCAACTACTTTCAAAAGCAACAAAGTTTACGAAAACAGCTAAATAAAAAATGCCCTTCTGCTTCAATATGAGCAGAAAGGCATATAATATTCTATGCTCGTTCTCCTCATCTCCCAAGACATTTAATGCCTTGCAGGAATTGGCACCTTTCTAGTCAGTATGTACGACACATACAACTAGCGGTTGCCGGGTTTCATAGGGCCAGTCCCTCCACCTCTCGTGATAAGTTAAAGCGTTGCGTTATTAAGTTAAAGCGTTGCATTTTTTTTGAATCACTGTGAAGAATAATATCACCACTGTCGATTCGTGTCAAACATTTTTAACACTTTTAATCAATATGCCTGCAGATATTTGTTCCCAATGAGAACTTAAGTAAAATATAGCTTCCCATTTCAGCCGCTGCCTTAACGTTCCGTGAAATTCGATCATCTCTTGTCGAAGGAGTGTTGTAAGCTTCATTTTCCCCTCTAGCATCATTGACAGATACTTAGGATTCCCTTTGAAAACGACGATGCGATTACGTTCACCTTCACTGTAATCGATCCTCAATGTGGTTTCATCATTTAAACTAAATCTAGGTTTAACCGGAATGTTATACAATGGCAAATATGGACTTTTTCCAATCTGTCTTTCAAAGAAGGTGACATCCAGCATATAAAATCCCCCCGAATAGGTTGTTACTTCACCTTTTTCGAGAGGAGCTTATTGTTTACCTTTATAAAGTGTTCGACAGTCTGGAAAATTCGTTTTTGTATTTCCGACACTATAAACCATATTTAGTGCTAATGTTTGTTTCTATGTTTGTCGCGATCCTGTTTATTATTACCCTGTTTATTGCGATCCTGCTGATTTTTCTTGTGATGTTTGTCCGGGTTTCGGTTATGTTGTCCATTATTCTTTTGTTTATTGCTGTTAAAAGGACGATTTTGATGCTTTTTACCATCGTTATTTAACTTTTTTTCTTTAGGCTGTACTAATTTTTCTTGTTTCTTGTTGTGGTGATTGTCTTGATTGTGATGATTCTCTTTGAGCTTTTTAACTTCTTTTTGTTTACTGACTGCTTTTTTAGGCACAGCTATCTTTAATTCCTTCTTACTTTCATTAGCGTCAGTTTTAATTTTTCTTGGATGTGGTATGCTTTTTATGTCATTAGAGGATAAAGTATTCACTTTAAGCTCTTGGAAATTGACTTCTTTTATTTTTTCTTCTTTTAAAGTCTTGCCGTTTATGTTTGCGGTTTGGAATGCTTTATATTTTCCTGGAGACACTCCAAGCTTTTTTGCTTTTTCACGAGTGTCAGAATCAGACTCTGATACCGTAATTGCGACTGGGTATTTTACAACAGTTTTTTTCACGATTGAATTTACGGCTTTATCAAGTGCTGCTTCAGTTTTATCATTGCCTTCTTCACTTGAAATTGTTGTAATGAGCATCGAGTGTTCGGTTTTCATATAGCCTTCTTTTTCGTAAGCTGTTATTAGTTGATCAGCAAAGTTCTCAAATGAAAAATCCCTATCAACATTCAAATTATATTTTTTTATGATGTTTCTGGCTTCGTCATTAAATGCATCTATTTGGATAACCTGCATTTCCTCATTAACGCCTACTTCTAAGCTCGGATTAATATCAAAGCTTACATAGGCCGCTGCTGCTGACTGGGTTCCAGTCGGGATCAATCCTGATAAAAGAACAACAGCAAGTATCGCGGCTACGGATGGCAACACAAAAAGACTTCTTTTTCTGTTTTCCGAAAAATAAGAAGCCTGATACTCTCTGCCCACTGATGGATTTTTGCCTGCTGGTACTCGTAATGTTACAAATGTTCCATCTTTCATAAGCAAAGTTGCTTTTCTGTTGTTAACCTCTATTACAATGCCGCTGCCGCTTTTCAATTGTATCCCTCCCGCTAGTTGCAGGATCAGTAGTAATTACAGGCAAGAGGAGTAATTCCCCTGCCGTGTAATCATGTATACCTCACCTTAAGGCTGAATGTAAGATTTCAGCGCTTGGAAATCGCCTAAATATATTAATGATACCGCTATTATATACTTTCGATTTCTCTCTATGGTTTTACGACTACAGGATACCATATTTAATAAATCTTTTATCGGCAATTGCTTTTTTTCCTTTAAAAATGCGGCAAGTTCTTCATTTTCTGCTAAAAGACGAGCAATTTCTTTTGCATTTTCACGTGCGTCCACATGCTTTGGACAATGTTTGCTTAGAACTTTAAAGTTTAGTCCAAAAGTTTTTAAAAGTTTTTGATATTCTTCTATTTCATAAACACGGTTTTCTACTTGGATCTGATCTTCAAAATGATCCATTGCTGCTTTTTGTTCAGCATAGCTTTCTTCTAAACGGCCTTCTTCGTCTTCTTCATCCGGCTGAAGAAAAATTAATCGATTTTGACGAACTTCTTTACGGATGTAATCAATGACACGTCGTCTAATAACCATATCTGCAAAGGATAAGAAGCGGCTTCCTTGTCCTTCTTGATATTGATCTATCGCTTCATTAAAGGCAAAAAGACCTACACTAAACTCATCCATTGTTCGATCTATATATTGACTGCACACTTTTGATGTAACTTTTTTAATGAATGGCTGGTAATCGCCAATCAGTTCATTTCTTAATTTTTCATCATTTCTTTCCTGGATCGTTAATACTTTATCTTCTATGCTTGTCATTTTGTTCTTTGCTATAGGAAATACTGCATTTAAATTTAAAGATGCCATGATTATCAATCACCCCTGCTAAAAAAATTACTTCTGCTTTCATTCGTCTTCGTTTTTTTTGTTTTCGTAAAATCATTCTTATTTACCACTAATCGTTCGGGAGCAAACATGTAACAAGCTCTCCTATTCATTTATACCACGACTTTTGACATTTGTAGGATACAGTTCTATAACAATATTACAAGGCTCGTAACATTTGTGACTTTCTTGTTAAATAACTGAATAGACGAAAAAAACTGATAACTAACTCTCTAACTTAAAAACCCCTTATTCCGACAAGGTCTGACTAATTTTTCGAATTAAAAATACACACTTCTTTATGTTACAGAGAAGTGTGCAGGAGACATTCATTTACCATATTTTTCTTAAGGAAAAACCCCCTAAAAAATCATTTTTCAAAAGAATTAAGAGAACCTTAATGAAATATGGGGCTTTTCCCACATTTTATTACAAATTATTTTTCCTTATTTAAGAAATCCATCATCATATGATAAATATTTCCGGCCGATTGAAGAGCATAAATCTTTTTTACTGCCATCCCTCTCGATAAAACCATTAAACAAGGGACACTCGTGATTCCATATTGGTCTGCAAGTTCCGGCATCTCATTTATATTGCATACTCCAGTCTGCAGGTTGATTCCTCTTTGAGCTCGAACAGTCTCTATGGCTACTTCCATCATTTTTTTACCCATCTTGCATGTACCGCATAATGGTGTTTCCAAGTAGAGAAAGAAAGGTTTATGTATGGATTGCTCGATAATATGTTCCCAATTCGTTCTATTGATTTCTTTCATATATAACCTCGTTATTTATAAAATGGTATGAAGCAGCCTATCATCTTCACCAGATGGCCGCCTTCTTCCATCAATTGTGATTTTTATTTCGATTCTGAAATAAGGATATCACGAATTCTTAGATGATGGTTAACGGCTTGCTTTGTTTTTGTGTCATTTTTAAGAATCACTTCACCTTTTTAAATCCTGTAATTAAAAAAGAAATCCTCCTTTCCCTTTATAATAAACACGTTGAAAACGCATGGGGGATAAGAGGATTTCCTACAACCTATTGAAACAAGCCTCCCTTTTTTGTCAATTTCTTTTCGGGAGGAGTTAATTTGCAAAGATATATTTAATTCATGTGAAGATAGCATCATTTCATCCTAAACAATTTTTGTGAATATTAAAATGAGCACCAACTAATACTTTCGCCAAGTACATAAGAGGTGTTGTTGCAACTTCTCTGTACATCTTATTAATATATAAATGCTCTGCATTCGGGAGCTCTCGCTGAAGCTGTTTTCGTAATTTATGACCTGCTTCATCGGCATCCACAAGTATATAAACATCTCGATCTTCAATTGCTAATGCAAGCTCTTCTAATTTATCTAAACCTAACGTGCCATTCGTACAAATAATTTCAACCGGTTCATCTAAGATTGCAGAAAGCTTATCCTTATCTGATTTCCCTTCGACAATGATTACTTTATTCATGCTTCCATTCATTACTCATCTCTCCTATACATTGAAGAACTATTAAATGAATGCATCGCTTAAATATATATTTGCTTTATATTATTAAAATCCTGCAAGAGATGTTCTTTATTACTATTCCCCTTTTTACTATATTACTACCCCAAATTTACAGCAGTATGCTAATCGGCCTAATTGCGTGCAATCGCGTTTTAATCTCTTCCATAAAGGCTAATCAAGGAATACATCGAGAAATTTAATTCGTATAAAAGGAGGAGATTACCAATGGCTATGACAGAAAAAATGACTAGAGCAGAGGCAGGACGTCTTGGTGGAAAAAAGACTTCAAAATCACATGGCAAGGAATTTTACCAGCAGATCGGTAAAAAAGGGGGAAGATCAACCGCAGAAACTCATCAGGAAGCATTTTATCAAGAAATCGGCAGAAAAGGCGGGAAATCAACTTCCCTATCACATAACAAAGATTTTTATCAAAAAATCGGACAAAAAGGCGGACAAGCCACCTCGAAAACCCATGACAAGAGCTTTTATCAAAACATCGGTGCCAAAGGCGGAACCGCTGGGCGGTAAATGTCTAGTCACGGTTCAATCGTGGGATTTTTTGAATTAATTTGAAGGTAGGTACTGATAATTTGACCACTTTCTTGGATAATTTGACGAATTGCACAATTAATTTCGCCTAATCGCTCATTAATTTCACCAAATTACTCTTTAATTTCACCAATCTATTTTTAACAAAGGCTCTTTTCTAAAAAATTGTTGCTTTTAAGTAATTTTGTTCTTTCTCATCATTGAAAAATTGATTGGAGTGGAAGGTGCAAGACTCCTGCGGGACGAGCGGTCGGGTGAGACCCTTAATGGCGCAAAGCGGCAAGGGGCTCACCGCACGCCCCGCGGAAAGCGAAGCAACCTGGAGCGGAAATCAACTACTTAAAAGAGCAACAAAGTTTGCGAAAACAGCCTTAACAAAAGAAGAGGATGATTTCAATATCATCCTATCCGTTTGCTAGCACCAGCCTTTATCGCACTCGTCTACATATTTTGTTGGATTAGGAATTTCAGCTGGCTTTTCGCGTTTATAGATTTTGTCTGCATCGAATTCAAAACCCTCAGCCATTTCATACATATTCCCTTGGTTCGTAAATCGAATCTGACCGATCTCATTTTGATCGAGGTAAAGCGACATTGAGCCGCCCTTCATTTTGCCAAATACTCGTGAAGTTACATCTCTTCTATCGTTCATAAAAAAATCCCTCCAAAAAAGAAATGAGCAATAAGCCTATTCTTTCCTGAAGAGATTAATTTCATTAATCTTCTTTAATTAATTCCTCATATTGTTCAGCTGTCATTAATTTTTCAAGCTCAGAGGAATCTGAAAGTTCAACAACTACCATCCATGCTTTCTCATATGGAGATTCGTTAACTAATTCTGGGCTGTCATCAAGGTCTGCATTTACTTCTACAACTTTTCCTGATACAGGAGCATATAGCTCAGAAACTGTTTTTACAGATTCTACACTGCCGAAAGGCTCGTCCGCTGTAAGCTCATCTCCAACTTCAGGAAGCTCAACAAACACGATATCTCCAAGTTCGTCTTGTGCAAATGCCGTAATACCGATACGAACTTTATTGCCGTCTTCTGTTTTAGTCCACTCGTGCTCTTCTGAATAGCGTAACTCTTTTGGAAATTCCATGTGTAATCCCTCCAGCTTTTCTTTGTTTTTATAGTAACTACAATAAATATTTTTATCATAGTCAGCAACAATTTTACTTTTTCCAAGTGTTTTCGTACTGTTCTTCCTTAAAGCCCACTGTTACATTTTTTCCATCTGTTGCAATCGGCCTTTTGATCAGCATGCCATCAGATGCTAATAGTTCAAGAAGTTCGTCATCTGAAGCCGTTTTCATTTTCTCTTTCATACCTAATTCACGGTACTTCATGCCGCTTGTATTAAAGAATTTTTTAATCTCCAACCCGCTCTTTTGAACTAAATCTTTAAGTTCTTCCTTTGACGGAGGGTTGTCCACGATATGTACAGGCTGAAAGGCTACTTCATTTTCTTTAAGCCATTTTTTTGCTTTTTGGCATGTTGAGCATTTTGGATATTCGTATACTGTCAGTAGCATTATATCACCCCTTTTCATAGTACCACAAACTAGTGTCACCAATAAAACAAGAAATTTTACACAACTTAAACTCATTCTATAATAAGTCTTTCCCTACCATGAAGCAGAGTGGCTTTCTTGGTGGGTTCCATTATTGGGCGAGGGTATATGGAGGCGCAGAATTTGTCGATGGTTGTAAACTCGCGGATAAATACCTTAAATTTTTGGATTGCGACCTAAATCTCGTGGATAAACTGAACGAATTTCTGGATTGATGCTGATTTTTTCTGGAATCGCCCTCTTAGATTTGATTGAATA
Source organism: Fictibacillus arsenicus (assembly GCF_001999465.1). Taxonomy (GTDB): domain Bacteria; phylum Bacillota; class Bacilli; order Bacillales; family Fictibacillaceae; genus Fictibacillus; species Fictibacillus arsenicus. The sequence goes on from NZ_MQMF01000001.1 coordinate 616,114, forward strand.
CCCTAGTAGGTATCATTTGAAAACAGTTTCGGCACCCTAAAGTGTACCTGATTTGAGCGCTTTACGCTGTGTCAACCTGATATAATTAGTTTTTTGTAGAATCACCTCATTTCCACTAAAAATTGGAGCGGAAATCAACCACTTCTTTACCGAAAAAGCCTTAAATAAAAAAAGTCCCTCCTGCAAAGCAAGAGGGAAAAGGTTTTTTTGAAGGTTGGCGTAAATAAAAATTAATTAAACAACGTAGCGTTCTTCTTCAAGAAGCAATACAGCGATTTCGCGCTTCTTCTTGATCACATTCACAGGCGTATGGCGTGTCAGCTTCTTTAATGCAGAAAGCATCATGCGCAGCATATCCCCTTCTTCAACAGCAATGATGGATTCCTTCGCATGTGCTTCAATGCGGTTGAAGGCTTCCTGGCAATACACTTCAGTGTAAAGAAGCTTTTGTTTTGCCTTTTCTGCTCCAAACTTACTGATGGCTTTTTCCGTACGCAGCAGTACAGATTCCATGCTGTAAATCTCGCTGATAATATCCGCAAGATTCGCTAATACTTCTTGCTCCTGCTCAAGCTTAGGACCAAATTTTTGGACAGCAAGACCAGCAGTCATCAAGAAAATTTTCTTAGCCATAGAGACTAAGTACTTTTCTTGATCCAGTGGTTCAGTACCGACTTCTACAGGCATAAGCATCATCAGTTCTTGCTGAAGAGCAGTTGCTTTTTGAATCAATGGCAGTTCATTCTTCATCGCCTTTTTAACGAGTGTACCTGGAACAAGCAAGCGGTTGATCTCGTTTGTTCCCTCAAAAATACGGTTAATACGGGAATCACGGTATGCTCCCTCGATCTCGTATTCTGACATGAAGCCGTATCCGCCATGGATTTGAACGCCTTCATCAACTACGTAATCCAGTGTTTCAGAAGCAAATACTTTATTCAGTGAACATTCGATCGCGTATTCAGCAATTGCTTTTGCAAGTTCACGTCCGTCCTTTTGCTTCTCATCTGAAAGTGCACCTAAGCGGTTTTCGAAAAGACCTACTGTTCTGTAAACAGAGCTTTCAGATGCGAAAGTCGAAATCGCCATGTTTGCAAGCTTTTCTTGAATCAAGCTGAAAGAACTGATCTTGCGTTTGAACTGCTGGCGTTCGTTTGCATATTTTACAGAAACTTCGAATGCACGTTTGGCAGCTCCTACACAACCTAAAGCTAGCTTGTATCGGCCGATATTTAGAATGTTAAATGCGATCAAATGGCCTTTTCCAGCTTCCCATAAAAGATTTTCCTTTGGTACAGCCACATCTTCCAAAATTAATGTACGTGTAGATGAACTCTTGATACCCATTTTCTTTTCTTCAGGTCCAGTAGAGACGCCTTCGAACCCTCTTTCAACGATAAAAGCAGAGAATTTTTCGCCGTCGATCTTAGCATATACAACGAAAACATCAGCAAATGCAGAGTTCGTGATCCATTGCTTTTCACCGTTTAAAATATAGTGAGTACCTTCAGCATTAAGCTTCGCCGTTGTTCTAGCACCAAGCGCATCAGACCCTGAACCAGGCTCTGTTAAAGCATAAGCTGCAATCTTTTCTCCAGTTGCTAACTCTGGCAGATACTTATTCTTTTGTTCTTCGTTTCCAAAAAGAACAATAGGAAGAGAACCGATCCCTACATGAGCTCCATAACTAATTGAAAACCCGCGTCCACGAGCAAATTTTTCAGTGATCAGTGATGATGAAATCTTATCTAGACCAAGTCCGCCGTATTCTTCCGGGACATCTGCTCCTAAAAGGCCAAGTTCACCTGCTTTTGTAAGCAATTTGCGTGATACTTCAAAATCATGGTCTTCCATCTTTTCAAGCTGCGGCACCACTTCTTTTGCAACGAAGTCTTCTGTTGTCTTTGCGATCATCAAGTGTTCTTCTGAAAAATCTTCCGGTGTGTAAATATCTGCTGCAGCAAGGTCTTCGATTAAAAAACTTCCGCCGATAATCTCTTTTTCCGCTGTGTTTGACATCATTATTCTCCTCCTTTTTTATCCAACAAGTTCAAATACGCCTGCTGCACCCATTCCGCCGCCGATACACATTGTCACAATACCGAACTGCTCATTTCGGCGCTTCATTTCGTGAAGCAATGTAAGTGTAAGTTTCGTTCCGGAGCAACCAAGCGGATGTCCAAGCGCAATTGCTCCGCCATTCACGTTTACTTTGCTTTCATCCAGATTAAGTTCACGGATCACCTGAACGGCCTGCGAGGCAAAAGCTTCATTTAATTCAAACAATCCAATATCTGATAGCTCCAGACCTGCCATCTTCAATGCTTTTGGAATAGCAGCAACAGGACCGACTCCCATAATGTCCGGTGCTACACCAGCCACCGCAAAAGAACGAAATTTCAGCAGAGGTGTTAATCCTTCTGCAATCGCTTTTTCTCTGTTCATTACTAACACAGAGGCTGCTCCATCACTTGTCTGCGAAGAGTTTCCTGCTGTTACAGAACCAGTCGGAGTAAATGCCGGGCGCAGTTTGCCTAACACTTCTAAAGAAGTATCAGGACGAACACCTTCGTCGACAGAAACCGCGATTTCTTTTTCAACAAGTTTCGATTGTTCATCCAGCCAGCGCTTCATTACGGAAACCGGAACGATCTCGTCATTAAATTTTCCTTCTTTAATTGCCGCTGCAGCTTTTTGGTGGCTTCTTACTGCAAATTCATCCTGATCCTGACGCGAAACGCCGAATCTTCTAGCCACTTCTTCAGCGGTGTGTCCCATTCCCATATAATATTGAGGAACTGTTTCTACCAAATAAGGATTTGGTTTAACGACGTGCCCAACAACAGGTACAAGACTCATAGATTCTGCTCCGCCTGCAATGATAGCGTCAGCAGCGCCAAGCATAATCTTTTCTGCCCCATAAGCAATACTTTGCAGACCCGAAGAACAGAACCGGTTGATTGTAATAGCCGGTACCGTTTCAGGCAGACCAGCACGTGCTCCGATCAAACGAGCCATGTTCATTCCTTGTTCTGCTTCAGGAACAGCACATCCAATGATCAGGTCATCGATCGGACCATTGTAATTTCCAGCACGCTGCAGTGTTTCTTTAATCGTTACTGCCGCTAATTCATCCGGCCTCATATGTGCAAAAGATCCTTTTTTCGCTTTCCCGACAGCTGTTCGTGCACCTGCTACTATGACTGCATCTTTTAACATCCGTTTCTTCCCCCCTTTAGTTCCTTAACGGCTTGCCTTTTACAAGCATGTGCTGCATTCTCGCCTGGCTCTTCGGTTCCCCTGCAAGGCTTAAAAATGCTTCTCTTTCAAGATCAAGCAGATATTGTTCATCTAAAAATGTTCCTTCAGGCACCCTTCCTCCTGCTAAAACAAATGCTAGTTTCTTAGCAATCTTTAAATCATGTTCAGAAATGTACTGGCTGAAATGCATCGTTTGTGCACCGAGTGCAAGCGTTGCATATCCAGCTTCCCCAACCACTGGAATCTTCTTTTTAACAGGCGCTTTGTAGCCAAGGTCTGAAAGTGCAATAACCTGACTTTTCGCATCATGTAAAAGATGATCGCCATTAACTGAGATATTGTCTTCGTTTCTTAAGAATCCTAGTTTTCGAGCTTCTTGGGCTGATGTTGAAACTTTCGCCATCGCGATTGTTTCAAATGCCTGATTCGCTACCTTTTGCAAATCGCCTCTTGCACCTTCCGGAAGCTGTTCTAATAGACGGATATAGAGCTCCTTGTTTCCGCCTCCCCCAGGAATGAGTCCGACTCCAGTTTCAACGAGACCCATGTAAGTTTCAGAAGACATCTGCAATCTTGCAGCAGGCAATGATACTTCAACTCCGCCGCCGAGCGTCATTCCGAAGTTAGCAGCTATAACAGGCTTTGAACTGTATCTCACTCTTGCCATCGCTTGCTGGAACTGGCGAACCATCATATCGAGTTCAAAGAAGTTATCATCTTGTGCTTCCATTAAAATGAGCATGAGATTTGCGCCAACACAGAAGTTCTTCCCTTGGTTTCCGATAACAAGCCCTTTGTAGTTTTTCTCTACTTCGTCGATCGCCTGATGAAGCATCATTATGATTTCAGGTCCGATCGCATTATTCGGTGATGTAAATTCTAAGCCCGCTACATCATCTCCTAAATCGATCAAGGTAGCTCCGCCATTTTTCGTGATCACATTGCCCTTTTCTTTAAGACGGCTTAAGTGAATTACTTTCTTATTTTCTTCTACAGGCAAATAAGTTCCATTGTGGTAGTACGACACATCACCTTCAGCTTTTGAGTAGAATGATGTTTTCTCTGATTGAAGCAGTTCTTCCACCCATTGCGGAATCGTCTCTCCTTCAGATTTCATTCTTTCTACTGATTCGGGGAGCCCGATTGCATCCCAAATCTCAAACGGTCCGTGTTCCCAGCCGAATCCCCATTTCATCGCCTGGTCGATCGCTACAAGATCGTCCGCGATTTCATAGCATTTTTCTGCCGAATATAGAAGAACAGGTTTAATGATGTCCCAAAGGAGCTTGCCTGCACGGTCTTCACTATATAAAAGCGCTTTCACTTTCTGGTTCGTTGTTTTCATTTGTTTAGCAGCTTCAAGGGTTGCAGTTTTCATCTTTGAACGCGGCTTGTATTCAAGTGTTTTAGGGTCAAGCTCTAGAATTTCGCTGCCTGTTTTGCTTCTTTGCTTTAAATAGAAGCCCTGGCCATTCTTGCTCCCTGTCCACCCTTTATCAACCATTTCATTTAGAAAATCAGGAATCTCAAAAACTTCTTTTTCCTTGCCGTCCACTTGTTCGTAAACGTTTCTTGCTACATGAAGGAATGTATCTAGACCAACGACATCCAGCGTTCTGAACGTTGCAGATTTTGGACGGCCGATAAGAGGTCCAGTTACAGAATCCACTTCACCGACAGTGTAGCCTTGTTTCATCATTTCTTGCATCGTTACCATAAGTCCATATGTGCCGATGCGGTTCGCGATAAAGTTCGGTGTATCTTTTGCTTCAACTACACCTTTTCCAAGAACGTTCTCACCAAAATTTCTAATAAACTGTACGATTTCTGGTTTTGTGTCTTCAGTAGGAATGATCTCCAGCAACTTTAAATATCTTGGAGGATTGAAAAAATGAGTTCCTAAAAAATGAGATCTAAAATCTTCTGATCGGCCTTCAGCCATCGAATGAATGGAGATACCAGATGTATTAGATGTTACGATGCTTCCAGGCTTACGGTATAGGTCAACCTTTTCAAAAAGCTTTTGCTTAACATCGAGACGTTCGACGACAACCTCAATGATCCAGTCTACATCTTTCAGCTTCTCTAGATCGTCTGTTAAATTTCCAATTGTAATTAAATCAAGGTTTTCTTTCACCGCAAGCGGGGCTGGTTTTTGTTTAAGTAATTTTTGTGTTGCTGTTAAGGTAAATTTGTTTCGGAATGCCGGGTGATCTTCCGTGATTCCCTTTGCTTTTTCTTCTTCACTTAAAGAAGGCGGGACAATATCCAATAACAAGGTTGGGATTCCGACGTTGGCTAGATGAGCAGCAATGCCCGATCCCATTACACCAGAACCCAGTACAGCGGCTTTTCGGATTTGACGAGACAAAATAGACTTCCCCCTTTATTGAATGAATACTCATTCATTTTTTATCCATAAAAAAATTAATTAGCCTATATTCAATATAAAATATATTCAGAATTTTAGCAATAGTTCTGAACTATTTCTTTAAATAGTTTCTAAAATGACAGGGGTCTGTCCCGGGACAGACCCCTGTCATTTCAGCATCACATCATCTAGCTCACCGCCCGCCCCGCGGAAAGCGAGCATCCTGGAACGGAAATCAATTACTATCAATAGCAACAAAGTCTTTACAAAAAAAGAACTCCCATTTAGAGAGTTCTTTTACAATCTATTTTACTAAATTACTTTCCGAACACACCTTTTAGCACAAACATAACGTTTGCTGGTCTTTCTGCAAGTCTTCTCATGAAATAGCCATACCAGTCATTTCCGTAAGGTACGTAAATACGCATCTTGTAGCCTTCTTGCATCAGCTGATCCTGACGTTCAACACGAATACCGTAAAGCATCTGGAATTCGAATTGATCATAAGGAATGTTGTGCTTATCAACAAGTTCTTTTGTATACTGAATGATCTCATCATCATGAGTGGCAACTGCCGTATAATTTCCGTTTAAAAGATGAGTCTCAATCAATTTTTTAAAGTTGTTATCCACGTCACTTTTTTCAGGATAAGCCACTTTAGGAGATTCTTTATAAGCACCTTTAACAAGACGCAGGTTAGGCTGATATTCATTAAGGTTTTGAACATCCTCTAATGAGCGGTAAAGGTACGCCTGAATTACAGTTGAGATATTATCGTATTCTTTTTTAAGCTGCTTAAAGATCTGCAATGTTTTTTCACAGCGAGAATAATCTTCCATATCAATCGTGATAAATACATTATGCTTTACAGCTGCATCCATGATTTTTTTCATGTTGCTAAGAACCAGTTCATCGCTGATGTCTAATCCCATCGAAGTCATTTTTAATGAAAGCTGTGAATCAAGCTTCTCTTTTGCGATCGCTTTGATCGCTTGAATACAGTGTTCTGTCATTTCAGCAGCTTCACGTTCACTATCTACAAATTCACCTAAATGATCGATCGTAACAGGCATACCTTTTTCATTTAGTTTTTTAATTGCTGAAATCGAGCTTTCAAGTGTTGCTCCTGCTACAAAACGTGCTGCTCCAAAACGCAGACCATACTTTTTAGCCAAGCTCGTCATAGACTTGTTTTTAGCTAAAAATAAGAAAAAATTACGCATTGCTTGTTCCAATCTAATTGCCCCCTATTACACATTCTAATTTATATAAATTTGGTTAATTTCATTTTCAATGTAACCGCTTTAAATATATCATTCTTTTTGCAAAGTTTGTCGATTTTGCAAAATTTAAATTTTTTAAAAGACAAAAGAAAAAGCAGCCTAAATGACTGCTGTTTTCCTCCTTATTTATTTTTCGTTTCACGATGCTCTTCATTCAACTTTTTAATTTCGCTGATCAATTCCTTCATCGCTTCTTTCGCATCAGGATAACTCTCATTCCAGTGCTTGGCTAGCGGCGGCATACTTTTAGCAATACTAGAATACAACACATAAGCTTTTACCATTTCAACATGCTCTGGTTCTGTCTTGCCGATCAAAAGTTCAGCATATTTTTCAATCAGCCCGTCAAGCTGAGATTGAAGTTTTTTATCCAAGATTAACTCCTCACTTTCTCTTTATAGGGATAGTGATGACATCACCGCTAAGTAAAGTGAACATGCAGCCAAAATAGAACCGCCGAACACGGGCAGGAACCCTATTTTTCTTTTAATGCCAATGAATACTCCTGTTAAAAGAATCAAACAAGCAAACAGCCATCCAAGGCTCAGCAGCGACATTTCGATTCTCAACATTGGATTGTCCCCAGGATTCAATTCAGTAATAAACGAAAATAATGGCGAAGGTTTCTCCATTTTGAGAGTTTCCGCTACATCATGCGGAGGAGTCTGCTGACTCATCACAGCTGTAGCTGCAAATACAAAGAACAACAGGATGCCTTCTGCTCTGATCCATTTCTTTAAGGAAAAAGAGCCGTCCCCATCTTTAAGCTTCTTTTTTAGCCACACACCGTTAATCAGACTATAAAAGATAACAACAAAAAGCAAAATATGCTTTATCAATAACGCTTGCCCATAATTCAGCAAATACCCGTTCACATATTCAGGTACGATGTAAGACATCAGCCATATTCCAGCCCCGATTACGATGAAAAGGCAAACAAGCGCGAAAGGTGTAAACCATTTATAAAAAGATAACCCTGGTCCCTTATCCTTGCTAAAAAAACCAACTGCAAGAAGGGTACCTGACCATGCAGTAACAGCTAAGAAATGAAGAGAATGCGCAAAAATACCTAATGAGTCTAAACTTGCCGCATGGCTTGCATAACCGATGGATAGTGCCATCCCTGTTAACAATATTAAAGAAAGTCCTGCAAAGAACCGTTCTTCACCTACATCGTTAAACATGACCATGAAAAATAATAATATCGAAATGCCGGTTAAAAAAAGCCATCCTTTTCCTATTTCAAAACTAAAAACGATATTTTGAAAGGTAAGCCAATAACCGATCCCCTCTCCTAAATGAATAGTAAGCCTCATAAGCTCTCCGATGCCGAAAACAGGTACTAAGGCTATAAGCATCAGCAGCCATGGTTTTTTTATATAAACTTCAGGCCGTTTTGTTTTTTGGACAGAATAAAGTATAAATGTACCAATCAGAATAGAAAAACACAAATACAGCATGGCCTTAGCAACTATGAACATACAAATAAACTCCTTCACAACAAATCTATATCTATTGTAGCAGGGATTGGAAAAAGACGAAAAAATAAGATTGACAATATAGCGAATTCATAATAAAAAGCTGATTCACTCAAGCAAAACAGCTTTTTAATGAATCAGCTCTTATTTATCTATTTCCTCTTTGAACGACTTTCGATAGAAACTTTACACCGTCTTCATAACTAAATTTCTTTGCAGCACGTCTAAATTCTTTTAAACCTTTGCGTGTTACATTAAAGTATGGATCAATCAATCCCTCTTCCTTCAGGTGGTTAGCAGTTTCTAAAGTAATCGAATGCTGGATCTCTCTCATCTTATGGTTGAACTGTTCCAGACTTGCATTCAAGACAAATTCTTTTCCTAAAAGCTGTACTACATCTTTAGCAGTGGCCGTATGAACCGACTGTTCGTCTTGAATATCTTCCAGCTGCTGCTCATCATTTTCGTATTCTTCTTCCTCAATCATTTCTTCTGGTTCTAGCAACGAAGTAATTCGTACGATCTCTTGTTTTGCCAGCATGATTTCTTTTTCTTTCTGTAAGAGATATTCAATATAGTCTCGCTTATCATCTTCATGAAGATCTTCATCAATTAATCTGTTCGTAATTTCTTTTTGTACTTGTTTCATTCGTTTCACTTGTTCTTCTAACGTTAATAATTGATGCTCCATCTCTTCTTTGTCTGATTCATTTAATGTAACTTCTGGTTCAGCCATCTCTTCTGCTTCTTCTGTCACGCTCTTATGCATAACAGGCAGTAATGATTTTCCGGCTGCTGAAAAAGCCTGAAGTGCTTCATTTATTTTCACATAAAACATGCTGCAGATCCCGATTGCAAAGATGGCTAGAATAAACGCCAGCAAATCAGAAAAATGAAACGTGAATTTAGTTACAGCAATTTTGTACATAAAGACCATTGAAAAAAGACTGATTAAAATAATTTTAAACCAATGATTGCGAAGTTTAATTTTCTCATCTGTAATTTTCAAAGTTATTGCCCCCCTTTAAACTCTCGCTATTCTATATCTCTATATAGGAATAACTTTATAACTATTCGCAAGAGATCTGTTTTTTTGTCCGCGTTTTTAAAAGGCTGTTTTCCTATACTTGATGCTTTTGAAAGAGGTTTATTTCCGCATCTAAACTCGCTTTTTGCAGGGTGTGCGGTGAGCCCATTCGTCGCCTCGCGACATTGAATGGTCTCACCTGTCCCACTCATCCTGCTGGAGTCTCGCCTTTCCGCTCCAATAAACTATTCAATGAAGAATTTCTCAAATGCTCTTTGTAGTAATTTGCGAGAAGTATTTTCAGGTAGTTGGCATGCAGGAGTCTCGCACCTTACACTTCAATCAACTTGTCAAAGAAGAGAATGAGAGACCCTTAAAAAATGAAAACCAGCGTCACAAACAGCTGCTGACCAAATTCCATTATTCAATTACTCCCGATTCAACGATTTCAACTTCTGTTGATACGGTTATCTTCATATCTGGGTATTGTTTCTGAAATCTTTTAAAATCCCAATTCTTTTCCCGCCGTCTCACCTGGTCCCCAAATCCTAGCGGGTCAACATTTAACCTTTGAAACTTAGCGATTATTTTTTTGGCGTCTTTATTAATATGTTTTTTAAATGTGTTTTCAACAAGGTCTATATTCGGCTTCTCTTCTAAGTTTAACCAAGGAGGATATTCGTGGATCTCCCCTAAAATTTTTAGCTTAACATCGAATTCAGGGACTCCATTTACTTTTCTTACTTTATAGGAGGTAGTTCCTTTAATATTGCGAACAACAGCATGGCCTTTTTGTTTTCCTTTTTTCAGTTCAACTTCATAGTTTCCGGTTTTTGATCCATCGACCAAAACTTTAAATACAAAAGACTCAATGTGGCTAATTTTGCCTGCATATTTATCATCCTTAAAAAGAGCGATGCCCTCTAGACGCATTGCCTTTTTTTCTGTTTTAACGATTGGCAAAAACGGATCAATTCCTTCTCCATAATAACTGTAGAGAAAAACGTGCAAATTTGTTTTCGGGAGATTTTCACTTTCAATATTTTGCTCGATCAAATCCATAAGATATATGGAAGGAAGAGGTGTAGCCGTATATTTTGTTGTTAATAATTCGTTGGCACTGCCTTCAACAACTGATAAATATAAACGATTCCCTACGTTAGGATCACGGTAAAGAGAGTTAACGATATCCAATATTCCTTTTTTTGCGAATTTGTGGTTAAAGAGTACGATTCTTAATTGTCCTGTAGACAGCGTTTTGGGTGATTTTGTGTTTAGCTTTGAACGAATAAACCGGCTAGTATGTGAAACATCTGAAAGTGATTCAACTCGAACCGTACCATCTGGATCAAAGATAGGATAGGTGATCGTTCCTTTAATATTTTGATTAGAAAGCTCATCAAAGCCAATAGCATGAATGAGCTGTACTTCATCAATGATTTGTTTTGGTACGCAGCCAATTAATAAAAAAAGAATAGAAACTATGAAAAGACTCTTTATTTTCATCATTCATCGATGTCCTTCTTTTTTCTCATTTCTTTTATCTTGTCTTTAGACAGAAGCTGAGTACCTAGGCTTATTGGCCGTTTTAACAGCCTATTGTAAGGAAGCCTGATTACTGTGTCTGTCATGTCTAAAAGCCGTGGCGGATAGAGCGGTGCCATGTATGGTCTTCCGAGTGATTCTAGTCTTAACAGGTGAACCAGTATAAAACTCATCGCAAGAACGATCCCAACCCCGCCCCACATTGCTGCAAGAAAGATAAATGGGAAACGCAATATACGGATTGTATTAGCCATTTTATAGATAGGTGTAGTAAATGAAGCAAGAGCTGATAACGATACAATGATTAACAAGATGTTACTTGTCAATCCAGCCTCAACCGATGCCTGTCCGATTACAATACCTCCTACAATACCAAGTGTCTGACCAACCTTAGTCGGTAAACGTGCACCCGCCTCCCTCAGTAACTCAATGGTCAACTCGAGAAATAATACCTCTAATATGGGAGGAAATGGAATATTTACACGTGATGAAATTAAAGGAGCAAGAAGATCTTTAGGAATCATCTGATAATGAAACGTTAACACAGCAACGTAAATAGGCGTGGCGAAGGTAGAAAAAATAACAGAAATAAACCGGATGAACCGGAAGAGTGAACCAAGCACCCACGATAAATAATAATCTTCAGGTGATACAAAATACTCTGTAATTCCTGTCGGACCAAGCAATGCTTGAGGTGAGCCTTCTGAAAGGATGGCTACCTGTCCATAATTCAGCATAGCAACAACCCGGTCTGGACGTTCTGTGGTAACAAGTTGCGGGAATACTGATTTTGTGTTGTCAGAGATCATTTGTTCCAAATATGAGCTGTCTGGAATCACTTCAGCCTCAATATCTTTTATCCTTTGAGTGACAGTATTGATATTTTCTTTATCTGCTATTCCTTCTAAATAAGCAATAATTACACGGGTTTTTGAAAACTTGCCAATTATTATTTCTTTAAATCGAAGCTCGGGTACCGGCAGTCTTCTTCTAATTAAATAGATGTTGCTATCCAAGTTTTCTATGAAAGCTTCTTTTGGTCCGATAACGGAAAACTCAATTTCTGAAACAGACACTGGACGGTTAGTAGAAAAATTTTCAGCGCGTACAATAGCACATTCTTCATCATATTCACCGAACTGTACGACAATAAATCCTCGCAGAAGCTTGTTCTGAATTTCTTTTATATCATTTGTGATCGTTACACTTTCAATCGGCAAAATATCTTTTAAGTCTTTTAAAGCCTTGAAATCCTTGCTGTGAATAAGGTAAGGAAGAAAATCACGATGCAGCAGTTCACCGTCAATCATAGCTTTATAATAAGAGATATACACATTGTGATGAACCGTTTTCTGAGGATAATGAATAAAGTCTGCCGAGTCTTTCGCATTATCAATAAGCTCCACAATATTTGCATATGTATTGTTTGACAAGTCAATTGTATGGCTCTGCTCTTTTGGCTTTTTTTTCAGCCATTTCATCATGATGTCCGTCACCTCTTTTCTCTTCCTTAATATGAGAAAAGGATTGAGTAAATATACAAAAAGGCATTCCAGGGCTAGCGCCAGAATGCCTTTTCAAACACTTGTTTAAACAAGTGCTGTTTCTATGTTATTGCTGATAAACGTCCCGATATCTTCACCACTGCATATTTTCAAAAATGAGCCCTCTTGGTTAAAATCAAAAAGGTGGATCGGCAAACCGTAGTCTCTTGCCAAAATAAGTGCGGATTGATCCATAACTTTTAAATTATTTCTTATCGCTTCATCATAGTGAAGCGTAGCATATTTCCTCGCTTCTTTAAATCGGTTTGGATCGCTGTCGTACACCCCGTCAACGCCTTGTTTTGCACAAAGAATGGCATCACAGTTCATTTCTAGGGCCCTTTGAACAGCAGGATAATCGGTTGTTACATAAGGCTGACCATTGCCGCCTGCAAAGATAAGGACATAACCTTTATCTAAATGATGAACAGCTCTCAGCCTGATATAAGGTTCCGCAACTGCACTTATTGGAACAGAACTCATCACTCTTACTTCCCGGTCCATCTTGCTCTTCAAAACCCCTCTTAACATTAAACTGTTAATAACTGTTCCCAATGTACCAATCTGATCTGCTTCTACTCTTTCAATTCCCCAATATTCCGCTAAATTCCCTCTGAATATATTGCCTCCTCCAACGACTATTGCCACTTCAATCCCTTTTTCAATGACGGATAAAACTTCTTTTGCAATGTGATTTAAAGATAGATGGTCAAACCCTGTTCCCTGATTCCCAGCAAGGGCTCCGCCGCTTAGTTTAATTAAAACCCGTCTATAACGCATCTTCTTCTCCTCCTCTATATAAAAAAAGAACAAATGACAATGAATAAGTCATCTGTTCTTTCACGGTAAAGTCGGCGGATCTTTAAATTTTGCTGCACTATTTTTTGTACAAGAACCATCAGAATCCGCCTCCTCTTTTTTCTTCTTCCATTATATACTTACCAGCTTGTGTAAGTGAAATTTAAATATAACTCGCCATATGAATTTTTTATTAAACGTTTGACCATTTTTACGAAATATAGACAGGTTACCTATGCCTTTTCCATAAAGGGATACATATAATGCATGGACAAGAGTAGTCAAAATCATTATCAGGAGGAAACATTTTTGGATAAACATAAACCCGTACTCTCTCAAAGAGAGCTATGCAAATTATTGGGCCAAAAGATCAAAGTTAATACTGGCGGTCCAGAATCAAGAGTTGGAAGATTAGTCTGTGTAGGCTTAGACTTCCTAGCCATCGAATCATTCGATAAAGATGGTAAAGGGAAAGGGAAGGGCAGAGGCAAAGACGGAAAACACGATAAAGAGTTAATCTTCTATCAGCTTTTCCATGTAAAAGCAATCGTTTTAGAAGCGGATGAAATCTGCTGCAAATGGACTAACAAGAAAAAATGCACTAACGATACGTTCCACAATGTGTTAAAGCATTTCATCAACCATAAGGTGAAAATTAATCGCGGAGGTCCAGATAGCGTAGAGGGAGTTCTTGTAGCTGTTAACCACAACACGATTGAAGTAATTAAAGGCGACGAAGTTATTATCATCGCAATCTTCCATATTAAGAGCTTTAGCCAAATCGGCGGATGTCGTGAAGAAAGCAGCCATAAGAAAGAGTCCTCTAGCAAAAAAGAGTCTTCTCATAAAAAAGAATCCTCTAATGACAAAAAGGAATCTTCTTCATCTTCATGGTGTGAATCATCTTCTCATAAGAAGGAGTCTTCTCACAAGAAAGAATCCTCTCATAAGAAAGAGTCCTCCCATAAGAAAGAATCTTCTCACAAGAAAGAATCTTCTCACAAGAAAGAGTCTTCTCACAAGAAAGAGTCTTCTCATAAAAAAATGTGAATCTTCTTCTTCATCCAGCCACCATTGGAAGAAAAAAAAGAAATCAAAAAAGCGCTCTAAACAGCCAAGATTAGCAGGTCTTGATCAGCAACAAGGCTGGTTCAGACTGTAAGAATGAATAGTCCTGTTTTTGTATAAAAACAGGACATTTATTTGCTTTATTTAAAGGCTGTCTATTTAGATGTTATTTTTTCTAGAAATCCTTAAATGACAGGAGGATCGTTTTGAGTATTTTCAACAGATTTATTGGTGAAACGGTTGAGCTTTCAATCAGCGGTAAAAAGAGTATTACAGGAATAGTGATCGATATTGGTTCAGATATCATAGTTGTTTATGACGGAGAGCAATTTATATATATACCTAAAATGCACATTCACCTTATCAGCAACAGTACAGATAATGATGCAGAGATCGAAAAGCCTAAAAGTGTACCTATTAACTTTGAAGAGGAAACCATTTCTTTCAGAAAGATTTTGATGAACGCAAAAGGGCTGTTTTCCGAGGTGTTTATCACAAGTAATCAATCTATTCATGGATATATCACAAACATTATGAATGATTACTTTATCTTTTATTCTCCCGTCTATAAGATGATGCTTATTCCTATGCAGCATTTAAAGTGGCTGATCCCTTATAAAGAAAGTGAGAGGCCTTATACTCTGTCAAACGAAGAGCTGCCATTAGTTCCTTTCAACATGACATTGGCCAGAACATTTACCGAACAATGTAAAAAATACGAAGGTAAGCTTGTTATTTTCGATTTAGGAAAAGATCCAAACAAAATTGGCAAATTAGTTAAGATGGATAATGGCCAACTGCAGCTTACCATCGAAAGAAATAAGAATGTATTTCTTAATATCCAGCACATTAAAACTCTTCACCTTCCTTAATGTAAAAAAAACTTCGTATCGACGAAGTTTTTTTCATGAAAAATGGGTCAAGACTAATGAGCTTAACAGACCTAATGATGTGATCAAACCAACTGCAGCTCCTGCATCTTCATGTGCTTCTGGCAGCATCGTCGAGGCTACCATTGCCATGATTGCTCCACCTGCAAATGCACCAATTAATGAAAGAAACGCTACAGACGCTCCCTCTAATAACACGAAGCCAAGCAGAGCCGCAATAGCAGAAATAATGAAGACGGATATCCACATTCCTATAATTTTCTTTTTGGAAAAACCCTCTTTTAACAATCCGATCGAGCTGGACAATCCTTCTGGAAAATTACTTAAAAAAATGGCTATCACGAGCAGCCAGCTTACTTTGCTTTGTTCAATCAAACTAGCACCGATTAAAACAGATTCAGGAATAGCATCTAACAGAGTGCCAAAGAAAATGGCCATGCCTACTCCTTTTGCCTTTTTAATGCCTGACATCTTTCTTTCATGACCACCCTTTTTTGCAAGAATACTATTTATAATAGTAAAAATGGCAGCCCCAAGAATAAAACCTATCGCCGTTACCTTTAAGTTGCTTTGTTCAACAGCTTCAACCAGCAGTTCGAATGAAACAGCACCGATTAAAATACCTGTTCCAAACGCCATGATCCAAGCTGTCCATTTTTTAGGAATAGGAAAGGCAAGTCCTGTAAAGCTTCCCAGCAATACAGCAGAACCTGCTATACCTCCCCAAAAGGCGGCTTGCAGCATGCTTCATCCCCTCTCTTTTTTTATCACCATTTCCTAATCGCATTTTTTCTATACAAAGATATAAAAGAATAGTGGATATGCTAAGGGCACATCCACTATTCGAAGTTATGCTTTTAAAAGTCGTTTCGTTTAGGATCGTTGTTTTTATTAATGCCAAATTCATCACTTGGCGTATTTAAATGGTTAAATTGACGATCACGTGCGATCGTATGAGGTTTTTCTAAATCAACGTTCCCAGACTCATTTTCAGTCTTAGAGCTGTCCGTGCGGAAATCTTTTAAGCTTGTTTTATCTTTCCACTCGGCCGGGTCGGGACTTTGAATCGTTGTCTGCTCCATTCTTCTGCTTAATTTATTCAGCGTGCGTCCTGCTGCTTCACGTCCGCCTAATCCGAAAGCAAGTCCAAACGCAATGGTGAATCCGCCTAAGATCAGGATAAACGCAGCGTTTACTATGGTCTTCGCAACACCAAGCTGGTCAAGTGCCATGAAGAACGCAAGCGTAATGATCGTATATTTCGCAATGTTGCCAAGCAGCTTGCCCTCTGTTTGTTGTTTTACCATGCTCATAACCACGCGTTTCACAAGGTCTCCTGCATAGAATCCGATTCCAAGGACAAGAACGGCAGTTAACACCATTGGGATATACGCAAGAACAACTGATAAGATACTTACTAAGCTTTCAAGGTTAACAAGCTGAAGTGCTTCAATTGTAAATAACAATACTACTAAAATTTGTGCAGCGTAACCAATAATTTGTGAAATGGTAAGTGTTTGATCGCTCTTATGAAGAGATCCAAGACCCATCTTATGGAAGATGCCGTTAAAGCCAACACGTTCCAATAAGGAAGTTACTGCATTCTTTACCCATTTACCAATCCATAGCCCTGCTGCGACAAGAATGATTGCAACGATGATATTTGGAATCATATCCATGATCTGTCCAAGCATTCCGATAGCAGGTCCAGAAATTCCATTAATATCAAGCGTCTCAAGCGCTGAGATCACGACAGGAATTAAAATAAATACGTAAACAATCGTACCAATGATCTGTGATAATGATGTTTTATCTAAAGCACGTTCAGCACCTAATTTTGATGCTAAGCGATCTGTACCGATACTTTGTAAAAAGTTTACTAAGATCTCTTTTACAACCTTTGCTACAATCCAGCCAACAAACAGGATAATAGCAGCTCCTAGAAGTTTAGGTAAGAATGCAAAGAATCCAGAGAGCATTCCTTCTAGAGGTTCTGAAATGGCATCAATACCTAGCGCAGCTAATACTGCGGGCAAGAACAAGAGAAGTGTAAGATAGAATACTGCTTTTGATGCAGAAAGTACGGCTTTGTTAGACTGACCCGGTTCACGAGTCAGTTTCCAGCGATTAAGAAGTCTTTCAAAAGCTGTATTCTGACCTAGTTTTTTTACTAAGATAGATAATCCAGAAGCAATCAGCCAAGCAACCGCTGCAATTAACGCTGCTTTTAATAGATTTGGAATTGCAGCTGCAATAACACCAAGAGCATTTGAAATCGGCTCAGCTACATATGGAAGACTAAGCATGTTCAAGAACATAACAATAGCAACAGCCATAAGAATCCAGAAGACCACTTTACTTATGATTTCTTCTGGGGAATATTTACTGGACCTCGTTTTTTCTGTATGCTCACCATCTGTGTCAGGTTTCATCCATCTTGCTACTTTATTATCAAATTCTGTTTTATGCAGTGCTTTTTTCACTGCTTTTGAGACTAATGAGGCGATCAGCCAGCCAATTAATAAAACAAGAATAGCTAGAAGCAAATCTGGCAATCTACCTAAATACGCCATCCAAGAATCAGTTACTCCATTGTAATCGTACATTTTCTTCCTCCTTTTATGCTTGATATAAATATCTCTTCATAAGCTCTACTTTCCCATTGCGATTATCAGTTAAACTACATACTTAAAAAACTGACAAGAGGATATATTTTACAATTTTTAATGATTCAGATATAATACGATTATTGCCTAGTGCAAACGTTTACAAAAGGAGAGGGATTAAATGTGGACTTTATACATAGACTCAAAGTAATTTCATATCCCTTTATGACCTGACGCCTCATCGTGAGCAAAAATTTAATATGCACACATGCCCGCAGGAATTTGTCTGTGGTTTTTTTGTGCCCATTTTTAAGGAGTGACACATATGATCGAAGTTAATAATCTTGCAAAACATTATAAAATTGCAAAACGTGACCCGGGTCTCCGCGGTGCTGTTAAATCATTGTTTTATAGAAAATATGAAACAAAAGAAGCGGTTAAAGGAATTAATCTGCATATTGAAGCAGGTGAAATGGTAGGGTATATCGGTGCAAACGGAGCTGGAAAATCGACAACGATCAAGATGCTTACTGGTATCCTAACCCCTACCTCAGGTGAAGTAAAAGTAAACGGCATCATACCTTATGAAAATCGTAAACAAAATGCTTCTCACATAGGTGCTGTGTTTGGCCAGCGTACTCAATTGTTCTGGGATATACCTGTTAGGGAAAGCTATGAGCTGTTAAAGCATATTTACGAGATTCCTCAAAAACAATATGAAGAAACACTTGCTGAATTTGTTGAAGTGCTTCATCTCGAACCATTGCTTGGCATACCCGTCAGGCAGCTCTCATTAGGACAAAAGATGCGATGTGAGCTTGCAGCTGCCTTTTTGCACCGTCCAAAAGTGGTCTATCTCGATGAGCCGACAATCGGACTGGATGTTGCGGTAAAAGTAAGAATCCGCAGTTTTATTAAACAGATGAACTCTAGATATGGGACGACTGTACTTTTAACGACTCATGACATGCAGGACATAGAAGAGATCTGTCAGCGAATTATCATCATCGATGATGGAAGGGTTATTTATGACGGGTCTATTCAAAATATCAAATCGCAATTCGGCGATAAGCGCGTTATTCATTTTGAACTAGAAAACTCAGATGATTTTACTTTGCCCCGAGAACTTGCAAATGTTGCTCAGGTCCAGCCTCGTGAAGAAGAAGATCTGCACAAAATTTCGATCACTTTCAGCAGCAGAGACCTATCTGGAGCAGAATTGATCAGTATTATGATGAATCATTATACCATTGCCGACCTTACGATTGCAGATCCAAAAATCGAAACAATCGTTGAAGAAATATACGGCAAAGGGATGACAAAGGAGGTGCAGAATGAGGAAGTACATTGAGTTCGCCCGTGTTCAGATGCAAGTTCATGCGGCCTATTCTGCATGGTTTTGGGCAAATACATTTTCCGTTCTGTTAAGAATGCTTGTTATCTATTTCTTCTGGAAGGCAGTGTATAGCAACCGTTCAGAAATTGAAGGCATGTCTTTTGATGGAATGATCACCTACATCATTATCGCGATGTTTCTGCAAATGTTCGTTTCTGGTGTCGGCCGGGAACTTGCTCATACGATTAAAGATGGTAACGTAGCTATTGAACTTATGCGCCCTTACCATTTGATCACCCGCCTGATAGCTATGGATATAGGCGATAAAGTAATCTATTTTATCCGTGGTGCATTGCCTTTAGGAATACTCGCATTTGTATTTATGGATGTAACAATGCCTTCAACCTGGCAATCTGGAATCTTATTTTTACTTAGTGCACTAATGGGAATCTGGATCGGAACATTCTTTGATCTCTTAATCGCTATTCTTGCTTTTTGGACAATTAATCTATGGGGACTGGAAGTTATGAAAGAAGCCGTTGTTTCTTTTTTCTCTGGTGCACTCGTTCCTCTTATTTTGTTTCCAGACTGGTTTCAGACAATAAGTCTCTTCTTGCCGTTTCAGGCTATGGTGTATGTGCCCGTAGCAATCTACACTGGAATTTTGACTGGAACAGAAGCTTGGCTTGCATTGGGATCACAGTTAATATGGGCCATTTTATTATTTGGTTTACTTAGAGTTTTATGGTCGGTGGCGATGAAGAAAGTAACGATCTTTGGAGGATAGGAGGGGACATTCTTGATACGGTACATGAAGTTATATTACTTGTTTTGTAAACAGAATCTGAAAGTTATGATGGAATACCGAATGGATTTTCTGCTCGGCGTATTGTCTGTTATGCTTCAGCAATTTGCCGGTATATTCTTTGTGAAAATCGTTTTTGACCATATTCACGAACTGAACGGCTGGACGTTTTATGAGATTTTATTCATTTATGGTATCGCAGCTACAGGAAGATCGATTCACCATATTTTTTTGATAACCTGTGGACACTCGGCTGGCAATACATACGGCCAGGAAAGTTTGACCGCGTTCTAATACGGCCGGTCAATCCGCTATTTCATTTTATCGCAGACCGCCTTCAGCAAGACGGGTTCGGCCAGCTTTTTATCGGAATTATCGTTCTCGGAACGGCGATGCCGCACTTAGATCTTTATTGGGGCTTCATGGAATATTTTATTCTTGTCATTATGATCATTGCTTCTGGTTTTATTTTCGTAGCGGTGAATCTCTTTTTTGCAACATTGTCTTTCTGGATGGTTGATAGCCTTCCAATCGTGTGGACGATTTTTAATTTAAGCGATTTTGCACGCTATCCGCTTACGATCTACCATAAAGGAATCAGACATTTATTAACTTGGGTCATTCCTTATGGATTTACAGCTTTTTATCCTGCCGCATATTTTATAAAAGGTTCTGGATTTGAAAATCTTGCATTGCTGACACCTGTTGCTGCAATCGTATCGTGTGCTTTAGCCTATTGGTTTTGGAATCGAGGGCTTAAAGCCTTTACGAGTACAGGAAGTTAAGAAAAAAGCTGGCTTTTATCCGTCTCTTTAAGCGGATAATGAAGCCAGCTTCTTTTTTCGGGCTGTTTTTCTAGAAGATTGTTGGTTTTGGATGTTTTCTTTTTCTCCTATGCAAGTTGATTGGAGCGCAAGGTGCGTGCCTACCACCTGAGAAGCTTCTAGATAGGCATGCGACGAGGAAGCTCAGATCGGTAGAGTTTACTTATAGACGCAGGGGCAAGGATACTCCCATGAAGCGGTCAGGTGGAGACTCCTAACGGCGCAAAGCGGCAGGAGGCTCACCGCACGCCCCGTGGAAAGCGAACATTCCTGGAGCGGAAATCAACTACTATCGAAGAGCAACAAAGTATACGAAAACAGCCTTTTATTTTTTAATTGCTCCGCACAAAACGCGGTCCCCCGAGTTTCCAGCTGGATCTGTTTTATAATCATCTGCGTCAGCGTGGATGACGAGCGCCGTCCCGCCGTTTGAAAACAGCGAGTTTGATTTTCCTTCAGCAAGTGAAACCATAGTTGAAAGAACTTCTCCGTGAACGACACCGCTTTCGTCAGCAGTGATATTGTGAATATCTCCAACATGCGGCCCTTTTGGATTTAAAAAACCATGCTTTTTACCCGTCGGGTTAAAATGGGCACCTGCTGACTTGAAATCTGGTGGTGTGCATATAGCTTTTTCATGAAAGTGAATTCCGTGTTCACCTGGCTTTAGACCAGTGGCATTTACTTCTACATTGACGCCTTCCACTGTCTGGGTCAGCGTTGCTTCACCCGCTTTTTTCCCTTTCGTGTCTACTAGATTCACAATGTACGATCCACCCTTTACTTTGCTGGATGCAGCTTGCGACTCTTCCATTTCATGATCTTTATGCTCATCTTCTTTTTTGTTTCCGCATGATGCTAGTATGGTTACTAATACCATAAGCATCATGATTTTTAATATTTTTTTCAAAAGTATTTCCCTCCTGATGATTAGCGATATTCTATTCTCCGCCCAATCATCAGAACTTTAAACATCATTTTAAAGAAAATGGGTTTCAAGTACTGCTTCTGCAACTTCTCCGTTATTTAGTTGTACATAATAGGCTTTAGCATTTTCTCGGGAACTCACAGCCTTGTTCAGTTTTCCGTTAATAAAATGCAGCGCCGCCCCATCATCCGCTGCATATCCATCTTTTAATCCTTCTTTTATTAGACGGTGGTAAGCGGGTCTTCTTTCTTCTTCTCCGTCATAATGAGGACAGTGACTTCCTTTGATAAACCCTAAACATGAAAGTCCTCGGAGCGGTCCAAAGGAATCTGTTACCCCTTCTTCAAACCAGCAAAGAGACCCTGCACTTAAACCTGCTAAGATTTTTCCTTCTTCGTATGCTTTTTTGAGCAGCTGATCCAACCCCCATTCCCTCCAGAGTGCAAGTAAGTTCTTCGTGTTTCCTCCGCCTACATAAAAAACATCCTGCTTCATAACAAACTCTTCTAAGTTTTGAGGAGGAGAGAACAAAGAAAGGTGTCCTGGCACACAGTTTTCCGACTCAAATGCTTTATAAAAGCGTTCGATATAGCCTTCTGAGTCTCCGCTTGCAGTCGGAATGAAACAAATATGAGGTTTTTCAGCTTTTGATTGCGAAAGTATATAATGATCGAGCTTTTTGTTCTCAGGTTCCATCGGAAATCCTCCGCCACCCATTGCGATAATCTGTTTCATGTTGTTTTCAGCTCCTTTTCTACTGTTTCGCTTATCTTTCGTTTAATTCCTCTTTAATCAAGCTTTCTATCTTTCTAGAAAAAACAGAATGATAATAATTTGAAGAAAGAAGTCAATAATTTGAAAGAAAGGATGGATAATTTGACAAACATCTACGTTAATTTGACTAAATCACATGATATATTGAAACTTTTACTTTTTCCGACTGAAAATGTACGCCTCAGACAGACACATCCTCTAAAAAGAAAACACCAGCCGCTACAGGCTGGTGTCCACCTTTAAACATCTCTTCTTAAAGCTTTTAGAACATCTACCGTTGTAGCTTTCGCAGCCGGCCGCCATCCAGAAAGCAAGGTAACGCCCATACAGATTGTTACCGCTATTGCTGTCAGGCTCCAAGGAATATAAGACAGCATGAATCCTTCCGGAGGTGTTTCATTAACGAACTGTTCAATAATAATGGGAAGAGCAAAGTTCACACCATAACTGGTGATGTAAGCTAAAAGTGTTCCTAATCCTACACCCCACAATCCGATATAGGCGCTTTCTAATAGAAAGATTCGTTTAACTGTTTTCGGAGTAGCTCCGATCGCTTTCATGATTCCGATGTCCTGCGACCTTTCCGTAACCGCCATCGTCATCGTATTAAAAATACCAATAGAAGCGATTAAAACTGCAATGGCACCGATAAATATCAGTCCTGCTTTAAATAAGGTGAAGTAAACGTTCATCTGTTTTAACTCTTTGATAATGGAATACGTCATATAATCCAGCTTTTCGATTCGATCTGTTACTTCTTTTACATCATCCGCTGATGCAGTGAACGCTTTTACATCACCATAGTTTTTTAATTCATCAGCTGATGCGATTTTCGGATCTTGTTTTCCTAAAATTGAAATTACTTCATTATATAAATCCTCTGTGATAAATACGGAATTATCATGTGCCCAATCTCGTGTTGGTTTTTTTCCGATTCCGACGATTTTAACATCAACAGTTTGTACAGGTCCCTCAATCTTTATTTCAGGATTATCTGTCTTCAAGTGATACTTCAGCGTTTCGTTCAACAAATTCCCTTTATAGGAAAGTTCCTTCATCCTTTTTTGAGCTTCTTCTTCACTTAAACCTTCCAAAGCGTTTTCCGGCTGATCTTTTCGCAATTCCTCTGCAAAATGATAGCCAACAACAATTTCATTTTTATTCTTGGGCATGCGGCCTTTATCAAGTTCGAAACCCGCTTTTTCTTCAGAAGGCATATGAGCACTTATCACGTTTGCAAATGTATTATATTCACCTATCGATAACTGGTTTGCCGGCGTATATTTTTTCCTCGTTACCGCTTTAACTCCTTCAATCTGTTCAAGCTTCTTCACATCGTTTTCTGTCATCATGCCGCTTTCTTTTTGAACTTGAATTTCGTTTACCATGCGAAAGCTCATCACATCATCTACAGCTGTTTTATGAATTGCAAATCCGATGGATGCCAGCATGATTAGGAAAGCACATCCGATTGTTGATGCTAGGATCGTCATCCAGACACGTGTTCTGTTTTTCTTCATATTGCTTCTTACAAACCTGTGTTTATCTTTGAACTTCATGAAGCATTCTCCCCTCTCTTAAGTACCCATCAATGATTTCAACTTTGCGATGAGCGATGGAAGCTACCTCATGGTCATGTGTAATCATTAAGAATGTGATTCCGTATTTTTCATTAAGTTCTTTTATAAAAGATAATAGCTGTTTTTCATTTTCCGAATCTAAGCTTCCAGTAGGTTCGTCCGCCAAAATAAGAGGGGGATTCAAGATTAATGCTCTAGCAATACTTACACGCTGCTGCTGTCCGCCTGACAACTCCCCTGGGTAATGATTTTTGAAAGATTCAAGACCTACACGTTTTAACATTTCTTCGGTTCTCACTTTTCTTTCGGGCACGCTTACTCCTTTTAAAACAAGCGGGAGTTCCACGTTTTCGAAAGCTGACATAGATGGGATCAGCTGAAAACTTTGAAAGATAAAACCAAGATGGTTCAGACGAAACTCTGCCCATTTTGATTCAGAGAACTTGCTTAGATTTGTTCTATTGATCGTGATGTTTCCTACCTCTGGCTGGATAAAACCAGAGATCAAGTTTAATAGTGTTGATTTACCAGAGCCACTTCTACCCACAACAGCAACAATTTCACCTTCTGCAACTTGAAGATTAACATCATGCAGTACAGGAACAATATTTTCTTTTCCTTTCTTTCCGATCTTAAAAGCATAAGATAAATTGCTAACAGAAATCATTTCCCCACCCCTTATGTATTAAGTGTACTATTTAGTATAATACACATATACCATGTATGCCCATTAACTGTCAATACATTCCAAATTTTTTTTTAAAAAAAAGGCTCTTCATAAAAAATTGTTGAACGGAAATCAACCACTCTCATAAACATCCCGAAACGGAGATCAACAACTCTCACAAACATCCTGCACCTTAAATTTCACAGTCACCCTTTTTTAAAAAAGGATTTAAAGGGAAAGAGTAGTATAGTAAACAAAGGCATACATCAAGGAGGGACATACATGTTAAAGTGGCAGTCTAAAGAGGGTTATACGAAACTATTAAAAGACCTTGTATCTATTCCGAGCATTACAAACCAAGACGGAGAAATGTTTATGGCCGAGCATCTCTACCATACTCTTTCTTCTCTTCAATATTTTACGAAGAACCCGGATCACCTTCGTCATCACCCGACCCCTGATGGGCGGAAATTGATAACAGCTTTCGTTCAGAATGATCCTTCTGTAAAAGAAACGATCATTCTCTTAAGTCATTTTGACGTTGTTGCAGTTGAAGACTTTGGCGAATGGAAGCACCTAGCTTTTCGTCCTGATGAATTGACTGAAAAGATAATAGAGAACAAAAAGCTTCTCCATCCTTTTGTGCAGGATGATTTAAACTCTGGCGAGTGGCTGTTCGGTCGCGGAACAATGGACATGAAAGCAGGAGTTGCTCTTCATATATCGATGATTGAAAAAGCGGCAACTGGTCATTTCAAAGGAAATGTACTGATGATTTCTGTTCCAGATGAAGAAGTTCATTCAGCGGGGATGCTGGCAGGGGTCAGTGTTTTACGTCAGCTTCAAGAAGAATATGATATGAAATATATCGCATGTTTAAACGGCGAACCGAGTTTCACAAAATTCCCTGGAGATACCTCTCCTTATATGTATACCGGTTCTACAGGCAAGATTTTGCCTGGTTTTCTTTGCTACGGAAAGGAAACGCATGTTGGAGAACCTCTTGCCGGTATGAACGGAAATGCGATGGCAGCTGAAATTACGAGAGAACTAGAATGGAACGTTGATTATGTTGAAACCTTTCGTGATGAAGCAACTCCAGTACCCGCTAATCTCATTCAAAAAGATTTAAAAGATCATTATTCTGTGCAAATACCTCACGCAGCTGTGACGCTTTTTAATTTAATGTTGTTCAACAGACCGCTTTCTGAGATTACGAATATGCTCATTAAAAGTGCACAAAAAGCAGCCTCATCGCTTGAGAACAGACTGTATAAAAAAAGCCAGCAAGTCTCTAAGATCATTCCTTTTACACCTAAAAAAGAGAGGATCAAAGTAATAACATTTAATGAACTTTATGAACATGCGGTTGAAAAGTACGGTCAGGAAGAGCTCGATCGAAGAGAAAACATGCTTCAGAGCAACAATCCTAACGCAGACGAAAGAGAATTAACCATTCAATATGTGTTCGAACTTGCCAGCCTCTGCAGGGACTTAGCGCCAATGACGGTACTATTCTATACACCGCCTTTTTATCCGGCTGTATGTTCAAGCGACCATCCATTGATTAAACACACTACCGAAAAAGTGGTACAGCATGCTCAGGAAAAGTTCAACAGCAATCTGGTGAACGTGCATTATTTCAGCGGCTTATCTGATTTGAGTTACATCGGTTTTAAAGGAGATTCAAGTGACCTGTCCTCGTTCACAAGCAATTTTCCTCTATTAGGATCCAGGTATAACATTCCGTTTGATGACATGAGAGAGATCGACATACCGGTAATCAACATTGGCCCTCTCGGGAAGGATGCTCATCAATGGACCGAACGGATTGAGATTAATAGAGTGATGGATGAAACTCATCCTTTGATCGTTTATGCCATGGAAACATTGTTTGAGAACAGCAGCAGAAATTAATGAACCGTTTATAGCATAGTAAAATCAAAAACCAGATCTGCAATCAACAGATCTGGTTTTATTATGCGGAAAAATAGATTTCTTTGATTTTATTTGCGATCTTTTCTATATTGTTTGCAACCTGCTGGACGCCATATCCCATGTATAGAGGTGAAGTAACAAAGCGCGGCATAATCTTGCAGTACGTTGTTTCGTTATTTTTATAGAAAAATAAATTGTAACTTGTACAGTTCCTATGAAAATGATTCAGCAAAAAATGCGTGCACGCTTGTATGCAGTCAGCAAATAGCGAAAGCTCGGCATCTTTTTCCCAGATCACATTAAGCTCATAAAAACCTACACGCGGCTTATTTGAAACGGTCAATCTGACGCCTTCCTTTTCTAAGACAGGTATACCTTCAAACTGACTCTCTGAAAAGTCATGCTGACAATCAACCTCGTTCAACCCAATGATCTGCATATGAGGATGCCTAATTGTTCCTCCTGATAATGGACCATGGTTTTTAAAAAACATGACGGAACGGTATTTTCCGCTTTGAATCATCCGCTCCCAATGTTCGATTCCAAAATTCAAGACTTTATAGAGGTGATCCTTTGTGTACTCAGATAATTCCCCTTCGCACTCGTCTGTTTCGATCAGAACGGTTTGAAAGGCTTGATCGAGCACTGTATATTTATTTTTTACTAAAATAATTGAACCGCTATGATCGAGGACTTCTTCCAGCTCATCGATCCGGCAAAAAGGACAAGGAGTTTCTCTGTTCTTAATGCTGTTAGGTTTTTGAGCTCCTATATCAGTAAAGAAAGTAATATGTGTATTTTTCATGCTTTTCACCGCTTTTGTTTGTTTCCTTAGTATCTTCTATTCTTAATGAATATTTCCTGTTCCCGTGTATGGTTGTTTATCAGAAATTTGTTCCCACTTCAGTATACCTTCTTTTTTGTCAATTGAACCAAGCCAGTCAAAACCGAATTCAATCTGAAGTCTTTCAGCAAGCATGTCATCTTCGGTTTCTCCAGCTGTATAGACTTTTACATTAACATAATTCCAAAGCTCTCCCAAGTATTCTTGTGCTTCGTATGGTTCATTCAATGTTAGATGGGACACTTCTTTCAAGTAGGATTTCGTCAAGTTGATCTGTTCATCTCGCGTCAAATTGTCGGGAAAAATAATGTGTACCGATAGTGTATCACCTTTTTGGTAAGCATCTATACCTGTTACATCATGATGATTTCTCATATCGTGCCTTGCTTTTGTCAAGATAGCCTGATTCGCATAGGGAATCTTCACCATCTGTTCAGCTTCCTTTTGCTCCACATTTGACGGTGTGCTTTGGGCGAACTGAATAAATATAAAAATGAAGGCTACTCCAAGTGCCAAACTCAGACTTTGGTGAAACCAATGATATAACCAGTTTTTTGGAGCAGGAGGTCTGTTTAGATCACGGGTCTTCTGCAAAACCTTCTGCCTATGTTCTTCTTTAAACGTAATATTTTTCATTCGGCCATTGTTTAATATTTCAGGCAGCTGCTTTAGAGGATCTTCCATGATTTCATCTCCCCTTCTCCAATTTTCGCCGCAGCATTTCTCGTCCGCGCTGAAGCAATGTTCGGATCGTCGGCTCTTTTTTATGTAAAATCTGGCTGATTTCACTGACGGATAGTTCTTTATAATAGAAGAGAAGTATGACTTCCCGGTATTTGAGAGGCAGTTTTAAAACTTCATCTGCTAAAGCTTCGTGTTCACTTTTTTGTACAATCGTAAGTTCTGGCGTTAAAGCAGAGGACTGTTTAGATTTTCCTAAGCGGTCAATAATATGAATGTACTTTTTCCAGCCGCTTCTTAAGTAGTCTTTACAGATGTTCACGGTAATCGCATAAACCCACGTCTTAACAGATGATTCACTCCGAAAATTATCTTTATGGACAAAGCATTTAACGAACACTTCTTGAGCCAAGTCTTCTGCAAGTTTTCTGTCTTTAACATAAGTATAAGCAAGTCTGATCACTTTGTCTTCATACAGTTCCATGATCTGGATCAGCCATTCTTCTTGACTGAGCCCTTGTGAAAAAAGCTCTTGTTCGCTACTAGTGCGTATCATTTTCAAGCCCTCTCCCCCTTTCCACCCTTACATAATAATTAGACGATTGTACGTATCGTTTTTATTCATTTTTTATTGTCATTTCAAAAGATTGTTGCTCAGGGTTATTGTCCATCCGCTTCATTGACAAGTTGATTGGAGCGCAAGGTGCGTGCCTACCACATGAGATGCCTCTCGCAAGGCATGCGACGAGGAAGCTTACATCGGCAGCATTTACTTGTAGACGTAGGAGCAAGGATACTTCCATCAGCGGGACAGTTGAGACTCCTAACGGCGCATAGCGCAGAGGAGGCTCACCGCACGCCCCGCGGAAAGCGAACATCCACGAGCGGAAATCAACTGCTTCTAGCATCAGAGTTTACTAAAATAAACTTTCAAAAAGATGCAGTAACAGGGAACGCGATTGGATGGCCGTTCATTGGCAGCGTCCCTTTTACCATTAAAGTCCCTTCCTTTTCTTTGGTTTTAAGGTCCTTTGTATGTATCAATTGGTCAGGCGTAAAATGGATTTCTATACTTTCGAAAACTTCAGGAATGGCACGGTAAATGTCAGCAAGACCTATAGAACTTTTTGAGACCACATCATAGAGTTTTAATACTTGACCCTTAACCTCGTAAACTAGCAGTGTTTCCAAAAATTCACTGTAAAACAATATCTCAGAAAAAAATGGGTTGTAAAGATTCAAGTACAATGAATGTTCATAGTTTAATGGTGTAATAACATGAGAGTTGGGATGCTGGCTGGCAAAACACGAATGGATGATCTCGGCATCTCTTTTATTTAAAAAATCCAGTTTCTTAAGGGAGCTGTTTCTTATACTTGGATTTTGAAACGCTTCAGTAACAAATATATGTTCCTCTACTTTCTTAAACCCATACTTTTCATAAAGAGCTGGGATCTCTGTCTGCAAAAATATAGAAGAGTAATGGTTAGTTAGGTCCTCTAATACCAGATTCATCAATTTCTTCATATACCCTTTACCTCTTTCAGAAGGCAAGGTCATAACGGATTGTATCCCAGCTGCCGCAACGGGCTCACCGTCTATTATCCAACTCATTGGAATGACTGAAACATTAGCTATTGCACGGTTTTCTTTAAAAAGGGTATAGGGACAATAATGAGGATTCCAAAAACCCCTGTCATAGTAGTCTTGCAGCATATGAGATGGAATGCCGAAGACCTGTTCAAAAAGAGGATAAAGAGATTCACGGTGAACCTTATTTAAAGTTTGACTTTTTTGTAATGTAACTTCCATAGTTATACCTACTTTTTATATTAATCTATCAATCTAAATATACCATTTTAATCCCATTAAAATACAAATCATTACACAGTTAAGTCGAATTATGTTTCATTGTGTAACATTTTGAAATATAAATGTAATATTATTTCGCGATAATTGACCCCCGAAGAATGTTATAATCACTTTTGTAAAGAAATTGGCAACATTTGCACTTACAAGGAGGAGTACCCATTTTGAAACGCAAGCTTGTGATGGCTACACTGTCTCTCAGTCTAGCTTTTAGTACATATACGGTATCGGCAGAAACCCTGTCTTCTATAAAGGAAAAGAAAGAACAAAACCGCTCTGAACAGAATCAAACAAAGAGCGAATTAAAAGAAAATCAAAACCAGCAAGATTATATGGTTAAACAAATAGAAGATTTAGAGTCTTCCATTGATAAAACTCTAAGTCAGATCGGTAACAAAAAAGAATCTATTAAAGAAACGAAAGCTTCCATTGAAAAGCTGAAGGAAGAAATTCAAGTTCTCGAAAAAAGAATCAAGGAGCGTGACGAGCTTTTAAAAGAACGCGTAAGTTCTATGTATGAAAGCGGCGGAGCAGTAAATTACCTTGATGTTTTATTAGGGGCAAAAGATTTCGGTGATTTCCTGGATCGAGTATTTGCTCTTAACGTAATCGCCGAGCAAGATAAAGCAATCTTAGAAGAGCACAAACAAGATAAAGCGGCTGTTGAAGAGAAAAAAGGGAAAGTTGAAAGTGAACTTACATCCCTTAATAAAGATTTAAAAGAGCTTGAAGGACTTAATCAGAAACTGACTGCTCAGAAAAAACAAAAAAATGCTCTTCTTGCACAGTTGGAAAAAGAAGAAGAACATTTACATGACCACATCATGAAACTAGATGAAAAGAACGACTTGCTCTCTGCTCAAGAAGCTGCGATTAAGGCAGAAATTGCACGTGCGAAGAAAGAAGAAGAAGAGCGCAAAAAGAGAGAAGCAGCTGCAAGAGCGGCGGCAGAAGCAGCGGCAGCTAAAGCAAAAGCTGAAGCAGCAGCAAGAGCGAAGAGCTCTTCAAACTCTGGTTCTTCAAGACCAGTGTCACCACCGCCTGCACCAACACCTGCTCCTGCTCCTGTATACCGTGACTTCATTTTCCCATCACAAGGGATAATCACGTCTAACTTTGGATACAGAAGCTCTGGCATGCACTATGGAATGGATATCGCTAAAGGCGGAAGCACTGTACCGATTGTAGCAGCAGCTTCAGGAACAGTATCAAAGGCTTATTATTCAAGTAGTTACGGAAATGTTGTTTATATTACTCACTATATTAACGGTCAATTATATACAACGATTTACGCGCATATGAGATCAACTCCTGCTGTAAGATCAGGACAATCTGTTTCTCAAGGTACGTTCTTAGGCTATCAAGGAAACACTGGCGCTTCACGCGGTCAGCATCTTCACTTTGAGCTTCATAAAGGGCCATGGAATGATTCAAAATCAAACGCGGTTGACCCAAGACCGTATATTCAATAATAAAACAATAAAGACGCAGAGATATTTGACTCTCTGCGTCTTTTTCAAATGACCCCCCCGAGAAGGCGGCGGACCGGATGCCGGGTGTACTCTGACATCAAGCGGTAGTTCGGCCGGATAATTTCAGCTGTGAGGAATGCCGGTATTGTTGCACCAGGAATTCTTTTTTTGTTAAGTACATCAATAATCTCAGCGATCGTACCCGTTCCAATTCCATGTCCGAACACTTGGCCGTTCCCAAGGTCAATCACATTTTCACCTTGCCATTGCGGCGTATTTGGATGATGTTCAGGGTTCTTAACGTACCTTACATCACCTGGCAATGAATCTCCGGATGGCACGGCAATTATCTGCAGATCCGCATCATGTTCTGTACTAAATAGAAGCAATCCATTAAACAATTGATTAAACATTTTCGTTCCAATTGTCTCAAGCACTGCCTTATAGAACATAATCATGATAGCAGTTGTACATTCAAAGCCATACCTTTTTCCATTAATGAAAATATCCGTTATGGCATCAGACGGATTGACATCAGGCCGGAGTAAAAATCCGCCATATGCTGTACGCCTCCAATATCGAGGGTTACAGCGTGCATTTACAAAAGTGGAAAATCCAGCACCGCTGTCACGCATGGCGTAAGCGGCAGCAACAATATTCGAACGCATAATCACTTCAAACAGGAATTGGTGAGGACTTCTGTAATAAAACGATTCCCCAGAATTTTTAAGCTTTTGGCCGATCTGTTTCTGGGTAGCTGTAAGCTTGTTGAAACCAGAGATTTGAGCAGTATCTACTGAATAGCCATTAACAAATATCAATTCTCTCCCCCCTGTCTGCACAGGATATTACATACTATGGCAAAGGAAGAAAGTTGGTGTTTTTTAAGTGCCACTATTTTGTCTGTTACACGTTTTCCGATAAAAGTGGAGTTTACGCCTATAGATTGTTTGTTTCTGCCGGTAGTCGACAAACTTTCGCCGATAGAATCCTCATTCCCGCCTGTTCATGTTCGTTCTTTCAATAAAAGTTTTTATCAATATAATCACCTCTTTTAGAGAGGAATTCAAATTTCATATTTATTCGGGCTCGCTCGGCAAAATCATCTTGTTTAATCTTACTTCTCTTCATTCCCATAACATTTCTTGTATCAAGATGATGCTGAAAACCTTCTGCCATCAGTTGGAAGGCATAAATACATATCCCAAACATGAATATAGGTCCAAGTGCAATAGCTGGATTCGCATGCAGCAGATTATAATAATCACCAATCAAGCCAGACCATTCGTTTGTTGTTGATAATGGAGGGTCAGCCTCATAAGGGTTGTAATCAACATCAGTCCCTCCAAAGAACAGTTTAAAGTAACCAAGATGAATAAAAATAACGAGCACCTGAACACATTGCTGGCAGAATACGATTACCAGTTTGGGCAGTACATGCGGCATAATATGTTTGGAAAATACTCTCCATTTACTTGCTCCGAGCACTTTAGCCCCTTCGATAAAATCTTCCTTTAAAGAAGAAACAATCAAATTTGCAATTAAAGATCCGAGCAGCGGGACAACCAGCAATGTCAACACAAGGATCTCGATTCCGATCCTTGCTTTATAAGAATAAAGAAAATACTCTTCCCAGCCAGGCATCCTTAATTGCTCCCAGAGAACAGGAGTTAGTATGAAAACGGCTACGATTGTTAACGGTACAAAATAAAATGAGCTCAGCAGCTGTTCTAAATTTTTTCTTAGACGATCCGGTGTATACATTGCCAGCGGTATAGCGAATAAGAAGGCCGTACATACGCGCAGCAGCCCGATTGCAATTACACTGATCAGCGTAAACTTTGCTCCCTGCAGCACTTTCATCGTTGTATCATACCCTAGAGCATCCGTGCCCATCGGAAACATAAGTGAGGGATTGAATGGTGCCGCACCAATCATATTCATATCATCGTCATAAAGAATCTGCACTTGCCGGATTGTGCTGTCGAAGAAGAAAGCGAAAATCAGACTTGCCACTATTAAGCCTGCGATCATAAAAAACCCAACCCAAAATTTATAACTTTTAATTATAATGCCTCACTCCTTTTCGAATATCTTATAATGGTCCACTCGAAAAATGCGAAGATAAGAAAAAAGGGAATGACTAAAAAAATCAAGCAGGCTGCAAGCATTTCCGGTCTAAAATCATGATACATATAGTGCGTGATGCCGTGAATATTAAAGATGATTTCTACGAGCAGAAGATTTGAAATCATAAACCAAAGCACTGATTTAGAAAAATGGAATATTCCCTCGCTCGTGTTTCTCGTTACGTGGAAAATAAGGACATACAGCCTCTTCATGCCTTTAGCTAAACTGGTTTCAACATACTGCTTTCCCATTTCCTCTTCTGTCATCAGAATCATCATTTTGTAAAAGTATACGAAAGGCAATAACATGAGACAGGTTATAGGAACGATATAAATTCTGTCTTCTGCACCTAATGAAGCTACATTTGATCCCAATACACCTGTCTTCTTATAGATCAGAACAATGCCCATTTGTACAAGTGCAAATACTAGCAGATCGGGTAGAGACTCCAAAAAAGTAAGGATATTTTTTATTATTTTTCTTAAGAAGTTTGGCAGCATCAAAGTGCCCCATGTTAGAACCTGAGCGAAGCAAAAAGCAATGAATAATGCACCAAAAAGAATAGTAAGTGAATAGAAGTAAGGTTCCCATATATCTTCTAGGAATGGACGTTTTATGCCTTGATTAAGATAGGTCATTTCATGCAAGCTAAGCATTTCTATGAATACAGCCTTAACTTTTTCAAAATAAGCTGATGCGTTTTTATTCATGATAAGTTCGGGTAAACCGCTTATCAAAATGATGGATAAAAAAGTTAACAAAAGCTGTAATAGCAATTTTTTTGCTATTTTCATTACACTCCTCCTCCCTGTTACTTTTATAGACGATTAGCCTGCTGAAAATCATTCATCACTTTTTCCAATAGAAGGATAAAAACGAAAAAACAACCCATATTAAGGAAGAGAAACTATGGAATCGAGGATTCGATATGTGGAAGAAAACTGTTATAGGAATTTTACTTACCAGCAGTCTATTTATGTACCCTGAACCCTACTTTGCTAAAGAACCGTTAACTTATTTTCCGATCGTAAAAAAGGGTGAGGTCCTGCAATGGAACAAAGTAAGCGAACTAATTCCAAAAGGTTCAACTTTTAAAGTAATTGATCTGGAAACTGGTTTTTATTTTCGAGTACAGCGAAGAGCCGGAAATCAGCATGCAGATGTTCAGCCTTTAACACATGATGATACTGCCGTTTTAAAGCATCTATATAACGGAAAATGGAGTTGGAACCGCAGGGCTGTATTGATTCCCGTGAAAGGGAGAATGATTGCGGGAAGCATGCACGGTATGCCTCATGGAGCTGGTGCGCTAGAGAACGGCTTTCCTGGACACTTTTGCATTCATTTTTCAGGAAGTTCAACACATCGCTCGAGAAATATTGACCCCTCTCATCAACTGATGATTTTAAAAGCTGGTGACCAGCTGAATCAATATGCTTCAGGCGCAAGTGCAAAGCAAGCAGTATCAATGTTCCTTGTCGGCATGAAACAGCAGGATATTAAAATCGCCAAGCCAATATTGAGTTCAGCTTTGTTAAACAACGCTCAGATTAAGGACCTATTTAAAGGTATAACAAGTATGCAATACGAAATTAAGAAAAAGAGTACAAGATACCCGCCTATCGTTCGTACTGAGATCGCTGCAAATGTTAAACATTATGATGAGGATGGTAAGCATAATAAGGTTTATAAATTCTCTTTAGAGCGCAAATCCATGACAGATGGATGGAAAATTATAAAGATTAAGTACTAACGGGACTGTCCCAAAAGGAAGGTAAACTTACTTTTGGCAGTCCCTTTTTCATGAATACGAATAATTTATAAATTTTATCGTTAATTGTTCGGTTTTTAGTTGAAATCCAATCGAATAATTGTTATATTTACCAAGGGATAAAACAATTTAAAGAATTCATCTATTTTTCCAAGGGGGATATTATGAATACCCATTATGATGTGATCGTTGTTGGAGCAGGTCCAGCAGGGATATTTACGAGTTATGAACTAACAAGACAACTGCCAGAAGCCAAAATTTTATTGATTGATAAAGGTCACGATATTTATGCAAGATCATGTCCTATCTTAGAAAAGAAAATTAAAAAATGTCCGCCTGCAGCTGGAAGAAAAGAATTCGCTGGCTGTCTGCCTGCTTGCTCTATTACAAATGGTTTCGGCGGTGCCGGTGCTTATTCAGATGGGAAGTTTAACATTACTTCCGAGTTCGGCGGCTGGATGACAGATTATCTTTCAGAAGATAAAGTAGTGGAACTGATTAAATATGTTGATGAAATTAATCTAGATCACGGTGCAACGGATTCCATTACTGATCCTCTTACATCAGAAGTAAAAGATATTGAAAAACGCGGCTATGCTGCAGGCTTAAAGCTATTGCGTGCACAAGTCCGTCATTTAGGAACTGAACAAAACTTAGAGATTCTTAAAAGTATATATGAGTATTTAAAAACAAAAATTGATATGAGATACAAAGCAGAAGTTGAAGATATCCTTACCGAGCGAACAGAGTCGGGATATACCTCAAAAGGCATTCTTTTAAAGGATGGGACTTCGCTGACTGCTGAAAAAACAGTAATTGTACCAGGACGTGACGGATCTTCATGGCTGACAAAGATTTTAAAGAAGCGCCGCATTAAAATGACTGCTAACCAAGTGGATATTGGTGTACGTGTAGAAACATCAAACCTTGTGATGGAAGAGATCAATGAGCATTTATACGAAGGAAAGTTTGTTTTCAATACTTCTGTGGGAACAAAAGTCCGAACATTTTGCTCCAACCCTTCTGGACATGTTGTTGTTGAAAACCATTCAGGGGTCATGCTTGCAAACGGCCATGCATATAAAGACCCTAAGCTTGGAAGCGAGAATACAAACTTTGCTTTGCTTGTATCGCATCAGTTTGCTGAACCTTTTGACCAGCCAACAGAATATGCGCATGAGGTATCAAAATTAGCCAATAAGCTTTCAATGGGCGGTCTCGTTGTACAAAAGTATGGGGACATTCTAAAAGGCCGCCGTTCAACTGAAAAACGGATCAAAGAAGGTTTTCTGCGTCCTACTTTAAAAGAAGCAGTGCCTGGAGACCTCGGTCTTGTACTTCCTTACAACACAATGAAAAGCCTGATTGAGATGACCGAAGCTCTAGACAAAGTAACCCCCGGAATTGCATCGGAACATACGCTTTTTTATGGTGTAGAAGCTAAATTCTATTCAGCACGTCCAAAGCTTGATGATAAGTTTGAATCTGAAATCGGTGGATTATATGTTGGCGGAGACGGAGCAGGAATCACACGCGGTCTTGCCCAAGCAAGTGCTTGCGGTGTATGGATTGCTCAAAATGTTGCTGCCAAGTTAAAAGAAAAAGTGCCGGCTATGGTGTAAACAAAAAACACGATGCAAGAAGGATAACTCCCTCTGCATCGTGTTTGTTTATTTATGTTGAAAATATGGCAATTCTTCCTCTGATCAAAGCAATGATAAAACCAACAACAGCTCCTATAATTGCTGGAATAAGCCATCCGATCCCATCGGCATACAAAGGAATATAGGAGTAAATTTGATCGATCGCCCCTAAGTTCATACCAAA
Source organism: Fictibacillus arsenicus (assembly GCF_001999465.1). GTDB lineage: Bacteria > Bacillota > Bacilli > Bacillales > Fictibacillaceae > Fictibacillus > Fictibacillus arsenicus. The sequence goes on from NZ_MQMF01000001.1 coordinate 653,431, forward strand.
CGCTTTTAATCCATCTGCGATCGATACTAATGCAGTTGCAATTATTGAACCGAGATATACTTCCTGGCGCCCTGAGAATGCGTCATGGAAAAACGATAAGATGATTAGCACAATGGCTACTGGATAGATTGCTGTTAGGACTGGAACAGATATGGTGATCAACTGGCTAAGACCAACATTCGCTACTCCTGCACTAAAAATACTTAATACAAGAATGACAAGTTTATAAGGCAGCTTCGGAAACATTTTATGAGCAAACTCGCCCGTAGCTGTTACAAGTCCTACAGATGTTGTCAAACATGCGAGTGCCACTGCTACACCGAGTAACAGGTTCCCCGGCTCTCCAAATAGCTGGAAAACCACATTCGTCAGAATCTGTCCGCCATTCTCCGATTTACCAAGAGTCTGGCTTGTTGCGCCAAGATATGCAAGGATGCCATAAACGCTTGCTAAGCATAGAGCTGCAATGACACCAGCTTTTATAACCATCTTCGTTACATTTTCTTTTTTCATGCCCGGTTTTTTCACGGCAGAAATTACTACGATTCCAAAAGCCAGAGCACCAAGCGTATCCATCGTTAAATAACCATCCATGAATCCTTTAACTAATGGGCTGCTCTCGTATGCTGGTGAAGCCTGTCCAAGTTTTCCGACTGGTGTAATTAGTGCTTTTACAAGTACTGAACCAATAATAAACAGCAATAGCGGCGTTAAAATATTTCCGATTCGATCCACTAGTTTAGAGGGATTTAACGCCAGCCAATACGTAATCACGAAAAATACAACGGTAAAGATAAATAATGCCAGTCCAGAATTCATTCCTTCAGGAAGGAATGGCAATGCAGCCATTTCAAATGCTACTGTACCGGTTCTTGGAATTCCAAAGAACGGTCCGATCGCTAAATATAATATAATTGCAAAAACTGATCCAAATAAGGGATTAACGCGCTCAGTAAGAGTTTGCAGTCCCCCGCCTGCTCTTGCCAGTGCGATAACACCTAAAAGCGGCAGACCCACTCCAGTTATGAAAAAGCCAGCCATTGACTGCCAGACCATTTCCCCTGATGCCTGACCTAATGCCGGCGGAAAAATTAAATTTCCTGCTCCAAAAAACAATGCAAATAACATTAACCCCACCGAGAGTGTTCGTTTCTCCATGTAGTGTTCCTCCTCTGTGGCTTTGAAAAATATCTATTTATATCGAAAAATGTCGAAATTATTTAAATACCATATGTATTTGTATCACGATTAGCGATTGGAGTCAATATTCAGATATAATGAATTTTCTAACAAATTCTAACAAGAGTTAAGGACTGAGAATTCTCAGCCCTTTTTATTAGCTATTAACGGTTGGTTGGGAAGATGCGACGGATCATATCATTGAATTCATTAATGAATCCTGAAACTGGATTACCTTGGTTTATGTCATCTGCCCAGCCATTCATACGGTCGATGAAGTCAGGGTTTGTAGAAACAAAAACGTCATTAATATCGGGATCTGTATTTCGGACAGCATCCCCAATCTTTTCTTCTGTCTCTTTTGTAAGCTTCATGCTTTCGCCGCCTTCAAGCTTAGCTGCTACATAAGCGTTGTTATCAGTCACGATAACAGTAGCATCCTCAACTTCTTTAAGGTCGGTTACTTTATTTGCAGCTTCATCTGCAACATCCATACGTGCGTTCTCGTCGTATTGATTGTCCGTACCCATGTTCATATCCATGTCCATGTCACGGTCTGCACGATTGTCGTAGTTTACTTCCGTCATGTTATCGCGTGCTTCTTCACCCATGTCTTTATCGTTGTTATTCATCCCGCAAGCTCCAAGGAAAGAAGACAGAATAACGGCCATAGAAGTAACCAAAATTGTCTTTTTCATTTTAAGATGACACTCCTTTGTTAATTTTTTTGACTGTCATCTATAAAATTTGTAGGGATGAGAGAAAATATACATGACGAAAAGTTTTAACAGTAAATAAAATCGAATAAAAAAACGCTACCATTAAGGAAGCGTATTATTTAAACCATTCATTTGAGTATGTGCTTTTATTTTTCGGCTTGAAGATCAGCCAAGCAATTAAACATAGTGCAAGCAGAGAGAATGCGTAAATACTGATTTTATGAATAACATCCATCACAATGTACCAGCGTCCTGCAAGCTGATATCCAATTAAAATAAAGAATGAACACCAAAAAACAGCTCCGCAATATGCGTAGATAGCAAAATGTCTAAATTTTAAAGAATACATGCCTGCGAAATAAGCAGTGAGATGCCTGACGCCAGGAACGAAATAGCCAAAGAACAAAGCTGTTTTTCCGTATTTCGTAAAGAAACGCTGCGTTTTATTTATTTTTTCATCAGAGATTCCGATTTTAGGACCAACTTTGTACAACAATGGTCTTCCGCATATGCTCCCGAAATAATAGCTTCCTGTAATACCTGTTAGCGCTCCCAAAAATGCACTTAATACAGCAGGCACCATAGGCAGGTCACCAGCAAATATAAAATAGCCGACCGTAGCTAAAAGAATCTCATCCGGAATCGGCAATCCGATTATGCCTAAAGCTAATAAAAGGAAAATACCGAAATAGCTATATTGATAAATAATATTTATTAAGTCAAATTCCATGACGTCACCAACTTCTTTTTTTACACCTTCTACCATTGTAACGATAATATAGGGTATTTGGAAAGAGGAAAACAAAAATTGTTAAGAATATGTGTCTATCTTAACATATGCTAATTTGGACGAGATGGCCACTAATCTAAAATTAACGACATATCTCTCCATGCATAACATTCCTCAGAAAGTTTCTGATTTCCAACTGTAATCAATTCTTCATCTATCTTTATCCCGCCAAGTGAAATATATGCTTTTTTTGCGGGATTATCTTTTAAAACCCATACGATCATACTCTTTTTCCCTTGTTTTGCGAGTTGCTGACCGAATCTTTTAATCATTTTAGTTCCATAACCTTTTTTCTGAACTTCTTTAAGAAGATAGAAAGCATAAATCTCACTATCATAAGGATGATCAGAACGAATACACCCTCCTGATATAAAACCGCAAATGTCTTTTTTATCATTTTCCATGACTAAAACGATATAAGACGGACCTTGCAAAAGCCATTCTTTCCATCTAAAGGTCCTTTCGTCGATTGACATTTCCGCCAGATAATTAGAATCAACTATTCCCTTATATGATGTCTGCCAGCTTCGTACTTGAACTTCCGCTATTTTCGCTGCATCTTTTACTTCAGCATGACGAATATGCATTTCTAAATCCACCACTTATCTTGAGGAATCAAGGTAACTGACAACTTAAAATGTTCCTCAAACCATGTTTTCAGCTGTGTGGCATGAACTAAATATTCTGATGCCGCATGTGAAACACCTATTAAACTCATCGTCGTGGATTGGCAGTATTCTTTCATTTCATCAAATTTTTTCTTGCCGTATTCATTATCTATATGGCAATGCACTTCACCCGTTATGTAAGCTTGTGCTCCGAGCTTCTCAGCTTCTTTCATCGCATAAACTTTATCGCCGCATCCGGCAGCAATGGCAACTTTCGTAATAGATTTGTGCATCAGTCCTTCTACGTCTGCATAGGGGATTTGAAAGATTTCTTTGGATTTCTCAATGAGATTCTTAGTTGTTGCAGGTGGGATTTCACAAATAACTCCGCATGCTCCTTTTTCATCTTTAAAAAACTCACCCACAACCTTCGCACCATATGCTTCTGCCATCGCATCACTTGTACTGATCGTTCTCGAATAATCCAGCGGAACGTGAAGGGTAAACACAGATAATCGCTTTTCTTTCATTTGTGAGATTAAATCTGGGTTGATAGGCAGAAATCCTCTCCCCCATTTCCCTTGAGGATCCCCGCATTCCATCACAAGCGGATGATGCATAAAGAGAAGATCTCCTGGATGGCTTTCTTCATTAAACCGTTGGAGTACTTCGTCAGTTGGAAAAACAGCTAAGAATATGCGCCCCACTTCCTCTTCACCTTTTAACATAAATCCATTAAACAACTGATTAAATTCCGGTTCGAATTCTTCACGCCAGTTGTATTTAATAGGATCATAGACCATTGGAATAAAACGGCTGAACGCTGGGTCTTTGCCTATTTCTCTATACCGAAAAAGCCTATCAATCGCTTCATCTATTTTTTGCAGTTGTGTCATTTAATTTGCTCTCCTCTTTTCCGTAAAATAAATAACTTCAGGATCCCCTTCATCGAGATTGTCTATAAAACAGCTTTTGGTAAAGCCGCTAGTTTGAAACACATTATGCATTGCATCGTTTGATTGATTAGTAGATGAGAAAAGCTTCTCAGTCGGTGAAATATCAGCCATATGTTTCAGCAGTGCACCCGCAAGTACCCTTCTTTGGAAAAAAGGCTTAATCATGATCAGTGAAATAAAACAGCATTCAAAAAAGAAGATGTGGTAGATTAGAAAACCTGCCAGCTCTGATTCCTGAAAGACTAGCAAACATCTCCTCTGTACGACCGCTTCTCCTATTTCTTCTTTTCTTCGGTCGGTTCCTATCATTTCTTTATCCAATAAAACGATATTTTCCAAATCTGTCTTTTACGCCCTTACTATTTTCATTGTTTTCCTTTTTTCATTTTTGTTCTTTCTCTCACTTTTGCTACAATAATAAAAAAGAATAGGAGTGAGAATATGCCTATCGCAGATATTACCATTATTCCAATCGGCACCGAAACACCAAGTGTAAGTTCTTATGTGGCAGAAATTCAAAAGGTACTTCAGCAAAATGAAGGTAAAGTAAAATATCAGCTCACACCGATGAGCACATTGATTGAAGGTGAGCTTTCCGACCTCTTCGACGTGATCCAGCAGCTTCACGAAGTTCCATTTACAAATGGCATTCAACGTGTTGCTACAAACATCCGCATCGATGACCGCCGAGATAAAAAATCGACGATGGTAGGTAAACTGCAAGCGGTTGAGGAGCAGCTGAACCGCTCGTAAATCCCAGGAACCACTCGTTCAGCGATCATAAACTCCGCTGAACGAGCATAAATCTCCGTGAGCGCGCATAATTTCCCAGCGAGCGCGCATAAATCTCCGTGAGCGCGCATAAATCTCTGCGAGCGCGAATAAATCTCTGCGAGCGCGCATAAATCTCTGCGAACGCGCATAAATCTCTGCGAACGCGCAGAAAGACCCCGCGAGCGCGCATAAAACCTTCACGACCGGGCATAACAACGTCATATTCAGAAAAAAGCTTACTCTCGACTGGCATTTCAGCCCGCTAGAGTAAGCTTTTCTTCTATTATTCTCCTTTAGTAGAAGTTACTTCTGCTTTTTCTTTTGTTCCTGCAGCGCTTGGTTCTTTTTTAGCAAATTCGATGCGAAGGTCGTCAATGCTTTGACGAACGTTCCCTTTACCTGAGAAGTTTTCCAGCATTTCTTTTACATCAATCCCAGAGGAGGCTTTCAAGGATTCTTGCAATGTGGACATCAAGTTTGTTGCATAGCCAGTTATGCGGTTGGCTCCGCCGTTTTCACCGCCGCCTGTATCTACGACAGTGATCTTGTCAATATTAGATAGCGGTGCTGCAACTTGTTTCGCATATTCCGGAAGCATCTTGATCATCATATCCATCATGGCTGCCTGACCGTATAGCTCGAATGCTTCGGCGATCTTCTGTTTCGCCTCTGCTTCTGCAAGACCTTTTAGGCGGATAACTTCAGCTTCAGTTTCCCCTTTAGCACGTTCTGCTTCTGCTCTAGAAAGACCGTCGAGTCGAACCTTTTCTGCTTCCGCTTTTGCCATTGCTTCTACACGGTACTTATGTGCATCAGCTTCAGCGACCTGCTTGCGCTTTTCCGCTTCTGCTGATTGTTCAACTGCGTATCTGTCTGCGTCAGCTTTCTTTTTCACTTCTGAATCGTACTGTTTTTCACGGCGCAGAATTTCTTTTTCTTCAAGCTCAATCTGCTTTTGACGCTCGATGATCTTAATCTGCATCTGTTCTTCTGTAACTTGTTGTTTAGCGATGGCTTCTTCTAAATGATAAGCCTGGTCAGCACGCGCCTTCGCAACATCTTGTTCACGACGGAATTCGGCTACCTTCAGCTGGTTCATCTTTTCAGCTTCCGCTACTTCTGTCGCGCGTCCTAACTCGGATTGTTTAGCTTCTTTATCTGCTTCTGCGCGTTTGATGCGAGTTTCTTTTTCGGCCTCTGCCATTGCCATATCAGCATCACGCTTGATTTGTGCAATACGCGGCTTACCGAGTGCATCGAGATAGCCGTTTTTGTCACGCAGGTCTTTAATGGTAAATGAAACGATGATTAATCCCATTTTTGCTAGATCCTGTGAAGCCACACGCTGAACTTCTTGAGAAAATTTTTCTCGGTTTTTATAGATTTCTTCAACAGTCATGGAACCTAGAATCGAACGTAAATGTCCTTCTAATACTTCACGTGCTTCGTTTTCACGATCTTCTTTTAACTTCCCTAAAAACTGTTCAGCTGCAGTCGCAATTTCACCGATTGAGCTTCCGACTTTGATGATCGCCGTTCCATCAGCCATAACAGGAACACCTTGTTCTGTATACACTTCTGGCGTTTGAACATCGAGCTTGCTCGTTAATAAGCTTAGAGGCTTTGCTTGCTGGAATACCGGCAGAACGAACGTACCGCCTCCGCGTACAATTTTGATTCTATTGCCTGATTCATCGATATTCACATTTTTGCTTCCTAAGAAGCTTCCTGTAACGATTAATGCTTCATCAGGACTTGCAGTTCGGTACTTTGTTATAAAAACACTAATAAGTGCTGCTAGCAAAAAAACCGCAATCCCAATCACAATAAATAATGGTGAAAAAGTCATGAAATCCCCTCCAGATTAATGAAAATATGTTTGTTCTACTTGCTCATACCGCATAACCGAAACGACACCTTTTTGGATATCAATAATTAAGATTTTTTCCCCTTGCTGAATCGGTTTGTTATCCATACTTATTGCTGTTTTTGAGATTCTACCGCTTATTCCCTCTATTAATATTTCTCCAAAACCATCAGCCGGAACTGACGTAATGACTGTTCCCACTCTTCCTTTTAAATCCTCATCGCGATAAGCCAATGATTCTTCTGCTGATCGAATAGGTGTTAAAACAAAAACATTTAAAAGGGTGACGAGTAATAGAGAAAGCAGACAGCTGAACACGAGGATGAACCAGCTGTTGATGCCTGTCATGACCTCCAGCAGATAACCTGAAGCGCTGCCGATTGTAAAGAAGGAAAGAATAAGTGCCGGATGCAAAAATTCCATTGCTGCATCAAGCATGTCACCAAAAAGAATATAAACAAACGTGATACATCCAAAAACGATGAAACTTCCTAAGTATATGGTTGATAACGGATACCCGAACAGTTCCAAGGTCATCTCTCCCTATCCATTTATTGAACTATTATTTTTAGATAACAAGCCCCCCATGTCGAATTTCTTTAACCATATCAAAAAGATAATGAAAAAAATGTAAAATTTTGTCGACGGTGTCAAAATTTCCAATATTAGTTTTATATGTTAATTTACGGATACCTAAATAAAAAGTTTCAGTTTGTTAACGATTTTTTGTATAATTTTGTTAATGAGAGGATGGGATATATGTATACAGAAGATTTGTGGATACATTTGGAAAAACATGCCAACAAAGAGGATGCTATACCTATGCAAAAATATATGAGAGATCAGTTTGAATTCTTTGGTTTGCGCTCTCCTGTTTTAAATGAACACTTTAATGTTTTCATAAAAGAAAACGGACTGCCTCTGCCCGAAGACCTTCCTTCATTTTTAAAACAAATCTGGTCTAAGCCAGAACGAGAAATGCAATATGCAGGACTAGCGGTTGCTGACAAGCTAAAAAAGCATATGAAGAAAAGTGATATCGAGTGGATTGAATATACCATTGTAAATAAAAGCTGGTGGGACACCATCGATCACATAGCTAAAAACATAGCGGGCTATTATTTTAAAAAGTTTCCTGAAGAAATACACCCTGTAACTGAGCGATGGATCGCATCTAAAAATATTTGGCTGATGAGGTCAGCTATCCTGTTTCAATTGGGGTATAAGGAAAAGACCGATAAAGAACTGTTAGCATATATTATTAAAGAGACGAAATATGAACAAGACTTTTTTATTCGTAAAGGCATCGGGTGGGCATTACGGGAATACGCAAAGGTAAATCCAGATTGGGTGTGGGAGTTCGTACATACAGAAGAATTAAGCCCTCTTTCTTATAAAGAAGCAATCAAAAATATTAAAAAAACTAAGCAGCCGTTATGATTAACAGCTGCTTTTTCATGTTTATTTATGAAGGTTTTCCTAATTTAGAGACAACGTATCGTATCGCATTACGGAATGACACAAAGGTTTTCTGATTTGTATCAATTCCGAGTGTCACCATGTTCTTAACCATGTCTTGCTTAAATCCGCAATAAAGGACTTCAGCCCCCATTAGTTCAACCGTAGTTGTCAGTTTCTGAATTTCCTGGCCTAAGTCAGGATCTTCTACCGTAGTAATTCCTGAAAAGTCTATAATGACATATTCAGCTTGATAATTTAAACATTCGTTTAACAATTTAGTTGTTAGGTTTTCCATTCTCTCTAATGTCAGCTCACCGATAAGCGGTACGAGAAGTGTATTTTCGGCGATCGTCGGCAATATGGGAGTAGATAATTCATTAATGATCGCTTTTGTTTTTTCTTTTTCTTTTTCACGTTCGGTAATGTCTCTCCATGTCAAGATAAAACCAAGTTTTTCTTCTTTGACAATGAGTTCTTTTACGACCAGTCGGGCAATAAATTTGTTAAATAGAACAAGCTGCATATCAATTGGAAAATCACCTTTTTGAAGCATTTCTTCTTGATAAGAAGGATTTTTATGAAACCGGGCAATTGGAGTGCCGATCAGATCTTCCGCTTTATCCAGCCTAAAATAGGTCTTAAGAGATTCAATGAATCCTTTTGCTGAATCATTCATCCATGCAACCTTGTAGTCTAAATCTATAATAAAAATTTTTTCCTCTAAACAATTAAGTGTATCTGTAATGGTATCCTCTAAATGGTAAACCATAAAAGCTCCCCTTCTCTCATTCCTGTATATATCATATCGGAGTTCGACAAAATCTTCTATAGATTTCCTCTATATTCTCAAGTTTCCCAGCACATTCCACTCAATATGTAAGCGCTCTCTTAATCTTTACAAAGATATCTATTGTAACTATTCTTAACACCATGTAAAATGTCCCTATCAAACATACAAGTGTATTTCTCAGAAAAACATAAGGGGTGGAGCAAATGGTAAATCATGTTTCTGTAGGACTTTTAGGATTAGGTACAGTGGGCAGCGGTGTCGTTAGAATGATTGAAGGAAACCGTGAAGAACTTCAGCATCGTGTTGGCTGTCCGGTTTATATTGAAAAAATCTTAGTTCAAAACACCGAAAAAGAACGTTTGGTTGCAATCAAAAATGATTGGCTGACACAGCAGCCGCAGGAAGTACTTGAAAACCCCGATATTCATGTTGTTATTGAAGTAATGGGAGGCATCGAACTTGCCCGTGAATATATCACGCTTGCTCTGCAAAACAAAAAACATGTCATTACAGCGAATAAGGATCTCATGGCACTTCATGGGGCTGAACTTCTGCAAGTTGCTCAAGAAAATGGATGCGACCTTTTCTATGAAGCAAGTGTTGCAGGTGGTATTCCGATTATCCGTTCTCTCGTCGACGGACTTGCATCTGACCGCATCACTAAAATGATGGGGATCGTAAACGGTACAACAAATTATATCCTTACTAAAATGGATAAGCAGCAGCGAAATTATGAAGAGGTTTTAAAAGAAGCACAATCACTCGGATATGCAGAAGCCGATCCAACTTCCGATGTTGAAGGAATTGATGCGGCAAGGAAGATGGCTATTCTTTCAACGCTCGGGTTTTCAATGCATATTCACCTGGATGATGTAGATGTAACGGGTATATCAAGAGTGACACAAGAAGATCTCGAATACGCGAGACAGTTTGGCTATACCCTTAAGCTCATCGGCAACGCAAAAAAGGATAACGGAAAAGTGGAGATCAGTGTAGAACCTACTTTGCTGCCGGATTCGCATCCATTAGCAAGTGTGCAGAATGAATATAATGCTGTTTATGTATACGGAGAATCTGTCGGTGAGACGATGTTTTTCGGACCTGGCGCCGGCCAGCTTCCTACAGCTACATCCGTCGTGTCAGATCTAGTTGCTGTAGTCAAAAATATGCGTTTAGGTGTTAACGGTAAAAGCGCGGTTGCTCCGCAATTTGATAAACAATTAAAGCTGCCTGAAGAGATCGATGGAAAGTTCTTTTACAGACTGCACATTAAAGATGAGGCTGGCGCTTTCTCTGCGATCACTTCCCTCTTCGCCCTTCATGAGATCTCATTGGAAAAATTGATTCAGAGTCCCGTTGATGAAAAGGGTTTAGCGGAAGTCGTAATCGTTACTCATGGCACAAACAAGCAGCAAGATAACCACGTATACAACTTGCTGCGTGATTCAGATGTTGTTCAGGAAATTAAAAGTCATTATAGAGTGGAGGGTGCTTGATATGAACTGGAATGGATTGCTGCAGCAATATAAAGAATACTTGCCTGTAATTGACGCCACTCCCCTGCTTTCTTTAAACGAAGGTCATACTCCCCTCATTCCACTGGATCATCTATCAAAGGAATGGGGCATCAAGCTATACGCGAAATATGAAGGTGCCAATCCAACGGGTTCATTTAAAGATCGCGGTATGGTGCTTGCAGTTGCCAAAGCGAAAGAAGCTGGCAGCAATGCGATTATCTGCGCATCAACAGGCAATACTTCAGCAGCTGCGGCAGCATATGGAGCCCGCGCAGGTTTGCGCTGTATCGTCGTGATCCCAGACGGAAAAATCGCGCAAGGCAAGCTTGCACAAGCCAAAATGTACGGAGCTGAAATTTTTGCTATTCAAGGTAATTTTGATGAAGCGCTTGAAATGGTAAAACAAATGAGTGAAGAAGAAGGCTATACACTTGTTAATTCGGTAAATCCATACCGGTTAGAAGGTCAAAAAACAGCTGCGTTTGAACTTGTTGATACACTCGAAAAAGCGCCAGACATTCTTGCGATCCCTGTTGGAAACGCCGGCAACATAAGTGCTTACTGGAAAGGGTTTAAAGAATACGATTCGGTTAAAGCTTCAGGTCTGCCAAGGATACATGGCTTTCAAGCAGCCGGTGCTGCGCCCATTGTAAATGGCAGCGCCGTTAAGAATCCAGATACGATCGCTACAGCTATCCGAATCGGCAACCCGGCAAGCTGGCAGCTAGCCACTGCGGCTCTAGAGGAGTCAGGAGGCATCATCGACAGTGTAACAGATGAAGAAATTTTAGAAGCGTATCAGATGCTCGCTTCAAAAGAAGGTGTATTTGCAGAACCCGCTTCCTGCAGTACAATCGCAGGATTATATAAACAGCATAAGCAAGGACTCTTGCCAAAAGGAGCTTCTATCGTTGCAGTATTAACAGGCAATGGATTGAAAGATCCTGACATCGCATTAAAAACTGTTGCACAAGAACCTGTTGTGATTCCAAATGATCTTGATCAATTACGTCAGCAGCTGAAAGGATGTGCAGTATAAATGAAGCTTGATGCTTTTTCTATTCATGTACCCGCCAGCACTGCAAATCTTGGTCCGGGTTTTGACTCTGTAGGGCTCGCACTGAATCGTTACTTATCTGTTCATGTCCAGCCGGCTTCAGAATGGAAAACAGTTTTTTATGGCAAAGAACTGCAATCTTTAAATGGTGAAGAAAAGAATTTAATCGTTCAAGCAGCTCACTATACAGCGGAGTCTTATGATAAAGATCTACCTCCTTGCAGGTTGGAAGTTGAGAGCGAGTTCCCGCTTTCAAAGGGAATGGGAAGTTCCGCATCAGCAATCGTTGCAGGTATAGAACTGGCTGATACCCTTTTAAATCTGCAGCTTTCAAATAAAGAAAAAGCACTTTTGGCATGCTCGTTAGAAAAGCATCCTGACAACGTGATACCTGCTATTTATGGCGGGCTGACAATCAGCTTTTTTAATGGAAAAGATGTCGAAACGGTCCATGTTCCTGATGTTGCTGTTGAAATGATTGTCGCGATTCCTGATGAGGTACTCCATACAAAAGAGTCACGAAAGTCGTTACCGAATCTTCTTCCTTTTAATAAAGCGGTTGAAGCAAGTGCAATCAGCAATGTACTTGTTGGAGCTTTAATTAAAAACGATTGGAAAAAGGCTGCAGATATGATGAACCGTGATCTGTTTCATGAACCATTCAGGACAAAGAACATCCCGTTTTATTTTGAACTAAAAGAGAAGGCTGTCTCGCTCGGAGCATATGGTGCAGCGATCAGCGGGTCTGGTCCTGCGATCGTATTCTTTACACCTCATCAAAAAGCAGCTTCTATAACAGAACAGCTTTCATATTTGTATCCAGACTACCTTTTCGAAACGGTTTTCCCTGACAGAAAAGGCGTAGTGGTAAATAAGTCTTTATCTGCAGCTGCTTTATAGGACTTACGATACTTTTCCTTCAGATCGCGTTTCGTTTCACAACAGCGTGGTAAAGGACTATATCAAATCCATTAGGAGGGATAAAAGTGACGGAAGAAAAGAATGAAGAGGTTAAAGAAAGTTTCAAAGAGCAGGAAAAAAAGAGACAGGAAAAAGAACAAGCAAAGTATGATCAGACGAAGCGGATTCCAAATGAACAGAACCGGATGATTGATACTCAGAAAAGATGAGGATTCTCAAATGTTCATGCAGGAAAAGAAATGTGGATTGATGGGTAAATCTCGTGGATTCTAGACCAATATATTTGGATTCGAGCCCGAAATTTTTGGATTCAAAGTCAAAACTTTTGGATTCCCGCCTAAATGACCTCATCATATAGAATAAGGCCGACTAAAACTTTAGTCGGCCCTTTTCGTTATTGTTTTTTTGCGATCTGGAATTCGTCTCGCAGTAGTGTCCAGTTTTCCGGGAATGGTTCCCCAAGTACCCAATAGGCAAGACCTCTAAGCTTATATTGTTTTACGAGCTTATTTTTCGCCTCGGCACTTTGTTCATTTTCAAACCAGACAACGTGTTCTTTTCCATTGTCGTCTTTATAGTTGAAGAACGGAGCTTGTGCTTCGTTATCATATTTTACTGTGGCTTTTTCTTTTAAGGCTAGGTCGTGTGCCTCTGCTGGAGCAATACGCTTGGCAAATTTGTTACCTTTTTTATATGGAAGTGTCCAGTCATAGCCATAAAGCGGTGCACCCATTATAATCTTTTCAGGCGGTATTACAGAAACCGCGTAATCAACAACTTTCTTTACTAGAGGCACAGGTGCTACAGCCATTGGAGGTCCGCCAGACCAGCCCCACTCGTAAGTCATAAGTACAACAAAATCAGCCAGTTCTCCATGTCGCTTGTAATCATGAGCTCCATGCCAAGGTCCTTTTTGTTCATCACTTGTTTTAGGAGCAAGTGCTGTTGAAACCTTGAATCCTTCTTTCTGTACCTGAGGGATGATCGTTTCTAAAAATCCATTGTATAGCTCGCGATCTTTTTCTTTAATATGTTCAAAATCAATGTTTAGCGCTTTGTAGCCTTTCTGCTTCATCGTGCTGATCACACTGCCAATAAGTGTTTTGGACGCTTGTTTATCAGTAAAAATGTTATGTGCGATCTCCGGAGAAAAGTTTCCTTCTGCGAAGTTCGTTAAGACCATCATAGGCATCGCACGTGTCTTTTTGATCTCTTTAAGTGCAGCCCAGTCCTTGATCGGTTTTAATGTACCGTTCTTGTTGACTTGGTAGCTGAAAAAAGCAATATAAGTAAGGTCGTTTTCTGCTTCTTTAACATCTTTAACCGATTGTTTCGCTTCAAGCGGCTCTAAAAAACCAAGTGTTTCAATCTTTGTTTTTCCGTGTTTGATCTCAGCTTTTGAAGTATCCTGCTGTGTCTTTTTAGGTGAATTAATCTGTTCAAGCCGAGGACTTTCTCTTGTTTCATTGTTCATATTCTTCGGTGCAGCTTCACTCTCTTTCATTTCATTAGAGCCTCCGCCGCAGCCGGCAAGTATAATCGTGACCGCCGCAAAGAGCGCGACTAATTTTTTCATACATAAACCTCCTCTGTTTTCGTTATTTTTCCATGAGGAGGTCAGTAATATTCTTACTTATTTTAAAAGAAAGGCTGCTTTCGTAAACTTTGTAGTATTTGAAAATGGTTGATTCCGCTCCAGGATGCTCGCTTTCCGCGGGGCGTGCGGTGAGCCTCCTCGCGCTATGTGCGTTGGAGTCACCTTCAAGGTAGGATATGTGCTCCTGCGACTGCAAGAAAAAAGCATCGAAGTTTATTCCTCGTCGCATGCCTTGCAAGAGGTACGTTCATGTTGCTGGCACGCTGGAGTCCCGCACCTTACGCTCCAATCAACTTCAACGAAGTTCAAAAAAGGGTCAAAGATGGTTCAAAGCTGATGAATTTATTTCCAGATAAAACGGGCACAATAGAACTGACATTCAATTGCAGGCAATAATCTACATCCTTCGCAAAGCCGCGTTCTGCTAATTCTCTGCCGCTTCCGCAATTTCTTATCAAACTAGATAGTATATGCTCTGATCCTTGAAATGCTTGTTTGCAAACGAAAGCTTCCGGAGATAACGAGCCTTCGAATGATGAGATAATGGCTCCTGCGCCTAAATAATCTTCTATAGCCGGCCTTAGTTCATTTTCATTACCAGAGGCTTTTTCCCAGCGTTCACCGCAAGCGATAATCGTGATCGGTTTTCCAGTCTTCTTTTTCAATTCTAAAGCGGCTTCTGCAACAGCTTCGGCGTTTCGTAAAGAACCCAACAGTAGTGCAGGAATTTTTTTAGCTGCTTCTACACACGCCGCACCATTTAGGGAACAAAGTACATACGATTTCCCCCGATCAACTGCAGTGAAAGAGTTCGGTGAGAGTGAATGCTTCCCCGTTTTAAACGCCTTTTCTCTCCCGACAACAAGCTCAGCATCGAGCTGATCTGCGTACTTGTTCGCCTTCTCATTAATAGGAGGAGGAAAAGGATAGATAAGCGCTTCGTTTTCCATAGCGGCTATTACAGTTGAAGAAAAACTTAACACATCAACGATAATTAAGATTTCCTCTCTTTTTGCCGCTTCCCTTGCTCCTCTTATTCCCCACTCTACTTTAATCTCATATGACGATTGATCAAAAAAAGCATTCATTATACAACCTCCTTAATTTCTAGCTATAAAAAATATACGGAGAAAATCAAAAAAGAAATAGACTGTTTTTCAAAAATTTGGTATCCTGTTGATTGAGGTCTGCCTAACGCATTCGTAAATTGTCCGTAAAAAAAGACTCCAGTCATTGGAGTCTTTTCGTATTTAGATAGCCCAGTTCCCCTTTTTGAATAGCGGAATGCGTTTGCCATCTTCATATTCTGCTTCAATTTCAAGATCAGCAGAACCAATCATGAAATCAGTATGACCGCGGCTGTGGTTAATTTCTCTTTCTTCCATCTGTTCAGGTGTAAGGTTTCCTGCTTCTTTAACAGACATTGTGATCGAAGTACCTATTGCCAAGTGACAAGAAGCATTTTCATCATACAGTGTATTGTTAAAAATGATGCCCGAGTTTGAGATTGGTGAGTCATAAGGCACTAAAGCTACTTCTCCTAAATACCCCATACCGTCATCGATGCTAAGCAGCTGTTTCAGTGTGTCGTATCCCTCTTCAGCTGTAAATTCAACTACTTTTCCGTCTTTAAACGTTAAGCTGAAATTATCGATAAGGTTGCCCATAGCTGACAGCGGCTTCGAACTTGATACTTTTCCATTTACACCATATTTTCTAGGTGTAGTGAACACTTCTTCTGTTGGCAGGTTCGGAATGTAGTAAGTACCGAAAGTAGAATTATGTCCTCCCCCAATCCATGTATGGTCAGGATGCAAATCAATGCTTAAATTTGTTCCTTCTGATTTATAATGCAGTGTTTTAAATCTCTGCTCGTTTAAGTAATCCACTTTTTCTGAAAGTGTTTTAACATGCTCTTCCCATGCCGCAACTGGATCCGCCTGATCTACACGAACCGTTTTGAAAATCGCTTCCCATAATGCATCAACTGCTTCTTCTTCACTTTTTTCAGGGAACACGGATTTTGCCCAGCCTGCTGTCGGTGCACCAGCAATCGCCCAGTGCATATCCCCTCTAAGCTGGCCTGCAGAAAAGGCCTGCAGCTTTTCGCCTCTGTTCTTTTGAACAAACATCATACGCTCAGAAGGAACACCTTTGTAAGCGTTCGGGTCATTTCCTGTTACCATCAAAAAACAATCGTGATTTTCTACAAGACTGTTATATTTTTCGATCTCCCAAGATTGAAGGTCATCTTTCAGTACTTCTTCTTTCGCGCTCGTATAATGAATTCGGTTGGTTTGGGTATCAACCCAGTCCACCATCACTCTTTTACAACCATTCTCATAGGCGTGTTTTGTTACTTTACGAGTAAATTCTGCAGCTTCGATCGGAGAACTAATTAATAGCTTCTGTCCCTCTTGCATGCTTAATCCAACTTTTACAACAAGTTCAGCGTATTGATCTAATTTTTCTTCAAATGACTTCATTTTTTTCCCCTCCAGTTGGTTCAAATAAAAACGACTGATAAGTTTATAATATACATTATAAAGTAAAAAGAAAATTTAGACTAATTAAAACTAAAAAAAGGACCACTTTTTTATTCACGGCCCCAGCTTTACATCTCTATTATTTTTTGTTTAATACAAAACCTATATGAGAGAGCGCGCTCTCTAAGTTACTCGTAATGATGATATCGTGAAAATCCACATCTACCTTCATCGTTTTTATAGCCAGATCAGGTCTAAACCCAGTAAGAATCGGCGTTACACCAATTAGTTTTAAAAGCTTTACGATATTAAGAAGGTAGCTGCTGACCGAATTATTTATCTGACTAATACCAGATAGATCGATGATCATGTACTCTAAATTTAAGTTCATGCTGCTGTTTAATGTATTTTGTATGATGATATCAGCTCGGTATTCGCTTATATGACCAATGATCGGCAAAATGGCAATACCCTTTGTAAGAGGAACAATAGGCACTGATAAATCTTTAATTTCTTTGTTGGCTTTGTCCAGTTCTAAAACATAAGTTAAGAGTGAAGACATCGTCTGGAAGAGCTCCGCATGCTGTTCAGTAAACTCAAAGCGATTTGTATCAAGCCCGCAAATTGTACCGTAATTTTCTCCGTCCTCGTAATAAATGGGGATTGCTATAAAACTCCCGCTTCCTAAACTAGCTGTAACATTCAGATGTTTAGTATGCTCATTCTCCAAGATATCTTCAATAAGCAAGATTTCCTTGCCTTGATCTACACTAACTTTACAAAAGGTTTCATGAAAAGGCAGAGTGGATCCTTCTTCTAATAATGTTTGTTCTTTATTGATTACTTTTTTAATTTCGTTCACTTTTTGATCGTTTTTTGCAATAAACAACGTGTTGATATTAATCAGCTTACTCATAAAATTAAGGATATTTTCCGTTGCTTCCTCAAAATTCTTTACTGATTTAGGGTGAATAGAAATTGACAATGTCTTGACCGACCTTTCATGAATAGGCTCTGTTTATGTATATTTCAATACTCTAACTAACTATTTTCCCTACATTATAAAAATAAAACATCTTTATAATCAGTTAATATTAAATTATTTTCGTCTCATTTCTGTGATTCTAAAGACCTATCATAAAATAGCATTAAATTAGCTTTTTATATATTTTTTCCCAATTTTCGACTACAAAAAAATAGTCCTTTTAATAGTAAAAATTACCCATTACAGAAAGAAAACAAGGGATATATCTCCTATTCTAGTATTCGACATCACGTGGTAACATTTTGAATATGCGGAATTATTCGACAATAATCAATGTTGATTTCCAGCCGTGAAATTACTTCTAGGGGGGATTTTAGTGAAAAAGGGAAAATGGGTTTCAGCAGCCCTTGCAGCGATGTTAAGCTGCAGCACTTTTGCGAGCGTAAGCGCCGCACCAGTCAAAGTTCTGTCAGATGTCAAGGCATCATCATTCGAGGAAAAAAGCCATAAACACACGGGAGGTCCATTCGATTTAGCAGTGGCCAACGATGAAAGATTAATAGAAATGCTCAAGAAGAACGGACAAATTTCAAAGAATGCAAGTGAAGCACAGGCACAAGCAAAGCTTCAGCAGTTTTTGAAGAACAAACAAGAGCATGCTGAATCTCTTCCAAAAGGAGAGCTTGAAGACGAGCATGCTAAAAAGGATGAAAAAGGACACAAGAAGCATAAAAAAGATGGATTAAAGCATGGCAAGAAAGGTAAAGGCAAAGACATCAAGCCGGTTGAAGAAGAAAAATGGACGGGCGGCAAGCGTATTGATAACGTACTTGTACTTCTTGTAGAGTATCCTGACTTTAAGGCAAAAGATATTGCACCTGAAGAAACAGATATGCATTATGATGAATACTTAAAAGAACACTATGAAGATATGATTTTCGGTGAAGATGGATATGAAGGTCCAAATGGAGAAGATCTAGTCTCAGTAAAAGAGTATTATGAACAGCAATCAGGCGGCAGCTATTCGATCACAGGTAAAGTCGGCGGCTGGTACCAGGCACAACATCCTGCAGCTTACTATGGCGGAAACGTTCCTGATCCAGACGGAAGTGACGCTAAGCCGCGTGATCTGGTTAAAGAGGCATTAACTGCTGCAGCTAATGACCCAGAGATTGATTTAAGTGAGTTCGACCAAGAAGACCGCTATGACTTAGACGAAGATGGCGACCTTCGTGAACCAGATGGATTAGTAGATCACTTGATGATCGTTCACTCCAGTGTTGGTGAAGAAGCTGGCGGAGGTTCTCTAGGTGGCGATGCAGTATGGAGCCACCGATGGAATCTAGGAGGTATCTTCTCTATTCCAGAATCTCCATCTCCGGAAGTTGACTACTGGGGAGCAGATACAATGTATGCTTACGACTATACAATTGAACCTGCTGACGGAGCAGCTGGCGTATTCGCACATGAATATGGCCACGATTTAGGGCTTCCTGATGAATATGACACACAATACTCTGGATCTGGTGAGCCTGTAGCATATTGGTCGATCATGTCTAGCGGAAGCTGGGCTGGGGATATTCCTGGAACTGAGCCTACTGGATTCAGTGCATGGTCGAAAGAATTTTTACAATCCAGTATGACTGAATCTAACTGGTTAACAGGTGAAACGTATCATCTTGATGATTTAAATTCTAAAGGTACTGAAATACTCTTAGATCAAGCCAATACAAAAGGAACGAATAACGACGCTGTTCGAGTAGATCTACCTCAAAAGGAAACGGTCGTTAATACTCCTTTCAGCGGTGATTATGAGTACCATAGTGGAAAAGGCAACAACCTGAATAACTCAATGGTAACTTCTCTAGATTTAACAAATGCAACATCTGCAGAGCTTACTTTTAAAACTTGGTATCAAATTGAACAAGATTGGGATTATGCATCCGTTCAAGTACAAGAAGAAGGCACTGACACTTGGGTTTCACTCCCTGGTAATTTAACTACAGAAACTGATCCTCATGACCAGAATCCAGGACATGGTATTACGGGTAACTCTGATGGATGGGTTGACGGAACATTTGATCTTTCATCTTATAAAGGCAAAAAGATCAATGTAAAACTAAACTACTGGACAGATGTTGCTGCTGTTGAACCTGGTTTTTATGTAGATGACGTAGCAGTTAATGTTGATGGCACTCAAACACTGTTTGATGATGCTGAAGGTGAGCCTGTGTTTACTTTAGAAGGTTTTAAGAAAGACCAAGGTAAATTCTTTTCTGATCACTACTATCTATTAGAGTGGAGAAATCATGAAGGCGTTGACGAAGGTTTAGCACATATCCGCCGTGGCGACAGCTTGATGGAATACGATGGCGGATTGGTAGTTTGGTATGTTGATGATAGCTATAGCGATAACTGGACAGGCATCCACCCTGGTGAAGGATTCTTAGGAGTCGTTGATGCAAATCAGGAGACACTTAAATGGAGCGACAACTCTGTAGCATCCGCTCGTTACCTCGTACATGATGCAGCGTTCAGCAAGAAAAAGAGCGAAAAAATGTTCCTTGATTATCGTGAATTGCTTGGGTTAACAATGACAGATAAGAACGTTAGTCCAAACCCTAAGTTTAACGATAAACAAGATTACAGCAACCCTGGTAATCCACATGCTGGCCGTAATGTACCGACTTACGGACTTCAATTTGAAGTAGTTGGTTCCAGCAAGGACGATTCAGTAGGAAAAATTAAGATTTCTCGCAGATAAATAGTACATCAGCTAAACCCAATTGCTCCTACGCAATTGGGTTTTGTGTCATAATAAATAATAAACAAGCGTATAGGGGAGATCCTATGAAACAATGGCTGACGCTGCTAGTAGCTGTTCTATTAACAGTTGCAATTACAGCTTGTTCGAACACAGAAGACTCTAAAAGTGAACAACCCGTTGACAAAGAACCAACAAACGAGGCGATCAATATGATAGCTAACGATGAAAAGATCATAGAGATGTTAAAGAAAAAAGGAGAAATACCTGAAGATGCTTCACAAGAGGAGATCACTAAAGCTCTTCAAAAATACTTAAAAGATAAAGCACCTGGACCTGACAGTTTAAAGGACGAAAAGGAAAAGCAGAATTATATTAATAAGCTGAAAGAAGAAATTCAAAAGAACAATAAGGAATAAAAGGACAAATCCGAACTGGATTTGTCCTTTTCAATCTTTGTTGCTATTTCTAAAAGATTGTTTTTGGATGGTTTTTGTAAAGTTCATCGTTGACAAGTTGATTGGAGCGCAAGGTGCGAGACTCCTGCGGGATCAGCGGGACAGGTGAGACTCCTAACGGCGCAAAGCGCAGAGGAGGCTCACCGCACGCCCCGCGGAAAGCGAGCATCCTGGAGCGGAGATCAACCACTTCCAAAAAACCTTATTTTTCTTCCCACTGATACAAGGTGATTTCATCATACACAGGATCAAAGAGTTCATTGGATTTGAACGTTTTAACTTCCTCAAGATGATCTGATACATCTATCCCTTGTTCCTTAAACCCTTCAATTAGATGATTCGTAACATATATCTTCTTATTTTCATTGTACTTCTTGTCCTGTAAGAACAAATCATACGTGTAAAACCGCTTATGTTCAAAAGGAACATCCAAGTACTGAAAGACACGGGTTTCTTCCCACGTGTATACAACGGTCTCTTCATCTTTTTGAGCGAGATAGTTTGCAGTCTGGTAGACAGCCGGATTTTTTTTCGTCTGTTCTTTTAGGATTGGGAAACCGATGACTAGCTGCATAACAGCAAGACCCATACACGCCCACTTTAAAAGTGTGTGTTTCCCTGCAATTGACACGAGCCATAAGAAAAGAAGCATAAGTGTTATCGGGTAAGAATGTCTTGGTTTCTCCACATTTTGTGCAAACAGATTCCATAAAAAATAACTTAATAGAAGCGTCAGCATCACATAGTGTTTTTTTAGGAAGATCCCTGCCTCTTCTTTTTTATTTTTCAGCAAAGCAACAATAGAAATCCCCACAAAACCTATAAGAAGAATTGTTGACTTCGCAAACATTCCTACATAAATGATATTATTTATGACAAGCTCGTACAGCCTCGTAAAGAATGGTTCATGAGTATCAACAACTGTTCCTCCCCAAGATGTGAAATGACCCGAAACGAAAGCCATGGAGAGTTTAATAAACCCTTTCAAGCTCCCTTCAGTCATAATGAGAGCTACAACCCAAATCATCTGAAATAAAACAGCTAAGAAAATAAAGCCTGCTAAACGTATTGAATCTCTGTTTCTTTTATAATCAAACCACCATAAGAAAAGCAACCCAAATCCAAAGGGAAGATACGACAGCCTGATTCCCATCAGAATTGAAAATAGGATTAAGGGCAAAAGCTGATAACGAATTTTATTATTGTGAAGACCTATAAACAAGCTCCAAAGGAACCACCATAAGACCCCAATTGCAGAGCCTTCAGACATCGGCTGGCTGACAAGTATCATGAAATAGACACTGGACTGAAGAACAAGTGTAACTGTAAGAGCTGAAACGCTATTAACATACTTTCTAGCTAATAAATACATCGGTACAGCAGCTGAAACCGTTATAATGCCATTAAAAACAGATAGCGATAATGATGGGTTTTCTATAAAGAGATAAACTAGCATCCCTCCAAAAATGAAAATCGGATAGCCCGGAAAATGCGGCTGCATGGCTAGTAAATCATAACGGTCCAGAGCTAAAACAAAATCCACCTGATCCCAAGTGCTCGGAAAAGAAACGCTATACATAAACCGAATGAAAAAGGTATAGAAGAATAATATTATGACAGTTGCTGATAAAAGTTTATTTTTATTAAACATTGTCTATCCCTTTCTCCGAATTTCTCCTTTTATTCCTATGTAAAGAAAAAGCACAAGGCATCCGCCTTGTACTTTTATTCATTAGCTGAAGCGACTGTTTGCTTCCACGGTTGTTTTTGACTTTGTTTCGGTTTTTCCACTTTTTCAATTTTCCGAGCTGGTTTCTTTAAAAAGATCAGCATATAAATTACAGCGAAATAACCAAGATAAACGAGAACTTCCTCAATAGACGGCATGGATGAATAGCCTAAGAATGCTTTCAGGAAGATTCCGACATCCCCTGAAAGAAGCGGTGCTACCCCATGATCACGCACGTAATGCGCATAATCGATCGGATGCTCAGGCAGGAACCAAGTTATATCGTAAAGGTGTGGAACGACACTTCCTAAGATCTTCAAATCCTGCATCATCGATACACCTTGAACCATTAAACCGGCTGCAATAAGGACAATAAACGCACCAGTCGTTCTAAAAAATGCTTTGAGTGAAATGCGCATTGTTCCCTTAAAGAACAAGTAGCTTACTACAGAGGCTGCGATCAATCCGGAAATTGCACCCCATCCTGTTAATGCAGCCCCAATGTTTCCGCCAGTAATCGCTGCAAAGAAAAATACTGTTTCAATCCCCTCTCTCATAACGACAAGGAAAGAGTGGATTATCATTCCGATGATGCTTCCTGTTGAGATATATTTGCTGATTTTACCTTCGACATTCGATTTAATATTCTTGCTGTGCTCTGCCATCCAGAACACCATTTGCGTTAATAGAAGTGAAGAGATAAAGATAATCGAGATCTTTAAGTACATTTCAGTTCCCATGGCTGAGAAGCCTGTAAAAACAACCTGAAACAATAAAGCTACCAGGTAACTAGCTGCAACTGCCATTCCGGCCCCGAGCCAGACAAACTTAACAAATTTCTTGTTATCCGTACGTTTTAAGTATGTCGTAATGATTCCTACTATTAGCAATGCTTCCAACACTTCACGAAACGTAATAAGAAAAGCTTGTAATTGCACTTTGTTCCCTCCCCTATACCTTATCTATCTTCTTTTTCTAATAACGTAGATGACTACTCCGGCAATAATCGCGATAATAACGATAAGCGGCAGCCAGTTTTTAATGTTTGAAAGATCGGTCCATTCCGTTTTTTCAGAAGCTGTGCTCTCTTCCTCTTGATCTACGTTAAAATGACCCAATTCAAAGTTTTGTGTTTGAAACTCTTTTTGCAGATCATCAATAATAATCTTTTTGCTTTGTTTAAAAGCTTCTTTGTTTGCTTCTTTTTTGCCGACACCAAAAAGTCCCGGATTTCCTAAAGCTTCTAATGCTTTATCAAACTCTGCTTTAATCTGCTTATCCATTTCAGGATCTTTTTCAGCTATAACAGGAGATAACGATTGGTATGTAGCATGCCCCTTTGCGAGCAAACGCTTACTTGTTTCATAGTCTTCAAAATTTTTATCTACGCCAGATAAACGGCGGTCAATATTCAATGCTAATATTTTTTGCATATTTTCAATCAGTTCTTCTTTTTCTTCCTTCTCAAGATTTTCCTTGATCAGTTTAGAAGGTTCTGGACCCATATGCTGGTCAATTTCTTCTTTTACGGTGTTATAAATCTTTTCAGTCTCGGTAAAGTTAGGAGGTTTTTTATCAAGCTGGACCACCATCTTCTTATAAGCTTCAGCGATCTTTTCTTCATTCGGATCACCGTAAGAATAGGCGTTAGCTGTGTTATGTAACGAAAAGAATGTTAACAGTGTTAGTGTCATTATGGTTATGATCTTCTTCATTATTATAAATTCCTCCTTACCCATTGATAATGATAATGATTATCAATGTCGTTGTCAATACGAACTTTGCCTTCATGTTTAATCTTGACTTAAAAAACACAAAAAATTCATAAAAAAGAACCTCATTCCAAGGGACAAGGTTCTTTCGTAAAACTTATTTTGCTTGTTCTACAACTTTATTAAGCGTTTCTTCAAGTTGCGGAAGAATTTTATCTGCTTCTTCTTTATTATTTGCTTTCACTGCTTCTAAGTAGCTTTGAGCTGCAGCAGAAAGATCAGTTGTTTCTTTTTCGCCTATAATTTCTTTCAGGTCACTTTCGATCATGTTGATGAATAGCGCACCTTCAATTGCATAAATAGGACCTTTTTCTTTACCGAAGTTCTCCGTGCTTTCTTCATATTCATGAAGTGCAATTTTCGCAAATCCGCGAACGAATGCTTTGTTAACCGCTTCAGGATCTACTGATTTTACATCTGTTTCAAGATCGAATTGCTTTAAAATAACGTCAGCTTCTTCTGGTGCATTCTTTTTCAAATAAGGATAAACAGATTGATAGAATGCCCATCCTTCAGCTTGTTCCACTTTTGCTTTTTCTGCATCTGTTTTAGCAGCTTCAGATAGCTTTGTTGCATATCCGTGCGGTTTCGCTCCAGCAGCTAGATAAAATGTCTTCATCAAGGTCTTATCAACAACTTGCTTGCCTAAACCAAACGCAAGTTTATCTTCTTTTTCAATCGCATCTTTCATTTCACTGAAGCCGCCAGCGATCGCGTCTTCCATTTTTGTTCCGTATGCAGCATCACGCTTTTGTACTGTTCCTTGTACAGCCGTATAAAAAGCTTGAGCTTCCTCATATTCTTCCATTACTTCTTCTTTGTCGCCCCAATGCTCGTCAATTTCAGCGAACTCATGGCGCATCGTTTGGAAGAATTCCTTTTGCATCAATTTATCAAACAATTGTTTAACAATAACTGCGTCCATCTCTTTGTTCTTACCTGCAGCTAATGCAGTTGTAATCGCAGGATCGATCTGCTCATCAAACTCAGCATCACGCTGTTTTACCAGTTCTTGAAGCTGTTCTTCATAAATTTTTGTTACTTTATCGAAATCGACTTCTTTGCCTTCTTTTGCTTTTTCAAGTTCAGCAACAGCATCTTTGTATGCTTGAACAGATGACTCTGGAGAAGCTGTTTCTTTTTCAGCTGATTCGTTCTCCACTTTTTCTTCGGTTTGCTCTTTCTTTTGTGTTTCCTCTTTATTTGTGTCTGCAGAATTTGAACACCCTGCAAAAATAAGTGCTGTTGAAAGTGATAATGCTAAAGCAGTCCATTTAACTGACATTTCTTATATCCCCCTGTGATATGTAATGATAATCATTTTCATTTGCCAAAGTCATTATAATAGAGAACGATTCTCATTGTCAATGAAAGTTTAGAGAAATAAAAATAGAGACCTCCTAGTGTGGTGGTCTCTACTTCGTTTTCTATTGATGCTGGAGTGAGTATAGATAAAAAATATAATCAATTGATACACCTTTGTGTCCCAGCTGATTTATTATTGCTGAGATATGACCGCGATGATAGGTTCCGTGATTTACAACATGCTGGATGAGTTCAGCATAATTAGATTCAAGTGTTCCAAAATGAGGATGACGAATCGTTGTTTGTGAGGTTATATCCGTTTGACCCGAAATAAAAGAGTCGTATTTTCTGCTCAATTCTTTAAATTTAAATTCTAGTTCATCCAAACTTGCAGCCTGTAAATCATCCGTTAGCTGTCCAAGCGTTGCAACAATATCATTAAAATCTTCTCCTTTTATTGCCTTAAGCCAAACATAATCGACTTGATACATATGTATAAGCACTGCTGAAACCGATGGAAATACACTCTGAGTTTCCTTACGGTAGATTTCTAATGGAAGAGTTTTCAAATGTTCGAATACCTTATCATTTGCCCATACATTAAACTTTTGCAGCTGTACCGTTTTATCCATTTCCTGACCTCCTATAATTTTAAAAAAGCAAAATAGTAACCACTCATAAATTCTATAACTATTAGTTAATCTCCTTTCATAAAATAGAGATTTGTCGAACAAATGTTCTTGTTCTTAATTATAGCTTATAGTAAGATGAACATGTAATTTGACTAAAGATTAAAAGAGGAGTGTTTCTCGTGAAAAATCAAGCTGTTCCTTATTTATCATTTAACGGCAATGCAAAAGACGCTTTGAATTTTTACAAAGACGTTTTTAACGGTGAAATCACAGAAATTCAAACATTTGGAGAAGCTGATTTCCCTAATCCTCCAGAGGCAGATAACCGTGTTATGCATGCAAAATTCAAAAAAGGGAATCTTTTCTTGATGGCCTCTGACAGCTTTCCTGGCCATGAAATTACAGAGGGTAATAACATCTCACTCGTTCTAGAGGCTGATAGTGAAGAAGAAATTCAAAATCTTTATGAAAAACTAAGCCAAAACGGGACTGTATTAATGGAGCTGCAAGATACATTTTGGGGTGCAAAGTATGGCAAAGTGAAAGACCGCTTTGGGATTTCATGGGATCTAAATTATCAAAAAGCATAAGAAAACACGAAAAAGCGTACACCATAGACATTTACGGCGTACGCTTTTCTTTTACTTTTCTTTTAAAACACTTGATAAAAATTCAAACGAACGAAGCCGTGCTTGGTGATCATAAATCTGGCTGTTAATTATAATTTCATCTGCCTCTGTTTCATCAAGAAACGATTGTAATTTCTCTTTTACTGTCTCTTTATTGCCAACAAACGTTGTACGCAGCTGCTTGTCTATTGTAGCTTTTTCAAATGGACTCCAAAAACCTTCCATACTTTCTACAGGCGGTTTAAGAGGCGTCGGAGTACCTCGGATTAAATTCAAAAACTGCTGCTGCAGTGAAGTCGCAAGCCACTTTGCTTCTTCATCCGTATCTGCAGCTACTACATTCGCTCCCACCATCGCATATGGTTCATCCAATACTTCTGATGGTGTGAAGGTATTTCTGTACAGCTCTAGTGCAGGCAACGTATTTTCCGGTGAAAAGTGACTCGCAAATGCAAAAGGAAGACCAAGCCTTCCAGCAAGTCTTGCACTGAATCCACTTGAACCGAGCAGCCAGATTGGAATATTAAGTCCTTCTCCCGGTATTGCTCTTACCTTCATACTTCCTTCAGCCAATTCCGGATTCAAGTACGTACGCAATTCATCAAGCTGCATCGGAAATTCATCGCCGCTCATGCTAAGTTCACGGCGCAAAGCATGTGCTGTCAGCTGGTCCGTTCCTGGAGCACGTCCAAGCCCTAGGTCAATCCGGCCAGGATACATGGACTCTAAAGTTCCAAACTGTTCAGCTATGACGAGCGGTGCATGGTTCGGAAGCATAATTCCACCTGACCCTACACGAATCTTTGATGTTCCCCCAGCCACATAGCCGATTACGACCGATGTAGCGGAACTCGCAATTCCTGGCATATTGTGATGTTCAGCAAGCCAATACCGATTGTATCCCCATTTCTCAGCATGCTGAGCAAGATCTAACGTATTATTAAAAGAATCTGATGCCGTTCCACCTTCGACTAAAGGAGCCAAGTCTAATACAGAAAATGGAATATCACTCATACTCTTTTTGTGTTTGGACATTTTTGCGTCCTCCTTTTATATAAAGCAACGAAAAATTAGCTACTATATTTTAATAATTGCTATTAGTATAACAAGATACGTTTGTGATATAAAAAATAATGCTTACGTTCAATTATGTTTAGTGATCATTTCTTCTGCCAGCAGCTCATAAGAACGAATTCGATCCTCATATCGATGTGTAATGGTAACGACCATTATCTCATCGGTCTTATACCGTTCTTTCAGTTTACAAAGCTCTTTTTTCACATGATTAGGAGTGCCAATTATCATCTTGTCACTTGATTCATTGATGATCTGTGACCATTTTTCCATTGAATAGTAACTCTTTGCTGCTTCAATAGAGGGTACTCCTTTGCCTTCTTCACCCTTGTTATTTTGTATTCTCCAAAAAAGCGCGGGCAAAGCTAATTCCTTAGCTTTTTCTGCTGTTTCTGCACAAATAACTGAAACTGCAATAATCAATTTAGGTGTTTTTAGAACCCTCCCTGATTGGAAATGTTTTCGATATGTTTCTACTATTTGTTGTCCTGGCTTATCACTCATAAAGTGACCGAAGGCGTATGCTACACCATTTTTAGCAGCTGAAATAGCACTCTTTTCACTTGTACCCAGAATCCAGGGATCAGGTGGAATTTTTGGAACAGGAGATGCCGAGACTTTAGAAAACATATGATCCGTTGGAAAGTCGTTATAAAGAAAATGAAGAAGTTCTTTAATAGATGCGGGCATTCGACGTACTTGTTCCAGATAATTATCTGATAAAGCCATCGTTGCTTCAGCTGAACCTCCAGGAGCTCGTCCGATTCCAAGATCGATCCTGCCTGGGTAAAGAGTAGCCAGCATGTTATACGTTTCGGCAACGCGGTATGGCCTGTAATGAGGCAACAAAACGGCACCAGCACCGATTCTTATTGATTTTGTGCTGGTGCCGATCACCCCTAGCATCACTTCGGGAGCTGAACAGGTCAATCCAGAGTAGTTATGATGTTCAGCAATCCAATATCTTTCATAGCCTAATCGTTCACCTGCTTTAGCCAATTCCATGGAGGCAATTAATGCTTGTTGAGGAGTATGACCGTAAGAAATTGGTGATTGATCTAATATCGATAATTTCATAATAACTCCTCCCTTCCTTCGTTTTGTTAACTAGTATTTTACGTCAAAAACTATATTTTTACCGTTGACAACGCTTACATACTCTAGTTTAATGTTATCTAAGTTAATTATTAGATTATGCAGGAATCTGGAGACACGAATCAATCCCGTATGAGAGAAGTTTGCGATGTCTTTTTTTATTAAAAATTAGAAATGAGGGATGTGTAATGTCAAAGTGGTTAAGTATAATTTTTACCGTAATACTCGTTTCAATTCTATCGATAAGTGGCAGCCAAACAACAGCGATAGCAAATGATTCATCTGCCAGTGGATTCTTGACAGAAGAAGGACTTCCTCCTCCTGGCGCCAATGATGCTTCCTGCAAGCCGAGTGCCGAGCATCCAGAACCTGTTATCCTCGTCCCCGGAACATTTGAAACGATGGAAAGAAACTTTGTTAATCTAGCGCCCCTGTTAAAAGAAAAAGGATATTGTGTTTATTCCTTAAATTACGGGTATACCGGTGCTGTACCTGCATCTGGTCCTATTGAGGATTCAGCTGCCGAACTTAAGACTTTTATAGATAACGTTTTGAACTTAACAGGAGCCCAAAAAGTTTCTATCGTCGGACATAGCCAAGGTGGAATGATGCCGCGTTATTATATGAAGAACCTAGGTGGAGCTGAAAAAGTAGAGGATTTGATCGGGCTTGTACCATCAAATCATGGAACGGAAGGTGTTGCAGGTCTTACGAAGCTTACATCAACAGGAGCAGATCTTGCATCTTGCACAGCGTGCCAGCAGCAAGCAGCTGGATCGGATTTTCTACTGAAGCTGAATGAATATGACGAAACACCTGGTGATGTCTCATACACAGTGGTCACAACCCGAAATGATGAAATTGTTGTTCCTTTCACCTCAGCCTTTTTAAAAGGAGAGGAAGAGAAGATCACTAATATCACCATTCAGGATTATTACCCATATGATCAGATTGAGCATCAGAACATTGCTCAAGATCCACTTGCTTTTCATTTTGTCTTTGATGCACTCGATTATGAAGGACCTGCAGATCCCCAAAGAGCAGTCGGCATATTTAAGTAACCTAAAAGGGACCTCCAGTAACGGAAGTCCCTTTTAAAATTTATTGAACTGTACTTTCCGTGTGTGCCTGAATAAATTGATCTGCTGATAAAGTGCTTGCTTGATAATTCATCAGCAATTCAGCACCTGATGTCTGAAGTGGGCGGCATAGTGTTTGTAATTCGTCCCACTCCCCGTGCTCAATAGACTTTACTGCAGAAAGAGCCAAATTATACTTTTCATTGTTACCAACTAAAGCTTCAGCCAGCTCATTAGTTATCGGAAGATCTTCAATGATATCTTTCATATTTTTGTTAAGGATCGTGTCGATCAATGAAAACATACCGAACATATAAAGCTGGTTTTTGTTTAATCCAAAAATACGTGATGTTCGCTCAAAGAAAGAAGCTCTCGTTAAGCTCATTTTCAAAAGTTCTGTCTGATTGTCTGCTTTTTTCATGCTGGACATCATAAGGATCATAATCAATTTTTTGATCTCAAAAAGCCCTAGAAGCACCACAGCCTGCTTAATGGAGGTTACTTTACTCTTAAAGAAAAACGTTCCTGAATTCATTACCTTCAACAGCTTATATGAAAGGGATAAATCTTGCTGAATAATGTTGCTGATTTCATCAATATCCGGATCGGATGAACTTAATTTATTCAACAGCTGCAAATAATTTGTTGGGATTGGGTTAATATCTTTCCCATGGAGAATGATGGGCTTACTGAAGAAATACCCTTGAAAGTACTCAAACCCCATAGCTTTGGCTTCTTCATACTCCTCCCTGCTCTCAATCTTCTCGGCAAGGAAAGTTACTTTATGTTTATATGTCTCAACCATATCTTTAATATCTTCCCGGCTCATTGCTAAATAATCAATCTTAATGATATCAATGTACGGAAGAAGCGGTGAAAGATTCCGTTTAAAAGCTACATCATCTAATGCAATGATATATCCTTTGCTTTTCAGCTCTTTGCAAACGTTTAAAATTTCTTGTGTCAGATTCACAGTTTCCAAGATTTCCACCACAATATACTCTGGTGAAATATAAGTAGGTACCCGATTTAATAAAAGGTTCTCTGTAAAATTAATAAAACACTTTTTGCGATCCCCGACTTCCTTTATTCCGATTCCAGCAAAGCTGTTAACCATAACATCCACCGTGGCACTGTCATGGTCTAAGCCTTCATACCTGTTCGCAGTACTGTTTCGATATAAAAGTTCGTAAGCTACAACATTCTCATCTCTATCTAAAATAGGCTGTCTGCCAATAAAAATATCCATTTCTCAATCACCAATTCACTATTTATTGTCTAAGAGTTATTTAAAATTACCTTAATATAGACATCAAACCATAAAATGTAAATAAAGACAATACACATTAAGATGTAAATAATAACCATTTCGTTATGCTAGTTTACATTTGATGGAATAATTCGTGGTAACTTCGACTCAAAAAGGTACTAAAACGTTTCATTGCATCCGTCTTTGGGAACAAAACTTATGTAGTAATCATCTCACAAAGGAGGAAGTCAATGGATAAGCATAACAAAGTAGTAGGCGTTTTCCGTACAGAAGATGATGCAATTGACGCAATCAAAGAATTAAGAGCGCAAGGGTATAACGAAAATGACATCTCGGTAATTGCAAAGGATAAAAAGGAAGTTAAACAAATTCATGAAGAAACAGGCACGAAGGCTCCACAAGGGGCTGCCACTGGAATGGCTACAGGCGGAGTTCTCGGAGGCTTAGGCGGATTGCTTCTTGGAGCAGGAGCACTTGCTATTCCGGGAATCGGACCGATTGTAGCTGCTGGACCAATCGCAGCTGCTCTAGGCGGTGCTGCAGTTGGTGCAGGTGCTGGAGGAATCGTAGGAGCTCTTGTAGGCTTAGGTATTCCTGAGAAAGAAGCGAAAGAATATGAAGAAGCCGTTGAAGGCGGTGATATTCTCGTACTTGTTGATGCCAGTGAAATTGATCGTCACAGACAAGTAAACGATACATTCCGTACGTATCGTTCTACAAATGCTCATCGTTATGAAGATTCTTATTCCAATAAATATTAGAATGGAGGATGATTAAAGATGAAAAACGATACAATGGAAGGCAAGTGGAAACAACTCAAAGGCGAAGCTAAGAAACAGTGGGGAAATTTAACCGATGACGATTACGATCAAGCGCAAGGCGATCGTGAGAAAATGATCGGAAAGATTCAGGAAAGACACGGAAAAACAAGAGAAGATGCGGAACGTGAGTACGATGACTGGCACCGCAGATTCGGACAGTATTAAAAGATAGGACAAACCCCGTCAGATATTTATCTGGCGGGGTTTTTTGCTGTTAATAATCCAGCAGCGAATTAAGTTTATCTTTATTTAGTACCTTAACAAGTTCTACTACTAGTTTTGCGCTGTTTTCCAAATCATTTTTACTGATCATCGAAGTATGGCTGTGTATGTAACGGGCAGCAACACCTACTACGATACTTGGAATACCTTTTTTGAACAGATGGAATTTACCAGCGTCTGTACCTCCGCCAAGCATAACATCTACTTGATATGGAATATTATTTTTCTCCGCAACCTCAATAATAAGATCACGAAAAGCGGTGTGCGGAATCATGGATGAATCCAGGAACGTAATCAGCGGACCTTTTCCTAGCTTTGCTTTATTAGTATTGCCCCCTGGCCCATCCTCAGCCACCCCTACATCAAGTGCAATGGCAACATCTGGTTCCATAATATAAGGTGCTGTAATTGCTCCTCTTAAGCCAACTTCTTCTTGTACCGTTGCACCGCTATATACGGTGTTTGGATGTTCTGCTTCTTGAAGCTGTTTAAGTACGGTCAGTGCGGTATAGCATCCTGCTCGATTATCGAGAGCTTTTGCAAGAATCGTGTCATTATTGGGCATCAGCTCAAATGGACAAATTGGAAGAATAGGGTCACCCACTTTAATTCCCCACTCTTTTACTTGATCTTTATCATTCGCCCCAATATCAATAAACATTTCTTTCATCGGATAAACTTTATTTCGTTCTTCTGGCTGAAGAATATGAGGAGCCTTTGAACCAACGACCCCTGTGAATGTTTTATCTTTTGTCTGTACATGCACACGCTGTGCAAGCAGAACTTGAGACCACCAGCCGCCTAGTGGAACGAAGCGAAGGTAGCCATTCTCCGTAATCTCGCTTACCATGAACCCGACTTCATCCATGTGCCCGGCAAGAAGAATTTTTGGACCATCATCGCCGGATCCTTTTTTCTCCCCAAAAACACTGCCTAAGTTATCAGTAACCAGATGGGCTCCCGTTTTTTCAATTTCCCGTTTCATAATTGCTCTTATTGCTTTTTCAAAACCTGGTGCTCCATTCGTTTCTGTTAACTCTTTTAATAAATCCACCTTAATCACCGTCCTATAGGTATAGGATGGAGAAAAATTAGTAAATTATTACTTATGAATAAAAAGATATGTAAAAGAATACCCTGTTTACGAAAAACAGGGCATACACATATTAAAGTTTAAACCAGCCTCTAGATTCTAAATCAGCACAATTTCTTTTCTTGTGTTGTTTTTTCTTTTTCTTCCAATGATCTTGGCTTGAAGAAGAGGATACTTCTTTACACCAAAGTGAGGATGAACTAGAAGATGAACTTGATGATGAAGATTCTTTTTTACACCAAAACTCGACTGAGCTAGAAGAGGATTCTTTCTTTTTACATTTAGAAGAAGAAGAGGAAGAAGATTCTTTTTTACAATCGTGTTTCTTCTTGCAATCGTCTTTCTTTTTCCCGCAAGGATCTTCTTTTTTACAGCATAAAATTCTGCAATTGCTGCTTTCGTGGTCGCTAAGTTCGCCAGCTTGAGCAATAAAGTTAATGGAACCAATCGGAATCGTAACAATATTTAAGCTTTCTTCTTCAACGATTTGAATAGATGTGCGGTTAACAGCTGTAAGAACGCCTTCAATTTCTTCATCGCCACCATCGTTAACCTTTACTTTGCAATTGATTAACTTCCTTAAAATACCACGGAAAGTATCATTACATACTCTTTTACGATCGTTGTGACAGCAACTTTTGTCAGATACAACTGAAATGTTTCTAACATTGTTTAACGGCAAATAGAATACTTCTCTGTCGTCTGTTTTGATCGCGATAAAATCTCTTCCAACACAGACAAGCTTACCCTCTATTTCAATGTCATCAAACCCTTCGTTGGCTATGACACGCTTACATAAAAACTGTGCTACCTCTCGAGCCGAGAGTGTATTTTTTTTGCAACTCAAAAAATTTCCTCCTGAAAATATTATTGACATCTCTTGTCCATGTATTATATGTAGCACCGCGTTAAAAGGCATAGTTACTTGTCTATATTTCAATTTTTTAAGTCATATGATTTGTTTTTATTAAAAAATTGGCTACAGTGCACGATTGTTTATAAAAAAAGGAAAATAAAAATATACGTATATTTTTTTTAGGAAATAAGACATAAATTAGAACAAGTGTTCTTATTTATGTTATAATTTAGTAAGAATGTTATTTATGTAAGGGAGGATAAAATGGAAAACGTGGAGGCTGCTTATTTAGCTGGGATTATTGATGGAGAAGGCAGTATTACGTTAACAAGAATGCATAGAAATGAATTTCGACGTCCTTGTATTTCTATTGCTTCTACTGACTTAGAGCTTCTTTCTTATATTAATTCAATGGTTAGTAGCAGAATAAACTATAAAAAAAATTATTATCCAGATAAGCATAAAAATTCTTATACTTTAACTATTAAGAGAAAAGAATCTGTTATGTTCGTATTATCAAAAATATTACCTTATTTAAAAATTGAAAGAAAAATAAAACGAACAAAATGGATTCTTAATAATTACAATATAGTTACTCCACGTAATGGAAAATACACACCCGAAATGTTAAAAGCAAAGTTGCTATTTGAAAAAGCTTTTTTTGACATATAAAAAAGACCAACAAATAAATGTTGGTCTGTATCCACCTATGTATTGGTGGAGACGGTGGGACATGTTGTTCCATGCTTTCGTCATGGCACTGACTATATCTTGAACCTGTTATTCAGGTCCCCCGGCGTATTATACGAAATATAAATTTACTTGTATCCAAGCAGAATTTCGTATCCTAGTACTACCAAAAACTCTGGCAGCCTATAAGTCGATACATGGCTGTTGGATTACTCCACATACCACTCGGCATTGCCTTACAGCGGAATTTCCACTGGTTAGGTTTCACCGATAAAGCCGGATTTTCACTTATGTGTTACCACATAAGGCGACTAATCCTAATCGAACCCACGTCCAAAGATATTGGCACTTAAGCTTCTACGAGTGTAGTCGGTTTATTCGCGTTTCGCGAATCCATCTGCCAGCCGACAGGCGTCCAGATCGCTAGCCTGATTATTCTCTTCCATCGTCCTCAGGCGGAGGACAACCGGCGTAGCCCACTAAGAGTGAGTCCCTTACCCTACCACATGGGCGATGGAGGGAGGAACAGCTAAAGTGCTATTACGCAGCTAAAGCTAAGTTGTTGTTTGTTTTGCCAGTTATTGGCTTTGGCGTTTTAACGAGGCCGACCCCCTCGACTCGCAACTTAAGCTCAAACTACCCCTGTCGAATCCGTAACGTCCCCATTATAAAATGGTGTGCAGAAACTTAATTCTGCCGAACCACGGAAAGAGATAAAAGCTTATTTGCTCTTATTCACTTGTGTACTCAGTATAACATTTTTACTACAACGTCTCAATTGTAAGTTCCTGTAAGAACAGCCAATTTAGACTTTTTGACGATCGCGGAAGGCGCGCTCGATTTCCCGCTTTGCATCTTTCTTCTTAAGATCATCTCGTTTGTCATAATGCTTTTTACCTTTAGCTAGACCTATCAAAAGCTTGGCAAAACCATTTTTAAGATACATCTTCAAAGGAACTATGGAATACCCTTGTTCTTTTGTTGCGCCTAAAAGCTTATTTATTTCCTTGCGATGCAAAAGCAGCTTTCGTGTACGAAGCGGATCGTGGTTGTAACGGTTTCCTTGTTCGTACGTGCTGATATGCATATTGTGCAGAAACAACTCGCCGTTTTGTACACGGGCAAATGAATCTTTAAGGTTTGCACGTCCTGCGCGAATGGATTTTATCTCCGTGCCCTGAAGGACAATTCCAGCTTCAAATGTTTCTTCGACGTGGTAATCGTGCCGCGCTTTTTTATTTTGTGCGACTACTTTCCCTTCTCCTTTTGGCATGTAAACTCAATCCTCCCCACAGCAAGTGAACTATAATTATAACAATTTGGTCAAATAACGTCAAGGTTCACCATTTTTGATGAACCTTGATCATCATATCTTTTATTTCTTCTTTTTCTTGCCCTTCTTTTTAGCCACAGGCTTATAAAACGGCTTTTTCTTGCCCTTTTTGGAATCCTGAGGTCCGCTGGAACGATCAGACTCGCTTTTGCGGCTCTTGCTGCGTCTTCCTCGTCCGCTTTTAGGTGTATCGCCGATATCGATAACTTGCTGGCGATCTTTATGACGCTTGCGCGGTGTTCCTTTCATACCGACGATTTCAAAATCAATCGCACGTTCATCAACGTTAACGTTCACAACCCGGATTGAAATCTCATCACCGATTCGGAACACGTTACCTGTTCGCTCTCCGATCATGGCCATAAACTTCTCATCAAAACGATAATAATCGTCTGTTAAGTAGCTGACGTGCACAAGACCTTCAATTGTATTAGGCAGCTCTACAAAAAGCCCGAAATTCGTAACGGAACTGATTACACCATCAAACTCTTCCCCAACTTTATCAAGCATAAACTGGGCTTTTTTCAGCTCGTCCGTTTCACGCTCTGCATCAACTGCGCGGCGTTCCATGGCTGAAGAGTGTTTAGCGATCCCTGGCAGCTCTGCTTTCCAGTGGCTTACCGTTTTTGGGCCGGTATCTTTTTGAAACAGATATGTTCGGATCAGCCTGTGAACGATCAAATCCGGATAACGTCGGATCGGCGATGTGAAGTGGGTATAGAATTCAGTAGCTAAGCCATAGTGACCGAGTGACATATGATCGTATTTCGCTTGTTTCATTGATCGGAGCATGATCTTGCTGATAACCATCTCTTCTGGTTCGCCTCTAACGGTTTCCAAAAGCTGCTGAAGACTGCGCGGATGGATGTCACTTGCAGTACCCTTTAGCGCGTAACCGAACATCCCGATGAATTCCAAGAAACGTTCAAGCTTGCCTTCGTCTGGGTCTTCGTGGATACGATACATGAACGGAAGCTCCAGCTCGTGGAAATGCTGAGCAACGGTTTCGTTAGCACAAAGCATAAATTCCTCGATCAGCTTTTCAGCAACTGAACGCTCACGCAGAACGACATCTTGCGGATCGCTGTTTTCATCTACGAGAACTTTTGCTTCTGAAAAATCAAAGTCAATCGCACCGCGGGCAAAACGCTTTTTACGCAAAACTTCTGCCAGCTCACCCATGAGTTTAAAGAATGGAATTAAGGGCTCGTAGCGCTTCGAAACTTCTTCATCTTCGTCCTGTAAAATTTTCCGCACATCTGTATAGGTCATTCGTTCTGTTGTTTTAATGACACTCGGGAAGATATCGTGTTTGATGACTTCACCGTCATGATTGATTTCCATCTCACAAGAGATCGTCAAGCGGTCAACTTTCGGATTCAATGAACAGATTCCATTTGATAGACGGTGCGGAATCATCGGTATAACCCTATCTACTAAGTACACACTCGTTCCGCGTTCGCGTGCTTCTTTATCAATTGCTGACTCTTCCGTTACATAGTGAGTAACATCAGCAATGTGAACGCCAAGCTTATAATGACCGTTTGGCAGTTTTATTACATGAACCGCGTCATCCAAGTCTTTTGCGTCAGCACCATCAATCGTTACGATCGTTTCATTTCGCAGATCGCGGCGTCCTTCAATGTCTTTCGGATCGATTTCGTCTGGGGTATTGTGTGCTTGTTCTAATGCTTCTTCAGGGAACTCTCTTGGCAGACCGTGCTTAAAAATAACAGAAATAATGTCCACACCCGGATCGTTTTTATGTCCGATAATATGGATGATCTCCCCTTCAGCACTGTTTCGGCCTTCAGGGTATTTCGTTATTTTTACAACAACTTTATGTCCTTCTACAGCACCATTCACGCCGTCTGCTGGAATGAAGATGTCGTTCGGGATTCGTTTGTCGTCAGCCACAACAAAACCGAACCTGCGGCTTTCCTGGAATGTACCGACTACTTCAGTAACACCGCGTTCTAAAATTCGGATAATCGTTCCTTCAGGACGTGATCCTGAAGAGGTATTGTTTAAACGGACTAGAACGGTATCACCGCTCATCGCGCCATTCATGTCTGATTGTGAGATATAAACATCTTTTTGTTCGCTGTCTTCAGGGATTAAAAAAGCAAAACCTTTGGCATGTCCTTGAACACGCCCTTTAATAAGACTCATTTTTTCTGGAAGACCGTAGCGGTTCGTTCGTGTTCTGACTACGGAACCTTCATCTTCTAGTTGGTTTAATGTTAAAACCAGTTCTTTGAAAGCTTCAGCGTCCGAGAGTTGAAGTGCTTCTTCAATCTCGGTTACTGTCATCGGCTTTTCCGATTCTTTCATGAGCTGGAGTATTTGCAGTTTATCCAAAAACTGACCTCCTTTTTTAAGGAAAAGGTTCTATTCAGACCAATCCAGGTCTTCTAGGAATGCATATACATCTTCATGCAATTGTTCTTTTTCCTTGTCTAATGTAATGACGTGTGTTGAATTTTCGTACCATTTTAAATCTTTCTTTTCACTTTCAACTTCGTTATAAATAATATTTGCAGAATCTGTGTTAATCATTTCATCATGTCTAGCCTGCACCACAAACGTAGGTGCGTATACAAGGTCAACTGAATTTCTTACGCTTTGAAGGAGCTCTTGAAGTGCTTTTAGCGTATTCATCGGTGTTTTCTTGAACTCTTCCATTTCTTGTTTAATTTGTTCAGGAGTTTTTTGTTCCCGCTTTTTATATTCTTCGGCGTACTCGCAAACCCCTTTATACATGACTTCCTCGCTTTTGATGTACATAGGTGCACACATGGGTAAAACCGCTTTTACAGGGTGTTCAGTTGCCAGTTTAAGTGAAAATACGCCTCCAAGGGAAAGTCCGACTACTGCAATTTCGTCATACCCTTTTTCTTTTAAGTGATTGTATCCGCCGATTACATCTTCCCACCAGTCATCCGGACCAGTGTGAACTAACTCCTCGGGCGGGACCGCGTGTCCTTTGTATTGAGGTGCGTGACACGTGTAGCCTTTCTTTTGAAGGAATCTCCCCATCATTCTAACGTCCGCTGAACTGCCGGTAAATCCGTGCAGCATGAGGACTGCCCGCTTTCCTCCTTCAAAGAAAAACGGTTTTGGTGCTGTAATTTTCATGCTGTTTCTCTCCTATTCACTCATTAAAAATTGATAAACCTCATCAATAAGCTGATCTTTTTCAACATCATGGCAGATCATGTGCTTCGATTCTTTAAAGTAGCAAATTCGTTTATTGGATGCCGCGATCGTCCCATATAAAAACTCGGCACTTTTTCTTGGTACAAGTCCGTCACACTCTCCTTGTACAATCAGCGTAGGTGCTGAGATCTGTGCTAATTCTGGTTTAAGCATCTTCACTAGCTTTCGAAATTCCCTTGTTGCACTTAAAGGGGTATCAAGCAGCTTTTTTCTGTATCTTTTATAGAGTTCATGGTCTTTTAACTGCCCATTGAACCCTGAGATCATCATATTTGCGATATCTTTAATCATCTGTCCGGGATTAAAATAATACGCACTTGCATTCAAAAGGATTAATTTATCGCAGCCATATTTGGATGCCAGATAACCTGCGATTATTCCGCCCATTGAAAACCCGACAATGTAGATTTTATCGGCTTTTTTTCGAAGTTCCAGATATGCGTTTTCCGCTTCTTGCAGCCATTCTTTGTGTGTTCTGCCCTTTAATGAAAGCTCAGTCCCATGTCCGGGATAAGTCGGAACAGAAAGTATCCAATCGGTATTTTTCTGCAGATATTCTGTGATGGGCTCGATTTCATAGGGTCCTCCGGTAAAGCCATGCAAACAAAGACAACCGATCATGCTACCACCTTTTTGACTTTAGATTACCCTTTTATGTACGTATCAAATCATATCACAACCAATATAAGAAATGGTGAGCCACGGTTTTTGCGCATAAAAAAACAACAAGCGATTGTTTCGCCTGCTGTTCTTAAGTACTGATTAATTTGTAGGTAAGAAATACGCTACTGAAATTGTCAAAATGAAAAATAATACTGCAAGAATCACTGTAAGTTTACTAAGCAATGCATCAATACCGCGTGCTTTTTGTTTACCAAAAAGCTGCTCAGCCCCACCTGTAATCGCTCCAGATAATCCGGCCGAACGACCTGACTGAAGAACAACGACAACAATTAAAGATAATGATACTAAAATAAGAAGGATTTTTGCTGCTGTTAGCATGAATGTTACACCTCCACCGTTCCACGTTACATTACTATAAATGTATCATAGTGGAAGGGACGAGGCAAAGTTTTTTTCTGAACCTTCTTTAATTTGTTCCAGAGTAGTTGAGATTAAATTCCTTATGAAAGATATAAAGCCTGACAGCTTTTATTACGTTAAGCCTTTTATTCAGTAGCCCCACAATTTGAACCGTAACTCCAGACTGAACTGCTTCATCTGGCGCAATATCAAGTGTCTTATCTCCGTCAAGGAACTCTGTTGTGGAGTCCAGCTGTACTCTCATCATCGTTTTTTTATGATGAATCGTAAACATACTTCCTTTTGCTTCTTTCACTTTTCCAACAAAGCTGATTGGATTCAATTTTTCTTGTTTGATTTCTGCACCATCCGAAGATTCTTGTTTAAGTGGCTGCATCATAAACATCCCCTCTTCGCATTATGGGGACATCCCCCATATTCATTTTACTGATCTTTTGGTTGTTTTATGTCTGTTTCTAATGGTGTGTCCTTCTGTGAGGAATAGTAGTTGTCGTTGAATATGGATTTTTTTATAACAACATCTTCATAGTTTTCTGATTTCAAACGGGCTTTTTCACCATTTGTAATCTGCAGGTCATAGGTTCTCAGAATCAAAATAATAAATAAAAGAATAATAAATCCAAAATATAGCTGAAAACGAAATGCCCTGTCTCTTCGATGCTGTACAGTTTCCTCTACCCTCATTTTTACTTCACCACACCTATTTGGAAGAAACATCGATAATTAAGGAGTTTTTTCCTTTTAATTAATTTACTCTCTTTTCATCAACTCTAAAATGGCTTTTACATGATTCTTCTCTCATACGAACATGATAAGTTTCTGAAAATTAAACAAATGTTTAATGAGTCGACGTGACTAATTAAAAAAACCTGCATGAGTTTAAAACTTGTGCAGGTTTCTAAGTGGTCGGAATTTATTTAATTTGCAGCATATAGCCGTATCTTGGAACGGTAACAATAGAATCACCATAAGGTCCTAACTTCTTTCGCAAACGATATACAAGAGCATTAATCTCATCGTTCCCTACATCAGGCAGCGTATTAGACCCTGCTACCATTCTCTCCGGCCAGATTTGAATCTTAATTTCGTCGCTGCTCACAGCCTGATTCTTTTTTCTGTAGAGAAAAACAAGCAGATCCGTATGTTTTCCTGATAAAAATAAAGGTTCACCATCGATCGAGATCTGGCGCCGTTCAGGTATGATGTGCAGACCGTTCGTGATTTTCTTTTCAGTGGGTTCAATTGGTGATGTAAACTCCATCGTTAAGTCTGTTTCTGCTGTTTCGGTATTTAAGTAGGTTAGCAGAACAACACCTTTTGCCAAGCTGATTACATCACCTGATTGCAGCTGTTTGGGTACATTCGCCAGCTTTACATTATTTAGCTCAGTCCCGTGTTTGGAATCCAAGTCACGAATAAAAGGCTGACCATCTTGTATAAAAATTTCAGCGTGATTGCGTGAAACATATGGACTTAGCAATGATATATCTGTTTCATTGGTATGTGATGACCTTCCAAAGGTTAAAAACTCACCTTCAGACTTTAGCGGAATCAAGCTCCCCGTATCATAAGGGTCTCCCGCTTCTATTCGTATGTATAAGCTTTGTTTCATATTAATTCCCCCGTACAAAAACAATAACTTGTTACTAGCATTTTATATGATAATGACTCAAATTAGAAGAAATAAGGATATGGAAAAAATGATAGTATCCTTTATTCCGACATGGCAACAATAACAATGGTGTCTTAATGATACCGCAGAACCTACAACTCAAGATGTCGGAGGGATATTACGATGAATATTCGTGAAGGCTTCATTCCTGCAACTTTAGGAACAGCAGTAACCGCTACTGGTTATGCGCTAAAACAGTCACGCGGTACGAACAAGATGGTTGCCAATACAATCTTTGGTTTTGGTCTTGCTCACGTCGTACTTGGTGTAATTGACCTTGTTGAACATCGCCGTTAGGTTCTAATTTTTTTGAATGAAGGTGCCCCGAAAGTTTTTGCTTTTGGGGCATTTTCTTTATTATGATGTAAATCATTTCTTTACAGTTATAAATTTTATAAATATTTTTAAAATTTTTAGTTTGTACCGTATAGGACAACCCTGCTTTTACAAATCTTAAAGGTAACAAGATTGGAGGGATCAAAAATGACTGTTTTTGAAACGATGTCACTGATGATTAGTTTCTCAATGCTCATTGTTACTATCCTTCATTCTAACGGCCGCTCTCGATAAACAGCAGGATTTTTCGTTTGTTAAACAGCTTGTGCCAGTTTCGCAGTTTTAAATGAAGACAGCCCCCGGATGCGGCTCTGAGGCGCCTATCCGGGGGCTGTCTTTGTCAGAAAGACAAAATGGCGGTTTGTCTTTGTTTGGGGTCAGACCCCTACTTTTGTACTATTTACTTCTTTAGGTTGTAGAATGCGTTCATTCCTGGATATACAGCAAGGTTGCCTAGCTCGTCTTCGATGCGAAGAAGCTGGTTGTACTTCGCAACACGGTCTGTACGTGAAGGAGCACCAGTCTTGATCTGACCAGCGTTTGTCGCAACTGCGATGTCAGCGATTGTGCTGTCTTCTGATTCACCAGAACGGTGAGAGATTACAGCAGTGTAGCCTGCACGCTTAGCCATTTCGATCGCGTCAAATGTTTCAGTCAGCGTACCGATTTGGTTAACTTTGATAAGGATTGAGTTACCGATTCCTTTTTCGATACCTTCAGAAAGCTTTGTTGTGTTTGTAACGAACAAGTCGTCACCAACTAGTTGAACGCGGTCACCGATGCGCTCTGTTAACAGCTTGAAGCCATCCCAGTCGTTTTCATCAAGTCCATCTTCGATTGAAACGATCGGATACTTGTTAACAAGCTCTTCGTAGAATGCAACCATCTCTTCAGATGATTTAACAACACCTTCACCAGAAAGGTGGTATTTGCCGTCTTCTTTCTTGAACAATTCAGAAGCAGCAACGTCCATTGCAAGACGTACTTCTTCACCTGGCTTGTAGCCAGCTTTTTCGATTGCTTCCATGATCGTTTGAAGAGCTTCTTCATTTGAACCAAGGTTAGGAGCGAATCCGCCTTCGTCACCAACAGCTGTGTTTAAGCCTTTTTCTTTAAGAACGGCTTTTAAGCTGTGGAAGATTTCAGTTCCCATGCGAAGTGCTTCAGGGAAGCTTTCAGCACCAACAGGCATAACCATGAATTCTTGAATATCAACGTTATTGTCAGCGTGCTCTCCACCGTTAAGAATGTTCATCATTGGTACTGGAAGAGTTTTAGAGTTGAATCCGCCAAGGTACATGTAAAGAGGCACGTTTAAGAAATCAGCAGCAGCGTGAGCAACAGCCATGGAAACACCAAGGATTGCGTTAGCACCAAGCTTGCCTTTGTTTTCAGTACCATCAAG
Source organism: Fictibacillus arsenicus (assembly GCF_001999465.1). GTDB lineage: Bacteria > Bacillota > Bacilli > Bacillales > Fictibacillaceae > Fictibacillus > Fictibacillus arsenicus. The sequence continues at coordinate 697,636 of NZ_MQMF01000001.1, forward strand.
TTCGATCAATGTTTGGTCAATTCCAACTTGGTCTAAAACATCGAAGCCGATTAGCTCGGGAGCGATGTTTTCGTTTACGTTGTTTACTGCGTTCATAACACCTTTTCCAAGGTAGCGCTCTTTGTCGCCATCACGAAGCTCAACTGCTTCGTATTCACCAGTAGAAGCACCAGATGGAACGATTGCACGACCGAAAGCGCCTGATTCAGTGTAAACTTCTACTTCAACTGTTGGATTACCACGAGAGTCGAGGACTTCGCGAGCATAAATTTCAATAATCGTTGACATAAAATTCTCTCCTTTTAATAAAAAGTTTAATGTAAAGGCTCATTTCAAAAAGGTTCTTGCTTTGAAGCATGAGTACGCTTCTAAGGAAAGTTGATTGGAGCCCAAGGTGTGAGACTCCTACGGGATCAGCGGGACAGGTGAGACTCCTAAAGGCGCAAAGCGCAAGGAGGCTCACCGCACGCCCCGTGGAAAGCGAACACCTGGAGCGGAAATAAACTGCTTCCACAACTAATCCAGACGTACAAGGGCCCTTTGCAGCGTTATGCACCTAAGCTGCCCTATTTAATTAACGTTTTACCTGTCATTTCTTTCGGCTGATTGCCTCCTAAAAGAGCTAGAACCGTTGGTGCAAGGTCGGCCAAGATTCCGTCCTGGCGAAGGTCTACTCCCTCTTGGGTAACAATTACCGGTACAGGATTTGTGGTATGAGCTGTCATCGGGTTGCCTTCCATCGTAATAACCTCATCGGCGTTACCATGGTCAGCTGTAATGATCGCTGCTCCACCTTTTGCAATAATTGCATCTACTACTTTTCCTAAACATTCATCAACTGTTTCAACTGCTTTAATCGTAGGTTCAAGCATTCCAGAGTGACCTACCATATCAGGGTTGGCAAAGTTTAAGATGATTGCGTCATGCTTGTCCGCTTCAATTTCTCCTAAAAGTGCATCCGTCACTTCATAAGCACTCATTTCAGGCTTTAAGTCATACGTTGCGACTTTCGGCGAATTGATTAAGATACGTGTTTCACCAGGAAACTCAGCTTCACGTCCTCCGCTGAAGAAGAACGTAACATGCGGGTATTTTTCTGTTTCGGCAATACGAAGCTGTCTGAAGTTTTGCTGTGATAAAACCTCTCCAAGCGTATTGTCCAAGTTAGTCGGCTTAAACGCCACATCACCATCTACTGTTTCACTAAAATGTGTTAAGCATACAAAGTGAAGGTTTTTAGGGAACGCTTCACCGCGGTCGAAACCACGGAAGTCTTCATTCGTAAACACTTGCGAGATTTGAATGGCACGGTCAGGACGGAAGTTACAGAAGATGACTGCATCTCCATCTTGAATAGTCGCTACTGGCTCGCCATTTTCTTTTTTCAAAACAGACGGCAACACGAACTCGTCATGAATTCCGTTCCTGTAAGAGTCTTCTACGACCTCGAACGGATCTGTGTAATCAGGGCCGTCACCATAAACCATCGCGCGGTACGATTTTTCTACACGATCCCAGCGCTTGTCACGGTCCATTGAATAATAGCGGCCTGATAATGTTGCAATCTCACCAATACCAAGTTCATTTATCTTATCGACTGTTGTTTGAATATAGCTCTTTGCAGATTGAGGCGGTACATCACGCCCGTCCAAGAATCCGTGCAGATATACCTTTTCTACATTCTGCTTTTTAGCAAGTTCAAGCAAAGATAAGATGTGTTCGATATGGCTGTGGATTCCGCCATCAGATAGCAACCCAAAGATATGAAGTGCTTTTCCTTCCTTCTTCACATGGTCCATAGCTTCGATAAAGGTTTGATTTTCGTAAAAATCGCCTTCTTTAATGGATAAATTCACGCGAGTCAAACTTTGATACACGATACGTCCTGCACCGATGTTTAAGTGACCCACTTCTGAATTTCCCATTTGACCATCAGGAAGTCCAACAGCTTCCCCACTAGCAGTTAGTTGTGCATGCGGATACGTTTCCCAGTAGCGGTCAAAGTTGGGCTTTTTCGCTTGTGCGACAGCATTACCTTTGTCTTCATTACGGCAAGCAAAGCCGTCTAAGATGATTAAAGCTACCGGTTTTTTACTCATCGGCTAACGCCCTCCAAAAGCTGAAGGTAAGATTTTGGCTCAAGGCTTGCACCGCCGACTAATGCGCCATCGATGTCAGACATGCCCATTAATTCTTTAATATTGTCAGGTTTTACACTGCCGCCGTATTGAATACGAACAGCATCTGCTACATCTTGTGAGAATTGTTCTGCAACAACGCTGCGGATGTAAGCACAAACTTCATTTGCATCTTCAGAAGATGCAGTCTTACCAGTTCCGATTGCCCAAACTGGCTCATAAGCGATAACCGTTTGTTTCATCTGATCATCTGAAAGACCTTGAAGACCTTTTTCCGTCTGTTCTTTAACAACATCTTTTGTTTTGTCAGCTTCACGCTGATCCAGTGTTTCACCCACACAAACGATCGGAGTTAATCCGTGTTTGAATGCAGCTTGTGTTTTTTGGTTAACCAATTCGTCTGTTTCTCCAAAAAGTTCACGGCGTTCAGAATGTCCAAGAATAACATATTGAACGTTTAGATCTTTTAGCATAACAGGGCTGATCTCACCTGTGAAAGCACCGCTCTCCTCGAAGTGCATGTTTTGAGCACCAATCGCAAGAGGTGTCCCCTCTGCTTCGTCTGCTAAACAATCAAGGAAAAGAGCAGGAGCACAGATTACAGAATCAACAGCTTCAGCTGAAGGCACAAGACCTTTCACTTCTTCTACGAAACTGCGAGCTTCCGCTAACGTCTTATTCATTTTCCAGTTACCTGCAATAATAGGTTTACGCATTCAAATTCACCTCTTTAAAGAGTTTTCATACTTTTTACTGTAGTTCTTGCAAGTAGTTGATTTACGCTCCGGGTGCTCGCTTTCCGCGGGGTGTGCGGTGAGCCTCCCTATCGCTTTGCGCTGGGGGGTCTCACCTGTCACACTGATCCCGCAGGAGTCTCGCACCCTACGCTCCAATCAACTTGTCAAAGAGGCAAAAAAGAAGTTCGCCTCTAATCGTTTTTCTAACGGTCGTTAAGTGCTTCGACGCCTGGAAGTGCCTTACCTTCCATGAACTCAAGAGAAGCTCCGCCGCCTGTTGAGATGTGGCTCATCTTGTCAGCTAGACCAAACTTTTCAACAGCTGCTGCTGAATCTCCGCCGCCGATTACACTGTAAGTATCAGTTGCTTCCGCAAGTGCGTTTGCTACAGAACGAGTACCATTTGCAAATGCGTCAATTTCGAACACACCCATAGGTCCGTTCCATATTACAAGCTTCGATTCTTTAATAACCTTTACGTACTTTTCGATTGTTTTCGTACCGATATCAAGACCTTCCCAATCTGAAGGGATGGAATCGATGTCTACATTCTTTGTGTTAGCATCATTTGAAAAATCGTCTGCTACTAAAACATCTTCAGCAATCAAAAGGTTTACACCGTTTTTCTTTGCTTTTTCCATAAATGTTTTTGCAGTTTCGATCTTATCTTCTTCTAAAAGAGACTTCCCTACGTCATGGCCAAGAGCCTTAATGAATGTGTAGCCAAGGCCACCGCCGATGATCAAGTTGTCTACTTTGTCTAAAAGATTGTCAATTACATCAATCTTGTCCTTAACTTTTGCACCGCCAATAATCGCAGTGAAAGGACGGTCAGGGTTTGATAGAGCTTTCCCAAGCACTTCAAGTTCTTTTTCCATTAACAAGCCTGATACAGCAGGAAGATGTTTTGCGATCCCTTCTGTTGAAGCATGTGCACGGTGTGCTGCTCCGAAAGCATCGTTAACATAAACATCAGCCAAAGCTGCGAATTTTTCTGCTAGTTCAGGATCGTTCTTTTCCTCACCTGGGTAAAAACGCACGTTTTCTAATAAGATTACGCCGCCTTCGTCTAGGCTTGCTAATGCTTTTTCTACTTCTTCCCCGTATGCTTCATCCGTTTTCACAACTTCTTTTCCAAGAAGATCGCTTAAACGCTGTGCAACTGGATCTAAACGAAGCTCTTCCACAACTTGTCCTTTTGGACGTCCTAAGTGGCTTGCTAAAAGAACTTTTGCACCTTGCTCTGTTAAGTATTTGATGGTTGGAAGAGCAGCGTTAATACGCGTTTCATCCGTAATGTTTCCATCTTTCATCGGCACGTTGAAATCAACGCGGCAAAAAACGACTTTGCCTTTTAGATCGATGTCGCGAACACTTTTTTTGTTCATAAGTACATGAAACCTCCTGACAGTCAAAAAGATTAAAAGAATGACAATCCCAGATTATACATGGGAAAGAGGAGTAGAAGCCCTGAAAAATGACTTCTCCCCCTCCTTATTGTTCTTCTCTATCTATTAAAGTCCTTTTTTAGCGATATAGTCAATTAAATCTACAACACGATTTGAGTATCCAGTTTCGTTGTCATACCAAGATACAACTTTAACCATGTTTCCTTCCATAACCATTGTAGAAAGAGCATCGATTGTAGAAGAATGAGTGTCGCCATTGTAGTCAGTTGATACAAGCGGCTCTTCAGAGTAGCCAAGGATTCCTTTTAGATTGCCTTCAGCTTCAGCTTTAAGTGCATTGTTCACTTCGTCAACTGTAACTTCTTTGTCTAATTCAACAACTAAGTCAACTAGAGATACGTTTGGAGTTGGAACGCGCATTGCCATACCGTTAAGCTTTCCTTTAAGTTCAGGAAGCACTAGAGATACCGCTTTTGCAGCACCAGTTGAAGTAGGAATGATGTTCTCAGCAGCCGCACGAGCACGACGAAGATCTTTATGTGGAAGGTCTAGAATTTGCTGATCGTTAGTGTATGAGTGAACAGTTGTCATCATACCGCGCTTCACGCCGAATTTCTCGTGAAGAACTTTTGCAAATGGTGCAAGACAGTTAGTTGTACAAGATGCGTTAGAGATAACATCGTGGTTAGCAGCATCGTACTTGTCTTCGTTAACACCAAGAACTACAGTGATATCCTCATCTGAAGCAGGAGCAGAAATGATTACTTTTTTAGCGCCAGCTTCTAAGTGTTTAGCAGCGTCAGCACGCTTTGTGAAACGTCCAGTTGATTCAACAACAACTTCTACACCAAGATCTCCCCAGCCAAGTTGTGCTGGATCGCGTTCAGCTAAAACTTTGATTTCTTTGCCATCTACAATTAGTGCATTTTCCTTAACTTCTACAGAACCAGCGAACTTGCCATGAACAGTGTCATGCTTTAAAAGGAAAGCAAGAGTGTCTGCATCTGTTAAGTCGTTTACAGCTACAACTTCTACCTCAGGGTTGTTGAATGCTGCGCGGAATACATTACGGCCGATACGACCGAAACCGTTAATACCAATCTTTGTTGCCATGTAAAATGACCTCCTTGATTTAAGAGAGAATTTATTTTTTATATAAAGGGAAAACCCCTTAATAACATAATGAAAATAGACTTACGGGCGACCCAATAGATTTCGGGCAGCTCCCTCGTCTGTAATGAGTACCTTTTTTGGACCATGTTTCATAAAAGCTGCAATCGCATCTGCTTTAGATGAACCGCCTGCTACTGCCATGATGAAATCACTTTTGTGAAGCTCATCAAGCTGCAGTCCGATCGTACGGACGCGATGAACGACTTCCCCTTGCTGGTTAAAGTAGTAGCCAAACGCTTCAGCGACGGCTTTTTCTTCATCCAGTTTTTCTAATAGGGATGGGTTGGAATTCCTGCGTTCTGCCATTGTTTTAGCATCACCAATCCCGTGCAGCACTATACCAGCGGAGTGTATGAGCTCCATCACTTCTTTCACACCAGGTTCAGCCATTAAAGAAAGATAGGTTTCTTTGCTAAGCTGATCAGGCAAATGAAGCAGCCTGTATTCGCCGTTGGCTTTTTGAGCCATTGTTGAGCAGATCGTGTTTGCCTGGTTTTCAACTTTCTCCCCAAGTCCTCCGCGAGCTGGAACAAACAGCAATTGCTGGCCTTTTTGGATTGGTGTCATCATCTCTGCAACAGAGGCAAGAGTTGTCCCTCCAGTTACGGCAATGATGTTTTTCGTTGACAGCTGACGTTTTAGCCTGTCAGCCGCAGCTTTACCCATGTCGTTCTTAATCCACAGATCTTGATCACTGTCACCTGGTACAACGATGACTTCAGACAGAATTAACATTTCCTTAAGATCTGATTCTAAAACATGCAAACCTGACAATTCTTTCATCATCTCAGAGAGTTCTATTAAAATATCATGTCCCTCTGAAGTTAATGACATGCCAGACGTCTGAATGGTCAGAAGCCCTTGATCTTTTAGGAAGGAAACCTCAGAACGCAAAACCCGTTCTGTCATGTTCAGGGTCGAAGCTAAGCTTCTTCTGCCAATGGGCTCATGAATTCTTACCACATTTAAAACGTTGTAACGTTTCCGCATCGTTTCCAGAAGGTCTGGCAGCAATTTCTTTTGAACATCTAATAGATTCTTCATTGCACATTCTCCTGATCCAATGGGATTACGGTACTTTTTGTTCATGTGGGGTAAAAAAATGTCTCTATGGACAAATTTCGTCCCGGTTAGTCATTTTTTGTCCCATTAGCGTAAGAAAATAACTTGGTGTTACCCAAGTATGTTATTGCCATTTGTATAATTCCCTGATCGCATGAATTTCAAACGTGCCAGAAACTGCTTTTTGTCATAAAAAAGTCAAATTTCCTTCTGGCAAGTTTATATTATCAAATACTTTCACTAGATTTCAACAACTTTTACTTATTAAAAATTAGTAAGCGCTTTCTTTACTTTATCAATGGAGATCATACCGTAATCGATTTGTACGCCCTCCACTTCTATTACAGGAATCATTAATCCGTATTTTTCAAGAAGTACGTCGTCTTTATAAATATCTACAGTTTCAATTGTGAACGGTATTTCCTTTTGCAGGTCTTGTAATAGTTTATGCGCCTTATCGCAGAGTGGACAATGTTCTTTTGTATAAAAAATCAAGTTTTTTGCGCCCATTTTTGGTTCTCCTTTTTAAACGATTGTTTAACTTAGATGATAGCAGAACTTATATAAAAAGAATAAAAATCTTATCCTTTAGGAAAGGCTGCTTTCGTATTTACTATTGCTCTTGATTGTGGTTGTTTTCCGCTCCAGGTTGCTCGCTTCCACGGGGCGTGCGGTGAGACTCCTGCCGCTTTGCGCTATTAGGAGTCTCACACCTTGAGCTTCAATCAACTAGTCAAAGAAGACTACTCAATAGAAAATGTACTGAGCAATAATCTTTCGATGAATCAAAGAAAAAGACCTCTTCCGTCTGGAAAAGATCTTGGCTCACATTTATGAAGAGTAGCGTTTTCTTTTTGAAGAGGACGGAATGTTTAATTCTTCCCTATATTTTGCAACTGTTCTTCGCGAGATGCTTAGTCCGCTGTTTTGTTCTAATAGAGCTGCAAGAACTTGATCAGACAATGGCTTCAGTTTGTTCTCGCTTTCTACCAGCTTTTTTATTTCTGTTTTAGCTGATGTTGCTGAAGCACTCCCGCCATCTTGTGTATATATTTTTGCTGAGAAAAAAGACTTTAGCTCAACTGCGCCTTTCGTAGTCTGCAAAACTTTATTCTTCACCGCACGGCTAACAGTAGATTCATGCACGCCTATTTGATCAGCTACATCTTTTAACGTTAAAGGTATGAGGTCCTTTTTCTCGAACGTATAAAAATATCTCTCTTGGACCCTAACAATCTCAGATGTAATTTTGAGAAGGGTTTCTTTTCTTTGTTCTAAAGCTTTTTTAAGCCAGTTAAACTTTTGATACGATTCATGTATAAATTTTGACGTTTTATTTTTATCTTTTAAAAGGGATGCATAGCTGTCATTCAGCTTCATGACTGGTGAATATTGTTCGTTGATCGAAATATGAAGTTTCCTGTTTTCCATTGACACGGACACATCCGGATATAAATAAGACTGCTCATCTGCTGGTGAAAAAGCTGCCCCTGGCCGTGGATCTAATGTCTGCAGAAAATCTGCCGCTTCTTCAATCTGCTGCGGCAGGACATTAAGCAATTCAGATAAGGTTTTGATTTTCCTTTCTCCTAGAAGTTCTAAGTGCTGATCTGCAATTATGTAGCTTAATGTGTGTTCGAGTTTTTGTTCAGAAAGCTGGATCAAAAGGCATTCTCTTAAACTGCGGGCACCGATGCCAGTCGGCTCTAACTTTTGCAGCATCGATATAAGTTCTTCACACTTCTCTATGGAGACTGTAAATCGTGCTGCCGTTTCTTGCGCAGTTACAGTCAGATAACCGCTTTCATTCAAGCTTAATAAAAGATAATTAAATATTTTGCGGTCCTGTCCCAGAAGAGGAAGCAGGATGGCTTGTTTATATAGATAGTCATACAGTGTTTCCTGTTCGATGATCAGATGGTCGTAACTCTGTTTATCTTCTGATTGACTGCTGACTCCATTTTTTCGTCCGCTTTTTTTCAGCGTTGTAAACATGCCTTTTGGCTCAGAAATTTCGATTAACGGATTTTCTAGCGCCTGCTCTTGCAGATAGGAAGTAAGTTCATAACTAGGAACTTGTAAAATGGCGATGGCCTGGCGTAGTTCAGTTGTCATGACTAGATTCATGCTCTGCTGTTGGTACAAACCCATTTCCATTTTGTATCCCTCCCCCTATTCATAATACTATAGATGTAAGCGCTATACATCCTACAAAATTTGGCGAAGAAATAACTTGACATGAGAATTGACTGGGGTCTGTCCCGGGACAGACCCCAGTCAATTCTCACACAATTTATAATACATTTAGGGCACAAAAAAATGCCAGCACCACCCGGGGGCAGTCTGGCATTCTAAACTTTACTATTAAAGTTTTGTTACGTTAGCAGCTTGTGGTCCACGCTCGCCATCAACGATTTCGAAAGATACTTCTTGTCCTTCTTCAAGAGACTTGAAGCCTTCTGATTGAATCGCAGAAAAGTGAACGAATACGTCGTTTCCGCCTTCAACTTCGATGAAGCCGAAACCTTTCTCAGCGTTAAACCATTTTACTTTACCATTTTGCATGGGTGTTTCCTCCTTACAAACGCGAGTGTTCGCGTTTTAACTCTTTTAACCGTATTACTATGTAAATAAAAAGACATAAAAAAATGCGTACTCATCTGAATAATCAGAAGCGGATTTAAGTGTTCCACTTCTTATTCAAAAAGTACGACCGCTTTAAATCCACAAATATTCACACCGTAAATGGTTAAATAAACTATAACATGCCCAAATTCAATTGTCAAAACAAGGGATGATTTTTCTCATTTAATTTTAATTAGGCACAAGAATAGGCTATGATAGTTAAGGGTTTTATATACATGATATTTACTTTCCATTTAAATTTAGGAGGATAAACATGAGCGAAGCATTTTCAGTTCCTTATTTTAAAGAAAACTTTCAGCAATTTATAGAAAGAAATAAAGATGTTTTTACAAAAACACACGCGATGAACGCCTATTACCGCTCTATAGTTGGCACACTGATCAACGACAACTTGAATAAAAACAGCGAGATCGTTCGCCGTATCCGTAATTTAGAAATGGCTTATATCGAAATTAAAAATCAAAATTAAGCTTACTTATATAAGAAAAAGGGTAATGTTTTCACATCCAGAGGTTTAAAATCCTACTCCTCGCGGGCATTATGATGATAGCCCATACATAAGGTTTAAGAAGGATATTAAGCATGAGTTGGCGAAATGAAAAGTTAAACAGCATATCGTTTGACCTTGTTTGACCTTTTTTGTATGATGACAGTACAGTTTAAAGTGAAAAAGGAGAAGGAGGATTTCCATGAACTTAATTCCAACAGTAATTGAACAAACGAACCGTGGGGAGCGCGCTTACGATATCTACTCCCGATTATTAAAAGACCGGATTATTATGCTTGGCAGTGCGATTGATGATAACGTTTCAAACTCTATCGTTGCACAGCTTTTATTCCTAGCCGCTGAAGATCCTGATAAAGACATCTCGTTATACATAAACAGCCCAGGTGGATCCATCACAGCTGGTATGGCGATCTATGATACGATGAACTTCATTAAGCCGCATGTATCAACAATCTGTATCGGGATGGCTGCATCTATGGGTGCATTCTTGCTTGCTGCAGGTGAAAAAGGAAAACGTTATGTTCTTCCAAACTCAGAAGTAATGATTCACCAGCCGCTTGGCGGAACTCGAGGTCAAGCGAGCGACATCGAAATCCACGCTCGCCGCATTATCCAGATGCGTGAACAGCTAAACAAAATTTTGGCTGAAAAAACTGGCCAGCCGCTTGAAGTTATCGAGCGCGATACAGACCGTGATAATTTCTTGCTTGCAGAAGATGCTGTTAAATACGGATTAGTTGATAAGCTCATCACTTCAGTAGACAGCACAGATATTAAAAAATAAGCGTTTAAAAAAACAGGACCGCTAAGGCGATCCTGTTTTTTGTTTGCAAATATTTAGATGACAGCTACAATTTTTCCTTTAACATGTCTTTCTGAAAGTTTGATAAGCGCAACGGGCACTTCTTCTAACGTTACTTTTTCAGAAATCATACTAGATAGCTCACCTTCAACAACGAGATTAGCTAACTCTTCATTCATTGTTGCTAAATCCTTTTGCGCTTCCCAATTGTTCGAAAAATGAGCTGCGCCAAGTGCGATTTCATGGAAAGACAGAGCCTGGCTAAAGGGTTTTACAGAAGAATAATCTGGATTACCGGCAATGAAAGCGATTCTGCCATTAAACGCTATGCTTTGAAGTGATTGTGTAGCATTATCACGGCTTACTGTATCAAGTACTGCGTTCACACCTGTATTCTTTGTTATTTCCAAAATACGAGCATGAACATCTTCTGTTTTATAAAAGATTACGTAATCTGCGCCGAGCTCTTTCACGTACTCTTCATTTTCAGGAGAACATGTTGTAATTACTTTTGCACCGATATTTTTAGCGAGTTGAATGGCAAATCCGCCAACTCCACCTGCTCCGCCATGAATAAGGATCGTTTCTCCACTCTGAAGGTTCATTTTGCGGATTAATGCTTGATAAGCTGTCATACCTGCACAAGGAAGAGCAGCAGCCTCTTCAAAAGATAACTCATCAGGTATTCTTGCAACAGTGTGAGCAGTTGTTACAGCAAATTCTGCAAATCCGCCTTTTTTCGTCAGATTGCCATGATAAAATACACGGTCTCCCTTTTGAAAACCTGTCACATCTTCTCCTATTTCTTCAATAACGCCTGCTGCATCCACTCCCAGAATGTGTGGATATGACCAATTTGGATTGCCATTGGTTGCAGTCTTGTAGTCTACCGGATTAAGACCCGCAGCTTTTATCTTTACAAGGACTTCACCTGATCCTGGAGCAGGTTTCTCCGTCTCGCTTACCTTCATTTCACGCCACATATTTTTATCTTCAAGCAGTAAAGCTTTCATATATATAAGTCCCCTTTATGATTAAAAATAGTTAATTGAAAAATTGATACAAGGGACAGTATATCCATTTTCCTAGCAAGCGAGTAGAAAAATGCTCAGAGCATTAATTGAACGGTGTCCTCACCGAATGGACAAACTGGGGATTTGTATTTGTGCGGGGTCTGTCCCCCTTTCGATTGCTTTGAGCATGGCTTTGGCTTTGTTGACGGTTTCTTCGTATTCACGCTCGGGTACAGAGTCTGCTACGACTCCTGCCCCAGCTTGGACATACGCTTTACCGTCTTGGAAAACGATTGTCCGAATGGCGATACATGAGTCCATTTGGCCATTGAAACCTAGATACCCAATCGCACCTCCATAGACGCCACGTGCTTCTTTTTCAAGCTCTGAGATAATCTGCATCGCTCTTACCTTTGGAGCACCAGATACGGTACCTGCTGGCATACATGAGCGAAGCGCATCAAAGAAATCTTTATCTTCTCGCATTTTTCCTTTTACATGCGAAACGATGTGCATCACATGGGAATAGCGTTCGATTTCCATATATGAATCAAGTTCCACTGTGCCAAATTCGCTCACCCGGCCAACATCGTTCCGGCCTAAGTCAACAAGCATCACATGTTCTGCGCGTTCTTTTTCGTCTGCCAAAAGGTCTTTTTCAAACGCTAAGTCTTCTTCTCTTGTTTTTCCTCTAGGTCGTGTTCCTGCGATCGGCCGGTTTTCAATGCAGCCGTTATCCACTTTTACAAGAAGTTCAGGTGACGCCCCGACGATAAAGGTATCTTTCGATTTGTAATAGTACATATACGGTGAAGGGTTCATCGAACGAAGCAGTCTGTACACATCAAAGGGATCTGCTTCTGTTTCCTGCTCGAACCGCTGTGACAGAACGACTTGAAAGATATCACCTGTTTGGATATATTCCTTTGCTTTTTCCACCATTGAGCAGAACTCTTCTTTCGAATGGGAAGAACGGACATTTCCGGTTTGCTTATTATTTTCAAATGCAAAATCGCTTTTTATTGAAGTCTTTTTTGAAGGCTCCTGCAATTCCCGATAGGTTTTACGGATGTTTTCGCAAACTTGTTCGTATTTCTTTTGAATGGTGTCTTCTTGATCTTCAGGATCAATGTGCATATTGCAGAGAATCGTTGTTTTTTGCTTAAGGTGATCAAAAACGATCATTTCATCTGTAAATAAAAATTCCATTTCATTCGACTGATTGGATGGGGTTGGCGGTGAAGGGACATTTTCAAAAGTATGAATAAGATCATAGCCGAAGAATCCGACAGCACCTCCTGTAAATGGCGGCAGTTCAGAGAGTTTGGGAGATTTGTAGCGTGATATGTGTTTTTTTACTATATCTAGAGGAGAACCGTGTTCATGAATTGTTTTGTCTTCATTATCATTTAAGTAGGTTAGATTCACATCATACCCTTTTGAGGAGATTACTAGGAAAGGCTTCCTGCCAATATAAGAGTACCTTGCCCAGCGTTCCCCGCCTTCTACACTTTCGAGTAAAAACGAATAATTTTCATGACGCACCTTTTCAAATTGTGAGATGCACGTTTCATGATCGGAAAGGTACGTAAAACCGACCGGAATAACATTATAATTTTGTTTTATAAGAGATACGACGTCCTCTATTGATGGGGTAAACATTTTCAACCACCTCTTTCAAATAATAAAAGCCTCGCGCTTGTTACAGCGGAGGCTTGTTTAAATGCAACATTAATAAACTAAGAAAGAGGTTTAATCCAGGATTAAATACTCTCAACTCAGCTCAAGCTATGCTCTCTTCTCTCCACTCATCTCAACTAACTGCTATTCTCCTGATTAGTGATTAATATAAAGGCTAGACCTTTGTCTGTCAACTGTTTGCAGTACTTTGAACGGATTTCAGCGATAAAAGGAATGCCTGATGACCCAGATCCAGCACACACTGAAAAATAATAGGATGCTGAAGGTTGCGGTAATTCCGAAAGCAAGGCTTAAGAATAGACCTGGGTTTGAGGGATCTGCAAATGAATAACTGAGCAATGCGAGAGGATAGATGATAATAAAAGTCAGCATGAACACCCAATAGATTCTCCTCAGCGTGCTCTTCTTAGGTTTAAGGATATAAAGGGTTAAGAGGATATTCACTATTGTTAAACCAGCGGCAAACGACCAGTCATACATAATACTCGTATGCTCCAAAGCAATCGCCTCCCTTTCCTCTATATCACTATATTAAGAAACGGTGTATGGCCAACCCTATAAAATAAAAAAACCGCACGTTTGTCCTCCTGATATGGACAAAACGGCGGTTTGTATTTGTCTGGGGTCAGACCCCTACTCAGTTTTTGAAACAAAATCTGCGAGGGCTTCGATCGCCTCATTTTCATCAGGGCCATTCACTGCTAACACAAGCTCAGATCCAGAGCCGACGGCTAAGCTCATAATACCCATGATGCTTTTTGCATTTACCTTCTTGCCTTCTTTTTCAACGAACACATCTGAAGTGAATCGGTTTGCTTCTTGAACGAAAAGTGCTGCCGGACGTGCCTGAAGTCCGCTTTTCAACTGCACAGTTACTTTTTTCTCAACCATTCTATTCTACCTCCTCTAGCCTTCTTCTCTTTATATCGAAACATCAATTGATGGGTTGACCTGTTCTAAGTTTTTCTGCAATTTCATCAATTTTTCGTAATCGGTGATTTACACCGGATTTGCTGACAGGGCCGGATGATACCATTTCTCCCAGCTCTTTCAGCGTGATTTCCTGATGGGTTACACGCAGCTGTGCGATTTCCCGCAGCTTGTTAGGAAGCACTTCTAGTCCTACTTGATCATCGATGTACTTAATATTTTCCACTTGTCTCATAGCTGCTCCGACGGTTTTGTTCAAGTTTGCCGTTTCGCAGTTTACCAGGCGGTTAACCGAATTTCGCATATCTTTTAAAATACGAATATCTTCAAAGAATAGAACAGCATGGTGAGCGCCGATCAGTGTTAAAAACTCTGAAATTTTCTCACCGTCTTTTAAATAAATGATATACCCTTTTTTACGCTCTAGCACCTTGGCTTTCAGCTTAAACTTATTCATCAGTTCAGCCAATGCAACCGTATGCTCTTCGTACATGGAAAAAATCTCAAGATGATAGCTTGTCTCAGGATGGTTCACTGAACCACCTGCTAGAAAAGCGCCTCTCATATATGCACGGCGGCAGCAGCTTTTTTTATTAAATTCCTCTGCAATGTTGCGGGTAAACGTGAACGACCCGTCAATAATCTTCAAATCTTCCAACAATGCTCTCGATTCTTCTGAAACACGTACGATGTAAACGTTGTTCTTTTTCAAGCGCATTTTTTTTCGTACTAACAGCTCAACGTGATAAGGATACACACGCTTGATCAGCGTATAAATTCTTCTTGCAATTGCAGCGTTCTCAGTTGGAATATCTAGAATCAGCTTTCTGTTGCTGAAAGAGATGGAGCCATTCATTCGAATCAATGCAGCCAGCTCTGCTTTTTTACAGCAGTCCTTCAGTTCAAGCTGCGTTAATTCTTTCTTTGTATCTGCAGCGAATGACATCTGCTTCACCACCTCTCTTTTGTTCCTTAACTATTTCTCAATAAGTCCTAACAGCAGATCAGATACTCGTCTTGCATCATGTCTGACGAGGGTCCCGTACTGGATGATATTATCGCAAACCAATCCGATGCCGAACGACTTTAGACGCTCCTCATCAAATAAAACTTGTGACGCACCTTCTTCCAGATAAAGATCCAAAAACTCTGAAGGTATCGTTTCGTTATTTACGATGACAACATCTATAAATTTATGCCCTACATGGTCAATTAAAGCCTGAATGTGATCTCCTGCTGTGTAATCCGTTGTCTCACCTGGCTGTGTCATGACGTTGCATACATACACTCTAGGTGCCGTTGCCTCGCGGATAGCCTTTGAAATTCCGCCAACGAGAAGATTCGGCAGAATACTCGTATAAAGACTTCCAGGTCCGATAACAATCAGATCGGCTTCTTGAATTGCCTTAACACTTTCACGAAGCGGTTCGATAAGTTCATCATTTAAGAAAACTCTTCTAATCTTTTTATTCGACAGCGGAATTTTAGATTCCCCCTGTACAATCGTCCCATCTTCTAATTCAGCACTTAAAATAATACTGTTCTTCGCTGCAGGCAGTACTTGACCTCTTACGTTTAAAACGCGGGAAAGTTCCCGGATTCCTGTTAAAAAGTCTCCCGTAATATCATGCATAGCAGCTAAAAGAAGGTTCCCGAGCGAGTGGCCGGTTATTCCGTCACCCACCTTGAACCGGTGCTGAAACATTTTTTCTACCAGCGGCTCTACTTCAGAAAGCGCGGCAATCACGTTTCTGACATCGCCAGGAGGAGGCATGTCATAATCTCTCCTCAGTCTTCCTGAGCTGCCGCCGTCATCTGCAACCGTAACGATAGCAGTAATATCTACAGGATAGTGCTTCAAACCGCGAAGGAGAACGGAAAGACCGGTTCCTCCGCCAAGCACTACCACTTTCGGCTGCTTCTTCATCTATACTTTATCCTTTCCCATATCTCTGTGGCTGCTAAAAGTAACGTACTCTTTTGATAGCGTGTTTCCAATATATTCAGCAAGGGCTACAGAACGGTGCTTTCCGCCCGTACAGCCTATTCCGATAATAAGCTGGCTCTTTCCTTCTCGTTTGTATTGCGGAACCATGAAATGAAGAAGATCGAGCAGCTTTTCTAAGAATTTGTTCGTTTCCGGCCACTTTAAAACATATTCAGAAATGTCCGGCTCGAGTCCTGTTCTCGGTCTCATATGCTCAATGTAATGAGGATTCGGTAAGAAACGAACATCAAACACCAAGTCAGCATCGATTGGCATGCCATATTTAAAACCGAATGACATGACATTGATCGTAAACGGATGAGCAGCGTTTGCAGAATAGCGCTGAATGATACGCTCACGCAATTGCAGCGGTTTAAGGTCTGATGTGTCAAGCACTTGCTGAGCTCTTCCCTTTAACTCTTCCAGCATTTCACGTTCCTGCGTAATCCCTTGAAGAGGATTCCCGCTTTTCGCCAGCGGATGCGAACGGCGCGTTTCCTTATATCTGCGGACAAGTGTAGCATCCTTGCAGTCTAAATATAAAATCTGCGGCTGAATGTCTGATGAGACCGCGAGCTGATCCAACGTTGAAAACAGCTGATCAAAAAATTCACGGCCGCGAAGGTCCATCACGAGCGCAACCTTGTTCAGCTTACCGGCAGATTCTTGCATCAATTCTACAAATTTAGGGAGTAGTGCAGGCGGCAGATTATCTACACAGAAGAAGCCTAAATCCTCGAAGCTCTGCATGGCCACCGTTTTTCCGGCTCCTGACATTCCTGTAATAATCACCATTTGTACGTCTTGTCTTTCCATGCCGTATCCCCCCTGTAACTATGTTCAATAATTATGCGTCGGCTCTATTTTATGCCGGATCTAATCGATAAGAAAGCAATTCAAAGTCAGGTGTATATGTGAATGTACCAAAAATCATATTGCTTCCTTTTGTCACATAATCCAAAATGTGATGATCCCCTGGTGCCATCGGCAGTTCTCTTACTTCATCAACCGGCTTCCAGGCTAATTTTCCTTCTTCACATTCTTCTAGCGCTTCACCTTCTGAATCTGTTGCTAAAAAGGTAAACATCATCCATTCCGATACGATTTTGTCACCTTGTTTAATAATAAAATTAAAAACACCCTTTAATTGCGGGTTCTTTAAATAAATACCTGTTTCTTCCCGGTATTCCCGGATAACAGTGTCACGAATCGACTCTTCAGACTCCATTTTACCTCCGGGTGCTACCCACCAGCCCCGTCTAGGCTTTTGAAGCAAAAGCACTTGATTATCTTTGATTAACACACAGTTTGTTACTCTTTGCACTTATTTCACCTCAGGGCTTTGTCTATATCGTTTAGTATACTAAATTATGTAACCCCTCACAATACTGACGCCTCAAGGGTTTATCGTATTTAGTATTCTTATTTTTAAAGTATCGTTTTTGTTTTATTATGTGAAAAAATCTGATAAATAAAAAAGCTACTCTTCTAAAGGTTCTTTTCAAAAAGATTGTAGCTTTAGAGTAATTTTGTGCTTTGATTGAAGCGCAAGGTGCGAGACTCCTGCGGGACAAGCGGTCAGGTGAGACCCCGCAGGCGGAAATCCGCCGAGGAGGCTCACCGCTCGCCCCGCGGAAAGCGAGCATCCTGGAGCGGAAATCAACCACTTCCAAAGCAACAAAAATTACGAAAACAGAACACATAAAAAAAGGACACGAAGCATAGCTCCGTGTCAAAGTCTTGCCTTTATAAAAAGGGGGTCAATTTCTTATTTTTATATTACCCCACAATTGTTTCACCACTGTTACAAGTTGATTAATTAGAAGTTACGTTTTTTAACTTTTCAGCCAAATTTTCCACATAGTGCTGTGCAGCCTGTGCGGCGATACTTCCATCACCTGTTGCGGTAACGATTTGACGAAGAGTTTTTTCACGAATATCACCAGCAGCAAAGATGCCTGGGATCTTCGTTTCCATCTGTTCGTTCGTTTCTACATACCCGTTCTCATTCGTGATACCTAAGTCTTTGAACGCTGCATTTAGCGGAAGCATTCCGATATAAATGAATACACCGTCTGTTTTAAAGTCTGACTCTTCCCCTGTTTCAGTATTCACAAGGGTTACGTTGCCCACTTTGTTATTTTCAGCGTGGATTTCTTTTACAGAATGATTCCAGATGAATTCGATCTTGTCGTTGTCAAACGCACGCTGCTGAAGAATCTTTTGAGCTCGAAGCTTATCACGTCTATGAACGATCGTTACTTTTGTCGCAAAACGTGTTAAGTACACGCCTTCCTCAACTGCAGAGTCTCCACCGCCGACAACAACTAGTTCACGGCCTTTAAAGAACGCTCCGTCACATACCGCACAATACGATACACCGCGGCCTGATAGTTCTTTTTCACCAGGTATTCCAAGCTTTTTATATTCTGCACCTGTAGAAATAATGATCGAGCGGGCTTTGTATGTTTTGCTTCCTGCTTTGATCGTCTTATATTCTTCATCGTCGATAATTTCTTTTACATCGCCATACGCGTATTCAGCACCGAACTTTTTTGCGTGCTCAAACATTTTGTTTGAAAGTTCCGGTCCTAAAATATGGTCAAATCCAGGATAGTTCTCAACGTCCTCTGTATTTGCCATCTGTCCGCCAGGAATTCCGCGTTCAATCATAATTGTGTCCAAATTCGCACGGGATGTGTAAACCGCAGCAGTCATACCTGCTGGTCCCGCACCTAGTATTGCTACATCATAAATTTTTTCTTCACTCATTAAAGTACACTCCTTATATAAGGAAATTCTTATTTACTATACGTCTATCCTATCGGCTCATAGGAGCAAAGTCCAAGATTCTGCTCATACGTTACGATTTACCCAGCTGATCAGCTTTTTAATTCTTAAGGAGAGGACGGAAACCGAAACTTCGTACAATTCAGCGATTGCTTTTTGAGTCGATTTCCCTCTTTGCTTACGTGCTAAGTGATCGATTGCCGCAGCGATTGCTTTTTCGTTATCAAAGATTTTTTCGCCGTTAACTTCTGACAGTTTTATAGCTTCTGACCAGTAAAAAAGAACTTGCTCATCGATTGCAGAGCCGCTTTCTTTAACAATCTGAAGAACATCCAGTGCCTGAATTAATAGAGCAGAAGGACTCCCTACTTCTACGAGTGCTTCTTCATGTGCTAGTTTAACCGGGAGCTCCGGATGATGCTCAAGCATGATGTTTGCAGCAATTTCTTTTACGAAAAGAGATTCTTCTTTGCGCATGCAAAAATCACGAAGAGTCTCGTAGGCCTCTTCATTTTTATTCCCTCTAAGTAAAAATAAATGCGTGATTTTGTTTTTTTCCAGTCCTTTACGTACATGCTGGATATGTTCCAGCGCTTTAATCTGACGGTCTTTTTTCGGCTTGTTCTGATTGTTCGCAGGAATGCGGTACTGATAGTCTCCGCCTGAAACCGTCAGATCACCGTTTTGTGCTTTTTCTATATAAAATGGTGCAACATTGCCTTCTGGATCTAATTCGAGTACCTTTTTCCACGTTTTTAAAGAGAGCTCTTTATGTCCGAGCGCGTAATAAGAAACGGCAAGCATGTGAGTCGTTACAGGATCATAGACGAACGAAGATTTTCGTAATGTCTGCAGCCATTTATTCGCATAAACATGTTCTTCTAGAAGACCAAACGTGTTTCCGAGCTTGTATCTGTGCTCTGGGTGCATAGGGTGCACCATTTTAAGCCGTTCTACAAGCTTTCCGCCAGGTTCGTCCATTCCTAAATGGAATAAAAAGATCGCTAAATTACATAAAGCGTTCAAATTACCAGGATTCTTATCCAATACATCCTGAAGAACATCCATTGCTTCATCAAATTCGCTTTTATAAAAATGCGTAAGAGCTAGATTATTGTATGCTGCCCAAAACTTCGGGTGATTTTCGATAATATCACGAAGCTGCTCTTGTGCAAGAGGAAGATCTCCGCGCTCGATCGATTGTCTTGCCTCATCATGAGATTTGATCAGCTCTTCTTCTGTCGAAAGAGGCAGACCGTTTGCTGACTTGCTGCCTGTTTCAAGACTGATCAGATCAAGCAGTTCCTGCGTGTCATCGACAAATTCACCGTCTGGATCGTATTGAATGTATAACAAAGCATGTTCTTCTGCATCAGAATACATGCCTAAATGAGCAAAATTGTTCGCAAGGAAGAAATGACATTCTGACATATCAGATCCATTCTCGATTACGTTCAATAGATGCCTGTTAGATTCTTCATATTCACCTATCTCAGCAAGCGTTGACGCCAGCTGACATAAAAAAGAGGGCTCTTCCGGCTGGAAGGTAACGGCCCGCTCAAACATTTTTTTTGCTGTATATAAATCACGCCTGTTGTAGGCTTTAATTCCTTTTTCAAAAAAATAGTCCCCATCCTGAATAAAGGGAAGAACGCGGCCGCCTGCTTCAGTGGCCCTATTTCTTTTATACATATATTAGTTCCCCCATCTACTATGTAAACTCTTTACTTCTTTATCGTTCAGTTCACAAAGTTTTCAACCCAAAAATTATAACACAGGCTAAAAATACTAACACCCCTTTGACTGTAAATAATGTGCAGGAAACTTTCGACAAAAAATGATTGAAGGATGATATAGATATGAAGGACGGGCTTACAGCAGATTAGCGCACATTCCGTAAGCGAGCATAAATCCCGCGGGGCGCACATAAATTCCGACGAACGCTCATAAACCCCCGGCGAGCGCGCATAAATCCCGACAAACGCGCATTAACCCACTGTGAGCGCGCATATCCGTTATCAAAACAAAAAAACAACCGAGAAATTACTCCTCAGTTGTCCTTTTTTGTATGTCTTTCCTTCAATGTTGCTAAAACATCGTCCAATGGTACCTTTTGCTCCTGCAAAAGCACCAATACGTGATAAAAGAGATCGGAAACTTCCCACTTCAGCTCTTCGGGGTCTCGATTTTTCGCTGCGATGATGACTTCTCCCGCTTCTTCCCCTACCTTTTTCAAAATCTTATCGACGCCATGTTCAAAAAGATACGTTGTGTATGCACCTTCTGGCATCTCATGCTTCCGCTGCGCGATAATTTCCTGCAGCTCATTTAATATCGCGTATCGGTCAGAGCTCGGTCCATCATTCTTATCATCAGCACTATAAATAGTTTCTGAAAAACAGCTGTACGTTCCTGTATGGCAGGCAGGTCCTTTGGGCTCCACTAAAACCACTAGTGCGTCCTGGTCACAGTCATACCTTATGCTCTTCACTTTTTGTGTATTTCCGGACGTTTCACCTTTGTGCCACAATTTTTTTCGTGATCTTGAAAAAAATACAGTTTCGCCGATTTCGACCGTTTTTTCGAGCGACTTTTCACTCATGTATGCGACCGTCAAAATCTCTTTTGACTGATAATCCTGCACCACAGCAGGGATCAGCCCGTTTTCGTCAAATTTCAAGTTTTCCCATTTCAACGTACAAACACCCCCAACTTTTGCAATTCTGACTTTAGCTCTCCGATTGATGTTTCTTTATAATGAAAAATGCTAGCGGCAAGACCCGCATCTGCTTTACCTTCTGTGAACGCATCATAAAAATGATTAGCGTTTCCGGCGCCGCCTGATGCAATTACAGGAACAGTCACTGTTTCACTGACTGCTTTTGTAAGAGCAAGGTTAAATCCAGATTTTTCTCCATCCTTGTCCATGCTGGTTAGAAGAATTTCTCCAGCACCTCGCTTAACTGCCTCTTGCGCCCATTCAGTGACTTCCCACTGAGTGGGTTTGCGCCCCCCATGAGTGTATACACGCCATGAGCCAAGCTCTTCATCATACTTAGCATCAATCGCAACGACGATACATTGGGCGCCAAAGTAATCAGATCCTTCTGTAATGAGTTCGGGTCTTAATAATGCAGCTGTGTTTACGGAAACTTTGTCAGCACCTGCTCTTAAGACTCTTTTCATATCTTCTAATTTGTTAATGCCGCCTCCGACTGTAAAAGGGATGGCGAGTTCTGCCGCAACGCGTTCCACCACTTCAACCATCGTATCCCGGCCTTCGTGGCTGGCTGAAATATCTAGAAAAACAAGTTCATCGGCGCCTGCTTTATCGTAAAACCTGGCAAGCTCGACGGGATCTCCTGCATCTACTAAGTTTAAAAACTGAATGCCTTTTACAACCCGGCCTTCTTTTACATCTAAACAAGGTATAATTCGTTTTGTCAGCATTACTTCACACTTCCTAACGCATCTGAAAGAGTAAATCGTCCCGTGTAGAGGGCTTTTCCTATAATTGCACCTGCAATGTTCCGTCCATCTTTCTTTAAGCTCACTAGGTCATCAATCGAGCTGACACCGCCTGATGCAATCACTTCTTTTCCAGTAATACGTGCGAGTTCACCGATCGCTTCTACATTTGGACCCTGCAACATGCCATCTTTTGAGATATCCGTAAAAATAAATGTTTCAGCGCCTTCTTCTACTAGTCTTTTTGCAAGATCAACTGCCATGATGTGAGAAGTTTCAAGCCAGCCTTCAGTCGCAACAAAGCAATCTCTCACATCAAGTCCGATCGCAACTCTAGAACCGCCGTATTTCCTTAATGCTTCTCTCACAAAATCAGGATTGGAAACGGCAGCACTCCCTAAAATAACACGGTCAACACCTGCATCTAAATAATACGAAACGTCATCCATCGATCGGATACCTCCGCCGATCTGCACTTTTGCAGGCAGCTCTTTTGCCACACGAATAACATGTTCATGATTCACTTTTTTGCCGTCCTTAGCACCATCGAGGTCTACCATATGAATCCACTCGGCACCTTGATCTGCGAACTGTTTTGCCATATCAAACGGTGAATCGCCATAGACAGTCTCCTGGTTGTAGTCACCCTGCAAAAGTCTTACACATTTTCCGCCCCGCATATCAATCGCAGGATATAGTGTGAATGAACTCATCTTTGTTTTCCCTCCTCAACGAAACGGCAAAAATTTTTCAGCATCCCCATGCCAGTCTCTGAACTTTTTTCAGGGTGGAACTGCGTACCCATGATATGATCGCGTCCAACAACTGCTGGCACTTCCACATCTTCATAATGTGCGGCCGCAGCTAAGACATTTCTGTCGTCTGTTTGCACCACAAATGAATGAACGAAATATACGTAGCCTTCATTCAGCCCTTTTAACAAAGGCTGCTCTTTTTGTAAAAAGTGAAGGTTGTTCCAGCCCATATGCGGGACTTTATAGGCTTTGCCTTCAGCAGTAACACCACTAAAACGATCTACTCTCCCCGGCAAAAGTCCGAGTCCTTTTGTTAACCCGTTCTCTGTGCTTTCTTCAAACAGAAGCTGCATGCCTAAACAGATTCCCATAAGCGGTTTTCCGTTCTCAGTTTCTTTTTTTATAAAATCGATAAGACCTGTTTCTTTAAGCTCATTCATCGCATCTTTAAAAGATCCAACCCCAGGAAGCAGCAAGCCATCTGTTTCATGAAGTTCCTCTGGATTGCCAGAAAGAATGTACGGCTGTTCGATTCTTTTTAATGCGGAACAGACCGAGTGAAGGTTGCCCATTCCATAATCAATAATTCCGATCATCTATAACATTCCTTTCGTTGAAGGCACTCCTTTAACTCGCGGATCGATCTGTGTGGCTTCGTCCAATGCTTTTGTAAAAGCTTTAAAAACCGCTTCGATCATATGATGTGTATTCGTTCCGTAATGGATGATCACATGCAGGTTCATTCTCGCTTCTAACGCCAGTTTCCAAAAGAATTCATGGACGAGTTCTGTATCAAAAGAACCGACCTTTTGACTTGGAAACTCTGCACGAAACTCTAAATGCGGACGGTTTGAAAGATCGATAACCACTTGAGCAAGAGTTTCATCCATCGGTACAAAGGCGTTTCCGTAACGCTTGATTCCTCTTTTATCACCTAATGCACCTTGAATAGCTTGTCCAAGACAGATACCCACGTCTTCAGTCGTATGATGGTCATCAATTTCGACATCACCAGCTGCGTTTACCGTCAGATCGAAATGCCCGTGACGCGCAATCGCATCGAGCATGTGGTTTAAAAATGGTACAGGCGTCTGGATGTCAGCTTGCCCTTCTCCATCAATATCGAGTGATAAGCTTATTTGTGTTTCTTTCGTGTTTCGTTCGATCGCATGCTGACGTCTATTTTCCATTTATTTATCCTCCAGTCGGTAATCGATCGCTCTCGCGTGGGCTTCAAGTCCTTCTAAGCGTGCAAATGCAGAAATTTTATGGCCGTTTTCTTTCATTGCTTGTTCACTATAGCGGATCACACTAGATTTTTTCGTAAAATCATCTACGTTCAGCGGGCTTGAAAAACGTGCTGTTCCGCTTGTAGGAAGTACATGGTTACTTCCTGCAAAATAATCACCTACAGGTTCAGAGCTGTATTCACCAAGAAAAATCGCTCCAGCATGCCTGATTTTACCGAGCAGGCTCATCGGATCTTTCGTCATTATCTCTAAGTGTTCCGGTGCAATTCGGTTTATGACTTCGGCACCTTCAGGGAGCGAATCAACGATATAAATAGCCCCGTAATCTCGTACCGCTTGAGCAGCAATTTCTTTTCTCGGAAGGTCGTTAAGCTGGCTTTCTACTTCTGCTGCTACTTTTTCCGCAAGATCTTTTGAAGTCGTTACTAAAAATGCTGCAGAACGAGGATCGTGTTCCGCTTGTGAAAGCAAATCAGCTGCAATATACTTAGCGTTTCCTGTTTCATCTGCAAGTACTGCAATTTCACTAGGACCCGCGATCATATCAATATCACAAACTCCGAACACTTCACGTTTTGCGAGTGCTACATAAATGTTTCCCGGACCCACGATTTTATCTGTTTTTGGAACGGTTCCGGTTCCGTATGCGAGTGCACCGATCGCTTGAGCGCCGCCTATTTTAAACATCCGTTTAACGCCAGCGATAGATGCTGCTGCTAAAACGGCTGCAGGAAGCTTACCGTCTTTCCCAGGTGGAGATACAAGAATGATTTCTTCAACACCAGCTACAGCTGCCGGAATGACACCCATCAATACAGAAGAAGGATATGCCGCAGTTCCGCCAGGCACGTATACTCCCACAGAATCTAAAGAGGTTACTTTTTGTCCCAACATCGTTCCATCTTCTCTTGTAAAAAACCAAGACTGGCGCTTCTGTTTTTCGTGATATTCGTGGATGTTTAAAGCCGCTTCAGAAATGATATCGATCATCTCTTGGTCAAGAGATGCAACGGCTTCATCAATTTCATCTTTTGTTACCTCAAGAGAACTGAGCGAAACACCATCAAACTTTTCCGTATAGTTTAAAAGTGCTTTGTCACCTTCAAGTTTTACATTCTTCAAAATTTCCAAAACCGCTTTTCGCTGTTCTTCTGTATTTTGTTCAACACTTCTTTCTAACGTTTTCAGTTCAGATAAAGGCTGGATTTTCACTTAACATCCCCCTTGTTATCTACGAGTTTGCGCATACGTTCCACCAGTTCGTTTATTCTCAACGCATGAAGTCTGTAGCTTGCCGGGTTTACAATGAGCCTCGATGTAATGTCTGCAATTTTTTCAAGTTCGACCAAACCATTTTCTTTAAGCGTTCGTCCCGTGGAAACAATATCTACAATGCGGTCTGCAAGTCCAATTAACGGCGCAAGCTCAATGGATCCGTTCAGTTTGATCACTTCCACCTGCTGACCTTGCTCCCGAAAGTAATGAGAAGCAACATTCGGATACTTTGAAGCAATTTTTGGAGCGACTTTTTGATAGTTCCCACCTGGCAAACCTGCTACAGCCAAGTAACATTCGGAAATCTTCAGATCAAGAACCTCATAAACATCCCGCTCTTCTTCGAGCATGACGTCTTTACCCGCGATTCCGATATCTGCAACCCCGTGCTCCACATATGTAGGAACATCCATCGGCTTTGCGAGAATGAAACGAAGACCAGCTTCTGGTGCATCGATAATCAGTTTACGTGACTCTTCAAATTCAGGAGGCAGCGGATATCCTGCTTGTCTTAACAGGTCGACTGCTTCTTCAAATATTCTTCCTTTAGGCATCGCCATCGTTAAAACTGTGCTCATTACAAGTCCTCTCCTTGCTGACTTCCGATCAAATAATGAATTTCATCGAAACGTTTGCTGAACTCATCGACATTTCTAACACCAGATAGATCTTGCATCACCACATTGCCGCCTTCTGATCTTTTTGATTTTGCTAGCAGCAGCGCTTCTTTTCTGCGTTCTGGTGTAAATAAAATGCAATCCTTTTTAATTGAATCATTTTTACTGCCTAATGCTTCTATAAAATAATCCATTCGAATCGCAAAACCGATTGCTGGCGCTTTGCGGTCAAAACGGCTCAAAAGGTCGTCGTATCTGCCTCCGCTTGCGATTGGTGCACCGATTCCTGCCGCATATCCTTCAAAGACAATACCTGTGTAATAGCTCATATGGCTGAACAGTGTGAAATCAAAAACGATATTTTGTGCTGCATCATAATCCTGCAGAAGCTTATATAACGTTTTGAGTTCTTCTAATGCTTGCTGACCTTTGATATTGGGAGTCAGTGCAGAAGCTTCACCCAGCACTTCGATTCCACCTCTTAAATCTAGAAGTTTTAACAAGCGTTGTGAATCAATAGAAGATAACGGAAGCTCTTTTACATGAGATGTATACCCCACATAATTTTTCTCATTAAGGTAGCGAAGAAGTTCCGCAGCTCTGTTATCGTTTCCTAAAATATCTGCTAAAAGCTCTTGAACGAAGCCGATGTGACCTACAGCTACCGTAAAAGCTTGGATTCCGCTCTTTTTTATTACTTCCGTCATTAAAGCTAGAGCTTCAGCTTCTGCACTGGATGTTCCCTCACCGATCAGTTCGATCCCTACTTGTTCAAATTCAGCCGGTCTTCCTCCTTCACGCTGCTGAGCGCGGAAAACAGGAGAACTATAGGCCAAGCGAAGCGGATAGGCTACATTTTTCATGCTCGAAGAAACTACACGGGCTATAGGTGCCGTCATGTCGGGTCTTAATACAAGTGTTTTCCCTTCCATGTCGAGAAGTTTAAACAGCTGCTGATCCAATATAGCTGAAGCTTCTCCAACCGTCTCGTGATACTCCAGTGTTGGGGTCTGGATGAACTGATAGCCCCAAGACTCCATCTCTTTTTTTATTGTATTTTTTATATCTTCATTTTTTTGATAAAAAGCAGGGAGTGTATCCCGCATGCCTGCAGGCTTTTCGAAAACAAATGGTTTAGACATTTTCCTTCATCCTTTATATGTGAAGTTATTTTTTATAGGCAGTTTCGTAAATGTTGTTGTTTTGGAAGTGGTTGATCTCCGCTCCAGGATGCTCGCTTTCCGCGGGGCGGGCGGTGAGCCTCCTCGCGCTTTGCGCCTTTAGGAGTCTCTCCTGTCCCGCTGATCCCGCAGGAGTCTCGCACCTTACGCTCCAATCAACAAAACATGGAAGCAATTCAAGAAAAAACGCTCAAACACTTTAGTTCGCTAATATACTACCATGATAAAGATTTAGTTGTTAGTCTACACGTACCCTCGAAACATGTCAACCGATTTACCTGAAAATCTTATAGTTAAGAAAATCGATTTCAGGGAATAGTATGTAAAAATAAAATACATACATATGAAAGGATGGAATGCACCATGTTTAATCGCATCTTTTTTCTTGCCATCATAATCGGTGTTCCGCTATCTGTTTTCGGCAGCATGCAGCACTGGCCAGCCGTTATTTTATTTGTTATCTATTGTGCTACCATCGTTGCACTGGCGGGTTATATGGGCCGCGCAACAGAAAGTTTGGCGATTGTTGCCGGGCCGCGGATCGGCGGACTCTTAAACGCCACATTCGGAAATGCCGTTGAACTTATCATTTCTATTTTTGCCTTAAAAGCAGGACTCATAAGTGTAGTATTGGCATCATTAACAGGTTCCGTACTAGGAAACCTTTTACTCGTAGGAGGACTGTCTTTTTTTGTCGGAGGGCTAAAGTTCAAACAGCAAAAGTTCAATGTTTATGACGCCCGGCATAACGCTGGATTGCTCATTTTTGGAGTCGTTGTCGCTTTTGTTTTCCCTGAGGTGTTTTCCTATAAACTGAACGATGCCGATTCACTCACTTTAAGCGTTTGGGTATCTGTAATCATGATTGTTTTATATATCGCAGCTCTTTTGTTTAAGCTTGTTACGCATAGAGGTGTTTATCAAACAGAGCATGATGAGGGACATGAACACGAGACGGCAGAATGGAGCAAGATGAAGGCACTTATTATTCTTGCCCTATCCACTGTTGCTGTTGCTTATGTTTCTGAAAAATTGGTTCATACATTCGAAGAGGTTGGTGAAACACTCGGCTGGAGTGAAGTATTCATCGGGGTAATCATAGTCGCGATCGTCGGGAATGCCGCAGAACACGCATCCGCGATCATTATGGCTTATAAAAACAAAATGAATGTAGCTGTCGAAATCGCGATCGGCTCTACTCTGCAGATCGCCATGTTCGTTGCTCCAGTTCTCGTATTGATCTCTCTTTTCTTTGAGAAATCGATGGCGCTCGTGTTCACGCTTCCCGAACTCGTAGCGATGGTTCTCGCCGTATTCTTAACGATCTCCTTAACTAACGATGGCGACACGAACTGGTTCGAGGGTCTGACCTTGTTAGCAGCCTACCTTATCATGGGTGTTGGATTTTATCTTCTATAAATTGAAACCACTGGCGGCGGAGGATTTAATCCTTTGCCGTTTTTCTTTTGAGCAAATTAGGAATAAAAAGGTGGCCAGTTTGATAAAGTTTAAAATAAGGACAAGTTTAGGGATGGTGCGATGATGGAGAACTACATTTCAATTGGATCTTTTCCTGTAAAAATGGTTTGGCTTGCGATTCTTGGCTCTGCTTTGATCGCTTATGGAATACTGTCATTTAAATTAAGAAAAGAACCTGATAAAAAGCAGATTCTCGATGTTTTAACCAATGCCATTGTAATCTGCTGGTTTGTATGGAAAATCAGCTATGTGCTCTTCCACCCGATTCTCACTGTTAAACATCCGTTTAATCTTTTGTATTTTAACGGCGGTGAAACAGGTGTCGTTCTTGGCATTATTGCATCTGTTCTCTATTTATTACGAGCAGCAGGAAAAAGAGAGCTTGATCGAAATCGCATTTTTTATAGCGGTATTTTAGGTCTGACGATATTCTTTGCGGTTTATTACGGTGCTCATTTTGCATCTGAAAAAGCAGCAGCAGACGGTCTGATCTCTTTATTTTTTATGATTCTATCTTTTTATCTTTACACATATGGATCCTTTCAGCTCAAAAAAACCGTCCTTTCTATGCTTGTGACTGCCCTTTTCTTTTCAGTCATTAACAATACTCCGCTCGGCGGCAAAAAAGAAGACACGGCGGCTGTTGAAACAGTTGCTACTGGTATAAAGCCAGGAAACAAAGCACCCGATTTTGACCTTAAAACGATCGATGGAGAAACGATACGGCTTTCTGATTTAAAAGGAAATGTCGTGTTTATTAACCTTTGGGCAACATGGTGTCCGCCATGCCGGGCAGAAATGCCTGAGATGGTGCGCTATTATAATGAACACTCATCAGAAAAAATTGAAATTCTCGCAGTAAACCTGACTGATAGTGATTCAGAAAAAGAAGTGAAACAGTTTGCCGATGAATATAAGATTAACTTCCCTATACTGCTAGATACTGAAGGCAAAGTCGGTGATTTGTACAAAACCGTATCCATCCCGACCACTTTCATTGTAGATAAAAAAGGAATCATTCGCGAAAAGCACATCGGTCCGATGAGCTACGAGATGATGGAGGAGTTTGTGAAGGCAGCGCAATGAAAAGAGATCAAATAAGGAGCGTATGTAAAACAAACGTGTACATTTTTAATAAGGAATAAAGAAAGCTGGTTCTCCATCGCCTTTTTAAGGCGCAGGAACCAGCTTTTGCAGCAAAAGTGCTCTCTTAATTTAAGAATCCCACGCTAAATGAAATAATCCCACGTTAAAAACAATAAAACCACGAGTCGACAAAGCTCGACTATGTGCCCTATATCTTCTCAAACAAATAAAGCTTTGCATTCTCCGGCCGTCCAAGCTTCGGTCCTTTAAATCCGCGGCGGATCAGTTCTTTTCGCATAAACATCATAAGTGCCCCGTGGCTGACGACCAAAGCGTTCTCTTCACTCTCATCTAAAATTCGGTCGATAATTTTAGAAATACGCTTCTCCACATCTGTTCTGCGTTCCAGCTGTGATTTGTGGTTAAAGAACCAAGCGGTGCGGATGCAAAGAGGGTACAGAATCATCGGGATTTTGATGTCCCGCTTAAAAAAAGGATATACTGCAATTTCGCGGAGCTCATCAGTCCTGATCAGTTCTCCTTGATAGATTTTTTCAGCCGTAATCGTTGCTCGCCGAACGGTACTAACATAGCATTTCCGCCATTCAATTCCGCCTAAGTCCACTTCGGATTCTTCCACATCAGATTCTTCATATTCCCTCATCCATTGATCAAATTCTGAAGGAGTGATCCATTTTTCGGTAGGATATCCCCTTGTTACTTTAAAATGCCTGACTAATCCAATTTTCATTTTTCCACCCGCTGTCCTCTATCTATTTTTTTGTTGATTTTCCGCTATCTCTTTTAAGGCTTTAGCTCGTCTTACAAGAAAATCTGTCATATATTTTTCTAAGAAAAGCCGGTCTGCTACTTTTCCAATCACGCCGAATGGCGATTTATAATCAAAATGGTCTGTCATCAAAGTTGCCTCATTTTTCAGCTCGAATGTATGCGTATGTGTGAAGGACTTAAAAGCTCCTCTTACCATCACATCAACAAATCGATAAGGTCTGTCCATTTCGATGATTCTGGCAGTCAGCCGTTGTTTTACCCCTAAATGAACGGCTTCCCAAGTCACTGATTCCCCCTCGTTTATTAATCCTGTCGTAACTCCGCCGACTGCTCTTTCCTTTGTATGAGAAGTAGTTTTTGTATGTACGTCTATGTTTCTAGCAAGATCAAAACAAACTTCGATGGGGGCTTTTATGTATTCCTGATGCGTAATAACTGGCATTGCAATCTCTCACTTTCATTTGATTCAAAAACAACACCCCACAAAGTGAGGTGCTGCACATTTTATAGTTTAGTTATTCCACGCATAAAATGAAATTCCTTCACTTATATGATCTTTGAAGAAGGTGATGAGGTCAGGCAGTGTAAAATAATTGCGATAATCCTCATTGACTCCGAAAACGTCTTTTACGTAAACGATGCCTAGCTGATCTTTTTCCTCGAACAAAATCAGCCCGTATCCGTCTCTCATCCTAAAAATAACTGGACAGCCAAGATTCAAACTTTGCGTGAACTGCTCTCGATTTTCGATTGGTATTAATGACTCCTGCGTATAAAGCGGCCCTAAAAACCACTGCTTTACTTTTTCTTTTATACCCATGTCACCCACCTCGCTTATTTCATCATATGCGGGCGTTGCTGAATGTTACATCTGATTTACTCAAGCAAATTTTTTTCTAAAATAATTTTATGTAATCCTTTTTTGTTCGTGTAAGTACTAATGACTTCAAACCCTGATTTGATATTTAAGATCAGCATGCTTCGCCACTTATTCATGGTCTTCGTTTGAACAATATGATATCCGTTCTCCTTTAAATAATAATGCTGTTGTTCCATTAGTTTTGAAGCGACACCATGACCTCTAAATTGAGGGTCCACTCCGCCTAGCCAGCTATAAAATTTTCTTTTATCGAGTTCATAGCCAATCTTATAACCGATGACTTGGCTGTTGTTCAATGCAACGTTTACTATTATTTGAGGCTTACTTTCCATCTTTTTAACCAGATCATCTGATTCTCCGAAGATACGTTTATGCAAATCTATAATTCCCTCTAAAATAGCCTCTTCATCAGGTATCGTATCAAAAAGCATGTACTTAACCTCCATGACAACAACCCCTTTCATATAAAACAAAGAACCTCTCTTTTAAAAAAGAGAGATTCCTATATTTTATTCATTTACTAATCTTTTAGATTCCTCAAATTCGCGCTTGATGACTTCACTCGGTTCCTTTGTCATTAGACTTACTACTACGATTGTAATCGTACATGCAATGAAACCTGGAATGATCTCATAGACATCTGCAAACGCTGGGATCAGCTCCCAAACAATAACCGTAACAGCACCAACTACGATACCTGCAAAAGCAGCCCATTTCGTCATGCGTTTCCAATATAAACTTAACAATACGACTGGACCAAACGCAGCTCCAAATCCTGCCCATGCATAACCTACTAGATTTAAGATCGTTTCACTTGGATTTAACGCCAAAACAAAAGCGATCACTGAAACGATTAGGACGGCTAAACGCCCTACAAAAACAAGTTCCTTATCAGAAGCTGAACGTTTTACGAACGCTTTGTAAAAGTCTTCTGTCAGTGCACTTGAAGTAACAAGCAACTGAGACGAGATCGTGCTCATAACTGCCGCAAGAATCGCAGCCAGCAAGAAGCCCGTGATAATCGGGTGGAACAATACATCTGATAATAAAATAAATACAGTTTCAGCATTTGACTTATTTAAAGGCGCGCCTGTCTGATTGAAATAAGCGATACCAACTAAACCAGTGAACATCGCGCCAACGATCGAGAAGATCATCCAGCCCATTCCGATTCGTCTCGCACTCTTCATTTCTTTTACGGAAGTGATCGCCATAAAACGAACGATAATATGAGGCTGGCCGAAATAACCAAGTCCCCAAGCTAGTAAAGAGATGATGCCGATTAAGCTTGTCCCTGTAAATGCATCCAATAAAGCAGGGCTTACACTTTCAATCTCGTTAAACGTTGTATCCCAGCCGCCAACTTTCATAATCGCTACCAATGGAACAAGTATGAGTGCTGCGAACATGATCGCACCTTGAACAAAGTCTGTGTAACTTACAGCTAAAAATCCGCCAAATAATGTATAAATGATTACGACACCTGCTGTAAGCAAGATTCCCCACATATAATCCAGCTTAAATGCTGTTTCAAAAAGCTGGCCTCCTGCTACCATTCCGGAAGAAGAGTAAAACGTAAAAAAGATAACGATAACTAAAGCTGAAGTGATTCTTAAGATTCGGGAAGTATCTTTGAATCGGTTCTCAAAATAATCAGGAATCGTAATAGAGTTATTTGCGACTTCCGTATACGTTCTTAATCGCGGAGCAACGTACAGCCAGTTTAAATATGCCCCTACACTCAAACCAACAACGATCCATCCGCTGCTTAAACCCGACATATACATCGCACCCGGCAGACCCATCAACAGCCATCCGCTCATATCAGAAGCCCCTGCACTAAGCGCTGTTACAGCTGGTCCGAGGTTTCTTCCTCCGAGCATGTAATCGGTAAGGTTATCCGTCTTGCGATAAGCATACAAACCGATCAGCAGCATCCCGATCATATAAACACTGATAGAAAAAATAACACCATAATCCATATTCATTTTTCCTCCTGCCCTCACATGTTGTTAAAACGCTTTCAATTTTTTAAAAATTAGAAAAAGGAACATTTTTATTATAAATACATTTTTCGACAAAAGGAATATAATTTTTTTGGAAATGGATTACATTGGTGCTTGATAGGGGAAAAACATTAATTTCTGAGTGAAATTGCGACGAAATCGAACGCAATAAGAAGACTTGGCGGTCGCCAAGGTTCAAATCATCGGTTAGGGAGTGTGTGCGAGAGGGCAAACAGAAGGCTAGTTAACTATAATCCTCTAAAGGATTAATCAATCCACGAGATTCGGCTGTGAATCCAAAAATTTTGGTGTTGAATCCAAAAGTTTTGATGCCGAATCCAAAAGTTTTGGCTGCTTATCCACGAGTCTACAATCCTCGACAAACTTCGCCGCTCTCCAGCTTGCTATCATTGCTACCCACCATCTTACAAAAAACAACAAAAAAACCGGCACCCAGTCATAAGGCGTTTGGGCGCCAGTTTTCGCAAGAATTCTATTATAGCTTTTTACGTCTTAAACGTTTCACTTTTACAAATTGATTTGTGAACTGATCCAGCTCCTGATCGCGATAGATATAGAAAAAACGATGATGATGACCATCCTTCATCTCAGTGAGTTCACAGTTCATGTAGTGATCCATCTCTTGTCGAGTCAGCTCAACTGTGTATAGTTTGCCGCGACTCGGAATATCAAGTTGAATCTCGTTTAAAAAATGGAGTTCTTTAAATAAATAAATAGAAGTATCAAGGAGAAATTCACAGATTAAATCTTCTGAACCAAAGTAGTGTTGAAAATGTTCGCGAGTAAGCGAAGTATGGGGTACGTAACGCTTGCAGGTAGAATAATCGCCGTAAAAGACCAGCTTTGCACGTGTGCTTTGAAGTTCATAGTGCTTAACGAGGCCCGCGCCTTTCATTTTGGAAACAGCCGTGCGGAAACGATACGTATCACGGGCTGCTAATTGTTCGGCCTTGTTTTGCGGATGTGCTGCTTTCGGTGCATGCTGAGACTGGCAACTGTCTTCTACTAGGTGTCCAATCTTAAATGAATTCTTCATATAAACGATCGAGAATGATTTCCTTCTCATAGTATGCGCCTCCAGCTTTCGCTTTTTTGCCTAATTTAAGTATACGACGAAATTTCAGAAAACCCAAGAGGGGAACATCCGACAAATTTAGATGTTTTCCGCTTCCCTCTTGGATCGCTCTTCTTTTGTATAAATCACTTGCATCGGATTGCCTCCGACAAATGAACCTTCAGGGACGCTTTTGTGAACAAGCGTGCCGGCCGATACAATCGCTCCGTCACCTATCGTAATGCCCGGAAGGATTGTTGAATTAGCTCCAATCATCACTTCGTCTCCGATGATCACATCGCCGAGGCGATATTCTTTTATTAAATACTCATGAGCAAGAATCGTTGTATTATAGCCGATCACGCAGTTCTTGCCGACCGTAATCCGCTCAGGGTACATGATGTCCGGCATCACCATTAAGGCAAAAGCTGTTCCCTCACCGACTTTCATTCTTAAAAAAGTGCGGTACAGCCAATTTTTCATCGGCAAAAAGGGAGTGTATCTAGCAGCTTGAATGGCAACAAAATTTTTCACGACTTTCCAAAATGGAACCGTGTCATATACCTGATATAACGAGTTCTTGCCTTTTACAGGATAACGCTCTGTATCACGCACTTATCTCTCCCCTAAAACATCCAGCAAATCCGTCATTTCATTCAGCATGTAATCCGGATTAAACTGCTGCAAATAATCATTGCCTCGAATCGTCCACGAAACGCCTGCAGTCTGTGTGCCGGCATTCTGGCCAGCAAGAATATCGTACTTGCTGTCACCTACCATGATGGCACGGTCTGGAGTGGATTGAAGCAACGCTAACGCTTTTTGAACCGGCTCTGGGTCAGGCTTCGCTTTTTCAACATCATCAAGCGTCACAACCGTTTGAAAGAATTGATCAAGCCCTGTAAGCTTAAGACCCATCTTAACCGTGTTCCTCATTTTAGTTGTTACAATGCCCAATTTGTAGCCTTTTTTATACAATTGTTCTACTGTTTCAAAAACTCCTTTAAACTCGGTTACAAGCACATCATGATGTGCAATGTTATGCTCTCTGTAGGTTTGAACGAGATCTTGAACACGTTCCTTATCAAATAGTTCCATCGTTTCGACAAGCGGAGTTCCCATCAATGGCAGGATGTGCTCACGGTTGTACTGTTCAGGAAAATATTTATCAAGCGTATATAGAAAAGAAGCGATGATCAGCTCATTCGTGTTGATCAACGTTCCGTCCAGATCAAATAGTATGGTGTCTCGTTTCATGTTGCAGTTCCTCTTTTCTTAAACTATTTTTCCGCTCTAGCTTGTTCCAAATAAATGCGACCAGAATGGTAAGAACAACAGCTGTTACAACCCTGATAATCAGAAGTGGTAACACCGGGATACCAAGCGGAACAAAAACTAATGTATCCTCAACAACAGCATGACAGCTTACTAGAAATATAAATGCTAGATAGAGATCTTTTTTCGAAACTCCGTCTTCTTTAGCCGCCTGCATCATTACGCCTGCTCCATAAGCCAGACCGATTGTCAGTCCTGCTGCCATCGTCATCGACGTGTTTTCTTTCATACCTAAAAGTTTCATAGCGGGCGCCATCCAGTTCGAGAACCGGTTCAGCCAGCCTTTGTCTTTCAGATATTGCATGACAATCATAAGCGGAATCACGATAAGGGCTAATTGAAGAATGCCCAGTGACGCTTTTTCAAGAGCAGTTAAGGTGATTTCTCCCCATCCGTTCGGTGCAGCTTCAGGCTTTGAGATAAAACCATACTGAGCCTTTTCCGTTCCGCCATCCCAAAAAAGATTGATCATAAATGCGGAAAATAGAGCCAAACCGACTCGGACAAGCAAGATTACCCATAACTTAATGCCGACACTCGCTGCAACACCTGATTCGATAAATAGGTTATGAGAAAATGAGAGCATGACAGCCAGGATAAAAACATCCTGAACCGTTAAAGTATCAAGAGTTAAAATCCCTCCGATACCCGCGTAAAGATTAAGGAAATTCCCTAGTACGAGCGGGATAGCCGCTTCACCAGGCAGCCCAATCCACTTCATCGCTGGTGCGATTGCTGAAATGAGCCAATCGAGCACAGGTGTATGGCTTAATAATGTAATGATCAGTGTTACAGGGAATATGATTTTCCCAAGCGTCCAAGTGGTTTTCAAGCCTGCAAGTGTGCCTTTTTTTAGTGTCTCCACTTTTCATTCGCCTCCCTTAGCTCTCTAAATATCTTTTTTCAGCCAAGCCCGCTTTTCTTCTATAAATCCAGATGATAACTGCAGCAGCAATCCAGATCAAGCTCATGACTTGAGCGATTCGAAGAGAAGTATCCCACACAATCAAACTGTCTGTACGCAACCCTTCCACAAAGAATCGGCCGATTGAGTACCAGATGATATAAGTTAAGAACAGTTCCCCTCTGTGAAGGTTTACTCTGCGTAAATAAAGAAGAATAATAACACCTGCGAAACTCCAAAGAGATTCATATAAAAATGTCGGGTGATAATATGTTCCATCAATGTACATCTGATTGATGATAAAGTCAGGCAGCATCAAAGACTCCAAGAAATCTCTTGTGACAGGTCCGCCGTGAGCCTCCTGGTTCATAAAATTGCCCCAGCGGCCGATCGCCTGACCGAGCAGAATGCTAGGTGCCGCAATATCAACAAGCTTCCAAAACGAGATCCCTTTTCTTTTACAGAAAATAAGCCCAGTTAAGAAAGAACCGATCAATGCACCATGAATGGCGATGCCGCCTTCCCATACTGCAAGAATCTTACCCGGATTATCTTTGTAAAAATCCCATTCAAACGCAACATAATAAAGTCTTGCACAAAGAATCGCAACAGGAACAGCAATCATAACCACATCTACAAATGTGTCTTTCGAAAGCCCCCGGCGCTCTGATTCTCTTACTGCGAGCCATAGCCCGAGCATCGCACCTAAACCAATAATAAGTCCGTACCAATAGATCGTAATAGGGCCTAACTCGAGCGCTACACGGTCCAATGGCTGAATCGTTTGTTCCACATTCTCCACTTCCTTTTAGTTCTTATAGATCGTCATCGTCTCCGGCTTCGATTACATCCGTCAGCCTCTCGGAAAATTGCTGTGCAGCGTTCATGCCCATTCTCTTCAATCGGAAGTTCATAGCTGCTACTTCAATAATTACCGCTAAGTTCCGTCCAGGACGAACAGGAATCGTCAGGATTGGTATCTCTGTATCGATGATTTTTGTTGTCTCCTCTTCCAATCCTAGTCGGTCATACACCTTTTTAGAATCCCAAGCTTCAAGGTTCATAACAATTGAGATCTTTTTATAGTTGCGGATCGCTCCAGCACCAAACAGCGTCATCACATTAATGATTCCAAGACCTCTAATTTCTAAAAGATGCTGAATCAGTTCAGGTGCACTCCCAATCAGCGTATCTTCATCTTCCTGGCGGATTTCCACAGAATCATCAGCAACGAGTCTGTGGCCGCGCTTTACAAGTTCAAGCGCCGTTTCACTTTTACCAACTCCGGAGTTGCCGGTAATCAGCACACCAATACCATATATATCGACAAGCACACCATGCTTCGCAGTCGTTGGTGCGAGACGGCTCTCAAGAAAGTTCGTGATACGGCTTGAAAGACGTGTAGTCGTTACAGGTGAGCGCATGATCGGCACCCCTGTTTTGTGTGAAGCCTTTAATAGCTCTTTTGGCACCTCGATATCTCGTGAAACGATGATTCCAGGTGTTTCATCTGTACACAGCAGGCTCAATCTTTCCATGCGCGTTTCAGGATCCAACTCTGAAATGAACGACAGCTCTGTTTTTCCTAATAATTGAAGACGCTCTCCCGGATAAAAAGTAAAATACCCAGCCATCTCAAGACCAGGACGTGAAATATCGCTCGTACGAATCGTGCGGTGGATGCCTTCCTCACCGCTGACGAGCTCAAGTTGAAACTTATTGATTAATTCATGAATATGTACCTTCGCCATAGGGTCCTCCTTGACATTTTCCAATGATTCTATTGTATCACTTCATAACGGTATTAACCAAAGGCAAGCGTCTGAAAATTATTGGTCAGACGTCCACGCATAAACATTTACAGGAATCGTATTAAATGTTGTGTTTTTCTCATGTACCATACCAAGTTTAAGGGCAACACTGATGGACCGTTTATTTTGCTGCTGAATGAGGCAGATAATTCTTTTTAATCCTAGTTGTTGAGATGCATACTGTTTAAAGAACACTGCTGCTTCTGTTGCATAACCGTTTCCCCAATGTTCTTTGGCGAGCCAATAACCGATTTCGAATTCTTTCTTCCCATCTACCGCTTGCTGAATCACTCCGGCATGCCCTATAGGCTGCCCGGTTTCTTTGTGAAGGATAAGGTACAGACCTCTTCCTTCCCGATAGCCTGGCAGAAGCCATTCTTGAAAACTTTTTTGAGCTTCCTCTGTCGACCTTGTCACACCTTTTCCGATAAATTGGACAACCTCAGAATCAGCCCATAATGAGGCAAAAAAAGGAAAATCATCATGTGTGTAGCACCTGAATTGAAGACGTTCTGTTTCCATTTTGGTTTGCCCCTTTTAAAAACAAAGACCGTTTGAAAAGTACAAACGGCCTTGGATTTGTTGTTTTTTTTGGTTCCTTTCTAAAAGAATGTTGCTTTCAAACCTCTTTTTTATTTTTTTCTATGACATTTGATTGGAGTAGAAGGTGCGTGCCTACCACTTGAGAAGCATCTCGCAAGGCATGCGACGAGGAAGCTAACTGCAGTAGCATTAACTTGTAGACGTAGGAGCAAGGATACTTCCTTGAGCCGAGCAGGTGAGACACTTAAGAGTGAAACGTACGAATGTGGCTCACTGCCTGCCCCGCGGAAAGCGAGCACTTGGAACGGAATCAACACTTCCAATTGCAACAAAGTTTATGAAAACAGCCTTATTTTTTTATAGTTATTGAAATTCTATCATGAACAGCTAGCTTTTGACTCGGTTTCGTTAAACAATTGTTTAAAAGAATAGTGCCGCTTTTAATCTTTTGAGCTATTTCTGTTCGGCTCCATCCTTCGATATGATCAGCAAGCGTACGGTCTAAGCGGAAGTTCCCTTCAGCTCCTGTAATGCTAATTTCATAGGATTCGATGCCGGCTGAAAGTGATAATTTTTCACCATCTTCTATCGCCTTAAACTCAGAAGGAACAAGTGTCTGAGGATCGACGTGATTGGTAAACGATTTATAAATATCGAGTTTTTTGTTCCACGAATGATTCTTCGGGCACTTATAAATAGCAAACTGATAAATGTTTTTACCGTTCGCGTTATGTCTCCGTATCGTCGTATCTGTAAAAATCGTGACCTTTCCACACATCTTACATTGTTTTTTCACTGTGTCTCTTTCTTGTTTTTTAAGAAGCAATAAAGAGTATTTTTTAGTTTGCATTATAAATTCACCTCGTAATAGTAGCGAGGGAATACAACTTCTATTTGAAGATCTTGCAGAACGAAAAAAAGCCCCCCTATACAAGGAGGGCTCGGAACGCATCGTTAAAAAACGCAACAGACTGCAGTTGCTGTATTTCCTCTGTAATGGGATGTAGACAGACTTCTCCCGTGGTCAAAAACACGTTGTTTTTTAACGGCTGAGAAGCGATCCAATTGTTTTCCATTACAGATTAAATGTTGGCATACAGGTCACTGAGTTCCTTTCTTTCAAACAGATTAGTTACAATGGAAATAAAAATACCTCCCGCTTTTGGCGAGAGGCATTAGATATTATTTGTAGATGACTACAGATCCAACGGATTTGTCTTTTGCTTGTCCGTTTACACGAACCTTTAAGCCGTAGTTTCCTAGTTTGCGTCCAGCGTCAGGCATGAATGGATTCTCAAATGACTTGCTGTCATCAAATAGTGAGACAGCCGGCTGGCTTGCAAGCGATAATGTTTGGGTAGGATAGATTAAATCTAATCCTGATGTTGGATTTAAACCGAATGCAGCATCAGCAATGTGGTAACGCGAGCTTGCTTTTACACCTGTGCTCCAATTTAGGTCATAATTCACGTGTGAATCAACGACACCTATGAATCCTTCACCTGGGTGCTCACCCGTCCAGTTATCTGTGTATGTTGGATCAACATACCAGACTACTAATCCACCATCATAACTCATAATAGAATTACCACGTTTGATATGTTTAAGTCCCATATCCACACCTGCATGGTTTCTCCACTCTAACAAGTAATAATGGTCACTATACTTGTTCCCATCGTTCTTTTCGAAACCATTGAATGTAAATGGAGAAGTTTCAGTTTCTGCACCATCTTCAACTACTGATTGCCCATCCGCAACTACATTTATATTATCTGCAAAGAAACCTTTTTGACTTGTTCCCCAGTCTGTTGCATAACGTAGACGAAGCTTAATTTTTTCTCCTGCAAATTCAGATAGATCAAATGATTGTGCTTCCCATCCATTTGAAGTTCCAGTGAAGCCTGGCATTGAGTTGATAATTGTTGGATATCCATTACTTACTACGTCAGAACGGGTATTTGTGTTTCCTAGAGATTTCCACGTAGTACCGTCTGTAGATACTTGTACAAACGCAAAATCCCATTGTTCTTCAATATCGTACCAAGAATCAAATGTTAATGTTGCTGAGGATTTACCTGTCAAATCAACATCCGTTACCATATTA
The DNA here is from genome assembly GCF_001999465.1 of Fictibacillus arsenicus. Classification (GTDB taxonomy): domain Bacteria; phylum Bacillota; class Bacilli; order Bacillales; family Fictibacillaceae; genus Fictibacillus; species Fictibacillus arsenicus. The sequence goes on from NZ_MQMF01000001.1 coordinate 739,093, forward strand.
GTATCAATTTCATCCTGTTGCCCACCCCAATATTGATAAGAGCCTTCAGCTGGAGCAGTAATAAATGTTGCTTTTTGAGGCAGTTTCACCTGGATTGCTTGATTATTTTTTCCGTTTGGTGAGTTTGCCTGATCAAGTAAAAATTGTGTTCCTTTAGAAGATACTTCTTCCCATTCAACAGCAGTTGGAGTTGTCCAATTCCCACCTAAAGTAGATTGGAAATATGATTTTGCTAAAGGTGAAAATCCAGTTGGTTCAGAACCAGGAATCTTCCCTGCCCATGAACCACTAGCCATGATTGACCAGTATGCTACAGCTTCACCTGCACCAGAGTAAATTGTGTCATACTCATCTGGATAGCCAAGATCATGTCCGTATTCGTGTGCAAATACCCCGACTGCACCGTCCTCAGGCATCATTGTGTAATCATAGAAACCAGGCTTACCTATAGGATTTTGGAATGTACCATCAAAACCATCATCGTCAATGAATTTAGCAGAACGGTGAGACCAAATTGCATTATCTCCAAGTGAACCGCCGCCCGCTTCTTGACCAACTCCAGAGTGGATAATCATTAAGTGATCCACAAGACCGTCTGGCTCAAGTTTATTACCGTCTCCATCAAAATCATGAGGATCTTCTACATCATAATTTTCAAGAGGGACGCCGGCTGCAACAGCTGCTCTATAAGCATCCACAACAAGTTGCTTAGATCCACCAGGATTTACATTATCATGTCCGCCTGTGGCTTTATCAGCTCCATAATATGCAGCTGTTCCAGGAACTTTCAACCAGCCATAAGCTTTACCTTTAACAGAATATGTTCCCCCAGATTGCTGTTCATAGTATTGTTTCATAGATACAAGGTCTTCCCCATTTGGGCCTTCAACACCTTTGTCACCAAAAATCATATCTTCATAATGTTGCAGAGTGTAATCTTTATAATAGTTATCTGTTTCCCCTGACTGGATATTATTATGTGCAAAATCAGAATACTCTACCGCTAGAACTAGTACGTTATCTTTTCTTACTTCTCCTTTATACTTTTTCTCTTTAACAGAGTGACCATTCTTATTCCCTTTTCCCTTCATAAAACCATTATTAAATTCACTTAATTTTGCAGCATTAGATGCTTTTACTTTTGGAGCAAGCGGGTCCTTTCCAGATGCTTCTGCTCCAGTTTCTTTCCCTTTATGTTCAAGGTAATTATGTAGAGCGGTTTCTTTTTGTTTCGCTGAAGCGTCCTTAGAAACAATCCCTCTTTTGATAAGCGATTCTAGTAATCTATCTTCGTTAACGATAGCTAGATCAAGGCTAGAATGCGAATGACTGTGCTTTCCTTTCAATACTTTATCTAATGCTGTTTGTGCTTTAACATCCACTGACCCCGCGAACAAAGATGACGAAGCTAGTCCAAGCGACAAACTTGTAGCAAGCAGGGCTTTCCCCCAAGACCTATTGTTCTTCCCCATGAATAACTACCCCTCCTGATTGAATAGTATTAATATTCAGATTTGTTTTGCTATTAAAATTTACCATATTATCCATCATTTTAAATTGGTCTTTTGTACTATAAAAAGAACAATTTGTGCGTTTTGAACTAGTTCTTTATACTTATTTTTACATTAAAAACATTGCTTTTTCCCCAAAATAAAAACACCTCTGCAATGAGAGGTGTCGAATCATTATCTTCTTTTCTTTTTTCTTTTTTTCATAGGCTCCAGGATAAAGTTTGTCAGGAACATATTGAGCAAAGAGATGATAATTGCTGCAAGGAGTGCCATCCCAAACCCATCGATATCAAAGGAATCACCCATTAATTCTGCTGTCAGTGATAGAAGTGCAGCATTAATGACGATAAGAAATAATCCTAAAGAAATAATGGTTACCGGCAGCGTCAATAGTACTAAGATCGGTTTTAAGAAAACGTTAAATAGCGACAACAATACGCTGGCTAATAGTGCAGCACTGATGTTTTCGATATGAAATCCGTCGAAATACCCAGCGACAACCATTAAAGCAATCGTATTAATAAGTAAGGAAGCCAGCCAGCTTTTCATTTAAACGTCGCTTTCTTCAGGCATTACTGCCATAGCGATAATGTAGGATAGTCCTACAGGAATGACAGCTGTAAAAATAGCAAGAGCTACGGTTCCGAGTCGTACAACAGTCGGATCAACATTCATATATTCAGCGAGTCCGCCGCAAACTCCAGCAATTTTCGCATCATTAGACCGTTTAAGCTTTTTCATAAAATAAAATCACCTCTATTTGGCTTTTAACACCGCAACTGAACCTGTTTTCGCTTCAGCTTCAAGCTTGAACGGCGGCCATGCTGCTCCTTTATTCGCGATAAAAGAAAGGAACTTACGCGTGACTTCTTTTTTCTCTTCTCTAACTTCTACCGAATCAAAGTCACAAATAAATCCTCCAACAATTGTTTTCAGCACCGCATCAAGTTCTAGTGTTTCCGGGAATTCAGTTTCTATTTTTCCCGTCACCGTTTTAAAAGATGCATACCCTTCAACAGGTGAAGCAAAACGGCAGTAGATTGACCCGTTAATGGTTTCAGAACGTACCTGTGTTGCATCAACTGTAAGCCTGACTGGCCCATTCATCGTGTCTGCTTCAACATCTCTGTACGCACAATCCTTAAGTGTTAATGAACCATTTGCAGCTGTTGCTTTTACTGCTTCTCCCGAACAATGATTAACGGCAATAGCACCAACTGTTGTTTTTACTGTAAGTGTTTTTGCCTGGCAATCACTGATTTTAACAGGACCATTAAAAGTCGTAATCTTGATTACTTCATATGAATCTCTTGGAACCGAGATAACAGCGTTCACTTTTTGATGTTTGTTTCTAGAATAAAAACGCATTTTTGTAGCGTCACAATCGTAGAACGTCTCATTTCTGAACTTTGTTTTTGCTGAAGATCCTTCAGGCACCTTGTAAACGTGGGCATCACATTCCACTTGGACATCCTTTCGATCCCATGGCACAATCGTAACTGATCCATTATAGACTTCGATGTCCATCTCCTGAAACATTACATGACTGTCTTGAAAAACATACTGCACGGGTTCTGATGGCCCAAAGTTTAAGTCAAAATCAACGGTCTTAATTCGTTTTACAACTCGGTCAAAAAACTTTGCCACTTTGTAACCGGATGACGGTAGTTTCACAGCCGTGGCTCCGTTCACGGCTTTCTTTTTTAGACTGATCGGACTTAGTGAGCTGATTTGCGTTTTCTTCTTGTCATTTAAGGCATATAGCAACTTTTCAGCCTCTTCCGCTGAAATTTTCCCTTCGTTCAGCATATTTAAAATCATTTTCCGTTCTTCCATGCATTGACGCCTCCCTTTTGGATTCCGTCACCGGCGCCGGCTGATTCTAAGGTGTCCGATACGTTTCCGGTATTACTTGTACGATTTATGAGAGAATAACCTTTATCCCTTTAACAATATTCCAGATGGTCACAATTAATGTCAAAGTACCAAAAATGAGTGCGCTAATTATAATTGCAGCTAAATGATATTGTGTTTCAAAAACGATAATAATTCCTAGCGGTACTGCGACGATTGGTAATAAGTGCGATAAGAATGATTTTTTTGCATGCTCCATTACTTCAGAATCATCTACAACTAAGTAGACGACGATCGGAAACAGAAACGGTGCAAAGAACAAACTAAAATAACATATAGCAGAAACTGCTTTTTTCGTGCCCTCTTTCATAACATGACCTCCTGCTCTGAATGAAAAACGAAAACCGAACATGAATGCAAGCAAAAGGCATGTGCCTTTTTTTACTTCGACCTCATGAAACAAACTTCCTTTTTCCCTATACCCATTCGACATAACTTCTAAAATTCCGTATGATAATGACAAAAACCCCAAAGGGAGCGTCTTCCATTTTGAAAAACATAAAAACATTAAAGGTACTTTTTATAGTATTAACCATGCTAATGATCACTAGCATTGTATACGGTGTCATGGCTGAGAATGATAGGAATTTAGGTGTAGCTGATCGAATCCTTGCCGGTGTGATCGGCTCGATTATTGCTGCAGCAATAAATTATGTAGTATACAAATTTCTTTCTAGGATATGGAAATAATTCACTCATCTATTTTATATGAAAATTGTCGATTTGAGGAGAAATTGTTTGAATTTCGAGTAAAAAAGGGAATGATACGTATAAACGAGAACAGGAGTGATGTCTAATGTCTGAAGAAAAGAAGAAACAAAGAGGAAAAATGGACAATCCTGAACAATACGACACAGATAAAGAAAGCCTATTTGATAAATTTGAAAGCGAAAAAAATGTAGATCCTATTCCGATGGAGGATCTGAAGCAAGAAAAGCGAGAAGAAAAAGATAAGAAGGGGACGAAAGATTCTTCGTCCAGTGAGAAGAAATACAAGTAATAAAAGAAACAGTGCCTTGCTTAAACGAGGCGCTGTTTTTTGTTGTTTAAATCAAAACCTGTTTTAGCAAAAACTGTTGCTCTTGAAAGTAGTTGATTTCCACTCCAGGTTGCTCGCTTTCCACGGGGCGTCCGGTGAGCCTCCTTCCGCTTTGCGCCATTAGGAGTCTACACCTGACCGCTCGTCCCGTAGGAGTCTCGCACCTTACACTCCAATCAACTTGCATCGATGAGAAAAAAACTTAAAGGCATCAATCTTTTAAGTAGAACATTAAAAAAGAGACCAAACCATCTGTTTATGATTTGATCTCTTCGGTGTGCTTATTTAGCTAACTTTTCTTTTTCTTTGATTTTACCCGACATGCGCTTCTTATCTCGTTTTAAGATTGGTGCAAGGTAACGGCCTGTATGGGATTCTTCAACCTCAGCAAGTTCTTCAGGAGTTCCTGCTCCAACGATCATGCCTCCCTTGTCCCCGCCTTCTGGTCCTAAATCGACAAGGTGATCACACTGTTTGATGACATCAAGGTTATGCTCAATGACTAGAACAGAATCTCCATTGTCAACGAGGCGCTGAAGGACAACGAGCAAACGTGAAATATCATCCACATGAAGTCCAGTGGTAGGTTCATCGAGAATGTAAATGGTTTTGCCGGTGGATCGTTTATGGAGCTGCGAAGCTAATTTTACACGCTGCGCTTCCCCGCCAGATAATGTTGTTGCTGACTGACCTAGTTTGATATAGCCAAGTCCAACATCAAGAATGGTTTGAAGCTTGCGTTTTATCTTAGGGATATTCGCAAAGAACTCAACAGAATCCTCAACAGTCATATCAAGAATGTCTGCGATGTTCTTCCCTTTGTATTTCACTTCAAGCGTTTCTCGGTTATATCGCTTACCATGACACACTTCACATGGTACATATACATCCGGTAAAAAGTGCATCTCGATTTTAATGATTCCGTCTCCGCGGCAAGCTTCACAACGACCGCCCTTCACATTGAAAGAGAAACGGCCTTTTTTATATCCGCGGACTTTGGCTTCGTTCGTAGATGCAAACACATCACGAATATCATCAAAAACGCCTGTGTAAGTTGCCGGATTCGAACGTGGTGTACGCCCAATCGGTGACTGATCGATATCAATAACTTTATCGATATACTCTAGACCCTTGATCGACTTGTGCGCGCCTGGCTTATCTTTTGCACGGTGAAGTTTTTGCGCTAGCGCTTTATGAAGGATCTCATTTACAAGTGTACTTTTTCCTGAGCCAGAAACACCCGTAACGCCAGTGAACAATCCTAGAGGAATTTTAGCAGATACATTTTTCAGGTTGTTTTCTGTCGCGCCCTTCACCTCGATGTAACGGCCATCCGGTTTACGTCTTTTCTTCGGAAGAGGGATAAACTTCTTTCCAGACAGATACTGACCTGTAAGTGATTCAGGGTCTTCCATAATCTCCTGCGGTGTACCTTGTGAAGTGATTACACCGCCGTGAGCACCCGCACCAGGACCAATATCAATGATGTAATCCGCGGCAAGCATCGTATCTTCATCATGCTCAACTACGATCAGCGTGTTTCCAAGTGAACGCATTTCTTCCAGTGTGCGGATCAGCCTGTCGTTATCACGCTGATGAAGACCGATAGAAGGCTCATCCAGAATATAGAGAACACCCATTAAACGTGAACCCACTTGTGTAGCAAGACGAATACGCTGTGCTTCCCCGCCTGACAACGTTCCAGCTGATCGGCTGAGAGTCAGATAATCGAGTCCAACGTTAATTAGGAAACCAGAACGGTCTACGATTTCTCGTAAGATTAATTTTGCAATGGCTTGCTCTTTTTCTGTCAGGTCAAGGTTATCGAAAAATTGTTTTGCCTCCGTAATCGAAAGAGACGTTGTTTCTCCAATGTGTCTTCCGTTAATTAAGACTGACAATGCTTCTTTTTTCAGACGATGTCCTTTACATGTAGGGCACGGTTTTTGTGCCATGTAACCTTCCATCTGTTCACGAATGTAATCAGAGCTTGTCTCTCTGTATCGGCGCTGAATATTACCTAATACGCCTTCAAACTGAATCTCATTTTTACGGACTTGTCCAAAGTCGTTTTTATAGCGGAAAGTAAGATACTCTTTGCTTCCATTTAAGATTTTATCCATTTGGTCTTTAGAGAGATTTTCTACGGGTACATCCATATCAATGCCGAAATGGTTGCAGATGCTCTCCAGAAGCTGCGGATAATATTGTGAACTGATTGGTTCCCAAGGGGCAATTGCGTTTTCACGCAAAGTACGGCTCCAGTCAGGAACGACAAGGTCTGGATCTACTTCAAGCTTAACGCCAAGTCCATCACATGATGAACAAGCGCCAAAAGGACTGTTAAAAGAAAACAGACGGGGCTCCAGTTCGCCGATAGAAAATCCGCAATGTGGACAGGCGTGATTTTGAGAGAATAAAAGTTCTTCTTCTCCTATTACATCAACGACAACACTGCCGCCTCCAAGATTAAGAGCAGCTTCAAGAGAGTCTGCTAAACGAGTTGCAATTCCCTCTTTAACTACGATTCGGTCAATTACAATTTCAATAGAGTGTTTTTTATTTTTTTCGAGCTTAATTTCTTCTGAAACTTCCCGCATTTCTCCATCGACACGAACACGGACATATCCTTGCTTTTTTATGTCTTCTAAGGCTTTCACGTGTTCGCCTTTTCGTCCAGAAACGACTGGTGATAAAATTTGCAGCTTCGTTCGTTCTGGATATTCTAAAATTCGGTCCACCATTTGTTCAATCGTTTGAGATGTAATCTCCACGTTGTGAACGGGGCAAACCGGACGCCCGATTCGTGCGAATAAAAGACGCAGATAATCATAAATTTCCGTAACGGTTCCAACCGTTGAACGAGGATTTCGGCTTGTCGTCTTCTGATCGATTGAGATAGCCGGTGATAGTCCTTCGATAGAATCTACATCTGGTTTGTCCATCTGTCCAAGGAACTGACGGGCATAAGCAGATAGAGATTCAACGTAACGGCGCTGACCTTCTGCATAGATCGTGTCAAACGCAAGTGAAGATTTACCCGAACCAGATAAGCCGGTTAAGACAACCAGCTTATCACGCGGGATCGTAATATCTATATTCTTTAGATTATGGGCTCTTGCACCCTTAACAATAATGTTTTGATTGGTTGCCAACTGCAATCATCCTTCCGCTTTTAACTCAAGTATGAGGTCACGAAGCTCTGCTGCTCGTTCGAACTGAAGATTCTTGGCAGCGTCCTTCATCTCTTTTTCCATACGCTCGATAAAGGCTTCGCGATCTTTCTTGCTCATCTTTTGCTTTGGAGCTTGTGCGCCTGTATATGTTTCAGTTTCTTCAGCAGCTTGTGTTGCTCGAATGACATCACGAACTTCTTTCTTAATTGTAGTCGGTGTGATGCCGTGCTTTTCATTATGTTCCATCTGCTTTTGTCGTCTGCGCTGTGTTTCATCGATCGCAATCTGCATGGATTTTGTAATTTTATCTCCATACATAATAACGTGTCCGTTTGAGTTACGCGCTGCCCGTCCGATCGTCTGAATAAGTGAACGCTCTGAACGCAGGAAACCTTCTTTATCTGCATCTAAAATAGCAACAAGTGATACCTCAGGAATATCAAGTCCTTCTCTTAAAAGGTTGATCCCGACAAGAACATCAAAGACACCAAGCCGCAGATCACGAATGATCTGTATCCGCTCAAGAGTTTTGATTTCTGAGTGAAGATAACGGACTTTTATTCCGAGCTCAACAAAATAATCGGTTAAGTCCTCGGACATTTTTTTTGTTAATGTAGTAACTAGCACTCTTTCATTTCGTTCAATTCTCTCGTTAATCTCACCAAGCAAGTCGTCGATCTGTCCTTTAATAGGACGCACTTCTAATGTAGGATCAAGCAGCCCTGTTGGACGAATAATCTGCTCAACAGGGTCAGGTGCGTGTTCAAGCTCGTATGGTCCCGGTGTTGCTGATACATAGATGTGCTGAAATTTTGTATATCTTTTAAATTCATCAAACGTTAAAGGACGGTTGTCTTTTGCTGAAGGCAGACGGAAACCATGATCGACAAGAACACTTTTTCTCGCCTGGTCTCCATTAAACATTCCACGAATCTGCGGAAGTGTAACATGCGACTCATCGATAACGATTAATGAATCATCTGGAAAGTAGTCCAGCAATGTATATGGAGTCGATCCTAAAGGACGAAGTGTTAGATGAACCGAATAGTTCTCAATGCCTGAACAGAAACCCATTTCAGCCATCATCTCAAGATCGTAGCGGGTACGCTGTTCCAGCCTCTGTGCTTCAAGCAGCTTCCCTGCTTCATTAAGCTCTTTAAGGCGGTCCTCAAGTTCAGCTTCAATTCTTTTGATCGCAAGCTTCATCTTTTCTTCACGGGTTACGAAGTGAGATGCCGGGAAAATAGCAACGTGTTTACGTTCACCTAAAATTTCGCCTGTAAGTGCATCTACTTCTGTAATTCTGTCGATCTCATCACCAAAAAACTCCACTCGCAAGCAATGTTCGTCACGTGAAGCCGGGAAGATTTCCACAACATCACCGCGAACACGGAACGTACCACGAGTGAAATTGATATCGTTTCGATTGTACTGAATATCTACCAAATCACGTAAAAGCTGATCACGGTCTCTTTCCATTCCTTCTCTGAGCGAGATTACCATGTCTCGGTATTCGTCTGGAGAACCTAGACCGTAGATACAAGAAACACTGGCAACAATAATAACGTCTTTTCGTTCAAAAAGAGAAGAGGTTGCGGAGTGACGAAGTTTATCGATCTCATCGTTGATGCTGGCATCTTTTTCGATGTAAGTGTCTGAATGAGCGATGTATGCTTCAGGCTGATAGTAATCGTAGTACGATACAAAATATTCAACCGCATTGTTAGGGAAAAATTCCTTCAGCTCGCTGTAAAGCTGGCCGGCTAATGTTTTGTTATGCGCAATGACAAGAGTCGGTTTGTTCACTTCCTGAATGACATTCGACACGGTAAACGTCTTCCCTGTTCCTGTCGCACCGAGCAATGTCATGCTCTTTTTTCCTGCATTAATATTGTTCACAAGGTGTTTGATCGCTGCGGGCTGATCTCCTTGTGGCTGATAATCAGATTTGATTTCAAACATTTGACTTTGACTCACTAAAACCGAACCTCCGTTCCTAATTTCTGGTTACTCAAATTATAGCACAGCACCGTTCCAAAAACCTAATAATTACGAACAAATATTCGCAGAAGTTTCTGGAAAGAATTCTAAGTGGTATACTTAAAGGCAGGCGCTTGTTGGGAAATAAATTGTTTGGGGTCTGACCCCATTTCCCATCAGCTGAATCAACGGTTTCGGGGAAATTGTAAGTGTGTCCCCAAAAGGAGATGCTTTTTAAATTGGAATTTTTCTATATATTACTTGGATTGTGCATTGGTATTTTCTCTGGATTCTTCGGCATTGGCGGAGGATTTATTCTGACACCGGTTCTTATTTTGGTTGGTATTCCTCCACTCTCTGCAATTGGAACGAGTTTGATGTATTCGATCGGAACGAGTGTATCAGGAGTAGCTGCTCACCTGCGTTATAAGAATATTATCTGGAAAACAGCTGCTGTCATCGGTTTTGTTGGTGTATTAGCGACACAGGTAGCTCATCCGCTTGTTGTATGGCTTGAGAAAATGGGTTATGACGATACAATCATCCCGGTTTTCTATATTTTGCTTCTTGCATACTTTGCACTTTCCCTGCTTTATAAACAATCAAAACACAACAAAAGTATTGAATCAGGTGAAAAGCAAATTTCTTTTTCTTTAGTGAAAGCGGTTTTCATTGGATTTACAGGAGGTTTTATTTCTACCACTCTAGGTGTTGGCGGAGGCTTTGTAATGGTGCCATTGCTGATTTCAATGATGAACTTCCCTTCCAGAAAAGCAGTCGGCACAAGCTTGGTCAGCGTTTTCTTGATCGTAACCGCAGGGTTCTTAACGTACGCGGCATCCATTCAGCTCGATTACAAACTTGGCATCCTCTTAATCTTGGGAGCATTAGTTGGTACTCAGCTAGGAGCAAAACTAACAACCATCTATTCAAACGAACAAATACAAAAGTACTTAGGGGCTTTATACATCACGATTCTAACTTCGGTTATATTGAAACTTGTCCATTTTGATAAAGCGGGGCTGGGAGTAATCACGATTTATGTTTTGACATTTCTCATTCTCTTCTTAAAAGAAACGATCACACACACAAAAAGAAAGACGTCTACCTCATAAAGGTGACGTCTTTTTCTATTTTACTTTTCTCTTTTGTTTTTCATAAATTTTCAACCCTAGTAAAAAGCCTATGATTGTAGAAATTCCAGCTATGATTTGGAGCGGCAGCGGCTGATGCAGACCATCCAATCCGAAAATTAATATTAAAATGGTGATTCCTAACGGCAGAAACTTTGAAAATAACACTCTGTTAAATAACAGCAGCAAAAATATTGGAAATAGAGCCGCAAAAACATACTCCAACATGAAACAATTGACCCCTCTCATCTGAACGCTCAAAAACCCAACTTTAGTAAACGTTCATCTTTACCTCTCTAAATTTAACCAAACTCCCTATACAAAAACAAGGAAATTGTTAAGGGAAATAAATTGTTTGGGGTCAGACCCCATTTCCCAGCGAAACTTTTTGTTTAGTTGGACGTACAGTAGGATAATGTATACAAAGTTCGAATATGATTAACAATGTATCTTTAAGGAGATGATTTGATATGTTAAAGAAATTACTAAAATCGTTATTGGGCCACAAAAGCTATAATAAATACAGCAGCTCTGGATACAAGCACAAGAAAAGCTATAAAAAGTACAGCAGCAGTGACTTTGGAAAGAAGCATTATGGAGGATACGGTCATAAGCATTACAAGAAGAAAAAGAGAAGCAGCTTTTTCAGCAGCTGACCTTCCCAGGTTGACGCTAACTGATGATCACTGAAATCATAAAAGGTCTTCAAAGAACTTTATTTGATCGACCTCTTAAATCGGGTCTCCTCCTCCAAGGGCGCTATTACATTAACGAAGTGCTGGGAATGGGGAGTTACGGAATTACTTATTTAGCACATGACCGCTTAACAGAAACTACCGTCGTTCTTAAACAGCTCAGGACAACAAAAGCGAAAACTGAAAGCGGACTCCGTTCTTTCCAAAGAGAATCTGAAATACTTAAAGCTGTACAGCATCCACAAGTACCCAAACTGCTAGATGAATTCCAAACTGATAAAGGTTTATTTATCACGATGGAATGGATACAGGGAGACACTTTTGAGGATCTGATTTTTCGCGATCATCACACATACAGCGAAAAAGAAACGATCACTATTTTGCTAGAGCTGTTGAATATAGTAGAGTCTTTTCACAAAAAAAGAATCATTCACCGTGATCTTCGCATACCGAATATCATTCAGCGTAACGAAAAACTGCACATCATTGATTTTGGACTTGCTTGTTTTTTATCAGATCAAGAAGCTGCAGATCCATATGATCATCCCGAAAAACTGCGGATGCGTGCGATTACCGTTGAAAGTGATCTTTTTGCACTTGGTCATTTTGCCTTGTTCCTCCTTTATTCCGCTTATGAACCTCAATCCAAGAAGGAAAAAAGCTGGGAAGACGAACTGAATATCTCGATTTCATTGAAAGCTATTCTTCGCAAAATGCTGCAGCTGGACGACCCTTTCCATTCTGTTTCGGAAGCTCGATCCCAATTAAACCAAATTTAAAAGCCTGGATAAACTTCCGGGCTTTTTTCATGTGGACTTATATTTATTTTGTTTTTCTTTTTCCAAGAACTCCTCAAACTCTTTTTCATGTTTTGTCGTAACAGCTAAGTTGTGCAAAGCACGATGGAATTGCTGATAATCTAACGTGAATAAAAAAAGATCTTCGAAACCGCTTGCTGTGAATACTCCAAATTCCCATACCGCGTTATAATCACGTTTATTAAGAGATTTCGCCATCAGATCAAGCACTTTGAGGATTTCTGTGCAGATGATGACATTATCTTTCGCATAGTGCCTGATATACCCAAAAGCATTATAAAGATAATGACTAAAGTCTCTTTCTTGCAAAACCACACGCAGATTATTATTTTTATCCACTAAATACTTTGAGAATATCGAATTTCTTGAAATGGAAGCAAGCACTTCTCCAAGCTGATAGATAGCAGTAGTCGCGGTTTTCGGATCATAATTCCCGAGAGACCTGATTGCCACTTCAACCAGTTTATTAATACTGAACTCTATATCTTGAACTTCTGTCTGTCTTCTTCCGATGCTGATAAGTGACATATATTTTTGTTCATCTACTTCATTTTCGCCATTCTTCCAATACGTAATGAATGGTGTTGAAGCGAACACGTAACTTCCGATCGTATATTCCAGCTGAATCACAATATCATCTTTTTCAGCCTCTTTTATAATAGAAATAAAATCTACCAACTGAATAAAGCCTGATTTCCTTGCCGTTATCTTAGTTCCTTTATTCTCGCAAATATCATTGTTTACCGTGCTCAAATCATTTACCTTATAAGGATCTACTTCATCCTCCAACGTATTTTTCACAATGGATAACGCTTCATTTTTCATATCGTACGTCATCTGATTTACTTGAAGCCAAGCGACTGCATGATTAATAAAAAAGATAAACGTTCCCATCGAAAATGCAGCAATGATCGCTGCGAGCAAAGGAACAGCAAAATAATATTCAGTCATTCTTTTATTCAAAAATAGAAAACTCAATAACATATAAATAAAACTCGATGTAAATATGCCGAGCACGCGCTGAGTTGATTTACTAGCAATAAAGTTCTTGAGCATCCGGGGTGAAAACTGTCCTGAAAATGTCGTAAAAACAACCAGAATCAAGTTAAAGGTAAAAGTGGTCAGCGTTAAGATAGCAGCGGTAAGTGTCCCTACCAAATTTCTTGTAAGATCATAGTCTACCGCAAAAAATGGCCGCATCTGATTCCCTAAATCATACTTTAGATCCGTCGTCAGCGTAACACTCGCTAATAAAGAAGAAAAAATAACATAAAGCACAGGAGTAAACCACATATTCGATTGAACAGTATGAGATAGTTCCCTCTCAGACATCTTAGTATATTTTTTCAAGTAATTATCGAGCAAATTCATTCTAAACATATTTTCGTCCTCTCATGATTCCCCAATAAGAATAAATAATAGAAACAATAGCTCCTCTCCTATTTTGCCCTAATCACAAAAAGTAAAACTTCTGCTATCGTTTTACTGCAAAAATAAAAAGCTATCCTCCTAAGGGATCACTCTAAAAAATAGATACATTTTAACTACAGAACGATTGGATTACACATCCTTCTTCTGTCCTCTCCACAAATTCTCCCTGGGTATATTCAGAAATCACTTTTCGCCAAAAAGCTTGGGCGGGTTTGTTCTTCTCGATCTGGAAAACTTCCCAATTTCCTTTGTGTTTCTCGAAAACTTGATGTGCTGCATGTTTACCTAACCCGTTAAGCCGGAACTTTTTCATAATAAAGAATTCTGCTATCGACCAGAAATGCTTACCCTCTTCTTGCACTTCTCTTACTAAAATAAATCCTGCTATTTTCCCCTCTCACTCGATGAGATAAGGAAATCTCTCTTTTTCTTCCCAATAGGCGTTCAAATACTTATACTCATCAAACAATCCGTCATTCCCAACGTACGCTTCAACAAACTCTGAGAAATCGTAAAAATAAAATTGCATCAGATTTTTAATCGTTTGTTTATCTTTCAACTTTGCTGGTTTAATTACTGGATTCTGTATGGTTTTCATCGATCGATAGCTCCCTTTTTCCTATCCCAAATATTCATCTTCAATTGGCTGGTATCTGTATTTTTCCATATCTATCGTGCTTTTTCCTTTAAACTGCACACCTTCATCTTCCAGCAGCGATTTTTGAGTAAAAAACAGTTCCTCATCCTGAATCCCGATTTCACCTTTCGAATTGATCACACGGTGCCATGGCAAGTTGTATTTTCCGCTCATCGAATGCAGGATACGAACGACTTGCCGTGCGCCTCTCGGACTTCCAGCGACCTTTGCAATCTGCCCATAAGACATAACTTTGCCAGGCGGAATATTTTTTATCACATGAATCACCGCTTCAGTAAAACGCTCCATATATTTCTCTCCTTTAACAAAAGGCTCTTCTCAAACAGATTGTTGCTTTTGGTAATTTCATCATTGAAAAGTTGATTGGAGTGCAAGGTGCGAGACTCCTGCGGGATTCTTCATTGAGACTCCTAATAATGCAAAGCCCAGGAGACTCACCGCACGCCCCGCGGAAAGCGAGCATCCTGTAACGGAAATCAACTACTCTCAAGAGCAACAATGTTTGCTAACAAAAAAGAGTGCTAAATCTTTTACAGACTTAACACTCCTTTCACATAAAATTATTGATACATCAATTGACGCTGTTTTTTCAAATCGTCGTTTGCCAAGTACTCATCATAAGGCATTTCCTTATCGATGATTCCTTTTGGTGTGATTTCGATGATACGGTTTGCGATCGTTTGAACGAACTGATGGTCATGTGATGTAAACATCAATGAACCTTTATAACTGATCAAACCATTGTTTAGTGCAGTGATCGATTCAAGATCTAAGTGGTTTGTCGGATCATCAAGAATCAATACGTTTGAACCACTAAGCATCATCTTAGAAAGCATACAGCGAACTTTCTCTCCACCTGACAATACAGCTGGCTTCTTCATAACTTCTTCACCAGAGAACAGCATACGGCCAAGGAATCCGCGAAGGAAGCTTTCCGTTTGGTCTTCTGGAGAATATTGACGCAACCACTCAACAAGTGTTGGCTCGCTGCCTTCAAAATACTTGGAGTTATCGCGCGGGAAGAAAGCTTGTGAAGTCGTTACACCCCACTTGTATGTGCCGCTGTCCGCCTCCATCTCACCCATTAAAATTTTGAACAATGTTGAAATCGCGATCTCTTCTTTACCAACAAACGCAATCTTGTCGTCTTTGTTCATTGTAAAGCTCACGTTATCAAGAACTTTAACGCCATCAATCGTTTTCGTTAACCCTTCAACACGAAGAAGGTCATTTCCGATCTCACGGTTGATCCCAAAGTGTACGTAAGGATACTTACGGGAAGAAGGTCTGATATCATCAAGTGAGATTTTATCAAGAAGCTTCTTACGCGAAGTCGCCTGCTTTGATTTAGATGCATTCGCACTAAAACGTGCAACGAACGCTTGAAGTTCTTTAATCTTCTCTTCTTTTTTCTTGTTTTGGTCTTGTGCCATTCTAAGAGCCAGTTGTGAAGACTCGTACCAGAAATCATAGTTTCCGACATAGATTGTAATTTTACCGAAATCAAGGTCAGCCATGTGCGTACAAACTTTGTTTAAGAAGTGACGGTCATGGGATACAACGATAACGGTATTTTCGAAGTTGATCAAGAACTCTTCCAGCCATTGAATCGCCTGAAGGTCCAAGTTGTTCGTAGGCTCATCGAGCAATAGTACGTCTGGTTTTCCGAAAAGAGCTTGCGCTAATAAAACTTTCACTTTTTCAGAACCAGTCAGTTCCGCTAATTTCTTCGTGTGAAGATCTTCTTTAATTCCAAGTCCTTTTAAGAGGATCGCCGCTTCGGATTCAGCTTCCCAACCGTTAAGCTCAGCAAACTCACCTTCAAGTTCAGCAGCACGGATGCCATCCTCGTCAGAGAAATCAGCTTTCATGTAGATCGCATCTTTCTCCTGCATCACTTCATAAAGACGTGCATGCCCCATAATAACTGTCTGCATAACCTCTTGATCTTCATACTCAAAGTGGTTCTGCTTCAAAACCGCTAGACGCTCACCTGGAGTCATGTGTACGTCACCAGTTTGCGCTTCGATCTCACCTGATAAAATTTTCAGGAAAGTAGATTTCCCCGCACCGTTCGCACCAATTAGACCATAGCAGTTTCCTGGTGTGAACTTTATATTAACGTCTTCAAACAGCTTGCGGTCGCCGTAGCGAAGACCTACGTTAGTAACAGTAATCATTTAGTTCTCTCCTTTATAAAAACACATTCCCAATGATTGTATCATAAATGAATCCTCTTCAACTTTACAATCTTGTACACTCTGTAAATATTTCATACAAATAAGAGGAAAATAAAAGACAGCTGTAGCAAAATGCAAAATATTTGAGATTTAAATAGACCCTATGTTACCTTTTACAAAACAAAAATTATCAACTTACTTTTAGGAGGTATTAAGCAACATGTCTAAACATGTATTTTCTTCTTACACATTTGGTCCTCTTTCATTAAAAAACAGATATTTGGTCGCTCCAATGACACGAATCAGCGCGGAGGAAAATGGCGCTGCAAACGATACGATGACTCGCTACTATGAACGTTTCGCTAAAGGCGGTTTTGCGGCTATTATCTCTGAGGGAATTTACATTGATAGATTATACAGTCAGGGATACAGAAACCAGCCAGGGCTTGCTTCAGAGGAGCACGTTGAGGCGTGGAAAGACGTTGTAAGTGCCGTGAAAAACAACGGAGCAAAAATGATTGCCCAGTTGATGCATGCCGGTGGTCAAAGTCAAGCAAATGCCTATACCGAAATAACGGTCGGTCCTTCCAGCACTGCACCTAAAGGAGAACAACTAGGCTTTTACCATGGTTCTGGACCTTTTAAAACACCAAAAGCGATGGACGCGAAGGATATCGAGCAAGTCATCCATGCATTTGCAGCAGCAGCAGTTAATGCTAAGAAAGCTGGTTTCGATGGTGTTGAGATTCACGGAGCAAACGGATATTTACTCGATGAATTTTTGACGGATTACTTGAATAACCGAAATGACGATTATGGTCCTTCAATAGAAAAAGGATTGAATCTATTTGTGAGAGTAATTGAGGCGGTAAGAAAAACAACAGGGCCAGACTTCACAGTTGGAGTCCGTATCTCACAAGGGAAGGTATCCGATCAGACATATAAATGGCCAAATGGTGAAAATGATGCCGCTTTGATTTTTTCAACACTTGGCAAAACAGACATTGATTATATTCACGTAACTGATAAAGACGGATCTGTACCAAGCTTTGGGGAAGGAACAAAATCATTAGCTGAAGCAGCAAAAGCTTTTGGAAATGGAAAGACTGTTATAACAAACGGAATGCTGCATGACGTTGAAAAAGCCGAAACAATTATAAAAAATGGGCAAGCAGATCTAATTAGCATTGGAACAGGAGCTCTCGCCAATCCTGATCTTCCTCTTTTATTGGAAAAAGGTGAACCATTAAAACCGTTTCAGCCTCAAGAAATTTTAATGCCGATTGCTTATATTAAAGAAGCAGAACTTGACTATGAACTTGTTAATAAATAAACAAAAACAAAGCCCCGAAATTGCAAATTGCAAATCGGGGCTTCTTTCTATTTGGCTCTATGCCTTTGAGCTTGTAAACCGCTATACCGCTGGCGAAGATGGTGCTTGCGAGTTGTCTTTTTTCAACATCCAGTATTGGCTGCCTAGCATAAGAGCAAATGCCGCAAGTCCAATTGCACTGTATATACCCTCTGGATAAATCAGCAGAAAGCCAATAATGACAGCTGCTGCTCTTTCCAGTAAATGAAGAGGACGCATCCAATAACCGATCATACCCGCACCAATTGCGATCATTCCTATAAAAGCAGTTGAAATAACCCAAACCGCCTCAGTCCACGTCGTATCAATCAGCATAAGCTGAGGTGAGATAACGAAGATGTACGGAATAATAAACGCTGCAATGGCAAGTTTAGATGAAATGATTCCGGTTCGTATCGGTTCCCCTCCTGATACACCAGCTGCAGCAAAAGCTGCCAGTGCTACTGGAGGTGTAATATCAGCGATTATCCCAAAATAGAACACGAACATATGCGCCGAAAGATCAGGAACACCAAATAATAGAATGGCTGGTGCTGCAATAGTAGATGTGATTACATAGTTTGCTGTTGTTGGGGATCCCATTCCTAGTACAAGGGACGCGATCATCGTTAAAATCAATGTTGGAATTAAATAACCGCCTGAAAGTTCAAGCAAACCGTTCGCCATTTTGAGACCGACACCAGTCACTGTTACAACACCGACGATCATACCCGCAGCTGCAGTAGCTGCAGCAACGCCAAGAGCCGTTCTGGCACCATCGGCTAATGCTTCAACAAAAAGCTTCGGTCCCATACGAGTTTGCTTATTGAACATACCAACGGCAATCGCACTAACGATCGACCATAGAGCCGCTTTCGTTACACTCATCCCGCTCATTAATAGAAAAATAACCACAAAAATCGGTATCAATAAGTAAATTTGTTTGATGACTCTTTTTGTCTCAGGCATCTCTTCTCGCGAAAGTCCTCTAAGACCAATTCGTTTCGCTTCAAAGTGGGTCATGATCCAGATTCCCGCGAAATAAAGAATCGCAGGGATAGCAGCAGCTTTGGCGATATCCCAATACGTGATGCCTCCCCCAATAAATTCCACCATAAGGAACGCTGCCGCACCCATAACCGGGGGCATGATCTGGCCACCTGTAGAAGAAGCAGCTTCAACAGCGCCAGCAAAGTTTTTATCATAACCTAAACGTTTCATCATCGGGATCGTAAAAGCACCCGATGTTACAACGTTAGCAACTGAGCTTCCGCTTATTGTACCTTGAAGAGCACTAGAGAAAATGGCTACCTTAGCAGGTCCACCTACACGCCTTCCTGCAATCACGATTGATAAATCATTAAAATACTCCCCGACTCCTGTTTTAACGAGAAACGCTCCGAACAAGAGGAACAAGAAGATATAAGTTGACGAAACAGCGAGAGGAGTACCTAGAATACCTTCTGTTGTAAAAAACATCGTCCTCACAATACGCTCAATGCTTAATCCTTTATGCTCTAAGAACCCCGGCATAAAAGGCCCCAGATACGCGTATAGCAAGAACATGGCTGCAATGATTGTAATTGGAAGCCCTACTACACGTCTTGTTGCTTCTAAAACAAGAAGAATAGCGATAAGACCAATGATAAAATCTTGCGTGGTGAGTCTTCCAATCCTCATAACGAGATCGTCCATAAATATGTACCAATAAGACCCTACTGCTATCGATAAAACAGCGAGGATTATGTCATACCAAGCGACCTGAAATAATGGCTTTTTCTCTTTTTTCTTTTTAGATGCTGGAAATAATAAAAAGATCAGAGTAAGTGCAAAACCTAAGTGAATTGTCCGTTGCAACTGTGCAGGCAATACGCCGAAAATTGCTGTATATAGCTGGAATAAAGAAAAAGCAATAAGACCAATCAGTGTAATCCAATAAAGTGCACCTTTTAATTTCCTGAAACCTGCTTCAGGATCATACTTTTCCATCAGTTCCTGTACAGCTTGATCAGAAATTTGTTCACGCTGTATTTGATTTTTGTTATCCAAGTTTTTTCCCTCCAATAAACCATTGCCATACACTTATCTTCTCTGTCTTTATTCGAACCCAAGATCCTTTTTCACTAAAGCTAGAGAAGGGATACTCATGTCCATCATACAGAAGCGTGTGATTGGCGATGATTTGTCCGGTTCGAATATCTAGTAAAGGAAAAGTCCGGTTCATGTTGGACAAGATATAAGTCCCATTTTTTTGTGTGAAGACCTCAGTTCCGGTCGCCCCAGAAGGCATCCCTACTCCAAATTCCTCAAAACGCATTTCAGTCTGAATAATTATTCCTTCCTCATTCGTAAGATAAGTTTCCAGTACCGGCGTTCGATGAATCGAATGTATGTATTTGATACTAAATTCTTCACCAGGCTTTATATCCATAAAAGCTAACCATTCTCCTGTCTCACCATCTTCTATAATCAAACCTAAAAAGGCAGGATACAGACTTGCGGCAGCGAGGACACTTACGATCAAAAAAACTCCTATTATGCGCTTCATAAGAATACATGGACTAAAGATAATTCCTTAGTCCATGATTACACCCTCTTATTTTAAGATTCCTTTTTCTTCAAAGTACTTTTTAGCTCCTGGGTGGAAGTCAATCCCCATTCCCTCTACAGCTTTTTCAGCAGAGATGAGCTCTCCTTTTGCGTGACTGATCTTATCTGTGTTTTCAAAGATAGCTTTTGTGATCTGATACACTGCGTCTTCTTCCATGTCTTTACGAACAGTCAGCATGGATAGAACAGCTACAGTTTTCACATCTGCCTCTAATTTATATGTACCGCTTTTCACAGTATCCTCAATATAGTAAGGATATGCATCAATAAGCTCTTTAATCTTATCATCAGCGATCGGTACGATAGTTACTGGTTTTGTAGCCGATAATGCATCAACAGCCCCTGTTGGTGTACCTGCTGTAATAAATGCAGCTTGAATGTTACCATCCTGAATCCCTTCAGCAGACTCATCAAATGAAAGATGCTGAGCTGTAATATCTT
Source organism: Fictibacillus arsenicus (assembly GCF_001999465.1). GTDB lineage: Bacteria > Bacillota > Bacilli > Bacillales > Fictibacillaceae > Fictibacillus > Fictibacillus arsenicus. Next base: position 760,030 of record NZ_MQMF01000001.1, read on the forward strand.
CCATTGTCATGCCATGAATTTTTAAGATTTGTTCTGCGTTAGCGAATGTTCCGCTTCCTGGCGCCCCAACTGAAACCTTTTTCCCTTTTAAATCTTCAACACTTTTAATGCCGCTGTCTTTAAGCGTAACAATTTGAATGGTCTCAGGATAGAGAGTACCAATACCTGCGATTTGATCTACTTTCTCCTTAAACATCTCCTTACCTTCAGCTGCGTAACTAGCAATATCTGTCTGTGTAAATGCTATATCAGCATCTCCATCTTGTATAAGCTGCATGTTTTCAACTGAAGCACCCGATGCTTGTGAGTTCGCTTCTACGTCTAACTCACCACCGATAATTTTTGCCATTTCTCCACCGAGTGGATAGTATGTACCGCCCGTTCCACCTGTGACAATACTGAGTCGATCAAGATTTAAAGCAGGGCTTTCTCCTGATTCTTCTTTTTCAGATGGTGTTTCAATCTTTTGTCCGCAAGCGGCCAATGAGAAAGCAAGAAGCAGTACGAAGAATAACGCGATCCCCTTTTTCATGTTTTTCCTCCTTAATGGAATTTAATTACTTTTTTATAGTTTAGCATAACGTTAAATGAAATTGCAGAATAATTATAATTTTTTGATAAATTTAGAAAAAAAAAGGGCGACCGAAGTCACCCTTTTGGTTTTAACTCACGAAAGCACGAAGCATCCAGTTATGTTTCGCCAGGCTTTCACGAACGGAAAGCAGCATGTCATGAGTAACTTCATCGCCTTCGCGATCCGTTACTTCCATGCCTTCTTTAATTTCTGAGATCAATAGCTCGAAATCATTGATTACGTTATGAACCATCTCTTCCGCTGTGTCTCCGCCTTTTGCTTCTTCAACAGTAGCCATCTCTAAATATTCTTTCATCGTTGCGACAGGTGTACCTTTTAAAACTAAAAGACGCTCAGCAAGCTCATCAATATTCATTGCAGCTTCGTTGTATAATTCCTCGAATTTTTCATGTAGGGTAAAGAAGTGAGGACCCTTTACATACCAATGATAGTTATGCAGTTTCACAAAAAGTACGTTCCAGTTTGCAACCTGTTTGTTCAATACATCTTGAATGGAATCCATAAAATACCCTCCTATTTTGTTTCTTCGTTTAAAACACGGTTCAAGCGTTTGCGAAGCATGTCCATTCCGCTTCCGCCTGCTTGGAAATGACGCAGTTTACCTTCTTTATCAAACACATAATAAGCAGGAACATATTTGTTTTCAAAAGCATCTGTCAGCTTATGTTCACTATCCACATAGATCGGCTGTGAGATATCATGCCCCATTGCCATCTGTTCGATCACGCTCATATCAAGATCATTTTCAGAACGAGGCATATGAACGGCTACCACGTTTAAGTCATCTTCATACTCGTCACGCAGCTCGTTCACATCAGGCATTGCTTCTTTACAAAGCCCGCAGCTTACTGACCAGAAATGGATCAGCGTTGCTTTTTCTCCCACAAGATCTTCTTTTTTCACTTCATCGTTCAACCATGTTGTTGCACCATCTAATTCAGGCATCTGTTCACGTAACTTCATCTCTTATAACCTCCATATTTTAAACAATCGTTTAATTTTCTTGATTTTTTTCTGTTTTTATAGTGTTTTTTGACCTGGCTTCCAGTTAGCCGGGCAAAGACCGCCTGTTTGCAATGCTTGTAAAACACGCAAGGTTTCGTCGGTATCTCGTCCGATGTTGTTATGGAAAACAACCTGATACATCATTTCACCTTCAGGATTAATAATGAACAACCCACGCAATGCGACTCCCTCTTCTTCAATTAAGACACCGTAGTCACGAGATACTTGGTGGTTTGTATCTGCAGCAAGCGGATAGTTCAGCTCACCAAGTCCGTTATCTTCACGTTTAGTGTTAATCCATGCCAGATGCGTATGAACCGTATCCGTTGAAACTCCGATCACTTCAGCATCCAAGTCTTGGAATTCATCGTATCTATCAGACAATGCCGTGATCTCTGTCGGACATACAAAGGTAAAATCCATTGGATAAAAGAAGAGAACTGTCCATTTTCCATTTTTCATGTTCTCTTCTAAACTTACTTTATTCGTCTCTTTGTTCGGCATGATTGCCCCCATCTCAAAGCGAGGTGCCTGTTTGCCTACCATTCTTTCTGCCATAATTATTTTCACTCCTCTTATCTATAAATGATAATGAATATCATTATCATGTTTCCATCAACAATCTTAATTATACTGATTTCTTGTTTGAAGTCAATACTAATTTATAATTATTATTAATAAGGAACAAGTATTGTGCTCAAAACTATCCTAGTTATTAATAAAAACATTCTTTCATCGATAATCCCACGTTTAAAGGATTAATTCCTGGATTAGCGTAAATAATCCCTGGCTTAATTGAAATAATCCCAAGAAAAACAACAATAAATACTCGAGTCGACAAAGCTCCCCAATCAAGAGCACTCTATAAAAACCACAAAAAAACCTTGCTTTTTTTAAGCAAGGTTTACACGTTATCTTCTTTTTGAGTTTGTATCTGTCCTGATATGAGGCTTTTATTTTTCATAAGAATTGGTATGCAGGCTGCTAAAATAACGAGACAAACGGCAATTGCAATGGCTGTTCCGTTTCCTTTTATAAAACTATCCCCCAACAGGTTATACGCCAGTGTTCCTGGCAGCACCCCAAGCATGGTTGCAAAAACATAAGAACGGAACTTTAATCGGGAGATTCCTGCTACATAACTTACAAGATCAAAATTCAAAACCGGAATGACCCTGAGGAGAAAAATATAAATGAATCCTTTTTCTTTTAATTGTTTCTGCCATTTTTCAATCTTGGATGGAGCATCTGTTGTTTTTTTCAGCCATCGGGCACCCAAATGTTTGGCGAGATAAAAAGAAATAACTGCACCAAGTGTCGCGCTGAAAACCGTATACACGGTTCCCCAGACAGCACCAAATGCAAGTCCGCCAGCTAGTGATAGAACGGAAATCGGAAAGAGCGTAAAGGGACGAACTACATTAATCAAGATATATATAATAGGTGCAACCATACCAAAGGACAGCACCCAATCGCGTAAAGACAAAGGGGTAAGTTTGAAAACAAAATGGTTGAGTGCGAATAAAAGAATAACAGCAGCAAATAGGACTGTTAACTTCACCCAAGTTTTTTTCTTCATAAAGACCCCTTCTTTACTGACAAATTTTAAAAAAGATCAGTTTATGAACTATTCCCTTATATTTACTTTATATAACAAACTTTCCTAACTATTTTTAATAACAATGCCATTTCCAGCTGGATCCTTCACAAATATGCTGTTAGATTCAGCTATGAACGATATATTATGCTGCTCAAGGGAATTAATTAAATCATCTAAAACCTCAGCACTTGGCACAACGATTTCATAATGCAGGAGACCCGTTGCATCTATTGGCGAAGGAATAGCATTCGGGCCGTTCCAAATATTTAGAGCAATATGGTGATGATATCCACCTGCTGAGATGAATAAGGCATGATGAGCCATTCTTGTTTGTTCTTCAAAACCAAGTATATTCATATAGAACTCTTCTGCTTCAGGAATGTTGGTCACGTTTAAATGCACATGTCCCATTACCGTTTTTTCCGGCAGACCATTCCACTTATTGTTATCAGCCTCATCTAATAAACCCTGTACATCTAATGGTTCGCTCACTGCAGGCAATTTTCCTTTTTCATCGCGGACCCAATCTTTTCGATCAACATCTCGATAAACTTCTATCCCGTTGTTTTCTGGATCTTGCAGGTAAATCGCTTCACTGAATTTATGGTTAGATGCCCCAGCAAGGCGAGTCTCTGATTGTATAAAATGCTGAAGAACATTCGCAAGATCTTTTCTTGTAGGTACAAGCAATGCTAAATGGTATAAGCCCGCACTGCGAACGGGACGCTGTTCAAGCTTAGGATTACTTTCTAATGTCAGAAGCGGCTGAATTCCGTCAGCTGATAACTGTGCAGCAGAATCTGATCTAGTCAGTATTTTTAATCCAATAGTCTCTGTATAAAACTGAATAAGTTTCTCGAGGTCTCTTACCTTAAGTGTGACATTGCCGATATGCGTATCTTTATGAATAGGTTTCATTTATATAACCTTCTTTCAAATATTTTAATTACTTTATGTAAGTTATTATAAAATAGTTATTAACAAACTTCAAGCGTAAAAAAAGAAGCTGATTTTTATCAGCCCCCGATATATGACATTTCTATTTTTTTTCGTTCTTCAGCATTCTTTTCTCTTCTTTCATCTGAATAACGATCTTTTCTATTGCTCCATGTGTTTTCTATTCGCTCAAGAATCTCCTGATCGGAAGCACCATTGCGTATAAAGTGTTTAAAATCAGTACCGCTAGAAGCAAACAGGCAAGTATACACTTTACCATCTGCAGAAAGCCGAGCTCTGGTGCATGTAGAACAAAAAGTATCACTAATAGAAGAAATGATACCGATCTCACCTTTTCCATCTTTATATTGATACCTTTTTGCAACTTCGCCATAATAATGACCTGAAACCGGTTCAAGAGGAAGTTCATCTCCGATTACCTTTAAAATCTGATCCTTAGAAACAACATCATCCCAGTTCCATCCGTTCGATGTTCCAACATCCATATATTCAATGAAACGAAGCACATAAGGAGTATTCTTAAAGTAACGAGCCATCGGCAGAATCTCCTGATCATTGATTCCTTTTTTAACCATCATATTAATTTTCACTTGAAGACCAGCTTGATGGGCAGCTTCTATTCCTTTTAAAATAGACTGAACCCCTACTCCCCGTCCGTTAATACTTCCGAAAAGCTGATCATCAAGCGTATCAAGGCTTACGGTAACGCGGTTCATTCCTGCTTCTTTTATCTCTGCTGCAAGTTTAGGCAGCAGCACACCATTTGTTGTTAATGCTATATCTTTTATTCCTTCAATAGAACGAAGCCTTTTTAAAAGATCAGGCAGCCCTTTACGCAATAAAGGTTCACCGCCTGTAATACGAATTTTCTCAACGCCTGAAGAAGCAAACTGAGCAGCTATTCGTACGATCTCATCAAAAGATAATAACTCCTCATTCGTTAAGAATGGATAATCCGATCCAAAAATTTCTTTAGGCATACAGTACGTACAGCGAAAGTTACATTGGTCGGTTACTGATATCCGCAAATCACGAAGAGGACGCTGCCATTGGTCAACAACTTTCTTTTTATCCATAACATCACGCCATTATTTTAGTCTTTTTCTAAATGTACCACGAATAAAAGGAAGTTAAAACCAGAAGGTATTTTCAAAGGCATCTATATTAAGGAATGTAATTATAGTTATTAATTACTAATTACCTAATGTTTGGCAATTTATATGCATCGATTTTACCAAATTTTTATAAATTTTATTATCAATTCCCTTGATGCGCCGGTGTTTTTAGACCCTGATGCGCTAAAGGAAAATAATCGTTTGCCACTTACCCTTGTGTATTGAAGATGAAAGTGTTACGATTAGGAAGAATTATTTTTGTTCGATTGTAACAGGTAAACGATTATCTTGATATTTTTGAGCAAGGATAGTATTATTGTGCGGATTGGCACGACAGGAGGCAACAAACATGGAACAAGGTAAAGTTAAATGGTTTAACGCAGAAAAAGGTTTCGGATTCATCGAGCGCGAAGGTGGAGACGACGTATTCGTACATTTCTCAGCTATCCAATCAGAAGGTTTCAAGTCATTAGATGAAGGTCAAGACGTAACTTTTGAAGTTGAACAAGGTCAACGCGGACCTCAAGCTACTAACGTACGCAAGGCGTAATAGCCTAAATAGATAAACAGGACTCTTTCATAGAGGCCTGTTTTTTTTTTGCCTCTTAATTAATATATCGACACCTTTTTTAATTATTTCATACTTATAAAAATTTTTCTGTAATTTCAAACATATATAAATTGTTTTTGCTACAATAAAATTAACGTCTAAAAATATTAGGAGTTGTAAATGGATCTTCAAATGAAGCAAAAGTCAGATCAAATCGAAATCGGTAATAAGATTAACGAAAATGCAGGACAAATCGCACAGAAGATCATCACAAACATTACAGATAATGAAACATATGTTTCGCTTCAACATAGAGATCAAACACAAGAAAGGCTCGAAGCTTCTATCACTTTTATTCGATTAGTGGGAGACGCAATTTCCGGCAAAATCGATAATCCAAAAAAGACGATTTCTGAGTGGGGTGAAAAGGTTGGGATGGCTGCTGTACATTCAGGACAACCGCTTAATGAATCATTGGAGAGCACTTCTTATTATCGTAATGCCATTTGGGAGTTTATAAAAGAAGAAGGCTCATTGCAATCCATGTCAGCAGAATCTGTCTTACACATTTCAACCACGATCAATCCGATGATTGATTATGCCGTACAAGCGTTCAGCAAGTCCTACGTAAACAACTATCGGGATATGGCAGAAAGGTTTCACTTATCCCTGCAAGAGCTTTCAGTCCCAGTCGTTCCGCTTTTCCCTGGCGTAGCTGTTCTTCCTGTTGTGGGAGAAATCGATACAAATCGAGCGAAAATACTATTAGACTCCACTTTGCAGCAATGTGTAGAAAACGAGATTAATTCACTTGTTATTGACTTATCAGGAGTAAGCTACATTGATACAATGGTTGCTCATCGCATTTTCCAACTTGTGTCATCGCTAAAACTTCTTGGCGTCAAAACCACTTTAACGGGTTTAAGTCCTGAAATTGCTCAAACTTCTGTGAGCTTAAACTTGAATTTTAACGAAATAACTTTAAAAGGTAATCTGCTCCAAGCATTAGCTGATTTTGGATACGGCAAACTAAATAAATAAAAAAGAACAGATCCTTCAGGGTCTGTTCTTTTGAGTTTTAAAGTTGTTTACGTTTAAGATCTTCTAGCTCCTTTAAGAGACTGATAACCATTTCATCACTTTTTTTCAGCTCATAATTAAGCATAGTAATGGTCTCTTCCTCCCAAGCAAACGGATCTCCTTGTTCTGGTGTAGTCGGGATATTTTCATAGATATCCCCCTCTTCTCTATCATCTCGGTCAAAATATATAGCTACTTCACAAATAGGATCATTTAGAGCAATTCGTTGACGCAACGTGACTTTTCCATAACCGAATTTCCGTGCTGCAATGCCACCTAGCACACTCGATGTCATCTTGCATAGGTGTGGGGCATCCTTAACAAACTCTCCGAAAGGACACTCTTTTGCACGAATTACTACATGGTCAGGATCCACACTGACAATTTCAAAATGCCCGCCGATTGCATTTTTCAAATCCACTATTACATGAACATATTGGTCAACAGTCCAGTGCAGTGGATCATCATAAAAACTTTCGATCCATTCACCTGTTCTCAGTCCAAGCTGTTCAATATACTTATCTGCAGCAGGACCGATTGTTTTTTTATGAATTAAGGCATATTGAGTAATAAGTTTTGCTAAAAAAGTGTGTCCATTTAATTCACCTTTTGAAAGGCGCATAACACATCTACCCTTTCTTTATAATTCTGCTGTTCTAGTTTGATTGGTAAGATATGGACAACACTCTTTAGATACCCGTTAAAAAGAATTTGAAACCTTAAAATACATAACAATCTAATTAAATTACTTATTTTTTCCAAAAGTACATACCATCTTTATGATCGCTTAAATGAAATCCTGATTTTTCTAAGACTTTTGCTGATGGAATGTTCGTATCCAAGCACTCAGCTGTTACCTTATTAACGTCCGGACGATCAAGTAGCCATTCTGTTAATTTTGAAACCATTTCTGTTGCATATCCTTTATTTCTTGCTTGTCTTACTAATCCATACCCAATCTCTACGATTCCCTTTTCGTCTGGGCCTCCTTTACAGCCAATCTCACCGATTAGTGTATTACTCTCTTTTTCTATTACGATCATGCTCCAAATTGATGTTTCAGGGTGTTGTTTCAGCTTTTCTTTTTTTGGCGGAATTCGTTTTGCATATGTCGGGCTCGGCCATTCGTCAGAAACTTTGCAGCCTAAAGCCAATTCTAGTTCACTTTTTCCTTTTAATGTAGCTTCTACTAACTCATAAGTATATGGAACAATAAGAAGACGCTGTGTTTCAATCATAATAATTCCCCATTCATGTTTATAACATTTATTTTAACTGATTTTTCCACAAAAAAGAGACTTCCATAAAAAGTCTCTTTTCATAAGTTGCTTATTCCATTTCTTGTTCAAGCTTTGAGTGTCTCTTTGAATATAAGAAATATACAGCTGCACCTATACCAAGCCAGATGATGAATCGAATCCATGTGTCTCCATCCAGCTGTGCCATTAAGAAACCGCAGAATATAATCGCAAGTAATGGTATCCACGGTACACCCGGACATCTGAAAGCACGAGGCAGATCAGGCTGAGTTCTTCTCAGCACAAGTACTGCTATGGAAACCAGTACAAAGGCAGACAACGTCCCGATATTAACAAGCTTTGCAAGCTCGTCAAGCGGAATCAGCGCTCCCATTAGTGCAGCAACGATTCCAAAGAACCATGTTGAGCCATATGGAGTACGGTATTTTTTATGAACCGTTCTGAAAAACTCCGGCAACAGTCCATCACGTGACATCGCGTAGGATACACGTGTTTGTCCATAGAGCATAACTAGCATTACGGTTGTCATCCCTAGGATCGCACCTACGTCAACTATACCCGCTACCCAATTCTGACCTGCCACTTGAAGAACAAGTGAAATAGGATGGTCTTCGTTTCCTTTAAAGTCAGGGTACGGAACAACTCCTGTCATGATGCCGGTAACAATCACATAGAGGAACGTACAGATAAGCAGTGAATAGATGATCCCTTTCGGAAGATCTTTGTTTGGATTCTTCGTTTCCTCAGCTGCCGACGCGATCGCATCAAACCCGATGAAAGCAAAGAACACTAAAGCTGCAGCCGCAAAGATTCCTTCCATGCCAAAAGGCGTAAACGGTGTCCAGTTCGCCGGCTTCACATATCCGAAAGCAACAACGATAAACAGGATAACAACGGCCACTTTAATGACAACCATGATGTTGTTGACGCGTTTCGACTGCTTAACACCTACGGACAGCAAAAACGTGATCAACATAACGATTAGAAACGCAGGAAGATTAAAATAAGATGTAAGACCTGGGACCGCTCCTGGTGCTGCACTTAGTGTTGCTGGAATATGGATGCCAAACCCTTTTAATAGTGATTGGAAGTAACCAGACCACCCCACTGAAACGGCACTAACTGCCAAGAGGTATTCCAAGATTAAGTCCCATCCGATAATCCATGCCAGGAATTCCCCTAGCGTTGCATACGTATACGTATATACTGATCCTGAAACTGGCACAGTAGAAGCGAATTCTGCATAGGAAAGTGCTGCGAATAAACAAGCCAGTCCGGCAATCACAAATGAGATGATAAGAGCTGGCCCAGCCGTTAGAGCACCGGCACCTGTAAGGACGAAAATCCCTGTTCCGATGATCGCTCCGATACCGAGCATCGTTAAATCCCAAGTACCCAGTTCTTTATTAAGCGTTGTCCCTGTTTTAGAAGCAGCAACTAGGTCAGAAATACTTTTCTTTCTGAAAATACCCATAGAAATCCTCCATTAAATAAACTATTTATATTTTGTAAGCCTCTCTCTTTTCTATAATTCGTAATTTTTCGAAATTTTGTGGTGCAGTAAAAAAATGGCTAGTGAGCACATATGTATTTTTTTCTTCATAACAAAAAGAGCAACTCTGTGTATTTTTCAGAGTTACTCTTACTATTCCCATATTTATCTATTTCAATGTACTTTCTTTGCTTCACGTTATGTTCTCAGAAATGATAGACGTTTCTTTTTCAGGAATCGCCAGGAATATCACTGCAATCACTATGAATGCCCCGCCTAATAGCTGGTACGCTCCGAACGATTCATTCAGCCATGTAATGGATAGAATCGCGGCCACTAATGGTTCAATACTTGATAGCAGGCTTGTCTCCACGGCAGATAAGTATTTTAAACTGCCGATATAAAGAACGAAAGAAACCGTTCCGCTTATTATGATCAAGATAAGCATGGAGAATGTGCTTACCGTTAATGAACCGGACATCTCTGAAAGACTTAATCCCGGATTCGCCAAATATAGGACGATTCCACCAATCAGCATCCCCCACCCCACAATAACGGAAGTCCCCCATTGCTTAATGAGTGAAGCAGGGTGTAACGTGTAAAACGTAAAACCAAGCGCGGTTAATCCCCCAAAGATGATGGCTTTCTTTGATAATACAATATCCTGGACAGACCCGTTTGTGATCAAATAGAAAACACCAGCTAATGCAGCAAATAATGCGATGAACTGCATGGAAGAAGGCAGCTTTTTGTTAAGAAAAGCAACCCACACCATAATAAGAACAGGACCAAGAAACTGAAACAATGTAGCAGTTACGGCATTACTTATGTACACTGTTTCGATAAAGGCATATTGGGCACCAAGCATGCCAAGAACCGAAAAGATGATAAGCTGAATCCATTGACCGGGATGTTTCCAAATCGCAAAGATATCTTGCTTTGAAAAAAATAAAAAATTTAAAAGAATGACACCTGCTGCTATTAAACGAACAACTAGATAATCAGCAGATGTTAGTTCAGTTTTTTGAAAAAGCCACTGAATCATGGGGCCAGAAATCCCCCATAACGTGGCACCACTAATAATCATCATTAAACCGATTTGACGAGAGCGTTTCATGAAGCATACCTCCTAAGCTGCAACTTGCTTTTACCTTTATAAAATGATAAGCATAGAGGTATTATAATGAAGTTCTGACTCTATAAAAAGTGTCAGATTTTTAATATGCAAGGGGGTCAGTTTATGGTTGAAATCACACCAAGCCTCGTTACACACAGCAGCAAGCCTCTTTATATTCAACTCTATCATTTTATTAAACAAGAAGTACAAAATGGCAATCTGGCTCAGAAAACGAAACTTCCTTCTAAACGAAAGCCGGCCAAGCATCTGAACATCAGTCAGAACACGATAGAATCTGCCTACAGCCAGCTTGTCGCCGAAGGCTATATCGAATCCATTCCGCGCAAAGGCTATTTTGTTTGTGAAGTCGATCAAAACCATTTAGAAGTAAATAGCAATATCCCTTCTGTAAAAGAGAAAAAATACAGAGCTACTCCATATCGCTATGATTTTACCAATACAGGTATTGAAGGAAATGCTTTTCCCTTTTCGGTCTATCGGAAATTAGCAGGTGAAGTGATCAGACCTGCGAATAAAGAGGTATTATTGTTAGGCCACCCGCAAGGGGAGTACGGTCTACGGGAAGAAATCTCGAAATACCTATACGAATCCCGAGGTGTTCGCTGTTCACCAAGCCAAATCATTATTGGGGGAGGAACACCCTATCTAATAAAAGTCCTCTTTCAGCTGTTGGATGGCAGTACGTTTGCTGTTGAAGATCCTGGCTATCACCGAAAGTTAGTCTTATTTGAAAATCAGCATGAAAAAGTGAAGATGATTCCGCTGGATGAGGGAGGATTAATCGTTTCTGAACTCGAAAAAAGCGGCGCGAATGCCGTTTTTGTCACCCCTTCTCATCAGTTTCCCTGCGGGATGGTCATGCCCATTACCAGGCGGCTGCAGCTGTTGAAATGGGCGGAAGAAAAGGCCGGTCGCTTTATCATCGAGGATGATTACGACAGTGAGTTTCGATACGAAGGAAAGCCTATTCCTGGCCTTCAAGGACTAGATACAGCCGAAAACGTCATTTATATGAGTACTTTTTCAAAAGCTCTTATCCCTTCTTTACGCATAAGTTATATGATTCTTCCAAAGCTGCTTTTAACAATCTATCAAAGTGACTATTTCTTTTACACACAAACTGTTTCTCGCATCGATCAGGAGATTTTAAAGCGTTTCATAAAAGAAAGACATTGGGAAAAGCATATAAACCGCATGAGGGGTGTTTATCAGAAAAAAAGAGATGCGCTGGTTGTTGAAATTTCGAGGTGTTTTCCTGATTCTGTTGAAATAATCGGCCAGGATTCAGGACTCCATATTCTAGTACGGCCAAACAATGGAATGACAGAAAAAGAGCTGGTTGAAAAAGCTGCTGCCTGCAGCATTAAGGTCTATCCCGTTTCTGCATACGGCAGATGTGATCATCAAACCGTTTTGATAGGTTTCGCTGTGCTGTCTGTGGAAGAAATAAAGGATGCTGTTGAGCTCCTGGCTAGAGCTTGGTTTAAATAAATGGCTCTTCTCTAAAAGATTGTTGTTTTGAGTAATTGTTTCCTCCTCTTCTGAGACAAGTTGATTGAAGAGCAAGGTGCGTGCCTACCACCTGAGAATCTTCTTGCTAGGCATACGGCGAGGAAACTCACATCGGTAGCATTTACTTTGAGATGCAGGAGCAAGAGATACTTCCATGAAGCGGTCAGGTGGAGACTCCTAATGGCGTATTTAGCAAGCTCACCTTACCCCTCGTGGAAAGCGAACCCTGGAGCGGAAATCAACAACTTTCAAGAGCTCGCAGGAAGGGGTTCCCGCGAGAAGCTTTAGTCCTTCTTTATTATTTCTTCTGGTTCTAATTGCATTAAATAATATTCAACGGCATCTATTTGTTTTGAACAACCGTTTAAAATAAAAGCAGGCTCAGCAGGTTCTTCCATTAGTATTTCAGAACAGATATCTTTGTAAATGCCTTTGTCTTGTCCTGCATAACCATCATGGGAATTATCATAGGTGTAATAAAATTTTTCTCCGTCAAAAACAAGATCCTTAAAGATGGGGTCTCCTTCCATTGTATAACTCGTGATTCGAATTTCATCTTTCTTTTTAGCATTCGTATTTGCTAAAAAATCCCGAAACCGTTCAATATTGTAATCTTCATATCCCCATATAACATCTCCTCTCTTTTTTGCCTCATTCAAGTTATAAGCTTCTGAAGAGGGTTCGTTAATAGGGAGAAGAGCTGCTGTTTCCCGTCCATCTCCATGTTCATATAAACCGTTTAACCAAATACCCGCCGTAATCATAGCAACTAAACTTAAAATCTTCATTTTACCTCCTCAAATAATCCATTTATTAGATTAGATGATAAATAAAAGCATTTGGTCGCAATTTCCATTTCCAATTAAAATGTGATTTAAGTTAAAATGAAAATACAATCTTTTTCATTAAAATCTGCTTAACTAAGAGGAGAAATTTTATGAATTTGGAACAGATAAAATACATTGTAGAAGTCGCAAAAGAAAGTTCGATTACAAAAGCTGCTGACAAGCTACATCTCTCCCCATCTGCGATTAGTCAATCCATCACTCAGTTGGAAAAAGAGTTTGGCATCTCTATATTTACGCGTTCACGACACGGTACACTCCCGACAGCAGAAGGAAAATTTATCGTCTCTAAAGCGTATGAAATTCTGCATAAGATGGATGAACTGCAAAAAGAGCTTTCTATTAACCAAAAAGCTAAAAAACTATCATTAAAAGTAGGCTGTGCACCGGCACTCACTTATATGGTGTATGATGCTTTTATCCTGTTTCATGAGCAGTTTCCTGAGGTCAACGTTATGATCAAAGAAATCGACCAGGAACATATTTTAGAAGAAATTAAGAATGGAAGTATTGATATCGGTCTAAGTTCCTTTACAGAGTTTGATTTATCTTCTATGAAGCATGAGAAAGGAATTAGCTACGAACCGCTGTATACGGGTTATGTTTGTGTTTGTGCAGGAAAGAAATCTCCTCTATATTATAAGGAATTTCTAACGCCTGATGAACTGGCCGATCAAAAGATCGTCATTTACAATTCAAAAGGCGGAACAACCTTTAATGATACGTATTTTAATAATAATCAGATTCTGTTTTCATCAAACAATGTTGAAGTGCTGCGATCAGCTATTCTAGACGGACATGCGTTTTCTTTTGTTTTGAACTTTACTTTTAAAAAGAACGCAGATGTACTTAATGGTAATTTAGCCCTCATTCCATTTAAAAATCCAGATCTGATTTCTCAAGATTTTTGGACGCTTTATCCTCTTACAAAAGGTATCACGGCAGAAGCAAAAGAATTCGATAGAATTGTTAGGTATTTGCTAGATCAATAACAAGCAGTTAGTTAGCATTCTGTTCTTTTTTTAACATGCTCTTTTGATAATACAAGATTAACTTATCCAGCACTTGACTTTGTTTTACAAGGTCATGGTTCGAAAAATCATTTGAGCTTGGTCTCAGGTCATACATTTTTTGACGGCATCTTTTGATTTCTTGCAATAATAATTGCATCTCGTAATCCATTAAAGCAATCCCTTTCTAGCACACTAGTTTATTCCATTTTCTGTTTATAATATAAGAATAGAACTTACCCCAAATTATGTAAATTTAATGTTTTTTAATAGTCTTTCAGTATTGCTGAACTTAATGAAAAAAGCCATGGATCGATCAATTGGATATGGCCTCAAATACCCTAGTCACTTTAAAGATACTCATTTACATAAAGTGGCATCTTAAAAAATTCCACGTAAATAATCATTTATTTGTCCAATCAATTTAGACAAGCCTGCGTAAGATATAGCAGAAGGAGGATGTATTCGTATATTCTCTTTCCAAGTTTCAAAATAGGGGGGTGTCTATTTTGAGTCTAATCAGAATTCTAGATAATTTCTTAAATAATAAGAAAAGAGCTAAGAGCAAGAAAAACAAAAAAAGAATTGGCTAACCCCAATAATAAAGAGCTGACCTGATGGTTAGCTCTTTCATTTACATATTTATAATAGGATGGCTAGCAAAACAGGCAATGTAATCAATGAAAGAAGAGTGCTGACTAAAGTAGCGCTGGATACAAAATCTGGTTCTGTCCCAAATTGAAGGGCGTACATGGTTGTGTTCGCCGCCGATGGCATGGCCGCCATTAAGACCATGATTGCTTTAAGCATTGGGTCTATCGGCAAAAAGAGAGTGATGCCATACGCGATCGCTGGTGAAACGAATAATTTTAATAATAGCGAGTATGTCAACTTTTCGACTTGAACATTTCGCAATGAAATTTTCGCTAGCTGCATACCCAAAATAATCATGATGGTCGGTATAGCAGAGTCTGCGACTAGATCGAGAGCTTCTGCAATGGAACCTCCTATTTTGATATCCAGCTGTTGAAAAAGAACACCAGCTATCGCACCATATAGGATCGGCATTCTCACTACGGCTCTTAGCGCAGAAGAGATCCCATCGTTTTCAGGACTTCCCTTTGCGGCGTAATATATGCCCACCGTGCACATTACCAGTTGCTGGATGACCATTAGAACAACCGCATAATCAAGTCCTGCAGCACCAAAAGCAAAAAGAGCGACAGGTGTTCCATAGTTTCCATTATTCATAAAAGCTGACGCGAGGATTATTCCGCACGTTTCACGCATGTTGTATTTTTTTATAAAACTGACCGCGTACACGAACGCAATAAGCGTAAAACAAAGTACCAGCGTATAAATGAGCATGTACCCATATGTCTTCGTCAATGTAGTTTCATAGAAGGTACGGAAAACAAGAAAGGGAGACATAAGATAGAGCGCCATGGTGGAAAGCGATTGTGTATCAAAGCCAATTACCTTTTGCCCGATAAACCCGATAGAAAATATAGCAAAAACCGGCAAGACGATACTCAGCAGTTCTAACATGTATAAACCTTCTTCCTTTTTCACTTCAATTTTTACTTCATTTATCGTAACATACCGTTAATGCAGATGTTATAATTAGCTCTGTTAAATAGAAAGCTAAGTTAACCCCCTGCCAGAATACATTTCACCCTCAAACTTCATTCATAAGAACCGTAAACGTTTCATTTTATTGTACCGATTAATTAGTTACCTCTACTACACCACTGCATATCATGATTAGATAAATTTATCAGAGGTGGTTCGTATGAGAAGCATTGATTCCGATGCTTGTTTCCAGCCGTTTATCAGTCCTAATCCCATAACTTCATTTAACCCTGTTCAGGTCTGTCCAACAATTGACAAAAGTGCGTTTATTAGTCCTTTTACCAGTGTGATCGGTGATGTCACCATAAGAAAAAATGTGTACGTAGCTCCTCTTGTGAGCATACGAGCGGATGAAGGTACTCCTTTTTACTTAGGATCCAACACAAACATTCAGGATGGGGTAATCTTGCATGGTTTGAAAGATAAATTCATTAGTGTAGACGGAAAGGATTATTCGATTTTCATAAACAAAGAAGTCTCCATCGCACATGGAGCTCTTGTTCATGGACCTTGTTATATAGGCAAAAAAGTATTTGTTGGATTCAAAGCGATTGTTTATGACGCTATTATAGGGAGCGGATCATTTATTTCGTACAATGCCGTCGTCACCAATGGGGTTCATGTTGCTAAGAATCGGTTCATCCCCCCTGGCGCTTACATCGATTCTCAAAAAAAAGCAGATGCTCTCTCAAAGGTACCTGCTGATAGCAAAGAATTTGCAAGAGAAGTACAGCGAGTCAATCAGGAGTTCCCGGCTGGCTATCATTTATTGTTTGGCGATTGCCGCTGTTCTTGCGGGGTTGCTTATACGGATCACGAATATAAATACAAAGAATATAAAAAAGATAAAGATTAACAAGCTGATGCTGTTCTATGGAGGGAGCTGCAAGAGTTGCAGTAAAATCACATAGATTCCATTTGTAAAGCGCAGTTCATAAAATCTAAATAAGAGGAAAAAGCATCCGTTTGATTAAAACGGCTGCTTTTTTTAATAATATTAATTGTTTAACTAGTGTTTTAGGCTAATCCTAATAGTTTCATAATACTTAAAATCAATACCCCAATTATGCCGAAATCTGAATCACCAAATGTCGTTCCTTCAAAACCGACATCCCCTAGTAACACCAAAAGAATAGCAGGCAAGAAACTGATGATTAGGCCATTAGCAAATGATCCTAACATCGCACCTCTTATACCGCCTGTGGCGTTACCGAAAACACCAGCAGCTGCACCAGTAAAGAAATGTGGTACTAGCCCTGGGACAATTACTTTCAATCCAACAAGCGGAAGAACAAACATTGAGATCATCCCGGCGATAAAACTAAAGAGAAAACCGATGATTACTGCGTTTGGCGCGAAAGGAAACACTGTTGGGCAATCAAGAGCTGGTTTTGTATTCGGAGCTACTTTGTCAGCAATACCCTTAAAGGCTGGCACTATTTCCGCGATCAGCATGCGTACTCCGGTTAAAATAATATATACCCCGGCCGCAAAAGTAATGGCTTGCATGAAGGAAAATACAATAAAATTAGAACCACCGGATAATTTCGTTTCAATAAAGCTCTGCCCCGCAAATAAGGCTACAACAACGAAGAATATTGTCATTGTAAGTGAGACTGCTACAGATGTGTCACGTAAAAAGCCAAGTGATTTAGGAACTTTTATCTCTTCAGTCGTTTTCTCTTTATTACCAAACCATCCTCCAACTTTTGCAGAAATATAATATCCAACTGTTCCGAAATGACCGATTGCGAAATCATCGCTTCCCGTTATTTTTCTTACATATGGCTGAAGTAAGGCTGGAAAAACAACCATACAAAATCCTAATATAATGGAGCCAATAACAACGAGCGGAATACCATTCATTCCTCCTACAGAGAGAGAAACGGCTATCAAGCATGCCATGAACAATGTATGATGCCCTGTTAAAAAGATGTATTTCAATGGAGTAAAACGAGCGAGTATGATATTAACAATCATACCAAAAACCATGATTAAAGCAGTTGAAGTACCAAATTTACTTTGTGCTGCAGCTACTATAGCCTCATTATTCGGAATCACCCCTTGTACATGGAAGGCATGATCAAACATCTGGCTAAATACATTGAGCGCTTCGATTAACACTGTAGCTCCTGCACCGATAATGATGAAGCCCATCACTGTTTTCAAGGTACCCGATACCACATCTGCAGCGGATTTACGCTGCAACAGTAATCCAAGGAGAGCAAAGAGCCCAACTAGAATTGAGGGTGTACCTAAAATATCTTTCATGATTAAATCCAGCATCTTTTCCTGCTCCCTTCACTACGTCATCTTTAAATATGTTTTTCTAACTTTGACTTAATTTCTGAAATGTTCATCATATTTTCTAATGTAACGATTGTTCGATTTCCATCGTCAAGCTGCCCAACAATATCGGCTGCTCCTATATAAATATCTGCTGGCACTGTTTTTGCTGAAGCGAGATCCGTATGTTCTACCTCTGCTGTTTTCCCCATTTCCGTTAAGGCTTTCTTCACATTCAGCTCCATGATGAAACTGCTCCCTAATCCATTACCGCAAACAACCATAATCTTCATTTTGTTTCCTCCTTCGAGTACTTTTGAACGTAATTTAATAGAACGGATTTATCTGTACTTTGTAAAATATCTTCAATGTTCGCAGGCTCACCCAAAAGTGTCGTTAACTGAACAAGTGCACGCAGGTGAGACTCACTATCGGCGGCAGCTAAAACAATAATGAGCCGGACTGGCTTATCCGGTGCAAAATCTACCGCTTCATCTAGTTTTAATAAACTCATGGATAAGGAACGAACACCTTCCTCTGGTCGTGCATGTGGAATAGCAACTCCTGGTGTAATAACTACATATGGTCCGTTTACTTCGATCGATTCAATCATTGCCTCGACATAACCTTCTTCAATCGTTCCTAATTCTAATAATGGTTTTGAGGCAGTACGGATTCCTTCTTTCCAATCGGTAACCTTCGCTGTTAGTTGTATCGTTTGTGTTGTTAGTAACTCCTCTAGCACCGGTTTCTCTTCCTCCCCAAACTGAAGTTTCTTATTTTTCTGTGCGTACGTATACATATGTGTTTGTAGAGCTTTTTCTAAATCACTTTGATGATGGATCGTTGTATATTGAGCAATTATATTTATCAAGGAATCCACATCCAAGTTCTGCAGGGTATATCCATACAGCCTCTGCATCACTTGTTGACGCAGTTTATGCTTGTCCTGCACCTCTAGAATCGGAGGTACAACAAAAAGAAGTGCTTCCGTCCTCAAGTGTACCGTCGAAAATACTAGATCATAGGACAATGGATAATCTGCTGCATCCCTGACAGACAAGACATCTAAAAACAGCAGGTCTGGGAACAATTCTCTCAAGGTATATACCAAGATATTACTTATCCCAATCCCATTTGGACATACAACGATAGCCCGCTTTCTTTCATCAAGTGTTGTCCCTTGTTTGCGAAGCCATCCACCGAAATGAATCGTAAAATAGGCGATTTCATCTTCAGGAATCGGGTAGCCTATCACATTTTCGATCGGTGCTAACGACTTTTTTGTAACATGATACAGTTCTGGATAAACTCTTTGAATCCGCTTTGTCATCGTATTAATAAGGGTTACACGATACTGCATCCGATAATAAGCAGGTTTAAAATGTACCAATAATTGATCGTATAATTGTTCTTTGTCATGCAAGTGCACAAATGCTAACCTTTCAAATTCTTGAACTATCTTTTGGAGTAGATCTTGAAGGTTTTCATTATTTTCTTGCAAAGGAGATGCATCTTTTGTTCGATTCATACTCATTAAATGTACAGTAGCGTATAACTTCTCCCATTGACTCCATACCGATCTAAACGTATTAGATTGAGTCATTTCTTCCACAAATCGGTATTCTTTCGTAGAAGCTAGCTGTTCCCAATGATTTATGGAATGAATGGCTTCTCCTTTATCGATTAGCTGGTCCGTGGATAAAAACAAATAGACAAGTTCCTGTAATCGCTCATCGCTGAATGTGATTCCTAATTTACTCTCTAACGCTATCAGCTGCTTGTGAATTTGCTGTATCCTTTCCTCATGCTCACCCCATACACACTGTGTGATAAGAGGAACATTTCCACTATTCAATACATCGCGAATAAGCTGCTCAACGACATACCTTTTTTGATTGCTGTCTCCTTCTATCAAATAACCATTTTGCTTAGAGTATTTGATTTTTAACCGACTCTTTTGAGCCACTTCCTTAAGGCGCTGCAGATCTTTTAAGACAGTGTTACGAGAAACACCTGAAATGGATTGAAAGTGATAGACGGATAAGAGCTCCTGACTGAGTAGAAGGATAAGATAAAAAACGGTCTGCCTGTCTTCTTCTGAAAAAACATAAGTCCGTTTCGTGAGCTTTATGTCTAAGGACTCAACTCGAACTTTATCTGGCAAGTAATAACCGGCATTTTGATCATAGCCGATTGGGAGGTAGCCTTGAGATTCAAGCCAATCGTTTGTTTTTCCTATCCCATATTGCAGCTGTCTTCGTGTCAGACCAGTCTGTGCTATTAGTTCGTTCATTTTAAGATGGGATGATCTTTGTAGTAATTTTAAAAGAATTGTACTTCGTTCATCTAACAGCATCGAATTATCCTCCCCTGTCATAACTGTATCGATTTTTACATGAGATTTGTATCCTTTTACAGACCCTTTATTGTCTATACACCTGCACAATAATAAACTCTACTGATCTATATAGTAAATCTAGGCACAGTTTGAACGATTTGCTGTAAAAAAACAAACAAAAAAGACGCTGATTTACCAGCACCTTCTTTAGCTTCATCTTTCAGTTATCCGACTAAACACACCTTAACGCTCTTCTGACTTTCCTTGCAAAATCCAGTGGATCATCAACATCTTGAATATTAACATAAATCAATTTCGGATCATCGAACAGCCACTCATTGTGAATTGACGAAACTTCTATACCTTGATTAAGAATCGCAGCAACAAATCCACTCACTTCTTTTTGCAGAAGTGCTACCCTTCCTAAACACAAAGCTTGTCCACATTTATCTTTTGATTCGTATGAGAAAGAAGTGGTGACTCTAAAACGCTTTCCCATGATCGTAGCTTTTATCTCATCTCGAGTTATCGTTGCCACACATTTTCCACCAGCGAATCCGGCTTGTCCATAATTCTTGCAAACTCTTCACAAATTAATTCTTCATTCATCTTCATAAATTTATCCCCTCCTGTCACTATCAGGTTATGAATTACCTAATAGATTCGAAATGGACATTAATCTACTTACAAAAGAAAAATCGCAGCGAACTCTTCTGCGATTTTGTACCCTTTTCTATATATCTCGTCTGAATCATTTAAGCTTTACTAATTCCATCTTCTCACTTACTTTTTAGATGGCAAATTGATTGTAAAGCATGTTCCTTTTTCTAACTCGCTCTTGATCATAATAGTTCCGCCCATCTGCTTCACGATTTGATGGCATACGGTTAACCCCAGACCAGTCCCTTTTTCCTTTGTTGAGTAATAGGGGCTGCCTAGTTTTCTTATTTGTTCTTCGGTTAATCCCACACCGTTATCTTTAATTTGAATGGTTATGAAACCATTTGAATTCTTTGCAGCGGATATCCAGATCTTCCCTTCGCTCCTAATGGCTTCGATTGCATTTTTTATAATATTGATCAAAACCTGCTGAATTTCTAATTTAAGTCCCTCGATTTTGAGAGATGGTTCAACTTCCTGTGTAATATGTATACTGTTCAGAATAGCGTACGAATGCATGACGTCGATCGATTGTTGAATAACCGAGGTCAAATCAATGGTTTCATATTGATCCGTTTGCGGCTTCGCCAGTGCCAAATATTGATTGATGATTTCCTGTGCCCGGTCTAATTCCTCAATCGAGATGCTGATGTACAATTGCTGTTCCTTCGTAAGATCTTCTTTTTGCATCAACTGCATAAATCCTCGGACAGATGTCATCGGATTGCGGATTTCGTGTGCAACCGATGCAGCGAGCTGGCTGACGACATTCATTTTTTCTGTTCGGATCAGCTCTTGTTTCATTTTAATTTGCTCATTCATGTTTTCAATTAAATAAATGATAGCAATCAGAGTTGCCAAAATGATAAGAGAAGAGCTTAATTCAAAAAAGGTTTCCCGGTTGTCTCCCTTTAACTGAAGAAAAATCGCTCTTGTAATCGGGATCGTCATATAAAACAAACTGATCAGGATGACTTTGCCTTTTATTCGATACCTGTGAAACCAATTGGATACAGGGAGTAACAATAAACTAAACACTGTATAATTGCCTAATAGGATCAAGAGTTTCTGATCTGTAAAAGAACCGATTATAAGCAGGGCTAAAAAGGCTGCAAACCCTGCCCTTTTGCCTCCGTATAAAAAAGATAAGATGATTACGACTGCTTTAAAATCATACTTATAGATTTCGAAATGATAGACAGGCTGGCTCATTGTAAAGGTGAGTATAATCAGCATGAATAGAAAGAATTTGGAACGAATCTTTTTCCGCTTCTCTTCTCTTTCGTTAAAAAAGACTTGATAGATAAGGATTGTAAAAAGAATGAAGACCACGTGCAAGCACATGCCTTGAATTGACTCCCACATACTGTTCCCTACTTCCTCGTTTTACCTGTCTTTTTGATTTTCGACAAAATATAGGGATTTCCTTGTATATAAAAACTAAATTCAAGGTATTTATATCTAAAGGTTGTGGAAGTTTGTCGTTCATAATTATTGCTGGCATTTTAGGTCTATAAATAAGTAAAGGCACGTCCCGTGACGCACCTGTTAGTTAAAGAAAAAATTAACGATATATTCAACTATAAAAGCTAATATTGTGGTTAAAATGATATCAATGATTATCCATTTCTTTTTCCGTTTCTTATACTCCTGCTCCATAAAATATCTGATAGCATAAAAGATCGTGAAGATGATGAGTATTTCAAAAATATTCAGAGGTTTTAACATCTTACATATTTGCGTTTGAAACCTATTTTCCCTCTATCTATTTCCTTTTGAATACTTTCAGATGCAATAAGAAAACTGCTTTTGATCTCGTTCCGTTTAACTTCTACAGTACCAACTGCTTTAGCAGTCTCGACAGCTTTATCGTGGAGCGGCAAAAATGAAACTCCTACTGTGTAAATAAAATTGTTCATAGCAGATTTTGTGCGCTCAGGTGAATCGTGAATCGTATTTTTCACCTGATCAAGCATACTAGCAAGCTTGCTTCCGTCAAATTCAGCATCCGATCGATTACCCAAAAGCCAGCAGTAGCAGCTCCAGCCTGCTGACATTCTCAGCTCTTCGCCGCTTGCGATCCATTTATCCGCAACTGTCTGTGCAATATCTGTTTCAGCTAAAGTTACTGCAACCACATAATCGGATAACATATAAAAATAAGCTGCGTCTATCCAACGATCAAAATCTGACTCAGTCATAACTAGCGGATCCGCAATTATCCCTGCAAAGTACATGGCGTCGTAATTGCCTGTAGCATAAAGTTCCTCAGCCAGAGATTGATCTTTTTTAATTTTCTTAGCGATTGGCTTCATCTGCCCTGTAGCCACACCAAAAAGCGGCTCGTGTGCACCATTTGATATGTACATTTTCTTGGTGCGTTCTTTGCCGAGAGCTTCAAGCTCTTGCATAACCATTTGTAAATTCACCTTGCACCACTTCCTTCTTCTGTTCATTAGTCCCTATAAGATTCATGAAAAAAAATGCATTTCTCCTACTTGAAGAAATGCACATGAATGCTAGATTGAATTAAATAGATTTAGAGGCTTTCGCTGTATTTTTTAAAATTGTCCAGAAAGGCCTGCCATCCTGCTTCTTGCATTTCAACAGGATTGGTAGCTTCCGCTTCGAAAGTCTCAATGATTTTTGTTTCGTTATCTTGGCTATTAAATGTTATCGTCACTTTTCTGCTATCATCAAGCGTGTAAGCAATAAACTCGTTTGGTTTTACTTCATCATACGCGCCACCAAAGTCAAACCCAAAACTGCCATCCTTAGCTTCCATTCTAGTAAGAAATCTTCCGCCAGCCCTTAAATCATTCTCTGCATTTGGCGCATGCCAATCATCAGAAGCAAAACTCCAATTTGTAATATGCTGCGGTTCTGTCCAATATTTCCATACTTCAGCAACTGGTTTTTGAACTGTGGTTTCTACGGTTATGGTTACTTTATTACTTGTTTCCATGTGAATGTCCACCTCTCAATAATATGATTATTTTTACTAGATTGCTATAGAATAACGGTCTAATGCTCCTTGGTGTCTATTAAGTTAATTATTCAGTTTGCTTTATGATTTATCCTCCTCTCTTCCTAATTTACCTACCGTTTACTTCAAGAAAAAAGTCAATTTTCCTTCTTGAAGAAATGCACGCTTTTTTCTTTTCTGTTATCAACTTAACTTTTCGATAGATACTCTTCCTGAAAAAAAGGTAGCTCCGCCGCCCATGTCTGCAATGCGATCAGGCGTAAGCGCGTTTACCAGATGTTTTGTTCCTTCTACTGAACCCCAGAGGCCTTGAGTAACAGCCACACCGGGAAGAACGCTGTCACCAACACTCGCTTTTAAAATACATTCTCCTCGCTCGTTCCAAACTCGGACCTGCTCTCCATCATCTACGTTCAACTTTTCAGCATCTTCACGATTCAAAACCACTATAGGTTCTTTTTCAAGCTCAACATGTTTTGTCTGGTTCGCAAAAGTTGAATTCAAAAAATTATGGTTGGGCGCCGCAATAAATTGAAAAGGATGATCAGAATCCTTAATTAAAGGCACATATGTTGGTAATGGAGGATAACCGTCCTGTTTCATCCTTTCGGAATATAGTTCTATTTTTCCGCTTGGCGTGGGAAGG
The DNA here is from genome assembly GCF_001999465.1 of Fictibacillus arsenicus. Classification (GTDB taxonomy): domain Bacteria; phylum Bacillota; class Bacilli; order Bacillales; family Fictibacillaceae; genus Fictibacillus; species Fictibacillus arsenicus. Next base: position 784,739 of record NZ_MQMF01000001.1, read on the forward strand.
CTGTCAGGAAATTTCGCCTTTGCCTTAATGTAATGATGTTTCGTTAAGGCTTCGTAATTTATCTCTTCCGTATAGGAATTCATGGGATTTTCTAGTGATTGCTCAATTAATTCTGCGTCCGTCTCATCAAAAGCCTTTTCGGTGAATCCTATCACTTTAGCCAGAAGCCTGAACACGTCCGTGTTTGATTTTGATTCCTCGTATGGTTCGATTACAGGTTGCTGAAGCTGAATGTAGTGATGCCAATACGAAGTATAAAAATCTGTGTTTTCAAAGGAAGATGTAGCCGGTAACACAATGTCTGCGTATTTTGCCGTTTCTGTTAAAAATAAATCATGGACGACAGTAAACAGATCTTCCCGTTCCAATCCCCGCCGAATTTTATTGGCAGCTGGTGCAACGACGGCAGGATTAGTGCCATATACATAGAGCGATTTTACTGGGGGATCTAAAGAAAGCAAGGCTTCTCCCAGTAAGTTCATATTAATTACTCGCGTCTTTTTATTCTTTAACAAATCAGGCCGCTGCAATTTAGCCGTATTGTGGGCAAGATAAGCGGAATTCCCTTTGATAGCCCCTCCACCTTTCACCAGCCACTGTCCCGTTAAAGCAGGAAGGCAGGAGACCGTTCTCACAAACATGCCGCCATTGTCGTGATGCTGCGGACCGTTTCCAATCCGGATAAAAGCAGGCGAAGTTTTGCCATACTTTCTTGCAAGTTTTATAATATCTTCTACTGGTATGCCGGTAATGCCTGATACGGTAACAGGATCATACTGCAAAACATGTTCACGTAACTCTTCATGACCGACTGTGAATTGCTCCAAAAATGAGGAATCCACCATATTTTCAGCAAACAAAATATGCATCAGTCCTAAAGCGAGAGCCGTATCTGTACCTGGTAAAATGGGAATAAACCAGTCTGCTAATCTAGCCGTTTTGTTTTTATGGACATCAATCACAACGATCTTAGCGCCATTTTGTTTACGTGCTTGTTGTGCAAGAGTGGCTTGATGCATGTTCGTACTAACAGCATTAACTCCCCAAAAAATAAACAGCTTCGTGTGGATGGTTTCCTCAGGATCGGTTCCATAACTGCCGCCCATCGTATATTTGTAACCTTCTGCACCAGCAGAGTTGCAGATACTCCTATCAAGCTGTGAGGCTCCCAATCGATTGAAAAAACGGCGGTCCATACCTTCAGCACTGAGGTTTCCCATATTTCCGTAAAAGCTGTAGGGAAGAATGCTTTCTGGAGTGTCGCTTTGCAGCAGTTCCTTCCAGCGGGTGGTGATCGTATTTATAGCTTCCTCCCAGCTAATTCGGACAAATTCTCCTTCTCCTTTTGCACCAATTCGCTTCATGGGATATTTTAGCCGTTTTTTATCATAGATTCGTTCTGTCATATTTCGAACCTTGTTACAAATAAACCCCTTCGTAACTGGATGATCGGGGTCACCCTCAACTTTAATAATTTTTCCGTTCTTTTTATGAAGAAGCAGCCCGCATTGATCCGGGCAGTCTAGTGAACATACTGAAGGAAAAATCCCATCCGGGTTATCTAAAAAAGAGGACATAGACAGTCTCCTTTCTATTGGTGTCACGCAAACATCAGTCGGGACTATTCATGCTAACCAATCTTCTACTAGTTGTTGTACGATTTTTCGTTTCTCAATTTGAAGCATGTGTCCTGCTTTATCTACTATAACAAATGTGGAATGTGGAATCGTATTGAGGAGAAAATCATAATCTTTATATCCACAAATATGATCTTGTTTACCAAGGATAAAAGTGCCGGCTGCAGCAGCTCAGTAACATCATGAAAAGGTTCTTCTGAGAAAAAGTATCCCTCTTCTCTCCAATTTGATGTTAAAAAGTCTCTATTGGCAACGCTTTTTGTTTAGTTAGATCACTTTATACTGCTGGAGATAAACATTGAAGCATCTTGATTCATAAAAATAGAATTTCCATGATAGAATGTCTGAATCTCAATTGATTTAAATCCAGCTTCGGATAATTGCTGTTTCAGTTCTACATGCGAAAATCCGTTATGTACTTTCGGATGATTTATTTTTTCGTTTTTGTCAAAATCAACAATAATTAGTTTCCCATTATTATTTAATATGTTGAACAATTCTTTTAAAATTTTGTTAGTATCCGGAATATGAAGTAGAACTAGTGACATTAGAACGATGTCTGCTTTAAGTTCAGGAGTTTCTTGTGTAAAATCCGAATACAGTACTTTTGAGTTGATAATGCCTTTGCGAGCAATTTTAGTCTCCGCAACCTCCAACATTCGTTTTGATGAATCAACCAACAAAACAGAATCTACTAAATCTGTTAATTCTAAACTGATTAGACCAGTTCCGCTCCCATAGTCAATTAAAGATTTTGATTTACTCTTCCCTAATTCTGCTCGTACTTCCTTAGTAATTACTTTAGCTAATTCAATTCTTTCTTCTGTATCATATCTTTTTGCCATCTCTTCAAATACGTTATTTTCCATATTCTATTACACATCCCAATTAATCAAGAATTTATGCTGAATTCATGCTGTATTGTGGTCATTATAGCAAAAATTAAAATCTTGAGTGCAATCTCCCTCGTTCTCTTCTATATAACTCATTGGGGTGTTAAATCACAAAATAAACTTTGAAGCGATGTTGTGTTCTGCTGCTAGACTTTTAATAACCTGCAACAAAAAAGACTTTCTCTAATAGAAAGTCTTAATCGCAAATAATTGCTAAATTCTTCGTACCTACTAATTACTTTGAAGCCTTATACTTCTTCGGCAGTTTAAAACCATAGTCTGCCATAACTTCCCTGAGGCGATCTGGATAATCGGTGATGATACCGTCTACACCATCATCGACGAGTTTATTCATTGTAGCTTTATCGTCTACTGTCCATGGAATGACTTTCATACCAGCTTGATGTGCATCTCCTACCATCTTTGCTGTTACATAAGGTTCATAGTTCTCATCCGTAATCTTTCCGTTCTGGGGAAAACCGTGTACTGGTGAGATCGCGTCAGCTCCGAACGATTGAGCAGCCGAAACAAGATTTCCTCCAAAATCATCGATATCGATCCCTCCAAGCCAAGGTGACGCTCCAGGCTGTCCTGGCTGCAGGAATTGAGGACCGTTTGTAAGTGCCACGATCGGGAGCCTTGGCTCAACTTCTCGCATCATCATAAGCGATCCCCAGTCAAAACTTTGAATCGAAACCCGGTCGAGCATCCCAGCCTTTCGAACCTCATGGGCTACAATGTTAACAAAATCTTCACGCGGAGCTGTCTCATGCGGAGCACCTGCTTCAACTTTTGTTTCAATGTTCATCCAAACCTTTTTCGCATCATACTGTTTTACAAGATCAAAAACTTCAGTCAATAAAAGCATTTTTGCTCCAGGACTAGTTACCTGTCCTGGGTATTGAGGTTTGCTCAACGAACCACAGTCCATCGTGCGGATCTGCTCAAGGGTCAGGTCCTTTATGTATTTCCCCACGTAAGGATACTCTGGGTCATTTTCAAAGGCAGGGGCTGTATCCTTACAGACTGCGTTTGATATCTTTCGATCATGGGTAACCACTGCTTGATCGTCCTCTGTGATCTGTACATCAAGCTCTAGTGTACTCACCCCAAGTTCCAGCGCATGTGAAAAGGATGCGATAGAAGATTCAACCATGAGCCCCATGCCTCCTCGGTGTGCTTGAAGATCGAATCCTTTTGGACCAAAAGACTTTTCAGCTGCAGTTGCCTCCTGTCCAGATACTATAATTGAACTCATCATGAGTGCAGCTATAGTTGAAGACATCACTTTTTTTCTGATCATTTCCTCATCCCCAAACTCTTAAAATAGTAATACAATACAAAAAAAGTATACAGAGTGGATGTAAAGGAAAATAATTAGAATCTTTAAAAAAGCGTAAATAAAAATAAGGAGATAGTCCCCCTCAAAAAAAAAAGCTGCTTTGATAAGGCATCTAAAAAGTAAAACCAAATGATTGATTAGTCAGATGGTGTTTTATAAAATAAGTTATATTTTCAGCCGGTAAAAAGTGAGTAACTAAGCTACACCAATAGGAAGGTTTTTATACATATATTGTTGTTGAGAAGGCACAATATAAAAAGTACAAAGTTATAATCGCATCCCCCGTTAATACAGGGGAAGCTTAGTGGGGTTTAAAATCTTTCTTTTCAGCTTTGCTTTTCAAAAGAAAATAGAGGCATAGAGAATAAATGAGAAATAGGTGGTGAAAATAGTGGATTTCATATGGCAATCTTTTTTATTAATCTTTGTTGGTATTTTGTTACTGCGCATCTCAGGTAGAAAATCTATCTCTCAAATGACACTTGCTACAACGGTTGTCATGATATCTATCGGAACGATCATTGTACAGCCGATCATCGAAACGAGTGTAGTTCGTACAATTATTGCTGCTTCCATTTTTGTAAGTGTTCTCATCGCGCTTGAATATGTTCAACTGAAATTTAACCTTTTTGAGAATTTATTAACTGGAAAATCAATAGTAGTAGTAGAAAACGGTGAACTTAATATGAAGAACCTAAAGCGTCTCAGATTAACCGTTGACCAGCTTGAAAAACGATTAAGACAAGCAGGGATCTCAAACATTACAGACCTAAAAACGGGTACCATCGAAACGAATGGCCAGCTTGGCTACGAATTTACGGAAGATGCTAAACCTTTAACCATAGGTGATTTCAAGAAAATGATGCAGGCTTACGGTTACACGTTTCCCGTACAAGAATCTGAAAAACCGAGTATCTTTAATGAAATTATCAATGGTCATTCGAGTTCAAATCCTGATCAACTTCAGTAGGGGTATCTCTTAGGCGAATAGCAGTTCTCATTGTTTACGAGGTTAGATACAATTGGCTGTCTTGATTCTTTCATAAAGAAAGCGTTTGTCAAAAATCACCCTAAGTAATCTTTAATATCCAACCTCAAAAGTACGGTCATCTCCAACAAAACAATTCAACTAATTATAATTTACGTATCATTTCTTTTACTTCTTCACGCTTTTGAATAATTGTATCGTTTTTATTCGGGAAAACCGCTGTGGCACCACCGTCATTTTCTATCTCAATTAATAAATCGTCTAAAAAAGTCGAAAGTAGCATGTTGAACGCTTTATATGACTCATCTAAATTGGAAGCCTCCATTTTTAGCTACTGCAGCAGGAACTCTTCAAACCATCTGCTCTCTGTGCGTTAAAGATGTTCATATAAACTCAAACAGACTAACCCATTAAAAATGAATTAGTCTGTTTGGGTTTTTATCATTTTGGTGATAGGGTTTTGTTCTAAACCATAATAAAGAATACCAACTACTTATAGCTTGAGTACATTTCTTACTACAGAAATGCACCTTCTTCAAAACAATACATGAGCTTCTATTAGCTAGTTCTGTTGAAAACTTTTCAATTTCAAACGAATAATGCCATTAATATTAAATCTTGATAGCCGCCTTCTAATTTTACACCTTTTGCTTTTCTGCCTTCTTCAAAAAAGCCTAGTTTTTTATATAACTTGATTGCACCTAAATTATCTTCCATTACCTCAAGACAAACTTTTTCAATCTTACTGTTATTTTTAGCCCAATTGATTAACGTTTCTAGAAGAGCTCTGCCAATACCATAATTTCGATATTCAGGTAGTATGATCATTGCAAAAGCTCCTTGATGACTAATTTTTTCATTATCTCCGTTCTTAAAATCTATTTTACCAACTAACTTACCATCAACTTCAGCAATAAACTGTACATAATTTGGATTTTCATGATAAGCTTTTAACGTTTTTTGGATAGCATCAACATTCATCCTTTTTACATCCTCAACTGTACTTAGCATGTATGGAGCGTTTATTAAAGCGTTTGAAGCAGAATTTAGCATTCTTTCTGCATCCTGTTCTTTAGCTTCTCTAATAGTTACTGTTTTTCAATTTTTAGATTTAAAAGAAAATACATTAGTTGATAATATCTTACACACACCCTTTCAGAATATAAGTTAATCTGATTCTTACCATTTCTATAATCTATTAAATAAATCAAGGTCCTCAAGCCCAAATAACAACCCTTTTTAAATTCACGTTTTAATAGGAAATTCCTTCTCTGTTCAATCATATGGCTAGTATTTCGAAAAAAAAATAGAGCTAACCTTTGTGGTCAGCTCTAGATTAAACTTTAAAGTTCATTCGGCTGTTCTCTTTTCATTATATAGAAGTTTGTACAGCCTTTTCCTTACTTTCTATAATCAGCTTCAACTCCGCCAGATCAGTAATTGTATAATCGGCTGCTTCGGCTTCGTCCCAGTGGGGGCTTGTTTTCCAGACGGCCAACATTCCTGTGTTCTTCGCGGCTTCTACGTCATTTTTCGGGTGGTCGCCCACGAACATGCACTCTGTCGTCTTAACGTTCAATCGCTCTGCAGCTCTCTCGAACAAGAGTGGATCGGGCTTCCTCAGTCCCTCCATCTCAGATATAAGAATTGCGTCAAAGTACTCCTTAATTTCTAGTGCTTTAATGGTGTCATTTTGAAACACACCGTATCCGTTCGTTACCAAACCGAGGCGCAGGCCTTTTTTCTTGAGTTCATCCAGCATGCTTACAAGGTTCGGAAACGGTGTGCAATGGTGTTTGAACTGTGTTAGATAATCATCGAGTAGTTCGCTTGGGGGCATTCTCCTGACAGCGAGCTCATCAGATAGCTTTTGGTACACTTTGTCCTTCCACACATATCCGTTCTGCTCAAGCTCGATAAATTTTTCCGCAAAAATTTTTTTAGGAATATGGGACAGGACGGACGACAGCCGGGTATGCTGATCCTCTACAAACTTCTTAACCGATGTGTCGCGGTCCAAAAGCGTTCCATCCAAATCAAACAATACAGCTTTTATCAAATTAACACTCTCCTATCCTTACATTCTCTTTATACAGGATAAATACCCTTAATTATGACTTCGCACGCTTCATATTACTCATCCTTTTTGTGGAATCATAAGGAAAGGTCAATGCCAATGTAGCAACGTCTTTACTTCACGATATTTTCATCTAAAATAAAATAGAATCCTTGTTAGTTTGAGACATCCTTAATAACCTCCTTAAATAATTCCATTAAAAAAGATGCATTCCTTGTTCCAGAAATGCACCGTTTGTGAATTACTCTTTCTCTTTTTTCGACTTGGTGTAACAATTGCAATCTTTTTCAAACAGATCCTTATAACGTTTTTATAAACCGGTCAATTCGGCGCATGGCTTCTTCAAGCTTTTGAACGGAGGTCGCATAGGAACAGCGGACATGCCCCTCTCCGCTCTCACCAAAAACACTACCAGGTACAACAGCAACCTGCTCTTTCATCAGGAGCTGTTCTGCAAACTCTTCAGATGACAGTCCAGTCTTTTCAATCGAGGGAAATACATAAAAAGCACCACCTGGGACATGACACGATAAACCCATCTCTTCTAAAGCATGAATGACCAAACTGCGGCGCTGCCGATAGCTTTCTTTCATTTTCACTACATCCTTCTGTCCATTAACGAGCGCTTCAAAAGCTGCATGTTGAGCCATGGTAGGAGCGCACATCATCGTATACTGATGTATTTTTAGCATGGCTTGCAAAATAGCTTTAGGACCGCAGGCAAAGCCTAATCGCCAACCGGTCATGGCAAATGCTTTTGAAAATCCAGAAATTAAGATCGTTCGGTCCCGCATATTTTTCACAGCAGGAAAACTTGTATACGGTTCATCGTACGTTAGTTCCGCGTAAATTTCATCTGAAATCACGAGCAAATCATGCTTCTCCACTACCTCCGCAATCCTTTCCAAATCTCCTTTTGACAACACAGTACCTGTTGGATTATTCGGACTGCATAACATAATAACTTTTGTCTTTTCCGTTACTGCAGCTTCAATTTGTTCAGGTTGAAGCTTGAAATCATCACGGCTATACGTATTTACTGGAACAGGGACTCCGCCTGCGAGCGTTACTGTTGGTGCGTAAGACACAAAGCTTGGCTCAACGACAATGACTTCTTCTCCGGGGTTCACAACCGCACGCAAAGCAAGATCAATCGCCTGTGAAGCACCGACTGTAACCACCATTTCTTCTTGCGCACTGTACGTAACTCCAAATCGCCTTTTCATATATCGAGAAATCTCTTTCCTCAGCTCGAACAGTCCGGCGTTGGCTGTATAAGCAGTATAGCCCTGTTCCAACGAGTGATAACTTGCTTCTATCACGTTCCAAGGTGTAACGAAATCCGGTTCACCAACGCCCAGGGAAATGACGTTTTCCATAGAGGAAGCAAGATCAAAAAAACGACGGATACCAGATGGTTGAATGGATTGCACGGTATTTGATAAATATTTTGAAGTTGGCTCTGTAATCATGGCGACACCACAATTCGTTTATCCTCATCATTATCACTAAAAACAAGGCCGTCATGCTTGTATTTTTTTAAAATGAAATGAGTAGTTGTCGATATGACAGAATCTATTGTTGAGAGTTTTTCAGATACAAAACGTCCGACTTCTGCCATCGTTTTTCCTTCTATCGATACAGACAAATCGTAAACACCGGACATAAGATATACCGCTTTAACCTCAGGGAAACGGTAGATCCGTTCGGCAACTTTATCAAAGCCGACACCTCGCTTTGGTGTGACTTTTACATCAATCATTGCTGTTACAGCCCCTTCTTCGGTTCCTTTCGTCCAGTCGATTATGGCAGAATAGCCTAGTATAACTTTTTCTTTTTCGAGCTTTTCTAGGATTTGCTTTGATTCATCCACTGTAATACCCATTAACCTTGCGATAGTTGCTGTTTCAAGACGTCCGTTTTTTTCAATCAGTTGCAATAGTTCGCGTTCTGTAGAATTCAAATCAATCACTCGCTTTTAGTAGAATATGCTGACCATTATAACAAACCCTCTAAGTTAAGCCACTCTGAAAATTTAGAATTCATTTGAAATATGATAATTTTTTTAGTTGCAGCAGAAATGCTCCATAAAAAAAGTGCTGCTCTCCTTCTCGAAGAAATGCACCCTTTTCTTGAAGACTTGCATGGAGATAATTCGTTTTTAGCTGCCTAATTTAAGCGTTGTTAATTTATTTTAGAATAAATACAAGTATCAGTCAGCTTGCTGCCATCTGCGGATAGATCCTCATTCCTTAAAGTACCTTCATATGTAAAACCAAGTTTTTCCGGTATGAAACGACTTTTTAAGTTTCTTGAATCACATCTTATTTCAATTCTCTTAAATTCGAGGTGATTTAATCCAAAGTTAGCTAACTCCTTTACTGCTTCCGTCATATATCCATTACCGCTATATTTTGTATTAATCCAGTATCCCATTTCACCTTTTGGAATGTTCCAGTCAATCCTATGAAGGCTTGCCGTTCCAATTAAGTCCTTGCCGCCACTTTTATCAAAGATAAGAAAACGAAAACTTTCTCTTTTTAAAAAATCTATATGAGCATTCCTTAACAGGATCTCTGTTTCTTCAACAGTAGGAATTTCTTGAAAAAGTGACAACCACGCTTTTAATTCATGATAGGAATCTTTAATTGCTTGGTTCACAATTTCTCCGTCTCCACATTGAAGTGGTGCTCGAAGAATTAGCCTTTTGGTTTCTAATTGTAAAGGAATATCTAATAACAAAGGGTTCATTTGATTTTCCCTTTCTTGATTATTTTAAATTAATAATGAAAAGCAGTAAGAGCATTTCTCCTTCTTAAAGAAATGCATAAGATAGTTTATGAGAAAATAGTTTATGAGAAATCTTTAAAGTTGGAGTTCTAAATCATTTAAAGTCCCATTCAATATTTATCTGAGTTTCTCCGCCAGTTCTAAAATAATTCCCTCTGGACCACGAACGTAGCATAACTTATAACTTTCTTCATATTGCTGTATCTCACTAAAGATTTCCGTGCCCTTCTTTTTCAACTTTGCAATAATAGCTTCAATATCTTCAACAGCAAAGCAAATATGCCGGATACCCAGCGTGTTTGCATAAGGTTGCTGAATATCTATCTCCTCTGACGGCGTATAATATTTGACTAGTTCTATCCATGCTGAACCCTCTGGCATCCCCAATCCTACACATGCTGTTTTAACATTTTCAAGCCCAACTATTCTGTCCAACTGACCTCCTTCCATTTCCCATTCGGCTTTCACTTCAAGTCCTAAATCAAGAAAAAACTCTTTAGCCATTGAAAGATCGTTTACGTTAATGCTCACATGATCTATTCTATTTATCTTCATATCTCATACCTCCTGTTATTTTCAATACTTGTATTCACGTATGGTTAGTTAGAAATTCGAATTCGCCTCTAACAGGAAAATATCTTTCTTCAACCAATCTGCTCGTTTGTTCAATGACTTCCATAAAAAGAGCGTTAATCCTTCTTGGATCAACGCACCCGATTGTTTAAAAATGATTGTCTTCATCGAAAGTATACTTAGTCAATAAGCATATGAATTTCCTTGGCTTCAATTTCCCTGGACTCTACATCCTTACTAATTTTACTGGGACCGAAAAGAACTATTTTTAGTTTTACTCCTTTTTGAAGCTGTTCTGAATTAATTTTCTCACCGTTTTCGTTGAAAACAGCTGTCTTATCAGTAACAACTACTTTACAACCATATCCTATATCTTTAGCGTTATTTTCCCCTTTATTAACTTCGTCAGAACAATCCACTACAAGATGAACTTTTTTGTTCTCCAAAAGTTTCCCCTCAAAAGATGTTGTACTTGAGCAACCAAACAAAAGCATATTAATAGTTATTAGAATAAATACGTACCTCACCTTTGTATCTTACCTTTCAAAATATCCAAGTTTCGAATACCCTTTCTTCCACAATTCTGATACTTTTATAGAATAAAAAATTTATTACCATAATACGGAATGCCACCTACTCAATTCATTTCTTTGCAAATTGCTTTTTAGGAAACTCAAAACCTATCGTTAAATCATCCTTTAATATGAGCATAGCATCGAACTTTCTCTTCTCTTTCGCTTTTGGCTTGAATCCTTTAATGACATTTGTTTTGCCTTTGGTGCACAAATCCTTCACCTGTTTCTCAGTAATATTTTTACTAAGTAATTTTCCTGGAAAGGTTTGTTTGCAACCATTCGCATTTTCTGAGCAGCTATAGTATGAACGATTCACGCTGATGTTTCCTTTTTTGCATCGGGGACACAGAGCGATTGGGACCTGATTCAAATTCTTAACACCATCAATACTCTGCTGAATAGAATCTGCATTCAATTGTCCAGGTACTTCTTCGATCAATTTGTTGAGAAACTTTGCGATACTTCCCAAAAACGCTTGAGGTGTACCGTTTCCGTTTCCGATTTTCTTTAGATAGGCTTCCCATTTGGCCGTCATGGAAGGACTGGAAAGCAAGTTACCTTCTATCGATTGACATAGGATCTTCCCTTTTTCGGTAATATATACAAGGTTCTTTTTTATCTCGATGTATTGATGTTTTTTTATGGTTTCGATAATTCCACTTCGTGTCGCTTCCGTTCCTAACCCTTCAACTTCTTTTAAAATTTCCATTTCTTCTTCATTTTCAACCGATTTTCCGCACGTTTTCATCATGGAAATCAGTTGACCTTCCGTGTATGGCTTAGGTGGAGCGGTCATACCTTCTTTCATTTTGACCAAGCTCTTCACGTTTTCCCCTTTTTCAAGTTTAGGAAGAGGTTGTGCAGCGTGGTCATCTTTCTTGCCTTTATTATCATTTGAACTGTAGTTAAACAGTTCTCTCCAGCCTTTACTGATTTCTGTTTTTCCTACCGTCTCAAAGGCTAAACCGTTCACATCCGTTGTTACTTTTGTTTCTTCATACACACAATCATGATGAAACATACCTAAGGTTGTGTTTAATACTTCAAAGTAAATGTTTCTCTCTTCTGTTGATAAACCTTGAATTTTTGCACGCGTTGGAACCATCTTTGTAGGAACAATCGCATAGTGTTCTTGTACCTTTGATCCATCCACATATCTTTTACTTGGCCTTTTAGAAGCTGGACTAAAACGGTTCTCAATGAGATCTTGATAGCTTTCAAGATTAGCAGATAGATAGGCAAACTCATTTTCCGTTATGTATTGCGTGTCAGTTCTTGGGTAGGATAGAATTTTCTTATCGTACAATTTTTGAACCGTATCTAGAACCTTCTTCGGACTGTATTTCCACCTTTTATTTGCTGTTGATTGCAGGGTAGAGAGCGCATGCAGTTTAGGTGATTTAATACACATTTCCTTTTTTGAGACAGATTTTATGATGCCCGTATCATTTCCTGTTATGCTGTGCTGATTTAACAGCTGTTGAACTTCTTCTTTGTTATCACTTTTTATTTTTGCTTTGCCTTTATATTTTCCGTTGGCAGCTGTAAAGTTCCCTTCTATTTCATAAAAAGGTTTAGCCACAAAATTCTCGATCTCGAGGTGTCTTTGGTAGATCAAGTATGTTGTTGGCGACTGCACCCTGCCAATACTCAAGCTATCTTTAAGACCTTTTTGTTGTAAAAGCAAGGTATACAGGCGACTTCCGTTCATTCCAACGAGCCAATCAGAGATCTGACGTGTTTTCGCTTCTGCATAAAGCAATAGATCTTTCTCATTATCATGAAGGGTTGAAAACCCTTTTCGGACCTCATCCACTTCTAGAGAATTAATCCAAAGTCGTTTAATGGTCTTGCCCCTTACACCTGTCATATGGTAGATCGAATAAAAGATGTTCGAACCCTCACGATCAACATCGCAGCCGTTAATGATGATGTCAGCTTCCTTAAACAACCGTTTTACCGCATTAAACTGTTCATATTTTCCTGACGCTACTTTAAATTCATATCGTTCAGGCAGGATTGGTAAAGAAGTTAAACGCCAGGTTCCCCACTCTGGTTTATATTCTTTCGGTTGCTTCAGCTCTACCAAATGACCGATTCCCCATGTAAGTATTGCGCCATTTGGAAAGATGCTGCATGGGTTTAACTCAATAAACGTTTTGTCTTTCTTTTTTATTGAAAAGGCATCTGAATAAGCCTTAGCTTGTGACGGTTTCTCTGCTAGAATGACGATTTTGTTCATAGGGCTTCACCTTTATACTTGAAATTTTTACAATCCTGCTACTTTACTTGAACAAAGGGCGGCCGCTTGTTCAGTAAACGCACCCGATTGCGAAGATATTTTAAAAAACATTGAATAAGAAAAACATAGGGAGAATTTTATCTTCCTATGTTTTTCATTCAAATTATTTATCTGTTTGTTTTTGCTTCTTTTTTAAATAATCCGCACGTATTTTTTCAAGATGCTTCTTTTTATCAAATTTGGCAGGCGTCTGTTTTTCATGAAACTTTGCCACAGCTACCTGACCTTTGTAATCCAATTGATATTTCCCCACTTTGTTCACCTACTTTTCTATCTTTAAAGAGAATCTATTCAACAAGTATAATATACCTTATTTTACTGAAGTAAACCTTATTACTTTATTAGTGTACTGTTAAATTTGCATATATTAGTAAATACATTAGAAATTAATAAAATTAATTAATCATACTTTTTAGAGGAATAAATATATCCAAGGTTATTATTCCTCCTAATCTAAGAGATTCGAATCTTTAATTCAATAAAAAGTGTACTTCTCCTTCTTGAAGAAATGCACCCGATTGTTGCATATTATTTATTGAACAGTTTATTTGTACTGCGCAGCAAAGGACAGTGTTTTAGTTGTTCTTCTTTTACATAAGTTACACTTTTTATTCATAGTCTTCTAAGTTATAATATACTCTCCAAATATTCACATCTATCAAGTGCTTGCATTTCTGTTTCGTATCCATTTTCAAGTATTTCATCACGATAACATATACACCATTTATTTGAATTATCTACCCATACAACTTTAATCCAATCCCATTTAGAATAACCTTCCTTGTGTTCCATATTATAAAAAATCTCATCCCATTCATGAATATCTAATCTTTTCATAATTAAATTCACCTTCCAATTTTAAATTGCGTTTACCTTTATATGTACAAACTATATCTTTTAAAAAGCCTATTCCTCTATTAGATACCTCTTCAAAGTTTTCCATACCAAGATCTAAATTACGCCATTCACTACCCCAATGCCTGACTCTGAGTTCTTCCGTAGTGCCTTCAATCTCCCCGCAATTTATTTCTCTTATCCTTTCATCAATATGACTAATGGGCAAACCTATTTTACTTCCAATAATTTTCGCAGTTTCAATTGCCCTAAATAAGTCGCTCGTAATAATCAGTTCCCACTGTTCTTCAAGAGATAGCCTATCTCCAATGTTGGTAGCTTGTTTTCTGCCAATTTCATTTAAAGGAATATCACTTACTCCTTGAGCCTTACCTAAGGAGTTCCATTCAGTTAATCCGTGACGAATTAGTCCTAAGGTAGTCATTCTTCCACCCTTTTCTTACTATCTGGTTTTTCATTGGTTCATTAAGAAATTCAATAAAAAAGGCACTTCTCCTTCATAAGAGATATGCACCCTTTAATTGAAAAAAACGTTAATTGGTTTACTTCGAATATAATTGTATATATATCTGCTACTATATTCAGTTAAATAATATTGAAAACGAGGTGATAGAAAATGTTGATGAAAAATGAAAAAGTTAAAAGCTACATGATAACAGCAGCTATTTTGTTAATTATTAGTGTAGTATTTGGGTTATGGTTAAAAGAAAAGGTTAAAGATGAACAATTAGCGAGTCAAGAATCATTTAAATCATTTGTGAAAAGTATTACTTCGCTTGAGAAAGATGTAACGAACGAAGTAAAAGAATTTGAACGTCAAGTTCAGTTAGTTAAAGATGGGGCTGGGAACAGTAAAGATCTATATGACCAAGAGAGTTATGCTAGAGCTGCTGCAAGTGAAGCAAATTCATTGATATGGGATCTACAAATACCTTCCAATTTACCAAAAGATGTGAAAAAGGATTTAGAAAATGCGTTAGCTAGTGCTAGAGATGTTTATCTCATGAGAGGATTAGCAATGGAATCAACGATAAAAAGCATAGAAAACCCAAAGGATATGTCTTTACAATTTGAATTTCAACGTTATAACAAAACAGTCGATAACGATGTTTCAATAATAACATCTTCTATTATTGCAGCAGGACAAAAGTTAAAACTCACTCCTGATGAAATCAATGCTTTATTGCATTAAAAAGTTCATAATTCCACCTGGCTTCATATCTCTTATTTAAGTAAACTGCCCTTTAGCTCAATAATAAAAGGTGATCCTTCTTATTCAAGAATCGCACCCGATTGCTTAATAAGGAGTTCAATCGATATTAGATTATTTTATGTAAGGTTAGCCACTTCTTAAATGGTTTAACTCCGATATCATAATTAAGTTCCTTGTCGTTGATTGAAAAAATTCTTGTTTCATTTCCCACTAATGTTAATTCATTTTCTAGGGTAGTATTTTTGATCCCATAATGTTTAAAATCAAAGAAGATATCCCATACATCCTCTGATAGTCTCTTGTAAGCAATAGACTCATAATCACAGTTATTTTCATAATAACCTAAATGCAGATGATATTTATCGTCATACAATTTATCCATTCCTTACCCCTTTAATTAAATTATTTGTCCTACTAAAACTCCTGATTGCTGAAAAAGAACTATTCATTTATTCTCCGTTACTGACTCATGAAAGAGAATCTTTAGTTTTTGATGGCTTTTAATTTTTCAATATGCTGTTGATCTTCCCCATGTGTCATCTCTATATACCAGCCAGCATCAATGTAGACATTCCATTGATTAAATGATCATCTTCTTAAGAAAAAGCACATTCCATGATAGGAATGTGCTCGATACTCTTATTTTGGTATTTTTTTATACTCCACCCATTCTGTTCATGTTGGGACCACCGGTTTTTTGTAAAACCTTTAAGCCAGATCCGATATCAGATGCCAAGATATAGTTCCGGTCCACAAAAACTCCCCATATGTTTGCTTTGCTTGGGATATACATACCTGTCTGTTGTGGTGAAGATGGGTCGGTGATATCGACCGTTCTGACTCCGCCAGAATAATGTGAAAGGTATAATGTATTCCCGTGCACCTTTGGATCATGGACAGTAGCCCCATTAGGGATCGTTTCGGTAAATTCAGTCCTAAATGTACTTAGTAGCTCAGGATTAGTTTTATCTTTAATATCATAGATCATCGTATAGCCATAAGCAGATTCGAATCCCTCTCTTGTTGGGCCGAATACTTCTCTTGTCTCAACCAGTACAGTTCCGCCTTTTGCAAGATCCATGGAATGTGCCGCTCCTTGGACATCTGAAGCAAAGTCTGTTCTTCCGAGATATACAGGATTTTTCGCATCACTTATATCTAACATGATGGTCCCTAAATCCCAGTAAGAAAGGAAAGCCGTTTTTCCTGTTCCATCTGTTTTTACACTATGAGCAAACGCAGCACGCTGTATGCCTTCCTCATCTATCCAATTGTAACCATCATAATTTTCATCGCTGACTTCAGGTATGTAGGCACGAGGATTAAACTCATAAATGGTGTTCGGATTCGTAGGGTTGGATACATCCACAATGGAAACATCCATTTTTTTGCCATGCGAGTAATAGTCAGCATAGCAATCCGCAGTCAGAACATAAACATTATCTCCTTGTACGGTCAAATACAGCTCATGTGTACCCCTTGCTCCAGAAGAAGAGGATTCCCAGAAACCGAGCTTTTTAGGTTCACGAGGATTCGTAACATCATATAATACAAAACCACCCTGTGAATTTGGATCTTTCTGATCCATCTTTTGGACACTTACTGCCGCTAGGTCACCTTTAAAATGTTTAGTGTTCACCGTTTTGACGATTACCTTTTCTTGCCAGGTACCTTGAATAGGAGCAAATACTGAAACTTCAACTGGGTTGGAAGGATCTTTCATATCAAAAACTCTGACACCTCCCCCTCCGCCATTCGCTCGGTGTGTTCCTAAATAGGCAAACCCTTTATGGGCATAAACATCTCCTGTTGAGTTTTTTACACCGTCTCGGATTTCTTTCAATGGAACAGCAGCCACTTCCTTAAGATTGCCAGTATTCTTACTACCCTCAAGCAATGGAACAGTTAATTCGACACCGGCAAGGTTATCGCCTTTCTCCTCTCCTCCCCCAATCTCATCATGGGCTAAAACAGAAGTTCCTCCTGCCGAAAATACTAATGCACCTACCAATGCAGTTTTTACTAAAATTTCACTTTTCATTTTTTTCACCCCTATCAAATAATTAAAACAACCAATTATGTACGAACATACTGCCTCGACTAAACGTTTTTAAAAAGACTTTAGATGGTAGATATATTATATAAATAATAATGAATATTCTGTCATTTTTATATGAACTATATTTCCTAATCTTTCTACATAAAGAGACATTCCTATCTTCATTCTTCTTGACTAGAAAATTTTTAAAATATGAGGTTTATACTAAGTATTGTTTGTTACTGACTAGGTCTTTTAACTCTAATCCAGCCAATTGCACTAGATTTCCAAAGAAGGGTACATAACTTATTACAGAAATGCACCCGATTGTTGAAGATAGAAGTATGTACAAATATTAATCTTTATAACTACCAATAATACTAAAAAAATGTGGTGCATTATAGGATATACTTTTATTATAAAGAATGCGTTAAAAATTTTAATTTAGGGGATGTTACAGCTTAGATATTATAGGTTTTTTAACGTTGATTATTGCTGGATTTACTGCTTGTGCTGAGTTTGCTTCATACGCCTTGGTACATCCAGTTATTCGTCAATTACCCCCAAAACATCATATTAGCTTTGAACAAGGTTCACTAAGAACCTATGGAATTATTATGCCCGTACTAATGCCTGCTTGCGTCATACTTACTGTGTTATATGTTGTATTAAATCATGATCTTGATAGTATCGAATTAATCTTTCGTGTTTCTTGTGCTGGAATGTTTGTATTAGCAACGATAATTACTATCATATTTAATGTTCCTATCAACAAGAAAATCAAACGCTGGAAATCAGATAATCCACCAACTGATTGGAAGGAGATAAGGACTCTATGGATGTTCTTTCAGGCTATCCGGTCATGGTTGCTTCTAATCGGATTTGTGTTCCTTTGTTTCTCAGTTACTATATAATTATATGTTCTTAACTTTCCTGTTCTATTTTTTTATAAATGATGCATATTTCCTTCTTAAAGATATGCATCCGATCGTGTAACTTGAGATTACTATTATTATAAAAATGCTAAACTATAACAATAAGCTAGCTAATTCATATGTGAATTAGCTAGCGATTTGCATTACTTTTTGCTGTTTTGTACGCCAAAAGAGTACCCCTTATAAGTTTCTTAGCTTACTCCTTACTTGGTTATCCAGTATTCCGGTTAAAAGGATGCTTTTCAACTAATCCTTTAAAAACGTGTTTTCAAAGAAAGGTAAGCTTTGAGACAAAAAGTTATCTCTGCATTTCAGGATATTGCCAGATTCCTGAAGTTCTAAGAAGATCACGGTAGATAACCATTCTCTCATCTTTTGTGACTTCCTGTGCTTCCTCGATTGATGGGTAATCTAGATATACCATATTTGTAAAGTCTCTCTCGGTGTTCTTCCCGTTAATTTTATCTTGCAGATCGCTCGCTTCGCTAAATACAGTTAACGCTCTTCTCATGTGGCTTGCACTTGTTACAAGGGTTACATCCTTTAATCCTTCTTTTTCAAGGATATTCGTTGAGAACAGTCCGTTTTCTACAGTGTCTGTGGACTTACTTTCAAGGATGATTCTTTCTTTTTCGATTCCCTGTTCAATTAACCATTCACTCATTGCATCCGCTTCAGTTATCCCTTGTTTTGGTACTCCGCCTGATACAATTATTTTTGAATTCGGGTATTTTTTTGCAATCTTTAGACCTGCATTTAAACGCTCGATAAGAGTTTCTTTCATGGTACCATCCTCTGCAAGAGCGTAGCCTAGGATTATGATAGCATGGTCTTTTTGAGGTATTCCCTCTGGAATTTCCGTATTAAAAGTGGTATCCATAATATCTTCAGTTTTCTCAAACTTTTGGATATATTCTTTTGTTCTTTCTGGATCGATCTGCATCATTTTAGCTAAAGATGTTTTATAGGATTTTTCATCTCCGTTAACTTTTGAATAAGTCCCATAGAGCAAGTTTGCATCAAAGTGGTCCGGGTCTATGTTTAATATTTGTTTATAGGTTTGAAGAGCAGCTGGAATTTTTTTCTGGATAACCTGTGTAGATGCGAGTGAAATCTTTAGATTATTATCCAGAGGATCGATAGTTGCAGCTTCTTTAAATGCGTTCTCGACAACATCGAATTTTCCTTTGAGTGTTATACCCTTGAATATTTCTTTTTCCGCTTTTTGAACATCTCCTCCATGCCAGTAAAAATGCATGGCGATGTCTTTCAATTGATCAATCCGATCTGCCGTGGGTTCATCATTTTTTATTACGTTTACATCTTCTGAAGGTGCAGCTGAAGATCCTGTCGTTACATATGCGGTCGATATTGTAGTTGCAGTCAGAACAGCAGTAAGCGCTATTCCCAGCTTTTTCTTATATTTATTCATAGTTGTCTCCCTCGCTTTAATTATATTTTGAATCATGTTTAAACACATTAACAAAAGTAACAGTTAATTGTGAACTTCTCATTGATCATGGGTAAATTTTTTGTAAATGCTCATTTCCATTAGTATTAAGACCTTTTAATATGGCCTTTCATGGGTAAGAGAGATTACCTCTGAAACTGGATGTGCAAACAACTCAATCTGTCCGTTCGTGGTAAAATTTAATATGTAAGAATTTATATGGAAAAATGCCAGTGAGTTTTGTTATGTAGAAAAAATAAAAGTTCTTATACATTCTTATCCCAAAAATTAACGCCTTAGAATCTATGATAATAGTAGTTAGAATACCGAATCTTTTGAGTAGAGTTAAGTTACCTTCAATGATTTTAATCCTTGTATTTCCATTCCTCAGGACACAATAAATTACGTAAGAAAGACCTTGGTATGTTGAACTGTCACATGAGTGCGCATATACCTTCAAGTGGAACAAAGCAAGTAATAGTTTACATTAGTAAAACGGGTAAAGATTATACTTGGCACAGAAGAGTTAGTTTCACAATTTCTCCTGACAAAAGCATCACGATAAAAAAAAGGTGGGTAAACTAAAAATCATAAAGTGGTGAAATCATGTCTATACTGAATAGTTTTTTTACAGCATTGGCTATCCTTTTTTTCCTGGTTGTTTTTGAATGGGAAAAATACAAGGGTAACTTCCTTAAGAGAACATATACTATCGTTGTTCAAGTAATAATAATGACGACTATTATTTACATCCTCAGTAAACTATTCGGATAATGAACCTTATCGTAAGCCTCCTAATTGGAAGCTTGCTTAAGGTTCTCTTTCATCATAATACCAACTAAGCTGAAATGTTTTGTAGTATTGCATTGTGATCGGTGAAAAAACAGATAAATCTTTTAGTTTATTAGTGGTATTTGTAATGAACATTTAAGAGCTCTTGTTCAATTAAAGCACCCTATAGTTGAAGAAGGATGATAGTCAATTTGTGGCTATCGTTCTTTTTCACATCCTACTGAACAGTATGGTTGTACTGCGCAACAATTAATAACTTTATCAGAGTAACACTCGATTGCGTGAAACTTCTATTACCTTACATGAATATGGTTAACCGTAACCTGTCTATATACGAAAAAAAGGGGTTTCCCCCTTTCACTCAGTAATGATCATTTGTGCTATCTTTATAGTCTGTAGCTCTCTTTGAAAAGTGCTTATTGACGAAATGCTACTCTTGGATCGTGTAGCCAATTCATTAGGTAACTCTTGAATCTTTTCCATGGTAGCAACTAAATCTTTTTCTAAACTTTTGTTTGTATCTGCTTGAATTTCATTTTCTTTCCAAAACTGAATTGCATCTAACGTATTTTCCCCCATTTCCTGTATGGAATTAAAAAGTGATCCAGTTTTATCTACTGTAATTAAAACACTTGAAGATAGTTCAAAAACTTTACGAGCCTCTATAGTAGAATTCCTTAATTCATCAATCTGATAAATTAAGTTAGAGTTAAGCTCTTGTTCAATTTGAAATAACTGTTCAATGTTTTTTTCTTTTTGATATTTTTTATATAAAATATTTAACTTTTTATGAGAGTCACTCATTTCTTTTTTTATAACTGTTAAGTTCTCCAAATCAAGTAATATACTATTAATTTCATCAAGTTGAATCTTTGTTATAGCTAAATTAGTACTTATTTTAATACTTAAGTTATCACCTATGTTACCTACAATAGGAAGATCAACAAAAGTGTTGACTCCTTTAACGACGGTAAATGCTGAGTCAATTTTACCAATAGAATCCCTTATAAGAGCTAAATTATCCTTTAGCCAATCAACATTTTCAACTAATAAATTTATATCCTGATTGTATTTTTCAAGATCGCTAATTATTTTAGGTAGTTCTGTATCTATTACTTTTAACGAATTATTTCTAGCCTCATTTACTTGGTTTTTCATACCAGAATATTCTGTTGTAGAATTGCTCTCTTTTGGGTCACCAACACTATTGTTGACAACTATTTGACTAGCTGTATATCCGATTAAACCTGAAATTAGCATTGATGAAATAATTGTAATAAGGAACAAATATCTTTGAAATACCTGTTTCTGGTTATTTACAGCCCTCCCCTTCTCCACTTCCATATACGGCTAATACCTCCTATGTTATAGTGATTTTTTGTTATAATAACCAATATTAACCTTTAATATATAAACCATAAATGTCGAATTGTCGACTTATATTTTTATTATACGACGTTTTTCTTGAAGATTTTTGTCAACATTTATCATACTTGCGAATAATTAAATATAGATTTATCAATTAACCAAATTGCTGCGTAGTATGAAGTCTATTACGCAATTTAAGAGTTACTCCACAATCTGACCCGTTTGTTGAATAACAAAAAAAGAGTTTACCTATTTGGCAAACCCTAATTATATAAGTTAAGGATGAATTCAAAATAAACTTGTGTAATTCATTCCGGGAAATTATGAAAATCATTCAGGGAATTTTGACCAGATTCCGGTTAATCATGAAAATTACACTTAGTTACCTACTGCAACATTTCGTTTCACTACATCATGAACAAGAAGTACACCTAACTGGTGATGTTCGTTTTGATATAGTGAGCCTTGAACGAAACGGATTTCTCCATTTAGGTCAAGTACTTCAAGTTTACAATAGGCTGCGTTAATTTGAAGTGCTTTGTACAAGCTGGTTTCATGTGTCAGTGTTACGCCGTTTACTTTTACGATTATTTCTCCGACCTTTAATCCCATTTTAGCGGCGGGAGTTCCAGGCACGACAGCAAGTATGATAACCCCATTATCCCTTTGAACAAAAAGAGAAGGTCTTGTGTCATCTCGCTGACTGGTAATGAGCGTAATAAGCTCACGGCCGGCAAGACCGGCTGCAATCGCAATGGCAATCAATAGCGGCAGATTATAAAAGTGACCGGCAGCTGCAATGGCTAGAACAAGAAAACCTAAAAGTGTAACTTGCTTACCAAGATGTTTAATCGCTTCAACAGGCAGCGTGTGTGTAACAAGTTGGCGATAACCGATTGCAAACGGCACTAGGAAAAACGAGAACCCGACAGCTCCCATCGGAAATAATGGCCACCAGTCTAATACAGGGATCGACCCAACAGGAAGAACGAGAAATTGAGGAACGATCCAGAATCGTGTTGCTTCGTGCGCTCCTACATAATGTCCTCTTTTTCCTTTAAAAAGACGCGGCGAAGTACGGTCTGCACCTTTCCATAAAATCAAGATCCCTTCTTGGATCAAAAGCACGCCTAGAATGACAGCTAATGAATCAAGCGGTGTATTTTGAATATCTTCAATCCATTTATCTACGAGTGCCATACCGGTATTTAGCTTAGGCAGTAAAAGACCTGCGATCGCAGCTAAGCTTACCGCATATGCCGGTGCCATAAAGCGGGTTTTCATGGTTAGTGCCAGAACTGCATACATCAAGCCGATTAAAGCAATCATTCCAATCGGCAAAGTCACGCCAGCAGCAATAAAGATAACCGATCCTATGAGTCCAATTAAAATACCAGGCAGCAATGAAAATATTAGGTTATCGATCACGGGGTGAACTTTTACTTTAAATTCTTTTCGTTCCCGTTTTACTCGTTTGAGCCCGATCAAGAATGCTACGAATATAAATCCATAAAAAAGCGGGTGTAAAAAAAGCAGCCCGATGCCTTCTATCAGTTCGTTCACAAAGGTGTCTGTCATGGGCGTTCTCTCCTCTTCTCTTCTTGCAGTTTATCCACTTTTTCTTCAATTCTTTTAAGTCTTCTATCACTTGATACAGCTCGTCTAATCAGCATCCCGATTCCGCTAATGATAGCGAGCAGAACTAAGAAAGCCATAAGCTGAAACAGTATGTCTCCAACATTTAGTGATCCCATTTTGTTTTCCCCTTTAGAAAGTACACTAGTGGCTTATTTCATTTCTTCATTGAAAAGTTGATTGAAGTGTAAGGTGTGAGACTCCTGGGGGATCAGCGTGCCTGCTACCTGATTATTCTTCTCGCAAGGCATGCGACGAGGAACATCCTCGTCAGAAATTACTAGTAGACGCAGGAGCACACTAACTCCTATGAATGTGAGACTCCTAAAAGCGCAAAGCGCTAGGAGGCTCACCGCACGCCCCCCGGAAAGCGAGCAGCCTGGAGCGGAAATCAACCTCTTTCAAATGTTTCATACTTTTATAACAAGCTTACAAAAAAATCCGCAGAGAATATTTCCTCTACGGATAGTATTCGTGTTTCGGTTTTTTTTCCTGCCATAAAGCCTTATTTTGCAAGTAATTCGATGGCCGTTTTACGCTGAACATCGTTTTTCTCGTTACGGATCGAATCGATTACTTTCGCTTCCATCTTACCTGCTGTCTTTTGATCGATTTTACCTGTTGCTGATAAGCTGTTCGCACGCTGGAACGCTGTTACAGCAGCCTGGGTCTTCTCATCAAAATAACCGTCTTCACGTCCAGTTTGGAAACCTAATCCGTTCAGCATTATTTGAGCATTTTTAACTTGCTCGTTATTCATGTCATACACAAGCGGCTTTTCGATTGAGATCGGATTCGTGTAGAAGTATTCAGGCTGTTTCACTTCATACGTTGGCTTCACACCTTTTTTATGAATCCAGTTTCCGTCAGGTGTCAGCCATTTAAACAGTGTCAGCTTAATGTTTGAGCCATCACCTAAGTCGATGGACTGCTGAACCGTTCCTTTACCAAATGATTTCTCGCCGACAAGATCGTAACTGCCAGCTTCTTGAAGGGCGGCAGCTAGAATCTCAGATGCTGAAGCACTGCCTTTATCAATCAATCCTACGATCGGATAATCTTTCTTTTCTTTAAGCGTGGAAACATAACGCTCTTTGTTTCCTTTTCGGTCTTCAATCTGAACAAACGGCTTATTTTCCGGAATGATCTGGCGAAGAATGCTGTCTACCGCCTCAAGATATCCTCCTGGATTACCGCGGACATCAATAACAAGTCCGTCGATTTCTTTCTTTTCAAGCTCGGTCAGCTGCTTCTTAAAGTCTGATCCTGTTTTTTCAGAGAAAGACGTAATCTCGATGACGCCAATGTTTTTGCCGTTTACTTTTTCGATATCCGAATAAACGGTCTCGATCGGAATCTCGTCACGTGTGACTTTGATCGGCATGACGTTGTTCACTCCGCTTCGCTTAACACCTAAAGTGACGACAGAGCCTTTTTCACCGCGGATCTTCAGTACGGCTTTATAAAGGTCCAATCCTTCAACACTTTTTCCGTCGATCGTAACGATCTGATCATTCGGCTTTAAGCCAGCTTTTTCGGCAGGGGAATCTTTAAACGGTGCAACAATCGTTACTTTGCCGTCCACCATGCTTACTTCGGCACCGATTCCTTCAAAAGAAGAATCCAATGACTGCGTGAACTGGCTTGCTGTATCCTCATCCATATACACAGAATAAGGATCTTTCAGCGTTTTTACCATTCCTTGAATAGCGCCTTCAAGCAATTTTTCACGATCTACATCTTCTACATATCGAGATGAAATAATCTCGTACGTTTTTTGAAGCTTTGCAAACTCTTCATCGCTGTTAACTTTCGTCTTCGTTTTCGGAAGATCGCTTACACCATCGTTTTGAACAAATTTTGATTCGTTCCCAAACAGTGCCATTGAGCCATACATTCCACCAGCACCAACAAGCAACGACACAACAATCAGCAGGGCTAACATCTTTTTATTTACGTTCATTCTGCTCACCTCATTTTTGCAGGAAAAGGCATCACACCCTGCAAAGTGCGATGCCTTCCATTGTAAGAGATTCGACGAAAGAAGCCTGTCTCCTACTTCACTATATGAATAGCTTGTTTACTTTATGAGTTTATTTTACCAATATGCCGCAGGATTTACAGCATTTGTTTTCCCTGCATTCCAAGGTCCTTTGTGAAGCTCAAAGTGCAGATGCTGACCAGAAGAACGACCAGTGTTCCCCATGTTTCCTAGGAACTGTCCTTTTGATACAGAACCGCCTGATACAGCACGGCTGCTCATATGAGCATAAACGGTTGTCCACTGCTGTCCACCGATTGAATGTGAGATATAAACCACATTACCGTATGAAGATGAATACTCGGACTTAATTACCGTTCCATCAGCTGCTGCATAGATTGGAACTGTTCCGCCTTGTGCGATGTCGATTCCTTCATGCATACCGCTGCTTCTCATACCAAATCCTGAAGTAACAGCTCCAGCTGCAGGTTTAATAATCAAGCCATTGCCTGAAACAGGTCCCATTGATGGAGCTGATCCGCCTGATGAAGATTTACGTGCTTTTTCACGTGCAGCTGCACGAGCTTGTTCAGCACGGAACGCTTCTTCCTGAGCTTTCAGGATCGCACCTTCGTTTTCAATCTTGTGTGCTTCTTTATGCAGTTCTTCTTCTTCTGATTGAAGAGAAGCCATCAAACGGTCTTTTTCAGCCATTTGTGCTCTTAGCTGCTTTTGAAGCTTTTGCAAGTCTTTCATTGCATTCTGCAGATTGCTAAGTTTTTTCTCAACAGACGCCATTTTAGTCTCAAGAAGCTCTTTATCTTTCTTTTGTTCTTCTAAAAGCTGACGGTCTTGTTCTGCGATCATGTTCAACGCAAGAACACGGTCAAGGAAATCACCGAAATCCTTTGAACCTAGAACAACTTCAAGGTACGAAACAGCTCCACCCGATTCGTACATGGAGTTAACACGTTCTTTTAAAAGCTTGTCACGCTCATCGATTCGCTTTTGAACGACAGTGATTTCTGCTTTTAACTGTGCGATTTCTTCTTTTGTTTCTTTAATATCTGCCTGCTTTTGGATAATCTTTTCATCAGTTGCAGTTGTTAACTTATCAAGACGCTCAACCTCTGCTTCCAGTGAAGCCTGGCTTTTTTTGTTTTCATCAAGCTTAGACTGTGAATCCTTAGCTTTTTTTTCATTCTCTTGTTGTTTTTTCTTGATGCTTGATAAAGATTCCGCATGAACGACGGATTCAGAGTGATACACAGTAAAAGCGCTCAGTGCCAAACTTAAAGACAGCACTGTACCAAACACTTTGCTTTTCATTCGTTTTCCTCCCTAACCCCTATTAATTTGTTTCGTTTTCTTGAATCTTTACTTCTGCGATCTATTAAATCTTTAAGAACTTACGAACAGACGTCAAGCTTCCCCATACTCCGATAACTCCGCCGATCAGCAGCATCAACAATGACAACTGAGGAATAAGCGGTGTTACTGGAAGCAGCTCGATAAACACTGTCCCAAGCTTTTGGTTTACGATGTCAAATATCGCTTGATATCCTACTGCAATTACGATTATTGGAAGGATAGCGCCCATAACACCTAATGCAAATCCTTCAATAAAGAACGGCCAGCGGATAAATCCATTTGTCGCACCAACAAGTTTCATAATTTCAATCTCGCGGCGACGCGTAACAATGGTTAATTTTATAGTATTTGAGATCAGGAACATCGCTGTAAATACGAGTCCTAGAACGAGCACGATTCCAACGTTTCGGGCAGCATCTGTAACTTTAAAGAGTTTTTCAACTGTCCCTTGTCCATACTCAACTTTATTTACGAATTTAAGTTTATCTACTTCTTTAGCTACCGCAGCCGTATCTTGCGGTTTGTCCGTATAGATGATAAAAGCATCACGAAGCGGGTTCTCATCTTTTAGTGAAGAAAATGCTTCTCCTTCATCTCCAAGACTTTCAATTAATTCATCTAGCCCTTCTTCTTTTGACTGATACTTAACTGATTTTACCTTTTCAAGGTTCTCGAGCTGTTTTTGATAGGCATCATAGTTCTCGGATTTCTCTGTTCTTTCAATATAAGCTCTGATTTGTACATCATCTTCTATTTGACTGGCAATATGGTTGATGTTCAATAGAATCGCCAAGAATACACTTACTAATAGCAGTGTTACGGTTACTGCAGAGATCGAAGCGAAAGACATCCAGCCGTTTCGTCCCATGCTTTTAAATGCTTCTACTAAGTGACGTTTTATTGTTCTAATCTTCATAGCCGTAATCCCCTTTCGCCTCATCACGTACAATTCGGCCGCCTTCGATGGCAATTACGCGCTTTGTGATTGTATTAACGATTTCTTTATTGTGAGTCGCCATGACAACTGTCGTGCCACGGTCGTTAATTTCTTTAAAAATGTCCATGATTTCCCACGCGGTTTCTGGATCCAGGTTCCCCGTAGGCTCGTCCGCAATGACAACTGGCGGCCGGTTCACGATAGAACGCGCAATCGATACACGCTGCTGTTCTCCTCCGGATAGTTCATCCGGGAACATGCGGGCTTTATTTTTCAACTTAACTAAATCAAGAACTTCCATAACACGTTCTCTGATCACTTTTGGTGTTTCCTCAATAACTTCCAGCGCAAACGCTACGTTTTCGTAAACCGTTAAACGCGGTAAAAGTTTAAAGTCCTGGAAGATAACGCCCATTTTTCTGCGGACTTTTGGAATCTGTCTTTCTTTTACCTTCGCAAGGTTCGTACCGTTTATAATAATAGATCCTTGTGTCGGCTTTTCTTCACGATACATACATTTTATAAATGTAGATTTTCCGGCACCACTGGGTCCAACTACATAAACAAATTCACCTTTCTCTATGTAGACGTCAATCCCGTTTAATGCCATAACACCATTCGGGTATGTTTTCCAAACATCAATCATTTCTATCAAACTAAATCACTTCCTTACTACCCCAAAAAATATTTCCCTAATCAATCAACAATCTATTTATAAAGTCTTTTCGACAATCACGCGATAAATGTCAGTTTTTTTCCGCAATAACTATTATAACATCTCGAACTGACAATTTTATTACAATTGTATTTCATCTTGTCTCAAACAAGGGACCTTGGTCGTGTTTTCTTGTTGCTGTGATAGTTAAAATACGACACGATTCGCTGAAATCCTTCACAATCACATAAAACCTGCAAGTAAACTTTTCGACATTCGGTGGCTAAAGTCGACCATCGAAATGAAAATTAGGCACTTTTGTACTGTGCATACGGTACATAACATCGGTTTATATTACAGAATTTGTAGTAAGAACGGCTGATTTATGTCATAAGTCCTACAAAAACATACAAAAGCCAGCCGTGTGTGTCAACGGCTGGCAAGATTCGACTTATGGAATTATGGGTGATTATCCGCGCTTGAACCCTTCTCCAAGTACTTCATTCGCATTTACAACGATTACGAAGGCTGAAGGATCAACGCTTTTTACATATTGTTTTAATTTCGTAACTTCATATTGTGCAACAACGACCATCAGCATCGGCCGCTCATCCTGCGTGTAACCGCCAAATGCATTGATCTTCGTAACACCGCGATAGATGTGAGTAAGGATGCCTTGACGCAGCTCTTCTTCTTGATCAGAAATGATAAGCGCCATTTTTGACGTCCCCAGTCCAATCTGCACAACATCGATCGTTTTTGCAGTAATAAACATCGCGATTAGCGCGTAAAGTGCTTGTTCGATTCCGAAGATAAAAGCTGATGCAAGTACGATCGTTCCGTCAATAAATAGGATAATCGTACCGAGTGAGACCCCGATATATTTGTGGATGATCTGTGCGAGGAGGTCCACTCCCCCTGTTGATGCTTTTCCTCGGAACACGATCCCAAGTCCCGCACCGATTCCAAGACCACCGAAGATCGCACCTAAGAGGGGTTCTTGTGTAGCCGCTCCCCACTCTTCAAAGATAAAAACGAAGAATGGCAGCACAAGTGTTCCGACAAGCGTTTTTGCGCCGAATCTTTTTCCAAGGAAGAAAAGTCCTGCGATGAACAGCGGTATGTTGAGACTCCACTGCACATAAGAGGGTTTCCATTGGAAGAGTCCGTATAGGATTGTTGAGATACCGCTCACTCCACCCGAAGCGATTTCGTTAGGTAGCAGGAACACCGAGAATGCCAGAGCCACAAGCCCTGAGCCGATTACAACATAAATATATTCTAAAATAAGTTCCACTGTCGGGTGCAAGATTCCACCACGTCTTTTTCTCATTGCCATCATCATAGCTGTCTATAAACCTCAAACTTTCATAAGGAATTTCAGATTTCTTTCAAACGCAAAAAGTATACCAAGCCTAGTATGCCCTTGTAAATGAGACCTTAGTGCCGCGGTGATGGGGTGAAGTGGGTGATTTATGGATGGGAAATTGAATAGGTGCGAACTGGCGGGGCCAGTTCGGTCGTTTTTGTTGTTTTGTTTAACTATGGGGAGTCTCGATTTTGTCGTAGAGTGTCGACTCGTGGTTATATTTCATTTTAAGTGGGATTCTCAAAATTAAGCCAGGAATTAATCCATTTAACGTGGGATTAATTGTCTTTTCCGTGGGATTATCAACTAACTGCTAACTTTTCGGGTAAACTGGCTTTTTACTAAAACGTAAGAATGCGGCATTATCTATTTACATTTGAAAGGAGTTGGATGGTATAGAAAATAATAAGCGGAAATCTCCTATTTTGATAAAAAAAATGAACACTTTATTAAAAAGAATACCTCTTCAGCAGTTTAAAAGAAAAGATGTAGAGGAATTTCTCGCAAAACAGATGGCTGGTATACGTGGAGAACTCTCCATGGATTATTTTTATCGTTATCTCCCCCAAGAAGGAGTTAAATTCCTCCATAACATTAGAATTCTTCATCAAGATTATTATTTTCAGATTGATACCCTTATTATTACTTCAAAATTTTTTCTCATATTAGAAATTAAAAATATCGCAGGGCATATTTACTTTGATAATCTCTTTTCACAGGTTATTAGATTAAATGATGGCAGAAAAGAGTCATTTGATGATCCAATTCAACAAACAGAAAGACAAGCTTACCACTTATCAGAAATTTTATTGCATAACAAAGTTCCGTTTATTCCAATAGAAGCATTAGTTGTAATTACCAATCCTAAAACGCTTGTTGAAAGCGCACCCGGTCATAAGGAAGCTATTAATAAAGTGATTAAAAGTGGTGATTTAAAATGGAAGTTTGATGATCTGAATAGAAAACATGCGAAAGAAGTGCTGTCTAAAAAAGATATCAAAAAAGTTAGCAGGGTTCTTACAAAACTGCACACACCTTATAATCCTGATGTTTGTAGTCTGTTTAAGATTGATAAAAACGAACTTATCAAAGGTGTGCTGTGTTTAGATTGTGAGCATATTACTTTAGTACGAACAAAAAGAAGCTGGTATTGTATAAATTGCAATCAATATTATAAAGATGCTCACATCCATGCTTTAAAAGATTATGCCCTGTTGATCTCAACTGAAATTACAAATAAAGAGTTTAAGGATTTTCTCAATCTTCCAACCAGCAGTCAAGCCTATCATTTACTTAAGGCACTTTATCTCCCTTACTCTGGATCGACAAAATCGCTTAAGTACGACTTAAAACCCCTTTTAGACGAATAAAAACGGAGTGGCTGCTGGACACTCCGCTCCTTATTTATTATGAAGGTCTTTTCATCTGTACAACTTTTTCTTCCTGTTCCTCTAAACGTTCAGCTACAAGCTTCTTTCGGTACACCCACCTTGATAGCATGATGCTGATCTCATACAGGACGAGAAGCGGTATCACCACGAGAAAATCTGACACAAGGTCTGGCGGTGTGATCAACACGGCCACGACGACGAGTGCAAAGTATGAGATCTTACGTGCTTTTGCCAGCATAATAGGATTGATGATTCCGAGTGAAGTCAGGAACATCACCACGAGCGGGATCTCAAACAGAAATCCAAACGGCAGTGTCAAGTTCAGCATGAACTTGAAATATTTTTCCGATGTGAAAAAGGTTTGGAAGTTCCCTTCAGATAGTCCGAGCAAAAAGTTTAGCACCATCGGATAAACCACGAAATAGCCAAATGACAACCCTAGCAAAAATAATAGAAACAAAGCGGGAATGTACGACAGCGTCACCTTTTGTTCTTTTTTATCCAATGCCGGCTTAATGAACATCCACGTTTGATGAGCAGCAACCGGAATGGTGAGTGCGATCGCAATTACGCCGGATATCATGAAATAGACCCAAAGAATTTCACTTGGTCCGAGGACCGCAAGCTGCTGGTCCAGATCGCGAATCAGCCAGCTGTAGATCGGCTCCACATAGAAAAAGGACACTGCGAGAACCGTCATGAACATAGCGAGCGTTATGATGATCCGTTTTCGAAGTTCACCCAGATGTTCCACAAAGTACATCTCTTCTGGTTTCACAACTTTTGCCTCCTTCCTCTTTTTAATGAAGAAAAGATGCAAGCTTGCTATTGCGGCCCGCATCTTCCCTCACTAAATCTCATTATTTTGACTGCGGTTTTTCTTCTTTTTCATCAGAAGACATTAAATCTTTTGCAGAACTCTTAAATTCACGAAGCGTGCTTCCGAATGCGCGTCCGATCTCCGGCAGTTTTGATGGCCCAAAGATGATAAGCGCGATGATTAAGATCAGAATCAAGCCTGGTACTCCGATGTTAGTAAAACCCATGTGGATCGCCTCCTTAGAATTTGTTACTCATTAAAACTTAAAGCCAGTGATCGCCACTACTGATGGACGCGGTTGGTTGCCTCCGCGAACTTGCGGCCATGTGCTTGTCGGATTTGCTTTATCTTCTGTTTCCTCACCTGGATGCTGCACAGAAAGGAATAGTGTTCTTTCATTTGGTGTAAAAGATGGTCCCGTCAATTCTGCTTCTTTTGGAGCTGATGCGAACTGGAATGCAACTCCCTTGTCTGGACCGACTGTCGGAATCATGAACATGCCGTTGTTTTTGAAACTCGTCCACGCAGCAGAGTTCAGTTTGCTGGATGAAATATCAGTTACGGTCCAAAGGTTCGCGTTTGAATCAAACGTTAGGTTATCTGGTGCACTGAATCCACTTTGGCGTCCGCCAGCTGCAAAGATTTCAAAGTCGAATTCCTCTGCGCCATGGTCTCCGTCTTTTTCAAAAAAGCGTGTGATGTGTCCGTGAATGTTTCCGTGCTTATCATTGTTTGTGTGTGCGATGAACACTGTTTGATCTAGTGGTGAAATCTCAACATCTTCCGGACGGTCTGTTGGTGTTGCGCCTAGTAAGATGGCAGCGTCATGTGCATTCACAACGACATCAGCTTGTGTTTTGAACTTTTCTAGAAGTTCAGCGTTTCCTGCTGCTTTTTCACGAACAGCTTCAATCGTTATTGCTACCCACTTGCTCTTTTGCAGATCAGCTGCGTAAAGTGTTCCTTCTTCTAAAAGCTTGCTGTTTTCTTTGCCTTTCGCTTCCACATACTTACCTTTACTCACAAACTTGTACACGCACGCATCTTTTTTATCGTCACCCATATAAACGACTACGCGTCCGTCTTTCGCGAGGCCCATGCTCGCATTTTCGTGATTGAAGCGGCCAAGAGCTGTGTGCTTTCTTACTTTGAAATTCGGGTCGAACGGGTCTACTTCAATCACCCAGCCGTAGTGAGTTTGGTCTAAACCAGCCGCTTCTGAAGTATCTTCATAGTTTTCTTCACATGACATGACCGTGTTCCAAAGTGTACGTCCGCCTGAACAGTTCGCAAATGTTCCCTGTACAGAAGTGGCTCCAGATACGGCAGCGTTTCCTTTAGCTGGCCCCGTCAACGCGAAAGGTGTTAAACCTGTTACACGGCGTGCAAGTTCAGAATCTTTGTTCAGCGTCCACTTGCCGTTTTTAACTTGAACTTCAATAATGGAACCGCCTTGGTTGTATAGCATTTTTTCGATTTGAGCTGCGGTATATTTGTCGCCATTTTTTTCGCCTTCTACATATAAAGGGTTCGTGTATTCATGGTTCACCCAAAGCAAACCGTGTTCGCTTGAGTCCTCGATCGGAAAGTACATTGTAAAATCGTTGTTGAATCCAAATGTGTCGCCTTTTTTATTGATCACATCACCGTAAGATGCGATTACTTCATATTTATAACCTTTTGGAAGAACTAGGTCGTCTTTATCTGTTGGTGCGATCGGGTGAAACTTAAATCCTTTTTTGCGAGGCTTCATGCGCATTAAGCTGTCTGATTGAGCATTCGCTTTGTCTGTTAGCACTCCTAAACCAGAAGTTGCTGCTGCAAGTGCTGTTGCCCCTGTTCCTAAATACGTTAAAAAGGTTCTTCTATCCAATGGTTTCTTTTCCACTCCGTTTTCCCCCTAGGACCAATAATTTATCTTGCACCTTTAAGGATAAAGCGGAATTGTTAAGCCACTATGTAGGGCATTTAAACAAATGTTTAAGGTTTTCTAGATTTTTCTAAAAATTGTGAAGAGGCGGTCAAAAATTCCGAACTGTTTGCGATAGCATTGGATTAACCATTGAACAACTGTTTAAAAAAATATATCTACACATGAAGGTATCGTTTGTAAAACTTCTAAGTTGGGAAAATAGCTTTATAAATGTAACGCTAAATGATATCAGCATCCTATGATTTTCCCAATATACTTCCTTCTGTTTATAGGTATAATTAACCATAAGGTACTTTTATTGAGGTGAAGCGATGGATATAGAAGTAGGAAGTCGTGTCGTTTATAAAGGTGTTGAGTACCAAGTGGTGTGGATTTACGAGAATGGGAATGTGGAGATTGCAAAAAAGGGGCAGCAAAATAAGATTGACCTTGTTACAAAGAATGCTCTCACAAAATTAGACTAAAAAAAACTTCCGAAGCATGGGGCTCGGAAGTTTTTTAAATTTGGCTGTTTTTGTAAGCTTCGTTACAACTAAGAGTGGTTGATTTCCGCTCCAGGTACTCGCTTTCCGGGGGGGGGGGGCGTGCGGTGAGCCCACTCGTCGCTTTACGCCGATAGGAGTCTCAATGAAGCATGTGTGCTCCTGCGTCTAAAAGCAACTCCTAACGAAGCGAGCTTCCTCGTCGCATGCCCTGCGAGAAGAATATTCAGGTAGTTGGCACGCTGATCCCCCAGGAGTCTCGCACCTTGCGCTCCAATCAACTTGCAGATGAAGTCTTAAAGATAAAAAGCAATAAGAACCGTAAGCATTTTACAGTTTAGAACGTAGATAAGAATCAATAAACGGCGTGATCTCGCCATCCATTACGGATTGCACGTTACCTACCTCAGTGTTTGTACGGTGGTCTTTTACTAAGCTGTACGGGTGGAAAACGTATGAGCGGATCTGGCTTCCCCAGCCGATTTCCTTCTGTTCGCCGCGGATTTCAGCCAATTGTGCCTGCTGTTCTTCCAAACGGCGCTGAACAAGCTTTGCCATTAACATCTTCATCGCACGTTCACGG
The DNA here is from genome assembly GCF_001999465.1 of Fictibacillus arsenicus. GTDB lineage: Bacteria > Bacillota > Bacilli > Bacillales > Fictibacillaceae > Fictibacillus > Fictibacillus arsenicus. The sequence goes on from NZ_MQMF01000001.1 coordinate 819,724, forward strand.
TTCTTGATCTGAGAACGCTCTGTCTGACAGGAAACAATCGTGTTCGTTGGTGTATGTGTAATACGAACGGCAGAATCCGTCGTGTTAACGTGCTGACCGCCCGCACCTGACGCACGGTACGTATCGACCTTCAAATCCTCTGTGCGGATTTCGATCTCGGTATCATCCGTGATCTCAGGCATTACTTCACATGAAACGAATGATGTATGACGGCGGCCTGACGAATCAAACGGCGAAATACGAACTAAACGGTGAACCCCTTTTTCTGCCTTCAAATAGCCGTATGCGTTATGCCCTTTAATGCTCAACGTTACGGATTTTACACCAGCTTCGTCACCAGGAAGATAGTCCAGTGTTTCCACTTTATAGCCTTGGCGCTCAGCATAACGAGTGTACATGCGAAGCAGCATGGACGCCCAGTCTTGAGATTCCGTACCACCCGCACCTGGGTGAAGTTCCAGGATCGCGTTGTTTTTATCGTAAGGTTCGTTTAATAAAAGCTGAAGCTCGAAGTCGTTCAGTTTTGCGATCAGTTCTTTTGTATCTTTAACAAGCTCTTTTTGCATGTCAGCATCTGCTTCTTCTTTCACAAGCTCGTGTGCGATTTCCAGGTCTTCATAGGAAGAAGCCAGTTCCTCGAATTCATTTACCTGCTCTTTTAATCCGTTCGCTTCATTAATAACAACTTGTGCTGCATTTTGGTCATCCCAAAACGTTGGTGCACTCATCTGTTCGTCTAGTTCAGCAATGCGTGCTTTTTTTGCATCGAGGTCAAAGAGACCCCCTAAAGTCGTTGATACGTTTTTCAATAACGTTGAGTTCTTGCTTTACTTCTACTAAATCCATAATCTCTGCACCTCATTTTATGATTGTAGCTACTTTTTAACGTATGCTATTGAATGTAAAAAATTCTTTGGGCTGAAAACATGCGCAAAGAGAGCCCCGAAGAGACTCTCTTCACTCACAGAACTGAATTATTCCTGCTCAGCACCATGACATTGTTTGTATTTTTTACCGCTTCCGCAAGGACATGGATCGTTACGCTTAATGTCCTGCTTTTTGCGTACTGGTTTCTTTTTAGAAGCTTCAGCCTTGTCGCTTGGAACGACAGCTTTACCTTCAGCCACTTGTTCACGCTGCATGTTTTGTTCGATCTGCGATTTTAGAATGTAAGTCGTAACTTCCTCTTCGATCGCAGCAACCATCGCTTCGAACATCTCGAAGCCTTCGAACTGGTACTCACGCAACGGATCTGTCTGGCCGTAAGCACGAAGGTGAATCCCCTGACGAAGCTGTTCCATCTGGTCGATGTGATCCATCCACTTGCTGTCAACCGAACGAAGGATAACCGCTTTTTGGAATTCAGCGATCTGCTCTGCAGGCAGCTGCTTTTCTTTTTCAGCAAACGCCGCATGAACTTTCGTTTGGATCTTCTCGATGATTTCTTCGCGATCTAGACCGTAGAAATCTTTTTCCGTAAACACAGGCTCTGTGAACATCACCCCATTCACATAATCCGTGATTTCTTTCGTGTTCCACTCTTCCTGAACTTCCGATTCAGGCGTGTGAACCGTTACGATGCGGTCGATTGTAGAATCGATCATCCGCAGTACAATATCGCTCAAGTTCTCAGCATCCAGTACGTCCTGACGCTGAGCGTAGATGATCTCACGCTGCTGACGCATAACATCATCATATTGTAAAAGCTGCTTACGAGCATCGAAGTTTGAACCTTCCACTCGTTTTTGTGCAGATTCAACAGCTTTTGTAACCATTTTAGACTCGATCGGAGTATCTTCATCCATGCCAAGACGCTCCATCATCGTCATCAAGTTATCAGAACCGAAACGTTTCATCAATTCATCTTCCATAGAGATGTAGAAACGAGATGAACCTGGATCTCCTTGACGACCAGCACGTCCACGAAGCTGGTTATCGATACGGCGTGATTCGTGACGCTCTGTACCTAAAATGTGCAGACCTCCAACTTCAATAACACCTTCGCCAAGCTTGATATCCGTACCACGACCGGCCATGTTTGTCGCGATTGTAACCATGCCAAGCTGACCCGCGTTTTCGATGATCTCTGCTTCGCGCTCATGGTTTTTCGCGTTCAAGACGTTGTGCTGAATTTTACGCTTTGTTAAAAGCTGTGAAAGCAATTCAGATGTTTCAACGGCAACCGTACCAACAAGAATCGGCTGGCCAGTCTTATGGCGCTCTTCGATTTCAGCGGCAATCGCCTTGAACTTCCCTTGCATCGTTTTATAAATTAAATCTGCTCGGTCATCACGTGCGATCGGACGGTTCGTTGGAATCACGATTACATCCATGTTGTAAATGTTGCGGAATTCCTCTTCTTCCGTTTTCGCCGTACCTGTCATACCCGAAAGCTTGTTGTACATACGGAAGTAGTTCTGGAACGTGATCGTCGCAAGTGTCATGCTCTCGCGCTGGATTTCAAGACCTTCCTTCGCTTCAATCGCCTGGTGAAGTCCGTCGCTGTAACGGCGTCCAGCCATCAAACGTCCTGTGAACGGGTCAACGATTACGATTTCGCCGTCTTGAACAACGTAATCCACATCGCGTTGCATGATGATGTTCGCTTTTAACGCTTGGTTGATGTGGTGATTTAGTGTTACATGCTGATAATCATAAAGGTTATCAATCGAGAACATCTGCTCAGCACGATTGATTCCCTCTTCCGTCAGCTGTACGTTCTTCGTCTTTTCATCTACTGTATAATCCGTATCTTTTTTCAGCTGGCGCACAAACATGTTTGCCATCTGATAAAGCTGGGTAGATTTCTGTGCAGAGCCAGAAATGATCAGCGGGGTACGCGCTTCATCGATTAGGATGGAGTCAACTTCATCGACGATCGCAAAATTGCGGCGCTGAACCATTTGCTCTTTGTAAACCACCATGTTGTCACGCAGATAATCGAAGCCGAACTCGTTGTTCGTACCATATGTGATATCTGCCGCATACGCTTCACGCTTTTCCTCTTTTGAAAGGTCAGAAACGTTTAGTCCAACCGTCAAACCTAAGAAATTGTATAACGGCCCCATGATTTCAGAGTCACGGCGAGCCAAATATTCGTTGACGGTTACAACGTGAGCGCCTTTTCCGTCAAGCGCATTCAAATAGACCGGCATGGTCGCTACGAGCGTTTTACCTTCACCGGTTTTCATCTCAGCAATATTACCTTCATGAAGTGCAACCGCACCCATAATCTGTACGGGATAATGGCGCATGTTCAATACACGAGCTGACGCTTCGCGCACAGTCGCAAATGCTTCTGGCAGCAAGTCATCTAAAGACTCGCCTTTTTCAATGCGGCTTTTAAATTCAGCCGTCTTACCTGCAAGAGCTTCATCGTTTAACGCTTTAAACTCTTCTGCTAACGCTTCTACTTTTTCAGCGATTCTTTCATATCTATTTAGCGTCCGATCATTGGAACTTGGAAAAATCTTTTTCAAAATGCTAATCATCCGATAAACGCTCCCTGTTCTCGAGAATTATATACCACTTCTATTCTACCAGTTTGTGAAACGAGCCACAAGAAATCCCAAATCTTTTCATCTGAATTGTAGCATCCACTAGTATGTTAATTCCTATTTATGTGAAATTTTCTATAGTTTAAGAAGACACAAAACCTAAATTTTGGTAAAATAATAAAAAGGTTGCTGGGAGGTTCTTAATGGAAAAAGCGGAGTTAGAAAGGAATAGCGCCAGCGAACAAAAGGTGCGCAGCGAAAAAAACAAAACAATTATTCTGACGCTTGTTTTGAGCTTTTTTATTATTGGGGGTCTCGGAACGTGGGGGTATTATGAGCTTTTTGGTACAAAATCAGCATCAGAGTTTGATCTTCCTTCAAATGAAGAAGTGATGGATGCGGAAAAAACGAGCGGTACTTCGATCTACAAGCCCACTTTAGAAGTTCCCGTTACGGAAATCCGGCGGCGGATTAATGTCATGCATGAGTTCTGGAACCGCGAACTAGGGTTTAATGCTTGGAATAACTATAGTATTGCTAGAAATAAGGAAGAACTGATGGATGTGAAGGAAGATATACAAAACAAAATCTATCCTTTCGTGTCTGGCCCATTGAAAGCTGATATGGAAACTGCCATTATAAAAATAGATTCAAGCATGAAATCTGATAGTGTTGAACCGCTAAAAGGAGTTCACCGCATTTTTCATGATCTTGATATTACACTGAACGGCTATAAACAAGATGGTGTGTATTGGGAAGTAACCGAAACGTGGGAATGGTTTCAGAAAGCACATTGATGATTTGCAACTTTATAAAATAGCTGTTATGATAAATCTAGTTATTTTTGTTCGGTGTAATCAATAGTTTGAAATATAATTTTCTTCTTGAGAATAGATTTGGGCAAGGATAGTAATACATTGTGTGGTAACGCACTAGGAGGCAACAAACATGGAACAAGGTACAGTAAAATGGTTTAACGCAGAAAAAGGTTTTGGATTTATCGAACGCGAAAACGGAGACGACGTATTCGTACATTTCTCTGCAATCCAAACTGATGGCTTCAAGTCTTTAGACGAAGGTCAAAAAGTAACTTTTGAAGTTGAGCAAGGTGCTCGTGGAGCTCAAGCTGCTAACGTTCAAAAAGCATAATCTTATATGATTATATGAACAGACCCTCTTTTGGGTCTGTTTTTTTGTTGTTTTGAAAAAGCTGTTTTCGTAAACTGTTGGAATTTGAAAGGGTTGATTTCCGCTCCAAGATGCTCGCTTTCCGCGGGGCGTGCGGTGAGCCCGCCGGAGTCTCGCACCTTGCGCTCCAATCAACTTGTCAATGAAGGGGCTCAAAAACAAAAGTGCTCAAAATGATAAATAAAAAACCCCGCTCAAAAAGTTGAGCAGGGACATGGTACAGGTAAAATAAAAAATTTAATGCATTAAAGGTTATACCTAGTATAACATACTAAGTACTTTAATAGTGTTATTACAAATGCATTGCCTCCAAACTGGATGGGAGCAATGCCTTTTTTTCTTAAGTAGCCGGTGTCATATAATGATCTTTCAGCTGGTCACGTAATGTTCGCTTTAAGAACTTCCCGACCGATGTCTTCGGGATCTCCTCCATGAACACGATATCGTCTGGAATCCACCACTTCGCAAATTGCGGCTTCAAATATTCCATAATATCTTCTTTTTGCACTTTTCCTTTTGCTTCAGGTTTCAAGACCACACACGCTAGCGGGCGCTCCTGCCATTCTGGGTGCGGAACCGCGATAACAGATGCTTCAAAAACATCCGGGTGAGCCATGATCGCATTTTCTAAATCTACCGACGAGATCCACTCCCCGCCGCTCTTGATCAGATCCTTCGTTCTGTCTACAATCTTCACGAAGCCCTCTTCATCAACGGTTACAACATCTCCGGTATAAAGCCAGCCATCGACAAAGGTCCCTTCCGTCCGGTCATCGTTATAATACTCATCAGCAATCCAGTTGGAGCGGAGCAGCAACTCACCCATCTCGTTACCGTCCCACTTCACTTCACCGTTCGCGCCGATTACTTTCATCTCAACACCTTGGACTACATAGCCCTGTTTTGCTTTGTAATCTAATTTCGTTTCTTCGTCCAAATCCATTTGATAAGTTTTCAGACGCGTTGCAATTACGAGCGGACTCGTTTCGGTCATTCCATAGGCGTGCATGAACGGAATGTTATGTTTTTCCTGGAACGTTTTAATCATTCCTTTAGGCGCAGCTGATCCCCCACAAATAACAGCTCTAAGACTAGAAGTATCATAACTTTTCTGCTCGAGTTCTTGTAGAAGACCCATCCAGATCGTTGGTACACCTGCCGCAAAGGTTACTTTTTCCATCTCGATCAGTTCCGCTAAAAGCTGTGGCGTGAATCTCGGTCCAGGCATCACTTGTTTCGTACCGAACCAGGTTGCCGCATACGGAAGTCCCCAAGCATTTACGTGGAACATCGGCACAACCGGCATACAAACATCACTTTCTGAAACAGAACCGCCATCAACAAGTCCGAGTGACATGGAGTGAAGTACAGTCGAGCGGTGCGTGTACGTTACACCTTTTGGATTTCCAGTAGTTGCAGACGTATAGCACATTCCAACAGGGTCGTTCTCATCAATATTTTGAGGGAACTCATAAGCTGGGTCACCTGTTTCTAGAAGTTTTTCATAATGATAAAGCGGCTGAAGCGGTGACTTTGGCAGCTCATCTTCATCAGTCATTAAAATAAATGCTTTTACGTTCGGAATATGGTCTTTTATGGCTTCAACAAGAGGAAGAATGTCCTGATCGATCAATAAAATCTGGTCATCGGCATGATTGATAATGTATGCGATATGCTGAGGGGAAAGTCGGATATTAATCGTGTGAAGTACAGCCTCCACACCCGGGATGGCAAAATATGCTTCTAGGTGGCGGTGGTGGTTCCATGCGAGCGTACCAACGCGCTCACCCTTTTGAACACCAAGCCGCTTAAGCGAACTCGACAACCTGCGGGTCCGTTCCCCGATTTCCCGGTAACTGAACTTGCGAATCCCTGACATTGTGCGGCTCGTTACTTCTTTTTTAGCAAAATAACGTTCCGCATGCTCCATCATACTCGTTACTCGAAATGGCACATTCATCATCATAACTGCTACTCCTCCTTTAATATAAACAAATCCAATGTTGTAAGCGCTATCACTACTCAACTAGTTCACCTTACCTAGGAGGAAATCCTGCATTGGAAACACATTTTTTGGAGGGTTTTGTATTATCAAATTAGAAGCTATAGTTATTTCTGGTTTTTATATTTATAATCCGCAATTACAGAATGAATAAAATCAAAAAAGTGAATCTCCTCATAATTTGGTTCTTTTTGAAGCGGCAATTGTCTTCTTAATAATTCATATGATTTTTTGGCTAACTGTTTATCTTTTTGTTCTAAAAAATACAAAGTTAATAATGAATAAACAGCGCTCGACTCATTAAAATCTAGAGGTACTAAACTATCTCTTTTATATTGACCATATATTTTTTTATTATTTAGTAATTCAGACTTTAACCATTGATCAAATTTAAACGGTGGTTGATCAGTTATCTTTAGTACTTGTATAGCAATTAACATCTGATCAATCATATTAACAGTTAGTGGATTTGCAGGCTCATATTTATTTTTTTGTATTCGTAGTACCTCTAGAAAAAAAGGAGAGGTTTCGTCATTCCCCTTTTGTTGTAATGATTGAAAATCGATATTTTGACTACTTTGGGTTAAAGCCTCTGTATCTATATAACTTAGATGAAGTTCATTAGCATGTTGTTTGTAATTCCAATCATAAAAATCTGTAAAATATCCGCCATTCATATGTGTAAAAGTAAGGCTATTACTTAGTTTATTTGCAATTTCCAAGAAGTTTCTATTGTCAAAAATAACACTAGCCTCTTTAAGTACACGTATTATACGGAGATCATCTATTAATGCATTTGTAGATTGATAGTCTTCTAACCGCCATTTAATATGGTATAATCCATCTTTTTTTAATATAAATTTAGATTCAAAGACATTAAAGATTTTATTGAATTCTTTTTCATTTTCAATGAGTAGCAGATACTCCAGGTATAGGCCCATACTTTCACTTAAAAACTCCAGGTCATTGGATCTCCCGTAATTTTTAACAAGACTATTATTAGTTAAATAATACTGGTTAATAATATTTGTTTTATCGGAAGGTTTATTATTATTTACCAACAAAATAAATGTAATAATTAGACAAAACAATGAAATTGGGTATAAATAATATCTATACTTTCTCACATTGGTTCTCCTCTAAAGCGAACAGTTTTATCCCACGTAATTGTTTTCTTTTTAACCCTACTTATTACATAAGAAAAAATACTCTTCATTAAGAGAACAATAAATAGTTGAGCATAAGTAAAATACATAATACATCCAACAAATATATTGAATGGGGATATATTACGATCTAACACCATAGCACTTAAAACTTGCGACGTATAAACTATATAACTCATAAACCAAAATAATAATAAAGGGGATGAAAAGTTAGGAAGTTCTAATCCCAATAAACCTAATACAAACCAAACATGAGAAAATAATAATAATATTACAAATAAAAAGTATGTAAGTGTATGTTGGATACTATGTATAAATGTTTTACCTTTCCAATAGGAAATCTCTCTAAATGATTTTTCTAATAAATAAATATTCCCCGTAAGCCACCTTGTTCGTTGCCTAATAAATATTGATAGTTTTTCTGGTTCCTGTTCCCAAGTCTGTGATGTAGATACTACTGGTAGAGTTTTCCCCATTGCTGTAATACGAATAGTTAACTCAGCATCCTCTGCTAAAGCGTAAGGATCGTAACCACCTAGTTCTTCAATCACAGATCTTTTTAATAACATATTTGTTCCAGCTAAAGAACCTGTTTTAAACAAATTCCATCTTCCACTTTGCATAAGTAATTGGAAGACTTGGAACTCTATAGAAATCATTTTTGTAAGCAAATTCCGTTCAGAATTAATAGTTCTGACATACCCTACTGCACCTGCAGAATCCTTGGTTTCTTCTGCTGCATGTACAAGCTCTGTAACTGCATTTTTTTCTGGTTGATTATCAGCATCATATACAAGAAAATAGTCAGAAAAGGTAATCGACAAACCATAATTTAACACACGTGATTTGCCTTTTGGATATCCATTCGGCACTTTAATATAATGGATATTTGAAAACATATTACTAAAACACTTTACAATTTCTTCAGTTCTATCAATCGAAGAATCATCTAAAACAAAAATATCTAACTGACCTGGATAATAGAGTTTAACCATTGCTTTCAAAGTTTCTTGAATAACAACCTCTTCATTATGAGCAGGTATCAATACAGCTACGGAAGGATATGTTTGTATTACGAACTTCTTTTTTGTTTTTAACCTCTCTTTTACCCCGCAAATTGTTAAAACAGAATAAAAAATTAGAAGCGCCCAAAAGAAAATCATTATTAACAATAGTATTATCTTCAATTGTTAATCCTCCATTTATTATCAAGTTCTGCCAATGATTCTTCTAGACTACTAGCCATTTTGATTTCTTCCCATTTAAAAGGTAAATTCAATAAGTTTATTTTTGGTCGTAAAAGTAAGAATAATCTATCCAATACAATCTTACATCCTGATTGGTCAGTATTTTGGAGGAAAATAATTAAAGATTGATCCTTTTTTGTAACTAAATCATAATCTGCGCGGATTGCTTGTAGTGCACACTCCATTAACAAATAAAAAACAGAATCAAAGATTTCACTTGAAACATTAGGTGCAATTTTAATTAAATGCGATGTTTCATTTCTTCTCTTTGTGCCAGTTAGAATGACATTTGCACGGATAATAAACTCTGGAAAGTACAACAAACCTGGAGTTTGTTCGAACCTTTTCAGCTCTGTAATTCTTGTATGTAATTGTATGTTTTCTTCGTGAATTTTTTTTATTTGATTAAAGAATAACCATAGAAAAATCAGGGAAATTGTTACGAATAAATGATGAACGATAAGATCAATTTGTAGTAACTGACTACTCTGTATGACAAAACTGTAAATTAAAAAACAAAAACCTAAAATAAGACTAATTGTTAATATGTACAAAAAGTTCTTGGTTCCATTTAACAGTCCCATTATTACAACTGAAGAAATAACAATTATTAAGTCAACTACGTACAAATTTCCATCTGCAAAAAAAGCTATCCCGGTAATAAAAAATATAAGACTGATATACAGCATAACAATAGTTGCTAAATATTTTTTCATTAGAACCCCTTATACATATATCGTATTAGTCGAATTTACCTAGGATAATTTTATCATATTTTGTATTATTTAGTTTTAATTTCTTATATAAAAAAAGCTCCCATAAGGAAGCAACTATTCACTATATTTTTCTACATGTCTTTTGTAAATCAATTGCTTTAAGGATCGCAATGATCGTTCCCATATGCAGACCTTCATGATAAAACGTTCGCGGCAACACTTCCGCAAAGGTATTCATGCCAAGTTCAGTCGGTTCATCTAACTCCTGATCAAGCCGGTGACCGAATTCCTGTTCAATAAACTGAACCTGCTCCATCAAACGATTGCGCAGTTCTTCAAGTGTTGGAGGCGTCTGCTGCCAGTTCTCCGGCTTCGTTCCGTAACCGAATAGCTCGCGATAGTGACGCGGCGCAGGATTATCCTCACGCGTTTTATGATATAGCCAATCATATTGATCCAAATAAATGTGCCCTAAGTTCCAGCGAATGTTGTTGTTGAAGCCCTCAGGCACAAAATCCGATTCCTCTTCTGTTATTCCTTCAACTGCGCTGAGTGTATTATGACGGAATGCAGCGAGCTGTTTTAATAAAATTTCATTTCTCAACTTAATAACCTCCTTCATTTCTCTGTTAGTTACTTTTTTCGCTTAAATGTTCGAAAATCCCTTCTCCGTACAAAAAAGCACGCCCTATGCAGAGCGTGCTTTCATCATTTTTTTATTAAGTTACATATCCCCAGCAATTAGTCCATATTTGCCGTCTTTACGTCTGTACACGACGTTCATCTCACCAGTTTCGGCATTATTATAAACGAAGAAGTTATGGCCCAGTAAGCCCATTTGAAGGATCGCTTCCTCTGTGTCCATCGGTTTAAAGTCGAACCGTTTTTCACGGACAATCTCGAAGTCATCTTCTTCCTCTAACAGAGCAGTGGATACACCTTCTGTTCCGTTAGCAAACATGTGCTTTGTGCCTTCAGCATTTCTAAATTTGCGGTTTACTTTTGTTTTGTGTTTACGAATTTGACGCTCTAATTTTTCTACCACCAAATCAATCGCAGCGTATAAATCCAAATGACGTTCCTCTGCACGAAGCAAGAGTCCCTTCATCGGTATCGTAACCTCAATGGATTGTTCATTGTTATACACTTTCAAATTGACATGTACTTCAGAGTTCGGAGTTTCGTTAAAGTATTTTGTGAGTTTAGTTACCTTTTTCTCCACGTAAGCCCTAATGGCTTCGGTCACCTCGATGTTTTCTCCGCGAATGTTAAAATGCATAACTTAACTCCTCCTTTCGGTGATGTATATATATTTCTATGTACCCTAAAAGAATTCCTCCGTAACATTTAAAATATGTTGACAATTTCTTTACAATCTCGACATTTTCTTAATATAGCGACTCAATACAACTTTAGATATAAAGGAATTTGAATAGAATTTCATAATAAAATAATTAAATTAAAGAAGTTCATTACTTTGTACACAAAGATCGCTATTTTAAAATTATTTATCGTCTCAAAGCAAAATAAAAACCCGCCTGCAAAATACAGGCGGGATCTAATGTTTGGTCATTAATGCTTTGAATTATAGTTTAGTTACGTTAGCCGCTTGAGGCCCACGTGCGCCATCTACAATATCAAACTCAACTTGCTGACCTTCGTCAAGGCTTTTGAATCCATCAGTGTTGATTGCGGAGAAATGTACGAACACATCGTCCCCGTCTTCGCGCTCAATAAATCCAAAACCTTTTTCTGCGTTAAACCATTTTACTTTTCCTAACATGCCTTTCACAATCCCTTCATCATGCGAATCTTTGTATAGTAAATCTATACACTTCATAGTATGACACATACCCAAAAAAGTTGTCAAAGGCTTAAGATTAGCGAATAATAAGAAGTTTTGTCGAAAAATCTTAGTTGGTTAAAATGAATAAACATACATTCTATTCGTATTTTATTCGATTATGCTATTTTTAGTTCACATGAGGTTGCTTGGTTAATACTCAGCAATTTTCACACTTCTAATTCAGGCTTGGCCACATATAATGCAATATATAAGCTATGTAACTTAAACTTAAACAAGTGTTTAAAAAGGAGGCAATGGACGTTGCTGCATATGATTGAAAAAGTCGTCCTCAGCATGGCAGTAATCCGCATTTTATCTGGAACCCTCGAAATCACTGCAGCCCTTTTCATGCTGCATTACAATACCGTAGAACGTGCACTCGTTATCAATTCCCTGCTCTCTATGGTCGGACCCATTATCTTTTTCTCCACGATGACAATAGGAATCTATGGGTTATCTACCAAACTTTCATTCTCAAGCTTGTTATGGATCATGCTAGGGATTATTTGTATTGTTTATGGGATAAAAAGATAATTGGGAAAATAGCTAGCAGATTAACCATCAGCTGACTTTTTAAGTTATATTGAAGTATAAGGTAAGTAATATAAGGGAGTATTAGATATGAAAAGAACTACTGAATTACGTCTTGGAATTACAGGGGGGATAATGGGTCTATTAATCAGCATACCTTCCATTTTTCTTTTAGGTCCCGGACCAATTATTCTGATGATTTTTGCTATTATTATGAGTTGTTTTGTACTCAAAATAGATCATCAAATATATGCTTGTGTCATGATCTTTATTGGTTTGATTTCTTTTTTTATACCTTTTTTAAAAATTCCTGGAATTCTTTTTATTGCCTCTGGTGCAATAGCATTTAGAAAACCAAAACCGTTTAACGATAACTAAAAAGATCTCCTTTAGAGTACAAAAGGAGATCTAAATGTAAACCACTTTTTAATTCTTCTTATCAAAATACATACCATCCGCCGACAGCGTCTGATACGGGTTCGCATACTGAACGTTTGTTTCTTTCTTTTTCTTCATCATAGAGAGATTGTGCTTGATCTCTTCAAACTGGCGCACCAGCAAAGGTTCAATTGTCTCGTTCATCTTCACAATCATCTGCCCCATACGCTGCTCTTCCTCTGAATACGTAGCAGGTAGCTTACCCATAATCGTCTGACGCTGATCCAGTAGCTCGTTCAACCGCTCGATGTAAGGTTCGCGTTCCTCTTTTGGAAGCCCGCTCCTCACATGGTCAAACAGGTTCTTCGTAATCTCCAGCAAGATCTTAACGGCGGACATTACACGCGTCCAGCCTCGCCGTGCTGAATGCGGCGGTTAATCTGGATCACTTCTTTCCACATATTGCGGAAATCCAGAACATAATCTTCCACTTCATCCAGGATTTCAACATCACTTTGAATGTTCGCCTCTATCAGACGGCGGTTAATGTAATCATACATCTGCATCAAAGACTTCGAAACTTCCAGATCCATGTTCAGCGTGACCATTAATTCCTGAATAATCTTCTGTGCTTTTAAGAGATTCTTATTCTTCTCTTCTGTATTCTTCATTTCGATCGCCGTACGAGCGAGACCAATAAATTTTAAACATCCGTTATAGAGCATGAGCGTCAACTCGCCGGGAGACGCCGTTTGGACTGAGTTATTCTGATACGCCTTGTTCGCGTTAAGTATGGACATGTAAAGGTAACACTCCTTTTTGGTTTAAAGATTACTGTCCGCCGCCAAACTGCTGCATTAAGTACATGGCTTGTTGGTTAGAACGTTGGATAGCTTGCTCCATAGCAGAGAATTGTCTCCAGTAGCGGTTCTCCACCTGAACTAAACGATCTTCGAATGCTGAGATTCGTTTATCTACATCTGTTAATTCACGGCCGAGAGTGAATGTTGCATTTGTTCCCCCGGTATTTCCAGCTTTTGATTCAATCTTCTTTTTAGTAGCTTCAATCGTTGCCCGAAGTTTTTTAGCTATTCCCTCGTCAGAAGTAGTGCCAGTAAATAGCTTCATTACAGCATCAGGATTCGTTGCTAACGCTTCCCGAAGCTTTTTTTCATCAATCTCTAACTTCCCTTTATCTTGATAAATACTAGTCGTGGTAATTCCGATTTCAGAAAGCTGATCATATTTTGTATCTCCGGTATTAATCGTTGAATACATATCCTGACGCAGGGCGTTCAATCCGCTGGAAAGAATGGAATCGCGGCGCAGCATACCACTCTTTGCCTTCTCATCCCACAGTTCAGCTTCTTTCTCAGAAAGATCCTTACGTTGCTCATCGGTTAAAGGAGGAAAATCACGATATCTTGTTTCACTTGTCTTCTTATTAATGGCTTCAATTGTTTCATTGTACTTATCAACAAAACTCTTAATAACATCTACGGTTGCATTTGTATCGCTTGAAACTGAAATATTTGCAGACCCAATTTGCTGGAGATTATACGTGACACCGCTAATTGGAAATGAGTTCGTCGCTCTTTTCGTTGCATAGCCATTAATCGTAAATTCTGCCAAACCACCTTGCGTTTTACCTGTAGTGGCAATTTCTCCATTAGTGACTGCGTTTGTAAAACCTAAACTCTTCATAAAAGTTTCAGTTCCGGGTCCCGTGTCATTTATTATGATGGAAGCTTGATCACCTGTATCTTTTTTAGTAATAACAAATTTATCTTGTTGTTCATCATAAAAAGCAGTTACTCCAAGGCCTGAAGAATTAAACTTAGAAGCAATAGTGTCAATACTATCTCCTTTAACAATATCAATTGTTTGCGTGGAAGTAGTTAATCCATCACCACTTTTAACGGAAAAAGACAGCTTAACATCAGCAGCAGCTGTGTACCCTTCTGCAAGAGTCCCTTCTGTTACCCACATTGCAGGTTTTGCGAGTTTTGTTACATTGATTGCTGTCGATGTATTAACCGCATTCCCATTCGCAGTTGCGGAAACAACACTGGAGTTAGAACTTGTAACAGCTTTCTTTGAAAAACTCCCCTGCATATTAATACCGCTGAAAATCAAATTATCTAGATCTTTTAATAGCCTATTCATCGACCGATAATCATCGCGCTGCCACTCCAAAGTGGTCTTCTTCTGTGATAACTTATCTAACGGAATTCGCTCAGCTCTCATTAAATCTTTAACGAGTGAGTCAATGTCCATTCCACTCGCTAATCCACCAATTCTCATGCTCACGGTTCATCACCGTCCCTAAATTTTTTTATCTACAAAGATACCCATAAAGTCGATCATTTCTGCATACATATCAAGGAACTTTTTATTCGGAATTTCTTTTACAACTTCCTTAGTCACTTCATCCACAATCTGCACATAATAATCGTTCAGTTTCTCATGCAGAACAAACTTTGACGAAGTATGTGCCGGTTCCAGCATATCGTTCATCGCACTAATTACTTTTTCTAACTTCTCTTTACTTGGTTTTGCTTGTACTGAAGCTTCGGCTTGAGGAGTAGTTTCTTGTGTGTTTTGGCTTTTAAGCACAGGCTCAGATTTTTGAATAACAGGAGAACTAATAGATTGTAGTTCCACCTTCATCGCCCCTTTAATTTTTCTCTAAATCTTATATCGGATTGTACATATAATTGTTAAGGAAGAAGGGGAAAAGAAAAATAGAAGAAACTTTATTACAATTCTATGAAACTGCTCTCATACACGGTTTTTTATTGTAAAATAGTTGATGTTGAAGAAGATTAATGAAATAAAA
Organism: Fictibacillus arsenicus; assembly: GCF_001999465.1. Lineage (GTDB taxonomy): Bacteria > Bacillota > Bacilli > Bacillales > Fictibacillaceae > Fictibacillus > Fictibacillus arsenicus. Next base: position 835,134 of record NZ_MQMF01000001.1, read on the forward strand.
TTAACAATAAACACCAATCTTATAAATACAAAAAATTAAACTACTAAAAATAAAATCCTAAAATAAAACTAATGAGAGGATAATGGCAATAATGAAAGATAGACAGAAAAAACAGCCAAAGAAACGCAGCCAGTCCCCTAAAGCTGGCTCCAAACAGAATGCAGCCATTGAACAACCTCTACATAAAAACAGATACATTCCGGGTCTTGACGGATTACGGGCGATTGCCGTTCTTGCCGTCATCGCCTATCATTTAAACTTTGACTGGGCTGCTGGAGGCTTACTAGGAGTTACCGTCTTTTTTGTTTTATCAGGATACCTAATTACCGATCTATTGATCACTGAATTTGTTACAACCGATCGGATTAATTTTAGAAACTTTTGGATTCGCCGGGCACGTAGATTGCTGCCTGCTATGTTCACAATGCTACTAGTCGTTATCACATGGGTTACAATCTTTGAACAGTCTATGTTAGATCGATTAGAAGAGGATACGGTCGCAGCGATTCTATACGTCAGCAACTGGTGGTATATTTTCCAAGAGCTTTCGTATTTTGAAAGTTTCGGCCCACCTTCCCTCTTAACTCACTTTTGGTCCCTCGCGGTGGAAGAGCAATTCTATATCCTATGGCCGCTTGTGATTTTACTAGTCTTGAAAATGAAGGCGAAAGAAGGATCTTTGTTCTCTCTTATGCTGCTTGGAGCAATCGCTTCAGCTGCAGCCATGACGCTTTTGTATGAACCAGGAACTGATCCGAGCCGTGTTTATTATGGAACAGACACACGAATCTTTTCCCTATTACTTGGTGCTAGCTTAGCAGTTATCTGGCCGAGCCGAAAACTATCAACGAACTTGCCATCTGAGATTCGCTGGAAACTAGATTTTGTCGGTTTATTTGCTTTAGGTTTCATTTTCTACATGTTCTATAGTACGGACCAGTATCAAGACTTCCTGTATCAAGGCGGTATGGTGGCGATGTCTGTTGCTTCACTGCTCGTAGTGGCTGTAATCGTGCATCCATCCAGTAAGCTGAACACCATATTAAGCTTCAAACCATTGCGCTGGATTGGTGTTCGTTCTTACGGAATCTACTTATGGCATTTTCCGGTGATTGTGCTTACTAGCCCGCAATGGGGAGCAGATGCACCCAGTTTAATTCGAACATTGCTGCAGATGTGCTTAATTTTGAGTTTTGCAAGCCTATCTTGGACGTTCATCGAAAATCCAATACGAAAAGGAGCGTTAACCCGATTCTGCCGAGTTGTGAAATGCGGAGAGTGGAGACGGGAAAAATCGTTTATTGGACGCTTTGTCACAACAGCAAGTATCCTTTGCGTCTTTTTAACGATCTCTACTATAGGTCTCACAACAACATCTGTTGCGCTCAGTAAAGACAACGTGATCAATACGATACAAGAAAAAGTCGGAAAAGAAGAACCGCCAACAGAGAATAAGATAAACGAACAGGACACTAAACCTGAAACACCAAAAAAAGAGCCTAAAAAAGAGGAGCCGAAAGAAGAAACACCCCAGATCGAAACGCCTCCTGCATGGGCAAACAAGTCAGTAACAGTTATTGGAGATTCCGTCATGATCGATGTAACGCCACACCTTGAAGAAGCTTTCGAGAATGTAGAGGTTGATGCAAAAATCGGACGTCAATTTAGAGAAGCCGAAGATATCGTGCAGCAAAAGAAAAACAATGGCAGCTTAGGAGAGATTGTTGTCATCGAGCTTGGAGCAAATGGACCGCTTTCTGAGGAAAAACTCGCTGAATTAATTAAAGATATCGGAACAAACCGTGATGTGTATATGATTACTACACGTGTACCAAAACCATGGCAAAATGAAATCAACGATACCATGAAAGAAGTTGCGAGAGATTATAACAATGTGCAGGTAGTAGACTGGTTCTCGTTCAGTAAATCACACCTTGAGTACATTGGAAATGATGGTGTGCATCTTACGCTGACTGGAGCAAGAGTTTACGCTGAGTATCTGATAAACCATATAAAGTGAGTCAATGGGTCGAAATTTGAGTTCTATGAGTCAAAGTAGAGATCTATGAGTCTTTATCCACTCTCTATGAGTCTTTGTAACGGGGCTATGAACATAAAGTAATTTCTATGAGTCAAACTTAAGAGTCTATGAGTCGAAACATACATGTTTTGAACCAAACAAAAATAAAGAAAGGGCTTGACCATAGAGTCAGCCCCTGTCTTCTATTCTTCTTCATCTCCGCCTGTTAGCGGATTTTCTTTTCCTTACTGCTCAGGGAATTCCACTTGTGGCAGATCTTTTAAAATCCGTAAGCACAGGCAGGTAATAAGCTGAGATGGTAATTTCATAAGTAAGCTGATTAGATGTTCGAAACACTGTCCGATAAAACTTAGTTTTTCAAATGAAGGTAGAGCCGATTCCTATTGTCAGTAATAAGGTGTATAGAGGTACACCTAATCGGATTCAGTTACGTTCCGCCTCTTAACAGCAACTGTACCTCGATTAGAAAAAGTGTTGAAATGTAAAAAATATGACAGGTGGTTTCAAAATCTAGTAAAATATAGAAAAAGGAACTTAAAGGAGGTTTGTATGGAAGCTGAATTAGTCGAAGAAATAAATAAAATTTTACCTTCTAAAGTCATTTCTATGGTAATCGGTAAGTTGTTAGGAGATGGAAATTTAACCATTGAAAAAAACAAACGACCGAGGTTACGTTTTTCACATAAATGGCAAGATAAACAGTGGTGTGAACATTCGAGAAACCAGCTAACAACCGTTCTTTCTTTTCCTCCTATTAAATATAGAAAAGTGAACGGTGCGCGAGTAAAAGATGGTTTTACAGAAATCTACTATGCACAGTCTCTTACACAACCATCCCCTTTTGTCTTTTACAATCTCACTTCACGAGAACCTCATTAGCCTGGTGATTTATGGACGACGGTCATTTGAAAAGAGTAAACGACCAACCTTCAAAGATTATACTCTCAACAGAATCATTCAGCCCTCTAGAATTACAAAATCTATGCTCTCTTTTAGAAGAAAAATTTCTCCTTGAATTTAAAATTGATAAAGCAAAACGTTTAGTCATCTATAACAAGATGCAGATACACTATTTCTTGAAGCTGGTACAACCCTACCTCGTAAGTTGCATGTATCGAAAGACAATATTAAAAAGTTCAATTTGTAATGTTACGAATCCAAAGAGAACTACCATATACCTTCCCATTAAACTAACCTCTCCAACTAAGCAAATTCATGAAGCTTTAACCTTATTAAAAGAAAAGATAAATATTTTAAGTGACGAAACAAAATATGTTGATTTGTATTGTTCTGTATTAAGGAACTTAGATATAAGGAAACACACTAATTTTAGTTATCAAGTTACTTTACAGCCAAACATCATTACTGACATATTGAAATGTCGCTCCTTAACAGGGTTGAAAGTAAGCGAGATCGTCCATTGGTGTTTTTTAAAATAAAGAAAGACCTCTATAAAGAGATCTTTTTAAAGTTTCAGATCAATCTGGCTGCCTAAGTGAGGTGTAACAGATTGTTCTAGCATCTTTGTAAAGTTTGCACTGTTTTGCTGAGCTGTGTTCATTGCCATTTCATAACGGAAAAATTAGTTTGTTGCTGAACTTGGGATTGGTTTAGCATGATGGATAGAGCAGGAATGTCCATAGAAACCCTCCTAATTTTAGTAAAAAAGAGAACTTAGACGAGCTAAGATCTCTTTTTAAAACTTAAAATTAACGAAGAAGTTGAAGAACTCCTTGTGGTTGTTGGTTCGCTTGCTTCGCGACTATGTCTTTCGATCATAGAATAGACTATATCTTCACCCTTAGCTTTTAAGGGGCTGGGCACTTCGAACGGATTTACCGCCCTACGGAGTTCATTGTCATAGCGATTGCCTTAGACAGTATCTCCTAGTCGTTGAACGTTCTCCAGAGTTTCCTCTTAGGAGCTTCGCTGCTGATTATCCAATCCTTTTATTTTTCAGCCCGTCACGCTCACCGTTTCCAGTCACGTTGTGGGATAAAAGGCTCTAAGGAAATTCCAGCAATTCACCCAGTGGTACTCTAACTCGTTACCAAGTTAGACGCCCTTCTCATTATTACCTTAAGAGTTGTAAAACTCCCTGAGGTGTTTGTTGAGATTGAGCCAACATTGCTTGTGCTGCTTGAGAAAGAATAGAATTCTTTGTTTGGTTCATCATTTCTTTCGCCATCGTGCGAACATTTACTTTCATAAATGACCAGACTATATCTTCACCCTCTAGTATTCTAGTAGGGGCCGGGCACTTCGGATTCACAATGCTGATGTACATTGTTTCACCTACGGATTTCATCATCATAGCTTGCGCCTTAGATGGTCTATCCTAGTCGTTGAACCTTCTCCACTTTTTCAAGACAGGAGCTTGGCTGCTGATTACCCAATCTTTTCTTTTTTCAAGCCTTCACGCTTTTCGTTTCCAACTACGTTGTGGCAAGAAAAGCTCTAAGGGTTTCCCAGCAATTCACCCGATAATACTCACTAGCCGTTACCAGCCAGGACGACTGTGCTTGTCACTGACTAAGCAGCTAAAGCATAATCAACGTCACGGATACGAGATTCCGCAGCAGTTAGGTTTTCTGCGCCATTATTAAGGTTGTTAATACTATGCTCAAGACGATTTTGTACAGCTCCAAGATTTGAACGGTTACTTGACACTGTATTAATTGCAGTTTGAACTTTAGCTAAGTTAGCTGTAGCTGTTGCATTAGTTCCATCTAATGCTGTTAATCCAGCAGCAGTATCAACGCCTAGCGTTGCTGCAGTATTGTCTGATAAAGTTAAAGTTATCTTTTCAGTTGAATTTGCCCCAACTTGAAAGTCTATCGTGCTTGTTGCGTTTAGAAGGTTTTTAGTATTGAACTTAGTTTGAGTTGCAATATCATTGATTTGAGCTGATAATTGACCAATTTCTTTATCAATTTCTGCATTATCGTTTGTTGTTTGTGTTCCGTTAGCAGCTTGAGTGTACAATTCTGCCATTCGTTGTAACATAGAATGAGTTTCGTTTAAAGCACCCTCAGCAGTTTGAATAAGAGAGATACCATCTTGAGCATTGCGGCTTCCTTGTTCCATACCACGAATTTGGTTACGCATTTTTTCTGAGATTGCTAAACCTGCAGCATCATCTCCAGCACGGTTGATACGAAGACCAGAAGATAATTTCTCCATGGATTTTGATTGTCCAGTTGATGCACTGTTTAACTGGCGATGAGTGTTAAGAGCTGCAATATTGTGATTAATTCTCATTATAATTTCCTCCTTGAATGTGTCCGCCCACGTCCTTGTGGTTGGTTGGATGTGTTTTGTTTTATGGGAAGCTTGCAGACGTTTACGGCCGTTAAAAGTACTGCTTGTTCCTACATTAATTATATCGGAGTAATTAGAAACATCTTTAATAGATTTTACGTATTTTTTAACTTTTTTAATGCTTGGAATGTGTTAAGTGAAGTACTTGCTGCTTGGTTGTTCTCTTGTTGGATGGAAAGAAAGACTTCTTTACGATGAATTTCTATGTGTTTAGGTGCAGAAATTCCTATTTTCACTTGATCTCCGTCTATAGATAGCACTGTTAATTCAACGTCTTCACCAATTTTAATAGCCTCCTGTAACTTCCGGGTTAATACTAGCATTCTTTAACCCTCCCATCCGTTAAAGCTAGATTCTAATAATTCATGTCTTGTTCGGTATTTGTTATCTGTTAGTACTACTTGCTTTGCCAAGTTTTCCTTTACGTTTATCACTACAGGTGCCTGAAGATTACCTGTTGATTTTTCTAACGGTTCTTGCATAGTTAAGATGATTTGAACCAACACATCAGATTCTTCTTTTATATTTAATTGTTTTTGCACTGATTCTACTAATTCAAAATCATAATCCTTAAAGAATAAAAATGGATTTGTTGTAATAAAAGCTAATTCTTTAGTGAACACCGATTGCAGAGTTGAAAATGGAGTTCCTTCCATTGGTAAAAGTACAAATTGTTTTTCCTCTTCAAAACCCGGTAAACCTTGTTCAAAATGTAAAATATCTTTCTCAGATATCTTAATTATTTCTTCAAATTTCGTATGAAGTATCATCGCAATCATCCTTTACTTTTTGTATTCTTATGTCGTCCAGTTAATTGTTAAAGAAGGCATTTGTTCCATACTAACGTTTACCTTACCAGGAGTGTACTGATGCTGAGGTCTATTTATCTTAACATCGATTTCTGGTTTGTAAATCTGCCAATTTAATTGCACTTCACTCGGTTGATAATTGATTTTCACACTGTTGGCACTTGGAATAAAACCGATGTTAAACTCATACATCGGACTTTCACTGTTCATTTTTGCGTGCTCTGCTATTGGATTGCCACCGTTCTCAACTCTCATCAAGTCGTCGCCTTCTTGAGACATTCGAGCTAAACCTGTTAGCCAATCCTCATATCCTTGTTGTGCAAACTCTTCAATTCTGCGTGAGATGTGTATTAAATCCATATCTGCCCAAGCCTCTGTTTGATCAATGGTTAATTGACTTGGTGTTGTATTCACTTGTAGCTCTGCTTTTGGCTGTTTAATTTGTAAATCTGCAGGAGTTTGCTGAATTTCTTGAACGGGCTGCTTTATATCTAGTCCAATCCTGGCAGTTGTTGATTCTAGTCTAAGTTGAGGAACGTTCATCATAACTCCCTCCTAAAGAGTAATAATTGCAAGAAAAGAGCTATCACAAGGATAGCTCTAAATTTTTATCGTAAAAAGTCCATTAAGGTTGGCTGCATGATTCGCGACCCTACTCCAAGTGCTGCACGATGAAGGGACTCTTGCATCTTTAAGTCCGTGATCACTCGCTCAATATCTGCGTCCTCATTATCTGAAAGTATACGGTTTGCAATCACTTCTTGCTCACTCACACGGGCATCAATTAGCTCCACCCTGTTAAAACGGGCACCTAACTCAGCACGCTCTGCTACAAGATTATTAATATTTTTATCTAGTTTATCGAGAAAGTCTGCAATAGGCATAGTGTTGTCCCCATTTAGTGAATCTTCTAGATTCTTTAAATCATTAAATAGACTATCATTAAATACTTTAGTTGGATCGATATTAACAGGAACTTCAATCCCATTAGACATTTCAATATTTACAGGTTTATCGTTATTTGAAACAGTAACCGTTCCTCCTGTTATTAAGACTGGAGGATTCGTTGTATCGTTACCATTAAATATATATTTCCCTGCAACTTTTGTATTTGCGATAGAAACTAAGTGTTCTTTTAATTGAGTAATTTCTTTCCCTATCATGCCTCTTTGTGTTTCTTCAAGAGTTCCATTACTAGCTTGGACAGTTAGTTCCCGGATTCGTTGAAGTACACTTGTTGCTTTATCCATAGCAGCGTCCGAATTTTCCATCCAGTTGTATGCTTCCGATAAGTTTCTTTTATATTGCTCGACTTCTGTTAAATCTGTTCGATATGCTATCCCTTTCATGGCTACAACTGGGTCGTCTGATGGACGGCTGATTTTTTTACCGGTCGAAAGCTGTTCCTGTGTCTTAGCCATTCTTTCATAGCTTTGGCTAATATGACGGAGCATATTATTTGATAACATTGTTTGTGTTACACGCATTACTTACACCTACCTTCCTCCGACACCCATACCGTTAATTATTTTATCTAGCATTTCATCTACTACAGTAATATTTCTTGCAGCTGCATTATACGCATGCTGGTACTGAATCATATTTGTCATTTCTTCATCCAGTGAAACACCGCTAATTGACTGTCGTCTTTTCTCAACAGAATCTAATAAAACGATCGAGTTTGTACTCATCCCTACAGCTTTTTGAGCGTCAACTGCCATGGAACCGATATATCCTTCATATGTACTTTGGAAGTTAACATCTTCCCTTACATCAGCGAGCTTCAATGCATTAGATCCATCACCATTTTTCTCTCCTGATGATGCAGCAGCTATTTTTTTCACATCGGTTAAGATAACTTTCATATTTTTTGCAGCGCCTATTTGTGTTCCAGGATCAAAAAAGTTCCCAGAAGCAACACCATCTAAACCTACACCAGAACTATGTTGTGTATTAAACGCTTGTATAAACTTATAAGCTAAATCGTCCAAATTCTTCATCATATTAGGATAAGTTTCTTGATAGGCATCTCTTAAAGATTGGAGTTTACCTTGTGTTTTTACACTTCCATCCAAAAGGTTCTTTCCTTCAAATGTTAATGTTGTTAGTTCACCTGTACTTGAATCTATTACACTGTCAATTTTTGAAATGGTATTCGTGTCTGCATTTACTAATAAACCAAGTGATGCACCTTTATCATCTAACAGGTGAATCTTATACTTACCATCGGGGTTAAAATTGAGATCAATTAAACTAGGATCGACTGTCTCAACACGCTCAACTTTAATATTGACCAGACCTGAAAGCTGGTCTACTAAGTTGTCTCTTTTATCGTATAAATCATTCGGTAAATATCCATGTGGTTCAACTTCTGAAATCTGGATGTTAATATCATTGATTTTATCAATGATAGAGTTGATTTCCTTAACTGTTACATCTGCCTGGTATCCCATATCTTTTCTGATTCCGTCTAGAGAAGTTGACATGTGGTTAAAAGTTTCGGAAAGTGCGATACCTCGTTGGAGAACTACAGAACGCGCTCCTTCATTTTCAGGATGTACCGCTAAGTCTTGTAGTGATTGCCAAAAACGATCCATTGTTTTTGATAAACCGGTGTCGGAAGGTTCATTTAAAATGTCTTCCATCTTTGCTATAGCATTGCTTCTGGTTTCCCAATGTCCGAATTTATTGTTTTCTGATCTGAACTGAACATCCAAAAAGCTTTCGCGCACACGTTGAATAGAACCTGCTTCTACACCTGTACCCAATTGTCCCGGAATGTTTGGCCGGTTTCTAGATGCTGCAGGGTATGGTTCAGTTTGCACAAAATTAACCCGTTGACGAGTGTATCCCGGCGTATTCGCATTGGCTATGTTGTGTCCTGTCGTTTGCAATGCGGATTGCTGAGTAAACATTCCCCGGCGAGCTGTTTCCAATCCATGAAAAGTTGAGCGCATGATAATACCTCCGTAGGGTTAAGCTTTCGAATCAAAAAGTGAAGATGAGTGATTCGCGTAAGGATTCTTTTTTGTATTGCTGTATGTAGATGGTTCACTTTGCGGCTGAACCATGCTTAAAGACATGTTCACGTATTGCAATGATTGCTCAAGTAACTCTTGGTTTAATTCGTTCCTGCTTTTCAGAGCTCCATAAGCCTGGACAAGGTGTTCTTGAAGATGAAGAAGTTTTTCTTCTTCAGGAGCTTCTGATTGATTCAGAATGTCTCCAAGAGTTACGTTCGCAAACTTAAGCATTCTTTCTTTTTCGATCATCTGCAGTTTTTTCACTTGAAGGTCTTCTTCTTTTAAAAGAACATCTAATGCCTTCATATCTCCAAGTTTCAGAACCTCTGTTTTACGTTCTCCTAAAGCTAGAAGGTCTTCATGAGATTTCAACAATCGTTCAAGCAATGATGTCATTTGTGCCGTTTCCATGAATGACCTCCTAACCCTTTTGCCAGAAGTTAATGATAGACTTCGCTGTTTCAGAAACATTTACTTTGTATGTTCCTTTATCTACTAGACTCTTAATTTCAGTTATCTTTTCAGCACGGTCTGATTCAAACTTTGAAGACGACAATAACTTCTTAGCTTCATCCGAAATCTGAAGTTCATCTTTCTTATATCCAGACTGCACTTTTTCATGTTTCATATTTTGCACCTGATTTTTGTAAGGGTTGTTTTGTATAGAATTAAAATGGTTAATACGCATGTTTAGTCACCTCATTTAGAGACTGTTTTTTATTACTTTATATATCGGCTAAGCCCTGAAATTCTTTAAATTATGAAACGAAATTAGGTTAATTGTCATCCGTATGGTAAGAAGGTAATGCTTCTTGTTGTTTTTTCATAATAAAGTCTTCAATAGAGAGTTCCGATTTTAATTTTTCCTTACACACCTGACATAGACGTCCGTCATTAATAGGCTTTTGACACCCGTCACATGGATAAGTGAAATTCGGGAACCCTTTAACACGAATTCTTCCCTGATGGATAAAATAGATTATTTTATTTTCAGATACAGTTGTAGCTTCACTAACATCCACAATTGTAGCGTTGCGGTTTTCACTTTTTCTTATGAAACGATATACTTTATCGTATTGCTGTTCTTCTTCTTTAAAACAGGCATCACACGTTTTTCGAATTCCTTTAATAAACAATTTTCCGCATTGCGGGCAGTTCAATAGATCACCCATTCCATTTCCGCTCCTTAGCATTCTCTCTTCTCTATATATCGGAAAATGAAAGAAAGGTTTTAACGGGACATTCGCTTTATTTATCTGGCAAGAGTGACTGATGATACTTGATCAGCTCCAGCATCTTTCATGACTTTCGCCGCATACCGTAATGTGCTGCCTGTTGTATAAACATCATCGATTAATAAAATTGATTTGTTTTTTACACCGTCCTCATCGATAACTATAAATGGGTTATTCTTTTTCGCCATTCTATCTTTACGCGTTTTCTTACTTTGTTTTTCTTCATGAGTTACCCTCTTTAATAGAGGTTGAACATTACCAGTTAAACTTTTAGCGAATATTTCCGCTTGGTTAAATCCTCTCTCATATTGTCTTTCTTTACTTAATGGTATCGGCACAAGAAGGGAATTTTGGGTAATGCTCTTAAACTTTGAACGAGAAAGTGGATAGAATGCTTTGATTAATTCAGCATCGCCACGATATTTCATCTTTGCTATCACTTTTTTCAGGAAATCATTATAGACATAAAGTGACCGATTTTGCTGCAGGAGTCCTGCCCATTCTTCATCTTCCTCCCACCGAATGCAGTCGTAACAAGAATCACCCTGTCGATATTGCTCGGGAAATAATGAAAATGGTCTTCCGCATATTCTACAAATATCCCCTCTAATCAACTCAAGTTTCGCCGTGCACGACTGACATAATAAAGGTTCAGCTTTTAATCCGAATAATGCTGACCAAGACCATGTCTCAGAATAAAATTGATGACAATACAGGCAATAATTCAAAATCCAGCCTCCTTGTTCATATCCCGGATATGTTTTATTGCACTAAGCATGCTTAAAGATTTCCCGTAATGAAAGAAAAGCACCTGTCCATTATAATCATCTTTACTTCTTCCTGCTCTCCCTGCCATTTGAACGAGTGCATTTTCAGAAAACACTTCGTGATCAGCTCCCAAAATGGCTACATCTAAAAAGGGGACAGTTACACCACGTTCTAAAATCGTCGTTGTGATTAAAAGCATTATATCCCCTTGTCGGAAACGCGCTACTTTTTCTTTTCTAAGTGAATCTTCTGCGTGTACAAAATCGACGATGACTTCTACATGTCCTCTTATAAGTTCAGTTACTTTTTCGATAATAGATACAGAAGGCACGAAAATCATTGCCCGCCTTCCACTGACAGCTTGGGACTTAATCCATCTCAAAAAAGCAGGAGGTAACTTTCCTCTTTCTAAACGCTTCTTCCACTCCCCACTCCATACCATTTTTGGTTCAGGTAGAGGAAATCCGTGAAATCGGATCGGTATTTTTACACATGGGAGTTTGTTTTGAATGACTTCTTTTTTCATCGTTCGAGAGGGAGTTGCTGAAAGGTAAATACGAAGAGCATCTGGGTTTGAGGCGGTAGAGACAGCATGCTGAAGGGTTTTATCGTAGGAATATGGAAACGCATCGACTTCATCGACGATCATTAGGTTAAACGCTTGTTTAAATCTATAAAGCTGATGTGTGGTTGAGAGGACTAATTGTGCCGGGGTTTCTCTTTCTTCAGATCCACCATAATAGCTGGCGATTATGGTGTTTGGAAAAGCTTCTTTTAAACGGGGTGCGAGTTCTAGAATAACATCTGTTCGTGGTGTTGCGATGCAAACGCGGAAACCCATCTTCAATGCTTTTTCTATTCCATGAAATAGAACCTCGGTTTTCCCCGCTCCACATACTGCCCAAATCAAGAGCTCTCCACTTTTGCCGACTTGTTCAACAAAACGATCAGAAGCGATTTGTTGTCTTGCCGAAAGTTCTCCTTGCCACATTAAATTATGATTGGATTTATCTTTCATATCTGGACCTGTCCAAGATAAAAGAGGCATACACACACTTACTCTACCCATCATGATACAGTTCCGGCAATAAACACAGCTCTCACTTTTACAACGGAAGCAAGAAAATGAAGCAAATAAATGATCATTCACATTACCGCATCGATTGCATTGCCACCCGTACTTGGCTTTCTTAACACCGGGGTTGTACATGACAAAACCATTCTCATAATGTTCTTGTATTGTTTTTAAAGGAAATTGGAGTTCATCAAGAAGGAGCATCTTACCATAGAGGATTTGCTGGAGTTTTTCACTATACTTAAAAGAATAATTCAGAGATCGGAGTTCTATATCAGGAAGTTCACCAAAAGGAACTGGCTTTAAATCGGGGTTTTCTACTAGTATTTCAGGTGCAATTATTAAACGATCGTTTAAAAAATAGGAGACAAACCTCATTGAGTTGTCTCCTGATGTGTTAGAGAATGCATTGTCATCTCTCCAATATTATTCTTTTATCCATGTGATTCCGAGTGATCCCTCACCCAGGTGAGTACCGATTACAGGACCGAAATAGCTGATCGACACATCTGCGTTCACAAACTTCCCGCGAAGTTCTTCTGCAATCTCTACAGCATCGTCTTCACGTTTCGCATGTATGACACTGATCGTTGCCCAATCATCAGTATTCAGATCTTCATCCATCAGATCGAAAATGCGTTTCAACGCTTTCTTTTTTGTACGTACTTTTTCAAAGGGTACGATCATTTTATTTTCGAAATGAAGAATCGGCTTGATTTGCAATAGATTGCCTACAAAAAGCTGCGCTATGTTTAATCGGCCTCCGCGGTGCAAGTGATTCAAATCATCTACTAAAAAGTACGCTGGGATTCCATTATTTTTCATCTGCAGCAGTTCATTCATGATGTCGTATCCATTAGCACCTTTAGATGCAAGCTCTGCCGCTTTCAATACGTAAAACGCTTGAGGTGAACAGCTGATTTCAGAATCGAACACATGCAAAGAAATGCCTTCCACCATTTCACCAGCTGCAACTGCACTCTGATACGTACCGCTAATTCCGCTGGATAATGTAATCATAACTGCTTCGTCGTAGTCTTTAGAAAGCTCTTCTAACAGTTCGACTAATTCGCCGATCGCGGGCTGTGATGTCTTGGGAAGTTTCTCCTCACGGCTGACCATTTCGTAAAAATCATCTACTTTTATTTCTGCTTCTTCTTTGTATGTTTCAATGTCAAAAATCACGTTGAGCGGAATCATTACAATGTTCTTTTCACTGCGGATATGCTCGGGTATGTATGAAGTACTATCTGTAATGACGGCTACCTTGCTCATATTTTTTAATCCTCTCTTATGCAAAAATCTCGTTTTCTTTACCTTTTACAGTGTACACCATCAGGAAAAGTAATTCACCAAATTCACTTTTCTCATTCGTTTTGTATTCGCCTTTTCTATAGTGTATCCTTTAACGAATTTAAAGGTCTTTTAAGTGTTTGCTGCATAACGCATAAGCACCATACAAAACAGATCGATTTTGCATAGTTGAAATTCTCAATTCCGGCTTAACAGGTACATATTTTTCGAGATTCTCATCTATTTTACTTAAGTATGGAACAAGCTCGCTGCCAACGCCTCCACCTAATAGGATCACTTCTGGATTTAGAATTGCTGCTGCATTTATGATAGCCGTTGTGAGATGTCTCACCGCCTCATCAATAATCTGTTTCGCAGCTTGATCTCCTTCTTCCGCTAACTTAAACAATTGTTTAGTTGTTACGGGATTTCCCGTCTCTTCTTTATACTTATGAGCTATCCCAAACCCGCCGGCCTGTGTGCTTAAATATCCATATCCAGGACGGGCTGGCTGAAATCCATCAACCAAGACATCGTTATCTGTCACCATATATCCGACTTCACCTGCAGAAAACTGGCTTCCGGCATAAACTTCTCCGTTAATGAGCAATCCTGCTCCAATACTTGTACCAATCATAAAATATAGAGCGTGCTTCACATTTTGCAGACTTTCTTTTTCAACTTCTCCTAATAGACCTGTATTCACATCGTTTCCAACGAAAACAGGGATCCCAAGAATATCATGCAGTTTTTTACCAAGCGGATAACGATTCCACTTCAGACTTGGTGCTTTCAAAACCGTACCTGTTTCAGTATCAACTAACCCTGGAACTCCTAGTCCAATACAACACACTTCTTCCATTGTTATTCCTTGTTCAATCATTCTCCGTTTCATTTCTTCTGCCAGACACTCTGCAACATCTGACAAAATGACTTCACTCGTTATTAACGTTTTGGCATTTAATAGCTCTCCATCAGCATTAAACAATCCACATTCAATCGAAGTTCCACCAACATCTGCTGCTAATATGTATTTCTTTTTCAAGCTTTACACCACCGTTCAATATATAACACGCTGTTTAATTCACTATAAAAAAGTTTAAACTTCTTAAAAATTTTTTTTCGAATGAAGAAGGATATTGTCGTATTTGGAAGAAATTACAATGTGACATAGGTAAAAAGGAGGTCAGTACATTGGATCATAATCTATACATCGTCATATTATCTCTATGCGTTTGCTTTCTTTTCGCACTAGTCTCTATAGATTGGGCTCAAAAGCGGTCAGAAGAGCAAAAAATACCACACCGTTTTTTAATTTTAGGTTCCGTTACAATGGGGATCGCTGTGTGGGCGACACACTTCATGGGCATGCTGTCCATTCAAAGTCCTGTTCCTATGTATTATGATCTCCAAACAATGTTGCTTGCTTTTGCTGCAGGGGTAATATTTTCTTATGCATCTTTCTACCTTCTTCAGTATAACGCGCAAAAGCTTCCAAAAAAACTTTGGGCACCTGTTATTACTTTTGGATCCGGATTAATTTTAGTTCATTCAATCGGTTTACTATCCATGCATGTCCATATGCCTCTTCAGACAGACTTACCCTTGATTCTTTTATCCGTCAGCTCTGCATTCCTTTTTTCTTGGATTGGTTTTCGAATTCTACTTTTACAAGCGTTTAAGTTTAGACTGATAATAGCCAGCCTATCACTGACAAGCGGAGTCAGCCTTATGCATTATATCGGTGAGATGGCTTTAGTTGGAGGGACACCTACGTTTAATTGGCATAACGAATTCCCTCTAACAAACATAAATATTCTTTCAACCTTACTCGTATTAGGGGCAACGATTATTGTATTAATTCTATATATATTAGAGCAGCTTGATCAGAAAAAAATCGTTCAGCAACGAATCGAACTTCTTGAAAGCGAGCATCGGTACAATTCACTTTTTGATCTTAATCCAGAGGGTGTTTTTGTGATCGGTCCTGATCGGAATTTTATTAAAGCAAACAAATCCATTGAAACCATTACAGGTTATACATTCGAAGAACTTCGAAGAATGCCTTACACGAACTTGTTAAAAGACAACCAAATCCAAAATTCACTAAACTTCTTAAAAAGAGTCATGGAAGGTGAAACCGTTAAACACCCACTAACGATTTATCATAAGGATGGCCATGAAGTGGAGCTTGAAATCACGAGCCTGCCTTATTCGCTGAATAATTCCATTACAGCCGTTATTGGAATCGCAAAAGATATGACTTCATTTTATGAGGCACAGGCTTTTAAGGAAAAAGCTCAAACACTTGCATATGTCGGCGAACTTGCTGCCGGTCTTGCCCATGAAATACGAAACCCTCTCACATCGATAAAAGGTTTTGCACAGCTATTTCTTTCACAAGATTTCCTTAACGAAAAAAATCACTTCCTAGGAATTATGCTTCGAGAAACAGAGCGAATTAATTTCATCATCAGCCAGCTTATGATTTTAGCTAAACCTCACATGATTATTCAAAAAAAGCATGACTTGAGTGAAGTACTTAAACGTTCGGTGAAATTTTTAGATGATGAAGCAGACTTTCATACAACAACTTTTCAGCTTGATCTGCCCGATAATCCTGTCTTTTTCAAATGTGAGGAAAACCTGATGACCCAGCTATTTTTAAATATATTAAAAAATGCACTGGAAGCCATCCCTTCATGGGGAACGATTTCCGTCAGCCTTAAACAAGACGGTGAAAACATTCATGTCTCCATACAAGATGATGGTCCTGGCATACCAGATCACATAAAACCCATGCTCGGAAAGCCTTTTTATACGACCAAGGAAAGTAATCCTGGCCTTGGGCTTCTAATCTGTTATCAAATCGCACAGCATCATGGCGGCAAGATGAACATCGAATCACAAGAGGGCTGTGGAACGACGGTCTCATTAACCTTTCCGATCAGTGTTCCGACTCAAGAAAAAGCCCTCGAAACGAGCGGAGTGTAAATCCAAACATACAAAAAAGACCTTCTCAATAGAAGGTCTTCTCTATCCTCATAAATTAACGTACCTTTACCCAGCCGTTTTTAATTGCTTCAACTACTGCTTGTGTACGGTCGTTTACATTCATCTTTTGCAGAATGTTACTCACGTGGTTTTTAACTGTTTTTTCACTGATGTATAACTCTTCCCCAATCGTACGGTTGCTGCGCCCGTCAGCCAAAAGCTGAAGAACTTCACACTCACGGCGCGTTAAGATGTGCAATGGCTTGCGGTATTCCACTTCTACAAATCCAGCTTTGTTTTGCTGTGTTTTGTTCGTAGTAGATAAACGGCGGAATTCGTTCAGCAGGTTATACGTAATCTTCGGGTGAAGATACGCTCCACCATCAGCTACCACGCGAACTGCCTCAATTAGTGAATCTGCGTCCATCTCTTTTAAAAGATAGCCTGATGCTCCTGTCTGAACCGCATGGGATACATATGTCTCATCATCATGGATAGAAAGGATGATTACCTTCGTATCAGGAGATTTCTCCACAAGACGGCGAGTTGCTTCAACACCGTTGATGTTCGGCATGTTGATGTCCATCAGCACTACATCTGGATTGTGATCGCGGACGATACTTTCCGCTTCTGAACCATCATCACCTTCAGCTACAACAGAGAACTGATCTTCCATATCTAAAATGCGTTTTACTCCTTCACGGAACAAACGGTGGTCGTCAATAATAGCTATTCTCGTTTTCTCAGGCGCTGAGGCGTTATTTTCGTACACATTAACATTATTCATGTGTGACCCTCCTAGTCTTGAATGGGAATTTGAATGTAAACACTTGTACCGTAGTTCAAGCGGGATTTAACTTTTAATGTACCTTCAAGGAGTTCAACCCGCTCCCGCATCCCCATCATACCAAAGGAATTGGATTTGGCAGGTTTAGACATGTCGAATCCTTTGCCATCATCTCGAATATATAAAGAAATGAATTTTTGAGTAAACTCCAGTTTAACCTCGATTAAGTTTGCATCTGAATGTTTAACTGCATTGCTGACAGATTCCTGGATCAAACGGAAAATAGCAATCTCCATTTTTGTCGGAAAACGCCTGGATTGACCCAGAGCATGCAGTTCAACTGTCTTCCCTGATCGTTCCTTCACGTTGCGTAAATACTTATCCAGTGTCGGGACAAGACCAAGATCGTCTAATGCCATAGGGCGCAAATCATATATAATCCGGCGAACTTCTTTTAAAGAGTCGCGAACCATAACCCTTAAGTCTTTTATTTCGGCACGGGCGGCATCAGTTCCTTTTTCGGTATAGATTTTCTCTAAAAGCTCCGAGCGAATTAGGACATTTGCCATCAATTGAGCAGGTCCGTCATGAATTTCACGGGATACCCGCTTCCGCTCTTCTTCCTGTGCCTCAATGATTTGTAAGCCAAATTCCTGCTTTTGCTTTGCATCCTGAACAAGTTCGTTGATTTTTCTTAAATCCCCGTTCAGATAATTCAGCACAACAGAAATCTGACCTGCCAGAGATTCAGCTTTTTGAACGGTTTCATTCAATGCCAGAATCCGCCGCTCCAGTTCATCTCTTTTTTCACGAAGCTGTTTTTCGGTTTGCCGAATAATTGATAACTCAATCTGATACTTATTGGCATTCTCATAAGCATCACGAATATCTGATTCGCTGTATTTTTGAAAATGCTTGCTTACTTCTGCCAGGCGGGTTCGTGCTAATTTCGCCGATTCCTCTGTTCTGTCAGCTTTATAAATCACTTCGATCACTTGCTGCTTAACCAATTCAAGTTCACGATGCAGCTGCTGAAATTCCTGGCGAGAATGCTCACTGATTTCAAAGATCTGCGATTGGCTTTCGGTTACCGTATCGATGGTTTTATTTAATATTCCGTCCAGCAAATGTGGATCTATCGTTAATTTAGCTGCAGACATGTAAATTTCCCCCAATTAAAACGATAAAGAAGTACAAACGGAAGTTCTAGAACCATCTAGCCTAATTTTCATATAGGACTTCTTATCCATAAGCCATAAATCCTTCTTATATACTACATTCGCCAAGAAGTGGAATTTTATGACTTTTCTTGCTAAAAATATTTAAAGAAATTTGAAGGATTTTTAAAATACCTTATAATGAAGAATATCATGTTACTTTACAGGATTGAAGATTTTTCGACAATTTTGACTATAAATTTTTAATGACATCATTTAAAGGGAGCTTTTCTATATATGTTATCCGACTATCTTACTGTCAAAGAAACTGGCCAGCACGAAATTGTAATCGATAAATCCCGCTTTATTGCGCATATCGCAAGAGCCACAACAGAAGAAGAAGCGATTACTTTTATCCAATCTATAAAGAAAGAACACAGCAGTGCCACACATAACTGTTCTGCCTATCTGATTGGCGAAACAGACAACATCCAAAAAGCAAACGATGACGGAGAACCAAGCGGCACAGCGGGTGTTCCGATGTTAGAAGTTCTCAAAAAAAGGGAATTGAAAGACACGGTTGCCGTTGTAACCCGCTACTTCGGCGGAATCAAACTTGGCGCAGGCGGATTAATCCGTGCATATGGCAAATCTGTTTCAGAAGGCCTCAACCACATCGGTGTTGTTCAGCGCCAGCTGCATCAGATCAACCACATAACGGTCGACTACACACTTCTAGGAAAAATGGAAAACGAACTTCGCAACTCGGTTTACACCATAAAAGAAATAAACTACTTAGAGAAAGTAGAAATTCAAATGTATGTACCGATAAAAGAAGCAAACTCATTTAGGGACTGGATTACAGATCTTACAAATGCTCAGAGTGAAATTCAATTTGGTGAACAGGAATATCTTGAGAAAAATATATAGTCCTATTTCCCTATATTCAACAAAATGTAACAATAATTTTGTTGCTATTTTCCTTATCGTCTCTTAACATTAAACTATTGCCAAAAAATTACGGTAAAGTTGACACCAACATTATATATATTTGGTACGAAAGATTTATACTATGGGTATAGGCCCTTATTTCTTTGAATGATAAAGGAGTTTTCCATTATGAATAGAAAAGTTATGCGCCAAAGGAGAAAAAAACGACGTCGTATAATTTTTATCTTTGTTCCATTGCTGGTGATTGTTCTGGCATCTGTAGGTTACGGCTCTTATATAACATATAAATTAGCAAATGCAACTTCTAATGCGAACGAAGAACTAGGTCGCGGCGGGAAATCCGAAAAGCGTGAACAGGCAGTTGACCCTTCGGAAGATCATTTCTCAGTGCTTTTAGCCGGAGTCGATGACAGTTCTACACGTGGCTTTAGTGCGAATGGTGATTATAAGGGTGTCCGAACGGATGCTTTGATTTTAGCTACATTCAACCGCGAAGATAAATCAGTGAAGATGGTCAGCATGCCTCGTGACTCGAAAGTTGAGATTCCTGGCAGACGAAACACAGACCGTATCGCACATGCTCATTCATATGGCGGTATGGATCTGACAGTTGAAACGGTTGAGCACCTTTTCGATGTTCCAGTCGATTATTATGTAAAACTTAATTTTGATGCTTTCCTAGAGATCGTTGATGCTCTTGGCGGCGTTGAAATTAATGTAGAAAAAGAAATCACTGAGCAAAACAGTAAAGATGAAGCAGGAGCTATTCATTTAGAGCCTGGTTTACAAGAACTAGGTCCTGAAGAAGCACTTGCTTATGCAAGAACACGTAAGCTTGATTCAGATATTTATCGTGGTGATCGTCAGAAGCAGCTAGTTGAAGCCATCATTAAGAAATCTGCAAAAATGGAGTCAATCCCGAAATACGGTACCGTAATTGATTCGGTTGGCGACAACATGGCAACGAACTTTACGTTTGGCAATATCTTGGCTTTATTCAAGTATTCAAAATCAATTGATACCATTGAGAACTTGAAGCTTGAAGGTTTCGACGATACAAGCACCGGCGCTTATTACTATGCGCTTGATGAAACTTCAGTTGAAGAAGTATCTGAAAAGCTTAAGTCTCATTTAGAACTTCCTGGATACGAGTACAATCCAAGTAAAGAAAGTTCAACAAATGAGTCAGAGGAAAACAGCTCTGAAGATACAGAAACACCTTAATAATATCTTTACAAAATCTTAGTTTAGCTTCCCTATCTTTAGGGAAGCTTTTTTTGTATGCTTTTAGAGAGGTTACCGAATTGTAAAATAACTGGAAATAAGTGATGGTTTAAGTATCCCAACAAAACATGTTACACTTACGAACGTTGTTATTATGAAATTTTTATTATCGTAAAAGATTTATCCATGCAATTAAAATCGAGGTGAAAGACATGAAAAACAATACATTACAGCGACCTCAACAAATTCGTGAAATTTACTTGGTTCGTGCCTTGGCTATTATCGGAGTAATTATGGTCCACTCCACTTCTGGCGTGGTAGCAGCTTTCAACCCAGATTCATCACTATATGGAGTGTATAACTTTTTAAACATCTTCTTTAAATTTGGTACACCGACATTTATTTTCTTATCTAGTTTTGTACTTTTCTTTAATTACTATCACAAACCGTTAACAAAAGAGCGCATAACAAGCTTCTATAAGAAGCGATTATTGTTCATTATCATTCCTTACTTTATTTTTTCATTCTTGTATTTTGCGATGACGGCAACAGTTCAAGGCTATGCAAGTACAGGTGAGATGATTAGAGCGTTCGTTATGGACTTTTTAACAGGGAAAGCATACACACATTTATACTTTGTGTTTATCTCGATCCAGCTTTACATTCTGTTCCCGTTTATCTTAATGTTCTTGAAGAAGTTCCCTAAGGTAACGAAGCACACAATCTGGATTGGTTTTGTCCTTCAATGGGCATTCGTATTGCTGAACCACTACTATTGGCAGTATTCGTTAAAAGGAAGTATTTCATTCTCTTATATGTCTTACTACTTCCTAGGTGCCTTTATGGGTATTCACTATCAACAGATTCATGATTATCTGATTGTGACAAGAGAGAAGCTTTTTTCTAAGAAAGCTCTTGTTTGGATTCCGCTTTGGGCTATTTGGATTGTTACTTCTGCCGGTCACGTTGGTGTATGGTATGTGACTCGTGCAAATGGTGCGATGATTGACTCTAAGATCTATGAATTATTATGGAACGTTCATACCTTTACGTCTGCTTTAGTCCTAATGCAGATTGCGTACTGGCTATACCGTAACCTTCATGAAAAAGTATTGAACGTCATGATTCACTTAGGTGTTGTTTCATTCGGTGTTTACTTGATCCACCCGATCTTGTTATTGATTGCACGTAAAGTGCTTGTGACATCAGATCCGATTCTGTACCACGTTTCGATAGCAGTTATGTTCTTATTTGCATTGATCGGTTCATGGATTATCGTAGGAAACATCATGAAGTTCAAGGAATCTTGGGTACTATTCGGTCCAAAACCAAAGAACCCTTATGTACCATCTACTAAAAAAGAAGCGTATCAAGCATCGTAATCATAATTTGGAGTTGACTCGTGACCGAGTCAACTCCTTTTTTAATTTGAAAGTTGCTTTGGAGAGCTCAACTCAGTTAATCTCACGAAAATCAAAATCACGAAAACGAACGATAATCTCACGGATTTTGTTAGTAATTTCACGAATAATTCAAAATACTCACGAGTCGACAAAGTCATATCTCAATAACATAAAAAGAAGCTGATACAAGAGTATCAGCTTCAGCTTTATTTATTTAATTGTTTTAGCATATGACCTGCAAGGTAATAACCCTCACTGCCCTTTAACTTGCTATCTGGTTTAATACGTTGTTGCAATGTCTCGTCAATGTATCCTTTTTCAACGGCTGTATTCCAAGCCTCTTCTTCAGATACTGAAACACCATTTAACACTAACAGCATTTGAGCAGCTTGCTGACCAGTTAAGATATCTTTTCCTTCATCAATCAGTTTTTTCATTTCTTGCATCTTGTATTGGTTCGCTTGATCTGGCACCATACGGTTAATCCCGTTTGTCAACAAGTTGCTGAAGGATTGCTCACTAATTGGTTTGTTTACAGGGAATTCGTTCGTATATCCTCCAACCACAAGACCATAGTTAATCAACGGCTTCGTGTTTTCGTAGAACCAATCCCCTTCATAAGGAAACTTTATATCAAAAGCGTATAGGTTCGCGCCTTGTTCCTTCAACGTATCTTGAAGTTTTTTAATTAAGTCTTTGTTCTCAGACATCTCACGGAAAGTTGTTTCATTCTTAATTGAAATCGCTGAGGCTGCCCCAGCTGCCTCTCCGAGTGTCATCCCTGTCGGAACTACACGTGCACTTCCTGCAGCAATTGAGCTGTAACCTGCAGCCTTGCTCGCAATCAACAAGTTATCCACTTTTAACGGAATCAATGACCGGAAAGGAATCGCATATTGCTCAGGTTTTGAAATCACATAGCCATAATCTCCAGGTGATGTAGCCTGAACATCAACCGGATATGCTCCAAACCCAATGGAATCCCAGTGATCTTTGTTCTCCCAAATATCTGTCATCGGAAGCTGATATTCAGTCTTTACATGACGTGTCTCACGAACATACAATTCTGGCGGAAAACTTTCGATCTCAGCTTTTTCAAAGCCAGGGAACTCTTTTTGTAAGTAAGCTAAAATGTGTTTAGTTTCTTCTTTAGCAATTTTAATGGCTTTTTGTTTGTCGGATTCATCTAAACCGTTAATACCGAAAACCTGCAGCGCATTAATGTAAATCGAACCATCATCCTGGCGTACGACATTCAAACCGCGCAGACGTGTTTGCGGGTTCACTGGTTTGTAGTCATAATGCAAGTCAGAAAAGCCCCAAGCTACATTACTCGTAACTTCCCCGCCGCCAAACACACCGTCTTTCGCTGCTTTTTGAACTTTATCCCAGTCCACATTGCTAAAGTGCAACATAAGCGTCACAGCCATTTTACGATCTTCTAAGCCAATATCTGCTCCGCCTTTAAAGAATGGTGCACTTGCTGCTGTCGCCAAGTCTGCGTCTTGAGTCGCATCGATAAAGCGTTTAGCAGAAATGGTATGTTGTTCTCCACTCTCATCAGTCAGCACGATGCCTGTTAAAGCATTGCCGTTCTTCACAACATTATTCATTTTTGTATTTAGTGATAACGTCAAGTTTTCTTCATTTTGAACTAGCTGCATAAACGCTGTTTCAGCATCCTCTAAGTCAAATCCGATCCGGCTTCCTGTCAGCTTGAACCACTCAAGGAATACACCCTGATTTGCCCATTTTTGATTTTTATCATAACTAACATCCAAAAAGTTTAATGCTCCATATGTAAAAAGACCACCCAATCCGTCACGGTGTTCAATAAGAAGTGTTTTTGAACCGTTCTTTGCAGCAGAAACGGCTGCTGCCACACCTTCTGGCTCTCCGCCAACGACAATAACGTCATATTGGTCCTGTAAATCCGGCGCTTCATATGGCTGTATATCCATCTTTGCAACCGTAGAAGGATATGGATATATCTTTTTTATAAAAATAAACGCCAGTACCAGAACAACTAGCAATCCTCCTGATACAGCCCATCTCACCCAACCTTTATTACTCATCCCCACAACATCCTTTGTAACGAAAATTTAACATAAAATTAGTATATCAGACAATTTTTACCCAGTACACTTCTAGTTTTGTCGATTTTTGCCGAATTGAGCTTTACAAGAAATATACAGTTTCTTTACAAAAGAAAAGCGGACTGGGTATAATTTATTAAACAATTGTTTAACGGGGGTGTCGATTTGCAACAACGAAGAGCTGCATTTTTTGGATCTCTTTTCTTCATATTTGTATTTTCAATGGCTTTAAAAGCCTTATTCACACGATATATATTATTTCAAAATATTAATTTCTTAGATACCATTTCGCTTGAACTAAGCTATATCCTTCTTTTTGCTTGTATTATCGAATACATAGCAAAAAACAAGCTAAAATTTCCTCTTTTTTTGATGTTAAATTTGCTGCTATCCACTCTATTTTTTGGAATTGCTGTTTACCACTCTTACTTCGGCAATATTCCAACCTATTATGCCCTAATGCAAGCTGGACAAGTAGGTGCTGTGAAAGATAGTGTGACACAGTTGATTAAGCCGGAATATTTCTTGTTGTACGCTGACTTTATTGTCATGATAATCGTTCTCTTAACTAGAAAACTTCCCTTATATACGAACTTAAAACTTTCTAAAACTAAGCTAATCGGTCCGATTTTAGCGCTTTCTTTTGCAGTTTGTTTAGCCAATTTATTTCTTCATAAAGATGAGATCATCACTAACTCTGCACTAGCTGCAGAAACGAAAGGAATCTTTAATTTCGAAGCACTGCAGGCTTATTACGGACCAAACGGAGGACTTCCCCAAGCTGCTGCTCTTACAGAAAAAGAGTTAAAGAATGAAGAAACGATTCAAGATAAAATCAATGAAATTAAAGGGATAAAAGAAATTTCTGATTCAGAAAGAAAATACTTTGGGGCTGCAAAAGGCCGCAATCTGATTTTAATTCAGTTCGAGTCCATGCAAGACTTCCCTATCGGCTTGAAGATCGATGGTAGAGAAGTAACTCCGAACATGAACAAGCTGATTCAAAACAGCTTTTATTTTAATAACCTTTACCAGCAAACTGGCGCTGGTAATACTTCGGATGCAGAGTTTATCGCAAATACTTCCCTCTACCCTGCAGGTATGGTTGCGACATCAACGTTTTTTGAGACAAAGGCTTTTCCGAGTATGCCGAAGCTTCTTAAAGAAGAAGGCTATGAAACCTTTACGCTTCATGCCGATAAGGTTGATTTTTGGAATCGTGTAGAGCTGTATCCTTCTTTGGGTTTTGATAAGTACTATGCTTTAGAGTTTTTCGGTAAGGATGACCTAATTGGACTTGGTCCCTCTGATGAAGTGATGTTTAAAAAAGGAATGCCGCTGTTAAAGGACTTACATGCTAAAAACAAACCGTTTTATGCCCATTTCATCTCAATGACAAGCCATCACCCTTACGAAATTCCGGCTGATAAAGAAGTGTTTGAGCTTCCAGCAAAGTATAAGAGTTCGATTGTTGGAAAGTATATTCGAGCGATCAGCTACAACGATATGGTGTTAGGAAAGTTGATCGATCAGTTAAAAGCTGAAGGAATGTGGGAAAACACGGTCCTAGCGTTTTACGGGGATCACATGGGGATGCACCACACAATGTTTAAGGAAAAAGATCCTGAAATTTTGAAAGAATTCTTAGGACATGAGTATACGAAAATTGACCGCTTCAATGTTCCGTTTGTTATTACAGCACCTGGAATAACAGATGAGGGAATGACTTCCGATCAGCTCGCTGGTCAGCTTGATATGATGCCAACACTGGCTAACTTATTAGGAGTGTCATTGATTGATTATGTTCATTTTGGTCAAGATCTGTTGAATCATAAAGAAAACTTAATTGGTATGCGCTATTATATGCCTGCTGGCTCTTTCTTTAATGGAGAAGTAGTGTTTCAACCGGAAAAATCTTTTGATGATGGAGAGGCACTGACGCTCGAGACCGCAACTAAGGTACCTCATGCGCCGTACAGGGAAGATTATGACAGGATTTTGAAGCTATTGGGCTTATCTGATCAGTATTTAAAGTCGTTACCGGAAAAATAGAGAGAACTGATGTGTAGATGTACCCATTAAGGTATAAAAAGCTCTGCAAAGAATTCTTTGCAGAGCTTTTTTAATGTAATCTCACGAGAATTTAGGTTTAATCTCTCGAAAACACAATTTAATTTCACGAGTTTTTGATTAATCTCACAAAAATAATTTTATACTCGCGAGTCGACATTCTATGACAAATAAACAACCCTGCCAGAACACCTTTAAGTATCCTAACAGGGTTTAAACTACCTCGAAAACAGCTCAATCGCTTGTTTCGCCGTATCTTTCGCTTTCGCGGTTAATGGACCAACTGCTGCAGCCAATTTCTCTTTCTCTTGCGGCAGAGCCTTTAAATGGCGACCCAGCGCTGCAGCTAACTCTTCACTCGTCCACTCACCATCAACATGGGCAAACACAGGCTGATTTGCTTGCTCTGAGAATGCGTCAATCTTTGGATCATATGACAATGCCAGGAACGGTGTGTTCATAATCCCTGCAAAAATCAATGCGTGAAGCCTCATTGCTAAAAGCATATCGGAAAGACCAATAATCGATACTTTCTCCTCAATTGAAGCATCATAAGGCGCAACATGAGCCTTCTCACTCATCATCTCTAAAATCTCACGAGACGTATCATCATCATGTTTATCATGCATCGGGATAAACACTACATCGTTCCCTTTGCGTATAAAATTATCCAAAGCTTCAGCAATCTTCTTTTTAAAATCGGTTGTCGTCGGCCACTCACGAACAGAAATCGTCAATACTGGCTTCGTAAAGCCTTGCTGCTGGTACCACTCAGACTTCGCTTCATTTAAATGGAAACCAAGCACCGGATCCGGAACGAGCTCCATCTCATTACGCAATCCTATATCCTTCAAAAGCTGAATCGACCCAGTATCACGAAGTGTAATCTTCCCGGCTTTTTTCAGCATCATTCTTGTCAAGAACTGGCTCACTGATTTATCAATCGGCCCCATTCCTTGCGAATAGATAAAGAATGGTTTCCCTGCCATTCGAGCAAGCATCATGATCCCTGTATAATACGGAATGCTCTTCATGCCTGTTTTATCCTGAAGCAAGCTACCCCCGCCTGAAATCAGTCCATCAGAAGTTTTCAGCACTGCAAAAACATCTTTCATTTGCCAGCGGTTAATGGCATCTACACCGTATGTTCTCTTTGTAAATTCAGGATCGTTAGACAACACAACGATCTCGATATCTGGCTTCTGTTCCTTCAAAGCGGAGATGATCGATAGAAGAATCGCCTCATCCCCGATATTATTAAATCCGTAATAACCTGATAAAACTAATTTCATTGTATCCACCTTTCACGTACGTACGGGTACAACTTATCTTTTATTGCTTTATAAACTGCGATCATTACAAGTCCGATTACAAGTCCGATGACAAGAGCGTACACGGAACGCAGAACGGACAATAGTAAAGGAATGTGCAGATGTGTAAATGTGTTCATCATAGATGCAAATCCAATCGCACCCACTACTAAGAAAGCACTTGCGATTCCTGCATATCTGCGGAATAAATAGAGTCCAAACACAAAGAACGGGAAGCCGATTAAGAATTCTTTCGTACGCGGACGTACAAACATGAGCTCTTCAAGCTTGCTTCGTAACGTTAATTCAAGTGCACTTGCTGTTCCTGCATTTCCTGAACGGCTTAAGTAATATGCACCGATAACAGCTACAACTCCCAGTACTATGACATGCCAATAACGAACAGGACTATTAATGTAAGTGATAAACTTTTTAAGAGATGAAGCATGGTTAATCTGAAGACCAAGAACAATTGCCGTTACTAAAATTGGTAAAGCAAGCAGCACTTTAATGCCACGGAATTCTTCAAGTTTATACAAATATGGATCTCCGTAAAGTAAACTCACCATAAGCCAAGCGCCAGCTAAAACAATTAAAGCAGCCATCACATAATTAAGAACTATTTTATTCATGTTTCCAGCATGACGAACTCTAAGAACTGCCCAGATTGGACCTGCTACAGCCACTAATAAAGCAAATCCTTTTAATAACATTCCAATTCCAAACAAGAGGTAACCTGCTGAAATAGCCAATCCGCCGATCAGAGCAAGCATTGTTAGTTTTTTATGAACAGATGCAGCAGCTAGTGCAAGATACACTGATCCACCCAAGAAAGCAAATAGCTGTAAAAGCTTATAGTCCTTCATATCTTTAAACGGCTGAGCTTCACCTGTTTTAAAATAACCAGGTACTTCTGCATGGAAATCCTGAATTTCGTTAATCATTTGTTTAAATTCTGCTTCGGCCGTTTTGTCGTCTAACTTCTCAACTTTCACTAAAAGCGTTCGAATGTTACGTTCTTTTACTCCTCGTGATAATCGTTCAGAGGCGGCGTTTTCACTCGTTCTGTTTTCAGAGTAGAGTCTTTCCGCATCATAATTCATTTCCTTCGCAAAAGTCTGCATCCCTTTTTGCTCTGTTCCTTCGATAACAACTACATCATAGTCATTAGCTTTTAATTGCTTTGCATATTCAATTAATTTTTCTTTACCCGTACCATCATAACCAACTACCTCTTTGCCAATAAACACTACTTTATCTACTTCGTTTTTAGGGAATTTTAATAACTGTCTAACCATTGTGTCGTTACTGGAATGACCATCTTTTTCATCAGATGATGAAAAATCATTTTTTATACGAGGAACCACCTGAAAACCGTTAGACACAATCTCTTCGTAAGTGTCTGTATTAAAATAGCCTAATGATTTATCCTCAATTTTTGGATCGTCATCTGTTTTTCCTTCAATAAAATAAAATTTTTGACCGTTAGCAGTTATGGTAGTTATTTTACCTTTAAAAGCACGCTGCAAGTATTCTTCTGATTTATGGCCTTCTTTAAGATAACTGACAAAAATCCCTTCATTTGCAGGAAGCTTGCTTGTATTTAAGTTGTTTGTTAAAGCAAAATAATTTTGAATGTCACTTTTGCTAAGAACTGCTACCACACCTTGAGTCTCCAGTGAGCTTATATTTTCAGGTTCCAGCGTGATGGAATGGACTTTTGCATCTTTTAATTTTTTATAAATTTCTTTAGTAGAAACATCTTCACTTTTCAAAATTTCAAGGTCCGTATACGGGACCATCACTTCATATGTATTGTTTACCGACTCAGTTTGGATACGTTCGTAGATCATGGGGCTGGTGAGCAGCAGGGATACAATCAATAGGCCGAATAATACTTTTTTCAACAAAGAACATTCCTTTCTCGGTTCAGGTCTTGGTGCTTTTATTTTACCTTAATATCGGCATTCTTATAAAGAGCGGAAAGAGATACCCATAAAATAAAGGACACCAGCTAACTGATGTCCTTCTTCATTTTTATTTTCCTACTCTCGGATTCGTTTTAAGTCCGTAAAAAATCTTTCTTAAAAATTTATTTACAGGAGCGTGGTCTTTTCCGACTAAACCGATTCGTTCAGCGATAAACTGAGTAATCAGCAGCAACACGGAAAGGATTAAGAGTGATCCCCAAAGTGTTGTTAAGTTGAAAAGAATCGCTGCGAGTCCGAACAGTGCACTCATTGCATAAATTACAAGTACCGTTTGACGGTGAGACATACCGCTGTTTAATAAGCAGTGATGCAAATGCGATTTGTCTGGTGCAGATAATGGCTTCTTGTTCAAGAATCTGCGGATGATCGCAAACAGTGTATCTGAAATCGGAACACCAAGAATGATAATCGGAACAACGAGTGAGAATAATGTGATGTTCTTAAACCCTAGAAGAGAAAGAACAGCGATCATGTATCCTAAGAATAGCGCTCCAGTGTCTCCCATGAAAATCTTTGCTGGATGCCAGTTGTAAACCAAGAATCCTAAAGTACTTCCTAGCAAGATGATACCAAGTGCAGCAACTAAAACGTTGCCGTTGTAAATTGCCATACCGGAGATGGTGATCAATACCGTTGATGATACACCTGCCGCAAGTCCATCCAATCCATCAATTAAGTTGATGGCATTTGTAATCCCGATAATCCATAAAAGCGTTAAAGGAATACCGAGGAATCCAAGGCTTAAACGGTAATCGAATGGCAAGTTGATGAAATGAACTTCTACTCCACCATAGATAACGATTCCAGCTGCGATCACTTGTCCCAGCATTTTCACTTTAGGTGAAAGCTCATAAATATCATCAAAAACACCTGTAATGATGATAACAATCGCTCCAAGTACAATCGGAACCGTATATTGGCTCGCGGGTTGTACGATCAGTACGCCGAGTACGAAGCTGATAAAGATGGCTAATCCGCCTAAGCGCGGCATAATTTTTTGATGAACTTTTCTCTGGTTGGGCTTATCCGTTGCACCAACGAAAAAGGCGAACCTTTTCACGACCGGTGTTAAAAGAACCGACGCAATAAAACATATTAACAGTGCCCAGTAAGTCATAGTTACACTCCCCAATTGGCGTGATGATTATTGTTTGTAAAAACGCAATTTATTTTTGTATTTGGTTTCGACAAAAATCAACTTTTAATTTATACACAGAGAAAATTATAGCATAGATAATTTCGATTTTGTGTGAAAAAATCGTTAACAAATTATTAAAAAAATGAAAGCGTTTTTCTGCTAAAGTTAGTTTCCGCTAAACACTTAAGCATTATTTTTAGATACCCTGCCAAATCGACCCAATTTCTTTCCGATAACCGGTAAAGATTGTAATTCTTCTACTGTCATTCCCTTTGTAAACAAAATAAAAACCAAAAAAAGCGCACCGCCGATTATTATTGCAACACCTGCATACAATAAGCTTGCAAGACGTCCTGAAAGATCCAGCAACAAAGTTGGATAGCCTATTGCAACTCCCATTATCAGACTTCCAATGGCAAAGGTTAAAATCGACCGATTTACAAAAGGCAATTTAAACGTTTGTTTAATTACGAGCGCATTGGCAACTGTAATAACAATATAAATAACCAATGTTGCGATGGCTGCACCTAATAGTCCATATTGCGAAATCAGCATAAAGTTTAACAGTGCTTTCCCAATCCCAGCTGCCACGATAATGACTGCCGCTGCTGTTGAACGGTTAATTCCTTGCAGAATGCCTGTTCCAAGGACAGCAAGTGAAGTAAACACTGAACTGAAGCTCACGATTGCTACAACTAAGCTTCCTTCATCATTTGTAAAAAGCGCGATGTTTAATGGAAGAGTTAATGCAGCAATCCCTACAGCTGCTGGCCAAGAGAATAAATGCGTTAAGTTGAACGAGCGTTTAATTACTCTATTCGCATCATCCATCTCGTTTTTGGCTATTTTCCCTGTAATTAATGGGATTAACGGCAAAACGATCGATGTTGAGAAGACCGTCGCAATCTGAACAATTGAAGTCCCACGTGCATAAATACCATTTAAGTAGAAGGTTTCTTTCGCTGTGTTCCCTGCCATTTTAAGTGCAGATGGAATAGTCAATGAATCAACAACATTCAACAACGCCATCGTTAACGCACCTACACAAATCGGCAGAGATAGCTTTAATATGTGTTTACTCGACTTTTTAAACGCTTCTATTGTATATGGACGATGCGAGCCCGGTTTAAGTTTCGATTTTTGAAAAAGAATTCGTAAAAAAATTAAAGAAATAAGCGCAGCAATTGCTGAACCTGCCATCGTACCGGCAGCAATCGTTTCGTTATCCGCATGAATAGAAACAAAATAATAAGCCGCAACGATTACGAGTGCCACACGAATAAACTGCTCAATCACTTGTGAGTAAGCAGTTGGCTTCATATCTTCGTATCCCTGATAAAACCCGCGATAAACGGCCATGTAAGGTGCAATTAAAAGCGTAATAGATACGACAATGAGAGAACTTCTGGTTTCCTGACCACCAAGAATTTCTGCGATTTGATAAGAAAATCCATATAAAAAGCTAAAAGACAAAATACCAAAGATAACTGCTAAGATCCCTGCAGTATTGAAGATGTCGCGAACTTTTGTATCCTCGCCCTTTGCGCGAGCTTCAGAAATCAGCTTAGATATTGCAATTGGAATACCCGCTACAGATAAGATAAGTGCCGTCATGTAAACCGGATAAACAAGGCTAAAAATCCCGAGTACATCATCACCAGCAATATTTTGCAATGGAATTCGGAAAACAGACCCTAAGAATTTTGATAAAAAGGTCGCTATCGTTAGAATGAGTGCTCCCCTAATAAACGTGTTCTTACTCATGCTTTCCAGTCACCTTCTGCTGGATTACTTTTAATGCAAAATGAGGCAAACTAAGCTGTCGTTTCCAGCGGGAAGGCTGCTTCATCAGACGATAAGCCCACTCAAGGTTCATCTTTTGCCAAACTTCTGGTGCACGCTGAACCGCACCTGCTAGCACATCAAACGATCCGCCGATTCCCATGAATACACCCTTTTCAAACTTGTCCATATTCTGTCCTATCCAAAGTTCCTGTCTAGGCACACCTAACGCAGTAAAAATAAGATCAGGTTTCGTACGCTGAATCTCATTTGGAATGTAATCATCTTTCCAGTCAAAGAAACCATGATGAGCTCCTGCAATTTTCACGTTTGGAAATTGCGTCATGATCTCAGCAACTGTTTTTTGAAGCACTTCATCTTGTGCTCCTAAAAGATAAACACTATAGCCTTTTTCGTTAGCGATTTGAAGAAGGCCCATAAATGTTTCAAATCCAGTTACACGTTCTGGAAGCGGCTTCCCTAATAGCCCTGCAGCTTTAACCACACCAATACCATCCGCTGTTACGTAGTTTGCTTTTTCCACTACTGCACGGTAGCTGGTATCTTCACGAACTTTCATCACGATCTCGGGGTTTGCCGTTATTACAAACGTCTTTTCTTCTCTTTCCAAATGTCCGCTCAATGTATTTAAAAAATCATTTAAAGTTGAGTTAACGAAATCTACACCTAAAATTCGAACAGTATTTTTCAATGAATGTCACCACTTTTTCCTTAGTTAAATTAATATGAGTAAAGTTTCTCGAATTTAAATAAAACATAATTAATATAACACAAAAAGGTGTGAAATAGAAAAAAGAGAAGCGAACCGGTAAGGGTGCCTCTCTTATTATATTAATGGGTCGTGATTTTACTCGCATTATTTCCTTTGCTGCCGCTACTATAAATATACGTATTTGCAAAATTGGCACCGTTTATATTCTTTGGTGCAATTTTATACCATGTTCCTTCTGTATTAGAAGTCTCACTTTGTAAAACAACACTTGTTTCTTTTGTTTTAAAGGAATATAAGATATTACTTTCAGTAGTTGAAGTAGTTCCAGAACGAACATTGACATTCGCTACATTTGTGATAGCCAATTGATAATTATTTCTTTCATTGCCCTTTAAGTAGGTATCAATCTTATACATCAACCCTGCAATTTTTTGTCCCCAGTATGGATCAGAAGCATAAAAAACGTTCAATCCTGCATTTTTGTTACCTAAAAATTCTCCTTGATTTCTCCATCCACCGGTTACTAAATAACCAGTTCCAGAAGTTAATAAGAATCGGTCTATCAATCCTTGTTCAATAGACTCTTCATAAGTATTGAAAGATTGTGCACAATCAAATGGACATGAATCTATGGCACCAAGTCCAAAAATATTCTTCTTTTCTAACGCTAGTCTGCTTGTTCCCCAATTACTTTCAAGGATTGAATGCGCAAGCATATATAGTCCATTAACGTTATATTCATTCTGTACCTTAACGATAGAATTGCCAATTTTATTAAACTCTGTATTTGTTGCATTCGGGTTACTTGCAAGATAACTATTTAATTGATCTGCTGTGTAACTGGTTTTTGTGTACAAAGGCAACAAGTTAAAATAAGAATAATATTTTCCAACAGATGTACCACTTGTATTTGTAAAGTTACGTCCATCCCAACTATAATACTTATATCCTTCCTTCAAAAAGGTTGTTGTTGGTCCATAAGTATATGAAGCAGCTGTATTTTTTAAAGGGTTATAAATACGGTGGACTAGTAATCCGCCTGATACTGTGTAGCTGGAACGGTTTTGATATTCTGTTGAAGTTTTTGGATAAAGATTAGCTTTCATAGGATCTATATATCCAATTTTATCGATGACTTTTACTTTAATCCAATTTTCTGTAGCATCAAGGTATTGCGCCTCGCTTCCTGCAGAAACTCCAACTACTGTATAACCTGTAAGGTCAGACTTACTATTTAATGACATGAGGGTATTTGCTGCAACAATACCAGTACTTGGTTTCATGTAAACAATTTTTCCGCCTTTTATAACAACCTGATTATCCTGGGTAATGGCGCTTTTGGCAGCATCAAAAGTATCATATTGTTTTCCAGGTGTAATATTACTTCCTGAAACCGTTGCTATACTATAATCCAATGATTTAGGAGGATTTAAAATGACTAGCGTCCTTGAAAGGATAGCCGAAGTCATGCCTCTCTTAGCATATGTTTTAGGAGCAAAAGTATTATCAGGATTTCCGTTCATTATTTTTCCGTACATACGCTGCACAGACTCTAATGCCCACGTTTGAATCGTACTTGTATCTTTATAAGGTAAAGCCGATTTTTCTAGTGTAATTCCTTTTGACTGCAAGGCCTTATCTACCATAGCAGCCATTTCTTCTCTACTAATCTTTTTGTTAGGACCAAAAGTTCCATCAGTATATCCATTAATTATACCTAGTGCATACGCTTCTTGAACATCCTTATAGTACCAATCTTTTTCGGCGACATCTTTAAACTTTTTTGGCTCTTTAACTTCTACCTCAGACTTTAATGTGCGTAGCAAAAACGCTGCAAACTCTGCTCTAGTTACATCTCTATCTGGAAGATAAACACCTTCACTATATCCCCCCAAGATTCCTAGCTCAATAAGTTCCCGCATTTCTTTTTCAAAATAATGTCCCGTAATGTCATCTGCAGCATGTGCAGCGGGTGCTACGACAAGTATTAATGAAAAAATAAACAAAGACAAAGTCAAATATACTTTTTTAAACACAAAATCCCCCCATAAAACTTTATTACTTATAATCTACCAATCTTCTACAAAAATCGCCAGTAACTTTTCGACTATTTTTTTACAATAGGGATTTATCTTTCCAAAAAAGGATTATCATCCTATCAAATTATCTATCTATTATTACCTCGTTATATATCTTTGTAACATCGAAGAAAATTCCGCTCGCGTTATTCTTTTAGAAGGTCTGTATGTGCCATCTTCATAACCAGATGCAATATCGTTTGCTGCCACAGTCATAATTGGTGAGTAAGCCCAGTGAATTTTGGGAACGTCTTTAAAATTTTTATTTGCCATGCCGGATAGGTTATAAGCACGGTCCATAACAGAAGCCATCTCTGCTCGAGTTAAATAATCTTTAGGTCTGAACGTTCCATCTTTATATCCATTAATGATTTTTTCTTTTGCAACTGCTGAAATCGTTTCGTACCCATATGTATTTTTATTCACATCTTTAAAATGCTGGTCTGTAACATTCTCCACATTTAGTCCCATATGTTTCGAAATCAAAGTTGCTGCATCTAGTCGCGTTATATTATTATCTGGTTTAAAGGTTCCATCAGGATATCCACTAATTATTTTTTTCTTACTTAAAACTAATATTGGATCTATGGCCCAATGAGAATATTTCAAGTCTTTAAAATAGGGATCAGTGTTAACAATTTGTAAAATAGTTGAGACTGAACGCTCATAACCATCAGAAGGTTTGTTCACTAATGTGGGATAAGTTAATCCGGGTTTACGGATTACCATCGCTGATGACCCTCCGCCATCTAAATTCATTGCATAATCTGCACCTAAGGATATTAAGTACTTTGCAAGACTTTGAAGTGTTGAACCCCTACTGTATGTATCCCTTCCGTCATTTGTAACAAGAAACACTCGATTTGTTTTGGTGTCAATCCCTATAGCCGTTCGAGGATTTCTTGTATCCACAAGGTTATCAGTTTGTGACATTGAAATCTCTATGTTTCCATTGCGCACAAGCATTGGACCACTACCCAGCAAAAATTTTGCGTCTTGTAATTTTGGATTTATCCTAGCTGATAAAGAAATTGTTTCGCCCACTTTTAAATCCAAGACTTTATTGCTTAAATCTTCTCCATGGAGAGAAATAACAAAACCGTTTGCTGGAATTTTATTATCTGCTTTTTGATTAAACCGCGTAATCTTAGAAACTTTTCCTGTAATTGTATCTCCAAATGATAAAGTTTTAGTATCCTTAGATACTTCTGTAACTACAATTTCAGTTCCCCACTGGTTTGCTTGTGTGGAACTGAAATAATGATTTGGTGTATAAACTGTACCTGTTCCTTGATAACGTGTCGCATTCATTGTATATAGTGAAATGTTTTTTCCTTTATAGCCAAATGAAAGCTTAGGGTTAGCATAATCAAGAACTGCTTTATTTGAGCTGGATATACCGAAAGCTACTTGTTTATTCATTGGTGAATTTGAATCAGCAGTTTCCAATCCATAATTTATTATTCTATTATTCTCGGTAATAACTCCAGTCGGTAAATTCTCCCGGAAAAAAGAAGCATTAACTGCTCCAATTACATAATGACCTTTTCTATTATATAAGTTAGCCCGTGAGGAAACAGGCATTAACTTATTAATAGGATCAGGTACTCCAATATTAATAAAAGTACTGGGATCTCCAATTTTCACCTCCAGTACTTTTACCTTTTGTGGGGCGGTTGATCTATAAAAGATATCCTGGTATGTAGTGGATTTTGAAAGTTGATATTTTGTCTTAATTGAACCATTAGAAAATTCTGTTGCGTAAACTGAATATGAAATAGACCAAACTAACATTGCTAAAATTCCAAAAGAAAAAAAACGCCAAACCCTAATATTCATGATTATTGCTTACCCCCGATGTTATTTTCCATAATGAACCTATTAATATATTTTTTTCCAAAATACTATTATATTTTATTATACATTAAAAAAAATGCAATATTTTGTAGAAATTTAGTTCGAATATCCTATTTATTCCATTTATTAGAATAAAAAAATCCCCTAAACTATGCTAGGAGATTTCTTAACTTTCGAACAGAATTTTTCATTCTATTTTTGGGTCAATCTGAGCTTCAAAAAGCCTTGCCCAAGGGAGTGCAGTTTTTATTGATTGTAAGTTATTCAATTTATAATTTTGGTCTTTATAGCCTTTAAATTCTGTTAACCAGAGTTTTTCACTTTCCACTCCGATTTCTTCGGATAACCATTCTTCCATAATTTCTGTCCCATTCATTAAACTTAATGGATCGTAACCCTGATTAATTGCCATTGATTCCATTGTTGGATAGAGTTTCGTTTTATAAATATAGTCTTTTAAAAAGGAACGAAAAAGCAACTCCTCATGTGAAAAAAATTGGTCTTGAGAAATACCTTTATTATATTTTGTTTCAAACCTTGCTATTCCATGTGCTAAGCTAAGCCCAATGGTATTATCGGCTGTATTCCATGCACTAAATGAAGATAACGAGGGAACAGGGATATTTTTTATTAATGCCTTAACAAATTTTTCGTCTGCTTTGTTAGCTATTGCGACATCAGCAACCATAACATTTTTGCCCTTTTTAATTAAGTTATTAACTTGTTTTATGACAAAATCTCTTTGAACATCCGATGTATTCGGTGTATTAATAATTAAAACTAACTGAGAGCCCTCTAAATTTTTTGAAACATTTCCTTTCCCCATTTTCACATGATTATTTACAGTCTCTTCTAAAGTTTCCGAAGAAAACGGCATATACTGATTCTTTTCTTGTGGGTTAGTGTATATAGGATGAATCAATAGCTTCTCTTCATTTCCCTTTTTTTTAGATGTTATTGCAGTAACCAACAAGCTGGTTGCTTCATCAATTCCAGAGAAAAAAGTAATATTAGTTGCATTTATTTCTTCTGTTTCCTTAATTAGACGGTGTCTTTCCATCACATGAATTCCTACAGAGGAGGCATCATCTTGACCAATCCATAGACTTTCGTAAACGCCTTTTTTTGTGTCGTGAATAGCTTCCAATTGAACAGACAATCGTTTTCCCCGTAAACGTTGATATTTATTAATCTCTTGTTCACCCAATGAATCTTCCACTTTTTCAAGTTCTTCAATCAAAGAAGTTTCATGCAGTCTGTTTACTTTGTCTGTTAATATTCCCCACTTCCTGAGATTAGTGTAATAATCCAGATCATCACTTACAAACGCAGTAGGAGCTAGCCTCAATTGAGAGGAAAAAGCATATATTTTTATTTCAGGGTGTTCTTCTTTTATTTTTGTTAATCTTTCTAATCGCTTTTTTGCTAATAAAGTATCTTCATTTAAAATTCTTGACTCAACTAGTCCTCCATAAAGGACTTGGTCTAAAGATAATACCCATTCGTCCTTCTTTACTCCCTCTTGCTCGAGCCATGTTAACAATTTATCCGGATTTCTATACATATTGTCAGGTATAAAAGACAGTTTTAAATTTTTTATTTGTCCTATTTTTGAAGGGATATAGGTATTGACAGGACGGTCATCCAGCGGAATTACTAATATTGAAGGTTCAGAATAAAACAATGAATCTATCTTTGGTATAGCATTAGGTCGTATTATAAATAAGAGCATCGTCAAGAGAAAAAGTATTATAACAAATACCTTCCATAAGTTTTTATTTTTCAAATACATATTACACCTCTAAAATTCTTTTCCGTACTTAAAGAACTTCTTTTCTTTTTATCACTAACGACTATATTAACTCTTGTGTAATTTATTAACAAACAAAAAATTATAAAAATCATACCGAATTAAAAATAAATAGAGGCTGATCTATTAGATCTGCCTCTAAAACTATATTTTTATGGTGTACTGACTTCAACGTTTTCTTCACTTAAAGAAAGATCTTCATTAATCCGTTCTTGAACTGTAGAAACCTCTTCTTCCAATGTTACAGTCTCAGTATTGTTATTGTTTGTTTCATCTTGTTCAGGAGTATTGCTCGGCTCATCAATTGGTTGTTGGGCGCTTTCCTGTTCACGTGCTTCAGTTTTAGTTTCTTCCTCTGCAGACAATTTCTGTTTCTCTTCTGTAGTAACATCTGTTGGTTGTTCAGTTTCTTGTTGTGTAACCTCTGATTTTTGTTGTTGCACGTCAGCAGGAACTTGAATATAAGCCGACCACTCTGCCTGTGACCAATTCACTTCATAACCAAAGGCTTCGGAAATAAGTCGAAGTGGAATCATGGTATAGTCATTCACAAGTAATGTTGGCTTATTCAAATACATGGTTTTACCATTTACCTTAACTAGCCGATTATTAAAATCAATAACCATTGTCGTATTATTTTTTACTGCAGTTGCTACATAGTTATCATATGTTACTTTCGCTCCAATTTTTTCAAAGAAAGCACGGAGTGGTACGTATACAGTATCACCACCAAACATTTGAGCTGCTGGATTAAAGCTTTGTTTTTCATTGTTTACATAGACATTAATAGGGTTTGGATTTTTAATCTTCCCAACCTCAACGAATGTGTCTGTAATAGAAGCGGTGTAAGTAGAATTATCCCACTTAACCTCTCCCTCTAGAGCATCTCCAATAAATCTCAGTGGAACCATTGTACGACCATTATTAACGGTAGGGGCTGTATCAAAAGTTATTGTTTTTGAACCTGTTGCATTTTCTACTATAGCTGTCGTGGATCCAACTTTGAATTTAACAGTTCTATCCCAACGGCTTGCAATAATTTCCCCAGTATTGGCGTTATAACTAACAGTCATATCTAGTTCTTCAAAGATCCCGCGAATCGGTACATAAGTACGATTATTGGTTATAAATGCAGACTCATCAAATTTCATTAATTTGTCATTCACTTTAACACTAACGGGCTGGATCGGATTATAGCGTGG
This sequence comes from Fictibacillus arsenicus, assembly GCF_001999465.1. GTDB lineage: Bacteria > Bacillota > Bacilli > Bacillales > Fictibacillaceae > Fictibacillus > Fictibacillus arsenicus. Next base: position 875,282 of record NZ_MQMF01000001.1, read on the forward strand.
CGACTTTACATACAGTTTATACCCTTCTGAAGCTACATAAAGCCCTACATACTTATTTTGTGACCAAATTGATGAATATTCTGATATAGGTACATGGGTATCACCTGCATAATTGCCAAGTTCAGGTGTGAACCCGGGACGTTTATAGTTCAGAACAAACCAATCAGTAAAACCGCCGCCTGAAGGATTTGGACCAGGATATATCAATCTATAACCTGTTAAACTCCCAATTTTTTTAGCGTAAGCATGATCTCTATCATAGATAGAGCCAGTTTGATGAAAGTTCCAATACAGAATTTCACCGCTAGAATGATAAGCTACAGCCATTTCCGGATTAATAGATTTTGTGAAATTTACAATGGCTTTTGATTCCATTTGATTAACAGGTGCAGTACCTTTGTAGTTTCTCCAATACGGCTTTCCAGGGCTGTTTTTTATATTTGCCCAGTCTGCTTGATATTGTCGGTTTAGATCTACTCCACGAGCATTAGCCTTCCATCTTTGAAAATTTGTACTTCCATCATTCATTTGGATTAATTTCAAACGATCGGCTGAAGGAAAGGCACTCAGACCATATTGCTGAAGGGTAACACCATCAGGATTAACCATTGGCACAAACCACATAGTCGTTTTATTTAAAACATCCCTAACATTATAGCTGCCCATAGCATCATTATTAGTATAGCTACGTGCATACTGATCAATCATGTCCATAGTTAAATTGGTCGTAATCCATTCGCGCGCATGATGAGAGCCATTAATAAAAACCTTTGCATTTCCTTTGCCAAGCGAAACGGCATAGATCGGACGTCCATACTCACTGCGTCCAATTTGTTTGTAAGTAATTAACCCCGGATATTGTGCTGCAAGTTTTTTTATATCTTGGACCATTTCATCATATGTATAAAATTGGTTTGGATTAACGATATCACTTGCTGCTTTTACTTTGTTATCATCAGACCAATAAGTGACAAAAACAGATATAAACAAAGTAAAGATTAATAGAATATGTAATTTTTTTCGCATCCCCACAACGTCTTCCCCTCTAATTATAGTAAAATACTTAAGTAGATTATATGTAAAAGCAGGTTCCGTCAATCTCCAAATGGCTTATTTTCTATAATATTCCTGGTTTTTCAAAATGTTTGCAATAGGATTAAAGAATTATATGTATCAATAAAAAGCCCCAGGAAAATCCCGGGGCTTTACTTTATGTTCTTAAAATTCATCATATAAATAAGCAGCTAAATAATCAGTAGAATAGACCTTCCAAACTCCATCTCTCTTAACCAAGTAATAAACGCCAGACTGGTCTTCAGTCATTGTTTCTGTCTGATTAGTATCGGGATTAGGAACATTATAATTCATAATGAGGTTATCTACCGTTACCTCAGCAAAATGTGTGGATAGAGATTTAACTGTGAATGTTGGCTCACTTGCAATTTCTTGAACGACATTATACGGATCTTCCTGGTCCTCAAAAGCATAACGTAAGATATCGTTGTTCCATCCCCATAATGAATGTGCCATTCCATAGTGGTTTTGTTCATTAAGAGCATCAAGTTCATCAGCATTTTTAGCATTTGTTGCATCTACAGCATCCTGCTCATCTGTTAATATTAACGATTTTAATTGTTCCAATGTCGGTAGTTTCAGTTCTTCTTTACCTAGTGAACGCTTAATCATAACCGCTGATTGCGCACGTGTTGCATAACTATTAGGTGAAACAGTTGTTTCAGTTACACCTCTTAAAACCCCTACCCGAATAGCTTTAACTAAGTCATCATAAGCCCAGTGGGTAGTTTTTAAATCTGAAAAACTTTTAGTCTGTCCTTTATCAAAATCTACATTAGCATCAAAGGCTCTTACTAGGATAGCAGAGATTTCCGCACGGGTAATCTTTCCATAAGGGTCAAAAGTTGTAGCGGTTCTGCCTCCCACGATATTTAAAGCACTTGCCGTGTTAATATCATTTTGTGCCCAGTGACCTTGAATATCAGTAAAATTCTTACCAGCTTTAGTCGTCTGAAGTTCTAAAGCACGCACAACCATTACTACAAATTCAGCACGCGTAATGTTGCTGTCTGGCTTTAAATATAAATAAGTAATACCTTGCTTTTTATTCTCTACTTTTTCTCCTCGAACGATATCAGATTGTAGCATATTAAGCATGTCGGCTTCAGCCCAATGTCCCCAAGTATCATCTGGGAAGTAATTGTCATAAGGATCCTTATACTCAGCAGCATTAACCGTTGTAGTAAGAGGGCTTAAAAGAAGTGCCGCACCTAACAAACCACCAATAAATTTTTTCAAAAAAATTTCCCCCGTCTAGTAGAATTTAATAGTATACGGAAAAATTATAAGTTTTTTCCATTTTTTTGTCCTATGTCTTTTTTCCTATTTTCCAAAAAAAATATTCCATTTTCACTTTAACTAAAAGGTTTTTAGTTAAAAATAAAGTTTATTAACAAAATGGTTATAATTTTCTCTATCCAATCGAATTTCAAGTCAATTGTTTAAAGTAAATGAAAAAGGTGTTATTTTAATAAAACAAAAAGCGCCGTTCTCCAAAAGTGAACGATGCTTTATTTATAGTTATTGTTTTATTATAAGTTTCTCTAATACATCACTAAAAATAACTTTATCAGAGATTGAAAGTTCTTTTTTAGCTTGGTCCCAACTTGGTTTACACAAATTGATATCCGTTATATTTCCAGTAGAGCCATCGAAGCATGTTCCTTTTTCAAAGAAACCTTCTGGAGAGGATTTATAAGTATACTCCCCGTTGGTCCAAGATAAATTACGCTGTACGACGAGCTGATTTTTCTCTTCAAATAAATTGTTACCCATCATAAACCGACTATCAAAAGGAATACCTAATGCATGTAAAATAGTCGGAGAAAGATCGATTTGCCCTCCTGTTCGTTCATATACACCTTTGCCCATATCGTTCGGCAAATGCATCACAAGCGGTACTTCCTGATAAATTTCTTCTATGTTATAAGGAGTAAATTCTTCGCCAGCTATCTTCAGCATAGCTTCATTATTATCGACTCCATAATCATGGTCTCCATACAGCAAAAACACTGTTTCATCCCAAAGGTTTTCCTTTTTCAGACGTTCTACCATCATTCCAACAGCTTCGTCCACATAATGAACAGAATGCAGATAATCTCCAAAGATTGTTCCTTCATATTCTGCTACATCGAGAGAACGATATTTAGATTGGATATTATACGGATGGTGACTGGTTAACGCAACAAGGAACCCGTAGAACGGTTTTTCCAATTTTAAGAGCTGATCAACCGACTGCTGCATGAACGGCTTGTCACCAAGTGTCCATCCAGCTATCTCTCCATTCTTAAAATCCCCTTCCCCGTAAAAATGATCGAAACCATAATTGTCATACATCACATAACGGTTCCAGAAGCTCTTTTCATAGGCATGAAAAGCGGCTGTCTCATAACCATTTTGTTTTAAAATGCCAGGAAGTGAATCATACGTGTTGCTTGGATAACGAACATAGACAGATCCAGAATACAAAGGATGCAAGGAAGCATTGGCTAAGAACTCCGCATCAGACGTTCTCCCCTGGCCAGTCTGTTTATAAAAATTCGGGAAGTACATACTTTCATCAAGAAGTTTATTAATGTTAGGTGTAATCTCATTGCCGTTTATCTTTTGGTTAATCACAAAGTTATTAAATGCCTCGAGTTGAACCATAATCACATTCTTGCCGTTGGCCATTCCGTATAAAGGGGTTTCTTTCTTCATTTCTCTTTGATGTTTCTCAAACCATTCTTCAATCTCTTTCGATTCTTTGGCCGTGATTTTCTTTTGTTGAAAAACTGTTTCATTTACAAAACGGTACACATCATATCCATGAAATCCAATTAAACCAGTCTGACTGTAGAGCGACATGTTGTACCAGTTACTCGCAAAAAGAGCTGAGCCGTATTTTTTCACATAATCGTTAATAGGGCTCATCACAAATAAGTATCCGATAAGAAGCGCACCCAATCCCAGTACAACACGAGTGACAGGACGCGCGATCAGCTTTCCGCTGCCTCTTTTAACCACAATAACAACCAGTGGAATAAGAACCACTAAATCCGCGATGAATAGAAAATCTTTCATTTCAAACAAATCTAGGATACTACCAGAAATAGCACCCACTTGGTTCATTTGAGATAAGACAGTCATTGATAATAGGTCGTTAAAATAACGATAATAGATTAAATCTCCAACGATTAAAAACGTCAGGACAGCATTTAGAATAAGGAGGCTGATCCAGCGCTTTCTTTGTTTAAGTAACAGCGTCCAACAAGAGGCGATAAATAAAGCGCCAAGACTAATTAAAGTTAATCCCGCAAAAAAACCAGTGATTGTTCCTTTAAAAAAGAGTTTGTGTAAAGCTTCCTTCACATAAAAAACTAAACCCTGCGAGGCGAAGACAGTATCGGAGAACGCCGCAAATAAATATAGTTTAAGAAAAACGGCAATCAGGAAAGCTCCATAAAAAAAGAAGTCCCATCCCCAACGCCGAAAACCATTTAAAATCATTGATTGTATCCCCTTTCAGCACCTTCCCATTTTACAATTTAATAAAAAAAAGGGCAATCATCCCTTTTAGGAGATTACCCTTTTTTCTAAGTATTAAAATTTATTAATGGTTATTTTATTGTAACATCCGGTAAAATTTTAACTATTTGAACTTCAACAATCCCATTAGCTTTTTCAACAGTATTAAGTTCTAACCGGAAATTTATCGGATACATGTACTGTTCCCAAGCATTACTGTAATCTACGTAGAAAGGTATTGTATTCACCGCATAATTTCCATATTCTAGTTTTATTTTATCACTGTAAAATTTCCCTAAAGTTTCAAATTGTCCTGCTTCTTCAAATTTCAATTTAATAGTCATTAATCCGTTTTTTGCAATATCGAAATAGGCAGTTGCTTCCTTCCCATATAAAGGTAATTTTCCTGTTACTCGACCAGAGTCAACTGTAAACTCTGTATATGTTGTGTTAGGAACAATTGCTGCTATTTCTTCCTTGGTCATTCCTTTATGGAAAGGTTTTAACGCAGTAGCGACTTCCCCAGAGAAGATGTATACGGTTTGGGTGTATAACGACCACTGAACGTCTGCTCCCATTGTTTCAGCAACAAATCGAACTGGGACAAGTGCACGACCGTTTTTAATTTTAAGTGGAACATCAATAACTTGTTTTACACCATTAACAGTCACATTCTTTGAATCAGTTACTAAAGAGATTTTTTTTTCACTTTTCTCTATAATAACTGAACGGGTCTTGTTATCCCATTCTACTTTTCCGCCCATTTTCTCAAATACTTTTCTTAATGGTACAAGTACACGATAGTTCTCCATAACAGGTGAAACATCAAAAGTTACTGAAGATCCATTTAATTGAACGCCGATTGGTCTTGCCGCATCAGCTTTTCCTGGTACGATACCAGCAATTAATACCAAAGCAAATAATAATGATAGTATTTTTTTCAAATTTTTTCCTCCTTTTTTTGTTCGTTATTTTTATCGGAAATTTCTCCCCATTATAAATGGTAATTTTTTGTCTAATTAGACATTAAATAGACAAATGGCTTTAAGTCTCTTGTTTTCCATATGTAACATCTGTTACATAATTGTAATTTAAATAAAGTAGAAATATATGGTAGACTTATTTTTGTAGAAAAAAATAGAAAATTCACTAAAAATAGTTTAATAGATTGAAAAAAGGGGAAAGGTAGTGTTTTTATTGGTTAAAAAGTTAGGGGCTTGGATCTTATCTCTTTTACTAGTCCTAACTCTTCTTCCAGGACAAGCAGATGCGGGAACAAGAGAAGACATAGTAACAACGGCGAAAAAATACATAGGTGTCAAATATACATGGGGTGGCACATCACCTTCGACAGGATTTGATTGTTCGGGCTTTATAACATATGTATTTAAGCAAAAACACAACATAACAGTTCCAAGAATGACAACTGATTTATATCAGGAGGGAACTACAGTAAAAAAAGCAGATATAGAACTTGGAGATTTAGTTTTTTTCACTACTTATAAACCTGGACCTTCACATGCTGGTATTTACGTAGGAAGCGGAAAGTTCATCCATGCTTCTTCATCAAAAGGAATCACTATCTCTTCAATTAATGATCCTTACTATTGGGGTTCAAGATATTTAGGCGCACGCCGTTTTATTAAAGAAGAAGAAAAAGTAGCAACACTTTCTGTATTGCCACAAGGACAATATCATGATGTTCCTTTAAATTATTGGGCTTATAATCCAATCACTACATTAAGTAAGAAGGGAATTATGAATGGTTACGAGTACAGCCAGTTCAAACCTGTAAAGTCTGTAACTCGAGCTGAAGCTGCAGCAATGGTTGCTAATGCTCTTAATTTAAGTGATTCTACTAATAAAAGTCAATTTAAAGATGTCTCTTCTACCTATTGGGCATCTGCGTCTATAAATGCTGTTAAAGAAGCAGGTATTATTGCCGGATATCCAGATGGTACGTTCAAACCTACTAAAGAAATGACTAGGGACGAAATCGCTGCTTTAATTGATAAAACTTTTGTTCTGACAAATAAATCTGCTAACAACTCATTTACAGATGTAAAAACAGATTATTGGGCCTATGAATCTATTCAACTATTAAGTGAGAATAAAATCGCATCAGGCTTTGAAGATAACACATTTAAACCTCTAAAAGAAACATCCAGGGCTGAATTTTCAGCTTTCTTGTACCGAGCCCTTACAACTCTAACTGTAAAGTAAAAAAAAGCCATCTGGAGTGATCCAGATGGCTTATTATATTTATTGTTTTTCTTCAATTGTTCTGGACAGGAATACCGACATCTCAGCACGTGTTACAGGTTGTTGAGGCTTGAAAGTTCCGTCTGGGTAACCATTTGCTATTTTTGCTAAAGATAGGTGTTGAATAGCTTTATAGGCAAAGTGACTCGTTTTAACGTCAGGAAAAATTTTTGGTGTTCCGGCAGTTTCTTTAAAAGAATATGCCCGATCGAGTAAAGATACTACTTCCGCCCTTGTTATTGTTTGGGCAGGTTTAAAAGATCCATCAGGAAAACCGCCAGCGAATTTTTTCTGAGCCATTGAGGCGACATAGCCCGAAGCAAAATAGCTGCTAGATACATCCGGGAATGAAGTTGATCTTTGTCTGCCATCAAGTTGAAGTGCTCTCCCGATCATCGAAACCGCTTCTCCTCTGGTTATAGGCTTTTCAGGATAAAACTTCCCATCCGGATAACCACCAACAGATTTTCTCGCAGTTAAATCATACACAAATGGTGCATACCATTTAGATGAAGTTATATCAGGGAAAGTAAGGTAAACCATAGTGTCTATCTTGCTTTTTTGCGATTCATTTCCGTCTTCGTCTACTGCAGTTACTTCATACAGGTAAAATCCTGGACTTACCTTTTCTGTAAATTGAGTGGTATTTAATAAGGATTTTATTTTGATTCCGTTACGAAAAATGTTATACCCTTTAATCTTTGACTGATCAATAGAAGCAGTCCATTTAAGCATTATGCCTGTATTGCCAATCTTATAGTTAAGGCTACCAGGAGCAGTAGGAGGATTCTTGTCCAAAATCGGCGCCTGGATAAGCCCAAATCCATAATTAACGTCTCTTCCGACAGCTCCTAAATCCAATGCTTTCCCTTGTATCTTTGTTCTAAGTTGGGATGGTGTTAGCAAAGGGTAGGCTTCTTTATATAAAGCAAAAATAGCTGATACATATGGTGTTGCCATAGAAGTGCCAGTAAGTGTTTCATATGAATTATTAAAAAAAGTACTATATATATTTACACCAGGCGCTACAAATTCAAGTTCAGGACCAGCACCTGAAAAATTTGGATGTTTTTTGTCTTTATCAACTGCTCCGACCGCTATAACGCTTGAATATTTTGCAGGATACATGACGTATTGATCTTCACTAAAAGTATTATCTGAATGGTTTCCAGAAGCTGCAACAATTAAGAGTCCTTTATTATAAGCTTCGTCTACTGCCAGTTTAAGTGCTGATGAACCTCCTTCTCCAGCCAAACTTAAATTTACAATATCCAAACCGTTCTGTACTGCCCATTCTATACCGCTTATAATCTGAGAATGTTGCCCTGCACCATTGGCATCCAATACCTTAATTGAATAGAGTTGTGCATTTGGAGCAAGCCCTTTAACTCCAAAAGTATTGTCCTGAGCACCTATGATTCCTGCTACATGGGTTCCATGACCATTATTATCATCATAGGAACTCATACCAGGCACAAACGAAACCCCGCCAGCTACTCTCAAATCAGAATGATCGATATCAATCCCGGTATCCATTACTCCAATCTTGAGGCCTCTGCCAGTAAAGTTGTTGTTTTCATTTATTACTTTTGAGAAATTCAAACCATAAATTTGCGGATCGATGTATTGTTCTTCAAGAACAACTTGTTTGTCCAGTTCAATAAAACGGACTAAAGAAGATGACGCTAATTGAATCGCTGCCTTACTCGATAAGGTAGCAGAGACCGCTCCAATACTTTCAAGGCGTAATTCAATGGAGCCACCTAATCTTTTTATAAGTTCTTCATCAATCTGATTTTTGAAACCAATAATATAGGAACTCGTGTTTATTTCATCTTGAATACTCGCTGTCTCTGCAAATGCAGTTTGGTGTCCAATTGAAAGATTAGTAACAATAAAAGATGAAATTAAAAAGACACTTATTTTTGACTTAAAACTAGCCATTAATGTCCTCCTAGAAATTAAAATAAACAAAAGATGATACAATACAGCTTCTTCTTTAACTATCGGTATAAAATTGATAGAAATCAATAGCATTTTTTAAGAAGATTTGTCGAAGAGAAAACAAAGTAAAAACCACCTGGAAAGATTAAAGATTAAACGTCTTTTCCAGGTGGACATATAAGTAAGTTGTATTTGTTTGGGGTCAGACCCCTACTTTTTCACTAGGTATTATTTGGTCATTAAATAATAAAAATAATCTTTTATACCAAGGTGAATGGCATTTGCGGCACGTTTACGCCATTCATCAGAAGCTAGTTTTTTTGCGTCATTTATATAATCAATAAATGCCAACTCTACTAATGTACTAGGCATATTAACTTGACTTTTTATTACTTGAAAATTACCTTCCTTAACTCCTCTGTCAATGGTTCCTAAATTAGAACTCATCATGCGTTGGTGGATAAAAGTAGCTAGCTTTTTATTCTCTGCTGCCATTCTTGTATCACCGTTATAGTATGTCTCAGTTCCATTGGCACTTCCGTTAAATGCATTAGCATGAATGGATACAAATATTTCGCCATTAGCATTATTAGCAACACTAACACGCTGGGATAAAGATAGGAATACATCAGAGTTTCTTGTCATTACTACATTTGCACCAGCAGCTTGCAGGTAGTCCCTTACATGTCGAGATGTAATAAGGACAATATTTTTTTCAATCAGTTTGTAGCCGCTCGCACCAGGGTCTGAACCCCCATGACCTGGATCTAACACAATTGTACGTCCTTTTAAAGGGTTAGTTGTATATCTCAAATAAGTACCATAAACATAACCTTTTAGATTACTTGTACCTACATAAGCCCAACCGTTTGATAATTTGCTATATACATTAACAACAGTACCATTGGGAAAAGAACCTGTACGATTAGCATCTGTAGAAGGACCCAACCTAACATTTAAAGAGTCTGCAGTTACTTGTGCTTGAGCAATTGGTTTAGGTTCTGTATTAGAGCTACGAAAGTCTGGATTCAAAACCCTTGCAAGCATTAATGCAAAATCTGCTCTTTTAATAAAATCCTTAGGGCCAAATTCTCCATTAGGGTAACCGCCAACAATTCCAGCATTTGCTAATTTGTTGATTGAATCATAAGTTGGTGAATCTAATGGAACATCAGTAAAATTAATACTGCTGGTGTTCGAAAATGTCCAGCTTCTTGTAATGATGGCAGCCATTTGTTCCCGTGTAAGCTTATCGTTTACACCATAGTATCTATTACCATAACCTGCTAATATATTTTTGTCACTCATATCTTGTATAAATCCAGAAGCATAATGGGTCTTTGGAACATCAACATATTCTGTTGTTCTATTCCCTCCTGGCAATTTTAACGCACGGCCAATCATTGACGCTGCTTCAGCACGACTTACATAATTATCAGGACGAAAAGTTCCATCTGTATAGCCGCCTAATGTACTTTTGTTTGCTAGATACATTATTTCATCATATGCCCGATGATTAGATGATACGTCTGAAAAACTTGTTGCAGAGACAGACCCTGATGGAGATAAGCATAATACTGAAGTAATTAAAAAGAGAAAAGCAATAATATTTTTTTTACAACCCACCTAATTCCCCCCTATATTTCTAAGTTGTAAATAGCTGGCGATTCCTACCAATTTGGTATATTAGTAGTTTTTATAGCGAAATAAGAGATTTTATACAGAAATTTTAGTGTTTTTGTCATATTTCGGTAGGTCTATTTACTATTTCAAAATATATATCGGACGAAATTTGTCTTTGTTTAGATAAAAAAATAGAAAATTGTCAACTTTTTTAGAGGCTCTAAGTAAAATAAAAAAACGCACCAAACTCCAATTAAGAGTTAGCGCGTTTTTTCTCACTTATTTTTAAAACATACAGCTAAAAGATTACTTTTTTTTTGAAATTACTTTTAAAAACACAAAATTCCTAGAAAAATATTTTTTTCTAATACTAATAATACTGAAAGAACAAATAAAATAAAGGCTACAATTAAAAGCATTTCATAGAAAATAGGCAGGATGAATAACAGGGAATGTATTAAACATGTTTGTTTTTTTATTTCACATAACTATTCAAGTCCTTAATAACATCAGCTGGTAGATCGTACAGTGTGTGTGTGTCTTTATTATTCATGATTAAACCACGCTCCGAATTTAGCCATAGCATGTATTGGGAGTTCGTCTGATCTTCAAATGCTACATCAAGAATATAATCTGAATTCCCAATTTTCACAACTCCGTTTTGTTTTTTAGCACGCGTAATTGCTTCTACAAAAGTTTGAAGTTGTATTTTATTTTCCTGAGTATATTTGACATGAGGACTTTTAATATCAATCATATCTTCGCCTACTCTTGAAACAGAGATGCCCTCAATATTTCTGTTTTCTAAATTAACTTTAATGTCTTTAATAATTTCAACTAATTTTTCTGCATCATTGCTTTTTAAAGTGTACCCTGTATGAGTATCTTCTTGGTCCATAATCATTCCGGATCGCCTTGTAGGATCCAACCAAAGGAAATATGATTTTGTTTGAGCTTCTCCATTCGAGAAAATCAAATCGAATTCATAATTACTTTTCATTACATCAAGAATTCCCTCGATTTTTTTAGCGTTATTAACGGCATTTTGAAATGCTTCTAATTCGTTGTCCTTTTTAAATATAGCTTGACTTCCACCTGAAAGTTTTACTGAAACTAATCCCATTTCTTTATCCAATGCAGATCCTACTTTTTGCTCATTGTTTTTATCCAAAAAGCTGCAGCCAGTAATTAAAATAAGAGTAATAAGGAGAAAAATCATTGATTTTTTCATACAATCTTTACCTCCAAAGATATTCGTTACTAACCCTTAGACGTAATTCCTTTATAAAATGTTTCAACAAAAAAAAGGGCTGACTTAAAAGTATAAACTTTTTACGTCATGCCTCTTTTTTCCCATCGATTTGGTTTTTAAGAAATTTAATTGTGTGTCTTTTTGGTCAGTCTCTAGTTATTTAAAACGGATTTAAACATTTACTCCTGATTCCACCGTTGAATTAAATTTCCATAAATTACAGAATCAGATACATCCAACTCTTTAATATTTTTTTCATATAGAGGATAACATGTTTTCATCGGGACTTTTTCTCGGCTTGTTAGATCGTAACAAGTTCCGTTCTTTGGATTTAAGTCAACAGCGCTTTGATAGTACAGCTTATCAGTTTTAACAGACCCATACCTAAAAGATACAAATCCTTCTTGATCATTTAATAAGTTATGTCCCATATGGTGATATTTCTGTTCATCAATTCCAAACAGATCCAGCAATGTCGGCATAATATCAATCTGACCGCCTGTTTTATCAATTTCCTTCGCCTCTATACCTGGAGCATGAATAAATAATGGGATTCCGCTCTTTACTTCAAGTTCGCCAAGTGCGTCATCCTCTTGTTGTGCAAAGTTAACAGAGGGTGTATTTTCCTGCATATAACCGCTATCATGGTCACCATAAAAGACTATGACCGAAGAATCCCATAATCCTTCCTGTTTTAGCTTTTCAACAAAAGTACCTATCGCTTTATCAACATAGTGAATCGACTGTAAATAATTACGCAGGTTCACATCTCCTACACCTTCGAGATCTAGTTCCTGATATTTTGCTGGTATCGTATATGGATAATGAGAGGTTAAAGCTACCAAAAAGGAATAAAACGGTTCCTTCATTTCTTTCATTTTGTACATAGATTGAATAAAGAAGGATTCATCACTGATCGACCAACCTATCTTTTCTCTATCATCAAAATCCTCCAAACTATGAAACTCGTTAAATCCTAGATTCGGATAAGCAATATAACGGTTCCAAAAACCTGGTTTGTAAGCATGAAAAGCCGCAGTATCATATCCGTTTTCTTTTAAAATCGCTGGCAGGGAATCATATTCATTACGGGGATATCGAACATAAACAGATCCCGTCGGCAATGGATAAAGCGATGTATTTGCACTAAATTCAGCATCAGAAGTACGTCCGCTCGCCGTCTGATGGTGTATATCATTAAAATAAAGAGATTCTTGTTTAAGTTTATTCAAATTGGGGGTAATTTCTTGTCCCTTAATCTTTTTATCTATAACAAAGCTTTGATAGGCCTCTAGCTGAACCATAATTAAATTTTTGCCAGCCGCTTTTCCCTTATAAGTCGTTTTATCTTGGGTATTATTTTTCTCCTCAAACCACTGCTTAGCATCTTTTCTTTCTTCAGCATTCACTTTTTTCTTATTAAAAACATATTCATCTAAATACTTGTATGTGTCGTACCCATGAAAACCAAGTAAACCTGTTACCTCGTACACCCTCATGCTGGACAGTGTCTTATCAAATAAGTAGGCACCGCCTTTTTGAACAAAATCATGAAGAGGATAAAAGAACAGCCAGGCACCTGCTATTCCAGTAAGCAACCCTATTCCCGATCGTAAAAAAGGATTTGCATTTTGAACCAGAGTGAAATTTTTTAATATAAAAATAGAGAGTGGTACGAATACAAGTAAGTCAGCAAACAAGATTAGGTCGCTCCATTTAAAGAGGTCACCAACCGAGCTTCCCAATGAACTCATCTGTTTGATCTGCAAAAGCACAGCGCTTGAAATCAAATCTTCAAAATAACGATAGTAAAGGGTGTCCGCTAAAATAATAAGGGATAAAACAAAGTCTAATATTAGCAACGCAATAATCTGTTTTCTAATTTTAAGGAAAATTGTCCAGAAGAATAAAAGTATAATAGCTCCGAACGAGACGAGCATAATCCCTTCGCGCAATGGTGAAAACGACTCGCCATGTACAAAAAAAGCAAACAAACGTTTAAACATTTCTAAAATTCCATATTGCGAAAATACCGTTTTTGAACTGTCTGAAAATAAGGTCAGCTTCCATACTATTAAAATAACGAACAATACAAATAAAATTATATTGATACTGATAAATTTAAATTGTTTCACGCTAAAATACCCTTCCTTTAACCCTTACATATTTTTATGTACAATGAATTAGTTCCTCATTCAATACCCATTTTACGGTTAAATGTAAACAAAAATAAGTTATTATATTTTCCTTTACAGTAATTTTTTTCCACATTGAGATTCAGAAGGATTTTTAAATGTATTTCATCCAAAAAGCTTAATTAAAATGGTTTTTGAGAAAAATCATTTTAATTAAGGACTTTTTATACTGGTTATTTAGATCGTTCTTCTAATAAGATAGATATATAAGACCGAATAATTAATGAGGTGTAAAATGAAAAGACTAGCCATATGGTGTTTTGCTCTATTCGTATTTGGAAGTATGAACCTTAAGCCCGTTTCTGCTGCGGATTATAGAGAAAAATTAATATCAAACCATTTTTTTAATGAATCTCAATTAATCATAGTAGAGGCAAATGGATGGGATACTAAGTATGCTAAACTATCAACCTATCACAAGGTAAAAGGAGTTTGGAAAAAGGCTCTTTCCGATATGCCAGCGGTAATTGGCTATAACGGTTTTGCAGAGGTAATGAAAGAAGGAGGAGGATCATCGCCTACCGGTATCTATCAATTGGGAACAGGTTTCGGTACTGTTGGAAAGCCCAGTGGCAGCAACTATCCTTTCCGGACCGTAACCCGATATGACTATTGGGTAGATGATATCAGTTCTCGAGACTATAATAAATGGATTTATTATACCGGGAATCCCTATTCACGCTGGAAAACCTTTGAGAGAATGAACCACCCGCTGTATAGATATGGTGTAGTAATAAAATATAACGATAATCCAATTATTTCCGGAAAAGGAAGCGCAATCTTTTTACATATGTGGAAATCATCCAGCTCAGCAACCGCAGGTTGTGTAGCTGTTTCGGAAACAAACATGGTAAATTTACTGCGATGGCTGAACCAGTCCCAAAAACCTCATATTGTAATGGGACCAACATCTAAAATAAACAGTTACCTTAATAGCAGGAAGGAACAGCTTCATGAAGTGGGAGTCATGGTCAATGGAAAAAAACTAGAATTAGATCAACCAGCTGTTAATATCGACAGCAGGACATTAGCTCCCATTCGAGGTATTGCAGAATCATTAGGAGCTTCAGTGAAATGGGATACAACAACAGAAACAGTAAGAGCTGAATTAAACGGAACAACTGTTGAATTAAAATACTTGTCAAACATAGCAAAAGTAAACGGAAAAAGCATCACACTCGATACAGCGCCACTCAATATCAATAACCGGATTGTCGTTCCCGTACGATTCTTTTCTGAAGCTTTTGGAGCAGAAGTAACATGGGATAGCGTTAATGATTTGGTGAAAATTAATAAATAATAAAAAAATCCCTTCAGATGTTACAATTCTGAGGGATTTTTTTAGAACTAAATGACTCTAAAAGTATTTGGTCTCTCATCTATCTTTCCAAAGTGATACAAAATCGCTTCTACAATTCTTCTGCTCGCTTCCCCGTCTCCATAAGGATTGGAAGCTTTGGACATCGCTTCATAAGCGGACACATCTGTCAACAGCTCTTTAGCTAATCCATATATCGTTTCTTCGTCTGTCCCAGCCAGTTTTAAAGTACCAGCTTCAATTCCCTCTGGGCGCTCAGTTGTATCACGTAAAACTAACACAGGCACACCAAGTGATGGAGCTTCTTCTTGCACCCCGCCGCTGTCGGTCAAAATAATATGTGCTCTTGATGCAAAGTTATGGAAATCAACTACGCCAAGCGGCTCAATCAAATGAATACGGTTATCATCGCCGAGCACTTCAGCTGCTACTTCGCGTACTGCCGGATTTAAGTGAACAGGATACACCACTTGTACATCGTCATGTTCATTTACCAGACGTTTAATCGCCCTAAACATATTGCGCATCGGATCCCCAAGATTTTCACGGCGATGAGCAGTAAGGAGAATAAGTCTATCATCACTCAGCTTTTCTAAAACTTCGTGAGTGTAATCTTCTTTTACCGTTGTTTTTAAAGCATCGATTGCTGTGTTCCCTGTTACATATAAACTGTCACCTGGTTTATTTTCCTTTAATAAATTTTGAGCTGCTGTATCAGTAGGTGCAAAATGCATATCAGCAATTACCCCAGTCAACTGGCGATTCATTTCTTCAGGAAATGGAGAATATTTATTCCACGTACGCAAACCTGCTTCAACATGTCCTACGGCAATCTGGTTATAAAGAGCAGCTAAGCTTGCAACAAATGTAGTCGTAGTATCACCATGCACTAGCACAATGTCAGGTTTTACTTCCTTCATAACTTCATCTAATCCGTGAAGAGCCCTTGTTGTTACATCTATTAAAGTTTGACGTTCTTTCATGATGTTTAAGTCATGATCAGGTGTTACTTCAAAAATCTCCAGCACTTGATCCAGCATCTCTCTGTGTTGTGCTGTAACCGTTACAATTGACTCAATTTGCTCGTTATATTTTTCTAATTCCAGTACGAGTGGCGCCATTTTTATGGCTTCAGGTCTTGTACCGAAGATTGTCATTACTTTAATTTTATCCGACATCAAAAATCTTCTCCTTTTATTAGGACATATGTACATCATTATGGGCGAAATATCCTTTTTTAATGCTAATCGTTTCTTCCCTTACAGTCAATTAGAACATCAAAACTCAGATTATTCCACTCATATATATTCGAATGTATTAATAAAAAGATGACAACTAGCTTACTATATCTTTATTTACTATAAAAATATAACATTACCTATCTTGACAATAAATGCCATAGGAAATATAGTAAAGTGACACTATCATTATACAAATTAGGAGTAATAGATATCATGGGGGAAATGATAAGATTTACCGCTGAAATCGTTAATACGTTTCACGATATTTTACAAGAATTATTTAAAGGGTTTGGTTTTCAATTAAATGATAAAGAGCTCCATTTTTGGATTTTTGGAGTTCTGGGCATTATCTTTTTTTTATTTATCCATGTATTATTTAAATGGATTTCTACATTAAGCATTACAGGAATCTCCTTTTTATATACCTTTACCGTGCTAGTAGTTATTGTCTTTGCCATAGAAATTCAACAAAAAATTACAGGAAGAGGCAATATGGAATTTGCTGATGCCATCATTGGGTTATGGGGCTTTATAGCTTTTTTTGCTTTTTATTTATTTTTTAGATTATTATTTTACTTTTTCTTTTCCTTTAATAAGAAAAGAAAAAAATCTACGAAATACCGAACATAAATTTATTCCCACGCTTAAAAGTTACAATGATATAATAAAATTGGATTTTTTTATTTGATAGGAGACAACTCAATGAGAGAACAACGAATAAAGAAAAGAAAAAAATGGAAGAAAATGCTTCTAGTAGGACTAATTGTGTTTTCTGTATTACTGGCAACTGGATTAGCATATGCTTATAGTCTTTATAGCCAGCTAGATCAAGCTGCAACAAAAATGCATGAAAAAATCGACTGGACAGGATCAGGCAATCAAAAAGAAAAAATCGAACAAAAAGAACCCTTGAATATACTATTAATGGGGGTTGATGAAAGGGCTGGGGATAAAGGACGCTCTGATACCCTAATCGTGATGAAAATTAATCCGCAAGATGATTCACTGACAATGCTAAGTATTCCAAGGGATACACGGGTAGAAATAGTAGGTCGTGGAAAAATGGATAAAATCAATCACTCCTATGCTTTTGGCGGGACAAAAATGACTGTAGAAACTGTCGAAAATTTCCTAGATCTTAAACTAGATTACTATATTAAAGTAAATATGGAAGCACTCAGTGAAATCGTTGATGCTCTAGGCGGAATTACAGTGAATAATAACCTTACTTGGTCTGACGAAGGTTATTACAAAAAAGGTTATATTTATAAAAAAGGTGAAATTACATTAGATGGTCCAAAAACCCTTGGATATGTAAGAATGCGGCATCTTGATAACAACGGAGATTTTGGTCGTCAAGCCCGCCAACGACAGGTTATTAATGCTATCGTTGATAAAGGAGCTAGCGTTTCTTCTATTAATAAGATTGATAATATTCTCGAAGTTCTTGGAGATCGCGTAAAAACAAATATGACATTCTCTGAAATGAAGGATATTCAAAAGGGTTATATCGGGGCTAGAAAGAACAAGAAGACTTTAGAATTAAAAGGTAGTGGTTCGAAAATAGATGGAGTATATTACTGGGTACCTACCAAGGAGTCTCTAAAAGATATTCAGAACTCTTTATAGTTTCAAAAAGAACAGAGATTGCTTTTGCAATCTCTGTTCTTTAATCTTATTTATTTTTTTCGATGAATTCTGCAATAGCCTCTTTCCAATGTCTCATAGACTTAAAGCCATTTAATCTTAAACTCATGTGATCAAATACGGAATATGCAGGTCTGGGTGCTGGTCGAGGAAACTCCTTTGAAGTACACGCGTTTAATTGCACTTTTAAGCCAGCTTCTTCAAATATAGCTTTTGCAAATTCATACCATGAGCACATACCAGAATTTGAAACATGATATACTCCATATTTTGAAGTCTTTATTAATTCAGAAATACAAGCAGCTAAGTCAAATGTATATGTTGGGCAACCTACTTGATCATGAACTACAGAAAGACTATCCTTTTCATTAGCCATTTTGAGCATAGTTTTAACAAAGTTATTACCATGCTTTCCATATACCCAAGAAGTTCTTACAATAAAGTATTTGTTATGAAATCCACTGACAAATTCTTCTCCAGCTAATTTTGTTTTACCGTACACGCCAATAGGAGATGTACTCATAAATTCATTGTAGGGTTCGCCACTAGTACCGTCAAAGACATAATCGGTACTAATATAGACTAACTTAGAATCAATGTTTTCTGCTGCAACAGCTATGTTTCTAGTTCCAACACTATTAACTAAATATGCTGTGTCAACATCTGTTTCAGCTAAATCAACTTTCGTGTAAGCTGCAGAATGGATAACTATATTGGGTTTAACCAATGAAAATAGTTTCTCTACCTGATTTTGATTAGTAATATCTAATTCATGACGACCATAACCAAATACTTCAAAGTCATTCTTGTTGGAAAAATATTCGACTAACTCTCTTCCTAACTGTCCATTTGCACCAGTTATAAGTACTTTTTGTGACATTATTTATCACCGTATTGTTGGTCGTAATAGTTTAAATAATTACCTGATTTTATATTTTCCCACCATTCTTGATTATCAATGTACCATTGAATAGTTTCAACAATTCCAGTATCGAATGTATACTTTGGTTTCCAACCAAGTTCTGTTGTTAATTTAGTTGGGTCTATTGCATATCGACGATCGTGGCCAAGTCTATCCTCTACGTATTTAATTAACCCCTTGGGAGCATTTAATTTCTCTACAATTAGATGTACGATTTCATTATTTGTGCGTTCATTATGACCGCCAACGTTATAGATCTCGCCAGGTTCACCTTTATGAATAACTAAATCAATTGCCGAACAATGGTCTTTTACGTGCAGCCAGTCACGAATATTTTTACCGTCACCATAGATAGGCAAATCTTTCCCTTCTAGTGCATTTGTTACCATAAGAGGTATTAGCTTTTCAGGAAAATGATATGGTCCATAATTGTTTGAACATCTCGTAATATTAACATTCATGCCAAAGGTTTCATGATAAGCACTAACTAATAGATCTCCGCCTGCTTTACTTGCAGAATAAGGACTATTAGGATCTAATGGAGTCTCCTCCGTAAAGTATCCCGTTTCTCCTAATGAACCATAAACTTCATCAGTAGAAACTTGTACATATTTTGTAATATTATTCTCTCTTGCTACATCTAATAAGGCTTGGGTACCTAATACATTACTTTTAACAAAAATTGAAGGGTCCGTAATACTTCGGTCAACATGAGACTCGGCTGCAAAATTTACGAGTATATTTATATTGTATTTTTTTATTAAATAGTCTACGAGTTCACGATTATTAATATCACCTTTAACAAAAGTATAGTTCTCATGACCTTCAATGTCTTTTAAGTTCTCTAGATTACCAGCATATGTAAGTAAATCATAGTTTACAATATGATAGTTTGGGTAAGTTTCAATCATATGTCTAACAAAGTTACTTCCGATAAATCCTGCCCCACCTGTTACTAAAATGTTCATACCTTTGCACTCCTATTAAAAATTATTTTCAGCTTCTGCTAAAGTTGGATGTTGTTTATCCTTATCAGAGAGAATAGGATTATTAACAGGCCAATCAATACTTAATGCAGGATCATCCCAAGCGATTCCACGATCATGCTCAGGTGAATACAATTCATCAACTTTATATTGAACCTCGGTATCCTCAGTGATTGTACAGAATCCGTGAGCAAAACCTTTCGGAACAAGGAGTTGACGTTTATTTTCAGCTGATAAAATGAACCCTTGCCATTGCCCATAAGTTGGCGAACTCTTTCGGA
This sequence comes from Fictibacillus arsenicus, assembly GCF_001999465.1. Classification (GTDB taxonomy): domain Bacteria; phylum Bacillota; class Bacilli; order Bacillales; family Fictibacillaceae; genus Fictibacillus; species Fictibacillus arsenicus. Next base: position 895,534 of record NZ_MQMF01000001.1, read on the forward strand.
TATCAATTATTACATCATAAATTGCTCCGCGTGTTACACGTATTAATTTAGTTTGTGCTTTAGGTGCTAACTGATAATGCATTCCACGTAAAGTCCCTGACTGTTGTGATAGTGAATGATTATCTTGAATAAAATCCATATCTATCCCATGCATTTTATAGGTTTCCTCGTTGTAGCTTTCCATAAAAAAACCTCGGTGATCCCCAAAAACTTTTGGCTCAATAAGTATCGAATCTGCAAATTTGGTTTCAAGTATATTCACTGTCAATCACCTGCTCAACATTTTTTCTAAAGTATTTTGATTTGCCAGTCTTAACATGTACTGTCCATATTCATTTTTGTTCAACGGTTCTGCTAGTTTAATTAATTGCTCTTTGTTGATATAGCCTTTTCTAAATGCAATTTCTTCTAAACATGCAACCTTCAAACTTTGTCGTTTTTCAACCGTTTCAATAAATGTCGAAGCTTCCAATAAGGATTCATGTGTACCAGTATCCAGCCAAGCAAATCCACGACCTAATAATTCAACTTGAAGTTTACCCCTGCGTAAATACTCTTCATTGACTGCTGTAATTTCTAATTCACCGCGGTCTGAAGGTTTAATAGATTTAGCAATCTCAACAACATCATTATCATAAAAATATAAACCTGTTACTGCATAAGTTGACTTTGGATCAAGTGGTTTTTCTTCAATTGAAATGGCTTTACCACTTTCATCAAACTCTACTACTCCAAATCGTTCAGGATCTTTTACATTATAGCCAAATACTGTCGCACCTTCTGTACGAGATGCAGCACGTTCTAGTGTTCTAGTAAAACCATGACCGTAAAAGATATTATCTCCTAAAACTAAAGCTACAGAATCGTTTCCTATAAAATCTTCCCCAATAATAAAAGCCTGAGCTAATCCATCTGGAGAAGGTTGTACAGCATAAGATAGATTAATACCTAGATCACTGCCATCACCTAATAATTGCTCAAACCTCGGAGTATCACTTGGAGTAGAAATAATTAAAATATCTCGAATACCAGCAAGCATTAGTACAGATAAGGGATAAAAAATCATTGGTTTATCATAAATAGGTAATAACTGTTTTGATACAGCTCTCGTTAAAGGGTAAAGTCTTGTACCACTTCCCCCAGCTAGTATAATTCCTTTCATTATGTTCGACTCCTTTTTAATTTAAGAATAAAGTCTCGTAATCCTTTACTATCTTTTCCCAAGAATATTCATCAGTTATACGTTTTTTTGCCTTTCTAGATAATTCATTTATAAAGTTAATATCATATTGATCTACTTCATCCAAAAGAGCAGCTAAACTATTTTTTTCCTTATCAAAATAAACTGCTCCATTACTGCCTACTTCTTTATTAAAAACTACATTTAACAACAAATTTACTTTTGTTGAAGCTAACGCTTCTAACAGTGAGGGATTTGTGCCACCAACTTCATGGCCATGAAGATAACCATATGCTTGCTCACGAATTTTTTCTAATAAATCCTGATCGTAAACGGTGCCAACAAATTTAATACGCTTATCATTTTGAAATTGCGTTTTATTTAATAAATCTTTATAGAAAGTATTTTCTTCTACATTTGATATTATCACTAAGTCTTTATTAGAATTAGATAGCAAAAATTCGCGAATCATAAGTTCATAATTATTCTCTGGTACAAATCTTCCGACAATTAAATAATAGTTTAATGGCATTACTTTATGTTTGTTTTGCCATTCTAAAAGTTTACTAGAATCATCTGATAGAACCGAGTTTTTTACTGTTGCTCCGTATGCTATAAAAGTAGTTTTTGGTGAATAAGCAGCATAATCCTCTTTAATATATGCCTCAATGCCTTTTGAATCACATACTAGTAAATCTGCATGTTTAACCATCAGTCGTTCTGAGTATTTCCAGTAATGTCGAATATAATAATTCCACTTACTTCGTTTCCATTCATGCCCATCAGGATTCACAAATAATGTAACCCCCATGTTTCTTAATTGTTTTTTGTAATTTGAAATGAATGGGCCAATTCTGCAAGCCAAGATATAAATAATCGCATTTTCTATATTCTTCTCTTTTATATAACGTATACATTCTTTCAAGCTTAAAACATCATATAAAACTGCTCTAGCACTACCCATATTGGGTACCTTAACATTAAAGCAGCGAACATTTTGATAATAAAATTCACTATTTTCAGTGCTCATACAAGAAACATGATATGATATGTTCTTGTTTACTTTGTAACGTGTTAATAGTTCAACAAACGTTTCAAAGCCTCCATACTGTGCAGGAATTCCTTTAGAACCTATTATAAATACATTCTTCATTTCTTTTCTCCTAATACTGAATCGTACAGTCCTTCAATTAATAGATGATGATCCTTCATAATAGAATTGAAATTTCCAGAACAAATATTAGAATTCCAAATTTTAATTTCATTCCGATTATGAATAACATATTTAATTGCAGCAGATAATTGTTCTTCTACTGGATCTACGATTAACCCTGTAGAATTATGTTTAACGAGATCCTTAAAACCCACATAACTTGATACAATAGCGGGAACACCATGAGATAAAGCTTCTAATCCAATAAAACCAAATGTTTCTTTCCAAATACTTGGAATAACCAATATATCAATTTTGTTAAAAATATTTGTTAAATCTTTGTATTCGTATTTTCCATAAAAAGTTATGTGTTCTATATCTTTATCTAGGGTAATATTCTCGGCGTTGCCATATACATGTAAGTGCCAATTATCTTCATCTTCTTCTAAAAGGTTCAACAAACTATTCCTTAATAATGGAAAACCTTTATACTTGTCTATAGGACCCAGAAATCCAATCTGTAAAGGAATTTTCATATCATACTTTTTCAAAACTCTATTATCTTTTATATCTGAATGAGTTATAGAGATCACATCACTTTTTATCATTAAATGCTGTTCATAAACTTGTTTTGTAACCTCACTATTAAAATGAATTTTATCCATTTTATTCAACATATTTAAATAATAATTTCTTAATTGTATAAAATTCTCTCCATTGGATACCTGCTTTTGGTTATGTTTATTCTCTTTAGAAGAACGAATATTATTTTCTTTAATTCTTTGTTTTTTATTGGATTTTAATTTTGATATTATTTTATTGTTTTTTAAACTTTTATATAAATGTGATTGCATTAGGTAAATCAATGGCAGGCTATAAGAATTTAAATTACAGGTTTCGCACTTTAACCCCTTATTGTAATCCGTACATACATTTCCGTTATGATCTATAAGATTTACTTTAGGACATATTCCATAATAATCGTGTGAGCTAAAAATTAACTTCACACCCATCTTTTTTGCTAAAATAAGAAACTCATAATGAATTCCCATTAGCGTGTGGAAATGAATAATATCAGGTTGTAACTTTGATAAAAAATTATAATATGCATTCTGTTCCTTTAATTTCTCCATAAATATAAAAGGGTTTGTAATACCGCCAAGTAAAGGAACTGGTAATGGATTAATTAATTCAAATATTAAAACGCCATTGTAGCTATTATTACTTTTAATCTTTGTTTTTTTTATTATAGGATCTAGTTGCCCAGGGTAAAGCAAATTGACAGAATGACCAGCCTTTAATTGAGACATCATTAAATCTATAGAATATTTGGTAAGTCCACCGGTTCGATAAGGAGGAAGTCCTAAACTGTAATGAAGTATTTTCATTTTACTTTTAAGATTTCTTTTCGGTTTCTAATAATTTTTACAGGGCTACCAACAGCGACACTATATGCCGGTATATCTCTATTAACTAGAGTATTTGCCCCTATTACACAACCTTCACCAATAGTAACACCATCTAAAAAAACACTTCCTGCTCCTATCCAGCAATCATTACCAATTTTTATCCCTTGATTCGTAACGCCCTGTTCTTTTATTGGAATATCTAAACGATCAAATACATGATTTTCCGAATGAAAACGAATATTTTGCCCCATAATTACATTTTCACCTATACTAATTCCACCTGCAGCTCCAAAATATGAAAATTCTCCACAACCACTATTTTTACCAATTGTTAAACCTTTACCTAAATTCCTTATTGTCCCTGAACACTTTATTTTTGAAAAAGCTCCAATTCGTACATTATTTCCTAACTTTACTCCATTTTTTGAAAGAGCATCAATTTCTACACTTTCTTCAAGCGTTACAGACCTTCCTAGACTAATTAATCTTTTGTGATATAAAGTTACATTGCTTCCAAAAAAGACTATCCCGCTTTTATTTTTCATTCCAAATGATTTAAGTAATCCTTTTAACATCATTAAAATTCTTTTAAAGATAATACTTAATATATCAAGGAAATAAATATCTTTATCTATTTCAAAATTGTCCTTTTTCACCGTACTAATAATTTTATTAATAGCCTTATGCATCCCACACCTCTTTATCAATTAGTATTAGAAAGCTATTTTTCTAAGAATTCTAATATTAATTTCCATATTCTTTCTGAAGCTTTTCCATCAGGAAAAGTATAATGATTATTCAGGCATTCATTCCTTCTATTCACCCAGTAATCATTATCATATTCTTGCTTAAAAAGTAGGCTTAAAGATTTTATTAGTTGATCACTATCCCTGACAACTAATCCTGGAGATAGACTTTCGTCATTGAAATCTATTTCAATACCTCTTTTTTCTTTATATTCTTCCTCATCAAAGACAAAAGATATTATTGGTCTATTTAAAGGAAGAAATTCAATACCAATAGAACTATAATCAGTTATTAATGCATTTGAAACACACAATGAACTAAATGTATCAAGTTGATACCTCTTCGTTAATAAAATTCTGTCTAAATTTAATCTATTAACTAAATCTTCATTAATAGTTCCTCCTAATTTATGAGGACGATAAAGCATGTAAGCATTATTCCCTGACAATAATTGATTTATTTTTATAAGTACTTCTTTACTTATAGGTGATTCTTTCAGAGAATAATCTCGAAAAGTAGGTGCGTATAAGATTAAATAATCAGATGGTAATACTCCTAGAGTTTCTCTTGCCTCTAAATTTACTTTATTGACTTTATATAGATTAAAATAATAGTCGTTTTTAGGTAACCCTAAAGGTAAATAGACATTTTTAGAGTCTTTATCTAATATTGGGTTTCGAAATTCTAATTCATTTTGTCTCTCACTAGTTGTAATAAAATAATTTGCAGATTTTACAGCTCGAAATAGTCTTAAATATTTTTCATTTTCCAGTTCCGCATCAGATGGAAATTTTTTAATAGCAGTACCATGCCCCATTGCTATACTAATCTTTTCACTTTTTTCTAATAAAGTAGTGGGATAGTCTGATAAGATACCATCATATTTTTTGAAATAAGTATAAAAAACTTTTTAATTTTAGTCTTAATGTCATCATTTGCTTCTATAATTATTAAATTAATGTTTTTATTAAAGTTATTATCTTTGAAGAATTTAATGAATGACTCCATATTTTTCATATTCATAGAATGTACAATAAAGTTATATGTAAAGGGTTGCATTATCCTATTATTAAATAAAATAAAAGTAGTAATCAGAGCTACCCAAAAGTAAATATAACTCACGTAGTTTAATGTCGCAGCAAGAGGATAAGTCATTAAAAATAATACTAATCCCTGAACATAAATATGGTTTTCATTATCTTTATTTCTAATATAATTTAATGATTTGAATATAATCCAAATATAAATCCCTTGCATAATAATATAAGATAATAAACCAATATGACTAACTATGGATAATAAGTCATTATCTATAACCCATTCCTTTGATGAAACAATCCCTTTTCCTAATAATGCACTTAAAATATTGTTATTATATAAATCACTTACTCTTTCATAGGTTTCAATTCTACTATTAAAAGTTTCAATGTTGTAATTTGGTAATACGAGGGAAGCTATATCATATAGTTGTTTTGTAAATCCTATATAGACTATGCTTAATACCCACTGTGCTACAAATAATGCTTTTATAATTTTTATCCCTTTTTTCTTAAATAAAGTTAAGAGGAAGTAATATAAAAGCAAATTAAAAAGCGTCAAATATACATTCCTTGTAATTGTCATATATATGGTAATTAAAAACACACTGGATATAGCCATTAAAGATGAAACTTTTAATTTATTTACTTTAAAAGGTAGTTTACTATATAATTTTTGTAAGTTTGAGATACATAGACTTAAAGCAAAAACACATAAAAGTCCTAATGTTAATCCACTATCCATAAAACCAAAGGCTCTGACTTGAGCACCCATGTTATATAACCATTCATATGAAGAACTTGTCCCATTTAAATAATAGATTGAAAAAGAAATGGGTTCAGAATTGTACATTGTTTGTAAAAAAGGATCACGATTTAAGTATTGAAAGATACCAAGAATTGCGTTTAATAATATAAAAGATATTGTGAAATTTAAGAATAGTTTAATATTTATATTTTTAATTTTAAAAAAGATTATTAATCCTATTAAGTATATCCAATAGTATCGTAATAATATTTCACCTATTACATCTTTGGGCGATAACTCTGTATTCCATAAAATTATTAAGGCTTGAATCAAAAAAGTCGCAAAAACTATTAGTACAATAAAAAATTCTCGATTTATGAAAGATTTTAATTTGTCACGTTTAAAAGTTCCTAATAATAGGACGAGACCTAAAATAAATAATATTTTCCAATTAGTTAGAAAAAAAATATTATCTGACAACAGCAATGATAATCGTGCAATTAGAACTTCTGTAAGCATTAGTAACATTAAAACTGCGATTGTAAGTGTGCAAAAGTTCCTAAATGATAAAATTCCCCTTTTCATTATAAGCCCCTTTAAAAATATCTTTTACTTTTTTTGTTTAGAAACATAAATTTTAGAAACACTTTACTACCGTAAACAAAATGTTTGTACATTTTGTTCTTAATAGTTCTTTTACAATGTAAGAATAAAAAATCTTTTACAAATATTGATCTGTTCAATGGCTTTTTGTTTGTTTTTGAAATCTCTTTTATAAAATTCAACCGTGCTTCTAAGTATATTTTATAACGGTGAAGTGGAACAGATGGAAAATCAAAAAAGGATAAGTCATGATTAATCATTGTTTCTAATACGTAAACTTGATAACCCTTGTTTTGTATTTCCCAAAATGTAATATGATCTAAATAGTCGATTGGGAAATCTTCATTAAAACCGTTTATTTTTTTAATAGCATTTAAATTTATAAAGCTGCAACTATTTATTCCAGTAACTCTTTTTTTTTGTATACCTTTTATGTTTTTTGAAGGTTCTTTAAAATCAAATGGCGTTTTAATTAAAAGCGGAGATACAATTTTTTGTTTGCAAATAACTCTTGGCATAACAATTCCAATATTATTGTTCATATATTCTTTATCATTTTGTAAAAAGCCTAAAAATAATTCTTTTGTTAATGTTGAATCTTGGTCCAACAATAAGATCCAATTATTATTAGAAAAATTCTCTATTTCAAGAATATTAACAGCTAAATTGTAAGCTTTAGCAATACCTAAATTCTTTCGCTTACCTAAATATAAAACAGTAATAACTTCATCATTTAAATTTTCTAGTTTTTCTCTGTTGTATTTGGATATGTTTTCATTATCTGAATTATCTACTACTAAAATTTTATTTATGTGATTAATTAGCTCAGTGTTTTTCTTTAATGTCTTATATAAAGAAATGAATGTAATACTTTTGTCGATTTTTTGATTATACAAAACAATAGTAGGGTTAATTTTAGCCATTTTATTACCTATACCTTCTCTAAACTTTAATTTAAAGATGTTATTATTTTATTCCATTTATTCTCCTTGAAATATCTCACTAAATAAAAAAACATTGATAAAGCTACTACAATTTCACATATTAAAACTGAAATTCCCATTCCTATAACACCAAAAATTATTGTTCCTGACGTTCCGAGAATTAGATTAAGAACTGCACCCTTGAATATTGAATTTCTTACACTCACTCTTTCGTTAAGAGGTAAAAGAGATTGAATACCCAAAAGATGGCCAAGGCTAATGGCAAATGGAATAAAAATCATTATTTTTAGCAAAGATATTTGTCCATTTGGGACATCACTTCCATTTACTATTTCCAATATCCATTCACTATTAAAATTTATTACTAAACTAATTATGAGAATAAAGGGTGGAAACCATCCGAAAAATAAAAAAGAGATCGGGACCATATATTTTTTCATTTTAAAATATGGGTTCTCATTAATTTTTTGACACACTATTGGATATACAGCTTGTGATACAGCGTTGGTCATACTGTTTAGTACCCCAATGATTTTTTCACATGTGGAATAAATACCCGTCGCATAAGGGCCTGCAATAAGAGTTAAGATAATGGGGTTTAGTGTTGTATAAAAAGTCCCTACAATATTTGATAAAAACATATCTTTTCCAAAACTTAATTCTTCTTTCAAGTCTTCCCAACTAACTTGAACAAATTTAAATCCATACCTTTTCATTATAAAATAAGAAAATATCATAGTGGTTAAAGATGGCACACCATAAATTAAACCCATTAAATAATAATCAGTTGTTTGATTAATGTATACAAAAAGAAGAATCAGAGTTGATAACTTTGAAATGAAAGTTAATATAGAAACATAGACCATTTTGTTTATTCCTCTAAATAACCAAACTGGTATTAAGGATTGGCCTATAAAAAAAACAAAAAACCAACTACGAATAATATTTCATCCCTATTTTTTAAATAAATTAATCCTATAATTGTTATTAATAGAGTAATTATTATTATTATTATTTTATAAATGTAAATAGTACTAATTAATTTATTATCAATTTCACCTTTTACAGCAATTTTTTGAGTTGCTGTGAAATTAAAACCGAAATCAGAGATTATTAATAAAACTTGAACTATTGCTATCGCGGCTGCCACTCTACCATAGTTCTCAACACCAATAGTTCTAAGTAAAAAAGGGATCATAATAAGTGGTAAAATATAATTTAAACCTTGGACAAAACCCATTTGTAAAATATTGTTTACAGCTTGTTTATTTAATCTCATTTCCCAACTTACCTTTTTTACCCAAATTTATTGCTTTTAATATTGACTTGTACTTCTTTATACCAGTTGCATTTTTTGGCATGTATTTTAACAATACAAAAGTTAAATAAACAATTAAATTCAAATTATATATAAACACATTAGAATTGTTATTTTCATTTTCAAAATATACCCGATTGCGAATATGCATCAATCCTCGATAAGAATCATCAGTTTTAAAGAAACTCTTGAATAAAGGTTCTTTTTCAACCCTAAACCAAGAACGTTCTAAATCTTCAATTATACTATCTGTAACACATTTTATTTTATATCCTTTTCTAGTCAATCTATAAGTAAATTCAAAGTCATCTACATACAAAAAAAACATTTCATTTGGATAACCTACTTCTTGTAATACAGCCTTAGGAAATATTAAACCGCCATATGGAACATAATCACAAGATAAAATTTTTGAATCCATCTTACTCTGAACTTTTTTTTCTTTTTCATTTTTTCAAAAATACTAAATTCAAAAAAGGTATTCTTAATTAACTTTTGGCCATTATTTCTAATTAATTCTTCACGATCATTTCTAAAGGAGGAATACACGTTTTTTTCTTCATCTTTTGAATTTTTCTGTGCTTTTATTATATTTTGTATAGCATTTTCATCTGGTAAGTTATCATCATCTAATAACCATATGAATTTTCCTTTTTCCAATTCAGCTCTTTGAATCCCTTTTTTATAACCGAGAGCTGAACCTAAATTAACGTTCTGATTCATAACTATTACTTTTTCAATTAAATTTTGCTCGGCTAATTTTTCTTCAATAGAATAAGTAGATGCATTATCTATAATTATTATTGAATTTACTTCTTTAAAAGTTATAACTCGTTTAATAACTTTTTCAAGTAACTCCCATCTTTCTCCGTACGTTACTGTTACTACATCAATACTTTTATGAGTTATTAACATGTTGCATTAAACTCCTTTTTTGTAACCATATTAAACTTTAATTTCATTGCAATTAATTAACCCCAAGTTCCTCAACATGTATCCTCACCATGCACAAAAACTACGTAAGTACGCTTTCTCTAATCAATGTTGAGGAAATACCTTCAGTTCTAGGTAAATAAATTACCTTACAGTTATCAGATAAGAAATCGAATTTCCCTTCCCAGTCATTTCCCATTACAAATATGTCAACTTCATATTTTTTTAAATCTAAAACTTTTTGTTCCCAACATTCTTCCGGAATGACTTTATCAACATATTTAATAGACTGTAAAATTTCTTTCCTATGATAATAAGAATAATAAGATTTCTTACCTTTTTGTTCATTAAATTCATCAGTTGATAGTCCGACTATTAAATGATCTCCTAAAGCCTTTGCTCTTTTTAAAAGATTAATATGACCGTAATGCAGAACATCGAATGTCCCATACGTTATAACTATTTTCTTTTTCATACTTCCCCCCTAATATGCTCCTTTATCAGGTAATATCATAACTTTAATAGTTTTTAAAATAATGAGTATATCTAATTTTAAATTACGTGATCTGATATATTGCAAATCCAATTCCACCATCTCATTAAACCCAATATCACTTCTTCCATTCACTTGCCAGAGCCCCGTACAACCAGGCACAACAAGTAAACGTTGCATATCATATTCAGTATACTCTTCCACTTCCCGTAAAAGAGGTGGTCTGGGACCTACCAAACTCATATCTCCTAAAAATACATTCCACAATTGGGGCAATTCATCTATACTGGTTTTTCGAATAAAACGTCCAATACGAGTTACTCGAGGGTCGTCTTTCATCTTAAACATAGCTCCAGTTGTTTCATTATATTTCAGAAGGTCTTCAAGTCTATTTTCCGCATCGGATATCATAGATCTAAATTTATACATTTTAAATTCTTTGCCGTTTTTGCCCACTCTTTTTTGAGTAAAAATTATTGGTCCTTTAGGATCTTCTATCTTTATTGCTATTGCAACTATTAAAAATAATATCCCTAGTAAAAACAGACCGAATAAAGATCCAGTTATATCAATAATACGTTTTACCAGTAAGTAGCTTCTCTGCTGTTCAGTATTAATGGTTACACCAGTATGTAAGTGGATATATTCTCTTTCAGCTAAATTAGACACTGGTCTTCACTTCCTTACTAACTTAATAAAATCTTAATTTAATTGTTATGTTGACTATAAACATTTTGTTTATAATTACTTTGATATTTAGTAATTTTTATTTCACTTCGTTTTTGTATCTATTTTTAATTGCTCAAGTATGCGCTCTAATTCTGGCATTAATTGCATTCCTATTTCTTCATCTCTAAGAGCAAAATCAAGAGTTGTAGTTATGAAGCCTAATTTTTCTCCCACATCGTAACGAGTACCTTCAAAATCATAAGCAAAAACTTTTTGAATTGAATTCAGTTTTTGTATAGCGTCAGTTAATTGGATTTCTCCACCTGCACCAGTTTCATGTCTTTCAAGAAACTTAAATATTTCTGGAGTTAAAAGATAACGACCCATGATTGCAAGGTTAGATGGAGCTGTACCTTGAACTGGTTTTTCAACAAAATTGCTAACCCCATATAAACGACCTTTTTGATAATCTGGATCTATAATTCCATAACGACTCGTTTCACTTTCAGGTACTTCTTGAACTCCAATAATAGAAGAACCAGTAGTTTCATATTGTTCAATTAGTTGCTTTAAACAAGGCTTTTCAGCCTGAACAATATCATCACCTAATAACACAGCAAACGGTTCATTACCAATAAATTTACGAGCACACCATACAGCATGTCCAAGTCCTTTTGGTTCTTTTTGACGAATATAATGAATGTCAGCCATTTTAGAAGTATGTTGAACTTTTTTTAGAAGTTCCACTTTCCCTTTTTCAAACAGGTTTTGTTCTAATTCAAAAGCATGGTCAAAGTGATCTTCGATCGCTCTTTTGCCTTTACCTGTGACAATAATAATATCTTCAATCCCAGAAGCAATCGCTTCTTCTACTATGTATTGAATGGTAGGTTTGTCGACAATTGGCAGCATTTCTTTAGGCATAGCTTTAGTAGCAGGCAAAAATCGAGTTCCTAATCCTGCTGCAGGTATTATGGCCTTTCTAACTTTCATTTAAATAACACCCTTTATTTATTGGTATTTTTAGTAAAATTCCATTTCTTGCATAGTAATTTTAACATATTTTTTACAATTAAGGAGAGGTTTTTCAAAATAAATGCAGATTTTGTAGGTATTTGTAATTATTTAAGACAAAGTATATTTTGGGAAAATTTAGTTTCCTCTTCAGTGACAACTTTTTTATAATTTTAAAAAATTTTTTGGGGGTCGGAAATCTCATACGCATATTTATATTACATTATTATTTTAAAAAAGGAACCTCTTTTTACTATTTTGCTGAAAAAATGGATATTTTAGTATTTTATACCCATCATTAGTCTTTTTACCTTACCAATATAATTATCACCTTTTTATCCTTCTCCCTTAATAGTTTGAGTCTATCAAAGTAATTAAAAGATATTATTGAGGATAGTTGTCTTAATGGATTGCTATTTGTATTATTAAATAAAAGAAAGTGAATTTTAGGAAGATGATGAAAGAAGGGGATCATTTGATTCAATACGCTAACGCACTTCGAGCGCTTGCTATTATGGCAGTTGTGATGATTCATGTAGTAGCTAGTTTAATAGCTGGAGATATTTCAAAAACATGGTGGCTGGCTAATATTATAGAGAGCTTTGCTCGCTGGAGTGTTCCTGTGTTTGTTATGGTGAGTGGCGCTCTATTGCTTGGTAAAGACGAACCACTTTCTGTCTTTCTAAAGAAAAGAGCTTCGAAGATTATTATTCCTTTTCTTTTCTGGATTCTTTTTTATGAGCTATTAAAAGTTAGAACCGATATTGATATGTTTTCGTTAAAGACGGCTATTGTTAATATTTATACGGATAAAACCTTTTACCATTTGTGGTTTCTATACATGATAGTAGGCATATATTTAATCACCCCGATTTTTCGACCAATCGCACAAAATAATAAACTACTTATTTACTTTATAATAGTTTGGTTATTGTTGAGAGTAGAAAATCTTATATTTTATTTCACCTCTATGCATACTGGTTTTAAGTTAGGAATGTTTTTAGGCTTTACCGGTTACTTCTTATTAGGATATCTGCTAGCAAAACATACGTTAAGCAAAAAAGTAACCGCCTTTATATACATTGGTGGAGTGGTTGGTCTTTTAATAACCATATTCGGTACATATTTTTCGACTGCATCAAAAGGTGTTTTAGATATCTATTGGTATGACTACCTTTCTCTTAACACCATATTAGTTTCAGCAGCCATTTTTGTTTTATTTAAACAAAATTTTAACTTTAATGTACGTCTTGTAAATTCTTTTGCAGCCGCAAGCTTTGGAATTTATTTAATCCATCCATTCTTTTTAGTCTTTTATAAATCGAGGATTTTTCAGGATTTATTCGGATTTGCACTGCACAGTAAAACCATTCATGTTTTATTCGGAGTACCGGTTACTTTTGTTGTGGTCACCTTATCTAGTTATTTGGCAGTTCTCATTCTTCAAAAAATACCAATAGTGAATAAAATAGTCCCATAGTTTAGATGTATATCGATATTTATTTAAAAAATGTAATTGTAAACTAACTAATAGATGGCCACGGCACTGTCCCGAGGCCATCTTTTTATATTCTAGGTGTTAGATCATATTTAGTATGGATGGTTTTTTAAGTCCTCACTTTATTTTAATGAACATTAATTATTATCTGGCCAATATTGATGGTTAAAGTCGCTGAAAAAGAACCAATGCGCTTCTAGTTTCTCAGAATTCATTTCGTCTAAATAATAAGGTTCCTTATCTAAGTTCTCTTGAGAGGAAGAAAAGATATAAGCAGATTCACCCCAAAAGGTAGCATATATCGTAAATTTAATGAAGTACTCGTTTTCTTTTTTTAAATATTGAACCTTTCCTCCAGATGACACATGCTTATAGGAAGCCGGAAGATTCATCTCTTGATTACGGCCAGTTGACTTATACTTACTATTTGCAATCATTTCAACAACTTTTTCTCGATCGGATTTATTTATAAAATAATCAAGCTTAACTCTTGCTTCACTTAAAGGTACAAATAACAAAACAGCTAGAGCTATACTTTGAATGATTATAGGAATCTTCAAGATCTTTCCTCTAAAGAATAAAAAAACCAATACAATTGCTACAATGGTAAAGTAACCATAAACTACATATTTAAGAAAAAAGACAAGCAGCTGCATAGGATCATTTTTAATCAGATCCCAATAGAAAAATTGATAAAAAACTCCAATAATACTGCTGACCACGGCATTTATTTCAATAAAGCGTCTCAAATGCAGGCTCCTTCATTGTTATAATTATAGATTAAATTTCCAAAAATCTGTCCAAATGGAACTATGTAGATTTTTTGTCCCTCCTGGTTCAAGCGTCTGATCCCTTAATGCAGCTCCCTTCCCTTATAAGAGATACAGCTATGAAACTCCAAGCAAAATCATAATTTAATTTTCCAATATCCTCCATTTTTATATTTTCCTAATTCTCTTTCTCCTTATATCGACAAAATCCTTCTAATCTAAAAAGAACATTTATCTGATATTGAATACTTAAATCATCTATATTTTGGTAGTATAAGAATATCGTGTAAAGAAGGAGACCATTTTGAAAAAATATTTACTCATTTTAATAGTGGCATTTATAATCGGAGGATTGTTTGCTGCCTTTCAAGAAAACGGTACAAAAGACAATAAGATTATTAAAGGCAATAAACGTAAACCGGTGACAACGGTGTTAAAGGAAGATGAAAATGGCAGAATCTTAATTCAAGATGTTCCATTAATTCAGCAAAAGCCAGAACTAGATCGTGGCTGTGAAGTAACTTCATTAGCGATGCTCCTTCAACATGCTGGAGTTAAAACAGATAAAATGGAACTTGCCCATAGAATAAAAAAAGTAGATACACCTTATGAAAATAAAAACGGAACATATTATTACGGAAATCCGAATGATGGCTTTGTTGGAGACATTTATACATTTGATAATATGGGATATGGGGTTTACCATGGACCTGTAGCTGATTTAGCTGAAACTTACTTACCTAAAAGGATTGTTAATCTAACCGGTAGTGCTTTTGAACATGTATTGAAGAATGTGAAAAAAGGTAAACCCGTATGGATTATTACAAATGCCAGTTTCAAAAAGCTTCCAAAGAATGATTTTCGAACATGGAACACACCTAGCGGACAAGTTCAAATTACATGGAAAGAACATTCTGTTGTTATTACAGGGTTCGATAAGGATAATATTTATGTTAACGACCCGCTGCACAATGAAAAAAATCGAAAGTTGCCATATAAGGATTTTAGAAAAGCATGGGAACAGATGGGTTCACAAGCCATTACCTATAAATAAAAGAAAGCGACTCAATAGAGCCGCTTGTTAATTAACACCATGAAGATCGATTAGTTCATATACGAGATGGGTGGAATCCTCTTTCCATGCCACTTCTTTTATAACAGCTTTTCCTACAGGAGAACTGTTTTCTTTTTTTAGAACCGGAACAGGATGATCTAAAATAAACAACTTATAACCATCTAAAAAGATTTGAAATCGATTACCTTCAAGACGGGATTCTTTTCCGAGTGTCACCAGATTAGTTTGCATCGTAATTGGCATTTGCATGGTTTCACCTGCATTCTTTTTTAAATTCATTATAGCATCTCGTGCAAAATTTAGATTCTTTTTGTACGAATCTTTTTATAGATGAGCCAGGCTAATATTATTCCAAACAGCCCGCCAATCGCATCAATCATTACATCCTCAATGTGAGGGGAACGGTTTGGAGTAAACCCTTGGTGGATCTCATCTGAGATAGCATATAAAATCGTTATCACCCATGAAGGTATAAAAACTAAACGTTTGTTTAAAATTGAAAGGCTTAATGCCCGGTAAATCAAGAATCCTAATCCGAAATACATAGAAAAATGTGCCGCTTTCCTGATAAAGAACTCAATAAAATGAGCGGATCCTAATGCTTTAATGCTAATCTCGTCACCAGCGTAATGAATCACAACAGTTGAGAATAGAGTTTCAATGATTTCTAAATTTATATAATTAGATATCGTAGGACGAAGATCTTGTTTTTCGTAAGGCTGTGAACTGGCATAAAAAATCATACTCATCCATATGAGAACTGGCAACCAGTAAATTAAGAATTTTTTCATTACTATCCACCTAAACATTATTTGCATTAACTATAACACACTATGTTTCTCCTGAAAGAGAATCAAAAGTCAACCCACTTAAAGTCTTTAAATAAAATAGAAAAAGCCCCTTTATAAAGGGGCAGCTTTATTGGATTAAGCTTTCTTGAAAGACTTTCTTCACTTTCGGCACAAGATAATGGCTGCCGCCTCTTCCCTTTACATCCTCAATCATCATCGTAACGAGAAGTGACGGATCCTCTGTGTTATAAGCAACAAACCAGCCGAGTTCCATGCCGTTTTTGTCATCTTTGCTCTTTTTTAACTCAGCGGTTCCCGTTTTTCCGGCTAGAGGCAGTTTTGGCATATACGCCTCATGCGCTGTTCCGTTCGTGCTTGTTACTACTTTCGTTAGGTCATCCCGAATGATTTTTGCTGTTTCAGGTGAGATCACGTTTTCTTTCCAGATAGTCGAATCCTCTTTGGCTTGATCCAATTTTGGTGCCAACAAGTTCCCCTCATTTAAGAAAGGTGTGTAGGAGATACCTAAATGAAGAGCGCTCATCTGGATTTTACCTTGGCCGTATCCGCTGTCTGCAAGTTGGATTTCAGTCATACCTTTTTCTCCAATTGTTGAAGCAGTAAATGGATACCCGACCGGCATATCTTCTCCTAAACCAAATTCCTTAAGTCCACTCACAAACTTCTCCTGCCCCAAGTCGAGCGCCTTTTGAGCAAAATAAATATTGTCGGAGTAAATAAGCGCTTTTTCCAGATTCACACTTGGAACTGCACTAACACGAGTTACGTGATAATTCCCCCACGACTCACTCTTCTTCCACGTTTTCCCGTTCACCTTCATGACGTCATTTGGATCCAATGTGCCGTTTTCTAATCCAATTGCCGCTGTTAAAGGTTTTAGAGTTGAACCCGGAGCATAAGTGTAGATAAAACGATTCAATTTTGGTTTTTTCGAATCGTTTTCCAGCTTGTTTTTTGTTTCGTTTGAGATGCCAAGCGTATATTCATTCGGGTTGTAAGATGGGCTGTTCACAAGAGCAAAGACTTCACCTGTTTTTGGATGAATGGCGGACGACGTCCCCACATCTCCTTTTAGCTGTGCATAGATAGACCGCTGAACGCTACTGTCAATCGTCGTTTTCACGTCTTCTCCATTTACAACTTCTTTTTCCGCCAACACCGCTTTCTCTTCCTTTTCTTTCGTTAAAATCTTGATGATTCCGCCGGGAGTTCCGCGCAGCTGCTCTTCGTACACTTGCTCAAGCCCTGCTTTTCCGACCCAGTCTTGCGCTGTGTATCCCTTGCCTTTTAATCTTTTGAGGTCATCTGCGTTCACCTGGCCGATATAGCCCGTAAGATGCGCCGCCGCTTCCTTCAGTGGATATATTCGTGTTTCCTTCTTCGGAGATTTCACGCCTTCTAATTCAACAGCATCATGTATTTTAGGATTATCTGTCTCCATTTTCTTTATTGGCACTCCGTAGTGTGGCTTCACCCATGGCTGATCCAACTTTTTCTGGATTTCTTCTGGAGTCATTCCTATAATTTTTGCTAGAGGTTCAATCGTTTCGCTCGGATCTTCCGGCAGTTCTTGCGGAACGATCGTCACTTCATAAGCTGTTCCGTTGAATGCCAGCGGATTTCCTTCCCGATCTAAAATCGCACCTCTTTTTGGTGATAGAGTTGAGGCTGAAATTCGATCGCCTTCCTCCATTTTTGGAAAAATATTCGACGCGTTCCATTGCACCTTCCATGCCTCTTTATCCTCACTCTCCTCAAGATTCATATTGATCTTATGTGTATATTCGATCGGTCCAGCGATTGTATCCATTTTAACGGAATATGCTAGACTCGCTTTCTCGCTTTCTTCCTCTTTTTTCTCTTTTGAAGTTTTTGTTTCTACGGCTAGATTCTTAGCTTCAATCCCACTATAAATGTCTTTGTAGCGTTTTACAAAGTCATCTTTCGTAATTTTCTTCTTAGACTCTGAATCTAACATCTCATACATACTCTCAAAATCTTGTTTTTGCCAGGAGGCTGCATACTTCTTTAATGCGTCTTCTGGTTTAGGAGGCTCAGAACATGCGACCAACAACGTAAAACAAAACATGGCTAACAACATTATTTTGCAAAGATTTTTCAAAAATAGATCTCCTTCCATTTAAACGTTTGTTTAAGTATAACAAGGGCATGGTAATAAATGTATGATAAACACATGATAAAAAAAACACCTTATGAGCTTTCATTTGCTCATAAAATGTTTGTATGAATGTTATAGATTAATAATTTACACGCTTTGACCCAAGGTAACGGTCTTGCCAATACGAATAGTTCAAGTTGCTTATCGTTACTCCTGTACTTGTTCCTGCATGGACAAACTGGTTGTTGCCAAGATAGACTCCTGCGTGAGATGGTCCAGTAGTATAAGTTTCAAAGAATACAAGATCGCCAACTGCAGGTTCACTGACTGAAGTTGTTGCATCCCACATTTGAGCAACTGTTCTCGGTAGTGATACCCCTTCTTTTGTATAAATGTATTGAAGGAAGCCGCTGCAATCAAAACCTTGAGGAGTCGTACCTGCCCAAACATAAGGTGTTCCCATAAGTTCAGCAGCATTAGCAATAACATTAATCGTAATTTGATCAGAAGTTTTAGGCGTTTCACCTTTTTTATTCTCCACTTCTGTCATTTTATCTAAAACTGTCTTTGTTACGATTCCCGTTACAGGTAAACCATACGCCTTCTGAAAAGATTCAACACTTTCCTCTGTTACCGCTCCAAAATACTCCGTGATCATCGGATATGTAAAGAACCCTAGATTTTTCAGGCGCGTTTGAAGCTGTTTTACTTCCGGTGCTGTCATGCCAAACTTCAATTCCTTCACGGTGTTTTGTGGAGGCTGTGGAGCCGGTACTGATTTAGCAGGTGCCGGCGGTGTTGCTGGTTTAGTTACAGCTGGCTTAGGTTGTGCTGGCTGCACTGGATTTTTCTTTGCCGCAACTGTTTTCGTGATGCGGTCTAATGTCGTCGCATCTGCAACCCCTGTCGCTTTTAGCTTCTGGCTGATTTGAAATTTCCGAACCGCTTCCGTCGTGATCGTCCCATAATAATCAGTTGTTTTATAATATGTAAAAAAGCCAAGAAACTTAAGATCTTGCTGAAGTTTCATTACATCTTGTCCTGTCGAATGCAGCTTTAATTCTTTTGAATAAGAATATGAAACAGTTTGAACCGGCTGTTTTTTAGGTGGTGCTTCTTGAAAAGATTTCTCTAAAAGCTTTTTGTAAGTCTGTTTTCCGACAATCCCATCAACCACAAGTCCGTTCGCTTTCTGAAAATCCATGACTGCCTTTTGGGTTACCGGTCCAAAATAAGTAGTCGTTTGCTGCTCTTTAAAAAAGCCTTTTTCTTTTAATATTGTTTGAAGTTGTTTCACATCACCATGAGTGATTCCCTGCTTTAAGGTCATGTCGCCTAAAGCAGCTTCACCAACGAGAGGAACAGCAAAAAAAGCACCAGCAAACGCAGAAGTCATCATTAACCGTTTCACCACTGTGTTATCCATGTTTTCCTCCTTCAAAGTCCCGTTTATTACATATATCGGCAATAATGGATATTTATTTAAACTTAATTTCGACATAAAAATAAAAAAAGCCTGCTGGCTCTTTTATTTTTTGCCTATTATTTTTTGCACAGATTCAGTTAGCTTCTTTTCTGCTATTTGCAGTCTATTCTTTTCCTCCGCAAGCCTATCTTCATTCGCTCTAGTTAATTTGTAACGCGCTTCAGCCATTCTTTTTACTTCATCAGGATTTGAACCGCCTTGAATGTTGCGTTTTTTTATAAATTCGATTGGACAAATGATGCTGTTCCACTCTTCCTGACTTAAAGAGACATTGCAACGTTTACTGATTTCCTCGTTTATGGTTTGAATTGAGAGTTCGTTTAACTTAAGTTTTTCTTGTGAACATTTTTTTGCGATTGAGCTTGTGATCTGATGAGCAAGACGGAATGGGACGTTTTTGTCGCGTGCCATAACATCAGCTAATTCGGTTATTGTGATACATGAAGTTTTGGCCTGGTGGAGTGCTCGTTGTTTGTCGACCTCCATTGTCCGTATAACAGCATGCATCAGGTGGATGACACGGTTCGCTTTTTCATAGCTTCTGTAAAGATGTGGCTGAAGATCATCTTCCGTATCCACGATGTCACCGAATGGCGTGTTATGAATCATTTGGATCGCTGCGAGTGCCTCGCCTACTGAAGAGCTGGCAAGTGATCGCGAATGCTCAATCGAGACCGGGTTTCTTTTCTGAGGCATGATAGAACTGATTTGAACGTAAGGATCAGCGACTTTTATGATTTTATATTCATGGGTTACAAGCTGAAGGAAGTCTTGAAGCCACCTGCCGCAGTTGACCATCATGGATAAGGCGGCAGTTGCAGACTCTATTAGGTAATCAGCACCTGCAATGGCATCATAAGAATTTTCGACGAGTTCCCTGAAACCTAGAAGCTCGCACACTCTTTTTCTATTTATTGGGAAGCCGGTTGTGGATAAAGCAGCTGCACCCATGGGGGATCGATTTACGGTTTCATAAGCCGACCAAAGTCTATGAATGTCTCTTAGCAAAACATCTAATACAGCAGTTAGGTAGTGGCCGAGTGTTGTAGGCTGTGCGGGCTGGGTGTGTGTGTAGGCAGTGATAACAGTTTCTGCGTGTTCATTAATTTGTTCGAGAAGGGCATCTGTTAATAGTATAGAACTCTGTAATAGCGTTAAAATGTGTTCTCTTAAAACGAGCCGGTACATAGCCACACCCATGTCATTTCGGCTTCGAGCGATGTGCATTTCCCCAGCCAGATCCCGGCCAATTTGTTCACTGATTTTATGTTCCATCATAAAAAAGAGATCTTCAAACTGCGGGTCGTATTGGAGTGTCTGAGGATCCGTTTGGGATACGGTTTCCACTCCTTGAAGGATGATTGCTGCTTCTTTTTTATCTAAAATAGCTTGTTCAGCGAGCATAACGACATGAGCACGGTGTATTTTAAACATTTGTTTAAATAAGTAGTCCCGCTGATCGTTAAAAACAGGACGAAGCAGATGATCGACATAGGTTTTTCCTGGAAACGATGTTCCTTCGCTCTTGATGAATTCATCCTTGGACTGCATGAGCCTCCCCCTGACCTTACAACTTTATTGTTTTTATTAGTGTATAAAAGGGATAAGGGATTGGGAACTAAAAAAGCAACCTGTATAAGGCTGCTTAAATACGTTTATGATTAAGATTGATACTGCTGCTTTCCGATTTCATACCAATCGTTACCTTCACTATCTATAATAACTACGGCAGGAAATTCTTTTACTTCTAATTTATAGATTGCTTCGGGACCTAAGTCTTCATATGCAATGACTTCTGAAGACTTTATCGTTCGTGCTATTAAAGCACCTGATCCACCAATAGCACCAAAGTATACGGCCTTATTTTTTTTGATGGATTCAACAACCTCTTCACTTCGATATCCTTTTCCGATCATTCCTTTCAAACCAAGTTCAAGCAATGCTGGTGTGTACTTATCCATCCTTCCACTTGTAGTGGGACCAGCTGATCCGATCACCTGACCGGGCTTTGCAGGTGTAGGACCAACATAATAAATAATCTGTCCTGCAATCTGAACAGGCAGTTTTTCACCGTTTTGGAGTGCTTCTGACATTCTCTTATGAGCAACGTCGCGGGCTGTATAAATGGTTCCGCTCAGCAATACCCTGTCACCTGCTTTTAATGTTTTAATTTCTTCATCTGAAATTGGACAGCTTAATTGAATGGCAGCCATGTTTTCACTCTCCTTTTCACAAGCGGATTTCCTTATGCCGGCTTGCGTGACAATTCAAATTTACCGCAACCGGCAGTGCTGCAATGTGACAGGGCTCAATTTCTATTTTTACATCTAATGCAGTTGTACTGCCGCCCATTCCCTGCGGTCCGATCCCTAGCTGGTTAATCTTCTCCATCAGTTCCATTTCAAGCTCACTTATTTCTGTCCGTTCATTTCTGTGTCCGATTGGTCTGAATAACGACTTTTTCGCTAAATAGGCACTTCTTTCAAAGTTACCTCCAACACCAACGCCTACCACAAGCGGTGGACAGGCATTGGGACCAGCCACTCTGACGGTGTCCAAGATAAAATTTTTCACACCTTCCACACCATCAGAGGGTTTAAGCATTTTTAACGTACTCATATTTTCACTGCCGCCGCCTTTAGCGGACATATGAATGACCAACTCGTCGCCTTCAACGAGTTCTACGTGAATAATAGAAGGTGTGTTATACCCTTTACTTTTTTCTCTCGTAATGGGGTGGTCTACGATTGAATGCCGTAAATACCCTTCTTCATACCCTTTTTTGACACCCTCATTGATGGCATCATACAGCTTGCCATCTGTGATATGACAGTCTTGCCCAAGCTCGATAATAAAAACAGAAACACCAGTATCTTGGCACATGGGGACTCTCTCACTTGTTGCAATATCAGCATTGGCTATCAACTGTTCCAGAATATCTTTTCCTGTTTCTGATTTCTCTTTTTTTAGAGCCGATTGAAAGGCATTGACCACATCTTGACCTAAATCAAAGTTTGCTTCCTGACACATTTTTGAAACGTGCTTTACTATTTCCTCATACTTGATGATTTTCATAAGCTACCTGCTCCTTTTTTCTCCCGCCTTCATCTAATGCTGCAGGAATAAACCGGGCACTTCTATTATGAATTTCAATATTACCTTCCCATTCCTTTTTTTCTGAAGCTGCATTTTGAAGTTTATGTGCTCCTCTGCTTTCTATACGGATGGAAGCCGCAAAAACGGAAGCCCAGGCTGCTCGAATTTTATCCTTTAATCGTACAGAACAAGTTTCTTCAGCAAGTTGATTTAATTCTTCCTTTGCCTGTAAAAGTGTTTGGGTTGTCCGTTCAATTCCTGCTTTCTCCCACATAATTTCTCTGACTTTTGTATAAATCT
Source organism: Fictibacillus arsenicus (assembly GCF_001999465.1). GTDB lineage: Bacteria > Bacillota > Bacilli > Bacillales > Fictibacillaceae > Fictibacillus > Fictibacillus arsenicus. Next base: position 918,938 of record NZ_MQMF01000001.1, read on the forward strand.
CTTTTTCTAGTTCTCTATCAACCTCAATATCAGTTGGACTAACGGTCTTTGTATAATTAAATGAGGTGATCTCTTTCTTATTTTCTGCTGCAGCATATCCTGTCCGTTTTCCAAATACAAGAGCCTCGGTAATGGATCCGCCTCCAAGGCGATTTGCACCATGCAGTCCGCCTGTACATTCGCCGCAAGCATATAACCCGTTCAAGCTGGTTTTTCCCCACTCATCCACTTTGATTCCGCCCATACAATAATGCTGTACGGGACTCATTATCCATTTCCCCTCATGACCTTTTTTTATAAGACGAAAAAGGGCTGGACTGTCTTTTTCTAGATCATTCTCTGATACGTTTGAAAAATCTAAGTAAACCTCTTTTTGCTGGAACATCTCATAACTAAGAACGTCCCGGGTTTCCAGTTCTTTTTTGGGATATCTCTCCATAAACCGTTCTTGTTTTTCGTTTCGCAAAATGGCACCTTTGCCGAAAATTTTCGTCATAACGTCGATATTTGCAGGGGACTTCAAACGATACGGATAAAATTGCACAAACTCCATATCTATTAATTCAATACCATTCCGCCAAACCATTCCAATCGCTTCACCTGTAATGTCTCTTGGATTGTCTGTGGATGTATAAAGTCCGCCAAATCCACCTGTTGCTAGAATGGTAGAAGGGGCTATAAACTCGTATATTTGATTATCTTTTTGTGCGATCACGCCATAATTTTGTATTCCGTCACTAATCAGATCAAGCACAGTATAATTTTCAAACAGGGTTATACCTTTTTCAATAGCAGCATCTCTTAGCGCTTTCGTTACAGTTTTCCCGATTCCTTTTCCGGCATATACCCTTCTTGGATAGGAGTGTCCTGGGGTAGCAACCATCTTTTCAAACTGCAGCTCCACACCATAAACACTTTCAAGCTCCATCACTCTTTCTGTACATTCTTCTGCGAGCACTTTTGCTAGCCGAGGATTGGATAATCCCTTTCCGCCTTTTAAAATGTCCGTATAATAAATGTCACTAGAATCATGTTCAGAAAAAATGGCTGCATACACACCGTCAGAAATCACCGATGATCCTCCGAGTCCTGCTTTCCCTTTTGTAACGAGGGCAACAGATGCACCGCTATCCCGTGCTGAAATGGCAGCAACTAATGCTGCGTGGCCACCGCCAACTACAATCACATCAAAATGATAAGATTTATCTGACATAAAAATGACCTCCATACTAGGCTCTACTTTTTCAGCCAGCTCCATAATGCATAACGATTGGCTTCATGATTTAATTCTGCAAGAGCCGTTGTTAAAGGAATATCTTTCGGGCATACTTCAACACAGTTTTGTGAATTCCCGCAATTCGAAATGCCTTCATCACCTATAACCACTTCCAGGCGTTCATTTTTTGTTAATTTTCCTGTGGGGTGCATGTTAAAATACTTTGTTTGAGCCAGCGCCTGAGGGCCAATAAATGGAGAGCCGCTGTTTACATTAGGACAAGCATCCAGGCAGCAGCCGCAAGTCATACAGGTTGAAAATTTATAGGCTTCTTGTTGTTCCCCAGACGAAATTAATGGACCTGATCCCATTGCGTATGTCCCATCAATTGGGATCCATCCTTTTATTTTTTGCAGAGCGTCAAACATCCGCTGACGATCTACGACTAAATCTCTTTCAACAGGGAATGTTTCCATAGGCTCTAGCTGGATTGGCTGTTCGAGCTTCTCCACTAAAGTTGAACAGGCTTGCCTTACTTTCCCGTTAATTCTCATACTGCATGCTCCGCAAACTTCTTCAAGACAGTTATATTCCCAGGCTACAGAACGCACTTGAGTTCCTTCTGCGTTAATAGGGTTTCGCTGTATTTCCATCAAAGCAGAGATGACATTCATGTTAGGGCGATAAGGAATCGCAAACTCTTCCCAGTACGATTCACTGTCCATCTGGTCTTTTCGTTTTACTTTTAGCCGTATTACCTTTTCAGAACTCATACCGTTCTCCTTTCTGCCTCATTAGGCTTTTGAAAGTTCTTTGCTCGACGTAACCACATCATACCGTCTCGGTCTTGGTTTCAAATGTTGAATATCTACAGGCTCATAGGAAAGACTTGGTCCGGATGGTGTGTATGTAGCAATCGTTGTCTTCAGCCAGTTCTCATCATCTCTTTCCGGAAACTCTGGTTTGTAGTGGGCTCCTCTGCTCTCGTTTCGATGCAGTGCTCCAACTGTAATGACCCTTGCGAGCTCCAGCATGTGTTTCAGCTGGCGTACAAAAGGAACGGTTCTGTTTTGCCATGAGCTTCGATCGTCTATCCCAATGTTTTTCATCCGCTCTTGCAATTCTTGAAGCTTTTCATCTGTTTTTTGAAGCCGGTCATTATGTCTGACAACCGTAACGTTATCAACCATCCAATCGCTCATTTCCACATGAAGCTGATAAGGGTTTTCATGACCATCCATGTTAAGAAGCTTTTTATAGTCTTCTTCTTGTTTTTTCAATTCATTCTGATAAATAGAATCCGGTAAGTCCTCACACTTTACCTCTAAGCCGTTCATATATTTAACGGCATTCGGACCTGCAACCATACCGCCATAAATCGCAGACACTAAGGAGTTGGCGCCAAGGCGATTTCCTCCATGGTACTGATACTCACATTCCCCACATGCGAATAATCCGGGAATGTTCGTCATCTGGTCATAATCCACCCACAGTCCTCCCATTGAATAGTGCATGGCCGGAAAGATTTTCATCGGTAGTTTGCGAGGGTCATCACCAACAAATTTTTCATAAATATCCAAAATGCCTCCGAGCTTTCTATCCAGTAATTCAGGTGAAAGATGTGAGAGGTCTAAATAAACCATGTTTTCACCATTGATTCCTAGCTTTAAATCTACACATACATGAAAAATTTCACGAGTTGCGATATCCCTTGGGACAAGGTTGCCGTACGCAGGATATTTTTCTTCAAGGAAGTACCATGGTTTCCCGTCGCGGTACACCCATACTCTTCCACCTTCTCCTCGTGCTGATTCTGACATCAATCTAAGCTTGTCGTCTCCAGGTATCGCGGTAGGATGAATTTGGATGAACTCTCCATTGGCATAACGAACGCCCTGCTGATAAGCAATACTGTGGGCACTGCCTGTATTAATAATGGAGTTCGTGCTTTTTCTGAAAATATTACCGATGCCGCCAGTCGCAAGAATCACGGCATCAGATTTAAACGTATGAATCTCCATTGTCTTTAAGTTTTGAGCCGAAATTCCCCGGCACCGGCCGTCATCATCGATAACAAGTGAAAGGAACTCCCAGTACTCAAACTTCTCGACTACGCCTTCTGTTTCGAATCGTCTAACTTGTTCGTCAAGCGCATAAAGAATTTGCTGACCTGTAGTGGAACCAGCGAAAGCAGTACGTGAATACTTCGCTCCGCCTAACCTTCTAAAGTCGATATGTCCCTCTTCAGTCCGGTTGAACTGTACGCCCATTCTGGCAAGGAGATAGATGATATCAGGTGCTGCTTCACACATTGCTTTTACAGGAGGCTGATTCGCCAAAAAATCTCCACCATAAATCGTATCTTCAAAATGCTCCCAGACTGAATCTCCTTCTCCCTTTGTGTTTACTGCTCCATTTATGCCGCCTTGAGCACAAACAGAATGGGATCTGCGAACAGGTACAAATGAGAATAACTTTACCTTTTTTTGGGCTTCAGCAAGTTTAATCGCTGCCATTAGTCCTGCAAGTCCGCCGCCAACTACGATTGATTCTTGATTGTCCAAGATGCTTCACCTCCATGCCTTATATAAATGCGAATAAGCTCGCTACGCCTAGAACACCAAACACCGCAAAAAATAGTAAACAAATTTTTTGTGCAATTCGCTGAGAGGCAGGACCTTTCGTCACTCCCCATGTTATTAGTCCTGTACGTATACCATTTGTGAAATGAAAAACTGCCCCAACTACTCCGATCACATAGAAAGAAAAGATGAATACATTTTCCAGGTGACTATTCACAAGGTCAAAATTTATTTCGGTTCCATAAAACACAGGTGCTAATCGAAAAGACCAGACATGATAAATAATAAAAACGAGTGTCGTTATTCCCGTAACTCTCTGAAAGAAAAACAATCTGTTTCTTTCATACTTGTATGTTTGAATATTTGATTTGGAAATCATAGACAAATAGATTCCGTACCCTGCATGAAAAATAAGCGGGATGGCTACTAAAAAGATCTCCAGCAATGGCAAAAAAGGAATGCTTTGAATCAGATGAATTTGTTCGTTATATTTTTCACTGCCAAACAGAGCAGTTGAATTTGTTAATAGATGCTCTACCATGAAGATTCCTAATGGAACGATACCAGCTAGAGAGTGAAGCCTTGAAAGGACAAAACGTTTCCTTATGTTGTTACTTACTGGTTGAGGATCCGCTGTTAATGAATTGGATTGCACGCTTCATCCCTCGTTTCTTCAGCAAGCCACTCTCTTACCGTAATCCCTTCTAGCTTTAGAATTTTTTCTGCATGTTTTTCTGCTTTTTCTAACTTAGAAGACGTCATGGATAAGAACTTCTCAACCAATTCTTCCTTACTGGCTGGTTTTTCAGGGTCGCCTTTTGGATAGTCGGTCGCTTCGGTATAAACCTCGCCATTCTGCAACTCAATTTCTACCTTTGCTCCCCATTTTTCTGGATACAGATTTTCATAGTAAGGATCAGCATGAACCTCTACTTTGTTCATTAATTCTTTGATCTCTGGTCTTTTTAATGTGTCTTTATTAAAGTCATCTAAGGAAGCGCTGCCATTAACTGCTGCGAGGGCTGAGCAGAACTGGCTGCTAAACTTAGATGCATATACGGTGTCAGGGTTAGGTTTATCTGTGATGTTCAATACAGTTTGATATGTGTGGATCTTAATTCTTTGAATTGATGTATGGTTGATGTCATGATTTGTCATGATGTCGAGGATGCAATCAACTGCCGGATGAGTATGCCGGCAAGATGCGTGTATTTTAAAACTATTTTCTACTATTTTATAGACATGGCCGAGTTCATTCGTAATTCTTGAAGGGTCTACTGACTCTGCCATGGCATGAAAGAAACCGCGTCTTCCTTCAAGAATCTGACTGGCACCTGTAAAATCTTTTTTTGCTAGCAGAGCGGCTATTGCTCCATTGTAAGCTGCTTTAGCAGTATGAAGCTGTTTGGTCATCGCTCCATCTTCAATAAATTCCCATAACCCAGCTGCTTGCGATCCGGCGTTCCCTAGAGCATGCGATAACTGTTCATCGTTCAATTTTAATAATTTACCGACAGCTGCTGCTGCTCCGAACGTTCCGCACGTAGCTGTGTTATGAAAATAGTAATAATGAGAAGGAGAAACCGCTTCTCCAACTCTATAGCAAACTTCATAACCTACTACAATAGCTGTGATCAGTTCTTTTCCGCTTAATCCATACGCTTCTGCAACGGCAACTGCAGCAGGGATTACAACCGTACCTGCATGAATAATAGATGACTTATGAATATCGTCCAATTCAACAATATGACTGGACGCCGCATTTACTAGAATGCTGTTTCCAACAGAAGATTTACCTCCTGTTACAAGACTCGCCTGTTCCTTTCCTCCCCATTCTTCAACAAGTTCTTTTATCGCCTGAATGGGCTTAGTATCTTTACCCGCAACTGCAGAACCATACCAATCGAGAATGCAAAGCTTCGTAAATTCAACGGCATTTTCCGGTAAATCTTCATAGCGCGTACGATTAACATAGCTTGCTAAAGTTTGAGATAATGTCATTTTACTCCCCCAACCCTTTCTCCAAGTACCGTTTTTAAAACAGATATCACATCGTCATAACGTTCGATCACGTGAGCCCCCGCATCTTGGAGTGCTTTCATTTTGAGTGAAGGTCTGCCCGTATTTCCGGAGATCATTGCTCCTGCATGACCAAACACCGTTCCTTCTGGCATGGATTCTGTAAATCTCCCTGCCACGTATGAAATTAAAGGTTTAGTAAATCCGCCTTCTTTTAAAAATTGTGCCGCATCTTCTTCAAAAGAAGTTCCTGGTTCTGAAAAAGTAACGACTGCTTTTGTTTCTTCATCCTCTTCAAACAAGGCAAGTAAATCTTTTATGGTTGATCCTATAAAACTATCTCCTCCGATTCCGACAGAGGTTGTAACTCCAAATCCGGCACGCTTCACCATCCAGGATGTTTCAGCTGTCATTCCGCCGCTTCTTGAGATAACGCCTACATTGCCTGGTACAAAACAGCGCTCCGGCCGGTCTCCGCCAATCGATCCCATCTTCACATTGTCTTTTGGATTAATGATGCCGACCGTATTAGGTCCGATGATAACAACATTTTTCTTCCGAGCTTCATACAGCATCCTTACCGAATCAAGCTGCGGAATGTTTTCTGTTGTTACGACAATAAGTTTGATTCCGTTATCAATTGCCTCTAACACAGCATCGAGTGCAAATGCCGGGGGGACAACAACTAAGCTAGCATTCACATTCTGTTTTTTTACCGCTTCCCATACCGTGTCATATACAGGTACACCTAATACATTTTGTCCGCCCTTCCCGGGTGTAACACCTGCATAGATGCGTGTACCGTAAGCAAGTGTATGATCAACTACCATCTGCGCTTCACGGCCGGTAATTCCTTGAATGACCATCCGCGTATTCTGATCAATTAGAATTGCCATTTAGATCACCCCTTCCATCTTTTTCACCATTTCAGCGGCGGCTTGTTCAATGGTCACTTCTTCTCCGTAATACGTAATGCCAGCGCTTTCAAATTCTCGCTTGCCTTCTTCATCATTTACACCAGCTTCACGGACAACAATAGGAAATTCATCAAGATTTACTCCCAGTTCCTGAACGGCTTTTACAATCCCTCTAGCCATAACATCGATTTGTGTATTGTTTGTAATGTTGTGAGCAACAAACAGTCCTTTCACTCCTTCTTTAGAAAGGATTCCTTTTGTCAGACCATACACTTTTTCTTCTGAAGGATTTCCACCGGTTTCCGTGTAGTTCGCAGGTTGTGCACCTAAGAAGGTAAGGGCATCAAAACTTAGCAAGCTGCCTCCTCCCCCTCCGCACATAAAACCGATGCTGCCTCCATCCATTTCTGTATACCTGGCTGTCCCTCTGTAATCCGCATCATTCACTCGAACCATCGCTTTTTCAAGTTCAGTTAATGGCCTCCACGAACGTTCACTTCCTGATTCCACTTGCCCTGCGAGCTCAGGCTGCCTAAAAAGTGCAGAGTCATCAATACCCATAACAGAAGCCGCTGCCATGACTTGTTGATCTTTCGTAAGCACTAACGGATTGATCTCCAATATGTAACAGTCGTATTTTAAAAAGATGTCATAAAGTCCGCATAAAACGGAGGTGGCTTGAATGAGAGGTTTTCCTGTTACACCAAGTTTGCTCCAGATTTCTTTCGCCTGATAGGAATAGAGTTTGGAGAAGGGTTCCACATGATAGATGACTACCTTTTCAGGAGCTTCCTTAACAAGATCTTCCACCTCTACTCCTCCTTCAGTTGTTGCGATGATAACCGGCATCTGTTTTTTAGGATCAATCGTAATGGAAACATACCATTCTTCAGCGATTTCGAGTTTTTCTTCTAGCAGGACTCTATTCACTTCATAATTTCTAACTGTCATTTTCAGCAGTTCTTCCGTTTTTTCTTGAGCTTCCTGTACGGAGTCTGCAAACTTGATAGCTCCAGCCTTTCCTCTTTTTCCGACAGGAACCAATGCTTTTAACACGCACGGTTTCTTAAGATGTAACGCTTGTATTTCGTCACTTTTATGGATCACCCAATGATTTGGAGCAGGAATACCGTTTTCTTTTAATAATTTCTTACTCGCATTTTCCAACATTCTTCCCATATGAACTTTCCCTCCTATTGTGGATATTGGATCCAATTTATCTTAAAAAGAAACGCGCTATTTTCGCGCATCAACTTTTAAGCTTTTTATTAATAGTTGTCCTGTACGTAAAATATGTTCCGAAACAAGATCGCCGGCTTTCTCCTTATCCTTCTTCATGATAGCCTCTACGATTTGGCGATGCTCTTTGTTCGATGTTTCCGTCTGTCCTTTTAACAGATGCGGAGTCTGCTGAGGAAAACCGCTCCATAATGTGCTGATAAACGTGTTTAGCCGGTTCCAATTGCACCGCTTGATTAAGAGTTTGTGAAATTCAATGTTGTACAAAACAAAATCCTCAATATCTTCTGCAGCATCCATGTTATTTACTAATTCATTTAATTGTTTCAGATCTGAATCTGAAAAATAATCAATACTTTGATAGACGGCCATCTTTTCAAGCTCTGCTCTTAATGTGTAGATCTCTTCAATATCATTGACTTGAATCGATTTTACGATAGCACCTTTATGTGGCTCCAGCTCGATAAGTCCCTCTGATTCCAGTTTTCGAAATGCCTCTCTAACCGGCATTCTGCTAACACCTAACGTATCCGCGAGATCAGATTGCTTTAAACGTTCTCCTGGCTTAAAGTCGCCTCTAATAATGGCTTCTCTTATCACATTTGATACTTTTAAGTGAAGAGTATCTCTATTTTCAATCCGTAAATCATACTTTGGCGGCATTCTGTATATTACCTTCCTTTGTTTCTAATTTGTATTTAGGATACAGGATCCAAAATAAAATGTCTATAATATTCAGACTTTTTACAGGAAACCTATCCACTTCCACCAAGTTGCCGCTAAAAGAATAGTAAAAATGCTCATAATGAGCGTAAGAATGACTCCGGGAATCAAAAATTCCTTTTGTTCGATTTCACCTGAGCTATGGACAATGATATTAGGAGTTGCTTCAACCACAAGAATATAGCCATGCAAGCAAGCTAATGAAGCGGTAATACAGATTAATGCCGGGTCCGCTCCTGCTTTGGAAGCAAGTCCAATAAAAATAGGGATTAGCGTAACGACTGCCGTTGATACATTGGCTACAGCCAGATGCAAGATGTGTGTAATGATTAATACGATGGCTACCGCTATTAACGGTGATCTCAGAAGCTCGATGATCCATCCAGCACTTAAGCTTTCCCCAACAAGCTTGGCGGCACCTGATTCATTAAAAGCATACCCAAGTGATAAGGTAACTCCCATCAAGAGAACTGTGTCAAAATTGATTTTTATCAGGTTATTCCATGTAGTGCACCCTATAACAGGAAGAGCCATCAAGATAACACCAATTAATGCGGGTACACTCGGATGTAGTCCATGAAAGGGCTCTGTTAACCACAAACTTACGATGAAAATCAGTATGACTAAGCACCTTTTTTCCTGACTGTTCATCTTCCCTAAGTTCTCCAGTTTTTTTCCCATCTCAGCTTTTAAGTGAGGAAATTCTTTTTCCTTGTCAGTTAAAGGAAATTTTTTAATGAGTAACAACCAGGCAACAGGTATGAGCGCAAGCCACAACGGAAACGTATACAAAAACCACTGAAGATACGTGATCTTTATACCAACAAATTCTTTTAATAATTCAACGGTTAATATATTCCCAATCGCCGCCGTCATAACTGCAGTGCCACTGATCGTTCCTCCAAATGCAACGCCTAAAAGGATCATTTTTTTAAGATTCCCATTTCCTCTTTCCCCAATCGTATCGAGCGACATAAGGGCCACAGGCAGAAGCAATGTCGTTCTTACCGCAGCGGCTGGAATAAAGAAAGATTGAATCTGCGGGATGATCATAATACTTGCTAATAACCCTTTTGCGCTTCCTCCCCACTTGGCCAGAAAAATGTAAGCAACACGCCTGGCAAGCGGCGTATCATTTACTCCTTTTGCCAGCATCATGCCACCTATTATTAAAAAGACCGCAGGAGATGAAAAGCCGCTGTAAACAATTTCAGTTGAAACAACGTGAAATACCAGCATCAATACGAGCAGCAGCAGGGCAGTTAAACCTAAAGGAATCGGTTCGAAGGTCCAGTAAAAAACGCTGAGTACCAGAAAAGCCAGCATAATTCTCGCGGGTTCAGCATATTCTGCCGGCAAAATTTGATAAACAATTGCCGTAAGAGCTACACCCAGAATTAATACAAGTGTTTTTTTAATATGATTTTTCGTTACAGCAGATGAGCCCGTTACAGGTTCTAAATTTGCTCGAGGCTTTGGAGAACTCATACGTACTCTCCTTTCAACTCATCAAAGAGAACACAATTTATATGTTTTTAATTCTTATTTAACGACTTTGCAGGCTGGCACAATTCAAAAAAAGGAGTTAGATCATCTAGTTCCTCTAACTTGTAGATTAGATCTACCAGTTCTCTTTTTGCATTAGAACTAATTATGTCTCCCGTAACGTCATAGAATTTATCGATGAGCTGGTCATTCGTCATCGGTTTATCTGCACTCCCGATAGCATGTTCTACAAATTCAGTAAACTCTCTGCCATCTGCTAGTTTAACTACCAATTGCACTTGATCTTCTTGTATCTTTTCGTCCACTTCTAATGTAATCTTTTCGCGTAAATTCTTTATTGTTTCATCATTTACACACTCATCGGTAAACTGATCAACACCTGCTTTTCCGTACATAAATGCAGCAGCCACACAATGATAGACGCTGAACTTACCTTCCAGTCCGGTATTAAGAACTCGCTTGCCCGTCAATTCTTTTACAAGAGGATGTCCTATAATGTGAATCGAGACAACTTGATCGTGTTTAAATTGAAATCTAGATTGTAAGGAGATAATCGCATCAATGGCTGGGTGTGTGACGATTCCACTTGCAAAAGGTTTATAGCTGTTCTTTTCTACTTCCCATTTTTCATTCCATTTTTCCGTCAGAATGTCCAATTTGTTTTCCTCTGAGAGAACGTTTACGAACCCACGTTCTGCTTCTAAGGATTGATGAGAACTTGTGAATCCTTGCTCCGCCATTAATGCTGCCAGCAACCCGTTCATTGCCGCTTTTCCAGGGTGAAATGGTTTAGTCATCGTTCCGAACATTTCCCTTAAACCTACAGGTTCAGTTGCCGCAATCCCGATTGCATAAGTCGTTTTTTCATGATCAAGATTCAGTAACTTACTGACCGCCACAGCTGCTCCAATCCCGCCGACACTTCCCGTAATGTGCCACCCTCTCCAATAGTGGGATGGATAAACGGCTAGTGCAAGCCTGGCTTCTACCTCACATCCAATTACAAAAGCTTCGAGCACATCTTTCCCGCTTTTACCCTTGTTTTCAGCCACAGCCAGAATAGCTGGAAAGACAGGTGCTGAAGGATGCAGGACTGTTTCAAGCAGCGTATCATCAAAATCGTATACATGAGAGGACATACCGTTTAGTAATGATGCAAATAGAAGATCGGCTTTTTCTTCTCTGCCAAAAACTGTGGCTTGGGGTTGACTGCTCATCAGTTTAGCGACAGCAAAAAGTTTGTCCATGGATTCATGATCTGCAGCCCCAATCGCGACACCTAGCCAATTTAACAGACTGCGCTTTGCTTCATAAAGAGCATGCTCGCTAATATCTTCATACCGTGTTTCAATAATTTGAGTAACTAACGATTTTGTTATCATACCTTTTGCTCTCCTTCTTTTGTTAAAAAATGCAGTTGAGCTTTTGCTTTTTTATAAACGGGATAATCAACAAGCTTTCCTCCAACTGAAATAGAAGCGATATTTTGCTGTTCTGCTTCTTCAAATGCTTTTACGATTTCCAGTGCTGATTCAACTTCTTGTTGTGTGGGTGTGTAGGTGTCATGGATGATAGGAATTTGTTTAGGGTGAATAGCGAGTTTTGCGGTGAACCCGAGAGATTTTGCGCGTTCCGCCTCATTTTTCAATCCGGGTTCATTTTGAAGATCAGGATAAACGGCATCAACAGGGTTATCGATACCGGCAGCTTTTGAAGCATTAACAATCTGGGATCTAGCAAATAGCAGCTCCGTTCCATGAGGTGTTAGTTCACAATTCACATCGAGAGAATAATCGATGGAACCAAAAACGAGACGTTTCACTAAGTAATGAGAAGAAGCAATTTCGTAGGCAAAATGCACACCACGTGCGGTTTCGATCAATGCCAATACTTCAAACGAATCAGGGGTGCGGTTCACTTTGTGTAAATAATGAAGTGCTGTTTGGCATATTACCTGCATATTCCCTGCATTTTCTGCTTTAGGAACGATCACGCCTGAAACCCCAGCTAAAATGGCAGCTTCTAAATCTTCTTTCCAAAAAGGTGTTGTAATGTCATTGATTCTAATAAAGACTCTTTTTTCGGTTTGTCTGCTAAGCAGATGGCTTTTGGCTCTTTCTCTTGAGGCTTCTTTTTCAGCAAGTGCTACAGCATCTTCAAAATCAACAATTATGCTATCCGCCTCGCTGTTTAGTGCCTTGTCCATAATTTTTATTGAGGCAGCGGGTACAAATAAATAAGATCGTAAATGAGTATTCATATAAAGAAACCTCCGTTTCCAGGATATTGGATCCAATTTTAAGCGAAGAACGGGCTTACTCAATTAATTGAGTAAGCTTTTCTCCAGCTCTCATAATATGATGTTCAACAAGTTGGCGTAATTTCACAGGATCTTTTTGGTCAAGCGCTTCCAGCATCGCTTTATGTTCTTCATTCGAGACCTGCATAGAATGAGGAATTAAGCTCGGAACATGTGCGGGATACCCTTCAATAAATTGCTTATTAAGCATCTTCACTTTTTTCCAGTTGCACCCTTTTTGCAGTAAAGTATGAAACTCCTGATTATGGGTAACGAATAGATCGAGATTGTTATTGCGGATATCTTGATCCATTTTTTCTACAAGGTGCTGCAATTCTTCCCTGTCACCTGATGTAAGGAAATTCATCGATTTCTGAACCGTCACTCCTTCAAGAAAGGAACGAAGATAATAGAGCTCTTCAATATCCTCTTTGGAAATCCCGATTACTTGAGCACCTTTATGAGGAAGCACCTCAACTAACCCTTCTCTCTCAAGGCAGCGCAATGCTTCTCGTATAGGCATTCTGCTTACACCCAGTTTTGCTGCAAGTTCATCTTGAATGAGCCGTTCACCAGGCTTAAATGTTTGAGTGAAGATGGCTTCTCTTATTGTCGCAGTTACTTTTTCCTGCAATGTTGTAAAATCAATAGATTGTTTCATTTTTGTACCTCTCAAGTTCTGTGCTGATTTTGTAGTTTTTTATTTTGCTAGATATAAGGAAAGCTGCGGGAAAATGACAACAAGGATTAAAGCTAAGATCATCAGCGCAAAGAATGGCATAACTCCCTTTACGACAGCGCCTACTTTTTCTCTGGATATACCGCTTACCACAAATAGATTCAGCCCTACCGGCGGAGTGATCATTGCTAATTCCATATTAATCGTCATAATGATCGCAAAATGAATGACGTTAATATCAAACATCACCAATACAGGCAATAAGATTGGCAGTGTGATCAAGATAATAGCCACGGCCTCTAAGAACATTCCCATGATAAAGAACATGAAGTTGACACCAAGCATAAAGATCCACTTATTCGTCGTACTTTCTTCAATCCATTGTGCGAAAGCTTGAGGAACTTGTTCTGTAGTAAGAAACATTCCAAAGATCATTGCAGCTGCGATGACTAGGAATATCATAGATGTAATATTAATAGATTCCTTCAGTACTTCTCTAAATACGGGGAATGAAAGTTCTTTGTAAATAAATACAGATACAACCACGCCATATAGACAAGCAAGAAATGCTGCTTCTGTAGGCGTTACGATACCAGAATAAATCCCGCCCAGAATGATAACTGGAAGCAAAAAACCAGGTATGGCCTTTAATGTCTTTTTTACACGCTGTTCCATACTCTCTTTCGGTAATTTTCCATATTTTTTAATTCTTGCGTGAATAATCGCAGAAACGAGAAGGATCCCGCCTAGCAGCAATCCAGGAATTACTCCAGCAGCAAATAGCTTACCTACTGATTCTTCTGCTACTGAGGCATAAATGATAAGAGGTATGGAGGGAGGAATTAAGATTCCTAGTGTTCCTGATGCTGCCACCAAACCCATTGCATACTTTTTATCATATCCTGCTTGTACCATACCTGGAATCATGATGCTCCCTATAGCAGCTGCAGTTGCCGGACTCGAACCGGAAATAGCCGCAAATATCATACATGAAAGAATGGTTACAACAGCTAGGCCGCCTGAAATATGACCAACCCATGATCTCAATGATTCGATTAAGTATTTAGATATCCCGCCTTTTGACATGATGATCCCGGCAAAAACGAATCCAGGAATCGCCATAAGCGTGGCAGAATTCAGTGAGTTAAACATTTTTTGGATAACTGTATAGAGGGTAAAATCAATCATAGAAAGAGCGATTACACTCGATAAACCTAAAGAGATGGCAATAGGGACCCTGATTAAGCAAAGAAAGGCAAACACTAAAAATAATACTAGTACAGGACTCATGCTCCTACCCCTTTCTTTTTAGTTTCAGTTTCTAACTCATCATCATTTTTTATTAAGGTCTCATACATGACTTCAAGTTCGCCTGTAATTTCACTCTTGTCCCCGCGGATTGCTTTAGCTGCTTTAATGAAGAAATAAATACCCAGCAGCCCCATACCAATAGGTAATATTAAATAAGTAATCCATAACGGAATTCCAACATCGATAGTTTTAATTCCTTGTTGTTTTGAAAGCGTTATCAATTCAAAAGATGAAAAAGTTAAATAGAAGGAATAGATGCCTCCTATTACATTACTTATTGCCGCTAAAATTTTCTTAAACGTGGTAGATAACATATCGAACACTAATTCAACTTGGATATGTCTATTGTCTTTTAAAGCCATACCGAACCCGATAAAAATAGACCAAACAAGTAAAAACTCAAAAACTTCCGTAATCCAAGCTTGAGGTGCATTTAACACATACCTTGTGAATACTCCATACAAACTTACCAGTACCCCTCCAATAAACAGCGTCCCTGCTAGTATTTCTTCGATGCGATCAAGCCATTTAAAGAGTTTCATTACATTCAACTCCTTTTTGATGGATTGTATCCAATCTTAGTTTTATACTTAATTTCCAATATACTAAATGTAAACGAAAAAGAAAACAGAAAATTTAAATTTTTATTAATATTTTAAGTATTCACAATAGTTTATAGTTTTGTTATACTCTTTTTAACATCTATAGATTAGGACACCTGTTTTTTATGATTGTATCCAAGATCCAAAAATTAAAGGAGGTGAAACGATGGAACTTGAGATTAGAAAAGTCGTAACAATCTGTGAAGAAACATTTATTGAAGGATTTAAGAAATCTGCTAAACCTGTACGTATTGCTGCCGCTTTAGCTGTTATTAAAAATCCTTATGCAGGGAAATATGTAGAGGATCTCCTGCCTCTCATTAAAACTTATTCTGAAAAACTTGGCGAGATATTACCGCAAAAGGCAATAGCAGCCTTAGGAATTTCAGGTCAGGAAGTCGAAGCATACGGCAAGGGAGCTTTAGTAGGCCTTGACGGAGAAATTGAACATGGCTCTGCCATTATTCATACTCTTACCTTTGGCAACCCGTTTCGTTCTCAATGTGACCAAGCAGAAACTTTGCTTCCATCGGCAGAAAAAAGAGGTGCAGCTGGAAGCAGTCTAGACTTAGCTATTAAACATAAGATGGATCCGAAAATTAGAAGCCATCATATGACCTTTGAAGTAAGAATCCCTGACGCTCCAAGAAATGACGAAATTGTCATAGCTGCAGTTGTCACTTCAAGCGGCCGGGCTCACCCGCGCATTGGCTCTCTGCATAAAGAACTAGAGGGCGTGTTTCCCTCATGAATGAAAACAATGAAAACATCGGTTTTATCGGTTTAGGTAAAATGGGTCTTCCAATGGCTATGAATCTATTGAACAGCGGTTATCGTGTCTATGGATCCGATGTGAATCCCGCCTCCGCGAGCGAGCTTCAAAAAGCTGGCGGAAACACCGGTCATTTTTCAAACTGGGTACCTGCTGTTCAAACCATCATTCTGATGCTTCCTTCCTCCACGATAGTCAACCATGTAATAGAAGAGATTCTAGCTACATATGAAACTATGCATTCCAATCAAACAGAACGCTTAACCATTATTGATATGAGCAGTTCGTATCCTCATGACACAAAAACTAACGGCGAAAAACTAAAATTACGTAAGATTGATTTTATGGATGCCCCTGTCAGCGGTGGTATTCAAAAAGCTCGGTCTGCCTCTTTAACCATTATTGCAGGCGGAGAAGAAGAAGTTTTCAAAAAATGTAAGCGCTTGCTCCATTCTTTAGGCAAACAAGTCTTTCATATAGGACCCCTTGGAAGCGGCCACTTATTAAAAGCGTTGAATAATTACTTATCTGCCACCCACCTTCTATCTGCATGTGAAGCCGTACAACTAATGGAACGTTACGGAGTGCAGCCCGAAAAGGGGATTGAGGTTTTCAACCACAGCACAGGCAGAAGCGGATCCACAGAGTACAAATTTCCATCCTTTATTTTAAACAAGAGGTTTGATTCAGGTTTTAGTCTTGAATTAATGAAAAAAGATGTAGAGATGGCTAAGCACTTGTTTGAAGATTATGGTGCAGAAACCGTTCTGCCACGCGTCGTTCATCAGCGTTTTGAAGAAGCGAGTCAAGCATTGGAATCATTTGCAGATCATACGGAAATCTACCGTTATGTAACTTCTTATCTATTAAAAAGGGGGAATTCTCGTGAAGAAAATGAAGAAATGGTACCTAGCCCTACTGACATTCGCTCTGGCCTTTAGTCTAGCGGCATGTAGTTCTGCTGATTCAGGCGGAAGCGGCGAAGCGGATGGTGTGCAAGAACTCACAATTAAAATCTCACACGTTGTTGCTGAGAACACACCTAAACATCAAGGTGCATTGGCGATGAAAGAATACATTGAAAAAGAATCTGATGGAAAAATTAAGGTTCAAGTGTATCCAAACAGCCAGCTATTCGGTGATAAAGATGAGTACCAAAATCTTGTAGCAAACAACGTTCAATTTATTATTCCAGATATGTCCAAGCTCGTAGGAAATGACCCAGGATTTAATATTCCTGCTATGCCTTTTCTATTCAAGGATGATGAAGCAGCTAACGCATTTTGGGACGGAGAAAAAGGACAAGAAATTTTCAAACGCCTTGAAAAAGATGGTGTTCTTGGACTTTCTATGTGGCCAAATGGAGCCAAGCACATCACAAATGAAAAAAAGGCAATCAAAACTCCGGATGATTTGAAAGGTCTGAAAATCCGTACGCAAGGCGGACAGCTTCTAGAAGCAATATATGGTGACTTAGGTGCTGGTTCAACATCCATTCCTTTCGCGGAACTTTATACTGCATTACAGCAAGGAACAGTTGATGGTCAAGAAAACACGTATAGTAACATCGAATCTAAAAAATTTGATGAAGTACAAAAGTATATGACAATCATGGGACACACACGTGTTGACTACGCTTTACTTACGAACACAAAATTTTGGGATGAATTGAACGATGAAACAAGAAAAATTATTGAAAAGGGAGTAGAAGAAGGAACAACAGTAGCGAGAGACTCAGCCATGGATTTAAATGATGATGCTTTAAAAACACTAAAAGATCGCGGCCAAGTCGAAATCCATGAACTCTCTGAAAGTGAAATCGATGCTTTCAAGAAAAAGCTTGAGCCTGTTTACAAAGAATGGGCAGAAAAAATCGGAGCAGATATCATTAAAGATGCAGAAAGCAAAAACGAATAATTAATCCAAAGGACTGACCTAAAATAGGTTCAGTCCTTTTTTGTTGTTAATGATAAAAAAACGGGTTCCAATTCGACCATCATCGAATACAGAACCCGTTTATCTTATGAATGTGAATATGTTTTTTGTAATCTGCTGCAAATTTCATCAGCCACTTCTGTAGTCGATGATTTCCCGCCAATATCAGGTGTTTTGAATCCATCATTCGTGACGTCTTCTACTACATCTAGTAATTTTTTACCTAACTCCGCCTCTCCAAAATGATCAAGCATCATTTTCGCTGTCCATATCTGTCCGATCGGATTCGCAATCCCTTGACCATATATATCCGGAGCAGATCCGTGTACGGGTTCAAACATCGACGGGTATTTTCCATTCAGGTTGATATTGGCCGCTGGTGCGATACCAATGCTTCCCATGATCGCCCCTCCAATATCCGTGAGTATGTCACCAAATAAGTTACTTGCCACGATAACATCAAAGATTTCAGGGCGGGTCACAAAGAAGGCTGCTAAAGCATCAATATGATAGGAAGACGTCTGAACATCGGAATACTTTTGTTTGGTTTCGTTAAATACATCATCCCAAAACGGCATTGAATGAAATATTCCATTGGATTTTGTTGCTGATGTAACATGGCCTCTTCGCTTCTGAGCTAATTCAAATGCGTATTTCATCGCCCGTTCAGTTCCCTTTTTTGTGAATACTGCATTCTGAATCGCAATTTCGTCTACACCTTTATGAATTCGGCCGCCGACCTCACTGTATTCTCCCTCACTGTTTTCCCTGACAACGATTAGATCAAAATCGTTTGGGTTCACTAATGGGGATCGTAACCCTTTAAAGTATTTGGCAGGTCGGATATTGATTGATTGTTCAAACGATCTTCGAATTTTGATTAATAGTCCCCATAATGAGATGTGATCAGCAACAACATTTGGATTTCCAATTGCACCGAGGAAAATTCCATTAAAATTGCTAAGTGTTTCAATACCATCTTCAGGCATCATTTTGCCATGTTCTAAGTAATAATCACAACTCCACGGGAACTCCGTATAGTTAAACTTCAAACCGCCATGAATCTCGGCAATCGTATCCAATACTTTTAATGATACAGGAACGACTTCCTTTCCGATCCCATCTCCTGGTATTACTGCGATATCATACGTTTTCATAATTTACAGCTCCTTCTTTGGAATGTTTATTATAGTTTTCGTATTTCGCAATCTCTTGTTCATACAGATCTAGTCCATGTGCATCATATGCCACTAAGACGGGAAAGTCTTCTACCTCTAACTTTCTGATCGCCTCAGGTCCAAGATCTTCATATGCTACTATTTCTTCAGACTTTACTTTTCGGCTTAAAATTGTAGATAATCCACCGATGGCTGCAAAAGAAATTGCATTGTACTCTTTGCAAGCATCTTTCACCATCTGCCTTCTTGGTCCTTTACCAATCGTTCCTTTTACACCATATTTATACATAGCAGGCGCATATGGATCCATTCTAAATGCAGTTGTTGGAGCTACAGGACCGATAACCTGACCAGGCTTAGGAGGGCATGGACCTGCATAGAAAATAATCTCGCCTTTTAAGTCCACAGGTAATGATTCGTTTTTATCAAGAAGCTCTATCATTCGTTTATGTGCAGCATCTCTTGCCATATAAATCCTGCCTGTCAGAAGTACACTATCACCCACTTTCAGGTTTTGAATGTCCTCATCAGATAACGGAGTCTTTAATCGATATTCAGCCATTTTTCATTTCCTCCTCAAATCACTGCCGTTTTTTTACGAGCAGCATGACATTGGATATTTACAGCAACCGGTAGTGCTGTAATATGGCATGCGAATGTTTCGATAGGAACCCACATCGCTGTGTTCGTTCCTCCAAGCCCCTGTGGACCAATCCCTGTATGATTTATTTCTTCTAAAAGCTCTTTTTCCAATTCAGCGATATGCGGGTCTGGATGATGCACACCAATTTCTCTTAAAACAGCATGTTTCGCTAGTGATGTTACTTTATCAAAACTACCACCAATTCCGACACCAACTACAATTGGCGGGCACGCCTTCCCTCCTGCTTCCTTGATCGTTTGCAAGACGAAGTTTTTAACTCCCTCAGCACCTTCTCCCGGCAGCAAAAACTTCATGGCACTCATATTTTCACTTCCTCCACCTTTAGGCAGCACAGTGATTTTCACAGAATCGCCAGGAACGATATCCGTATGTACAACGGCTGGTGTGTTATCATTCGTATTAATACGTAAAAGTGGATCACCGACAACCGATTTTCGAAGGTAGCCCTCTCGATATCCAGTACGCACTCCTTCCTGAATAGAGTCCATTAGGTCGCCTCCCGTGACATGTACGTCTTGACCTAATTCCACAAAAACAACTGCCATTCCCGTGTCGTGGCAATAAGGCATATGGTTCGCCTTCGCTTCCTCTGCATTCTCAACTAACTGCTGCAAAATGGACCTCCCAATTGGAGATGCCTCTGTTCGTTCTGCTTTTTTAAAACCATTTAAAACATCATCCGGCAAATAATAACACGCTTCCCAGCAAAGTTTTGCTACAGTTTCCGTCAGTTCTTTAACATGAACGACTCGCAAGATTATCTCTCCCTTTTATGGTTTAATAGGTTTACCAAATTTTCAAGGTCATCATGCGTATGTTCTTTTAATTTCTGAGATGCTTTTTCAGGATTTCTTTCTTTTATCGCTTGAAAAATATCAAAATGCCCCTTATATATAACGTTTGGCCGATCCTCTCCTTCCAAGTTTAAAAATCGATAATAGTTTGTAAGTGATTTAAGTTCATTTACAAGCTTTTTCAACCTCATATTGTCACTAAAATCAATAATGAGCTCATGAAATTTTGCGTTTAAACATGCCATCTCTTCCTTCTCGCCTTTTTTAATTGCAGAAGCAGAATCAGATAACGTTTTCTCGAGCTGTAAAATTTGATCTTCACTAGCTTTTTGAGCCACTAATGCAACAGCAGTAGATTCAAGAGCTACTCGGCATTCGTAGATTTCATATACATCCTTTAAAGAAGGTTCATAAACATAGATTTGAGACTTATCATCCATAATCAACAAACCCTCATTTATCAAGGTTCTAATAGCTTCCCTGACCGGACTGCGGCTGATAGCAAATTCTCTAGCAATCTGCACCTCATACAAACGGTCACCCGGTTCATATACCCCGTTGAAGATTCGCTCTTTAATGGTTTGTTGTACTTGTTCATAATAAGGTATCGCTTTTTGCAGCATTCCCTGATTCATTTGAAGATCAGTCTCCTATCTGTTGTTAATAAGGAATAAGTGAATCTGTTTTTTTATAAAAATTTTGTTGAGTTGAGATTGAAAGATGCTTTTTGGTGGAGGGGATTTGTGAAGACCTTTGGGCTTTGAAAATATTTATGTCGTCTGTCGACAGCCCACATGATCAATATATACAAAATATTCCGATTTTTCAATACTTTTTTATTAAATTAAAAAACTGACTCCTAGCCGCGTCATCAAAGCACGCCACTATTAGTCAGTTTTCGTTTAGTTTATTTATCTCTGATATAAAACTTCGATAAATTCTCTCATATAATCCGGCAAATCAGGCGGACGGCGGCTTGAAACGAGGTGACCGTCAACTACTACCGGCTCATCGATCCACTCGGAACCTGCATTCTCCATATCATCTTTGATTCCAGGTGTGCTCGTTACTTTTTTACCGTTTAACACTTTTGCAGAGATTAGCACCCAGCCGGCATGACAAATCTGACCGATCGGTTTCTTCTCTTGTTCCATGTGCTGAACCATCTCAATAACTTCAGGAAAGCGGCGTAGCTTGTCCGGTGCCCATCCGCCAGGAACTAAAATGGCGTCATAATCGGCAGCATTCACATCACCAAATGCAAAATCAGCTTCTGCAGGTACACCATATTTTCCGATGTACGTTTCTCCTGCCTTTTCACCAGCAAGTTCTACAACAGCGCCTTCTTCACGCAACCGAAGAATCGGATACCACAACTCAAGGTCCTCGAAATCATGATGAACGAGGCTGATTACTTTTTTACCTTTTAAACGCATGTTTAACAACACCTCCACTATCTATATTTCCTTTTCAGCGTAACATTAATCTTTATTTGAATGATAGTGTGATGGTAGCATATGTATAACGGTTGATTTCATTAAGTTGGGGGTTAAGAAGTGAACGGAAGAAAAATAGCAGGTATCATTTCATTTGTCGTGGCTTTTGTAGCATCGTTTTTGATTGTTCAGTGGATATTGTCATAGTAAAACCCGGAAATTTCTCCCGGGTTTTATTGTTTCATATGTGATTGTAAGACCCGGTTTAAGAGGACATTTATGAAGTTTAAAGGTTTCACGTGGGGTTAGTTCTGTTGTTTTAGTTGAAAGATATCACGATCATGCTCAGCAATTTTAAAATTATAATACTTAAGATCGCTTTTTCTAACCATATTTTCTTCGATGTTTGTCACTCTTACTTTTAAATCTGCTACATCTGCTTTTATTACGTTTACATCATCTCTTAATTCTAGAACACTTTGTTGAACCTGTAACATTATATCCATCATCTTTTTCTCCATTTCCTCACCTCCTCTTAGTTATTATACCAAATTGCATATCAAGTTTCTGCTGTTAAAGTTAAACAAATGTTTAAAAAAACCACACCATCCCTGAAGTGATTTCCTTCTTATTTCTGCCCATAACTTTGAACTTTCCAGTCATAAGTTCCATTTCTTCATCGTCTAATATCACTGGTTTTCCGATACATTTTGTACGGTAGAAATCTCGCAGCAGAACTCGATTTCTTCTGTGTTTGTAAAGGGGGTTGCGATGTTTTTAGCTTCGAATAGGAAGCCGTAGTTAGCGAGTAATACTGCTTTTCTTCCTTCTATTCCAATGGAAAAACAAGCCTGCTTTCTTCCCTTTCGAGCACTAGTTTGTTACTATTTCTAATATATTTCTTTTTTCCAATAATTAATAAAGTTTACTATTATTAAAGTTTCCTAGAGTACAGCATAAGGAAGTGTACACATTATGGCGATATGGAAGCGAAATTTGTGGGTACTGTGGGTCGGCGTTTTCTTTACTTCAGCCAGCTACTCCATGGTCGTTCCTTTTTTACCTCTTTTTCTTCTTCAGATTGGTGTTCATGATCACACCGAGATTTGGTCAGGACTTATTTTCAGCTCAGCCTTTTTTGCAGGTGCCATCGCTTCTCCTTATTGGGGGATGATGGCCGATCGATACGGGAGAAAGCCGATGATCATCCGCGCTGGTGCTTTTCTGTTCATCATCTATACATTAACTGCATTTGTTACGAACGCTTATCAGCTGTTGGCACTGCGTGTAGCGCAAGGATTATTGACCGGCTACATTCCAGGTGCGATTGCACTGATCGGAACAAACACGCCGAAAAAGAACGTCGGCTACGCACTTGCGATGATTTCATCAGCCGGTGCATCAGGCGGAATCATGGGCCCGCTTCTTGGTGGTGGACTAGCAGAATTGTTCGGTAACCGCTGGGCGTTTGCGAGCGGAGGTTTCTTATCTCTCATCTCAACTCTTCTAGTTATCTTCTGGGTAACCGAAGAAAAGTTTACACCGAGCAAAGAAAAAGGATCTGTACTAAAAGATGTTCGGGTCGCAGCAGCCAACAAACCGTTTATGAACGTGTTGTTTTTATCGATCATCACCGCTCTCTCCATCTTAACGATCGAACCCGTTCTCCCCCTTCATATATTGAAAATCAGTGGTTCATCCGATAATACGGCACTACTGGCAGGAATCGTCTTTTCCTTGCCTGGTATCGCGAGCATCATTTTTGCTGCTTACTGGGGGCGGATGTCTGATAAGATCGGCTTTCAAACCGTATTGATGATCGGCTTATTGGGTGGCGGAATCGGAACCATTGCACAGGCTTGGTTTGATGGTGTTTGGGGCTTTTCTTCTGTACGTTTTCTATACGGAATTTTCTTTTGCGGCGTTTTCCCAGCCTTAAATGGACTGGTCGTTCAAACCACACCGGACGAATTCAGAGGACGAGCTTTCGGACTTCAGCAAACCGCCACTCAGATCGGCGCCATGCTCGGACCGCTAGTTGGGGGAGTGATCGGCGGATTCTTCCCCGTTGAGATAGTATTCGTCGTAACAGGTATAATGCTATTAATCGCGATGTGGTACGCATATTCATTTAAAGACGAAAACAAGGCGTTAAAAAAAGCCGCTGGCAGTTAACTTGTGGTATAAAGAATACAAACCTTTTGTTAGGAGTGAGTTTCTATGGGGAAATGCACGATTGATCATACGTTGGAAGATGTAAAACAAAAGTTGGTTGACCAAGCACCGTTCATGCCAGAAAATCTCGTGGGTGAAGTGAAAGGTTCATTAAATAAAGAAGCCGATCAAGGGTTTTTGAACGAAGTCTTTCATCTTTTAAAAAAGTACGATTTGGCCGATGAAAAAGAAAGAGAAGTACGGAACGAGAAACTAAATCGTTTAGTTAAGTAAGAAAACCCGGCGCAAGTGTCCGGGTTTTTCATTTGTTATTTAATTTGGTTTTACGGTCTTCAGCATCGCCCACAAGCTCGGTTCAACGCCTTCCATCTCTGCTTTTGACGGAATGTTTAGGGAGAAATAAAATAATTCTCCTTCTACTTCCTTCACAAAATACATCACTACATCATACTTGTGGCTTATTCCTTTAACAAAAAACTTCGCATCATGAAAATAGGGAAAGTAGATGTCGGTTGCTGGCAAGTCACTCGCTTTTCCTGTTTGTTCTTCCGCACGCTTCATCGACGATTCTTTTAAACTCTCGATATTTGCTGATTCATCCAACTTTTCAATCGTGCCATACAACGTAGGTTCGTTCGCGAAAGTAATTTTTCCAGTCTTCTCGTTCTCTTTTTCAAAATTGTAAAGGTCCAGCATGTATAAATGATAGCCGTTAGCGCTTTGCTGGAGTTCAGCTGGCCGCTGCTCTTTCATCCCCTCAATTTCTACTTCGATATTTTTAGTCGGTGGAAGGTTTGACTCTGGCTGATTTTCCTTTTCTTTATCGTTTTCTTTTTCTTTGACTTCTGTAGGGGGTTTTTGAGGTTTTACTGTTTCTTTTTCATCACTAGAACATGCAGTAAAAGTGAAAACAAGTGTAAACAAGATTCCAAACCTAAGGACTCTCTTCACCAATTCATCCCCTTTCCCATATTCTATCCTTCTTTTTCTTTACATGAAATCCTCGAAAAAATATAACTTTACACTTTATGAAACACCCTACATGTTATGTCTGAAAAGTTTTATCAGTCTATTTTTCTAACGCTAAAGATTAAAAGACAATTATGTGCACGCAACTTGGTGAATCGTTTCGATTTTCCGTTGACTCTCAAAATGAAAGCGCTTATAATTTTTATTAACAGAATTGTCGAAACGTTTCGATTCGCCATCATGTACATACATAATAAAACTACTATCAAATATCTGGAGGTACTTATTTATGCTTAAGCAAAAAGTACAACATTTGATTGACGAAATGACATTAGATGAAAAGATCGGCCAATTGCTCCAGTTAGCTACTCCTTTTTTCAAAGGTTCATCCGATCAAGGATTCATTACAGGGCCTATGCAGGAAATGGGGATCACCGACGAAAATGTCAGAAATACAGGCTCTGTGCTCGGAGGGTCCGGAGCAAAAGAAACAAGAAATATTCAGGATGCTCACTTAAAGGATAACCGCCTTGGCATTCCTCTATTAATGATGGCTGACATCGTCCATGGTTTTAAAACCATCTTTCCAGTCCCGCTTGCGATCGGCTGTTCTTGGGATATGGAACTGGCTAAAAAAAGTGCTGAGATTGCGGCAAAAGAAGCTTCCGTTTCTGGTGTCCATGTCACGTTTGCACCGATGGTCGATCTAGTTCGAGATCCGCGCTGGGGCCGAGTGATGGAATCTACAGGTGAAGACCCTTACTTGAACAGCGAATTTGCTCGTGCGTTTGTACGAGGATTCCAGGGGTTAGATTTGACGAATGATAAAGACCGGGTAGCAGCCTGCGTGAAGCACTTTGCGGCGTACGGCGCACCTGAAGGCGGACGCGATTACAATACAGTAAACATGTCAGAGCGCCAACTGCGAGAGTCGTACCTTCCTGCTTATAAAGCAGCTCTTGATGAAGGCTGTGAAATGGTGATGACTGCTTTTAACACGGTCGATGGCATTCCAGCAACTGCGAACAAGAAGCTGATGCGTGAACTGCTTCGGAATGAGTGGGGCTTTAACGGTGTTATCATTTCCGACTGGGGTGCAGTAAAAGAACAGCTGCCGCACGGTGTAGCTGAAGATGAAGCAGAAGCGGCGTACAAAGCGCTTCAAGCTGGCGTTGATATTGAGATGATGACCACTTGTTATATCGACCATGTAAAAGAGCTCGTGGAAAGCGGAGCATTACCAGAATCGCTTGTCGATGAGTCGGTTAAACGAATTTTAACACTCAAACACAAACTCGGACTCTTTGAAGATCCTTATCGTGGAGCAGATGAAAAACGTGCAGCTGAAGTCATTTTATGTGAGGAACACCGCCAATCGGCTCGTGAACTGGCAGCCAAATCGTGTGTTCTTTTGAAAAATGAAAATGTACTGCCGTTGAAATCAGAACAAAAAATTGCATTGATCGGTCCGTTTGCAGAAAGCGGTGATCTGATGGGACCGTGGTCATGGCAAGGAGCTCATGATGACGTTGTAAAAGTGGATGCTGGATTGCGTACAAAACTAGCAGATCCTTCCCTTCTTTCGGTAGCTGTCGGAAGTGATGTTGAAACCGTCACACCTGAGCAGTTAAAGAAGGCAGTGGATACAGCGAAAGATGCTGATGTGGTTGTGCTGGCGCTTGGAGAAGCCTCTTTCATGAGCGGTGAAGCAGGCTGCCGTGCAGATATCCGACTGCCTGAACCACAGCTTCAATTGATTCAAGAGATGAAGAAACTTGGGAAGCCAACGGTAGCGGTACTGTTTAACGGCCGTCCGCTCGATTTGCACGGTGTTGTAGAACATGTAGATGCGGTACTGGAAGCTTGGTATCCAGGTACAGAAGCCGGAGCAGCGATTGCCGATTTATTGTTCGGAGACGTGAATCCGTCTGGACGTTTATCCATGTCGATGCCGTTTTCGGTGGGACAAGTGCCTGTGTACTATAATCATTTTAATACTGGCCGCCCTCAGCCAACTCCTGATAACAAAGAGCGTTATCTCTCGCATTATCTCGATATTCCGAACGAGCCATTATTCCCGTTTGGTTTCGGATTGAGCTATACCGAATTTAAGTATGATGATGTGAAGTTGTCTGATGACACCTTAATGGAAGACGGAAAGCTGACTGCTTCTGTAACTGTAACGAACAGTGGAGATCGAGCTGGAGACGAGATTGTTCAATTGTACATTCGCGATATCGCTGGTGAAGTCGTTCGTCCGGTAAAAGAGTTGAAAGGTTATAAGAAGGTTGCCCTTGAACCTGACGAGTCTACAACCGTAACATTTGAGATCACTGAAGAAATGCTTCGCTATCATCACGAAAACCTGGAGTTCAAGAGTGATGCAGGAAAGTTCACTGCGTTTATCGGGAAAAACAGCCATGACGTAACGGAGATTCCTTTTAGATTAGTAAAATAAAGAGAAAGAAGACTGTTCATTTGAGCAGTCCTCTCTTCTTCATATTTAGTTTCCATAAAAGTATTCACAAGAATAGATTCGATCTTTCCCATTAGAAACTTCTGCGTAAAGAAAATCAGTACCATCCTCATTTACATGAAACACTTGCGTATCAATGGGTAACTTAGAAGCATACAAATCAATGTTTTTATAAAATTCACCTTTGAATTTCTTTTGTATTTTTCTGTCTAACTCATTTTTATCAATACGGTTTTCTTCTCTCTCAAATTTGCATACCTTGCCTGAAGCAGGTTCAAGAATGAAATCTTTATCTTCTTTTAACAGCTTTTGGCCCTCTTTTAGTATCTTTTTAGTTGTTGCTTTTTCCATTTTTTCTATTTGTCTAGCTCCTTGAACTTTAGGATCTTCTGGCACAATTCCACATCCGGAAAACACGAGCAAAGAAGCAATCACTATATATTTTCTTAACATTCCCTTCCCCCAGTTATGTACATTGATAATTTATTTTCTACTCCTTTATTCCCCTCATAATGTATTTCTCCTTTTTTTGTTAAAAGTAAAAAAGCATATCCATTTATGAACGGATATGCTCTAAAAAACCCTATTCTTTATCCTAGTAAAACACGAAGCTGATCATCCACCTTCGCATGTTTCTTGCTTTTAATTAGCGTGAATTCTTGAGATTCTTGAACTTCATACTCTTCACTTGATAAAATTTTCGCACCATTGTCAAACGCGATAACATCCTGTGCTTGAGTTAAGCGAAAATCAATACTTCCTTCATTCACTGCTGCAATTTCAGCAGTAGAATAAGCAATTTTCACATTACCCAATGATAGATTCATAGGAAGCATGACACCGTCTTTGCTTTGAAGTAGGATCTTCCTTCCTTCAAACAGCACATCTTCACCATCTGTGATCGTAAACTCTTTATCAAAACCATCCAGGTTCAGAAGATGAATAAAACGCTCGCCTTCACGATTAGATGTGGAGGTCATAAAGATGCCATGATGCTTGTAGTCATGCGTTAACTGAGCCGTTGCACCTAATCTCTCAAGTGCCTTCTTAAAGAACGGTAGATCACAGCGATACGCTCCGGCTACAACGATAGCGCGTCCGCTGCCAACCTCAGACTCAAAGCCACATACGTCATCTGACCCATACACGCGTAAAATCGGGGTTACATTTTCTCCAATCTCAAATCCTTGCGCATAGTAAGAGCGAATTTCAGGTTGCCCTTCTGCCCAGCTATCTCCATAGATTGATAGGTAGTGGCGGTGACTGTCTCTGCTATAACTCTTGTATTTCACATTAATAGCATCTGCTAAAATGGTACAGTCCTTCCCTTCCATATCAAAAAGAGGAACTTCACCGTACAGAAGAATTTTACCGCCATCTTGAAGGTAGTTTACTAATTTTTCTTGAATTCCGCTATCCAAATAACGAGCTGATGGAAGTGCCAGCACTGGTGTTTTCTCTTTCACAAGCGGTTTGTTTTGAATATCCACAGCTGTGAAGCGGTATCCGTTCAAAAGCATCGCACGGCCCATAATCTCCCATGCACCAGATCCGCGGTTCGCTTCAATGTTAGAAAGAATCTCACGCATCACTTCACTTCCGGGGTATCGATATTCCGTCATATAATAATCCGGTATAAAAGCAAAAGATACATCGTCACGATCTTCATCCATGGCAGCCAGCTTATCACCCACAGCCATGACACTCTGATTTACACGTGACATGCGCGGAAAGGTATAGTTATACTCTCCTTCTGGACCTATTGGCGCTGCGAATCCGTGACGTTCACCGGTTGATGCGATTCGGTCATTTCCGTCACCAACTAGTGAATCCAGCCTAGCATTCGTCCCGCCGGAAAACAGATAATAGTTGATTAACCGGTTTCCTTGAGCAAGGCACATACGCAATTTAAAATCGGCTGCCGATGGATCATAACGCTCACCAAGCGTCTCTCCAAAGTTTCCGTCGCCACAGTTGAACTCAACAGACGTCAACGGCTGATCATCATTATGAACAGCATCCATAAAGCCATTAATAATATAAAGATCCTGGAACGTCTTCATGTCCAGGTCGCCAAAATAGATATCTGAACCCGAAATATAGCCAGGAGCTTGTGTATACGATTCATAGAGCTGACTGATTCCGATCGGATAGGTCAGTCCGCGTCCGCCGCCTGTCCCGTGGATATTCACCACGAACGGGATATCCTTTACACCAAACTCTTCCGCATATTCCCGGAGTATCGCAATATATTTTGCAAAACGGTACCGCATATAGTAACCGAGATCTTTTAACAGCTGTGCCGCATATTCTTCCTTCGGTGAGCGAATAGCATCATTGCGCTCAGCACTTTCCTTTAAAGAAAACTTATAGCGCGACTTAACGTCCTCACCATAACGCTCACCCAACCAACGTGAAAAACCATTCAACAAGTTATCTGTCAGATCAGGCGTATTGCTCACCCATGAGAGCATTCCCACCTCGTTATCGAGCTGGAACGCAATAATCTTGCCACCATTAGGATACAGCCTCGGCGTAATCAATTCCATCACTTTTTCATAATACTTGCGAACTTCCTGTAAAAAGCCTGTTGCCAAATAATCAACCGTCGGCGTTGTTGCTTCACTTCTGTCCCAGCCAACCGGAATAATCTCAGGATGTTTCTCGTACACCCAATAAGGGAGTCCTTCGTTTTTCATCTCCGCCATAATAAAAGGACCTGGGCGAACAAAGAAATAAAAGCCGTTCTCGGTACAAAGGTCGATAAAGCCGGCAAGGTCAGTCTCGGGACGCGTTTTACCCGTAAAATCAAACTGCCCCTCTACCGGTTCATGCCAAAGCCATGGCACATAAGTAGCCACGGCGTTGCACCCAGTTTCTTTTAGCTTGTCCAATCGGTCTTGCCATTCACTTTTATCCACACGGTAATAGTGGATCTCACCACACGTGATCAATACAGGTTTTCCGTCGATTATGATCTGTTTATTCTTGATCTCAATCATTTTACTGTGCTCTCTTCTTTCTTTTTCCAGCCTAAAAGGTCAGCTCCGCTTTTCACATATTTGTTTTTCATAAAAAGATCCCACACTAAACCAGTTTGATAGTTTTCAATCATGAGCAATGTAATACCTTTATCGATTCCGATGACATGATCGGAATACCAAGGCGGACTCACATCAAGATTGTATGAATCCCAGAATCCATACTCTCCCCAAAGCTGAGGATGTTCTTCATAAAAATACTTCATCGCCGCAATCGACTCATCAGGTGTGAACGCGATAGAGCCCGCTGCTCCCGTCGGTGCGATCGTACCCTCAAGCTCTGGTTCACATCCTTCATAATAAGGAGGAGCACCTGGCACACGATAACCGGTCGGGCTCGCACAAGCAGTTAAGCCCCAAGAGTTTTCATGATACGTCTTAAATTCACTCGACTTTTCCTTGCAGAATTCACGATTTGCTAGAGTCGCTTTCACCGAGTTCTCGAACCAGTCGATTCCATCACCGTCTACAATCCCTCTAAAATCAACAAAAGCATGTGAATATTGGTGAACGAAAAGCGCGTTTCCTGGCGCGTGAATATATTCATACTCTTTGTACTTCCCTTTACTTCGCTTAAAGCCTTCATAAATCTTTGCAGGAACCGGATGCGTTGGTGATGCCACGCCAAGTACATACATCATCATCTGCTCTGCGTACATGTCCCAGTGGTGGAAGCCGCCTCTTTCAGGAGTGTAGCCCATATAAAACTGGTTCACCGGCTCATCGTAATAAACGTTCCAGTCCACGCGAGCATAGATCTTTTCGAAGAGCTCACTGATCTCTCCGCCAAAATATTCAGCAGACGTAACAGCGCCACACAAGAAAATAGCTGTATCGATGATCGACGCACAGTCATACCATTCTTCGTTCTTTTTCCCTGTTTGCATGTTTAAAAAGTGGTAGAAAAATCCGCTCTCGTGCTCCACATTGTTTAAAAAGGTCTTGAGTGTTCCTTTCGTACGTTCGTAGCCTTCTTCCTTCGTGATCCAGCCGCGTTCAATTCCAATAATGATCGCCGTCAACCCAAATCCATTGGACGCGATACTTGCCACTTTCTTGTTCGCTGACTGATCCAGGATCAAACCGTAACCAGGACTATTTTTATCCGTATTCGCTTCTTTCCAGAAAAAATCGAAACAGCCTTTAGCTTCTAAATCCAAAAGTTTTTGCGTATCCATCGTAATTCCCCTCTCTAATTATTAAAAGTAGAAGTTTCTCATGATTTTACGGTACGTGTTTTTATATTTGTTACACGTTCGCTCAGAATTTTTGAGAACCGCTCAAAATTACCGAGTTACGCTCAAAATCTCCACGCAACGCTCAAAACACCCTACGTTTCGCCCAAAATCCTCATTTTTCGCTCAAACTTCTTCATTTACATAAAACAAGGGGAGGCAGAACTCCACGTTTCCGGCAGCTATCCCTACAATAAGGGAACCGCTTGGAGAAGGATTCAGCCACGCTATTTTTGGTTGAAAAATCGAACGTTTTTGCCTGCAAAAACGCTACCTCTCTAAAATTACTCTCCAGTTATCCCCGAACGATCTACACCTTCAACAAACCATCTTTGCGTAATAAAATAAACGATCAAAAGCGGCAGAATAGAAAGCACAGTCCCAGCCATCTTTATTCCTTCATTCAGCTGGTTGCCTCCGCTCACACCCATCTCAGCCGGGAACATCTTCTGATACGTAGCGACGAACTTTTGCAGCTGAAGCGGCAGCGTCGTCAACGCGTCACCGAAATAGATAGCCGCCAAATACGTTTCGTTCCAATACCAAACGAACGAGAACAAAAATGAGATGATAATCGCCGGTAACGCCATCGGAAGCGCAATCGTAAAGAAGATCCTGAAATGCCCTGCTCCATCCAGCTGCGCTGCTTCTTCCAAAGCTTTTGGAACGGCTCTAAAAAACTGATAAAAAATCAGGATAAAAATCGCACTGTTCAAGCCTTGCCCAAAGGTTGCGGGCAGCAAGAACGCCGATAAACTACCCAAAATGTTCAGCTCATTAAAAAAGATATACCTCGGGATCAGCGTCACCTGCGGCGGGATGATGAATGTGGCAAGAACGAGAATAAAGATGATCTTTTTCCCTTTGAACTCAAAGCGTGCGAGCCCGTAGCCAACGACAGCTGCAACCGCTGTTTGAGCTAAGGCAGGCAACACCGTAACGTAAAGCGTTTCCATTAAAGTAGAGAAGAAATCCATCACTTTATTCGCTTGTTCATAGTTCCCTGTATAAAACTGAGTTGGAATCCAGTTCACAAGTGGATTTAACAAGTCATCTAAACTCTTAAAACTGTAAACACCCATGTAGAGAAGCGGGTATAAATACACGAATCCGATCCCGATCAAGAGTCCGTAGATCAAGACTTTGAAAAGAAGACCGTCCGTCCCTTGCATGCCCAAAAACATTCGTTTCGTTTTAAAATAATACTTGTTCAATTGTTGTGTTTTTGTTTGCACCTTGATCACATCCTCTTAGGTGTAATTTTTCTTTCTCTTTAACGTCATCGCACCAACGGCAATGGCCAGAGCTGCTGCGATAAGGAGAAAGTAAATCCAGGACAGTGCTGATGCATACCCATAGCCTGTATCTACTTTAAACATGTTCTTTTGTATATGTTCAATAATTGGATTTAAAGAAAAAACAGAATACGTGACGATCGTATAAATTAGATTCACGACGATCATCGGCACAAGACTAGGCAGTGTAATCTTCCAAAAGAACTCCCAGTTGCTTGCCCCATCGATCTTCGCCGCCTCAAAGATCTGCTTGTCCATTTTTTGAAGAGCGGCAAGAAAAATCAAAATTTGAACACCTGAGTACCAAAGAATGACGATTAAATTTTTGATCAGATAAAGCAGAATCCCATTAAAGAAACCTTCTGGATTATCGTTTAACGTCTGGTAAATCGCGTATTGTTCAATAGAAGGAATCGTCGTGATCCCTTGATCGATCAGTTCTTTGATAACCGGTCCGCTCGCTATGATGACGGGCAGAAAGAAAATCGTCCGGAACACACCGCGAAATTTCACCTTTTGGTTTAAGAGAAGCGCGATAATTAATGAAAAAACGATAATGATCGGAACAGAGATCACCATTTCTTCGAGGTACGTCATGACCCGGTCCAAAAACGTACCATCCACTGTAAAGGCATATTCATAGTTTCCAAATTTCACAAATTTCGTCTTAATGCCATCTGTCGTGATCTTGACTTGCTGAAAACTCAGAAACAGCGAGTATAAAAGAGGAAAAGCTGTAAAGATGAGAAAGCCGATAATCCAAGGTGATACAAAGAGCAGCCCAGTGATGTTTCTATTATTCCTCAGCCTTTTCATCCGCTTCTCCTCCTTCCGTTACAGCAAAACCTTTCGCATCTACCTCTATGCCATTTTTTTCATAAGCATTGTTTGTGTAATTGACGATAATGACTTTCCCATTCGAATACCCTACTTCCACGACTCCAGTCTGTGGTACCGTACGACTCACGATCTCCTCGCCTTCTACCTGCCCAAGACTTTTTTCTACCTGTTTGTATTGATCAATGATCTTGTCTTTCCAGATCGAATACTCAGAGGTATAGATATGCTTGGATGCTGTTTTTGCCAGAAGATGAGATGGTTCTTCGGTTAACAGAAACGATGGGTACGCACCATACTCAATCGTGCGCAGCATCTGATCTTCCGTGTCTGAGTTAAAGTTCGAGTAAGGTGCATAATACGGCATGTACCCTTTTAGAACAATCTGCATGAACGGTACTGTGTCGGTTTCAAACACGTAGTTGGATGAATTCATCGGAACATCCAAATAACGGTCTGTCTCGCTCCATAAATATGTGTTTGGCTCATACAGCGCGACATTTCCAACTTGGCTCTTCAACGTTCCGAACAGCTTGTGATACGTCTTGATCGTCTGGCTGCGTTCTGACGATTTTTTCGTGCTGAAGTCAGAAAACAGCGTGTATCCGCTCGTATCCACAGCGATATTAGAAACTCCAAGCTCCTTGTAATCTTTGCTCTCATCCAAAGCTTGCCGTAAAGCTTTTTGTGGAGATAAGTAAAACACGGTTTTCTTATCCTCACTGTGTGAGATTGTTTCGGAACTGATCTTCTTCGCTACATCTTTGCTGCCCGAATAGCCTGAAGCACCATCATAGGCTTTTGTATAATCCGTGTAAAAATAAGTCGGAATGTTATCTTTTTGAAGAGCTTTGATCGTATCTTTTACTTCATCCTCATTACCGAGGTTGTTTTCAAAAGGAAATTTGTTCGGAAGTGTTCCGGTAAGTCCGCCCTTTGACCACCCTTTATAAACGACAAACATGTTTTCTACTTCTTGTATAAGTTCATCCGTCATTTTCGGAATGCTCGTAATCTTTGTCATCGGCAGAACAGAGTCCCATAGAAGACCTTCTTTTACTTCTCCTCCAAGAAACTCAAGTCTTACACCTGTCTTGTCTTCCTTTTTTTCCAGCTGTTTCGTATCTGTCAGATGGTTCTGGTAAGCCTTCGCCATCCCGACATAGTCCGCTTCTTCCTTTGCAAGGAACTTGTATCTCAGCTTAACGCCGAACGGGTTCTTTGATTTTTGGTATAAAGTTAAGCCTTTCATGTTCTTGCTCGTCGGCTGATAATATTCCTTTCTAAAATGAAACTCTGATGCGATCCAGTTAAAGTCTGTTGAAACACCAGATGGATAAGCTAGGATGTCGCCGTGTGTGTATCCCTCTTCAATGACCGCTAAAAAGGCATTCTGTTTTACGCCATGAACGGCACCAAAAACGGGCATCTTAATCTGCTCAGCCGGTGTAACTTTTGTGTCCTTCTTCGTTTCTGTTTTCTTGAACGCTTCGTCAGTACCATAAATAGTACCTGTAAACGGAGCATCTGCTTTGTTGCTGCTCTTTTCATAGCGGATCAGAGCACCGCTTCCATCCGGAATAAACATATACCCGTTGATGTCGTTCTCGTTCACCGCGCCTAAGAACGGATAGACCCGCATCGAGATAATCTTCGTATACTTGCTTTCTTTAATTTGTTCTTCAGGAATGGAAACAACAACATCACTTCCGTCAAGCTCTACCTTCACTTCAAACTCGAGCTTGGATTGGTTCAAATAAAGAGAAGCTTTAAATCCATCGTCCGTCATCTTCACTCTTGGACGGGAATCGTTGGTCGTGATACTCTCTGTTCTTACCTTTCCGCGCCGGTCCATGTAGTCGATGGTAATGGCAGACTGCGCCATCTGTTCCCACGTTTTGTTCAGACGGTATTGATCAGGCTGATCAAGTCCTGAGTTCCAGACGTAATTGGTCTCTTTGTTTTGGACCTTAATGGCTAAGTTTTCTTCATTTACGTATAAAGCAAGGCTTTCGTTTTCAGCTGCTTTCTCAAAGCCTTTAAACGAGTTTTGTTGCTGAACGGGCTTTGCCTCTTTCTTTTCAGGCTTTGTGAACGAAGAAGAAGTGTATTTCATCAGATTTTGGCTAGTATTCGGTTTTGCAGGAGGCTGGTCCGTACTTTTCTTATCATCTTGTGCCGCTAATACCGTGATCGGTACAAGCAATAATACGAGTGCAAGTATGATTTTTTTATACACGTAAAACAGCCTCCTTTATGATGGAATAAACGAAATCATACACTTGGTCGATCAGCACGAATACGATGAACACGACCAGAAGCATGATCACCATGCCAAACAGCGTAACGAAGATGTTTCGTACTGTATCAGAAAACGTATAGTTGTGAATTTCTTTAATCATAATGAACAGAATGATCAAGCACCAAGCATAGATGATGCGGATCGAAAATACATAAACAAAGGCTTCATTATAAGTCAGTACATTTGATAAAAGCGTGATCGGTATACTGAACACAAGAAACGGTGCCAGCGAATAGATCGTTCCGATATAAATATCCTTAAATCTTCCTTCTCCGTCATTAATCGTACTGACTAAATAGTTCACGATAATAAAAAGACTAAGAGGAACGAGAAGGAGCAGCAATTCTCCGAGCAGCGTCGCTTCCGTGCCAACCGTGTTGTAAATGAACCCGGTATAGAAGCGACTATAGATATACTCCGCAATCAGCACCACATACAGGATAGTAGCTGACAGGACGGAAGCATAGTTCTTACGCTTCAAATAATAGAAGCTGTCGATCGGATGTCGGAAGAACTGGAACAAAAAGAGCAGTTCCCCGATCAGTTTCTGTTTTTTCACGGCTCTCAAGCTACTGCGCGGCTTATCGAGTATGCCTTTTCTCTTATCCACGGCCTTCATGATAAAGAATAGGACGACCAGGATCATAACGATAAACAAAACGGTCTCTAGATTTTCCTGCATCCACGCATGGCGGACTTCCCAGAACGAATCGGAATAGCCGTACACATCGTTAGCAAACTTGTATTCTTCTAAAGCTCTTTTATAGTCTTGCTGTTTATAGTAGGCAGAACCCATGGCTGAATGCGCCAAACCAAACGAGGAGTTCATCTCCAGCACGGATTCCCAGTACTTTTGACTTTGTACATAACGCCCCTCTTTAAAGAGCGCGATCCCTTTATGTACTTGATTCGAAAAGGCTGTAGATTCAAAGACTTGAATCAGTCCGCGCTCTTTATCGGTTACATACAGTCTGCCGTCAGGATCGATCGTGATGCCGGTCGGCTGTTTAAATAATCCAAGCCGGTTCGTCCCATCGTCTTTCCCGCCAAAAATAAATAATAGATTTCCAAAGCTGTCATATTCATAGATTTCGCCTGTGCTCGATACGACAAACATGTTTCCGTCAGCATCAACCGCGATATCCTGCAGTGATTTTTCTTCTGAAATGTTTTCAAACAGCATGTTCTTACCTGCAACATTAAGCTTTTTGATCACTTCGTTCGTTGTTCCTTCTGTCACGGAATACACGAGCCCCTGATCATCCAGTGCGATGTTATCCGGTGCAGGCGGTGTTTTCATGAACATTCTTGCTTTTTTGCTCTCAGACGTAAGGAGCTTTTGCAAAAATGAACCGAAAGAAGCCTCTGTGCTGTTAACCCCGTAATAGCCAAGGAAAGATCCTTCGTTGCTTAGCTGAATCATACCGTTCGTAGATCCTTCACTGATCACATAGATGTTGCCGCGTCTGTCCACGGCCACTTTTTGCGGTTTAAAAGAAGACTTTTTACCGAACAGCGGAGAGTCTGGCTTCCCAAATTCCGCTTCTACTTTGCCATCGCTAGCAAAGCGAAAAACCTTTTCTTCCTCATAATCCGCAACATAAATCTTTTCTTTATCGTCCACATAGACGCCATTCGGTGATTTTAAAATGCCTTTCCCGATCTCCCGGACCCTGTTTCCATTCTTGTCAGCTACAATAATGGTTTTCGTACCTGAATCAGCCACATAGAGGTTTCCATTTGTGTCAGAAAAAATATCTTCAGGATTCGTAATCCCCGCATCCGGCATAAGTGTGCCAACCGGCATATAGGCGGTCTGTGTTTCGATCGTCTGTCCATCCGCCGATAATGTCTCTGTCTTATAAGGGACAGAAGCAGAAGCGATCGACTGGAGCGGAACGAGCAAAAAGACCAATAATGCTGCAAATTGTAATGTACGCTTCATTTCTCCCCCCTCCTACTTTCTTACTTGATTCCTGAATGGGCCATCGTGTTCATCACTTGGCTTTGCAGAATAATAAAAATTACGAGATTCGGTATGAACATGATCAAGGAGGCAGCTGCTGCAAGTCCTTGTCCTGCTACATTATTACCGTCAACCGTTGACGTTAAGGTCGACATGTAGAACGAGAATGTCTTCAGTCCTTCATCGTTCACATAGAGTGACGAACTCTCAATACTGTTCCAAACGAGCTGGAAGGAGAGTATCGCGATCGTTGCGATAGCCGGCTTCACGAGCGGAACGATGATCCGTACGAAGATCTGAAAATCAGATGCTCCGTCAAGCCTTGCAGCTTCGAGCAACTCATCTGGTATCTGGTCGATAAACTGCTTGACCAGAAACAAACCTATCGGCATGGCAAGGAGTGGCAGGATATGCACCAAAAATGTGTTGATCAGTCCCAGTTCGTCGATTAAAAGGTAGCGCGGAATGGCTACAGCTGCCGGGACAAACATGAGCGCGAGTGTGTTGATCTCAAAGATTGCTTTTTTCATCTTAAAATTTTTCTTTGATAACGCGTAGCCTGCCATCGTGCTGATAATAACAGTCAGAACCACGACAATGAGCGTAACGACAACACTGTTAAACAAGAAACGCGACATCGGTACTCCGGTATCGTTCGTTTTCGTAAACAGGTCCACAAAGTTTTGAAACGTTGGCTTGTCTACAAAAAAGCGCGGTGGATACGCGAACAATTCATCAATTGGTTTAAATGCATGAAAAAATATATAGACGATCGGCAAAGCCATAAATATAGCCAATGGAATCAGAAAAGCAAGGAACTTCAATTGGCTTTTATGAAACTTTGACGGGTTCATCTTTGTCCCTTGAAAGGCCGACATGTTTATCACTCCCTAACGTCTAGTCCTTTTCTCCAAACAGCCTCCAGGCTACTTTTGAGAACGCATATACAACAATAAGAAGAACAACGGAGATCGCAGCAGCATATCCCATTTCATAGCGGATAAAACCATAGTCCTCTAAGTGGTTGACCATCAACTGACCAGCATATTGCGGTGTCGGGTTCGCTCCCGACAAGGCAACACCGATCGCCCCAGCCTGAAATGTTCCGACCACTGCCATTACGGCACCGAACAGCATCTGCGGCTTCATAGAAGGAATCGTAATGTAGATGATCTCCTGAAAACGGTTGTTGATCCCATCAATGTAACCTGCTTCATAGATCTCGGTATTGATGTTGAGAACACCAGACAGCATGGCGAGGAATCCCACTCCCATACTGCCCCAGAGCGTTACAAAGATCATGATCTTCATTAAATATTCAGGAGACTGCAGCCACTGGATCGGCTCAAGCAATACACCTATTGTAAGAAGCAAGCTGTTCAAATAACCTGTCTCATCTCCACTAAAGATGATCGTCCAAACAACGGCCATCGCAACACCTGCTGTCATGGAAGGTGAGTAGATGACGAGTGCCAGGATTGTCCGCATCCGTTTAGGTACTTGAGCGAGTGCCCAGGCGAGAATGAACGATAAGATATACCCGCCTGGCCCAACGATCAGAGCAAACGTTAACGTGTTTGGCAAGACTTTCTGCATGAACACTTCATCTTGCGTGATCAAACCGACGTAGTTGCTCAGCCCGATAAATGTTGGGGTTTCAATCGCGTTAAAATACGTGAATGACAATAATATAGCCGCCCCAACAGGTATGATGATGAATGTTGTAAACAGGATAATGTAAGGTGCAAGGAACATCCAATGTGAGTGGTCTCGTTTAGTTGTTTTTGTTTTCATTCTCATCCCCTGCCCAACTTTTCACTTGTTCGATCGTAGGAATCGGATATGGCTTGACCATCTTGCCATCTTTCACATACCCGAACTCTTCCATTTTTCTTTTAATCTCCCTGTCGATCGCAACGACTGAATCATCGACTGCCGACCTAGGGTTGACCCCGTCGAATACAATGCGGTTCCAGATGTTAGAAAGCTCACGCTCGATCATGTAGGAGCCTGGATTCTTCGGAACTTCGTATAAATACTCCCATTGTTTAAGAATCGTTTTCTTATGCTCTTCCGGCCAAGGAAGGTTCTTAAACGCTTCAAGGTTGGACGTGTTCCACATGTACTCTGGTCCGTACAGCATCTGCAGGTTTGTCGCGAACTCTGTTTGTGTATCTGTAGACAGCCACCACTTTAAGAGCTCCCAAGAATCTTCCTTGCTCTTCGTCCCTTTAAAGATCATCGCCGACTGTCCAGAACCGGTTGCCCATCGTTCGACTGTACCATCTTCCTTTTTCACACCAGGATGAGGAGAGATATCCCACCAACCCGCGATCTCAGGAGCAGCAGCCGTCAGCTGAGTGTACGTTGTAAAGTTCGCCGTTCCGATCGGAAGCGTTGAGTAACGGAAATGGTTATAAAAGTTTGGCACTTGCAGCGGCAAGCTGTAGATCGTATTCAATTCCGCCATAAATTGGATTCCTTTTAATGATTCTTCAGATCCGATCGCGGTTTTCATGCCATTTTTTCCGTACAAATTACCATCAAACTGATAAACGAAAGGAGCCGTTGCCTGGAACGGTTTGAAACCAGTAGCACCTGCGATGTGGGTATAATAGTTCATCCCGTAGCGCTGGAGTTCTGGAAGGATGCCCTTCACGTCATCCCATGTATCCGGAACCGGCAGACCTAGCGCCTGCATAATATCTTTTCTATAAAACTGAACGAAGAAATCTTGCGTTTCTGGCATCGCATAGACGGAATCACCGATCATGAGCGGTAAAAATGCACCTGGTGAGAACTGTTTACTGAACGCCTCGAAATCGTCAAACTGATGCAGGTCAACTGCTGCCCCGCGAATTGAAAGTTCATATGGCAGCCAAGAACTGATGCCGAGCGCGATATCCGGCTGCTTGTTGGAAGCGTTGGCTAAAATAAGCTTCTGCTCTTCAGGCATGATCGAGAATTTGACTTTGATTCCGGTCTCCGGTGTAAAAGTTTGATCTGATAAGTTTTGCAGTAGCTCCACGTATTGACGAGGTCTATTTACCCATACCTCTAACGTATCCTCTTCTGCTTCACTCGCAGAATAGTTTTCCGAGAAGAACGATAAGAAGAATCGCTGGATGGAATCGAATAGTTTTTCCCAAAAGCCTGCTTCCGCATCAGGCACTTCTTTTTGATCACCGTGTACATAAAACCGGTCGACCGTTAACGGCTGTTTCGGAAGCATCACAAGCATATTCCCCAACAGCTGTGCGGCTGAAGATGAACCTTCTGAAAGCTCCGTCAGCCTGCTCGGAATCTCGTCTGGTTCCTTGCTTAAACTCCTAAGCTTTTGAACAGCCATCTTTAATGAGATCATGTCTTTTGAATCTTCATCAGATTTGTCCAATGTGCGTAAGTACTTCAATTCGTGCTCAAGCTCATCCGCCCATCCGGAAAGCTTTTTATCGATACCCGGTATATATTCACTGATCTTCCAGCCGCGGGCCGTATCCGTTTGATTGCCTGTCAGTTTTCTGATCTCAAGCGTAAGCTCTTCCATCTCCCTCATGATGTTGTTCGTCGTATGAAGGACGGACTCAACAGGAGAAGCATCGGCTTCTAAACCGATTTCATGCTCACCTTTGGAAAGGTAAAATAAAAAGGCCTTCCCCTTTTTATCTTCGAGCGTTACATTCGACCAGTTTTTATTAAAATCAAAGGTGATCGGTGCTGCCTCAGCGAAAGGAATTTCTCCATCGATCAAAAGTTTTCGAAAAACAGCGCCAGTCGTTTCTTTATTCTGTAGAACTTTAAAGGTCAGCTTGTAAAAGCCATCTTTCTTCACGTTTACTTTCCAGTTAACGGTTTGCCCGGACTTTGTCCAAGATTCACCGCCAAGCGTGTTCAGCAGAAGTTTCTTCGGACTGCTCGGAACAGCAGATGTATCATTTGCGGCAAACGGCCGTATATACGAGCTGTTTTTTTCGTAGTTCTTTTCCGCTTCCCGTGTGATCAGCGCTTCTTTAACGAGCTTCTGATCCTTATGTTTCTTTAAATAGTCTTTATAGCTGAGCAGTTTGTCAGGTGATGTCACGTACGCATTTCCAAGAAGCATTTCACCCGATAAGTTCGTAAGCGTAATCTTATTTTTTCCTTTTTGCAGCTCGAATTTTAACGGCTCGGCTTGCAGCTGGCTCGCATCCTCTGCGTTGATCCGGCTCCACTCCTCGATTCGTTTTTGCTTCGGAATCATGTCATTTCCAAACCGGTCATTTTCGAATGTTTGTTTCGCGTTCTTCCAGTTAGCCGAAAATACAATTCTTCTGCTCTCGTAAAATGAATATTTACCGTTTACTTGAATAGCGCCCTCTATTGGAACAACCTCGTTGCTCAGCGGGTAGTAATCAAAAGATAGTTCATATAGTCCCGCTTCTTTTACATCAACCTCGTATGAAACGGATGCCTGGTTATGCCAATAGAAAACACGATCGTTGTATCCTTTGCTTCTCTCAACAGGCAGTAAGTTCTTTTCATCTGCTGTTTGAAAGTTTGAAGGAGATACGGACGCTTCAAACGTTGAAGCGTCCTTCTTCCCTTCTTTCTTCCAGTTTTCAAGGACGGTATGATAGTTTTCCTCCACGACTTGTTCGGCAGGTTTATCATTACTGTTCGTTTCAGCAGTTACAAAATGTTGTGGAAAGATGAAGCACAGTATTAAACCTAACCAAAGAAATCTTTTAAACTTCATACTATCAACCTCCCCTTAAAATCCCGGCTTCTTATTTATCTTTTAAAGCCTCTTGTGCTTCTTTGCTTTTTTGGTCTGCTAATTGATCAAGCTGCTTCGCATAATCTTCAATCTTCAAGTTGCCTCTGATCACGTTATCCAAGATCATGGCTACCTTTGCATTTGCTTCTTCTCCCACTTTCACACCAGTTGGTGCTTCCCAGCGTGCATCCACATAACCCGGTTCCGTTTTTACAGGCTCAACAACGGCATTATCTAAGTTGTCATAAGCTGTTTTGATTCCAGGTACTTCGTTAATCGCGAAGTATTCATCTAAGATTTCAGGATCTGCGTTAACAGGAAGAGTATTTAGCGCTTTTCCTTCTTTTTGTGCAATTTCCATACGCTTCATGAAACCTTCTTTACCAAATGACATCCACTTAGAGAAAAGGAAAGCTTCTTCTGCATGTTTACTTGTTTTAGAAATCCCAACAAAGTCGTTTGTTACGCCCGTTCTGCCACCAGGAAGTCCGATATAGTCAAATTCAAACTGTCCTTTTTCAATAAGTGCCGGAATACCCCATGTACCGTCCCATTTCACAGCAACCTGTCCGTTCATCCAAACTTCCTCTGGATTTTCACCTTTAAAGTTTGCTTTTTGATCATCAGGCAGAGTCTCGTATGCATAGTTGTTTGTTATGATTTCTTTTGCAAGATTTGCACCTGCAATAAACTCTTTGCTATCTAATGAGTATTGTCCGTCAGCCAATGTGTACCAGCCCATGTCAGGGTTAACTGCTGCAGGATACCAGTCTGCTACGGAGAACGCATGGTTTGTTCCAGCAACACCTTTAGAGATGTTTGTCACTTCTTTAATCGCTTTTGTATATTCTTCTACTGAAAAACCGAACTCTGGATAATCCAGGTTTGCTTCGTTAAACAAGTCTTTGTTTACTAAATAGCCTAAGAAATGCTGAGCGAATGGAATCGCATACACTTTTTCGTTGTATGTTGCCGAATCACGTACTGCTTCCGGAATGTTTGCAAAGTCTTTGTCTTTTTCCGTCATTTTCGTAAGATCCATCAGCCAGTCATTTGATAATGATGCTGGAATTTGCGGTAATGCAAAAACATCAGGCATCTTGCCAGCACTTGCTGCTGCCGCTAGTGTACCGTTCCAGTCTGTCGTGCTGATCGACTCATCGATCTTCACCTTAATGTTTGGATGTTTCTTTTCGAATGCCTTAATCATAAGACGCTCAAGGTTTTGTTCTTTTTCTGTACCAAGTGACCAGCTTGCATAAGAAATGGTCACATCTTCTTTTTTCTCATCGGTGCTAGCCTTTTCATCTGAGCTGCAGGCAGCCATTGAGAACACAAGCGCCAAGATGGCGATTAGCGAGAAAACCTTTTTCATAAAAAAACCCTCCAATTTAATAGATTTATAGTTTTGAAGCTTGTACTGCCACAGGGCTAAAAAGAATATTTTCTGTTTCGTTTCGGGAACGAATCAAAACTTTGAATTGATTCTCTGCCAGTTTTTGAACGATAACGTTTTCATTTTCTGACGGAACCCACTCAGAAGAAGTTAAAACGAATTCTTCTTCAGGCTGTGCGATTTTGATGAAAATCTCTAGC
This sequence comes from Fictibacillus arsenicus, assembly GCF_001999465.1. Taxonomy (GTDB): domain Bacteria; phylum Bacillota; class Bacilli; order Bacillales; family Fictibacillaceae; genus Fictibacillus; species Fictibacillus arsenicus. Next base: position 963,458 of record NZ_MQMF01000001.1, read on the forward strand.
TTGTCTTGCTCGTGCTCCATGTTGTAGATCTCACCTGTTCCATACGTAATGATCAAGTCATCTCTTAACGGAACATCGATTGGCAGCATGAGGCCGGTCCTTTGCGGAACGACTAACTCCTTGCCGCCAAAAAGCGGCTTTTCTTTATAGTGAAGAGTCGTTTTCTTCTTGTATTCATCAAAGTTTTGGATAAAAAGATAGCTTCCATGGTCTGGATTCGTTCGAATAGCTAGATCAAGTTCACTATCTAGTTGGAAACGGCTTTGAATACCAGCTCGGTCTGCCAATTGGACGATAAGATCGTTCTGATAGTTGAAGTTATGATCAATTCCAATCCCGAACATGATGAGAGTCCCTTTTCCTAGCTGCTTTTCGAAGGCTGCTACTTCTTTGTCATCTTCTGTCCAAGCGAATGCTCCACTTTCCGTTTCATAGATTTCCACCTTATTCGTGATCACATTTTCCGTGTCATCGATCTTAACGAAAGCATGTTGCTTATGCTCTTTTACAGAAACGCCAATGTAATCTTTTAAAATCGTACATGGTACGTTTTTCATTGTTTTTACCGGTATGGTCGGGAACAAGATAAGCTTTCCGCCGTTTTCCAAGTAATTTATGAGCTTACGCTGAATATCCTCATCCATCCACTCGGTCGCGAACATCCAGAGCGTTGGAAGTTTTATAGGATCAAGCTCTTCATCATCTAATAGATTTACAGCGTCATAAATGATGTTGTTCACCCTTAGCGCCTTAGCAATGCCGTTATACAGATAGGCATCTCTTTCACGCTGAATTTGATCGGTCATGCCCTTCGTATGTTCATCGTGAAATTCCGTCATGTAGTAATCCGGATAAAATGCAAAATGAGTATCCACTTCTGGCTTTGTTTCGATCAATGAGCGTTCAAAGACTTGAAGCATCTTTCCGATATGCTGGATGGTAAAGTAATGCGGACTCTTCTTACCTTCTGCCGTAAGAGGCGCTTGCCAATCATGACGCTTACCGAACAAACCGATATTTTCATAGTTTTCACCCGCGGCGAACATGTAATAGTTAACCCCGTTCATGCCATCAGCTATGCAAAGCCGGGTTGTGAGATCGAACGTTGCCGGCTGCAGCCTAGGTTTGTCATGGATACTTCCACCCTGGAATTCAGCCGAGAATAGCGGCTGTTCTTTCCATTGGATCGCCTTCGTAAACGCATTTGCGAGTACAATATCCGTGTAGTTGTCGTACTCAATATTGCCGATGTAGTAATCTCCAGCCATAAGGACGTTGTCGATCTTCGCTGTTTCTAAGAGCTGTGAAATGCCAATCGGGTACATCGTGCCTCGTTTTGTGAGGTCGATCGTATGGAAACCATGGATGTTCACAACAAAAGGTACATCGATCCCTTTATTCTCAGCAGATTGCTTTAAATACTCGATGAATCGCCGATAATGTTCACGGAGGAATAACCCGAACTCATTCCGTAGAGCATGTGCAAAAATTGGCTCTGGTTTTTTAATTTTGGACTGCGCGAAACTACTGATCTCTCCGTAGGGAACACGGAATGTATGTTCAAATTCTTGCTGCGTGTATTTATTTTTTAGATGTTCTGTGAATTCTTTTAAAGTGGATTCGTTATAGTCAGGCTGATTGGTTACCCAATGGAACATCCCTACTTCATTATCAAGCTGAAAAAGAATGACAGATCCGCCGTTCGTAACTAGAAACGGTTTGATAACGGCGCATACTTTTTCATACCAGCTCTCCACTTTTTCAAGAAACACCGGATGGCTGTAGCTGACAACTCGTGTTGGATGTTGATTTCCTTCGTTTGTTTTCGCGACCGCTTCTGGGTAGTTATCGATGAACCACGTTGGGACGCCATGGTCCACGATTTCCGCCATTACGTATGGGCCTGGCCGAACAAGACAGTACATCCCTTCTTCTTTTACCAGTTGGAGAAACGTTTCTAGATCTCTTTCCGGACGCGTTTCCCCTGTTAGATCAATCGAACCCTCTTCATATTCATGAAAGATCCAAGGAACATAGGTACTGACCATGTTTGCTCCGGCTTCTTTAACCTGGCGGATGCGGGTTTTCCATTCGCTTGAAGGTACACGGAAGTAGTGAAGCTCTCCACCGAACAGCATGACTTCTTTTCCGTTTACGATTACTTTCTCATTTTTTATCTGAATCATATTTCACCTCACCCCGAAGTCCGGCTCATTAATTCGATCGATACGGCTCCGTCTGTTTCAACTTTATACTTTGAATCCATCATTTTAAACAATGAATGTGCGGCGATGATTCCCCACTGTTTTCTCGGAACTTTTATCGTCGTGATCGAAGGACTGAAATGCTGAGATACATAAATATCATCAAAACCGATAATGGCGATGTCATCTGGCACTTTAAGATTCTTTTCTTTTATAGCTCTGATTGCCCCCATGGCCATTTCATCGTTTGCACAAATAAAAGCCGTGGGAACGTTCTGTGTATGTTTCTCTATGTATTGGAACATTGCTAGATAGCCGCTGGATTCGGTAAAATCCGCTCGCAGAAGATCTTTTTCAGAGAATGAATGGTTGTGTTTTTGCATCTCCTTTTTAAAACCTTTCAAACGCATCTCGCCATCGTAGGATTCAGTGGAACCTGCCATGTAGCCAATTCTTTTATGCCCTTTTTCTAAAAGGTAGTGAACCGCCATAGCCGATCCTCGTTCATTAGGAAGAAGGACTTGGTTAATAAATGGCGTTTCCATTTCTCTGTCCAGCACAATACACGGCAGCTTTTCGTCGGCAATGGATTCTAAAAACGAATCTTCCATATGATAGTTAAGGATAATCGCCCCATCCACATAACGTTCCACAAGCAGCCGATGCTTGTCATCCGAAGCATAAACCATTAACTCATAGCCGTTTTGAATAACCACATCTTGAATGCCTTCCATCATGTCCGTGAAAAACGGACCCGTGAATCCACTGAGAAATAAGCCTATAATATTCGTTTTTTTCTCTTTGAGATTTTTGGCAGGACCGTTCGTACGATAGCCGATCTCTTTTGCGGCAAGAAGAACCTTTTGTTTTGTTTCTTTTGTGATTAAGGAGCTTCCATTGATGGAGTAAGATGCTGTTGAAACACTGACGCCTGCCCGTTTCGCAACATCTTTTAATGTGACCAACTACCACCCTCCTCACCTGGTTGAAACGTTTCAATTTTTCTGTAAAAAAAGATCGGAAACAAGTTATCGAAACGTTTCACCGAAGTGCAAAAAAATATAAGGCTTTACATTATATTGAAACGTTTCAATGAAATTATTATAATTGAACTTGAAACCGTTTACAATAGTACTTTTTGAATATTTTGAAATATTTTAAGATAATTTGTCTACTCTTTTATCATCTTTACAAGAGGATCAGTAACCAATCCAGGAATTTTTTCAAGATATTGTTTTGAGATGACTAGTCCTTGTTTTGTTCTGGACAAATCCCCACCCCAAACAGGATCTTCATGTTCTACACTAATCACTCCATTGTATCCAGCCTCAGTCAGTTCAGAGATGAATTTCGTCCAGTTTAGGTCTCCCAAGCCCGGTAAACGGTATCTCCACCAGCTGAAATCCGATAACGTACCGACCCTCTTTAGTTGTTCATGATTGATTTCCGTATCTTTTGCATGAACATGAAAGATTTTGTTTCCGAATTCTTTAATCGGAAGATACGGGTCAATAAACTGCCAGATTAAATGGGAGGGATCATAAGCTAACCCTGCATTCGGTGAATCGAGCCTTTCAAAAAGTTTCCCCCACAGTTCTGGTGATATAGCGATATTTCCCATGAGGGGACAGTTCTCAAAGGCAATCTTAACGTTCATTTCTTCCGCAAGTTCGATTACATCATGAAACAATGAAACGACATTCTCCAAACTGTATTCAGGTTTTGAACGGATCGCATCATAGCCATCATAATGATCACCTTTTGCACTGGCTGATATCCCAGTAGAAGTTACCACGACTGGAATACCAAGTTCCCCAGCCATCCTTACCCGGTTAAAGAGCTCATTTTTATGCAGAGTTGCAAGTTCTTCATCTTCACTTAAAAAATTTCTGCAATACGTTAATGCAGCTACTTCTATCTTTCTTTCTGATACCACTTTTTCTAGGGAATGAAAGGGTACATTCGGTCCTATTTCCAAAGCCTGAAACTTATGCTGAACCGACCAATTCACTAGTTCTTCCATGTTGTCCATCCCATGATGAACCAACGAATTCGTTAAAAAACCAAGCTTCATATCCTCACCTTTTTTCGTTTAAATTCGTATTGAATACGGCATAAAGCAATGCTAGACTAGCAGCACCAATCACGCCGACCTGTTCTCCCATAGTCGAAGCCTCGATCTCAACGCGTCTTTTTTTATCAAGAAAAGATAGCTGGCGGACCTCTTTTCGTATTTCAGAGATCAAGGGTAGTTCTGAATCAGCAAGTTTGCCCCCTAGCATGATCTTATTAACATGCAGCATATTGATGATAGAAGTAAGAACAGATGCGATCTGTTTCCCTGCATCTCTTGCACCTTTACACATTTTCTCGTCGCCATGCTTGCATCCCGCTATAAAATCATCGATAGAACTTACCTGAAATTCTTTTGAAATCGCGGCTTCAGAGGCATATCTCTCCAAGCAGCCGCGGCTTCCGCACCAACAAGGAATGCCTTCTGGCTGGTAGATCATATGCCCCATCTCGCCAGCTCCTGTTAAGTCACTTCGAAACAATTGGTCTCTTAAATACATCCCTGAACCGATTCCTTGTCCAAGATAAACACAAAGGAAGTCCGTTTCATTCTTGCATGACCCGAATAGCTTTTCAGCAAGTGCCATCCCTCGAACGTGATGATCCAGATAAACAGGAATATGGAAGCGGGAAGAAACAGCAGATACAAGCTCAACGTTCTCCCACCCCATATGTTCTGCTTCTAGGATCCGTCCATTATCGAAATCAACAAGTCCAACTGATCCTATTCCGATACAGGATACGGGAACTTTTGATGTCGCCAGAAAGCTCTCGAGTTCTTTTATTAATATAGCTAAAAAATCATTTTGATCGATTTTATCAGGAAGAGGAAAATGATGAAACTGCAGCACTTTCCCCTTTAATGTCATGATTCCTAATTCAACACGGTCACTGCGGATATGAACACCCGCAATACGCTTGGACGCTTCATTTAAATCAAGGACGATGGTTTTGCGCCCCGCTCTCTTTTCCCCGCCTTCCATACTGCCTGTCTCGACAACAAGTTTCTCAGCCATCAATTCACCAATAATGTTCGTGATGGTTGCTGGTGTCAGCTTAGTAAAAGCCGCGATCTCCTGACGTGTTGGCTTTTTTAGTCTAAGAATAGATTGCAGTACGAGTGAGCGGTTTAACTGTTTTGTTCGTAACGTATTTTGACCGATGAATGACATACTTCCTGACTCCTTAAAATACTAGATTTTCACTTTGCATAGACGCAGTTCATGCGCACCGTCTTCCCTTGTATATTCATAATAGTACCATATGGAATCTTCATGTATGATCGCATCCACGTAACGAACGGCTTTTCCTGATGCGGTTTCGAGTGCTGGACCATCCACGTTTAATTTGGCGAATGTTCGCAGATCGAACGAAACAGCCAATGCCATTTTTTCTTCATAATTCTGTTCTACCCCGACACTTCCATCCCATATGACTGTGTAACCGTGTTGTGTTGGAATGATTGTAGTTAAACGTGATTGATATCGATCCCATCCTGCATCACATACCGGGAGCACTGTATCTACCCAATCAAAATGCAGTCCGTCCTCACTTATTGCTAGAGCTGTTGGCGCGACAGCCAGGCCTGTATTGTGGACATCGCCTGTTTGGTGCATCTCTTCTTTTTCAGCTGAATCCAGTCCTTTTGCATACACAAAATACATGTAATACTTGTTTTCATGTTTCACGATATAAGGGTCTTTTACCCCTTCAACATTAGAACGATCGCTTGCAGTCAAAACCTTTTTGCGGTTTTCAACTTGGAATGATGAAGGTGTCTCCGCTTCGACGACATCGATACGCCAGCGGTTATCAGCAGGATCGACATAACTGATGTAAAGACGGTACAGTTGATCGCTAACTTTTACAAGCGAAGAGCGTTCAATGGAGCTGGAGTTTAGTTCACGTTTATGGACACTCCAAACGTCTGTAAAGTTCTCACCGTCTTTGCTGCTCGCGATCCGGACTTCAAAACCGCGCTCATCCTCACCGTGTCCGCGAGGGTTGCGGAGACGGTAATACAAATAAAACGTCTCATCTTTTTCATCATATAAAACAGTCGGCGCGCCTGCCCAATACCCTGTTTCGTTTCCAATCGGCGAGATGACTGTTCTTCCTTCTTCCGGGTTGAATAGCGGTGCGAGATTTACGATTGTGTTCTGTGTTTTTGTTTGTTCCATAATAGAATCCTCCTTTAATTATTGGTTTTTTTCTAGATCTTTTTTAACTGCCTTTGTTGATGAAGTTTTACGGTACGTGTTCTTATATTTATTACACGTTCGCTCAGACTCATTGAGGTTTCGCTCAAAAACGCCGAGTTACGCTCAAAATCTTCCCGCTACGCTCAAATTACCTTTAGTTTCGCTCAAAATATCCCTTTTTCGCTCAAATTACCTACAGAGCAACAAAGTTTACACAAACAGCCTTTTTATTCGACCTCTGAAACAGAGACTCTTCTTCCATCTTGGCTGGATAATACAGCAGCATCGATCACTCTAGCCGCTTGAGCTGCATACGCAAACGATAATTCATGTGGTTGGTTGTTTTTTACCGCCTCATAAAACTCTTTATATTGTTTGCCGCGAGCAAGTCCAGGGAACTTATGTCTCTCTTCGATCTCGAGCTCTTCCCGTTCACCTGACCATGAACCGTCAGCATTTCTTTTTCTTAAGAAGAGCCGGCCATGCTGATCCATTGAAATGGCAGCCTTTGTCCCCACAATCTCAAGACCATCGCCATCTTGCGGCAGAAGCCTGGAGTTGTTCAGTGTAATCATCGCTCCGTTTTCTAAGCGTGCGATGACAACGGCTAGATCATCGTTTGTAACAGGTGCTCTTGATGAACCATCTGACTGACGCGCTTGAATAATTGTTGCAAGTTCAGCCTGTACGCTTGTAATTTCTCCGCACGTTTCATGCAGGAAAAAATGAATGAGATCCACCTGATGTATGCCAAAATCGGCGACTGCTCCCGCTCCAGATGTTTCTTTTTTCATCCGCCATTCGAGACCAACGTTCGGGTTTCCGATTCTCCCCCCGCCAAGCTTATGACGGTATGAAAAGATGTCTCCAAGTTCACCTGATGAAATGATCTCTTTAATCAGCTGAGCGTAAGGATGGTACCGGTATTGCATGCCCATGTAATTGACGACACCCGCCGCAGTTGCTTCTTCAGCCAGTTTTTTTGATTCGTGAAAATCGACTGAAAGAGGCTTCTCACATAGAACAGGCAACTTTCTTTTGAATGCTTCTCTTGCGATCGTTCCGTGAGATAAGTTATCTGTACAGATTACAACAGCATCTACCTTATCTAATAGTTCTTCAAGGCTTGAACAGATCAATGTTGACGCAAGATTGTGCAACTGGATCCATTGTTTGGCGTTGTCAGGGACAATATCGTAAACAGCTGAGAGTATCCATTCGGGATTTGATTGGATGCCGTGCAGATGATCACTCGCCACACCGATCGTTCTTCCCGTTCCAACAATTCCGATTCGTAAGCTCATTTTTGTGCACCTCCTAAAAAAGATAATTAATTAATTCATTAAATTTATTAATTTTATATTGATAATACCACCTGCTTATGAGCCTATCAACCTCTGAATATAGTTGTAACTTATTTGTAAACTATCGAACGGATCTCCCGGACATTCATCTTGTTCCACTACATACCATTCGATTCCCGATTTTTCTCCCCATTCGATGATCGGCTTTACGTCGATACTCCCTATACCGAGTGCAGCGTATGTCTCTTCTTCATCATTGGTCATGTCTTTTAAGTGGATGATAGGCATGCGATTCTGATAAGTTTGAATAAATTGCAGCGGATCTCTTCCAGCCTTTTTGATCCAATACACATCAATCTCTGCCAGCACTTTATTTTTTTCTGTTGGATCTAGTAAAAACTCTAGCGCTGATTGTCCGTTGATCATCGTATGGAACTCAAAATCATGATTATGATAGCTCACTCGAAGATCCGGATACGTTTCGGCTATCGAGTTAAGCAACTGTTTAACATGCAGATACCCTTCAGCGGTTCTGAGATCTTCCGTTAAATAAGGACAAACGATATCTTTTGTCTCGTAAAGGTTTGTTTCGTTTAAAACATTCTCCATATCATTTTCCATCCGGTGGATCGGTACGTGCATGCCGGCTGCTTTTAGATTTAATTCTTTTAGCGTGTGTGCGACTTCAGAAGGGTCATATTTAGGAGGTAACGCGGATATTTGAACGCCGCTCCACCCCATGTCCTTAAGGTCTTTAAGGACGCTAAAGAGATCTTGTTCCACTTCATGACGCAGTGTATAGAGCTGTACGGCAAACTTTTCTATCATTCTTACACTCTCCTTTTTATTGGGCTGTTTTCACCGTTTTTAATGGCAATGTGACTTCTTTTCCAGTCCTAGCAGATTCATAGATCGCCAATATGATTTCGAGCGGCTTCAATCCTTCTTCACCGTTAACTAAAGGCTCTCTATCTTCCAGGATTGCATTCATCATGTCTTCGATCTGCATACCATGGGCATAGCCAAAAACCGTTGTGGGATCTGGCGTATCTAAATTCTTTGCTGCTAAATTGGAGGACAGTTCATCAGATTTCAAGTATAAATGCGTGAGTTTATCATGTTCGATAACCGCAGAACCAGCCGTCCCAAATACCTCAAGCCTTGAGGAGAGACCCGGATACGCACTTGTTGTTCCGACGATCGTTCCGAGTGCACCGTTTTTAAATTTTACGGTTGCAACCGCAACATCTTCCACTTCGATTCTCTCATGGGCGAGTGTTGCCGTATGGGCAAAAACACTTTCGACCGGGCCAACCAAATATTGAAGCAGATCGATCGTATGGATGGACTGGTTCATCAGTGCCCCGCCTCCATCCATGGCCCACGTTCCCCGCCAAGCTCCACTATCATAATAATCTTGGGTCCGGTACCAGTTCACCGCACACTCGCCAAGAACGACATGTCCCATCTTTCCTTCTTCAATCACTTTCTTTACTTCCACCGTTGACGTATCAAACCGGTGCTGGGAGATCACGGCCAGCTTAACCCCTGCTTCCCTGCAGGCTTGAATCATGTCGGTGGCTTTTTCAAACGTTACATCAATCGGTTTTTCTGCGATTACATGCTTCCATACCGGGCGGCTTCAATCGCAATTTCTGCCCTCAAACCACTTGGCGTCAGGATGTTTACGATATCAATGTCTTCACGCTTCAGCAGCTCAAGATAATCGGAATACCAATCTACCCCGTAAGCTTCGGCCATATTCTTTGCACAATCTTCTGCCACATCGGCCACGGCTACTAACGATGCCCCTTGGATTTTACCGATCTCATCAGCGTGCGTACGGCTGATCACACCGCAGCCAATAATTCCGAATCGAAACTCTGTATTCATCTTGCTTCATCCTCCTTTTGGTTTAATGTTTGATAAGACACTGTTCAACGCTCGTGCAGCTTCTTGAAAAAGCTTTGAATTGCTGTATCCTTCAAATTCGCCATCTGGACCTAGATGATGCTCGATGGATAAAAATCCGTTATATTCATCTTCCATTAGCTGAGTCAGCAGTTCTTCCACCTCGCCATCTCCAAAGCCCGGCGGTACTACTTTTGAATCGGAAAAACGCGCATCCTTAACATGCACATACTCGAGATATGGTTTTATAAGTGGATAAGCTTTTGTAAAGGGCATCACTCCACATTGCACAAAGTTGGCGATGTCAAAGATAGCCCGGTAGTTTGGAGAATCAACCTCTGTGAGCAGATCTAAGCATCGTTGTGGAATATCACCGTATATGCCTTTTTCATTCTCATGAAGCAGAATCACGTTTTTTGCTTCTGCTATTTTTACCAAGGCTTTTGTTTTGTTGATGACTACCTCTCTGTATGTGTAGGGATTTTGGCCTTGTGGAATGAAATATGAAAAAACTCTAATGTAAGCGGTGTCAAAAGTCTTCGCAAGCGTGATCACTTTATCCAAGTCGTTTAACTGAGATGAAAAATCTTCAAGAATGCCCGTCTTACCAATAGGCGACGCAATAGATGAAACCCGAAATTTACGTTTATCGAGCTCTTCTTTTATAATTGTAATCTCGTGTTCGTTTAGCTCGACCACGCTTTTCCCCCATACACTTCGAAAATCTAAATAGTTAATGCCTGCAGATTCTAAAACATTCAGTTGTTCCGTAAGATCAGGGGAAATTTCGTCTCCAAAACCTGTTAATTTCATCATGTGAACCGTTCCTTTCTATAGCTGGATGATTCTGCAGGTCTCTCCCGCTGTGACCGGCAATTATAATTCTTTCATCATTGATGAATTAACATGTTGAGTATTCCTCTATTTTCTTTTGTAGAAGATTGGTGAAACGTTTCGAAAATTGACATGAATACGTCCTGAATTTTAAGAGTGTTTGATTAATTTAATTAATTATTTATCATTATAGTTTTATTGAAAAAGGATAACAACCAAAGATTTATAGGTAAAAGGAGGTGTTTTCATCTGCTTGATCAAACAAAAAGCTGATCCTTATTGGAATCAGCTCCGTTTCGTTATCATATTTTTTGCCAATGCCAATGCTCCGCACAATCCCGCATTATCTCCGAGTTCAGGCGGAACGATATAATCATCCATATTTACTAAAAGGTTCTCATGCTGAATATAGCCGTTCAGCAGATTTATCACATTTTCAATGATGATTGGAAATAGCTGTTTTTGCTGCATCACACCACCGCCGAGTATGAGCTTTTTTGGTGACAGCACTAAGATATAGTTAACGAGTGCTTGTGCCAAATAATAAGCTTCGAGTTCCCAGACTTGAGGGTTCGCTGATAGTACCACACCTTTTTGTCCCCAGCGGTTTTCGATAGCTGGTCCTGAAGCTAATCCTTCTAGGCAAGCGCCGTGAAACGGGCAATTCCCTTTGTAAGTGTCGTCTTCATGCCGTTTGACGAGAATGTGTCCCATCTCTGGATGAAGCATGCCGTGGATGAGTTTCCCTTCCGTGACGGCTCCGACTCCGATCCCCGTTCCAACTGTCATATAGATGCAGCTATCGAGCCCTTTTGCCGCTCCCCATTCCAGTTCACCGAGCGCTGCTGCGTTTACATCAGTATCGAAAGCCATTGGCACATCGATATGTTTTTTAAGTTCGCCCAGCAAGTTCACGTTTTTCCAATGTTTTTTCGGTGTGCTCGTGATGAATCCGTACGTGGAGCTTTCCGTGTTCAGATCGATCGGTCCAAATGAGCCCACGCCAAGCGTTTCAATCTGCTTGTCCTTGAAATAATCTGTTACGAGTTTTAGCGTTTCTTCCGGTGTTGTCGTTGGAAAGCTGATCTTCTCTATGATATCTCCGTTTTCGTTACCGATTCCGCATACAAATTTTGTACCGCCTGCTTCAATTGCACCTAAAATCATGTTGACCGCTCCTTTCGTTAGCTTGATTTTAACATGAAACGGGTGTGGCGAGTTTATGTGAACTGCGCTTAGGTGTTTTACGGTACGTGTTGTTTTATTTTGTTACACGTTCGCTCAAACTGCCCCTGTTTTCGCTCAACTAAACCTCTTACCCATTATTTCCATAATAAAAAGTAGCCAAAACCTGATGTTTTGGCCACATCTTCTTTATAAATACGTCAACGAGTCCAAAATCTCCTGTAAACTGAGCTCTGCACATGCCATTGATGTGTCCGCCACGCCGTAATACATCATCACGACATCGTCTTCAACGAGAACTCCGCACGAAAACACGACATTGCCGAAGAATCCGTCCACTTCATAATCCGCTTCAGGCTCCAGGATCGGTGTTTCCGATCGAGCGATCACTTTTGCCGGATTCTCTAAATCTAGCAAAACAGCTCCCATGCAATAACGGTCTTCTTTTGATGCGCCGTGGTAGAGTTCAAGCCAGCCTTTTTCCGTCTTGATCGGAACCGCACCGCCTCCGATTCTGCCGTTGTCCCACATACCATCACGCAATCCGATCAAATGTTTATGGTTGCCCCAATGTAAAAGGTTCGTAGATTCCGCGACCCAGATTTCTGGTGCACCCGTGCTTTTTGGAACCGGTCGGTGCAATGCATAATAAAGGCCGTTAATTTTTTCAGGAAAAATTAACACGTCTTTGTTCTCAGGGCAGAAGATCATCCCATGATGTTCAACTTCCACAAAATCTTTGGTAGAAACAAGCGACTCACCCACTCCTGCTGGAGAAACCGCACTGTAATAGATGTAGTACGTGTCCCCAATCTGAGTCACGCGCGGGTCTTCGATACCAAACGTCTCAAGTTCATTCGAGGGGTAGATGAAAGGATCATCCTCAATCGTAAAGTTGCGTCCGTCTTTACTACGCGCTAATCGAATGTAAGAAATCGATGTTAAATACGAAAAGCTTTTCCCATTCTTTTTTTCACAGATCACACGCGGATCAGAGAAATTATACCGCTCATCGTCCAAATCTAAAGAATGAATCTCCAGTTCCCCAGTCTCAACATTGTAAACCGGCGCTTTCACCATGTTTGGATCATCACTTATCGGTCGCTCAGCCACACGCAAAAGCATGATCACTTCGCCATTATATTTAGCAATTCCAGCGTTAAACGCGCCGATCACTTCAAAATCGTCACGGTGCGGCTTCACGTCACTGGGCGTAACGAGCGGGTTTTCTTCATATCGATACACATTCATGCTGCATGTCCCCTTATTTTTCAAATTGGTTGAATGGATCTTTTATCGTAATTTTGTGTGCCTCTGCGTCACTAATCCCTGCGTAAAAATTGGCAGTTCCGTCTTCTTTTCGTAAAAGTCCGCCGCTAAACACCACATCTACTAAATCTGGTCGCTTAGAAGCTCCTGCTAAAAAGTCATCGCGGATTGCAATGAGCTGAATTTCTGTGTACTCACCAGTTTCAGGATTTAACGCAAACACCATTGGATAATAATGACGGTTACCTTCTTCATCAAAACTTGCGATATGACCGAGCACGCCGATCAGACCGTTGTTGAGAATGTGAAGCTCGTTCGCCCCGCCCCATTCTCCTTCAGCAAACTGTCCTTCTAAAAGTGGTGCCTCTTCAACCACATCTAGTGTTAACTCATTTAATGATAGGATGCGCTCAAATCCGATTTTTCCGCGTCCTCCTTTTTCTCCTTGAGGACGAGTCAGCACAGCAACACCACCATCTTTCAATTCAGCCAGCCGTAAATCTTTCATCCCGTCAGGTCCTTTGAATAACGGCTTCAACATTTTTATGGAAGAACCTTTATAAAAAACAGTCCGCCAGCCAAGCGCTCCTTCATTCGTCGGATGCGGAAAGATCTCCACTCCGCCAAGTACTAGCTCTCCGGCAATTCGTGTCACGAACGGATCCTGCAGTTCCAAAACCGGCGCACCTTCTCTAGGTGTCCAAACTCCATCACGGCTCACGAAAAAGTAAACCTCTGAATGCTCTGTGTCACGGGCTTCAACACGACCCGCGATCACTAACTCTCCTTCGTCTTCAAACGGAGCTGTAATATTGTAAACATCACGTTCCCCAACACCTGTAAACGTTAGCTTTTCGGGGTTCGCCGGCTGATCTTTTTCTAAATAAATCTCCACTAATTCTGCACATGTTTTTGTCATAACATTTCTCCTTAAACCTATTTAAGCGTAAACTGCATGCCTTCTTTGAACTGTTTTGAAAAGAATAGGAACAAGATGATGATTGGTACCGTTAATAGGACGGATGCTGCATACATCGGACCTGGGTATCCGCCGTATGGTCCGAACATTTGAGATAACAATACGTTCAGCGTCAGCATGCTATCACTGCGAACCACAATCATATCCCACAATAATTCCGTCCATCTTTCCATGAACAAGAATAGGAAAACGACAGTTGTGATTGATTTTGACATCGGCATCACGATTTTATATAAGATCTGAAAGTTTGAAGCACCGTCGAGCTTAGCCGCTTCAATAAATGTGTCCGGGATCGCCCGGAAAAAGTTCGTGTACATGAAGACGGCCCATAAACTCATCGCTTTTGGCAGGATCATCGCTGTATACGTGTCATAAAGTCCAGCGTTTTGGATGATTAAAAACGTTGGGATCAGCAATATGATCGCTGGGAAAAACATTTGGAACAGTACTGCGTTATTGATGAAGTCCCGTCCTTTGAAGTTCATTTTTGCGAGTGCGAAAGCAACCATCGCACCTGTCACCATCATGAGTGCAGTCGATGCCGTTGAAACGATGACGCTGTTAAGGAAAGCTTTCAGCCACGGTCTCGCGATTCCCGCCTCTCCGCCTGAGAAGAGCCACTCATACGATCTCATCGTGAACTCCGTCGGCACAACCTTTTTATCGACCTGTGTCCAGTCGGCAAACGAGTTCATCACCATATAGAGATACGGAAAGACCATAACGATAAGCAATGCAAAAGCGATCAAATAGCGCAAAGTTAATCCTTTTTTAGACCCAACCATTACGTTTCCCCCACATCTCTAGTAATTTTCTGATGACTAAAATCGAAGCGAACGTTACAACTGAAGCGATGATCGCAACCGCCGACGCATAACCTGCGCTCAAGTTTGTAAACGCTTGTTTAAAAATCTCCATCTGCCAAGTGTTTGTAGCATAGTTCGGTCCACCGCCTGTCAGCTGGTAAACCTCGGTAAAAATCCCGAATGAGACGCCGATTGAGAGAATCAACACGGTAAATATAGCTGGATACAACAGCGGCAAAGTTATTTTCCAAAAACTTTGTGATGGTGTTACGCCATCAATCGCAGCTGCTTCATAAACGTCTTTATTGATGCTTTCAAACCCAGCAGTCAAAATAAGTGCGTAATAGCCGGTGAACTTCCAAGCGATGATTGCCGCAACCACAAGCAATGCGGATAGCGGCGTGCTCAGCCAGTCGATTTCAATTCCAAACTTTCGCAAAAAGACGTTGAACGCACTATTATGCGACAATAATCCTTTTACGATTAAGGATGAAACAACCCCTGATGCCAAATACGGCAGGAAGAATCCGATTAGAAATAGTCCTTTAAACTTTGGCAGCCCATGAATGACGAGCGCAACAGCAAGCGATGAAACGATAACCATCGGAACGAACGCTGCCATGAACTTGAACGTTACGAAAAATGCTGCTTGTACTCCTGGATGCTTCACAGCTTCAATAAAATTATCAAACCCTTTAAAATAGTAGACTGGCGAAATCAAGTTCCAGTCCGTAAACGATAAATACATCGACCAGATCAGCGGTATGGCAAAGAAAAGGACCGCATATAAAAGGTAAGGACTGGCGAATAGCCAGCCCGTCCCGTTTCTTTTCATCATTTTTTAAGTTCCTCCTTTATGGCCTTCTTCATCTCTTTCCAGCCTTTTTCAGGATCAACTTCTCCCTTCACGACAGGGTTCACAGCGTAACGGCCGATATGTGTCTGAAGCTCGTTGTATTTTGCGTTATCAATAGAAGGTATTGCGTTTGGTACAGCGTCTGCATAAGGCTTCAGCTCAGGATTTTTGTCGAAGAACGCTTTGAACGAATCGTTTGATGAAAGATCATCACGTGCTGGGGGAAGTTTCGTTGTCTCCAGCCACTTCAGATCGTTTTCTGGATTCGAATAAACAAAATTCATAAACTCCATCGCAGCTTTTCGCTCTTCTTCTGTTGCTGACGCATAGATTACGATTCCTTTAGTATCAGCAAACGTGTTCACGTTTTCCGTATCAGCTCCATCTGGAACTGGAGGAAGCGCGAGTCCAAAAGTCTCGTTGTACTTCATCTCAGGGAACTTTTCTTCCCAATAGCTGAACGTCCATGGTCCAAGGTCAGTGAAAATACCTAATCCGCTCTCAAACGGATCTGTAGCCTGCTTCGTTAATAGTGCGTCCTCTTTTTGAAGGTCTCCCATAAACTTCAGAACATTTAAGCCAGCTTCATCTTCTGCAACGAACTTGTCACCCTCAATAAAATTGTTGCCTCCGGATGCTGCATCATAGAGCATGAAAAAGTCAAACCATCGTTTCCAGGCAGTTGGATCTGCAAGGTCACCCTTCGCCCACAAGTATTTATCCGGGTGTTTGTCTTTCAGCTTGTTAACAGCATCGAGAACTTCGCTGTACGTTTTAGGAATTTCATTAACTCCCACTTCTTTTAAAATGTCGATTCTCCAGCCAAATAACATTGGATTCGAGTAAATCGGCATAACATATTGATTGTCATCCGCGAACTTCCACGTTTTAACGGTGTCTGTCATGTTACGATTCTTCAGCAATTTATCCCAGCCTTCGATCTCGTTTAGCGGAACAAGTGCTTTACTTTCAGCAAGCTGTGCTGCGAATCCACGGTTGATATTCTCAGACATCGTTGGTGCACTTTTACCTGCAATCGCGGACTGAATGCTTGCTTCTGATGTCGGGCTTTCTTTTATCGGACTTACTTTAACATCAATTTTCGGATTTTCTTTTTCAAATTCCTCCGCCATCTCTTTCCAATACACTTGCTGCGTTGGATTTGGAGCTGCCCAGAATTCGATCGTCGTTTTTCCGTCAGCCGATTTCCCGCCACCGTTGCCTGTTGAACAGCCTGCCAGTGCAGATGCTGCGATTGTTGCAGTAAGGAAAAGAGATGCTACCTTTTTCATTTTCATCAGAATATCCCCCTTGTTAAAAGTGTTTCCGAATTATAATGGACGAACCAAAATGACAGCGCTGTCATTCTGAGTCAAAAAAACTTCCTATGAACATTACATAGGATAAATTTGTAATCATAAAATGTAATTTTGTAACTTTATGTAATGCATTATCACATGTTAATGTAATGTTGTCAAATGATTTTTCTGACAATTAATTATGTAAGATAAATGCCATTATTACTGGTTATTCTTTGTCTATCGAAATTTATTAATAGAATTTATTTACTTAATCTACCTTTTCATTTATATTTAATTTGTAACGTGACAAAATTCTTTTTTGGAAGGTTTGTTTATATTATGGCGAAAAAAGTATCCATGCAAGACATTGCGGATCATTTAAACATCTCAAAAAACTCCGTGTCGCAGGCTCTCTCTGGGAAACCCGGTGTAAGTCCTGCAACGCGTAAAAAAATTGAAGAAACAGCTAGAGAGTTAGGATATCAATACAAGACGAATCCAGTGAAAACATATAACGGTGGAACAGGAAACATCGGACTGATCGCTTCAGACCTAGCTTTTTCGTTGCAAAGCTTTTTTGGAAAGATTTATTTGAGTGTGGAAAAAGAGGCGACAAACAAAGGGCTGAATGTACTGATTCAGTCGGTAACTAACGAGGCGAAGGAGAATCTGACTCTCCCTTCTTTTATAGAAAACAAACAAGTAGATGGCGTGCTCATCTTATCGCATATCAGCACGGAATATATCAACAAAGTCATCGCAACCGGCATTCCAACAGTAACGATAGACCATCATCACCCGCTCATTCAGGCAGATGCGATTTTGACGAATAACCGTTTTGCGGCATATACGGCTGTTAAACATCTGATTGATCTTGGTCATGAAAAGATTGCATTCGTTGGGAATACCCGCTTTTCACCGAGTTATCAGGAACGACTTGAAGGCTACTTGCTCGCTTTTCAAGAGCACGAACTGCAAGTTGATCAGCAATTGATTTTTTCATCTGTCGAGGAAAGTGAAATCGTAGTTCGTGATTTGGTGGATTCAGACGGGACACAGCCGACAGCTTGGTTTTGCGTAAACGACGGACTCGGATTTTTTGTTCAGTCTGCGCTTCAGCAAAAGGGCTTAAGCGTGCCTAATGATGTTTCGGTGTGCAGCTTTGATAACGGGCAGCTTTCAAGATTGGCTAATCCCAAAATTACAACGGTGGATATTGATCTGGAGCTGTATGGAAGAAAAGCGATCGAACAGCTCGTTTGGCGGATGGACAACACAGATGAACCGATCACAGAGCTTCTTCTCCCTGCTAAACTATTAAAACGCGAGTCTACCTTTGATGCCTTTAAATAAAAAATGCCCAATCTCGTTTGATTGGGCATTTTCATATTTACACGTTAAGAACCTGTATTGACTGTATCTTTTCAATAACTTCTCTTTTAACAATTTCTAATTTTTCGGAGCTGTCCGCTAGAGAGTTTCCTTTTACACCGAAATAAAACTTAATTTTGGGCTCTGTGCCTGACGGACGTAAACAGAACCATGTTCCGTCTTCCAAAATAAATTTCAATACGTTAGATTTTGGCAAATTAATAAATTCTTTCAAACTCTTAATCATATCAAATCGTTCGCCAATCTCGTAATCTTCAATTGCAGTAACTTTTTGTCCAGCCATTAAAGATGGTGCATTCTCTCTGAAATAAGTCATCATATGTTGAATTTCTTCTGCACCTTGCTTACCTTTTAGAGTCATAGAAATTAAATCTTCTTTATAGTAACCGTATTTAACGAATAACTCCAAAAGACCTTCATACAAACTCATGCCTTTCGTTTTATAATATAGAGTTATTTCAGCCGCTAAAAGACAAGATTGAACCGCATCTTTATCACGAACGAAATCACCAATTAAATACCCATAGCTTTCTTCGTATCCAAACAAGAATGTATGCTCTCCTGTTTTCTCGAATTCATTGATTTTCTCCCCTATGAATTTAAAGCCTGTAAGTGTATCCATGGTAGCTATTCCAAATTCTCCAGCAATCTGACGACCAATTTCGGATGTAACAATCGTCTTAAGTACGATTCCATTAGATGGCAAAGTCCCTTGACCCTGTCGTTTTGTTAAAATATAGTCCAGCATTAGTGCACCTAGCTGGTTACCTGTTAATACTTGATATTTTCCTTCAGAATTCTTAACAGCTACCCCAACCCTGTCTGCATCTGGATCAGTACCGAGGAGGATATCAGCATCCAACTGATCGCCATATTGAATTGCGAGCTCAAACGCAGCATGCTCCTCTGGATTTGGTGATTTCACCGTAGAAAAATTAGCATCTGGCAGTTCTTGTTCTTTTACAACTGTTACATCTTTAAATCCAAGACTCTCCAACCCTTTTCGGACTGGGATATTAGCAGTTCCGTGCAGAGGGGTAAATACGATCTTTAAATCTTTTGCATACTTTCTCAATAGTTCAGGATCTTGGACAATTGTTTTTAGCTGTTCATTGTAAGCTGTGTCAATTTCCTCAAGTACATATGATAACAACCCTTTTTCTAAAAGGTATTTTTCTTCTGAAACCTGAATCTTTAACTCATCTTCCACTTCATTCACAAAATCAATGATTCTATCAGCCATAGCCGGTGGAAGTTGTCCCCCATCTGGACCATATACTTTATATCCGTTGTATTCAGGTGGATTATGTGAAGCAGTAATAACAATACCAGCGAATGCATTGAGGTGACGAACGGCAAATGATAACTCAGGTGTTGGTCTCAGTTCCTTAAACACATATGTTTTTATGTTATGATTTCCGAGGGTTAATGCTGCTTCTAAAGCAAACTCCTTTGACATATGACGTGAATCATATGCAATAACGACACCACGAGACTGTGCGTCTTCCCCCTGACCTTTTATATACAAGGCTAATCCTTCAGTCGCCTTACGAACCATGAAGGTGTTTATCCGATTCGTTCCAGGTCCAATTTCTCCACGCATGCCGCCTGTTCCGAATTCCAAGTTCTTATAAAATGCATCTTCCTTCTCTTTTTCTGAAAGAGACTTCATTTTATCTTTCATTACTTCATCAACAACAGGACTATTCATCCACTTTTCATATTGAATTTCCCAACTCATACTTCCTACCCCATTTTATAAAATATTCAATAAAAATAAGGGCATCACTATGGATGCCCTTTTCTTATTTTAACATTTTATTGAATACTTTTGGATATATTTTTCTTATTTACTAAATGTCGGATGCGACATGATAAACTTCGCATTACCGCTCATTCCGAAGTTTTTCACTGTGGATGGCAAGATAAAGTGGTCACCTTTTTTAAATGCGGAAGAAGATTGACCATCAATCTTCAACTCTCCTTCACCTTCCAGCACACTTACCAAAAGATACGAAGGATTCTCTACCGCGCTAACTGAACCTTCTAAGTTCCAGTGATACACCGTAAAATAGTTCTCTTTAATCAGCTTCTCGATCTTCAAATCCTCATTCGCTGATAATACTGGCTCGAAGTCAGCATCCTGATGCGGAATCATTGCGACTTCTATTGATTTTTCAATATGAAGCTCGCGTGTGTTTCCAGCATCATCACGACGGTCATAGTCATACACGCGGTATGTGATATCAGAACTTTGCTGCGTCTCTAAAATCATCGTTCCTTCACCGATCGCATGAATCGTTCCGTTTGGCACATACACGAAATCGCCTGGCTTGATCGCTACTTTCCGCAAAAGATCATTCCAGCGCCCATCTGCTACCATTTCTTCAAACTGAAGCTTCGAACCAGCGTGATGGCCATACACCAATTCTGCGCCTGGCTCGCAATCGATCACGTACCAGCATTCTGTTTTACCGAACGCCTCGCCTTCTACTTCACGCGCGTAGGAATCATCCGGATGCACCTGAACGGAAAGATCTGTCTTCGCGTCTAAAATTTTTACCAATAAAGGAAAGTCTTCTCCCTCTTGATCAGCGAAGAGTTCGCGATGCTCGTCCCACACTTGATCAAGCGTTTTTCCTTTTAAGGGTCCGTTCACTACTTCACTCGGTCCGTTTGAATGAGCGGAAATTCCCCAGCATTCACCGGTTGTTTCCGTTGGAATATCATAGCCGAACTCTTCACGAAGCTTTGTTCCGCCCCAGATTCGGTCTTTGAATACAGGTTTTAGAAAAATCGGTTCATTATACACTTTCACAACACTCCCTATCTGGGTTTTCTACTCCTCATTTTAAACGTTTGTTTAAAGATAAACCACCTGTATGAAAAATTCGAGACTAGAAATAATTACTATCGGGAAACAATTGATATGAAGGTTTGATTTTAAAGCGGTTTCCTTTATACTAGAACTTTATAAATATACAAATATTCTGATTAATTTTACATAAATAGACAGGGGAGAAAATGATGGAGTTTAAATTGCAGCCTTTAGGTGACAACAGTGTAATCATCGAGCTCGGCGAAGACATCAGCCGGGACATTCAGCAAAAAGTGAATAAAGTCTCCTCTTTTTTAGAGAAACAATCTTTTGACTGGGTGATTGAATATGTTCCTGGTTTTACGACGGTCGCCGTTTTTTATGACCCTTGTAAAATCGAAACAAACACTCTTCCTTATGAACAAGTGTGTGAGGAATTGAGCGCACATTTGGAAAAACTAGACGTGGAAGAAGGAGCAAAACCGCGTGTCGTCGAGATTCCTGTATGCTATGGCGGAGAGTTCGGACCAGATCTGGAAGAAGTAGCAGAACGAAACGAACTGACCCCAGAAGAAGTGATCGACATTCATTCAAATGGTGAATACATCGTTTACATGATCGGGTTTGCCCCTGGATTTCCTTATATCGGCGGGATGGATGAACGAATTGCTGCGCCAAGACGAAAAAATCCGAGACTTAAGATTCCAGCTGGATCGGTCGGGATTGCCGGCAAACAAACGGGAGTGTATCCGATCGAAACGCCTGGTGGATGGCAATTAATCGGTAAAACGCCGCTCAAACTTTTTCTACCGGAAGGCGATACACCTAGCCTTTTACAAGCAGGTGATCAGATAAAATTCGTACCGATTTCAGAAGAAGAGTTTCAAAAATGGGAGGAGAGCGAAAATGATTAAGATTACGAAGCCGGGCCTCCTTACAAGTGTTCAGGATTTAGGCCGCTACGGCTATCAAAAATACGGTGTGATCGCGAGTGGCGTGATGGATGCGACCGCTCACCGGATAGCAAACCTTTTAGTTGGCAATGATGAGAATGAAGCGACACTGGAGCTCACTTTATTAGGTCCTGACATGGAATTTACAAAAGACACGCTGATCTCGATCTGTGGCGGAAACCTCTCCCCTTCAGTCGATGGGAAGCCGGTTAAGTTATGGCGTTCTGTTTTAGTGAAAGCCGGAAGCAAGCTTAAGTTCGGAGGATGTAAAACTGGCTGTCGTGCTTACCTCGCTGTTGCCGGTGGTTTCGACCTGCCTGAAGTGATGGACAGCAAATCTACTTACATACGGGCAGGAATCGGCGGCTTTAACGGAAAACCGCTTCAAGCAGATGACGAGCTTTCACTTAAGGAACCTAGTGACTTTGCAACTCAAATTACGAAAGTGTTAGCTGCGGAATTAGACGGACAAAAGTTTGCCGAGATGCAATGGACGATCGCATCAGAATTCACGTCAACACCTGTTTCAAAGCCGAAAGTGCGCGTGATGAAAGGTCGACAGTATGACTGGTTCACACAAGAAAGTCAGATGAAACTTTTTACCGAATCGTTTGAAGTGACATCGCAGTCTGATCGGATGGGGTATCGCCTGAAAGGACCTGAACTCCAACTCGAAAAAGAACAAGAAATGCTTTCAGAAGCGGTGAACTTCGGGACGATCCAAGTTCCGTCAGAAGGCAATCCGATCGTGCTCCTCGCAGACCGCCAAACAACAGGCGGCTATCCAAAAATCTGGCAGATCGCGACGGTTGACTTACCAATCATGGCGCAGCTGAAGCCTGGCGACAAAGTACAATTCACCGAGGTCTCACACGAAGTCGCTCAACAACTTTATTTAGACCGAGAAAAACAAATACACCAGTTGAAACAAGGAATCTCACTAAAAATAAAACAAGAATCGAAGTAATCTAGGAGGAAGAGTATGAAGAAAGAATCGAAAGCTAGTATACTGCTAGGCGCCGCGTTTTTGATGGCAACATCCGCCATCGGACCAGGATTTTTAACACAGACTACACACTTTACATCTATTCTTGCCGCAAGTTTTGGTTTTGTTATTTTAACTTCCATCATTATTGATATTGGGGCTCAGATGAACGTGTGGCGTATTATCGCGGTTTCCGAAAAAAGAGCGCAGGATATCGCAAATGATGTTCTGCCTGGTTTAGGATTTTTCCTTGCCGCGTTGATCGTAATGGGAGGCTTAGCCTTTAACATCGGAAACATTGCGGGTGCTGGACTTGGAGTTAACGTTCTTTTTGGCGTTTCTCCTAAAATGGGTGCCCTATTAAGTGGAGTTATCGCCATTTTAGTTTTCGTTGTCCGTGAAGCTGGAAAAGCGATGGACCGTTTCACGCAAGTTGCTGGTTTTATCATGATCGCGTTAACGGTTTATGTCATGTTTACCGCTCAGCCTCCTGTTGGAGAAGCGGTTGTAAAAACGTTCGTTCCAGACACAATCGATGTACTTGCGATTGTAACCCTAGTCGGAGGAACAGTCGGTGGTTACATTACGTTTGCAGGTGCTCACCGTTTGCTTGATGCAGGGATTAAAGGAAAAGAAAATTTAGGAGAAGTTACTAGAAGTTCTGTTTCAGCGATTGGGATTGCATCCATCATGCGTATCTTTTTATTCTTAGCGGCACTTGGTGTCGTGGCGCAAGGATTGACGCTTGATCCAGCTAACCCGCCGGCTTCCGTGTTTAAATTAGCTGCCGGTAATGTTGGCTATAAAATTTTCGGAGTCGTCATGTGGGCCGCTGCGATCACTTCTGTTGTCGGTGCAGCTTACACGTCTGTCTCATTTATCCGTACATTTAGCCCAACTTTGGAAAAGTACCATAAGTGGATTATCATCGGATTTATTGCTGTTTCAACACTGGTTTTCACAATTATTGGACAGCCGGTTAAGATTCTCATTTTAGTAGGATCATTAAACGGATTAATTTTACCGATTTCATTAGGTGTGATGCTGATTGCGGCTTACAAACCAAAGATTGTCGGTGACTACAAGCATCCAATGTGGATGACGATCTTTGGTGTGCTGATCGTTGTGATCATGGCCGTAATGAGTGTTTATTCACTGTACACAGGACTGCCTAAGTTATTTGCATAAAGTTGAGGGGGAGCTTTCATGAATGCACTAGACCGTATGAATCCTGCTGAAGCGCGCGATATGATCAGATGCGGTGATTGGCGAAAGCCGACGAGCGGACTTGCTAATGGATATACTCAAGGAAATTTAGTCGTTTTACCAAAAGAATTGGCATTTGAATTCCTTCTATTTTGTCAGCGGAATCCGAAACCATGTCCAGTTCTGGATGTGACTGAGCCAGGTTCAGCTATCCCTGCGCTTGTCGCTCCTGATGCGGATTTGCGGGTGGATATTCCGAAGTATCGTGTTTATCGTCGAGGTGAGCTTATTGAGGAAAAAACCGATATTACTGACCTTTGGGATGACGGGATGGTTGGCTTTTTGCTTGGCTGCAGCTTCACGTTTGAGCATGCGTTGATGAATAACGGAATTCCGGTACGGCACATCGAGCGTGGATGCAACGTTCCGATGTTTAAAACGAACATCGAATGTGTGAAAGCCGGCCGTTTCGAAGGGCCGATGGTCGTGAGCATGCGTCCAATTCCTGAAAAAGACGTAGTGAGAGCCGTTCAAGTTACAAGCCGCTTCCCTTCTGTTCACGGCGCACCTGTTCATATCGGAAGTCCCGAGAGCATCGGGATCTATGATTTGTATCAGCCCGATTTCGGTGATCCCGTTCAGATCCATAAAGGCGAAGTTCCTGTGTTTTGGGCATGCGGCGTGACACCTCAAGCGGTTGCGATGCATGTAAAGCCGGAAATCATGATCACTCACGCCCCAGGGCATATGTTTATTACGGATGTGCGGGATGAGAAGTTTGGGGTTTTATAAAAAATGTGAGGGTGCCTCTTTTGTTGGAGGCACCCTTATCTATTTACGGGACGTGTTTTTATAATCTGTTACACGTTGCGCGTTTTTGGCTTAGTTTCACGCCAAATCACCTTCGTTTCACCCGTGATTTGCTAGTTCCACGCGTTTTCACTTCTGTTTCACGCACAAACTCCTTCGTTTCACGCGAACCCACTTTTCATAGAGAAAAACACCATTAAGAAGCTACCATTCTACAGGCTCATTCGGATACACCACCGTATTCAGCAGCCCACCGAGTATAATAATCATCGCTGACAAATAAAACCACAGCATCAAGACAACGAGACCAGCCACTTGGCCGTACAACGCAGAATAATTACTTCCACTAACGTAAGAAGCAAATCCCATCGATACAAGCTGCCAGCCAATCGTAGCGAAAAACGCTCCTGGAACTACTTTTCTAAAACTGAGCCTGATGCTAGGCGCAAATGAGTACAGGACAATAAAAAAGACAAGTAGAAAGACCGTCCCGATCCCCCACTGCACTATAATCCACAACTTCTGAAACTCAACAATCGAAAAGATCCCCTTTAGATACACACTTAATAATTTTTCAAAAAGAGGAACGATTACAGAAAACAGCACCGCAATCATAAACCCGACTGTTAACAAGAGACTCTCTACGATTTGTTTTACTTTATGTTCATCATTTCGAACCTCATACGCGTCATTAAAAATACGTTTCATACACTGAAAGCCCATCGAAGAAAGCCATAAAGTAACGATTAAACTTAAGGAAAGAAGATTTCCCTCCTGCCTCCTCACCGTATAAGATAGCGTCTTCTCGATGAGAGCGTACGTCGCATCAGGAGCATATGGCTGGATCAGCTCCAATATGTTGCTCTCATTTAGGGGCAGATAAGTCATCAATGAGTAAATCACTAACAAAAACGGGAAAACCGACATTAGAAAATAATAAGCCATCTGAGCAGATAAATCATACACCCTCATCTTAAAAAAGCGGTCGCTCAATTGATTCAGGATCTCGACGATATTCATGGTGCAGCACCTCTTATCTTAGCAAGTCCGTAGAACTCACTATTCTAGAATACGTAGAGAGCTGTCCGTTTAGGTCACTTTTTTATTGAGGCTGATTCCTATGTTAGTATTTTTATAGGATAAATTTTCAAAAGGAGATTACGAATGAGGAAGTTTTACATCATTTCACTTCTGTTATGGAGTGTTTTTTACACGATCACGCTCTATCGATTTTTTCAGGGAACGGGCTATTGGAATAACACCATCATGTTGTCAGCAGTTTTTTACATACTTGCAATTATTTTAAACAAAGGTTTTAACAAACTATTGATTACCATAGCCTTATCGTATGTTAGTTTTGTTCTGATTTTTATCTTAGACCTTTTAACTGGCTTTCCGTTTGAGGGGCAGTAGATTCTTAATCTGGGAGGAAAGTTTTCTTGATTGCGTTTAAAGAATTTACGTTGAGTTTAGTGTTCATAGTTGGCTGGTTTATATTAATTTTTAGCATCGTCGGATTAATTGTTTCTCTTTTTGCTGAAGGGATTTGGGTTTTCGTTCTTGTGTCTGTCATTTCGATAGGTTTATTTCTCATATGGTTTTATAAAAAGTTATCACACTAAAAAGAGTGCCCTCCGACCTGAAGGCACCCTTCCCAAATCTATTACTCTATTCCTCGTGCAGCTGCTTCTACTAGTTCAACCGTCTGATCTACCGTATTCTTGCGGAAATTCTTAAATTCATCGGTGATGTAAACCGATTTATCTACTGGATAAAATTCCTGGGCCGCGATGTGAAGGTGGCCACCCGGGATATCGTCAGCCCCTAGACCTAAACGAACGCGATTGGATCTGTACATGCTTTCGTTCGATAAGTAGCTCCCTCCCCCGCCGGCTCTTGCCTTTGAGCCTGGTGTTGGACCGCCATCATGACAAACAGCTGGATCTTCAAAGTTCGGCGGCAGCCACTCACAAACCTCATCGTTTCGGAATACCGGCCATGGACCTGTTTCCGCCGCAATCATTTCTTCATACGGCAGTGTTGTTTCAATGAATTCCGGGAGCGGTTCTGGCATCGGCCAATCAGAAACGGTCGGCGTCACTTCAGCCCGCTCTTCCAGCTTGTTGTCAGCCCCTGTGTGCCAGCGACCGGCATAACCTTCAATCGCCATTTTGCGAGGTCCGCCCTGACTGATCGTCATCATCAAGTCCACACGCTTCGGACCTTCTTTTAAAAATGGACCGAACGTATCTTCAACAATCCCTTCTTCAAAATCGTCCCATCGAACTGGAAAATTCACTGCTTGAATCACAGCTAGTCCATCATCCGTCCAGACCAATCGACCGTCGAGCTGCAATCCGCTTGCGCCTGAAGGATTCGTACGGCGAAATTCCTGCTCCAAACGGTACGGGTCAAAACCACTTACGAGGACACGCTTAACTCGTTCACCCTGCAGAAAATGAATCGTTGTAATCCCACGTGAAGTGTACTCTAGCTTTTTCATGAGCTGTTCCCGTTTTTCTTCTGTTACCTCAAAATGTGGATCCCATTGTCTTAGTGCACTTGTCATGCTGAGTCTCGCCCAGTATAGCGGACGATCATCATATGTATCGAGCTCTCCTAAATCGGGTCGTTTCCCCTGAGCACGGTCAACCGCTGTTTTCCATAGCTTCGTTCCGTGTCTTTCGATTAACTTTTCAGCTTGTTTTTCACTTTTTGCCGAACAAAGATCTCGCTTAAACTTATCTACGTATTGAGTAAATTCACTGTCTTCTAAAATCTGCTGTGGAATCGGCTTCCCATCCTCAATCCTCTGTTCCTCTGGTGTTAACGAAACAGTTGAGTCATAACAGCTTGTCTTGTCCTTTTCTTTTGCCTCAGCCGCTTGTGAATCGAAAAATACCATACTACATAAACATATTATCCCTAAAATAAGTAATCGCTTAGCTTGTATTCTCACAATAGCCCTCCTTTTCACCCTATTGTAAGATAATAACGAAATCGTTTAAATAGTATGAATTGTTTAAAAACAGGAAAACAGCTAGACATCATCCTTCCTCATGCCCGGGTATAAATGATTATTTTCTCACTCCCATGTTCAATACGATCACTAATAAAATAAATGCTATCCTGAGAGAACGATCTTTTGTCACTGCTTTAAGCAATCCTACTAAAACACCCATCATAGGGTTCCTATCAACCGATAAAATCACAAAGATATCTAGTAAAAGTAACACGTCATCGTTCAAAGCTAGCTGTTCCGCATCCATCTCATCATCCAGGTTTTTAACTAATATATTACGCTAAGCACTTTTATGTGATTTCAAATAAAAATCGTGTAAGCTGTACACATCATAATTTTTGACAGGGATGAGATGTGAATGGAAGCAACACAAAATTATAAACAGTCTACGATTGTAACTCTGCTTCTTGCCGGAACGTTTATTGCAATCTTGAACCAAACACTGATGATTACAGCGATACCGCCGATCATGGACGAGATGAACATCACTGCGAACAGCGCACAGTGGCTGACAACGGTGTTTATGCTCGTGAACGGGATCATGATTCCAGTCAGCGCATTTTTATTAGAGCGTTTTACGACAAGACAGCTCTTTCTCTCTGCTATGGGCGTATTCGCTTTTGGTACAATAGTTGCCGGATTGGCACCAAACTTCGAGATGCTCTTGCTTGGAAGGGTGATTCAGTCAAGCGGAGCTGGCGTCATGCTGCCGCTCATGCAAACTGTTTTTCTCATGATTTTTCCGGTGAACAAACGAGGATCTGCGATGGGGTTAGTCGGTCTTGTTATATCATTTGCGCCGGCAATCGGTCCAGCCTTGTCCGGCTGGGTAACATCGCATTATTCGTGGAGGCTACTATTCTTTATTATCTTACCAATTGCACTTATCGATATTATCGTCGCTTATTTTGCTTTAAAAAATGTGACAGAGACGGCGAAAACAAGGGTTGATGTTTTATCCATTATCCTGTCCTCGTTTGGATTCGGCGGACTTCTTTATGGATTCACATGCGCGGGGAACTTAGGATGGACGGCTTCAAGCACCTTGTTGTGGCTGGGAATCGGCGTGGTGGCGCTTGTGCTTTTTATCACGAGACAGCTACGTTTAAAACATCCGATGCTTGAGTTTCGTGTGTTTGCCAACTCAGTCTTCCCGCTTACTGTAGCGATTGGGATGATCACATTTATGGGACTGATCGGAGCTGAGACGATTATTCCGTTATTTATGCAAAACATGAGGGATTTTACAGCGTTTGAGGCAGGATTGGCACTTTTACCTGGCGCACTGATTACGGGGCTGTTATCACCGATTACCGGCCGGCTATTTGATAAATTCGGCGCGAAATGGCTTGCGTTCACAGGTTTAACTATAATCACGGGCTCTTCCTTTGCATTCGCGACACTCGGCCCATCCACATCCTTTACGTTTATCACGGTCATGTACAGCATTCGGATGCTGGGGCTAGGGATGGTAATGATGCCTGTGGCGACTGCCGGGCTGAATCGATTGCCAAA
This sequence comes from Fictibacillus arsenicus, assembly GCF_001999465.1. Lineage (GTDB taxonomy): Bacteria > Bacillota > Bacilli > Bacillales > Fictibacillaceae > Fictibacillus > Fictibacillus arsenicus. The sequence goes on from NZ_MQMF01000001.1 coordinate 993,082, forward strand.
ACGTTTAATACCGCACGGCGCCGCGATGGATAATACGATGAAAATGATCGCCGCATCAGTCGGAACAGCGATTTTGGTGACCGTTATGACAACAGTGGCAGGTAACGCCAAAGATAACCCTGGGATTTCTTATCCTGATATGTATGGCGCCAACATGGCGTTCATTGTGGTTTCCGTTTTATCCTTAATCGGACTCATTATTTCATTTTTTATTAAAAATGAAAAAGCGGATGAAGAGTCTGCGGAATGATCACCTAAATAAAAAGATGCTCAATTCGTTTTGAGCATCTTTTTTCGTAATTTTTTTAAAAAATCATATTTGCGACGAGAAGAGAAACCAACCCGACAAACCAACAAATTGTCGTCGGTACAGACCATACCATGATCTGTTCTTTTACATCTTTTATCCCCAACATTCTGTTAACCACCCAGAATAGGCTATCATTAAAATAGGAGAAGACCATTGAACCCATTGCAGCAGCTTGTGCGGCTAATGCCATGTTTACATCAAGCTGTGAAAGAATCGGTGCTGAAATAGATGCCGCTGTAATCATCGCTACCGTTCCGCTTCCTTGGACAAGTCGTACAATCGTAGCTACAAAGAATGGGATCAGAACGGCCGGCAACGCCAAATCCGCAATACTTTTAGCGATATAATCCCCCGCTCCGCTTTCACGAAGTACGTTCCCTAGCGCACCACCTGCCCCTGTTACGAGAAGGATGATTCCTGCTGTTTGGATTCCCTCTTCCATTCTATCAAGAGAGTCAGAACGGCTTAAATTTCCAGCCAAGAAATAGATGGCAGCGAGTAAACCAATGCTGACCGCAATAATCGGCTTACCTAAGAAAATGAGAATACCATAAAAGCCTGTAGTCAGTTCTAGAGCGGTTAATGTCGTATTTAAAAAGATTAATAGAATCGGTAAGACAATCGGCACAAGCGAACGGCTTAGTGAAGGAAGATCATTCTCTCTTGTACTGGCAAGTTCAATAAACTCTTGATAAGCAGCTTGTTTATTTGGTCTTGTAAAGCCGAGTTCGGTATCATCTGGAACTTGGTAGATTTTTTTACCTAACCATTTCGCGTAAAGTACACCTGCAATCATAATCGGTATAGCAAATACAAGCCCGAGACCGATCATTAAACCAATATCCACTCCGAAAATGCCTGCTACCCCAAGAGGTCCGGGTGTAGGTGGTACTAAAGAGTGAGTAATGACAAGACCTACAGCCAATGCAACACCCAAAGAAATAACTGATTTTCCTGTCTTTTTAGAAAGTGCTTTTACAAGCGGATTTAAAATTACAAACGCTGAATCTACAAAAATAGGAATAGACACGATGTAACCTGCTATAGCCATGGCCCATTCTTCTTTTTTCCTGCCTACAAATTTGATTAACGAATAAGCTAATGTTTCTGCAGCTCCTGATACTTCAAGAATTCGTCCGATCATTACTCCAAGACCAATAACGATACCAATGGATGCTAACGTGCTTCCGAATCCGGCAGAAATGGTGTCTGCCACTTTACCCGGCTCCATTCCACCTACTAATCCTGCGATGGAGGCTGCAATAATCAAAGCTAAAAACGCATGAACTTTTGTTTTTAATACAAAAAAGATTAATGCAATAACACCAAGAACTAAACCAGCTACCATTTGTGCTCCTGAAACTTCCATGTTAATACCCCCTATTTTGTAAGCGCTTTTATTTTGCTACTATAATAGTGAAGGGCGATTTTACACCCTTCACGTTATTAATTTTTTATAAGCTATTCGCAGTAAACTTTGGTGCGTATTGAGCGGCAAGCTTGATGCATTGTTCCATACTTGTGCTTTCTGCAATATTCTTACCTGCAATATCAAAAGCGGTTCCATGGTCTACAGATGTTCTTAAGAAAGGTAAGCCGTTTGTGATCGAAATTGTTCCATGGAAATCTGTCATTTTCGCTGCGATATGACCCTGGTCATGATATAGAGATAAAACGGCATCATATTTTCCGTTTAATGCCTGGAAGAATACAGAGTCAGCCGGAACTGGACCTACTACGTTGATTCCGTCTGCAGCAGCCAGTTCGATGCCTGGTCTAATCTGTTCTACTTCTTCCCAGCCGAACAAACCGCCTTCCCCTCCATGAGGATTTAAGCCTGCAACCGCCCATCTTCTGTTCTCAACACCAAGACGAGCAAGTGCTCTGTCGCAGCGTATCAAATAATCATGTACGCGTTCTTTTGTCATAGCGTCAATCGCATCTTTAAGTGACAGATGACGGGTTAAAAAGAAAATTCTCATCCCTCTTACTTCAAACATCGTTAACGGATCGTTGGAACCTGCTAATGCTTCAAGCATTTCCGTATGACCGATATAAGGAACTTTTGCCGCCTTTAGTGATTCTTTATTGATAGGTGTTGTAGCAAGTGCTTTAACTTCTCCAGCCATTGCAAGTTCTACTGATTTTTGGATATATTCAAAAGCTCCTTGCCCACCTTGAGCAGAAACTTCACCGTATTGAAGCTGATCCATATCAATATTATTTAAGTTAATTACATCAACAGTCCCCAGCTCATACTTTCCTTCTGCTGGTGAACTTACTTCATTAATTGTTAGATCTGCTCCAACAATCGCAATTGCTTTCTCCAATACGGCTGCATCCCCGATTACTAGTGGTTTACTAATATCATAGATCTCTTTTTTTGTAAGAGATTTCATCGTGATTTCTGGCCCTATACCTGCAGGGTCACCCATCGGAATGGCAATTATTGCTCTCTCGTTTGTTGTTGTTGTCATGTTAAGTTCCTCCTCGAAAGTATTTATTTTAAAGTTTTTTATAAACTTAATTCACTTGTTTTGTTGACGTTTGATTGGTTAAAAGATGCTTTACTATCGTGTAAATCGATTTTTTGTCGCCAACCATTCCACCCTTTGTGGCTAAAGGGATACCATTGAAATATCCTCCAATGAACTCCCCATATGCGACTAGTGGAAGGATTTCGTCTTTTAGTTTGATTCCTTCCGCTCTTCCCACCGAACATAGAGAAGCTGTAACATCACCTCCACTTGAGAAGCATCCGCCGATTTCGTACGAAGTTGATTGAATGACTAATCGCGTAATTTTGCCTAATCCATCCGCGATTCGTTTTGCTAGCTGGTCTTGACTTACACCTTGTCCTTCAGATAATCGTTTAAGATCTAATCGTTCAGCTGCAGGCGAATTGGTCGTGATCACCAGAATATCTTGCATGCGAATTTGTTCTAAAGCTTCTTGTACCACCCGGTCAACTTCTGTTTCCCAGCTTTCTGATAGGCTAGCCAGTTTATTTGCATCTACATAGACGGGTATAGCATCTGTTTTATCGATTAAGTAATCCAGTTGCTGTGCGCTTAACGATGTCACACTTCCAACGGTTACGATAATCTTTTTGCTTTGTGTGTGCTGACTTGTATAAGCTTTTGAATAGTACGCAGTAAGCGGCCCCGGATCAACCGGTACTAGCTGATAATCCTCTATTAAAGCCATGGCATGTGCAATATCTTCAATCTCTTCGTCGGTCACCGCATCCATAACGATAATCCGGTTCCCTTCTTGAATCCGTTTCTTCAAATCTTGTAGAATGATATCTTTTCCTTGAAGGACAGTTTCAAGCCCGAGATGAGTAACAGGATGTTCACTTTGTTTTTTAATAATAGAAGGGACAAACGATTCAGTCAGCGGTGTAACTGGATCTTTTGCAACATCAGTCGCTTGAACTGGTACACCATTCACTAAAAGATATCCGCCAGATGTGATACGGCTTGAGTCAGGAAATGATGCGACAACAACGGCAATTGATTTTTCTCCCAGTTCATTCAGAACCTTATCAACTTCAATGCCGATATTTCCTCTTACCGTGCTGTCGATTCGCTTGCATATCACATCTGCTCCCCAGGATTTCAGGTTTTCTATCGACTTTTCAATTCGCATTTCCGCAACATCTCTTCTGGCATATCTACTATCTGTGTCGATACAAACAGCGTTATAGCTGCCTGATACAAGGGGCTGATCATAATAAACCATAGTCGCAGCCTCAAATCCTTGTTTCACGAGTTTGACTCCCGTTGCGTTCGCACCCGTTAAATCATCCGCAATGACACCGACTTTCATGATTACTCACCACCTTCAACAATGACAACTTCCAGATATTCACTTATATTTTCTTTCAATTCAGAAGTAATGCTGTGATCCGTAATTACGCCTGAGATCTGATTTAAGCCGCATACTTTTGTGAGAGATTTTTGATCAAATTTGCTTGAATCAGCTACTAGCCACGTTTTTTCTGATGCTTCAATCATGAGCTTTTTGATGGAAGCCTTCTCAAAAGTAGGTGCCGTAACTCCTGCTTTAAAGTCAATCGCATGGGCACCTAGGAAAAAGACATCAACATGGATGTTCTTCAGCATTTGTTCGGTCAGCGGTCCGAATAATGTTCCTACATTATTTTGCAATTCGCCGCCCGTCACGATCACTTTTACACGAGTATCAATCAGCTCTGCTGCAATTTTTATATCATTTGTCACAACCGTTATCGTCTTTTTTTCTTTGAGCAGTTTTGCGATCTCTAATGTTGTGGTGCCAGAATCTAAAAGAATGGTTGAATGCTCTTGAATAAACTCAATCGCTTTTTGAGCGATCATTTTCTTTTGCGCATTGAATTTCCCTTCTTTGGAGGCAAAAGTTGATTCAACAACGAGTGGTTTATTTAAGATCGCACCACCGTGTGTCCGAATAATCTTGTCGTTTTCCTCAAGAAAAGCAAGATCCCGTCGAATAGTCATCGCTGAAACATTTAATTTACTCACAAGATCTTCAATATCAATTTTTCCATTAGCATTCAATTGTTTAAGAATTTCATTTCTACGCTCTTTAGGCACCTTTATCATCACCTTTGTTAATTTCGAACACTTTATATAAAGTATTTTGTTACAAATGAACACATAAGTCAATGTTTTTTCGTAAAATTGTTCAAAAGAAACAAAAACTGTGTTTTGTTTGATGTTTTTTAGAAGATTGTAGCTTCTAAGGGGGAGATTTTGATTGGATTCATTGGTAAAGTGATTAGAGTGTAAGGTACGACGAGACTCGGCAACCTGTTTAGCCTTGAGTCAACGCGCCTCCCGTGGAAAGTGAGTCACTGAAATGTTTCACACACTTCGCTTGTTTCACCCGGTCAACTACAATCATGCTTCATTTCGAACCTCAAACATTCTCATATAAGAAGGTAATCAAAAAAAAGCTGGCTCATCTGTGTAATCACATACACATTCGAACCAGCTTACAACATTTTTTATAAAGTTTCACCAATTTTACGAACAGTTATCCCCGAATCCTCAAGCGTCTGCCTAATCTTTTTCGCAAAAGAAAGTGCATGTGCTCCATCTCCGTGGATACAAACCGTATCTGCGGTGATATCCGCGTCCACATCCTGCTGGGTCAGTACTTTCCCCTCTTTTACCATGCGGATCACTTGTGCAACAGCCTCATCGTCATCTTCAATCATGCAGTTCGGCAGCTTTCGGGAGGTCAGCGTGCAATCCTGCTGATACGTTCTGTCTGCAAAAACTTCTGATGCCGTGCGAAGTCCTGCCTTCTCGCTTGCCTTCACAAGCTCACTTCCGGCAAGGCCGAACAAAATCAAATCCGGATTAACCTTATAAACCGCTTCTGCAATGGCTTCTGACAGCTCACGGTTCACTGCAGCCATGTTGTAAAGTGCACCATGAGGCTTCACATGTTGAATCGTTCCGCCTTCTGACTGAACAAACGCCCATAACGAACCGATCTGATACACCACCATTTCATACGCTTCTTGAGGCGAAATATCAATATTGCGGCGACCAAACCCTGCAAGGTCAGGCAAGCCAGGGTGAACGCCGATTCCAACCCCATGCTCAAGAGCCAGCTTCACCGTTTTTCTCATTGTCGCTGGATCACCAGCATGAAATCCGCACGCAATGTTAGCTGACGTCACGTACTTTAAAATCTCTTCATCCGTTCCGAGTCTGTAAGCGCCAAAACTCTCGCCCATATCGCAGTTAATATCAATAACACTCATGCAAAAACCTCCTCGAATTTAAACACATGTTTAATTTACCCCAACTGTACGACAAGTTTTATATATTGTAAAATCATTAGGAATACTAATGAAGGAGGTGAGAAATATGGAAAAAGTATTGAATGAAATTTTAGTAAAATTACTTAGCATCGATAACAAAGTTTCTGATTTAGATAATAAGGTTTCTAATTTAGATAATAAGGTTTCTAATTTAGATAATAAGGTTTCTGTATTAGATAACAAAGTTTCTGAATTAGATAATAAATTCTTTAATTTAGACAATAAAGTCACAAACTTAGAAGTGGGCCAGCAACAGATTGTATCCAGACTTGATACATTAGAAACTGATGTTAACGAAATTCGTGATACTGTGAACCGTATCGAAGTTAGCCAAAATGATGACGTGATCGCGTCGTTAAAGATGATGCATAAACAAAAGCATTAACGTTCATTTCGTGTAGGTTGCCTCACAATAAGTCCCCAAACATCACACTTCAAGAATCACTTCTAAAAATCTCAAATCCTATATAAATGAGGAAAGCCCCTTGAGAGCAAGGGGCTAATTTATTTTCAATTGTAACAAACGCGCGATGTTTTCAGCTGTTTTTTCAACATTAACCGATCCGTTCGCCAGTGCTTCTTCTAACGTAACTACACCGTTAACAACACTAAAAACTGCATCGATGCCATGTCCAAACACTGCTTCGTAATCCGGACCGATGCTTCCTGCGATTGCAACGACTGGAATATCTGGCGCCACAGCTTTTGCACGTTTGGCCACACCAACTGGTGCTTTCCCATGAACCGTCTGGGAATCAATCCGGCCTTCGCCTGTGATCACAAGATCCGCATCACGAACAGCTTCTTCAAATCCGATAACATCAAGCACGAGGTCGATTCCGCTTTGCAGTTTTCCGTCTAAAAACGCGACAACTCCAGCACCTAATCCACCTGCAGCACCTGCTCCTGGAAGTTCATCCACTTGCAAGCCAAGATTCCGCTCCACAACTTCAGCGTATCTTTTCAAACCCGCATCCAAAACGCCAACCTTCTCAGGTGTCGCTCCCTTTTGCGGACCAAAGACAGCAGATGCTCCCAGTGGTCCAGTCAACGGGTTCGTCACATCACATGCAACATCTACTTTTACTGATTTCAATCGCGGGTCCATGTCAGATACGTCAATTGTAAGCAGTTCGCCTAACGCTTCTCCGCCCGGACGAAGCTCCTCACCATTTACATCTAAAAATTTCACACCAAGAGCTGAAGCCATTCCTGCTCCACCGTCGTTCGTCGCCGATCCGCCAAGACCGAGCACGATACGTTCCACTTTTTTATCGAGAGCATCTAAAATCAGTTCGCCCGTCCCGCGAGTCGTTGTCACCAAAGGGTTTCGTTTCTCTCTCGGAACAAGATGGAGACCAGAAGCGGCAGCCATCTCGATCACTGCCGTCTTCCCGTCACCTGTCAGTCCATAAAAGGCATCCACTTTTTCTCCGAGCGGACCTGTCGCTGTAACTTCAACGATTTGACCATCCGTCGCGTCCACGACCGACTGAACGGTTCCTTCTCCACCATCACCAACAGGAACTTGCACATATTCAGTGTCCCCAAACACTTTCCGAAATCCAACCTTGACAGCGGCACAGACTTCGGCCGCCGTCATGCTTTCTTTAAACGAATCGGGAGCGATGATAATCTTCATTGCGTCCACCTTCTTTTATTTTTCTTTTTCTATTAAATTGTTGCTTGTGAGGTTGTTTTAGTTGTCTCCATAGTTAAGTTGATTGGAGTGCAAGGTGCGAGACTCCTGCGGGACGAGTGGGCAGGTGAGACCACGTCAGGCTGAAAAAGCCTAGGGGGCTCACCGCACGCCCCGCGGAAAGCGAGCAACCTGGAACGGAAATCAACTACTTTCAAAAACAACTGTGATTTAGCTGCCTTTATTTTTTGATCCACATAAACTGATACGGCGCGAGCTCAACAGATCCTTCGACTGTTTCTCCGCTCCAAAGGTCAGGTCCACCAAACGGAAGCTCAACTTCAACCGTGTCATATGCAGCGTTCACAACAAACAACACCGTTTCACCTGTCTCTTCATTTCTGCGTACTAACGCAAATACCTGCTCGCCAAGCTCTAAAATCAATTGAGCCGCAAACGGATTAAACGCGCTCTCGCCTTGGCGAGTACGAATCAGTTTCTTCAATCCCGTAAAAACCTTCTGCCTGCGCGTTGAAGTTTCCAGCTGACCAACCAAATCTTCATAGTCGAATTTTTCACGATTGATCCTTCGGTTGATTCCTGATGACTCTAAGCCTTCATAATCATTTTCAGATCCTAAAAGCGAGTGATAATACACTGCCGGAACTCCCATCACTGAAAACAGTACGGAGTGTGCCGCAAGCATCTTCTGAACTTGAACATCCTCACTTACATCTTCGTCCTTGTTGATGAGCGCGTCCATATAATTGATGTTCAGCTCATAAGGAGATTCCGTTCCATCCGGATTACTCTTGTATGATACGCGGCCGCCGTTCTCCAGCACTTTTTCAGCCAAAACTGTACGCTCTTTTTCCGTTAAAATTCCTTCCGTCGGACGCATGCCGATTCCGTCATGACTTGCTAAAAAGTTAAAATAAGTAGCTGAATCAGAAACTTTTTCAATCGTTTTCGCCCAGCCAGTCAGTTTACTCGCATCATGTGTTGTTAACGTGTGCAGTACTAGAGGCGGCAAGGAGAACTGATACACCATGTGCGCCTCATTCTCGCCATCACCAAAATAGCTGATGTTTTCTTTATGAGGTACGTTCGTCTCTGTAATTAATAAAGTGTTTAACTCCAACTGTTCTAAAATTTCACGCCATAACTGAATGATCGCATGCGTTTGCGGCAAGTGGATACAAGTCGTGCCCGATTCTTTCCACATAAAGCCGATCGCGTCTAGACGAATGCTTGTCCCGCCACGGTTCGCATACTCTAATAAAATATCCGTCATTTCCATTAACGCCGGAAAATGCTTAAAGTTCACATCCACCTGATCTTCAGAGAAAGTTGTCCAAGCTGTCTTCCCGCCTTCATATTCATGGAAAAGAGGCGACGTACGCGGACGAACCACCTTTGAAGCATCAAATCCGTCTTCACGAGGAATGAAGTAGCTCGCATATTCCGGCTCACCCTTCAGATACCCTTGAAACCACTTGCTCGATTTGGACATATGATTCGCCACAAAATCAAACATGAGACGGTAATCCCCAGAAAAGCGTTCAATATCAGACCAGTCGCCAAGATTAGGATGAATCTCACGGTAATCGACTACAGAGAAACCGTCATCAGATGTGTACGGAAACATCGGCAGCAAGTGAACATCTGTGATCTCATTTTTTGCATATTCATTAATGAACTTGTTCAGCGTCTTTAACGTCGGCTGACCTTCTTCTTTAATGATGTCGCCGTAAGTGATCAGATACACATTTTTCTCGGAAAGGGGAGCTGTTTTGCTCCACTCTTTCTTTTTCCACGCCTCAACAAGATTTAAAATCTCGTTTTTATATTCAGGTAAAAAGTCCTCACCATAGATCGTTTTTAGCAGCTTCTCAACTTTTTCTGGAAAACTCATTTACGCATTCTCCTTCATAACCAGTTTCAGTGTAACGTATCCTTTGGGTCTAACAGTTACTTCATCCTTAACGTCGATTACGCTTTTCTCGTTCAGTTTCGTTTGTGAAACAGACTGGATGTGTTCGCTCGATAACACCACCGTCTGTTCTTGCTCACTCGGGTTAAACAAGCGTAAAATTACAGAATTGTCATCGTGTGCTTTTTTCAGTGTGCTCAAGAAAACATCTCCTGTTGATTCAAACAAACTGAAGCTAGCTGGCAGAATATCAACCGGATAAGGAATCTCAAAACGGTCAAGCCGCTCTTCAAATGTGTTCAGTGATTGCTTTTGATAACTTAAAGAATGACCGCGATATTGGTCCACAAATTTAAACAACTGTTTAACATCGTGACCTTTTCCGATATGAATCGCATACTCAAACGTCATCTTTTCCTGCATTTGAGCATCAGGTGTGTAAACGACTTTGTTGTTGATTCCAGACGCTCTTCCTGGTCTCCAAGCCAAGTTGTCGCGGCCGAGCAGCCCAACACTTCTGAACAATGTCAGCGCCATCTCACCTGTTTCCTTAATCAGCTCATATTCCTTGATTCCTTTTGTCAGGAAAGCGGCAGTCCATTCACCATTCGTCGCGCCAGCCAAGTTTTCCAATGGATAGATCGGTACTGGAGCTTCTGCAAACTTCTGTTCACGCCAGTTTTCCATATATTGATTAACTGTTGGTCGCTGAATCAAGCTAAAGCCTTGATCACCAAAAGAATGTTCAGGTGATTCAATGGATGTTTGAAGCAGCACGCGAACGCGGTGATCCTTCACATCATTTTCGATCTCATGTTTAACTCGGATAAAATTTTCACCTTTACGAAGCTCGAATCGCGTTACAACCGCTAGTCCTTTTTTAATATCGCCTGATTTTCGGTCTTTTAAGTTGCCCGGAACGTTCAACACATGAACAACTTCCATAAATTCAGTCCCCGCACTCGCTTCCACGAACACAGACAGCACTTTTTTCGAATAGATTGGTGCATCTTCTTCTAGAGGTGAGAAGTCGTACGAGTCACCAGCGTCTGCAACATTTTCGAATCTCATAAAATCAGATATCGTTTGGTCAGTAGCTTTTACTTCAAGATTTAGTATCCCATTCTCCTCAAAAATGCGGAAATGGTCGTTCTCGATTAAATGACTGTTTAAAAACTTATGAGATAGAAGGTCGTTTTCTCCGCCTTCAACCACTTCAAACGTTTCATAGCCCATCGCAGGCAGCTTCACATCGCGAAGCAGCACTTCATTTCGGTAGTAACCTGGTGCATCAACTTCTTTTTCGCCTTCTGCTGTAACGACGATCGTCTTTCCGCCCGAGATGTACTCCTGATTCAACACATCAAGCGCTACCGGATTTCCATTTAAATCACGAACGTTAAATGCATTTCCTTTTGTAAAAAGAACGATCTTTTGAGATCCAGTTAAAGCTTTCGGAAGCATGTGGAATACAACAAAGATAGAGTCCTTTCCTAGCTTACGGCTCACCGCTTCTGTCATCTGCTTTTTCAATAGATTCAAGCACCCGTCAGCCATGCGGATTACTTTTGTTAAACGGTTCACGATCTCTTGGTTCGTGTCGTCAGAGTTACATCCGCCGATGCTGTCATGCGCGTGCACATCAAACAGCATCTTCCACATCTCATCAAGCCATTTCTGTGGATACTTGAAACCGATCGTGCTCGCTAAACTCGCTAATGGCTCAAGCTCATAGATTACTTTTTCCTCCGCGATATCATTCAGCTTTTTGATGTCATAGCGCTGTGAACGAATGGTGTTATGGATTCTGGATTTTTGTGTCGCGATCAATTCTCCTTCAATCACGTTCTCGAAGTTTCCAGTCTCCCACGTGTCTTTCATGAACGTTTCATAATCTGAAAGAACATACTCATGCTTCATATCGATTTCGTTTAACTTTTTTACGGTTTCAGGAAAATGATCGCGGACAAGTACTTGGTCTCCGCCAGCAGGCAGCAGCAAGTTATCCGTATTCTCGTTTAAATCTGCTATTTTTTCTAAAATCGGCAGTAAACGTTCTTCCATATAGTCGGAGTCGGCTGATAAAAACTTACCAGGACCGTAGCCGAAATAGATGTTGTTTGCCTTCACGCTCTCTCCGTCTGGAGATTTCCAAGTAAAATTTAGGTCCCCATTCAATTGATCTGTGTAAATTCCGCGCTGAAGCACGCTATAGTCGATATCAAATTCTTTGAACATCGAAGGCAGATACGTGTTCTGACCGAAAATATCAGGCAAGTATCCAACGTTCATGGAATGCCCCATTTTTTCAGCGATTCGCGTTCCGTACATCAGGTTACGAATCAAAGACTCTCGGTTCACAAGCAATGAATCGGCTTGTGTATACCAAGGTCCAACGAAGATACGCTTGTCGGAGATCAGCCTAGCCAAACGTTCTTTCTCCTCTGGTCTGATCTTCAAATATTCATCGATAATCGAGCTTTGCGCGTCAAACACATACCCTGTATATTCCGGATCGTTCTCCATTACGTCCAGCAAACGGTCCATATTTTCAACGAGTAATAGGTTTGAATCTTCTATTGTAAAGTACCACTCACGATCCCAATGGGAATGCGGTACGACGTAAACTTTTTTCTGTTTCATGCTGGTTCCCTCCCAAGTTGCTCCACTCATTTTCTCTACTTTTAACAGAAAGAGGGGTCATCTTTTTCAAGATGCGCCCCTTTAGTTTTTATGCTTGTCTCTCTTTTTTCTTTAAAATCGCAAATCGTACGAAGATGTTCGTGAATGCTATGAATCCTGCACCGACTACTAGTCCTAACAAGTATGCCCATAGGTTTTCAACAAGCGGCCAGCCCCAGATTGCAGGAAGCGGCAGCCATTGTACAGCTCCTAGAAGTACAGCTGTACTTGCACCAAGGATTGCACCGATGATGTTGATCGGAATCGTAATCAGCGGGTTACGAAGCATGAAAGGAATCGCACCCTCAGAGATTGCAAGGAATCCTAATAGTAACGATGTGTTACCTGCGATTCGAAGGTCAGCCGGAAATACACGGCGTCCTACTACATATTTGTCGATAATAACTGCTAGTCCAAGTCCGATTGGTGGAATAACGATTGCCAATACACGTGCCGTTAACGGATAAACTTCGTCAGCCGCAAGTCCGATCGCGATCGCACCGGCTGCTTTGTTGATCGGTCCACCAAGGTCAAAAGCAGTCGCAGACGCGATGATAGATGCCAATACAACATCTCCAGTACCTTGCGCCGCTTCAATCCAGTTACGCAGAACAACATTCAACCCGCCAAACACAGGGTCTACAATGTAAAAGTTTAAGAAGAAAATCGATAATACAGAGACTGCAGGGATGATGAACATCGGTTTCATCGCAGCCAAATTTTTGTTCAACTGAATCTTTTGGTTCAAGAAACGAGCGATGTAACCCGCTGCCAAACCTAGAATTAAAGCCCCTAAGAATCCAGACGGAATACCTTCCGGGTTGTTCCAGAACGTGTAATGAAGTCCGCCCGCAAAAGCTCCTCCGATAAATCCGGCTACTAAACCAACACGGTCAGCCAGTGAATAGGCTACGAAAGCAGCGAATATCGGATACATAAACTTAAAGATCAATCCGCCAAACTTATCTAAATGATGTAAAATAACGAATAGTTCATTTGAGTGTGTTGCATATTTCGGATCACCGAGTTCATTAACAAGTCCGAACGGCATCGCACCAAGTTTCGCGATCCCCATCATCAGACCACCGGCAACGATAACCGGAATCATGTAAGAGATACCAGTCATAACGGCTTGAACCATGTCTTTGAAAAATCCGCCGCCGTTTGAAGTTGTTGTTGATGACTCGTCTGCGTCACCTGCTTCAACTACTCCATCAGGCTTGTCGAGAGCTTTTTGAATCAATTCTTTACCGCGTCTGAGTGGTTCCGCAACACGTGTTGCCACATATGCTTTTCCCGCGAAACGCTCTTTCTTTTTAGGAGCGATGTCTGTTGCGAAGATAACCGCATCTGCATTTTTAATAACATCTGCAGTTAGTTCGTCCTCAATCCCGTTCGCCCCCTGTTTTTCAACAAGTACTTTAACGCCTAATTCGCGACCTGCTTTTTCTAAAGCTTCAGCCGACATATACGTATGAGCGATACCTGTTGCACAAGCTGTAATCGCAACAACTGTCTTCGTAAACTCTTTTTCAGATGGAGCTTCCGATTTCTCTTTTACATCCAGTCTGTTTAAAAATTCTTCAGATGTTTCTGCCGCCATCAAGCCCTCTAAGTATCCATCACGCATTAAGTTTGTGCTCAATGTGGACAATACTTTTAAGTGTGTTGTACCTGCTTCACTTTCAGGAATCGCGATTAGGAACACGAGTTGAACTTTGTTGTTCGGGTCGATGCTTTCCCAATCAGCGAGTGGCGTCTTCAAACGCGCTACGGCGAAAACGGCTTTTTTAACCGTTGAAGACTTACCATGCGGGATCGCAAGACCTTTCTCCATTCCTGTCGGAGATTGCTCCTCGCGTTTTAAAACCGCTTCCAATAAAGCGTCTTCTGATTCTATATAACCTTCTTTATAAATGTTAGAAATTAGCTGCCGAATGACTTGCTCTTTATTTTGAGCGTCAACATCGAACATCACTAAATTCGAATGGGTCATGTTTCTAAGTTGCATGACGTTCACTCCTATCTTTCCCTAGTATGAAAGCACTTCCAAATATCTATACTTAAGTTTTATCACAAAAGTAAGCGTTATCTTTGTACAGTCGCTGTATATTTGTACAGAATGAAAAATGGGCTATACTAAGGGAAAGACATGTACGGAAAAGAGGAAGTTAGGAATGGGGAAAGTCTTAGATCAGTTCGGAAGCCGCCTGGCCGAACTCACACCAACCGAAAAACAAGTGCTCTACTATATAGATGGGAATCTAGACGCGGCGAAAAAACATTCACTGACCGAGATCGCAAAAGTGAACAACGTGAGTACCACTACGATTGTAAGGATGTCTCACAAACTCGGATTAGAAGGCTTTTCGGAGCTGAAATATATATTGAAGACAATTGAAAACCAGCAATCTCTGTTGGACGATAATCCAGTTGACCGCTATAAAGATGAGTTCGTCTCGGCATTTGAAACGATTCAAACAAGTGAACTAGAAAAATTGAGCGAGAGAATGGTAAACGCAAAACGTGTCATTGTCGTCGGTGTCGGCTTGTCCAAAATGATGGCGGAGTATTTTAGCAAGCTTTTGATGCAGACGAACAAGCAAACTCACTATACATATGAATCACACATGATCGATCTGTTGCCAAACATGGTTCAGCCAGATGACCTTGTTTTCTTTATCTCATCAAGCGGCGAAACGAAAACCCTGGTGCAGGCCGCGGAAAAACTGACGTATAAAGTTGTAGACACAGTAGCGATCACCAACTCGTCCGATTCCACTTTAGGTAAAATGGTGAAAACGAATTTAAGTATGACGGTCGATCGCGTGAAGTTTGCGGGGTATGACATCACCGCGAGATCCACGCTGATGCTGCTGATTGATTTGCTGTTTGAGAGTTATTTGAAGAAGAGCGTTAAATAGAGGGGACTGGTTTTGTGGCCAGTCCCTGCGTTATTTTTGTTTTTCACGGTACGTGTTCTTTTATCTGTTACACGTTCGCTCAAAAAGTTTGTTTTTCGCTCAAACTAGGTCGACTTTCGCTCAAAATCCCCCCGTTTCGCTCAAAATACCAAACTACCGCTCAAAAATGTCGATCTTCGCTCAAGAGCGAAAGTTCCTATCTGATTTTTTCCTTTTTTCTTCCTCAAAACTCTGTTAAGATTGTCATTTAACTAAAAAAGATTAACTTTTTAACAGAAAATGGTCTATCATAGAGATAGAGTACTTTTTAAGGACGTGTAATATGAAAAAACATATTCCGAATTTATTAACTTTAGGGAACTTATTTTGCGGATTTCTTTCTATTGGATATGCCGCACATGGCGATTTTCGAAACGCAGCCATGCTGATTTTTATCGCAATGATGCTGGATGCTGTTGATGGAAGAGCAGCACGGATCCTCGGCGTTTCCGGCACACTTGGTAAGGAGCTCGATTCCCTGGCAGACGTCGTTTCGTTTGGTGTGGCTCCTGCCTTTATAGCGGCAAACTCCTATTTTGCGCACTTAGGCATGTGGGGTTACGTTCTTGCTGGCCTATTCCCGTTATTCGGTGCTTACCGACTTGCCCGATTTAATATTACCGACTCAGAAGAATCCATGAAATACTTTAAAGGTATTCCGATCCCGCCTGCTGGTGGCATCGTCGTTTTCTTAGTCTTTTTTGTAAAAATGATTCCGCTATGGATTTTCGTCTTAATCTTTTACGGAGTAGCATTAATGATGGTTAGCACCATCAAAATTCCGAGTTTGAAAGACATTCCGCTGCCAAGATACGGAACGATTATCACGCTGTTTTTATTCTATATGTTTTATTTGGTGGCCAAGAACCAATTCGAAAGTGTTCCCATTTTCTTTTATGTCGCACTTATAACGTACATCTTATTTATTAGCATGAGGTTCATTAAAGTAAAAGAGATTAAAATTATTAAACGAAAACGGAAGCCTCGCAACAAGAGAAGACGATTTTAAATTGACGAAGCGGCCATCATCCGATACATTTATAAAAAAGTAAATATAATCAGCAAAGGAGCTTTCCATCACTATACTTCGGGTATAGGACTGGGGCTCCTTTTTTGTTCAGGAGGGATTAAACGTGTCTTTTTTACAGTTGGCAGAATCCATCAAGCACCGAATCATTGAATACCGTCGTCACCTGCACCAATACCCAGAGCTGAGTTTTTCCGAATACAAAACCGCTGAATTTGTTGCAAACATATTAGAAGAAAACAACATCGAGGTGTTAAGAAACGTAGCCGAAACAGGTGTTGTCGGACTCATCAAAGGAGACTCACCTGGTAAAACCATTGCACTGCGTGCAGATATGGACGCCCTTCCGATTCAGGAACAAACCGATCTCAAATTCAGCTCAAACAACCCTGGTGTTATGCATGCTTGCGGACACGATTTCCACACCTCCATCCTGCTCGGTGCCGCTATCCTTCTTAACCAGCACCGCCACTTAATCAACGGGAACATTAAACTCATTTTCCAGCCTGGTGAGGAGAAATTAACAGGTGCTAAAAAGATGATCGAAAAAGGCGTGCTTCAAAATCCTGATGTGGATGCGATTATAGCGCTGCATTGCTGGCCTGATCTTCCAGCTGGAACGATCGGTATCCGAAAAGGTCCGATTACCGCCGCTGCTGATTTTATTGAGATTACGATTCACGGAAAAGCAGGACACGCCGCTCATCCGCATAAGTGTGTAGATCCGATCGTCATAGCCGGACAAGTTGTTTCAACGCTCCAAACCGTCATTTCACGTGAGGTTGCACCTACCGAGCCAGCTGTTCTTACAATCGGAAAAATTAATGGCGGTACAGCACCGAACGTGATTCCATCGACCGTTCACTTGTCTGGAATGATTCGAACCGTGAACCCTGAACTTCAAAAAAGAATGCCTGAAATAATTAACCGAGTTGTTTCCAAAACAGCTGAGAGCATGAACGGTGAAGCTGAAATCTCTTATACAATGGCGACTCCCCCGCTGATAAGTGACGATTCGATGGTCGAACTCATTGACCGTGTTGTAACCGAAACGCTTGGAGAAGGCCGCCTCGTCTATCTCGAAAACCCATCATTAGGCTCTGAAGATTTTTCGTTTTACGCAGAACAGGTGCCTGGGGTTCTGTTTAGATTAGGTACACATAATGAAAAACCAGAATCAAAACTTTCACTGCATAATGCTGGTGTCCTCTTTGAAGAAGATGCGCTTACAACGGGGGTCTCTGTCATGTGTGAAGCTGCGATTCAATATTTAAGCAGCCAAACAGCGACAAAACAAATACTCACTGGAAAAGTTTGATTATTGACAGAATATTAACATTATTTTAGAATCAATCTATAAGTGAAAAGTACGTAAGCAAAGGGGCTATGTATGGGTATTCCTGCGAATTTAGCGGGAGTATTTGTGCCGCCCCTTTTTGGTTTTTAAAAGATTGTTGCCACTTCTTTGAATAGTTGATTGGAGCGCAAGGTGCGAGACTCCTGTGGGACGAGCGGGACAGGTGAGACTCCTGACGGCGCAAAGCGCCAGGAGGCTCACCGCACGCCCCACGGAAAGCGAGCAACCTGAAGCGGAAATCAACCTTTCTAATTGCAACAATGTTTACGAAAACAGGAGTCAGCCTTCTTAAAGTAGTGAGAAAGGAGACAACCATGCACCGTACCATTCAAGAACTTTGCACGCAATATACCAACTTAACCCTGTCAGATATTGAAATCATTATTGAAAAATCAAAGTCCCTTCAACTCACTGCCGATCTAACCCAATCAAACCTATTTATCGATTGTCCAGCAAACGACGGCAAGCACGCCATCGTTGTAGCTGAAGCAAAGCCTGCCAACGCTCCTTCTCTTTACTCAAAATCTGTAGTCGGAAAGTACGCATATGCGTCCTTCGAGCCTGCCGTTGCTTTTACCCATAAAACCGGCAAGCCGATGAAAAGAATGCGCGCCATCACTCAAGAAGCAAAATACGTAAAACAAAGTGTTGTTCCTATTAAAAATGAACGCGGCGAAACGATCGGTTCACTCATCATGGAAGAAGACGTGAGCGAACAGGTTCATCACGAAAATAAAGTAAAAACTCTATCGGAAACGAACGAACAGCTAAGCCAAACCTTAATCGGACTAACTGAGCAAGACTCTATCATCTCCAACATGATTCAGGAGTCCCTTCTGCTTCTCGATCCAAAAGGCAGAATTCTGTATTACAACTCATGTGCGGGTTGTCTGATTAAAGAATTAGATGGAAAAACGGAGATTCTCGGAACGTTCATCCATGACCGCCTCCCTTTTATAAAGGGTATTTATGAAGAAACTGAAAGCATTCTGCAACAAGAAGTAAATGTCGGAAAAAAAGTGCTCGAAGTGAAACAGATCATACTCGTTAACCAACGACAAATTACAGGGATTCTCGTCGTGATCCGTGATCTTACGGAGCTCCGGGAAAAAGAACGCCAGCTTATGGTGAAGTCAGCGGTCATCCAGGAAATTCATCATCGTGTAAAAAACAACCTGCAAACTGTATCCAGTCTTCTGCGGCTGCAGATGAAACGCGGCGGCGGTCCTGAAGGTATTCAGCAAAGTCTAAACCGGATCTCCAGCATAGCGGCCGTTCATGAAGAACTGCTCGAAAGTTCCAAGATTGATGAAGTCGAGATCAAACAGCTTATCGAACGGATCGGACAAATGTCTATCCAAAGCCGGTTGTGTGCTGACGCTGAAGTGTCCATCGAGTTTCATGGTGAAGAGATGTATTTAAAATCAGATGTTGCCGTTTCATTAGCCCTTACCATCAATGAACTTATTCAAAACTGTTTGAAGCATGCTTTTAAAAAGCAGCATCAAGGAAACATCAGTATTTATTTTTCAGATGTTCAGGATCATTTTGAGGTCTTAGTTGAGGATAACGGTATTGGCTATTCTTCCTCTAATCAATCCTCGTTTGGACTCGATATTGTGAACACAATTGTATGTCACGATTTAGCCGGAACGTTTACTATTGAAAAAACAAAGAGCGGTACAAAAGCGGTTATCACTTTTCCATTAAAAGAGGTGGAAGCAGTTTGAAACCAAAAATTATTGTGATTGAAGATGAAGCGATTTTGAGAATGGATCTAAAAGAAATGCTCACTGATGCGGGCTATCACGTGATAGCGGAGGGTGATAACGGAGAAAAAGCAATTGAGCTTGCTCACCAGCTGCAACCTGATTTAATGATCATGGATATCAAAATGCCGAAGATGAACGGACTAAAAGCAAGCCAGATCATCGCCAAACAAAGTAAAACTCCTATTCTTATGCTTACTGCCTTTAGCCAAAAAGAGTTTGTGGAAGATGCAAAAAAAGCGAACGTGCTTGGATATCTTGTAAAACCGGTCTCTGAGACGAACTTGATTCCAGCAGTTGAAATCGCACTCTCTCAAGCCCAGCAACGAGTGCAATATGAAGAAGAGCTTTTACAAAGAGATAAAAAAATGAATGCCCGAAAGCAGATCGAACGTGCAAAGGGCGTTCTCATGAAAGTGAAGAAGCTGAACGAACAAGCCGCTTATGAGAAGATGCGGAACTTCAGTATGAAACAGCAAGTCTCGCTCGAACGCACAGCGAATGCAATATTGAAAAAATACGCAAATGACATGTAAATAAAACCCGGCAAAGACGCCTAAGAAATACATCAACCATGTATGTCCTTAGGCGTCTTTTGTCTTCTTTTACTCTCTTATTCTCTAAAACTAACCTTACAGGAGGTATGAACATGGAAAAAACGACACTTAACTACCTATGGATCAAAGGCGAGAGGGTCAGCACATCTGAGAGCATCGATGTTATAAATCCGGCGACTGGCGAAGTCATCGACCAAGTGCCTAATGGAGGTGAAAAAGAAACGAAGCTTGCGATCAACGCAGCCTATGAAGCTTTTAAACCGTGGAAGAAGCTCACCCCCGAAAAACGAGAGTCGTACTTAGTGAAATGGGCTGATAACTTACTAGAAAACCGTGATGAACTGGCTGCTATTTTAACGGAAGAACAAGGAAAGCCATTAAGCGAATCGCGAGGTGAAATTGAAGGATGTGCAACGTTCATCAGATGGTACGCCGAGGAAGGAAAACGTGTTTACGGCGAAGTGATCACTGGCTCCAAAGAAAACCAGCGCATCTCCGTGATCAAACAGCCAGTTGGTGTGTGCGGGCTGATCACACCTTGGAACTTCCCTGGCGCGATGGTGGCACGGAAAACCGCTCCTGCTCTTGCGGCTGGCTGTACGGTCGTTGTGAAACCGGCGAGTGAAACCCCGAGGATCGCCATCGCCATTTTCGAACAGCTCATGAAAACCGGGATTCCAGCTGGGGTTGCAAACCTTGTGACGGGTAAAGCATCTGTAATCGGTGAGACGTTATTTGAAGATAGACGCGTAAAGAAGATTTCGTTTACCGGTTCAACCGAAATCGGAAAACAGCTCATGAAGCGCGCAGCCGATCAAGTGAAGCGAATCTCGCTGGAGCTTGGCGGAAATGCACCTGCGATCGTCTTCCCTGACGCAAACCTTGACCTCGCTGCAAAAGCGATCGTCGACAATAAGTTCGAAAACTGCGGACAGATGTGCAACGGGATAAACGTCATTTATGCCCATGAGGAAATCAAGGAAAAGCTTACTGAAAAGATCGTGAATCTAGTAAAAGAACTAAAAGTGGGCTCTGGGTCTGTCCCGGGGTCAGACCCCGGGACAGACCCTATACAAATTGGCCCTTTAGTGAATGAAGCAGCACTCAAGAACGTCGAACAACTGCTTCAAGATGCCGAAGAAAAAGGTGCCACAGTAGAAACTGGCGGCGAGCGAACCAGCGACTCCACCGGCTACTTCTTTCAGCCAACTGTACTCAGCGATGTCACACTCGATATGAAACTGACACAAGATGAAATTTTCGGTCCGGTTGCTCCTATCCTCTCTTTCCAAAGAGAACAGGAGGTCGTGGAATTCACCGAAAAAAGCCCTTACGGCTTGGCAGCTTACTTCTTCACCCGTGATGTAAACCGCGTATACCGCATGGCTGAAGAACTCGACTCCGGCATGATCGGCGTAAACGGAACATCGCTGAGTGTCCCTCAAGCTCCGTTTGGCGGAATTAAAGAAAGCGGCATCGGCCGTGAAGGCGGATTTTACGGATTAGAAGAGTTTCTCGAACTGAAATACATCTCACTCACGCTCGAAAATGAAGAAGGAGGTTATTAAAATGAGTCAAGAAACAATCGTAAATCTATCCCAAAAGGAAGAGTCAAAGAAAACAGGATTGATCTCAAAAGAAACCTTGCTTTCATTGCTGGAAGACGGATCGATCGATACGGTGAATCTAGCAATCTGTGATATGCAAGGGCGACTAATGGGAAAACGTCTGACGGCTGCCTATTGTTTAGAAAACAACCTCGATAAAGGAACCCATTTTTGCAACTATCTGCTTGGTACGGACTTCGAAATGAACACGCCTGACGGCTACGAAATGATGAACTGGGAGAACGGCTACGGTGACTGGCTCGCCCTCCCCGACTGGTCAACCCTCCGTATCGTACCTTGGGCGGACCGTACCGCCATCGTTTTTTGCGATGTGTACGATGAAAAGACCGGTGATCCCATCCCGATTGCGCCTCGCACCCTTTTGAAGAACCAAATTGAAAAAGCAGCAGCAAAAGGATTCGAACTCAACATGGCTAGTGAACTTGAGTTCTATCTGTTCAAAGAGTCCTTTGAAGACCTTCATCAAAAAGGCTATGAAGATGTTGAGACAGCTGGACATATTAACGAAGATTATAACCTTCTTCAAGGAACGCGAAACGAACCGTTTTATCAAAAAATCCGCCGGAAAATGGCTAAAGCAGATATCCCTATCGAGTCTTCTAAAGGTGAAGCATTTAAAGGACAGCATGAGATCAACATGCGTTATTCCGACGCATTAAACGCTGCAGACAACCACATTATGTTCAAACACGGCATGAAAGAAATCTGCATGCAAGACAATTTATCTGTCACGTTCATGGCAAAGCCAAACCACCAATGGACAGGCTCAAGCGGCCACATCCACCTGAGCCTATGGGACAAGCGCGCGGGCGAGAATATTTTTTATGATCCAGATAGCGGCAACCATAATATGTCTAAAACGATGCAGCATTTTTTAGCTGGGGTCTTAAAATACTCACGGGACTTTGCCCTGTTTTTCGCACCTTACGTTAATTCGTATAAAAGATACGCTCAAGAAAGCTGGGCCCCAGTTAACATCATCTGGAGTCATGACAACCGTTCATCCGGCTACAGAATTGTCGGCGACGGAAAAAGTCTCCGTATGGAAACACGTATTCCTGGAGCGGATATGAACCCTTACTTAGCGTACACAGCCCTGATTGGTGCTGGACTTCAAGGCATTGAGGAGGGCTTAGAGCTTGAACCTGAATTCAAAGGAAACGCTTATAAAGATAAAAACATCCCGCGTATTCCAGGTTCGCTATATGAGGCCATCCAATGTTGGGAAGATAGTGAAGTCGTTCAAAAAGTGTTGGGCGAAAAAGCAGCCTCCCACTACCTTTTTACAGCAAAACTAGAACAAAAACAGTTTGATCGTATCGTGACGAAATGGGAACGTCAGCGTTATTTCGAGCAGTGCTAGCAGATTATTTAAACTTGAGGAGGAACAACAGATGAGACTAAAAGACAAAGTATGCATCATAACAGGGGCCGGCGGCGGAATGGGAAAAACCGCTGCTGAAATGTTTGCAAAAGAAGGCGCAAGAATCGCAGTATTTGAGATGAACGAAAAAAGCGGCTCGGAGGCGGCTGAAGCGATTCGTCAAGCTGGCGGTGACGCGACCTACTTTTATTGCAACGTAACGGACGAAAAAAGCGTAAAAAAAGCCGTTGATGATACCGTAGAAAAATACGGGAAAATCGATGTCCTCTATAACAACGCCGGCGTCATGATTGCAGAGGATCACTCTGTCATTGATACTCCTGAAGACGCGTGGGACTTAGTTATGAACGTAAACGTTAAAGGGATCTATTTTATGTGCAAGTATGTCATTCCAGAAATGCAGAAGAACCAATCAGGATCGATCATCAACATTGCGAGCTTTGTCGCTTTCCTCGGGTGCAGCGTTCCACAAGATGCATACACCGCTTCAAAAGGAGCTGTCAATGCACTGACAAAATCACTTGCGATCCAGTTCCGCCCGGAAGGCATCCGTACCAATTCCATCTGCCCTGGACCAATCGAAACGCCTCTATTGATGGAATGGCTCGTGAAAGATGAAGAAGCAAAAAAGGTACGGTTGTCGCGACAACCGGCCGGTCGATTCGGAAAACCAGAAGATATCGTGTACGCAGCCATTTATTTAGCATCTGACGAGTCAGATTGGACGAACGGGGCGCTGTTAAACATCGACGGCGGGATTACATCGAACTATTTTTGATGATTTTGCCCGATTTCGGTGGTTGTAGCTGGTGCTCACCAGCCCCCATCCACAAAATTCACCGCTCAATCCAAAAGTTTGAGCGGTGAATCCAAATATTTTGGGGCTGAATCCACGAGTTTTGGGCTTCAATCCAAAAGTTTTCACTGTTTATCCACGAGTTTCAACTATGAACTTAAATTCGAAAGGAGTGTTTAAATTGGGGGAAGTAAATCACGAAAAGCAAGGGCTGCACAAAGCGCTAAAGCCCATACACTTATGGGCAATCGCCGTCGGTATGGTTATCTCAGGTCAGTACTTCGGCTGGAACTACGGGTTCGAACAAGGCGGAACGCTCGGATTAATGGCTGCCGCCATCTTCATCACGATTTTCTACACTGCTTTTATTTTCAGCTACTCAGAGCTTTCGACCTCCATCCCGCACGCTGGCGGACCTTCTGCTTATGCCAGGCGTGCGATGGGACCATATGCCGGTTTTATGACGGGGATCTCGGTTCTAATCGAGTTCGTGTTCGCCCCGCCAGCCATTGCCGTTGCGACCGGGGCGTACATCAATTTTCTAATCCCGGCGATCAACCCAGTTTATGCGACAGTTGCTGTGTTCGTCTTCTTCATTTTGATCAACATGATCGGCGTAAAAGGTGCCGCACTTATCGAGCTAGTCGCCACAATCATCGCACTCATCGGACTTGCTATTTATTTTGCTGCTGGCTCCACACACGTCCAGCTAGACTACATTTTTAACGAAAATGCACTTCCGAACGGATGGACCGGCATGTGGATGGCAATTCCATTTGCGATCTGGTTCTATCTAGCAGTTGAAGGCGGTGCAATGGCAGCTGAAGAAGTTCAGAATCCCAAAAAAGACATTCCAAAAGGCTTCATCGCCGGAATTTTAACACTCGCCATTTGTACGATTGGAACGCTCTTCATCACAGCCGGACTTGGCGGCGGTGTTGGGCAGCCTGCGGATAACCCGCTTCCACAGGCACTCGCTTCAGTTTACGGTGAAGGTCATTTCCTTCCAAAATTAGTTGCCGTTATTGGACTTGCTGGGTTAATTGCAAGCCTTCACGGAATCATCATCGGCTACTCACGCCAGACGTTCGCTTTATCTCGCGCTGGGTACCTGCCTAAATTTTTATCAAGATTATCAAAGCGTCAAATTCCAACTTGGGGACTTCTCCTCCCGGGCGGAATAGGTGTCATTGCAGCAGCAAACGCCACATTTGCCAACCAGCTGATTATCCTAGCGGTATTTGGTGCTGCGATGATGTATTGCTTAAGTTTGGTTTCCCTTTTTATCTTAAGAAAAAAAGAACCCAACCTGCACCGTCCGTTTAAAGTTTCCTACCCGCTCGTTCCAGGAGTGGCGATTGTTCTTGGGGTTATCTCGCTTTTCTGTGTAATCTATTACAGCGTGTTTAATCAATCCCTACCGCTTTTCGGAGTAAATGTACCCCTGCTCGGCGTGCTTCTCTTCATATACGGAGCTGCAACCGTCTATTATATTGCAGTCGGACGACACAAACTTCTTCCGATTGAAGAAGAGTTCGGTGTGTTTGATGAGCTGGAGGCTGATGAAGAACAGCATGATGAGATGATAAAAAGGGATGCTAAAATCGGAATGTAACTTACTAGTCCAGATGCTGAAATTCAATCAGCATCTGGATTTTTTTGTACTAAATTAAACACTTGTTTAATAATAAAAGGTTTTTAAAAATACTCATCGAATTTTTAATTTATCTTATTAGTAAAGAAGTGATAACAAGTGAAATATTATCAAAAGGATTTTTCTGCTGCTTTAAGAGTAGAAATTAAGAAGAGAGAACTAGAGTTGAAAAACCTGATTGAAAAGTTAATGATTCAGTATAAACCTTTACTCGCGAAAAATGATTTAAATCTTGATGCCTCATTTGACCAAGATGGCGAGGACCCTTTTAAGCCTGGATACAGTTCAGCTATATCATTGGGAATAGCTGATGACACCGGTGAACCGATCGATATACACATTATTAAAATATGGAATTGCGAACGTTCTTTCTTAGGAATACCCACTATAAAAAAACTCCCTGGAAGCAAAATTACAGGCGAACTACTTGATGAAACCTATGAGGAAATAACAGAAGAATTAAACGAATATTTTAGTGACTATTTAAATGAGTAGCATAAGTTAAAGAGTCAGTTCAGCAACTTGCATTTTATATAAATTCCGCTTTAAATCATTCATCATCCCCCCTCTCCCTGCATACAATGAGTTAATACATGAAATATGGTTAAGCCATTACCGAAAGAAATGGACAAATCATGTTTTGAAGGGAGAGATCATATGAGCGGATATCCGAACATGAGGGAGTTTTACCAGAAGGGGCTCATTCTTATCGGAGAGAATGATCGAGCGGCTCTTATGCAAAAATCAGGAGAAAACACTTCACACGAAGGGTCCACACACTGGCTCATCGCGATGGAAGGCAGCGAAAAGCAGCCAGACATTTATCAGTGGAAAGTTCTCATCTACCCATCTGATTCAAAAAAAGTAAACTGCTACAAGTCACCCTACTTCTCGTCACAGCACTTTTCATCCATACATGATGCCATAAACTATTCAAACGAACTGAGCCAAAAAGCACGCGAAGATCAGCTGAATACCCTCGAATAACCACATAGATAGATCACCAGTTTTACACTCGCTTTTCTTTTTACCCTGGATTGTGAAATAGTGTACATAAGCCCTCTCAACTACATAAAAATCTCAGACAGTGAAGTGGATCAGACACCAGTTCATTTTTATTATGTCTTTTTTCCATTTTTTATCTATAATTAAGTTATATTTTACCAAATAGGAAATGAGGATTTATATGAATGAAGCATTAAGAGGACCTGTTTTATTTGAAGAAGAACATATAGTCGTACAAAAAAATACAGAGTATTACGATGTGAAATGGGGCTATGTCGAAGATCCCGCAAGAAACAACACATGGAATTGGGCAGCCTTTTTCTTCTTCTCATTCTGGCTGACTTACCGAAAAATGTACAAGCCTTTTATTGTAATAAGCATCCTGCAGCTAATGTGGATGATTCCTTTTTCCATTATCGATATTCCGCTATGGTTTTACCTTACTTTTTATGTGACGGTTGCTTTTATCGTTGGACGAAACGCCAATCGCTGGTATTTCAACTATGTATCTAGTATCTCAAAACAAGCAAAATCTCTTACTATTTTAAAGCAGCCTGCCTATTTAAAAACAAAAGGCGGAACAAACACTGGGATGATGCTTGGGCTTAATGTCATTTTGGGTATACTTCTGTTTTTCACACTCGGCTTCTTATCTTCACTGCCAACGGAAACCAACATAAAGGATGTTGTGCGTTTGAATGATGAAGGGATATTTTTAGAAGACACGATGGTTAAACAAGGATGGACGTATGTGAAAGAAGAAGGATCCTATCATGTTGTAGAGTTTTCTGGTTATGATTCTATTAAAAATGAAGGAGTACGCATCGTTTTTCATGTATACCAAGAGAGAGATTTGTTTGAATGGAAAGAGGTTTATATCGACGGGAAAAAATTAAGTGAAAAAAAGTCTAAAGCTTATCAATTGCAAATAGAAAAAAAGTAATAAATATTTATTATTGATTTATTGTGACATTTTTATTTTTTATCCTTGTGTCGATTCTAATTCCACGCTTATCAATGTTATAAAAAAGGAGCGAAAACCTAGATGCTGTTTAAGCATATGCCTGATGAATATATCTGCCCTTTTTGTCTAGTAGTTAAAGGGGAAGAAGATGAAGAAAACAAGTTAGTACAAACCAAACAGGAAGACATTATTTATAAGGATGACTATGTAACCGCACTTATTGCGACTTTATGGTGGCCTAACAATAAAGGTCACGTTATCATCATTCCAAATAAACATTTTGAAAATATCTTTGACCTGCCAATAGATTATGCAGTTAGAATACATCAATTATCCCAACAAATCGCTTTTGCTCTAAAAGACTGTTATGAATGTGACGGCATCTCAACTAGACAGCATAATGAACCAGGTGGAAGTCAAGATGTCTGGCACTATCATCTCCATGTCTACCCTAGGTATCACAATGACAATCTTTATTTCACAAATGGCAAACTCAGTACAGCTAAAGAAAGATCAATTTACGCTAATAAACTTAAAAATTGGTTTAACACCTATAAGAGAATAGAGGAAAGTGTTTTATGAAAGATAAAAGCTGCTTAATATGCGAAAGAATTGACATGATTAAAACAAATACCAATCCCTATTTTGTTGCAGAACTAGAGACTGGATACGTAGTTATAGGAGATCATCAATATTTTAAAGGATATAGTTTATTTCTTTGTAAACAACATAAAACTGAGCTTCACTTTTTAGAAGAGGATTTTAAAAATAAGTTCTTAATCGAAATGAGCAAGGTTGCTGAAGCTGTATATAAAGCGTTTAATGTCGAGAAGTTGAATTATGAACTACTCGGAAATGGAGATTCCCATTTGCACTGGCATTTATTCCCGCGCAGAGAAAATGATGCTCCAGTTAAGGGACCTGTCTGGTGGGTTGATCGGGATGAGATGTTTGCCGAAGAAGTTAAGCCTTCACCAGAAGAATTAGAAGAAATGAAGGTAAGATTACTTAATGAGTTACAAAAGATAACACCCTTAATACACGCATAAATTAATTTGGTTATTAAACATCCCCCCTTGTTCTAAAAGAACATTTCACACGTTAATAATAATAAAAAGAACCCGCGTTGTGCAGGTTCTTTTTATTTTATTACTCCATCACTTATTGTTCCCTTGCAAAACCGCTTTAATCTCACTCGCTGAAATACGGCAATGGTTTTTGGAGGAAAAAACAAAAAAGAACAACCCTTTCAGGTCATCCTCTCCCTTTTTCCAGCCGTTATGTATTTGAAATTACTCGCTTTGATCGGTCACTTCCGACTTGTGCACTAAAATAACACGTGAAATAAACCTTTCTCCTACTTTTCTTATTTCTATATAATCTGACGTATAAACGTGAACTATGATATAAGGTTCGTCCTGATATGTAACAATATTTCCTTTTTCAATATGCATGCTTATCACCTTAGCTGTTAGTTGTCATAGATAATTATACCTAAAAGAGGACCTATGAAAATTGGGAAACATTGCGGATAAACGGGTTCAAATCTTGTGAAAATGATCACTGTTTCCCAACTTAGAATCATTCAACTTTCCTTATTAACTACTAAACAGCTTGATAAAGGTATTTTCCTATCATATTAAGTGTTAAAATCAAAGAAAAACGGCGGGGGTAAAAGAAATGCATCTTGGCGAAAAGATTCGGTACTTTCGAAAAGTCAAAAACTTATCCCAGCAAGAACTAGCGGCCGGGATCTGTTCTATTCCCTATTTAAGCAAAATTGAAAATGGTGTGACCGAGCCTTCAGATGAAATCCAGCAGCATTTAGCCGCTCGACTAGAAGTAAGACTTGAGTCCATTAACGAAAATGAGATGATTCAAAAGTATATAGATCTTTTTTATTCTCTTTATCAGAGAGATCATAAATCTGCAGAGGAAAAATTTAATGCTTTGGCAGCTTCCCCTTTGCAATCTGTCGATGATGATATCTTGCACAAGATTTTCAAAAGCATCTATATCATGATGACCAAACTAGAAACCCAAGGGGTTCACGAGTTGTTAGACGAAGTTTCTCATATAGGCAATGTGATGAAAGGGGAAAAAGCCTTTTATTACTTGCTCGCTAAAGGTCAGCTATCCTACTTTTCAAATGATTACGATGAGGCATTTCACTATTTCTTAAAGGCGGAAAAACAGTTAGTGAATCACAGCTTTCAAGAATGGGAAAAGGGATATTTGCTGTACATGATCGGACTAACAGCAAACCAGCTGTATAGAAATATTGTTGCTCTGGAATATACGGCGCGGGCATTAGAGATATTTGAGAAAAACTACTTCTTTAAGAGATGTGCGGATTGCAGAGTTATACTTGCAATCGTTCATCTTCGCGTTAAAAATTTCGATGAATCTGCTAATCAATTACTGCTTGCCGAAACCATTGCGAACACTTTTAATGACGATGTTTTACATGGAGTGATCAATCATAACTTAGGAAGCATCGCCACACATAAAGGTGAAGCAGATCAAGCTATCGAGCTCTATTCAAAAAGCCTGGAAGCAAAAGAAAAGGTGACCCTTTCTGCAAAAATAATGACGATCTTTGCACTAGTGAAAGAATACGAAAAGACCAATCAATCTGCAAAAGGTTTAGAGCTCATAGATACATGGCTGAAACAAGTTCAAACTGACCCGCTTAACCGCGGATTCGAGCTACATTTTCTCTATTTTAAACACTTGTTTAAATACGGTGAAATAAATGCTGATTTTATGATCAACGAACTGCTCCCCTACTTCGAGCAAAGGAACGAGTGGATTCACCTTGCCGATTATTATCCGATTCTCGGAAAATACTTTGAGAAGCAGCAAAAGTACAAACAAGCGAGTCATTATTATTCCTTGGCATTCGATGCGCTTAAGAATATGCATCAGGTTGGGGTTACGTACGTATAAGATGGGACAACTAAAATCATTATAGTTGTTCTTTTTTTATGGGTAGATGCATTTTTACGGTACGTTCTTTTAATCTGTTACACGTTCGCTCAAAAATTGTTCGCTACGCTCAGAATCCTTGATCTACGCTCAAAATGCTCGAGTACCACTCAAAACAGACGAGTATCGCTCAAAATACACCGCTTTTCGCTCAAACTTCACAAAAAAAGTGATTCATAAAAGCGGACTTCCCCTTATGAATCACCTCCTCAAAGAATATTCATCTAGATTCACGTCTATACTGCATACTATCGACTTTAAAGAAAGAAGATGGATGCCATATGGCCGAATCTCATAATGAATTCCTTAGTTCTGATCTAACGCAAAACTTAAAAATAATAGAAGAAAAAATGAAGCAGACGGCGGATTTAAAGCGAAGAAAGTTAACGTTTCATGGGGAAGCTATTATACTACTCTATCTTGATACGATGACGGATAAAGAATCGATCGAACTCCATATTATCGGTCCGATCAACAAACAAGAATCTGAAAGTATCGAGAATACATTAGGTACTAAACAATTTTCTATCATGACAACGTATAAAGACATTAGCAGCTCTATAGCAGAAGGTAATACTATTTTACTTACGGAAAACTGCAACATTGCTTATTCCATCGCAACCTTATCGGATGAAAAACGCGCGGTCAATGAATCATTGAACGAAAAAGTAACGATGGGTGCACATGATAGTTTTGTGGAAAGCGCCACTACCAATATATCGTTGCTTCGAAAAAGGCTAAGAACACCTGAATTCAAAGTGGAGTATCAAACTTACGGAACGGATACCAATGTTGAAGTCGCGATCTGTTATCTTGAGTCAAAAGTGGATCAGACTGTCCTTCATTCGATTAAAAGCAGATTAGAAAAAATTAAGAATGATGATCTCATTAACTCCCGGCAGATACAAGAGGCTCTTGAAGATTATCCATATTCGCCCTTCCCGCAATCCTTAAGAACGGAAAGACCGGATCGGGCAGTCTTTAATCTCTTAAATGGGAATACCGTAATTTTTCTTGAGCATGAACCTTCTGCGGTAATTACGCCTATATCTTTTTATTCCTTTTTAAGAAGTCCTGAAGATTATAACTCACGCTGGTTCGTTAACTTTTTTTATTATTCATTACGATTACTGGCTTTTATATTGTCGGTCACACTCCCGGCTTTTTATATCGCTGTTAATGCGTATCATTCTGCGATCTTGCCGGTGAGCACTTTTTATACACTCAAACTTTCCGTAATGAATGTCCCGTTTCATCCTTTTGTTGAAGCGATCATGATGCAGATTGTTTTGGAATTGCTGAAGGAAGCATCGGTCAGACTCCCATCAGCCGTTGCACAAACGATTGGTACAGTAGGGGCTATCGTGATCGGTTCGGCAATTGTTCAAACGAATTTTATTTCCAACACCATGGTTGTAGTGATCGCGGTTACAGCCGTTTCATCCTTTGTCATTCCAATCGGGGAAATGAGCACAAGCATGCGGCTCATGAGTTTTCCATTAATTTTCTTGGCAGCTATTTTTGGTTTTATTGGAATCGCATTTGGGTTAATGGTCTATACGACACACCTTGTAAAGCTGACTTCCGCTGGGAAAGCTTATGTGGAGGCACCTAAAATATTTCAGTCATTTCTAAACACACAGCCTAAAAATGGAAAGGGTGAGGATACGAATGCTCACGAATAAGAATTTATTTTTCTTAATCATACAAGCCCAGATCGGTATTGGTATCCTCGGTCTGCCCTATATCCTATATAACGATGTGCAGCAAGACGGCTGGATGTCTCTTCTGATCGCTGGAGTTTTGGCACAAGGAATCATCATCATACTTGTCGCGTTAAGCAGAACGTCACCGAAGGAAACGTTTTATGAACTTAACCTTAGACTTCTAGGGAATTTTTTAGGTAAAATCGTTAGCATATGTTATGTGTTATATTTTATTTCGTTTTCCATGCTGCTCATGATACTTGTTACAGATGTTATCAACACATGGATCCTTCATCAGACACCGCGATGGGCGATCATCTTAATGCTTTTGATTGCAACATCTTATATTGCGAAGGAGCAGCTATTGACTATTTCAAGATCGTTTCTCTTTTTTTCATTTTGGTTTATCGTCCTGATCTTTTTACTTATACTGGTCTACCCTCAAGATATTCATTTTGGAAGACTGCAGCCTATAGGTTCAAAAAGCTTTACAGAAATAATAAAAGCAAGTCCTGATGCATTCGTTTCACTTATTGGTTTCGAACTCATTTTATTCATCATGCCGTTGATAAAAAATCCTAAGAAAAGCTTGATGGTTCTCACGTTTGCCAATTTGTTTACCCTTATGCTGTATATATTCTTATTTATCACTTGTGTAATTTCTTTTAGCGGTGTGCAATTTAGCCTTATTCAAGAGCCGTTATTATACCTTTTTCGTGGTCTTTCATTTGAATTTGTTGAGAGTATCGATATCATTTTTCTTTCCTTTTGGATTATTCCCATATCCACAACACTTGTTATTCAGCTTTTTAATGCAAGCCTCGGTGTCCAGACATTATTTTCGATTCAAAGAAAAAAATCAGTGTATTTACTTTCGGGACTTTTATTATGCTTAGGTTTGTTGCCTATAAGCTTAACTGTGAAAGAATCACTGTCTAGTATCATGATCTATTTAAATATCATCTTTGTATTTATCTTTCCGGCACTTTTACTCATAATCGCTAAACTGAAGGGGATAAAAGGATGAAGACTAATTCTCGAAAAATAATCATTCTCTTATTCATTTTCCCTCTGCTGACCGGCTGCTGGGATCAAAAATTAATTGTGGACCAAGAAGTGATGAACGGTGTAAGTTTGGATTTAGAGGATAATAAGGTAAAGTCTACGATCGTAGTCCTTAACATCATACCAAAGGGAACAAACTTTTTTGACTTTAAAAATCAGATGTCTTCTGCTACTGGTTATTCTTTAGAAGATACATACCGTGAATTAAGAACGTATTATACGGGTCCTTTAACCGCTTCAAAGTCACGAATCATTTTGCTCGGAGAAAGTTTTGCGAAGAAAAATTTAAACGCCTATCTCGATTTTTTCTACCGTGTTCCTGATCCCTATTTAGGAAGTAAAGTAGCGATTGTAAAGGGTGTGGAAGCGAGTGAACTTTTATCAACAAAAGAGATCGGCACAAACCCTGTTGCCTTTGGCTTATATGAAATTATTGAAGCTGCCGAAGATAATTCTACAGTTACCAAAGGAACGCTGAACACATTATTTACTTATTTTAATGAAGAGGGAAAAGATTTTATCCTCCCCATCCTGGAGAAAAATGAGGGCAATATATTAGTTTCAGGAGCAGGTTTAATGAGTCATAATGGTTATTCTGGACAAATGATATCATTAAAAGAATGTTCCCTGCTTTTATTGATTATGGATAATTATGGGGAACTTGTCGATCTGGAAACCTATATGAATGATAAAAAGAAATTAAATAACCAAGTTTCTTATCGGATTTTGAAGGCAAAGCGGGAGTTAGATTTAAAGAAAGATGCTTCAGGAAAACCAATGGTTGATATTCATTTGGATCTTAAAGTATTGTTGCATCAATACCCCATAACCGAAAAAATAAGCTCAAAGCAGATTAAAAAGTTAGAAGAAACCATCTCTCGGGATTTAACGAAAAAATCCCAATCAATTATGAAAAAAACACAAAAAGCCAACAGTGATGTATTAGGAATTGGACGTGAACTAAAAGAAACAGATCCAGCAGCTTGGAAAGCTCTTGATTGGAGAGAAACTTATCCCACCATAAAGATAAATACGAGGGTTGAAGTGGCGATTGAGAAGACGGGGATACTTAAATAAAGAGGTTGTTGATTATAACAGTTACTCAATTATTGTTTTGATGCAGTTTACGGTACGTGTTCTTTTATCTATTACACGTTCGCTCAGAATCGTTGAGTTTCGCTCAAGAACACTGAGTTACGCTCAAGATCCTTCTTTTTCGCTCAAAGTACCTCTTAACAACGATAGATATGCTGTCCTAAGCCATATAATTTACAAGGCAAATCAAAAAAGCACGTCTCTGCGTGCTTTTTTCGCCTAAGATTTAAACATCTGTTTAAAAAATCCCCAACTTTACCCCAAACGAAACACTATCCCATGCCCGCCTTTTGGGTACTCCCACTTAATATTTTGGTGCGGGCAGCCGATTCGGCAGCTTCCGCATTCGTGGCAGCCTTCATATCCCACGTGCATCCGGATTTCTTCCCACTTATACACCTCTGCAGGACAAAAGATCGTACAGATTTTATCCGGGCAGTGGTTCAAACAAACATCGGCATCCATAACGGTGAGATGTGATTTCGTGTCTGCGTTAAAACGAACGAGATACTGCTTTTCTTCGATGGTCTGACACTTTTTTTCGCTCATCTACTTCATCACCTTCCACGCCCGGTATGCATCACGAGCTAGTTTCAGTTTCTCTCCAGCCGTCCCCACATCACGCCAAATCTTCTTCTGTTTATCCCATTTCGACGTGCCATCAACCGTGAACATCTGGCTCATCGCCTTATTCGCCATCGGGATGTACTTTTCAAAATACTGCGGGAACTTATCAAAATGATGTGTAGAATCCTTATATTTCTTCATATCTTGCCCGACAAAACTGCTCATCAACCTTGTTTTGTAATGGTTGAGTGTGGTTTCCGAATAATCATCGCGTTCCTTAGCGAGCAATACCGCTTCTGCAGCAAACTGTCCCGACTTCATCGCCAGGTTCGAACCTTCACGGTGAATCGCGTTCACGAGCTGAGCCGCATCCCCAACAACGAGGACCCCATTCCCCGCCACTTTCGGCATTGATTTATATCCGCCTTCAGGAATCATGTGCGCCAAGTACTCAACCGGCTCCCCACCCGCAATATAAGGCCGGATCATCGGATGGTTCTTCACATACTCTAAAAGTTCATACGGTTTAATCTTATGCTTAATCAGCCCAGATAGAAGTGAACCAACCCCAAGGCTCAGCGTGTCTTTGTTCGTATATAAAAATCCGGTGCCGAGAATTCCTTTTGTCGCGTCACCAAACAGCTCAATTGTCGTCCCCTGGTTTTCCTCCAGATTAAAACGATCCTCAATCGTCTTTTTATCAAGTTTAATGATTTCCATTGTGGCCAGTGCTACTTCATCTGGACGGAACTCTTTATGGAAACCGAGTGACTTTGCTAAAAGGGAGTTAACTCCATCCGCCAGCACGACAACATCAGCATAAAGATCGCCATCAGGACGGTCAGTCCGCACCCCGACTACTTTTCCGTTCTCAACAATACACTCTAAAACGACTGTTTCATTAACCAGCAAAGCTCCCTGTTCAACAGCCTTTCCCGCAAACCACTGATCAAACTTTGCGCGCAGCACGGTAAAGTTGTTGTACGGCTCTTGTCCCCATTCCATCCCTTTGTAGCCGACGGTGATTGCCGATTCCTTATCCATCATCATGAACCGCTGTTCCACAACCGGACGCTCAAGAGGTGCTTCCTTCCAAAACTCAGGAATCACATCTTCCATCATTTTTCGATAAAGGACACCGCCCATTACGTTTTTCGATCCTGGATATTCACCGCGTTCAATTAGCAGCACATTCACTCCTGCTTTCGCCAGTTCGTACGCACAGGAAATACCGGCAGGACCTGCCCCGACAACGATAACATCAAATTTTTCAGACATGGTCGACCGCCTCTCTGTTAAACGCTTGTTTAAATTGTTCGATTAAAAGTGGCACAATTTCAAAGGCATCTCCAACGATTCCGTAGTGACTCGATTGAAAAATCGGTGCTTCAGGGTCGTTGTTGATCGCGATAATGAGACCCGAATTTTGCATCCCGACAATGTGCTGAATAGCGCCAGAAATGCCGATCGCAAAATAAATCTTAGGTGTAACGGTAACACCTGTCTGTCCTACCTGATGATGATGCTCGATCCAACCCGCTTCTACCACATCACGGCTTCCCCCAACCGCACCGCCAAGTGTCTCAGCTAATTGATGGACGAGCTGAAAACCATTCGGACTGCCTAACCCTTTTCCACCAGCGACGATAATATCCGCTTCATCAATTTTTACTTTTTGAGTCGTATGACGGACGATCTCGAGCACCTTTGTACGGATATCTTCTTCCTTAAGAGAAGCCGTCTCTTCTACTAACTTACCTTTACGTCCAGGTTCTGGTGTTAAAGCTTTCATCACTTTCGGCCGGACCGTCGCCATTTGCGGCCTGTACTTTTTACAAAGAATCGTAGCCATGATATTCCCGCCAAACGCCGGACGGCTCGCCAGCAATAAGCCTGTATCTTCTTCAATGTCCAAAATGGTAGAGTCGGCCGTGAGCCCCGTCGGAAGGTCTGTCGCGACCGCACTCGCCAAGTCCTTACCCGTCGACGTCGCCCCATACAAAATCACTTCCGGCTTGTATTTTTGACAGCACTCCAGCAATGCCTTCATGTATGACTCCGTCCGGTAATCTTTGAAAATAGCGTCGTCATACACGTAAACCGTATCCGCTCCATATTCAAAAAGAGAGTCTGCTAGATGTGCCACGTTTTCTCCGATTAAAACACCGGCAAGCTCCGTTCCGCGTTTGTCCGCAAGCTCTTTCCCCGCTCCCAACAACTCCAGCGAAACCGGCACAATCTCTCCGTCCTTCACCTCAATAAAAACCCAAATGCCATGGTAGTCTTCGAAACTCAACTTATGTCCCCTCCCTTCACCGCAAAAAGTTCTTTTTTCTCTAGTAAAATATTTAGAAGCTGCTCTGTCTGCTGAGCCGCATCGCCTTCCAGCATCTCTCCACCACTCGGTTTTGTCGGCGCCCACACCTTAGATACAATCGTCGGTGAACCCTTCAAACCAAGCTGCGTTCTCTCCACATCCTCCAGATCCGCAACCGCCCAAATAATAGGTTGGTACCTGGCAGCTTTCAGCATGTTCGTCATCGAAGAATACGGTACTTCATTAATTTCTTTTTCCACCGACATCAAACAAGGCATCGACGACTGAATCACTTCATAACCGTCCTCCAGTTTCCGATGAACCACCGCATAACCTTCTTCCAAGTTGATATCTTTTACCTTGTTGACTGATGTTAAAGGAGGCATGTCTAACCGGCGCGCGATTCCAGGTCCTACTTGTCCGGTATCACCGTCAATCGTCATCTTTCCGCAGATGATTAAATCCACCGGTTTAATCTTTGAAATTTTTTCAATCGCTTTTGTGCGTAGCTCGTTGCTAAAGTGTCCGCCCCAGCAAACGCTCGGTCTGAAATCATGTACCCTTCATCTGCACCAATCTCGATACACTTTTTGATCGCCTTTACAGCTGGCGGCGGTCCCATCGTCAACACCGAAACCGTCCCGCCGTACCTCTTTTTCAAACGCACCGCTTCTTCTACAGCATGCGCGTCATAAGGATTTAGAATAGCAGGCGCACTCGCCCGGTCCATCGTATTCGTCTTCGGGTTCATCTTGATGATCTTCGTATCAGGCACCTGCTTAATACAAGCCACAATATGAAGCATTCGATCCCTCCTCTAATCACTGGCCAGTCTTTTTCTAGAAGCCACTAGTATGATGATTACTACTACTATATGGAGGGCTTATCCGATACATGACGGAAAAAATAAAAAAGAAAGGTTCATTATCCTAAAGAATCTCTCGTAAAGCTGTAAATTTTAATTGAAAGGACTTTGGGAACACACCCGAATTAGATATGCAAATACATCAAAAAAACGACCAGACTACTGTCTGACCGCTTTTATTTCCTTATTCTATTAAAGTGTGTAACACACTCTTAAACTATGTTTAACCATCTCAACGAACTTCATAAAACCCTGCTCCTTCTTTCGAATAATGAGGCCGTATGCTCGGGTCCCCCTTCTCTAACCAACTTGCTCCACACTCCACACGGTAAGTAACCTCCCAGTTGGTTTTTTCCTCACCTCTCGTCCCTGTTTCTTTTAATGTGATGTGAAAAGTCCCGTCATCCTTTTTTTTAACGATCGTTTCCCGCACAACATGAAACCCATGGATCGTTAACTCCAATCTTCCTGACTTATTCGGGAAGCTACTATATTCAGGTAAGGTTACGACAAAATCCAGAGCTTCTTCTTCTGTAAAGGGATCGATTGTATCGCTAAAAATGCCTAAGACTATCGAGGGGATAAGAAATAGAACGAAGAGAAAAGTTATCGGTTTCAACGTTCGCCCTTGGGTTTGACGAAGTTTTATCCAAAAGTCGATCAACCCATAAAAAAGGGCAGCAATAAATCCCATTATCGCAATAGAGTAGTCTAAATCAAGTAGACCGATTAGTGAACCGAAAACTCCGTGAAGAAGTATATAGCATACTGAAGCCATTTTAGATGGTCGAAAAAAGCGATTGAACACCCATTCTAAGAGATGTGAAACAACATTTCCGTAGACTAAGATGATGGCTCCTGCATATACAAAAAAGATACCAGAAAAGAATAAATAGTTAATACCAGGATTCCCCATCGCCGATGACCCTATCGCCATAAAACCTGAAAACAATAGGGCAGAAAATATCGTTGCTAATAACTTGCGAAGTATTCGATCATTACTCATGCAATTTCTCCCCTAAACAAGCTTTGTGTTTATTTCAATCATTAACACGGTTGTTAAAACGCATACTGGAACAATCCATAATATAACGGACCAATCATGATCAAGGCTGTTAACCCAAAAACAACCGGCTGCGCCGCTTTTGGTATCTCATCATTCGTTTCCTCTTTAAACTTCTTAATACCATACATGAAATCCCAAATAAGACCGCCGATGAATACAATTTTCCAAACCAGTGGATTTAGAATATCGTTACTTGTTACATATCCAAAAAGGCCAATCCAGGTGATGATCGAGATTACAAAATCTAATTTCGCCAAATTCGATTTATAACCGCCTTTAATAAAATAACCAATCGCAAAAGCTCCCAAAACACCTAAGTAAATCGTCCATAAAATATCTGTCATGCTGTCTCTCGTCCCCTTTTCTGTTCTACTCTCATTATATGACTTACGTTTCTTCCCGAAAAGATGGGCAATTAAAAAATCCTTCTATTTTTTTAGCTCCAATTTTGTATTGATACCTTTTTCTAAATAAGTTACCATTACAGTGGTTACTTTTTCGAAAGAAGGTAGATAAACGTGAATAAACGTGTTTACTTATTAACGATCGTTTCGTTCGTTGTCGGGATGGTCGAATTGATTATAGGCGGAATTTTAGACTTAGTGGCGGAGGATCTTGGGGTGAGTCTCGGAAAAGCCGGATTCCTAATCACGATTTTCTCGCTCGTGTTTGCGATTGCTGCACCAATTTTATTAACGATGACCGCAAAAATAGAGAGAAAACGGTTAACCCTAATAGCCATAGTGGTATTTTTATTAGGAAACATCCTTGCGATCTTGAGTCCTACTTATTCGATGTTGTTAATCGCTCGGATTTTGTCTGCAGCCAGCGGTTCATTACTCGTCGTTTTATGTGTGACTATAGCATCCAACATCGTAGAAGAAAAATACCGTGCCCGTGCCATCGGCGTGGTCTTTATGGGTATCAGTGCTTCACTCGTACTCGGCATTCCGATAGGCTTAATGCTCGGAAATGCATTTGGCTGGCGTGCTCCATTTATCTTGATCACTGCTCTGACCGTTTTATCTATACTCGGCGTGTATTTCTTTATGGGACGCCTCGAACCAAAACCCGCGATGCCGATCAGACAGCAGCTGCGCACGCTAAAAGACCGCACCGTACTATTTGCTCAACTGACATCGTTCCTGTTCCTAGCCGGACATCTTACGTTATACGGCTACTTAACGCCTTTTCTAAAAATGACGCTTGGGCTTAATGGAACATGGGTAAGTATTGTATACTTGATATTCGGTGTGGCAGCAGTATTTGGCGGCGGTTTCGGAGGCATGCTCGCTGACCGGTTCGGCACGAAACCTACTATTTTAGCCGTTACTATAATCTTTGGCATCTCAATCTTTATGATTCCATATACAACGTTTGCGTTTCCGCTATTTTTAGTGGTCATGATCATTTGGAGCATGCTCAGCTGGGCGATCACTCCCGCTATGCAGAGTTATCTAATTGAGTCTTCTCCTGAAACATCCGATATTCAGCAAAGTCTAAACAACTCTGCACTTCATTTCGGCATTGCTTTCGGATCCATGATCGGCGGAATCGTGATCGAACAGGCATCTGTTGAGATAAATGCAACAGTTGGCGGATTTTTGGTCATACTGGCATTAGGTGCAGCCGTTCTTTCCATGACAAAAAGAGAACGTTCTGAGAGTCATGCTCATAGCATTAGCTAGTCTCGTAAAACTATGGCATGATAATGAGAGATAAAAAATTCTGAGGAGGTGAAACCGTTACAGCTACTAATGACGGGTTGTAACGGTGGACAAATGAGTATTCATATTGGTGCAAAACAAGGTGAAATTGCAGAAAGCATTCTATTACCTGGAGACCCGCTTCGTGCAAAATATATCGCAGAAACATTTTTAGAAGACGTAACATGCTACAACGAAGTTCGCGGCATGCTTGGGTTCACTGGAACATACAAAGGAAAGCGCGTATCTGTTCAAGGGACAGGCATGGGGATTCCTTCGATCGGGATCTATGCAAATGAGCTAATCCGTGAATACGGCGTAAAAAACTTGATCCGTGTTGGAACTTGCGGTGCGATTCAGCAAGACGTTAAAGTTCGTGACGTAATCTTGGCGATGACAGCATCTACAGATTCACGCATGAACCACTTAGCTTTCCCTGGAATCGACTTCGCACCATGCGCAAACTTCGACCTATTGAAAAAAGCGTATGAAGCTGGGACAGAAAAAGGCTTAAAGATCAAAGCAGGTAACGTGTTAACGGCTGACCTGTTCTACCGCGACAGCATGGATATCGTGAAAAAGTTAGCGGAAAACGGCGTACTAGCTGTAGAGATGGAAACAACAGCACTATACTCAATCGCAGCGAAATACGGAGTGAACGCACTTTCAATCTTAACAGTAAGTGACCACATCTTTACGGGTGAAGAAACTTCAGCTGAAGAACGTCAAACGACTTTCAATGATATGATTGAAATGGCGCTGGAAGTTGTGAGTTCAAAGGAAAATTAATCAAGCATGTGAAAAGCTCAGAGTTGGCTCTGAGCTTTTTTTATGTGGATTAGTGGTTGTGGTGCTTAATTTATTTATAGCCGTTAGACTGTAAAAAAAAGGACGCCTTACCTGCTTAGTACCTCAACTTCATCAATACGCTCTTGATCTCTTCATCATTCATCATTAGTTCAGAATGCTTTTCTGTAATTTTCGCTAACGCCACATCATGATAAAAGAACTCAATAAACACTTTAATGAATGGACGCGATTTGGTTTTCAATGCCTGCCAGCTCTGCCCTTCCATCCCCGAAAAAATGACTTCTGCTTCATCCACGACCACTAAGCGAAATCGCTCTAACGAATGATGCTCTTGTGCGGGAATCAGCGTATGCACATTGGAAAGTGTTGAATCCAGCTCTCCCACGACAAGCACTTCAACATCAACTCCCTGATCTTCTTTTTCCTGCAGCAGAGGCAGGATTTCTTGAATATCGTCCTGCCAGCCAGAAACGCGAATTGATTTCTCCGCCGATTGAATAAGCTGCTTCGTATGCGCCCGAATGGATGAATCCACCTTTAGACTCCAAA
Source organism: Fictibacillus arsenicus (assembly GCF_001999465.1). GTDB lineage: Bacteria > Bacillota > Bacilli > Bacillales > Fictibacillaceae > Fictibacillus > Fictibacillus arsenicus. The sequence continues at coordinate 1,035,323 of NZ_MQMF01000001.1, forward strand.
CGTGTTCATCATAAAACTTTCTTTTACTCTTACTAGCTTTTAGCTGCTGTACATTTTCCTGAAACTCCGTCGTCAGTTTTTCAATCACGATAGACAGCGGAAGTGCCGTATACAGCTTTTTCTTTTCCGAAACCGAATCCAGCACCATTCCTTTTTCGATCATGCGGGATAACACTTCGTATATCTTGGATTTCGGAACACCTGAATATTTAACGATGTTCGTTGCGTCCATGGGTTCCTCACTCGATGCGAGGACCTCGAACACCTGACTCTCATATTGTGAAAAACCGAATTTTTGTAACATGGTTCCTCCTGAACAGCCTCTATAGGGCGTAACATACTACATGTATCTTAAAACAATTATAGCTCTTTCGCCAGCCCTGGTAATCATAATTATCGGTTGGTTAGGTCACCCGTTTTACGGTACGTGTTCTTTTATTTATTACACATTCGCCTCTAATTTTGGATTTACACCCGAACAAGCACACGTTTCACCCCGATTCTGCCTGTTTTAACTCCAACTTCTTGGAGTTTCACCCAGTCATCACTGGATCGTCGTGCTTTTTCATATCGTGATAGAAGAACTCAATGTATATTTATTTTCCCCTTCCCCCAGCTTTACATTGAATGATTTTCTTGCCAGCAAGAAATCCCTACCATTTCCCTATTAAGACTAAAGTTTAATAGCCACAAAGTTTACATTTACTATTTTAAATTTGAATTTTTAATAGTCTTTTTAACTCTTCTGGTGTGACTTTAAAAGTTTTATTGTATACATATAGAATTCTATATTATGTAATTTAGTCTAATATTCGGGGGATTACTAGCATGAGAAGTATTGGCATAAAGAGAAAGAGTTTTATTCTATCAACCGTTTTTGCATTTTTATTTACAGCATTCTTTTTAAGTTCCGAGGCCCAGGCTGCGGCTGGGGACAATACATTTCTAAAGCCGGCTGAAGGAACGATTACATCTTATTTCGGACCTAGAAATGGTACGAATCATTATGGTATAGATATCGCTAAAAGCGGATTTGTAAAAGTCGCCGCATCCGCAGCAGGGACAGTCAGCAGATCCTACTTTTCAACTTCATACGGCAATGTCATCTTTATTAATCATACGATTGGCGGGCTTCCATATGAAACGGTTTACGCTCATTTAAATACAAGAGATGTTGGTGTTGGAGCCACTGTCTATCAGGGCCAAGTGATTGGATCAATGGGGAACACGGGAAATTCAACCGGGCAGCACTTGCATTTTGAAATTCACCAGCCCTACTGGACTTCAGCAAAAACGTATGCGATGAATCCGATGAATTATATCCCTACGTGGGAAGGCAAATACAAAACGGGCAGCTTCGCGTCTCATGTAGGCACAGATACCATCTACCCAAACTCATATAATGGCGACAATGATATTATTGTAAAAGTAGATTCCACAAGTACGACCGGCGGAGTATACAAAGTGTATCTGCAAAGAAATATAAATGGCGTCTGGACAAGCGTTGGAGAAACTGAAGTTCCTAAAACAGGAGTAACAACAGTCACGTTCACACAAGAATATAGCGGCACAGCATTATCTCCGTATCTTCAATACCGGCTTCTTTTGAAGAACTCTGATGCTGCCAGCGTTAGTTACAAGGTTTGGTATAAATAAAAAACAAAAGCCTGCCTCTTAATGGAGCAGGCTTTAAACCTGAAAACGGGAAAAGCACCCTCCGAATCAAGGGTGCTTTTTTGCAGATTAAACAACTGATTAAATCTATCCTCTACTTCCCAAAAGATGAAAGAAACTTCACTCGATCTCCCATCGGCGGGACGTTGTTATCAACTAAAGCAATCTCTAAAACAGATGGTCCTTGATTATTTTGCAATGAACTTAAAAGATCAAGGTTGATCTCATCTAAGCTTTCTATCCTCGCACTTGGCAGCCCAAGCGCCTCAGCCATTTTTGAAATGTTTACAGGCTCTTGTTCAAAGCTCGGATGTGAGCGCTTATATTGTAGGGAATGGCCATGATACACCATGCCTAAACGGGCGTTGTTCATGACTACAAAGAGGATAGGCAAGTTATTTTCCTTTGCCGTCAGCACTTCCATACCGTGCATGAAAAAACAGCCATCGCCAGTTATGCAAGCCACCGGGCGTGCCGGATCGGCAAGTTTTGAAGCCAGAGCAGAGCTGATTCCACTTCCCATCGCACCAAAATGAACGTTGATATCAAACGTATCTGAATCCAAAACCTTCATGTGATGGATAACGTAAGACATGAATTCTCCAATATCGATCGTATATCGGTTTGTTTTCGGGAGGTATTCTTGTAGCTTCAGCAGCACGTTTTGTGTGTTAAAGTCTTCATCCAAATGTGTGTCTTTTTCTGATATCCATTTACTCGGTGTTCCTTCTAATCCGAGACTTTTCAATTCCTGAATCAGCATTTCCAGACTTGCATTAACATCCCCTAAAATAGGAATATCTGCTTCATATTTTCTGTTAAAGACGGTCCCATCGAAATCGATCTGAATGACTGTGCGGTCTTTTGTCAAATTCGCGTTCCAGTTGTTTGTTGCTGTTTCTCCAAGGCTGGATCCAATCACCAAAAGAGTGCGCCCATTCCCTTCATTTATGAGTTCTGACGCACTTTCGTGGCCTGCAAATCCGAACACCCCTGCATTAAGGGGATGATCTGTCGGTATGAAGCCTTTAGCTTGTGGAGTTGATAGAATCGGCCAGTTCAGCAGCTCCGCCAGTTCTGCCAGCAGCTTAACCGAACCCCTGATTCCCTGACCGATAAAAATATAGCCGCCATCTGTTCTAGCTAAAGCCCTCGCTGCATCTTTGATGACGTCCCCTTTTGGAAGCAAGACTTCTTTCTTCGGGAATGCTGGAATGTCCATCTGAGGAAGAGATTCCAGCTGTACATCGATCGGCATGGCTACATGAACAGGTCCAGGCACGCCCGATAAGGCAATCTCCACTGCCTTCGCGACTTCATCCAACAGCTCGCTTGCATCCTTGACAGTCACACTGTACTTGGTGACAGATCGGAACAGCGGCTCCGCATCAAGCTCTTGCGAAGCGTTCAGCCCCACCGTATTTACCGGCACAGCTCCTGTCAGGAAAAGGACAGGAAGGTGTTCCCTCATGGCGTTTGCCGCGCCTGACAGCAAGTTCGTTCCTCCAGGTCCGCTGCATGCTATACAGACCCCTAATGAATTGGAATATTTCGCATAAGAAGCAGCCATATAGGAAGCTGCTCCTTCATGTTTCGTGACAATCGGTTTTATTTCAGGCATCTCATAGAGTTCATCAAAAAAAGCATTGACTGAACCTGCAGGGATACCAAAAATGTACTCTACTCCACCCATTTTTAAAAAATCAAGTACAGATTTTACAGCCTTCAATCAAATCGCCCCTTTATTTTTTTATCGTTGAATAAAACATTTTTTCAGCTTCTTCTCCGCTAACAGGAGGACTAAAATAGTATCCCTGCATATGAGAGCATTCACTGGACAATAAGAAATCGATTTGTTCTTTTGTCTCTACACCTTCAGCGATTACGTTTAAGTTCAAGTTCTTTGCAAGAGAGATGATCGTGTTTGTAATGGCAGCATTGTTTTTATCTTGAACGATATCCTGTACAAAGGTCTGATCAATTTTTAAGATATCGATCGGATAGTTTTTAAGGTACCCGAGCGATGAATAGCCGGTGCCAAAATCGTCTATCGCGATCTTAATACCCATCTCTTTTAATTGTTTCATGTTGCATAACGTGGCTTCTGTATCTTGTATAATCGCATTTTCCGTAAGCTCCAGGACGAGAAATTCCGGTGACAAGCCTGACTCTTGAAGAATTTCATGAATCATCGGAATCAGCTTCTTTTGATTGAATTGCTGTGCTGCCATGTTCACCGACAAATAAATAGGAGGCAGCCCTTGATTATGCCACTTTTTGATCTGTATACAGGCAGTCTTAAGAACCCATTCACCAATTGATACGATTAAGCCGGTCTCCTCTGCAATCGGAATGAATTCTAACGGCGAGATCATTCCTCTTACCGGATGGTTCCAGCGCAGCAAGGCTTCTACGCCAATGATCTTATTATTCGAAAAATCTACCTGCGGCTGATAGTAGATAATAAATTCATCATTTTGCAAAGCTTTATTCAAATCACTTTCAAGCTTTATACTATCGAGGGAACGAAAATCCATACTATTTTCATAGAGGCAGTAGTTTCCTCCTGATGATTCTTTTGCTTTATACATGGCTGTATCGGCATTCTTGATTAACACGTCCGAGGTGGCGCCATCTTTAGGATAAAGACTGATCCCTATGCTCGTCTTGATGAAAACCTCGTTTCCATCCAAATCAAAAGAACTCGAGAAAGATTCCAAAATCCGCTCTGAGAATATTCTTACCTCTTCTTCACACTTTACCTTTGGCAAAATAATCGTGAACTCATCCCCCCCTTGCCGTGAGACCGTGCATTCTTCAGGGATGAACGAAACAAGACGTTCTGCTACTTTCTTTAAAAGTGCGTCTCCAAAACTATGCCCCATCGTATCATTGATCGTTTTAAACCGGTCAAGATCCAAAAACATAACGGCCAGCTGTTCATTATGCACCTCAGCTTGAAGAAGCTCTTTATTCAGCTTATCCCGGAACATAACACGGTTCGGAAGATTGGTTGAGCTGTCATAGTAAGCATGATATTTGATCTTCTCTTCCATCTTTTTGCGAATCGTGTTGTCTTTGAAGGTGATCACATAACCCACAATTTCTGCATCTTCTATAATGGTAGACGTGACAAATTCAACAGGAAACGGGGTTCCGTCGTTTTTAAAAAAGTGCTTATCTGTCAGGAAGGAATTCTCGGGAATGATGAACATGCCATCTTCTTTATAGTTAAGTGTTTTATAAATGTTATGAAAGGGCTGTCCGATCAACTCTTCCTTTGCCTCATACCCCAGCATAGAAGCGGCAGCTGGATTACAGAACGTAAATTTCCCATCAAGATCCAATCCAAAGATACCTTCACCAGCGGAGTCAAGGATCAATTCGATCTCCCTGCTCAAACGACTCAGTTTACTTACCGCTTCGTTCAGCTCTTCATTTTTTTGCAGAAGTTCAGATGTGCGTTCTTGTATAATCATCTCCTGTTTTTCGACTATAAGGAGATTAAATAGAGCCAATGCTGTAGCATCGACAATGGATTGAGAGAGCTGAAGATCCATCTCGGAATAATTCCGATAGCCCTCGTGCAGATTGACAACCGGAATGGTTCCGAGCACTTCCCCCATCGCTACCAATGGCATCATATACAAACCCTTTATGCCAAAGCTGCGGCAAGCATCATGATTAGGCCGCGAATCTTTGAATACATCCGGAATATATACGGCTTTTTTTGTCGTGATAACTTCCTGAAAGAGCGGATCCTTCTTAAAATCAACCTTGATCTTCCCATGTGTTTTCTTCCAGTCTTCCTCTGTCCAGTCGCTCTCTTTGCTTAAACTTGAAGGGCGAATCTTTTTCTCGGCTATTGGGTCCATGATATGCGCACCGATATTGGAATTCCCCAGCACCTTACCCACATACAAAAAACATTTATCTAAAACTTCCTGCATCGTCGAACATTCCGATAGATCCCGATTTACATCTAACAAAAGCTGTTTCTCTGCAAGCAGATCTTCTTTTCTGTTTAGATGGTTTGCGTTTCTGATCGCGACTGCGGCCATGTTCACATAAGCCTCAACCGTCTGTATTTCAGTCTCGGTCAAGTTCATGGGAATGCCATAATCGAACAAGAAAACCAAACCATATGTTTCATCACCGTTAAAAATAGGCAAGCACAGCAGCGACTTGATGCTGAACGCCCGGATCGGACCAGGATCCGGCCGGTTATCCATAGACGTATCCGGAATATAGATTGCTTCTTTCGTATCTAAAACTTCCCTCGCTAACAAATCCACTTTAGGGTCTATGATGAGCTTGTCTAATGTTATTCCATTTATCACATCTGGCTTGCCTGCATATCCCCTAAACGTACCATTATCCTGGGGCAGATAGATGCCAATAGAATCACACTGAACGATCTCTTCTGAAATAGCAGAGACCACATGCTCTAAAACATCTTTTAATTCAAGCTTTGTATTAATCAGCTTCGTTATATTGGCTAACCGGGAATATCTTGTTTGAGCCTCTGACATTTTGATCCTCCACTTTTATCTCACTTTTTTTATTTTTGTATAAGTAATTTAACAGCCGTTTCAACTACACTACTCCTTTGATTTATCGGACTAAAGCTGTCAATTTGAATAGTTTGATGGGATTTTAAAAGGGATTGTTAATATTCAGAAAAATTACTCAAGCCAATAAAAGTACTTTAAAAAGAGAAAAGCTGATTCACAAAAAGTACAATATTGCACCTTTGAACCAGCTTCTCATTATCTATTTTATCGGGTTATTTAACCTTCTAATTTTTACACCTTTTTCCTGTAGCTGTAACAGTCAGCTTTGTTAACTTCTACTTCTTAGTTTGCAGATAACTATCATTAGATTACATATGCCAGCAAAATAAAATTAAAAGCTTTTTTTTACATTAAATTAAAAGTTAACTATATTTTAACTATATTCGACAATTTTCGCCTACATTCGCCTTTCTAAACTGCTATATTAAATAAGTATGAACAAATTGAAAGGATCGTGATGTTATGTCTTTTAATACAAAGTTCAAGAGATTACTAGCTTCCTCGCTTGCGGTCGGGTTGATCTCATCGCAAGTTGCTATGACTTCTTTTGCTGAACCAAATGAACAGTCTAAGAAAAAGGATCCAAAACCATTCAACCTGTCACTCATGCACATTAACGATACACATGCCCGTTTGGATAATGTGGCAAAACGTGTAACCGCTGTCAAAGAAGTACGTGCAGCGAAACCAGACGCACTTCTGCTTGATGCAGGGGACGTATTCTCCGGCAGCCTTTATTTTAACGAGTTTAAAGGCCAAGCTGATCTTGAATTTATGAATTTATTAGATTATGATATTATGACTTTTGGAAACCACGAGTTCGACCTTGGCGCAAGCCCTGAAGGTCATCAAGCTCTTGCTGAATTTGTTAAGAATGCAGATTTCCCTTTTGTAAGTACAAATGTTAACTTTTCTGAGGATCCAAATTTAGCACCATTATTTAATAACCAAATCACAGATAGAGTGGAAGATAGCAACATTTATCAAGGTGTTGTAAAAGAAGTAAACGGAGAGAAAGTTGGTTTCATCGGTTTGACGACTGAGGAAACGAAGGACATCTCAAGCCCAGAAGCAGTTGTTTTTAAAAACTATATTAAAGCAGCAGCCAAAGCTGTAAAAAAATTAGAGAACCGCGGTGTTAATAAAATCGTTGCAATCACTCACCTTGGATACGATGATAATCCTCAGTATGACAACGATTTAGAGCTTGCAAAATATGTTGATGGCATCGATGTAATCGTTGGCGGCCACAGCCATACACAGTTGAATGCTCCTGTAGTAGTCTCTGCTGATGAAAACGGCGTGCAGAAAGATCCTACGGTAATCGTACAAGCTTATCAATATAGTGAATACCTAGGAACACTTGATGTTGAGTTCGACAAACAAGGTAAAGTAGTTGGACATGCTGGACAGCTAATCGAGATTGCAAAAAAAGCAGCAGATCCTGAAGCAGCAGCACTCCTTAAGCCATATGCTGATAAAATTGCTGAGATCAAGAATAAGCCGACTGGCGGCTTTGCACAAGAGTTCTTAGCTGCTCCCCGTTTAGGACCAACTAGTGATATCAGTGTAAGGGCTAACGAATTGCCAATTGGAAATTTGATTACTGATGGCATGCTTGATAAAGCAAGAGACTTCAATCCAAATGTATCAATGGCGTTCCAAAATGGCGGCGGAATTCGCGCTTCTATTGATCAAGGTGAAATTACGTATGGTGAGGTTTTAACTACTCTACCATTTGGCAACACACTTGCAACGATGAAGCTGACAGGTGCAGAAATTAAGAACGCACTCGAGCATAGTGTTAGCCAGGCACCAGGAGAAAACGGAGGTTTCCTTCACGTTTCAGGTATGAAGTTCACGTATGACAGTACGAAAGCTGCTGGCAGCCGAGTTGAAACGATGGAAGTAAAAAATGCAGACGGAACATTTACTGCCATTGATCCTGCACAAGAGTATGTTATCGCAACAAACGCGTTTACTGCTAAAGGTGGAGATGGATTCACGGTATTCAAGAACGCGTATGAGCAAGGACGCGTCACAGATTTAGGAGCTTCTGACTGGGAGAACTTACGTGACTATGTGGCTGAGTTAGGTACAGTTAATCCAGTACTAGAAGGACGTATTGTTGATGTAGCAAGACCATAAACTATTGATTTATAAAGATAACCTCATAAATCGAGGTTATCTTTTTTTTGTTACTTAAGTTCCTATTACTAGTTTTGATTTGTACACTTCAGGAAAATACACCCTTTTCATTATAATCCTCTAAAATTATAACATTCAGTTTTACCCAGTCGTTATTCTTGTCTTCTCATCCTAACCCCAATCACTCTTTTCTACTATAATTAGCAATTTTTATAATTTTTCTCGTACCATGAAATAACCTCAACAAGTATGATTATGAGATTGGGAAGACATTCAACAAGTCCTCAGGCTACAAAACGAATCCAATTCAACCGATATAAAAACATCGGTAGTTAAAACTCGAGGTGAACATTCGATAATGAAAAAAGCTCTTATACCCGCACTTCTGGTAATGACGGTTCTCCTGTTCGGAATGATGTTAGCTTTTCTTTTATATACATTTATGCCGCCAAAGCAAGCGAAACCTGCAGAAACAAAAGCCAAAACAGAAATTGTTACAAAAGAAGAAGTTCCAGCCAATGAAAAAAACAGTTTAAAAAAGATTATTAAAGCCACTCAGGGTAAAGTGGTTCAGATTGAAACAGCAAATAGTCAGGGTTCCGGTTTTCTCTACAACAACAAAGGCGATATCGTTACAAATGCACATGTAGTCGGTTATGAGGTAGATGTCATAATCAAGACGAGCGACAAACAAACCTATCAAGGAAAAGTCATTGGACGCAGTGATCAAACAGATATAGCACTTATTCGTGTCCCTGCCCTAGCGAACATCACTCCTCTTCAAATGAAACAAGAAAAAGCAGAACTCGGAGATGACGTCATTGCATTGGGAAGTCCTCTTGGTCTGCAAAATACTGTAACGATTGGCATTATCAGCGGTTTAGATCGGTCATTCACACTAGATCCTTTTATATACGAGAATATGTATCAAATCACAGCACCTATCTCACCAGGCAACAGCGGAGGTCCTATCGTCAGCGGCAGGGACGGCTCAGTACTAGGAATTAACTCGGTCAAATATATAACAGAAAACATCGGCTTCAGCATTCCGATCTATTCGGTAATGCCGACTTTAAAAAAATGGTCTGACATTCCTATGAAGCTATCAGATTACGAGGAATACTATGAATTTGAATTACCTGAATACGATGGTGATATTACGGACTCTTATGAAGAAGATTACGAAGAGGACAATGATGAGGGATATGGTACCGATGCAGGGCTCGATATAGAAGAAGAGTATCCAGAAGAAGAGCCTTACCCATATAACCTGACATCTGATGAAGCAGCAGCTACAGTTTTCGCCTATTATAATCATGTGAATGCCGGGTTTTATGAAGATGCTTATAACCTGATTGGCGGAAACTGGAAAGCTTCCTCTCCTTCACTTGCGGATTTTGCGGCGGGCTATGCTAACACAGTGAATACAACAATTACGTATTACACGGTTTATGATAACGGAGACGGCACATTTCAAGTCGATATATCTTTGGAAGCCGAGGAATACGTGAATGAATCTAATCGCACCTCTTATTACGAGTTGAGTTATGTTGTCGGCTTAGAAGATGGTGTTCCTAAGCTTTTAGGCGGAGAGATGCGTTAGCAGAAATATAAAATAAAGAGACTGGATTCAAAAAGATTAATTATTTGAATCCAGTCTCTTCTTTTATAGTAACTAAGATAAATTCTCATTAAGTTCAGTCCTAAATGTAAACACCAGATTACGTGTAAACCTGAATTAACTTTAGATTTTATCAAACTGGGATTTTTATCTTCCACATTGAGAATGGAGAAAATATCTGATTATCACCCTTAATTGATTAATTTCACATGAAGCATGCTATGATCGGAAACTTTGGCTTCTCTTTCTTGGTGTGAGTAGTAACAATTTTGGACATAGTTCTTAAACTTCTCTGGTACAAAACAATGATCGATTCGAAATCCATTTTTCATGTTGCTGTACCATGTATACTCTTTGTGCGCTGGATAACTGGTTCTCCAGGCATCTATATACCCTGACTGAATTAATGATTGGAGATGTTTCGTATGGGTAAAAGGAGTAAATTCTGAATCCTCAGGTAGACCTGTATTATAGTCTCCGATGATGATGAGTTTTTCATCTTGTTTATCTGCGGCAAATCGATTAAGCGCTTGCCAAAAAGGAGTTTGACTTTTCTTTAACGGGATATGAACACCGAGTATATTCCAGCCTTCTACATGAACATATAGCCATCGCGAGCTGTCTTCTGCAGGACCATCAGGAGTTTGGAGTAATGAAATGGGATGCTTTGAAAAAAGAATTAATCCATAGGTTTTATCATTTGGAGAGGATGTTGCCGAATGTAAGTATCCCTGCTGAAAAAGTTTCTCTTTTAACCAATGACCTTTTTCCCCTTCTGTATACTCGGATAAGACACAAACATCCGGATTATGGTTAAGAATAGAAGAAAGAATTTTGGGCAGCCGCTGCTTGCTGCCTCCTTGACGAATATTCCATGAAGAAATTTTCATGATAAATTATCCCCCTTTATGACTAATTAAAGCTAGCATGTGTTCAATAAAAAGCATGCAATCCCAGCAAGCTATGGTATTTTCGATATATTCAACTTTTTAGAATCAGGCAGTGTATCTCTACTCAATGTAACAATTAAAAATGAATAAAGATCAAAATGGGTGAAAAAAATAAATTCGCATCTGAAAATGGAGTGCGTTTCTTAAATGTAAAGATCCAGACCATAAAGTAAAAGATCCAGCTTGTACTACTTATTGTCACATTGTCACTTGATGAATCGACTGTTAGAATTTCCGCTTTTGAATTAGCTATATCCTCAATGGTGGATTGTTCATTAGCTTCGGAGATGAAAACTTCGGTGGTTTCTTCTTCTTGGCTTTATTCGTTCCTTGGCGATTCCTGTTCAGTACATTGTAAAAGGATGTGCGGTAACCATTGTCGTCATAACGACCTCCAACAACAAGAGAACTTTTCTATATTTTACCATATTAATCCATAAATTGAATTAAATAAACTCTTTCTAAAGTAACCCCTGGCCAGTCTGATCTCATTCCTTCTACAGGAAGAACCGTTCCACCCAGGGACCATGCACCGATAAAACCAGCATCACCTTGTATTATATTCTTCAAGAACTTGCCGTTCTTTAATACACCGCGCGCAACCGCCAGCTCAAACAACAGACCTTTCTTCTTTTGCTCTGCAAGCGATAGATTTATAACTACTTTCATAACAGTCACAAAGGTAATCCTTTTCTCCGCAGCGCAGCAAACACTCTCTCTTTCGACTCCTTGACCGATGCATTAGGCAAACCGACCACAACAACCATTCCATTCCTTCGACGACCTGCACTTCTACATATCTAAGAGAGCTTTTTGAGAGAGGATCATCCGTTTTTTCTATAAGAGAATGAAACGTTGAAAATAAACAGTATTATATTTTTTTGAATTTATTAGAGGTTAATAGTTTAAAAAACTAGTTGTGGCAGTTAATAAACAGGTGGAAAATGAACGCTTCTTATATGTAAATTAGCATGATTTTCTAAATGTACAAATTTTGATAATCAAAGATATTTATAAAAGAGGAATGTCTATTTCATCAATTGCTTGAAAACTACGACAGCACCTTTCCTTCATCGTCATACTATTTATTGATAAAGAAAGGAAGAAAATGAAACATCATAAATACAAAGTAATAGAAGTGTTAAAGCAGCTTAAGCATCCAACCAGTTATATCGATGCTTAATATGTTTCTCATAATGTTCCCTCCTCTTTGCCGCACCCAGCATTACCGTCAGTGTTCCGTAAAAATACTGTATAAAGCTAGTTTTTATTTTTCTTTGTTTATAATTAAAAACAGTTGTTTTAAATGCCTCTATAACAGTAGATGTTATATATTCAAGAGGTGTATCAAACTCCATTTTATTATAAACCATGTTGCTTTTTGCCAGAAGGTGTAGATTTCTATTGCGCGATCAAAGAAAGGTTTTACTGTCTGAATAAACATTTTTGGTACGGTATCTAGGTATAGTCGAGCTCTTTTAAAGCGGGCTCATTTTTAGCCTGTTGTGTAGAGACTTCTTTTCCCTGACGTATGTTTAGATCTTTATATTTAAAATTTATATAGAGATTCTCAGATTCCTTAACTATTTTACTGTCATCCCCCTTACTCTCACATGGATTCTCTTGTTTGTCTCGATGTGTCATTTGCATATCAATGGGTACATCAAATGGTTGAAAAACAAAAATATTATGGCTGAATCCACCACTCGACCTATATGTTTTGTGCGTCTTCAAAATCCCCTTATTTTTTGCTTTTCTAAGCATTCTTACGAAGGTTGCACGTGATATTCCTCCCTGCTTGGAAGAACAAGCAGATACAAGTGTCGCAATCTTGGCGTTCGCTACTCCCGGGACAACCACACTGTACTGACTCAAAACTTCAAATGCAATAAATTCTGAATGGGTAAACAAATCAGGATGATACTGCAGAAACCTCTCTTTATGATCGTTAAACTCCTCTACCGTTTTAAACTTGCTAAAATGCTTGAATTGATAAATGTTCCCTGCTCTCAATTTTCTTCCCCCTTTAATAATTGACTCATCTATAAGTGTTTTAAAGAGAAAGAAAAGAGCCATCGATGAGAAAAATTTTTTCAGAATACACGTAATGATGTTTATTCACTTGTGAGATGGGAAGAAAGGAGTTATGAGAGATTAAAAAGGAGTGATGTATAACATGTCTAACCAAAGTCATCCAACAGGACAACCCGCTCAGCACCAAAATCAACAGCCTGGTGTAGAATCAGAAATGACACCAAAGCCACAATCAGAGAGCCCCTCTTACAAGGGAAGTGGAAAACTAGAAGGAAAATCTTCACTGATCACAGGTGGTGACAGCGGTATTGGTAAAGCCGCTGCAATTGCTTTTGCTAAAGAAGGCGCAAATGTTGCCATCGTTTATTTAGAGGAAACAGGTGATGCAGAGGAAACGAAGCAGCAGATTGAACAAGAAGGTGTAAAGTGCTTACTTATACGAGGAGATATTGGAGATGAATCCTTCTGTGAACAAGCCGTTAGTGACGTTGTCGGTTCATTCGGCGGACTCGACGTTCTTGTGAATAATGCTGCTGAGCAGCATCCGCAGCAGAACTTTGAAGATATTACTGCAGAACAGTTAGAAAAAACGTTCCGCACGAATATTTTCTCTATGTTCCACTTAACGAAAGCTGCTCTTCCTCATTTAAAGCAAGGAAGCAGCATTATCAACACTGCATCTATTACAGCTTATCAAGGACATCCTGAACTGATTGATTATGCTTCAACAAAAGGAGCAATTGTTTCGTTCACCCGTTCGTTGTCGAATAACCTTGTTAAAAAGGGAATCCGCGTAAACGGTATTGCACCAGGTCCGATCTGGACTCCGCTTATTCCATCTACTTTTTCAGCTGATAAAGTGGAACAATTCGGTAAAGACACACCGATGGGGCGTCCGGGACAGCCTGAAGAACTCGCCCCCGCTTACGTGTATCTCGCAAGTGATGATTCTTCCTATGTTTCAGGGCAGATGATTCATATTAATGGTGGTAAAGTTGTGAATGGATAATGCAAAAGACCGGAGCCAAATAATTTAGCTTCGGTCCTTTTTATATGGATTGATCAAATTTTGATAATAACTCTTTAAAATGATAGTTTTGAATTTTTGAAGTGCTCCATCTTTTTTCAAGATGTCCAAGTTTCTTTTTTACGTAATCAAATGGTGCAGTTCCTTGATATTCATTCTCCAGGTAGAGTTCACATATGTTATTTCCTTTATAAATGATCTTTAAGCGATGGCCATTCAAATAGCACAGGTATATTCCGTCACCTAATCGAATCACGCTACACCTCCCAATCCACTTTTTCTGCAGCAAAGAATATGCGGACATCTTCCATACTCAATCCCTGTTCTTTTGCTTCCTGAATAAGTCTAACCCACTCTTCATCGACTTTTTCAATTGTTTTCGAATCCACAGTTACCCCCAGAACTTTTTATTTCTTATGTTATGCAAGAACAAATAAAAATTATTACCGATTGTTCAATATATAGAACGGTCAATTTATAAAAAAAGACACTGTTTTATTAATTATCACAAGTCTACTTACCAAACTTTCCACATATTTAATAATCTCTCTTTATAAAGAACGAAATAATTCACGATTAGTAATCTTTTATGTCTGTTTCCAAGCTGTGTTATGATTTCATTTCGAGAAGGAAAGATCCAAATTACAAGTTCTCTTAAACGATGAGCAAAAGAATCATAACTAAGAAACTGATAATCTAAAAAATTTAAATATTTATGAATGGCTTTCTTCTTAGGATGATTGCCCCTACCCTTGTTTTGGGCTAAATAAGGAAAATTCTTAAACTCCGTCAAAAACGGATACTGATTATATACGAGTGAGATCGTCCTAACTAATCTTCTCTTAGTTTGATGATATTCAGCCTCATTTATTAACCTTGTAAAATTCAAACTTAATGCAATCCTGTAAATCATCTGAATAATATCTAAATAATATTTCAGTGAATCCAAGTTATGTCTCCAGCCATGAAGGCAAATCATATAAAACGCATGATAATCTGAGAGTTCTTTTACATATTGATAAGTAGATTGAAAGCGTGTAGAATCACTCCAAAAAGCTTCAATATCCAGATTCGACGTATTCTCTTTTACCAAATCCCAATGTAATTCAACTGCCAATGGACAAGGTGAATTGGTAATTTCTTTATAAAAACCACAATGAAAATGTAATTCTATTTCTTCTTTTTCAGTATGAAATCCTAACTGTTTTATACATTCAGCTGCTTTGTTTACGTCTTTTTTCTTAACAAGTAAATCAATATCAGATGAATATCGAGAACCTAAGTCACCAAAATACTTTTCAGTAAATAGAGGACCTTTTAATGGAATTACTTCTATACGTTGTTTTTCGAATTCATTCAGGATTAGCATGGTTTGGTTTTTAATAAAAATGTTCTTGTAGAGTGTATCAGTATATATTTCTTGTAACTTATTTTGAAAAAAGTCTGGAGTTTGGTGGAGTTTGTTCTGTCTCTTTAATAGAGAGTAGGTAGTAGCACCAACTGATAGAAAGTCTTTGTCATTTAAGCAATCTTTAAATCGTTCTATTTCATTAGGAAGTTTTACTTTTTCATTAAACAATGTTTGGATGACCGTTTCTATCAAGATAAATGCCCCCTTTCTTATATCGTTCAAGAGTACATTTTTAAACGGTTGTTTAAAGGAAGACCCTGTAAAGTTCTATATAGTCCGTTTACGTTTATTAGTTCCTGATGTGTTCCTGTTTGTACAATTTCTCCTTCATCCATCACCATGATGACATCTGCATGCTGAATGGTTGATAGTCGATGAGCTATAACAATCGTCGTTCGATTCTTCATTAAATTATTTAATGCTTTTTGAACACGATGTTCCGTTTCATTATCTAAAGCTGAAGTTGCTTCATCTAACAAAAGAATTGGCGCATCCTTCAAAATGGCTCTTGCGATTGCTATTCTTTGCTTTTGACCTCCTGATAACTTAATCCCTCGCTCACCAATCTCAGTATTATATCCTTCAGGGAGCGAACAGATGAACTCATGAATATAAGCTGATTCTGCTGCACTCATCATTTTTTCTTCTGTTACTCCAGGACTAGCAAATAATAAATTTTCACGGATGGTTCCTGCAAACAAATAGGTTTCCTGAGGTACAAAAGCGATTGCACTTCTAAGTTCTGAAATACTAAGTCGGGTTGTGGGTATTCCGTTCAGTAAAATTTGACCGGACCGTGGCTGATAAAATCCTTGAAGAAGGTTAAATAATGTACTCTTTCCTGCTCCACTTGGACCGACCAGAGCCACCACTTTGTTTTCAGGAATTTC
Organism: Fictibacillus arsenicus; assembly: GCF_001999465.1. Classification (GTDB taxonomy): domain Bacteria; phylum Bacillota; class Bacilli; order Bacillales; family Fictibacillaceae; genus Fictibacillus; species Fictibacillus arsenicus. The sequence continues at coordinate 1,051,652 of NZ_MQMF01000001.1, forward strand.
AATTGAAAGGTCTTTAAAAACACTATTATTTTTTTCATAACCAAAGGTCACGTTTTCAAACTCAATACCCACACTTCTTCTAACCAATGGGGTATACACCGGAAGATTTAATGATTCAGACTTTTGCTCCAGTATGTTAAAAATCCTTTCCAATGCAGATACAGAATGCTGAAACCCTGCCCATTTAGATGCAAGATCAGTTAGCGGATAAACGAGATGATGCACCAAGTTGATAAAAGTAAGCAATGCGCCTATGGTCAAAATTTTCACAGACACAAAGTAAGCCCCTAAAGAAATACTAATAAGATAAGATAATGAACTAATCAATTCCCCTCCAGCACTAAACCACCCCTGCAGCTTTGCATTTTGCAATTCCAACTGATACAGCTGTTCATTCTTTGTGGCATGTTTTTTATAAAATCCTTTTTCCATAAGAAAAGAACGAATCACTGGTAACCCTTGAAAAATTTCATTTAATACGGTATTAATCTGCCCATATAAATCGTGAATTTGCCTGCTATTCCGTCTTAATAAAAATCCAAAACCAATACTAGAAGCCACAGCAATTGGCGCAATAATCATACTTAACAAACAAAGCATCCAATTAATTTGGAACAAATAAATAAATACCGCAACATAAATAAAGGGAAGTCTGATGAAATTGATTAAACTACTTCCTATTACGCCATCAACACTATGTATATCATTTGTAAAATGTGATAAAAGTTCGCCTGAATGTACCTTAGAAGTAGAACTTGCAGGCAGACGTAAAATATGATGAAGAAGATTATCTTTCAGATCTTTTTTTACAGCGTTCGTCGCCACCGTGTCATAATAAATGCTAACAAAACCGGAACCAATACTTAGTCCAGTCAGAATTATACCTATTAGGATTAGATCTTTTATTCGTTCGAGATCTGAATGGATAGCCGCATCTGTAATATTTCCAAAAAACCATGCAAACGAAAGAATTAATGCAATATCAACTCCAAGCAAAGAAAATAGAATGATATAAGCTTTCCAATACTTTCTGATAAAGGGTGCTAGCAGCCTAAAGGTTTTCCTAACATCCCTCATGGAAAGGTATGGTCTTATTGTAATTAATATTAATCTCATTTTTAAGATCATACACTCAGCTCCACGTTCAGTTAGTATTGGAAATCTCCCTTCCTGTAAATAAACTTACGCAACAGTTTGGACATCATTGGAAGGTTAATGATCAACAAACTCCAAAGGTTATTCCTTATATTCTTCAGATCCACCTTTTTCTTTTTTCTTTCAATTGCAGTCATCTTTCCTAAGATTTGTTCTTGTGTAATCGGTTCATCGAAAAGAAGATTTGTATCTCCTTTAAAAAGATAATAGGTTTGATTATCTTTATGTATTCTTTTCATAAATCTGTGTGCTATTAATCGGTTCGTACCCACTGTAAATAAAACAATATCCCCTCTTTTATAGGTTTTCGGATCACAAGCATCAAAATGACAGATGTCTCCTTGTCTAATGAATGGAAACATACTCTTACCATGAGCTGGAAGTAAAATACTTCCCTTTTTTTTCACAACACGTCGTACTAAATCTACGGTTACTTGGTTAACTTGCATGCTCTAACAACCCGTAGCTAATTAAATCTGATAAGAAATTTTCAACATCTTGCTGGACTGTCTCAATTGAACTCTTGGCATTATATTTATCTGTTACAGCCTGGACTAACATATCTAATGATCTTGGTTGTGTAAGTAATGACCAGCAAAATCCACCCACTTCGTTTAATTTAGTAATTGTATAAAGATGAGTATCGAGTATGACCCATTCATCTTCCAGTTGAGTCGCTTCACATTGATCCCGCTGCACATATTTTACATTCACGATATCAGCTCCCAAAACCTATTGTTTTTTTCAAAATGCAGCTTATAGATCGGTACCTGTTTCACCAGAAGATTTAAAAGTTGAATGATTCGCGCGGTTTCTTCTGAGTGATATGGCCAATAGAAAACTTTATCAATTAACTGAATAAGGGAATCTGCTTTGTTAATCAAAACCCTCTCATTTTGCAATGCCTGGTTTAAGAATTGAATGCTCTTTAATGGATAAGCATATTGTAGATGCAGAGGTTTAAGCTCACTTCTAAATGGCGAGTCGTAAACGATTACCGCATCTTCCGTAATTTTTATAATAGAAGCCTCGTCAGAAAGTAGTTTACGTGGTTCTGAGAGTCTTGCAATCGTTGATTTCCCAGCTCCCGATTGTCCAGCAAAAAGATGTGCAACTCGAAGTTCAACCGCACATGAAGAATGTATCAACAACCCCCAATTGTGATGAACCAGAAAAGCACTAAATAAGTTCATTAGCGCATGTTTTAAAGCTAGCTCGTTATGTACAGAGATCACGGCATGCTGAAAAAGATTATTAACTTCAATTAGATAGTCCGCTCTCTTGTAAAATATTTTGCAATCAACTGATTTAGTAGAAACATCATAGTTAACGAACGGTACACCATAGTTATTCTTTATTACAATTGTAATATCAGGCTTTTGAACTTGTGCTTTTGTAAGAGTAATAAAATGTGTACAAAGAAACTCTTTGAACACGTTTGTTGTACATTGTATTTCGAATATGAAATCTCCTATTTTTGTAGGAAAATTTAGCATATTAAAAATCCCTCCTAAATAATTCGGAAGAGCCAAAGATAGTTTATCTATGACTCTCACAAATTATCTTTTTCTGCCTCTCCCTCTGCCTCTTCCAGGTGCTCCAGCTCCACCTGGAGTAGGATTTGGGTTGTTTGGCGGCCAATTCACCCCATCATTTCCGGTTCCAGGATGATTTAAATTACCTTTACCAGGATTCCAGCTTTGAGCTGTTTCAAATCGAACAGGTTGGTGACTTAGCACTTCTGGCTTCTGGTATCCAGTTGGATTTTTCGTCCGCTCCAAAACTTATACCTCCTTCATTAATCCATGTGAATTTTATACAATATCGTAAAGCTATATTCATTATATTGTTATTTTTGTTCACTTTAAAGAACATTTCTTCGACAATACTCGCAATAGTTTCATTGATTTAAAAAGGTTGAAAGTTGTTTTAGTTTAGAGTTTCTTTTAACAAAATAACTTCTATGGATGATATACCATACAACTATGATTCCGATTAAGTTCTTCAAAAGATCGAGAAGAGAAAAAGAACGGTAAGGTACTACTATTTGATGGATCTCGTCTATCAATCCATAACTAACGGCAATAAAAAAGCAGAGCCATTCTTTTGATATAGTTAAGCTGCCATAGCTTAATATCATTAGGATTAGAAGGAAATACAAGATTCCAAATTCAAATAAATGTCCTAACTCAAGTGCCATTCCAATCATCAGAAGAATTCTTTCATCAACCGTGTAAGTTAATTCATAGATAGATTCTGGGTTAAAGTGACTGGATTGCAGCCAAATTAACCACATATAGATTAAAGGAAGGATTGTTAGACAGAGTCTTAAAGAAACTTTCTTAAAAATATGTCATCATCTCCAGTTATTCATGGTTAGTTACATCATTTTTCTTCCATTTAATAAACTCTATCAACTCTCGGTACTCATGTATTCTTTCCTTATTAATGCCTAGACTTTTAAGTTCAACAACAAATTCAACCCACTCTTTTTCAAGATGCGTATTGTCATGTTCCATTTGATTGCTTAGCAAAAATTTTACATCGACCTCTAGGACAGTAGCTATTTTTTCTATAACTTGTATGGAAGGATTCCTGTTTAATTTTCTTTCAATGTTACTTAAATAAGACTTAGATACTTTTGATCGATCGGCCAATTCAGAGAGCGTAATCCCTTTCATTTTCCGAAGTTCATAAATATTTCTCCCGATCATAATGTGTTAACCTCTTTTTAGTTTAGTGGTGTTACGCTTACTTCTATGTAGAAAAAGAGTAAGACAAATTTATTGCCTTACTCTTTAGATTCTCTAACCTGATATCACGTATGGTTGATTAATAATCAGAACAGATTTGATGCAACTTATAACACGCAGCTGGTCCGCTTTTGTCATATTTGTACCTGACGGAAGACAAATTCCTGAATTAAAAAGGGCTTCTGAAACACTGTAGTCCTTTTCGTGTGAGAAGTATGCTGCATCTTGAAATAAAGGCTGCAGATGCAGAGGTTTCCAAACTGGACGTGCCTCAATATTTTCTTCTGCTAAAGCTTCTATCAGTGTATTTGCAGAAACTCCTGTAACTTTTTCCTCTATAGTTAATGCCGTTAGCCAACGATTGGTGTAAGTTCCTTCAAGTTCTGGCATGAAGTTTAAACCTGGTAATTCAGCTAACTCTTCATAATAAAAATTGAATACATCTCTTTTTTCCATTACCCTCTGCTCCAAAACCTCCAGCTGACCTCGGCCAACTCCAGCAAGAATATTACTCATCCGGTAGTTGTATCCCATCTGGCTATGCTGATAATGAATGGCTTCATCCCGCGCTTGTGTGGATAAGAAGCGCGCTTTGTTTATTGCCTCAGTATCCTCAGAAACCAGCATGCCGCCGCCAGATGTCGTTATAATTTTATTACCGTTAAATGAGTAAATACCAAACTTTCCGAAAGTTCCGCTTGCCTTTCCTTTATATGAGGATCCTAGTGATTCTGCTGCATCCTCAATAATAGGAACATTATATCCGTTACAAATAGCAAGGATTTCATCCATTTTTGCACTTTGGCCATATAGATTTACAACAATAACTGCTTTTGGCAGCTTTCCGTTTAATGCTGCTACTTTAAATGCTTTTTCAAGGGCTTGAAGTGACATATTCCATGTATCTGGTTCCGAATCTATAAACACAGGTTCAGCACCCTGATAAAGGATAGGGTTAGCACTTGCCACAAAAGTAAGACTCGAACAAAAAACAATGTCACCTTTTCCCACACCTAACAAAGAAAGAGCAAGATGAATGGCTGCGGTTCCAGAACTTAACGCAACACCTTCACTTGCTCCAACATATGCAGATAATTCTTTTTCAAAAGCATCAACATTTGGACCAAGTGGCGCGATCCAATTCGTATTAAACGCTTGTTTAACATACTTCTGTTCATTCCCACTCATGTGCGGCGCGGAAAGGAAAATCCTTTTCTTAGTTGAATGATGTGGCATGTGGTAACCTCCTTTATACAACTTGTAATTTAAACAAATGTTTTAATTTTTCTATATGAAATAGTTCTTTCATGTCATTAATTTGATAATCTGCTTCATACTCATTAGAAACTTTTGCTTGTGAATAGATTCCCTCATATCTGTTTATATGAACAGTAAGCCAGCCAAGTTTTTTTGCGGTTACAAAATCTTTGTTTACATTATCACCAATATAAATACATTCAGAAGGTATACTTTTCAACTTCAAACTTGCAAGTTCATAAGGAAGAGGATCTGGTTTCCAATGATCCCTACCTAGTTCATCAGTAAAGATAACTGTGTCGAATTTTTCTTGTATTCCTAATGCATCAAATTTTTGTTTTTGAGAGGATAAATATCCGTCTGTTATTAGACCTACTTTAATCGAATCTTGCAAGTTGTTTAATACGTATCTTGCATCCTCTAAAAGAGATATAATGGGTGTGTGATTTCTATAAACATCGATTAACTGGCATATAAAATCCTTGTTGTACCTTACCTTTAATGAATCTAAAACCCTATTAAAAATGTACTTTTTTTCTCCTTTACCAAAGAGCTCTATCGCATGATGATAAAAACCGAATAGTCCTATGGTTTCCTCAAGCCATTTATCTACAGCCGAAAAACCGCTTAAAACATAATCCGTTTCTTTAAATAAAGTATCATCCATATCGAAAACTACAGCTTTAATTGGCATACTCAAACTTCTCCGTAAATACAGCCTCATCATACCTAAGCATGGTTAAACCTTCCTGCCAAGAAAGATCTGTCTCATTAAAAACAGTTTCATCAATCAAATCTATTGCCCATTTTGGAAAATTAGCACCTGCTTTTATAGCCAAAGGTACACCACCTCCAAAACGAGGGTTAATCTCAATGAACGTGATTTCCCCATTATCCTTTTTAAAACATTGTAAGGTTATACACCCAACCGCCCCCGGAAGCTTCTTCACTACATCTTTTACAGCATCAATTATAGAAGAATCTTTTCTGGTAATACCTTTGCTCACTTCTCCAGCTCTAGTTTCTATTCGCAAACGTGGGACGATTGTTTTAATATTCCCCTGCATATCTACCATTACATCAATCGTATATTCCTCGCCTTTCACAAATTCTTGAACCATCGCGTTCTGAATATAACTTTTGAAAAACATTAATTCATTTAAATTATTTACTTTCGTAACACCAATACTTGAACTGCCATTCCTAGGCTTTATAAGTAATGGGAATTGAAACTCCCTATTATTCAATTCGTCATCACTATAGACTTTTGGCGTTAATATCTTATTTTCATAAAAGAATTTATAGGTTTCTACTTTATCGTAGGCTATGTCATTTAACTGATTGCTTGAAACCAGAACTTTTACTCCCAGCTCATCAAATCTTTTTCTGTTTTTCGATAGAACAGTTAGTTCTGTATCAATCAACGGTATTAAGAGTTTAATATTTTCATTTATACAGATACTGACTAATTCGTTAATATAATTCGGATTATTAACTCTTGAAACAATGTAATGCTTATCACTAAAAAATGTAGTTGGTGCATTATTTTTATTATCTGCTGTAATTATTTTACCGGTCAGATTATTATCAGCAATACAGTCTTTAAACATATTAATTAAAGACACTCTTCGACCCGAACTCGTAAATAAAATGTTAGCTTCACATTTTTTCATATTCTGTTAAACTCCCCTTGTAAACCGGCATTGTAGCATGGTTAGCATGTTTTATCCCTTCAGTCTTAAATACTTTCTTAAAGGTCAGTAATAATATCTTTAAATCTAGTAAAAAACTGTGGTTTTGTGCATACCAGACGTCTAGTCTAAATTTCTCTTCCCAAGAAATTGTGTTTCTTCCATTTACTTGTGCCCATCCAGTTATACCAGGCTTAACATCATGTCTCTTCATCTGTTCTTTTGTATATAGCTCCAAGTAACTCATTAACAATGGACGTGGTCCTACAAGACTAATATCGCCTTTCAGGACATTCCATAGCTGTGGCAGCTCATCTAGACTATACTTTCTTAAGAACTGACCAAAAGCAGTTAACCGAACTTCATCAGGTAATAGATTACCCAAGCTATCTCGTTGCTCTGTCATCGTTCGAAATTTATATAGATAAAACGGTTTTGCCTGAAGTCCTGGTCTCTGTTGTTTAAAGATAACGGGAGAGCCTAATTTTCTTTTTACTAAGATAGCAACAACACCCATTATCAAGATAAAAAGAAACAACAAACCCGTCGCACAAAAAACATCAAACGCTCTCTTCATATCTTTCAATCTCCCAATAGTCTTGATTTAGAGAACCAATAATCTGCTTTTTTAGCTCATTGATCATTTCTTGAGCACCATGAATTTGGAGGTTTTCCCCTTTTTGTTGCACGTCCATTAGAATGTTTTTCAATTGATCTTGTGTTAATTTTTCAAACAGGTTCATTTCGTACCCTCACTTCTTTCTAAAATAAAACTTATGGTGCTAATTGTATGCTTGTTACGTGGTCTTGCGTTTTAGTGTATCCTGCTGGGTTATTTGATTGCCATTTCCAAGTATCTTTACACATATCTGTTAAGGTTTTTTCAGCAACCCAATTTAGGTTCTGATTAGCTTTTTGTGTATCCGCAAAGCAAATACCAACATCACCAGGTCGTCGATCTTTTATTACATATGGAATTTCCTGTCCAGATGCCTGTTCAAACGCATCAACCATTTCAAGAACACTATGGCCAAAACCGCTTCCTAAATTGTATGCATCAACCCCGGTTGTTAAAAGTACACGTTCAAGAGCTTTTAGATGACCTTTTGCTAAATCTACAACGTGAATATAATCTCTGACTCCAGTCCCATCCACAGTCTCATAGTCATCTCCAAATACATTAAGCTGCTCAAGTTTTCCAGCTGCCACTTGTGATATATATGGCATTAAATTGTTTGGAATGCCGTTGGGATCCTCACCAATCCTTCCGCTTTCATGAGCACCAATCGGGTTGAAATAACGCAAAAGAGCAACACTCCACCTCTTATCAGACACATACAGATCACGTAAAATTTCTTCGATCATCTGTTTTGTGCGTCCATAGGGATTTGTTGCTCCTAAAGGAAAATCTTCAGTTATCGGTATTTGGTGGGGTATGCCATAAACAGTAGCGGAGGAACTAAACACTAAGTCATGAACTCCATGCTTATTCATCACATCACAAAGGTTAAGTGTACCGGTGATGTTATTGTGATAATACTTTAGCGGCTCACAAACTGATTCTCCCACCGCTTTGTATCCCGCAAAGTGGATTACAGCATTTATATCATGCCGTGAAAAAATAGAATCAATAGCTTCCTTGCTAAGGAGATCGACTTCATAAAAAGTGAAGTTTTTTCCTGTGATTTCTTTGATTCGGGAAAGAACTTCTGGCTTGCTGTTTGAAAAGTTATCTAACACCACTAACTCATAACCAGTATTTAATAACTCTACACATGCATGACTACCGATATACCCTGCCCCGCCAGTGATTAGAATTGCCAAGTGAATTCCTCCTTTTATCCATAAAAAAATACACCGATAATAAGGTGTACTTAAGTGTTATAAGATCGTTTGAATAAATTTTTGGGCTTAACATTTTGAACAATACCAGTCAAAATACTAATTAGATACTCAAATTCCTCACTTTTTCTAAACAAAATGAAAAAGATAACATTAGGAATAATCATACAAAGAACGAATTTTATCGAAAAGTTAGCTACGGTATTTACTGGTAACAACATTGAAAAAACTTCTATAATAAAAATTGAAGCTAATACTAAAATTGTAAATAATCCGTATCTGAAATAATAGGATTGAATGGTCGTCTTAAACTCATACTTATAAATGACATAAGGATCGTACCAGAAGTATGTACACATTCTACTAATAACCGTTCCTAAAAATACTCCCGCTACCCCTATCTGGTTTGCTAAATATATAGATGCTGCAATATTAATTAATGCAGCAACAATTGGTCTGTATTTTCCTTTCTTAAATAAACCCGTAGTTTCTCTAAATATAGTAGTTGTATTTTGCATACCTGCTGTGAAAAAATTAAGGACAATAAAAAACAAGACTACTTCTGAAAACAAAAATTCTGGACCAAGCCAAAAGTTGATAATTGGATTTATCAGGATCCATAAAAAAACAGAAATTAGCCCATAGATCCAAAAGTTAACTAAATTTAGAACACGAAAGATAAAAAATTTCTTTTCCGCATTTTCTGTCGTGTTTAAATTACCAACACTGGCAGTTACAGAATAAAAAATGTAACCAAGTAAAGTGTTTATTGTATTGATAATTAATAAATAATTTGAATATATACCGACCCATTTCAATCCAATAAATGAAGAAATCACAATATTATCGGTACCGTTTATCACAACCCCACTTATTTTGTATAACAACAAAGAATACAAGTTTTCAAAGAAAGATCTCTTCTCTTCTTTAGTAAGTTTTGATTCATTCTTTTCCTTTAACAATGGATAGAGTTTATTTGCTATATGAGCGGTATATATATTTTCTAAGTTTCTACAAATTATTTGAACGATTAGGAACACGATGTAATTTGCGGTTAGCAATAAAAGCATAACTTGAAATAAATTAGTCAAAATGACAGATGCCGTATGAATCTTAGAAATAACATGATGACGTTGATCTGCTATTACAATAGATTGCTTATAAATAAATAAATAGGATAGCACTGAATTAATAAGGAAAAGTAAGTATATTAGATTAATATTGTTTACTGTTGTTTCTCCATTCATTAATGATGGTAAGAAAGGCATAATGCTTATACCTATTACCAATACAGCTAAAGCAACAATTCTATATGCTTTTTTATAAAGATTCATTAATGCCTGAATTTGATAATAATTCTTTTCTGCTAAGGGTTTATAAAGACTATAAATAATAGCTGTATCGAACCCTAGATTAGCAAGTGACAACATCATTAATATACTTGAGAACAAACCATCAATCCCTAAGTACTCAACCCCTAACATATAAATGAAAATGGTCCTAACTATAAAACCCAAAATGATACTGATGAATTGACTAGACAAACCGAAAAAGATATTTTTAAGTGAATTCTGTACTCTCATATTAAATATCTTCAGTTCGTAAATTATTTAACTTAATCCTGATTTTTCGTTTTATGATAGGTAAGAAATTCATTACTCGGTATTTTAGCAATGCTTTTTGCCGTTCCTTTAAAAAGTTGTAACTTAGAAACCAATCTAGTAAGTCTGGATATAACACTTTTTTATGATTTTCTTTCATTTTAGATTGAATAAGGATCCAGTATATTTTAATAAATGTATCTGTAAAAAATTTAACCTCATTATCGAGTTTGATTTTCAAGTCGTCAGATAGATTATTTGGCAAGTGAAATCCAAACTCTTCTGGATTCATACCCTCAGCAATTATTCCAAAGATTGTTCTTAAGCACTTCTCACATTTACAACAATTGTACTCATTCTTAAAACAAACCCTCACTTTAATAGGAGAATTGTTTTTAGAATAATCTACTAAAACCTTAACTTTATCTTGCCGGTTCAGCTCATAACCATCATGAAAAACGTTACCCGAACTATATTTAATTTTATTATCTATAGTTGGATCAGAAGCGCAGCTAATTTTAAGCAATGGTGAGTTAGAACTAGCTATATAAATACATTGCACCTTCAACTTATGAGCTATAGGAATAGGTGCTGAAATAATTGCCAGTCCATGATGAAGACCATGCCACCAAGTATCTCCCAGCTTTTTACTAAAATCAGCATCTATTATCTGAGCTTTAATAAAAGTTCCGTAGTTTGACTGAATAAGTACATTCTCTAGGTTATAGCGATTCGCAAATTCTATCGCATTATTTTTATCAGCTTCCCAGACTTCACTATAATTGGTGTCATTTTGATGCCATCCATACTCTGTTATTAGTAAAGGCTTCTTATCTTTAATCCGGATAAAAGTTGTTACGGCGTCAAGTCCTCCACTAAACAAAGCAGCTGCTTCAACTTCAGGTTCATACTTATTTTCAACTATTTTTTTAACAGAAACATCGCCATATAACAAGATATGAGGAAACATTTCTTGATAAGCAGCTTTAACTTCTTTCAAACAATTAAAAAAGGACTTATCCAACTCCGTAATCGACAATGTGGAGTTTGTAAGCCAGGTTAAAGGGATTACATTAGAGACAAAAGGAATTGCTAATATACTTTCGGGAACATCGGTGATTTCATAATTGTACTCAAAAAATAAATGATTATTTTTATTAAAATATTTCTGAAGATCACTACTAACACTAAAGAAATAATCTACTCTGTTTTTATCTACATAAACCTTATTAAGTGTTATATTGCCCATTTCTCCAACTCCTATAACCTTACTAAAATTTAAATTGATTTAGCCATGTATTTACTCTTTCGAAGTTAATATTTACATCAGTCTGAAACGATGAATTTATCATTTTTTCAAGACTGGAAAAATCATTTCTCTTAATCGTGTTCAAATTATATGATTCACTCATACCTTGGGCTCTTTCATCAATCGATATTATGATGGATCGTTTTTTGTGTTTCATGGCATGTATTCCACCATGTAGTCTTGTTCCGATATAATCAACATCTGTTCTTAAAACTTTCTCATAATCATCTAATGTAGGTGGAACTATTTTTATATTCTCTGTATTGTTTAACTCATTAAAATAAAGCAAGTCCTTTGAGTCTTGTATCCAGAAATAGACTTCTTCATAATTCTTGTTTAAGATATTGATTAATAATTGATCATTTACTAGATCTTTTGAATGGTGAGTTAACGTAAAAACAACCTTATTAGATTTTGTTGTAGGAATCACTTTACAAAATTCAGGAGTAAGTGACCAAAGTGTTGCACACCCTGTATTAAGAGCCCTAAAACCTATATCTTCAAGCATACTTTTAGTTCTCTCATCTCTAACACTATGTATATATTTATGAGATAGGACCTTCTTATAAAGGTGCTTTGTATAGTAGTTGATATAATCACCTTTTCCAGCGCCGACACCTACTAATACACTACCTTTGAGTGGCATATAATTAAAAATATTAATATTCCATTGAGGAAAATGGGTTAACATATCTGTCGTCAGCAAGTTTGACCCACCAACAAATTTAAACTTCGCATCGCTGTAAAGCTGGACTCTATTTGATTTCCTAGCCACTTGATACCAATGAAAAGGAGAGACATGTGTCGGTAAAGTTAATACATATGCATTCTTTGTAATAATAGAAAGTTCTTGTCTTACACTTTTCATTATGATGTCGTCTCCTTTGTTAAGTGAGCCGACAGAAGTATCTAACATTAAAACATTTTCCATATTTGCCTCCAATAATTAGACAGTTTTTAAATTAACTAATAACTTCATATAAATTATTTAATAGATTACTATTGTCATGGTTATGGTTATCATTATTTTTTATAAGATGTTGCCTTAACTCTTCGTTTCTATAAAGTTCTTGAATACCATTTACCAATCCCTCAACACTTTGGTCACATATTATCCCTTCCTTACCTTCTATTACTTGACTGCCGGCAGTGGGATAATTGGTGATTAAAATGGGTTTGCCCAAAATTTTCGCTTCCGTAACCGTAACTGCTTTCCCTTCATATCTAGAAGGCTGAACATATAGGTCACAAGCTTTTATAAAAACATACGGATTAATCTTTTTCCCAAGTAAAATAAAGCTATTCTCCATACCAAATTGCTTTATTAATTTTCTAAGTTCTAATTCGAACCCCCCATAACCAACAACATACCATTTGATATTTGTGAATCCTTTATCATGCAGTATTTTTAATGCATTAACTGCATTATCAAAGCCTTTTACATAAGAAAGTCTTCCTACAGATACAATATTGAAGTAATTATCTTTAAATACATCTTGTTTATCTTGAATAGCCATCTTCTTTATAAATTCTGGTGAATTAATATTCTCTACTAAAATGATTTTTTCTTTTAATGATGGATATTTTGTCAAAAATGCTTCTGTACATGCCTCTGAAATAGAAGCGATAAAATCATATTTCTCCCATACCTCTAAATCTATCTTTATATCAACCTCTAACTTACTGTAATCCGTATGAATCCAAGCAATTTTTCTACGAGCATTCACGTTTTTTTCCGTTATGTCATGTGGCCAGGCATAACTAATAGCTAAATCATAATTTTTATCCATTTTTGGCATGAAATTACTGAGATACTTTGATGAAAGCTGCATTTCTATATACCCGGATCCCTCTTCTAGACCTCTAAATTTTGCAAGTATACTTGCCTGTAATTTACATAATGTTCTAATTGCGATTGGAATATAACACCTTTCCTTTAAGCACTGTTTAAAAGATTTGCGGATTATCGTATATTTTTTATTTTCAGGTAAAACGTTTACTTGGTTTGGGATCAATTTCATAAACTCGCCAGTGTGATGGAAGATCATCAAATCTACATTGAATTTTGAATAGTCGAAACTCTCTAACATATTAATTAAACTTCTTTCAATTCCACCAATTTCCATGTTATATACCGTAATTAATATATTTTTCCTCAATTTCACACCTTCTACTTATTAAAATAAAAAAGACTTATAAGTTTTCACTTATAAATCTTTTTATCAACCATTAACAGCTTGGTATAATTGCTTTTTAATTATTTTTTCTCTCTTATTCATGAAAATCGTATTTGGCGGGACATTACCATTTACTACACTTCCTGCAGCAATTACTGAATTGTCTCCTATAACTGTATTTTTAAGGATGACTACATTTGAACCTATCCAAACATTTTCTCCAATAAGCACTTCTCCCAACAATAAATGCCCTTCTTTTTCATTTTTATAATTATGATCATGATCATTAATACTTACATTTGAAGCTATCTTTGTATACTTGCCGATAATAATTTTGTTAACGCAGTTTATATTACAGTTATCATTTATAAAAACTTTTTCGTTTAATTCTAATTTCCCTTTAAAGTCTATGCGGATGCTTGCATTCTTTCTAATGAATACAAAATTACCTATCTTCAACTTTGCTCTTTTATTAAAAATCTCAATTTTACTATTAGATTGCATAGAAAAAATACTCGATTGTATATTACGCATATAAATCAATTTATAATATAGACCTCGAACTGTTCCAACAAAATGTGAAAACATCATTAAAAAAGTAAAATAGACACCTCTATGTTGAACTTCATTAGTAAATGTCTTCACAATTTTTATTAATATTTTTATCATTTTTCCAACCCCTTATCAACCCTTGAGCTTTCTTAAAAAAGCAATACCATTTCCTCCAATCACCTTTGCAAGCCCATTTTTTAAATTACTTTTTGCTTTTGCTTTTGGTGACAACCAGCTTTTATAAAAATGATGCATAGCGTAAGTGTTGTTTGTTATTCGTTTTCTACAATTAATATAATCAAATGGAGAGAAATAGGTTTGGGGATAAAAAGTTCCCAAGTTTTGAATTACTTGATATTTACCGTTCTGTACTAATCCTTGCTCTTTAAGAAGGTTAGTAATCGTTGTTACATTTGTCATTTCATCGAATGAACCATCTTTTTTAATAAAAGGTCTATTACTATATGAATCTAAAAATATTTTAATTAATTTATTTCCTTTAGCTGCCCCTATCGTGCTCGTCGCAACGTAATTCTCCTGTTCAAAACCCCAAAAAGAATCATGATGAAGAAGATCATTAAAGTTTTTAAATACTTCAACGTCAGTATCTAAATACACTCCTCCATAATGATATAAAGCATATACTCTTACAAAGTCACTGACAAAAGCAAATTTGCCCTGTTCATATGCCTCTTTCACATAAGTATTACAATTAATATCAAAATTGTTTTCGTTCCATTCTATAATTTCATATTCCGTTAAATACTTCCCCCAGCTTTCTAGACATCTAATCACTATATTTGGTTTTTTTTGTTTACCAAACCAGCAATAATGTATCTTTTTTTCAATTTTTTGATTCAAAAAAATCCCCCCTATAAAGCTTTACTTCCCACTTTTATAGTCTTACCACTAGCGATAAATCTTTCTTCAAGAATTGCTTTTACTTTCTTTCTCATAGGTTCTTCAAGGAAATGATATAATAATGAGCTTGAAAGTGTAGATAACAATAAACATATTAATATGACAAAACCTTGGTCAATGTTAGGTTTCCATAAAAACATAATGTATGATAAAAACAAATTGTGTACCATATAAAACGAAAAGCTTATATTACCTAAATATACAAATAATTTATTAGAGAACAATTTTGACAAAAAACCTCTTTGAAAAGCAAAAACAAAGATAATTAATAGAATGGAAGGAATGAAAATTAACCCGTAGCGTAAATTTTGTGTGAACTGAGGAGATATAAAAACCATTGTAATAAAAAATAGAATCGACATAACTTCTAAGGAAGAAAATAATAAGAAAGATTTGTAAAATCTTCTCCTAACCTTTAAATAAATCGCTCCTAAAAACATCCCTCCTAAAAATTCAATAATTCTTATTCCTGGAAAAAAATAAAAAAACCATTGTGAAAAACTACTTTCACTTGGAAGATAAAGTGCTAATAAAAGTGTAATGATCCATGTAGCCCCAATTAATTTAAGCGAGTTTACCAATGATAGCTTAAACCCGTAATAAATAATAAAAGGGAATAATAGATAGAAAAACATCTCGTCAGATAAACTCCAGGACACACCATTAAACGATACGTTTCCAAAAGGAATAAAACTATGAATTAATGCAATATTAGTGATAGCTTGGAAGATATATAGAAAAGATTCATGTTTTAACGGGATAAAAAAATAATAGGGTACAGCTAAAAGAAAAGTAAAAAGATGAATGGGATATATCTTAGCAACTCTGGCTATGTAGAATTTTTTTAACTGGATAGGATCAAACTCATTTAGTTTTTCTTTATAGTTATACACTAATATAAAACCCGATAAAATAAAGAAAAAGCTTACTCCTAAATATCCTGTTTTATAATCTGCACCTATTCCAACGTGGTACAGATAAACCATCAATGCTGCAAAAAATCTAAAAGAAGTTAATGTATCTAATATAACCAGCTTTTTTTGATTTTTAATATTGGATATCAATTTTCCTACTCCTTTAAACTAGTTAAATAATCACTATGATACTCTGTTCCGAACACCATTACACATTCGTAAAAATAAAATAGAAAATAGAAAATTAAAATTGAATAATATATAACTTTTTCACTTTGTTTACTGAATACCTTTACAATCCATGAAATTAAAATAAGCTGGTATAATCCAAAATAAATAATAAATCTCGCGAAAATCCAATTTTGTGTAGAAACAACTAAAAATAATAGTCCAACAAGTGACATGTTTACTATGTAATCACTTTTAGGAAAAATTTCTCTTAACTTTTCCCTACCTATAAAAGCTATTATTAATGGAATGGCATTTACCAATACCCTAATAATATTTGCCCCGCCTTCTGAGAAGTTTTGATAATGTCCATATTGCGTATCCTCCAAAGAGGCAAACAAAATTTCGGAAAACTGATTATATCCAGCTACAATTATTAAGGATAATAATAATAATAAGTAAGTTGATCGAGACCACGCTTTATTCCGAACTAAAAAATATATAGGAAGAAGGATAAGTGCACTCTGGTGAATAGTAGAAGCCAATAAAATGATAAGAAAATACTTTTTCCAATCACCATTAAGTAGATATTTTGTTGCGATAAAAATAATTGAAGCAGCCATGAATTGTCTTATACCGTTCATAGATACTAAGTGTAAACCACTCGTAATGTATACATATAAACTTAATTCTATTAATCGAGAGTATTGATATAAGATTATTACTATAAACAAGTTTGTTATTAATGCTGTAACTAATATCAATACTTGCGGATCATTGGATAATGACTTTAGAATCATCTGAAATACATTAAAACCTAAGTCCCTGCTTTTATGTATATATTCCCAAGTAAAATCAGTAATTTTATATCCATGCATGTAAAAATATGTATCACCGATGTTATTTCTAAGGCCAGAGATTAACACGAGGACTAAAGTTAATAAAAAAATAAGTATTTTATTTGGTTTAATGAGGACCAATCCGTTATTACTGACTTTTGCTGTGGAAAAGTATCTTGAGAAAAATGCAAACAAAAAAATAACCGCAAGATTAAACCATAGAATTGTCATCTTGAGGATCCTTTCTAACTACTAATATTTACTTTTTTGGATTTAGTAATAATATAACCATAAAGAGTTAAGCCAATTGGTGTTGCTAATATCGTTAATAGCTTACATGGTGTTTCTATAAGAAACTTTTTATTTTTTGAAATACAGCTGCTCGCTACATAATGGATAGCTTGTTTAAACTTAAAGAAAATATTACAATATGGCAGTTTCATGAGTTCTTTTCTATAAAAAGCGAATCCCCTAGGGTTTTTTATATATTGGGATATCATATTCATAGACGAACCATCTGGTAAGTACTCTACACAGCAAAGAACCTCGTTCATTAAAAGCATTTCATAATGCTGATCTAGTTTATAATACTTATATGCTAATCCAACATATTTTTCATCAGGAAATATAGGATATTGATAATTCTTAGTTAGTTCAGTACGATATACCAGTTTCTTATCTCCTTTAACACCATATTTATTATATAAATGAAAGAGTGTTGATTTCTCAATATCTGTAGGAAGATAAGAACCAATTATTCCACCACGAAAATCAGAATCTAGACCAATTATTCCACTAACCTCTGCATTCCCATACTTATCCCAATAGTTTATGATTTTTTCTATAGCATCTTTTGGCATATAATCATCTGAATCAATACATACATTTAGTTCGGTATCTATGAACTTGTAGGCAGTATTGTGTGCAGCATGCATACCCTGATTTTCTTGCCAAAAATATTTTATTTCTATATGGTTCTCATTAATCCATGATAAAACCAAATCATACGTATCATCCGTCGAACCATCATCAATGATAAGCCAGGTAAAACTATTTGACGTTTGCCTTTTTAAACTTTCATAACATCTATGAAGACAATAAGCTCTATTATATGTAGGGGTAAAAACTGTTATTTTCTTCATGGTTCACCTCGCCACGGATAAATACATTTCTTGTGTGGAGTTAGCTACACTTGATATTTCATAACCTTCATTAAAAATTCTAAGTTCGTTTGTTTTAACAAAAACTTTATTTCTTCTATCATCTATTGAATCAACCCACTTTTTTATATTATTCAAAGGTAGAAATTCAATGGAGTTACTATTCATTGTGACTTCTTTTGTGACTTTATCTGAAACGAGACAAGGTAAACCTGCTGCTTGGGCTTCAATAAGTGTTACAGGTAAACCTTCATAAATTGAAGGAAACACAAAAACATCCATAGCATGCAGGAGTAAATCTACATCATTTCTAACTCCAAGAAACTTAACATGATCTTGTAGATTCAACTTTCTTACTTTCTTTTCAATGGTAGATTTTAATTTTCCATCACCTATTAATAATAAAACTGTATCTTGATTTTTATTGACTATATAATTTAAGATCTTAATTAAAAATCTGTGATTCTTTGGATAATCAAACCTTCCTACATGACCTATCACTAGAGTATTAGGTTTAATATTTAATTTTTTTCTGATTAAATCTTTTTGATTTACCGCATATTGAAACTTCCTGACGTCAACTGCATTTTTAAGAATTATTGATTGATCTGCTTTTTCTTTGAACATCCATTGAGCAGACTTTTCTGAACATGCTATTAAGTGTGTTGAATTTGTTAATATATATTTACCTGCAAACCATTTGTATAATTTGGCAAATATATTCCCCTGGCTTTTAGTACTGTGACTATGAGCA
The DNA here is from genome assembly GCF_001999465.1 of Fictibacillus arsenicus. Lineage (GTDB taxonomy): Bacteria > Bacillota > Bacilli > Bacillales > Fictibacillaceae > Fictibacillus > Fictibacillus arsenicus. The sequence continues at coordinate 1,070,745 of NZ_MQMF01000001.1, forward strand.
ATCTTAATAGGTATCCCTGCTTTATTTGCAGAACGAAGAACAAATCCACTCATTTTATCCAAGTGAGAATGAACGATCTTATATTCATTATGAGATGTAAAAAAGCTGTCTAAAGAGTCTATATATTTTACATGACCAACTTCAGAAACATAAGGAATTCTAAAAATTTTGCCTCCTAGCTTTTCAATCTCAGAATCAAACTCACCTATTTTACAAGTTAAAAAGTCAAATTGTACTTTTGAACGATCTATATTTCTGTAAAGATTCATAATTAACGTTTCAGCACCGCCGCGGTTCATATTTACAACAACATGCAAAATTCTTATGGGACTGCCCATCCTCTGTTTTCCGCTCCCTCCATGAAAGCTGTATAAATGCTGACATTCTGTTCTAGAATTTTATTGATTGCATATTTATTATGAACAATTTGCCTTCCAGTTTTTCCAATTCTCTCTTTCAAACTACCATTTTCAGCAAAACTTATTATTTTTGAAGCAGCATCATTCACATCGCCGCCCTTAATTAGCCAGCCTGTTTTATTATTTTGGACCAACTCTATATGACCTCTATTGTGTGTTGCAATTACAGGCAATTCACAAGCCATTGCTTCCATTATATTAACGGGTAATCCCTCACGTAAGCTAGATGCAACAGCAAGATCACACATGGGTAATATTTCATGAATATCTTTTCGATATCCTAAGAAATCAATGAAATTAAAAACACCAAGGTCTTTTGCTAATTTTTTACAGTCTTCTAATAAGGGACCAGTTCCAGCTAATAAAAGTTTTACTTGCGGAATTCTTTCCTTAACTAGGGCTAGAGAATGGATTAAAAATTGCTGATTTTTGTTTTTATTAAATTCTGCAGCATAAAACAACAGGAAATCTTCTTTTTTGTAGCCATATACTTCTCTTTTGGATTGTTTTTTATTGATACTTATAGGTTTAAACCGTTCAGTATCAACTCCCACTCCATGTATATGTTTGATTTTCGCCGCAGAAAATTTATGATTATGAGCTAATTGATAATCCTCACTATTAATTGTTATTAAACAGTCTGTGTAGGTTGAAAGAATTTTTTCAATTGGATAATAGATTAGCCAGTTGGTTAAAGGGGCACCTTTGCAAAAATGAAAACCATGAACAGTATAAAAAACTTTTGTTCCCATTTTTCTTGCATTTCGTGCAGCTATTCTGGTAAGCACCCCACCCATTGGAGTGTGACAATGTATAAAATCATAGTTGTTTTTATTTATGATTGATTTAAGAGATTGATAGGCTTTAAAATTCTTTTCGTGAAATGGGGAACGCTGAATCGGGATACTAAACTTTTGGTCAACGAATGGAAGAGTTATCGACCCTGCAGCTGCAACATGAACTTCCCATCCTTGTTCTTTAAACCATCTTAATACTGGTAGATGAAACGCTTTAAAATGGGAATCTACTGTTGCACAAAACAGAACTTTTTTCATCTTCATCCCAATCCTTTGATATTAAATAAAAAAGCAGGTGAATATGATCACCTGCTTTTTTATCTATTTTATTTTGGCATGCTTTTTATCTAGAATTTGTGAGAAATAATCCAATAGATCATTCCTTAATTCATCACGTTGAAGAGCAAAATCTATCGTTGTTTGAATAAAACCAAGCTTTTCGCCCACATCATATCTGGTTCCATCAAAGTCGTATGCATAAACGGCTTCAAACCGGTTAAGCTCAGCAATTGCATCCGTTAATTGAATTTCTCCACCTGCACCCGGCTTCTGGTTTTCTAACATATCAAAAATTCCTGGATTTAATATGTATCTACCCATTATGGCAATATTGGAAGGTGCATCAATTTGTTTAGGTTTTTCAATTAAATGACTGACCGAGTACAAGCGATCCGTTAAACTTTGACCATCGATAATACCATATCTAGAAACTTGGTTTTCAGGCACTTGTTGTACGCCGATTATGGAAGAACGATACCTGTCATATTGTGCTATCATTTGAGCTAAACAAGGCTTTTGAGCCTTTACGATATCATCACCTAGTAGAACAGCAAATGGTTCATTACCGATAAATTTACGTGCACACCAAATTGCGTGCCCTAATCCTCTTGGTTCTTTTTGTCTAATATAATGAATATCAACTAGTTTAGAAGCTTTCTGTACTTCCTCCAATAATTCCAGCTTCCCTTTTTCTAGTAAATTTTGTTCTAGTTCAATTGAATGATCAAAATGATCTTCAATCGCTCTTTTCCCTTTACCAGTTACGATAATAATATCTTCAATACCAGATTGAACGGCTTCTTCCACTATATATTGAATGGTTGGTTTATCGACGATCGGTAGCATTTCCTTTGGCATTGCCTTTGTAGCTGGCAAAAATCTTGTTCCAAGACCTGCAGCTGGAATTATTGCTTTTTTAACTCTCATCTCTCTAGGGCTCCTTTTTAACCAGATAATGTCATCAACGATTCAGAAACTCCTCGTTTATTAGCCAATATTAAAAGCTTTTTTCGAATTTCATCTTTGTCCATTTCTTGTATCGAGTCTAATAATTGCTGTATTTCTTCTATATATATGTTAGAAGTTTTACCAATATATATTTTGGGGTAGATTTGTGTCTCATGTATTTCTGATTTCTCTAATAATTCTTCATATAGCTTTTCACCTGGTCGGATACCTGAAAATTCTATACCGATTTCTTCAATTGAATAACCTGATAATGTAATAAGGTTTGTGGCTAGATCTACAATTTTTACTGGTTCCCCCATATCTAAAACAAAGATCTCTCCACCTTTTGCTAATGCTCCTGCTTGTATTACGAGGCGAGAAGCTTCTGGAATCGTCATAAAATAACGAACCATATCAGGATGGGTAACCGTTACAGGTCCACCCTTTTCGATTTGAGTCTTAAAATGTGGAATTACGCTCCCCCTGCTGCCTAATACATTACCAAAACGAACTGCTACAAATTTCGTATCACTTTTATTATTTAAATCCTGGATGATCATTTCAGCTAACCTTTTTGTCGCCCCCATCACACTCGTTGGGTTTACCGCTTTATCCGATGAGATCATGACAAACGTTTTGACACCACTCCAACTTGCAGCAGTAGCTGCATTTAAAGTGCCAATTATGTTATTTTTGACTGCTTCTTCAGGATTTCGTTCCATTAACGGTACATGCTTATGTGCTGCTGCATGATAAACCACGTCAGGCTGATATGTACTCATCACATCCATCATTTTTTTAGCATCCTGCAATTCTGCTATTTCAGTAATAAACTGTATAGTGCTATCTTTAAAAAGTTCTTTTAAATTCATTTCTATAGAATAAATACTGTTTTCACCGTGCCCTAAAAGGATTAATTGTTTTGGGCTAAACTTTGAAATCTGCCTGCATATCTCTGATCCTATTGAACCACCTGCACCTGTGACCAACACCGTTTTGTCAAAAATATTATCTGATATAATTTCTAAATCTAATTCCACAGGTTCTCTTCCAAGGAGATCCTCCACACGAACATCCCTAAACTGATTTACAGATACTTTTCCAGTGACTAAGTCCTCAAGCATTGGCAGGATTTTTGTTTTCGCCTTTGTTTTGGCACATTCTTGGAATATCGTATTCAATTCCTTTCTTCTTAAGGAAGGAATAGCGATCACAATGTTTTCAATTTTTAACTCGCTAACAATATTTTCAATTTGTCTTACCCCATCTAGAACAGGGATACCAAGTATATCAAGCTGATGTTTTTTTATGTCGTCATCAATAAATCCAACTGGAAACAAATCAGATTCTTTATTTTTTAACAATTGTCTAGCTACCATCGTTCCTGCTGATCCTGCACCAATAATTAAAGTTCTTTTTCTGTGATCCATTTTTTTATTTTGTGAATCTCGATAAAGCCGCCAACAAAAGCGTGATCCTCCAATAAGAAGCATATGCAGCAACCATGTAACTAGTAATAAACGAAATTGCGTTTCTTTTAGTACAAACTGTTGAAAAATGCCTGTTATGATTATGGAGCAAGTTACTACATTCAGAATAATGATCAGTTCCCCAACGCTTGCGTACTCCCACACTTTTTTGTATAAATTTAATCGCAGAGCAAAAAAGTGATGACTAACTATAAGTGTCATCGCACTTAAAGATATACTTGATGTAATGACATGCAAATCTGCACTTACCAAGAACAGACTAAAGTATACTGCAGTCACAACAATACATGAATCAATAAATAAAAATAATGACATCCTTTGTCTATATGTCATCTTTCTCCCCCTTTCCTTTTGTTATTGTGACTTTTTTTGTTAAAGTGTTTAAAGATACACTCTCGTTTATATAAGTGTGCATCTTTAAAAACTTTAAATAATAATGGGCATTCAACCCGCCCTCACATCACACTACCGACGACTGGCGTCTAAGGTATCACTACCCACAGCATGATCGAGTGCCTGCATTGCTATCGGTAAGCAGACATCACCGGACATATTCTTTTTACATTACTATTGTTCTAAATAAAGAACAAATCGTTAAAAAAAATATTCTTCTAGAAAGGAATTATTTTTTTCATTTAAAACGACTCCAATGATAGTGGCTTTAGCAACTTCTAGAGCTTTTTGGGTTTTAGCGATTTCTTCAATCTTCGTAACAAACCTGTTTGTAATTAATATCACACCGTCACTTTTACTCGCAAGAAATCTTGCTTCAGCCGCTTCAAGTACAGAAGGGGCATCTATTAATACCGTGTCATAACTTGTTGAAATCCTATTCAACAGTTCGGTCATCTTATTCGTTCCCAGCTCTTCTAATGCACTTGTACGTGTATCACCACTCGTCAAAACTTCTAAACCAATGATATATGTTTGTTGAACTACATTTTCATAAGAATAATCGCCTTTCAAAACATCTATAAGACCCGTTCTATTTTGAAGTTTTAAAATCGTATGAAGGGAAGGATTTCTAAAGTTTGCGTCAATAATCAATACTCTCTCATTTCCTTTTACCATCGATATAGCAAGATTAATAAGGGTAGTCGTTTTACCTGCCCCTTTCTTCGGAGAAGTAACCAGTAATATTTTCTTACCGCTTTTTTTTGTTAAAAAGTATAAATTGGTACGTGTACTCCGATATTGCTCCGCTATACTGGAGTAAGGGTTAGTATATGATAGTAAGCATCTCATTTTGGCTGCTACAGGGTTTTTTTTATTGAATCCCAACTGTTTCACCCCTAACTTTTACATCTTCATGAATGTTATCATCTTTCTTTAGGTTTTTCTTTGTTATTTTTGAAATGTTTCCAATTACCGGCAACCCAATCAAATCCTCTATTTCTTCATCATTTTTTACTGTTTCATCTAAAGAATTTAAGAAGAACACTAAACCTATACCCAACCCAAAACCTATTAAAATAGATATTATTAGAAAACGTATATCATTGTCATTGATAGGATTGGGATTTTCTTTTGCTTCTTTAAGTAATTTTACATGCTTAAAATTTAAAATTTTTTCAATTTCCTCCTGAAATACCTTTGCCGTTTTGTTAGCTATCAAAGCTGCTATTTGTGGATTACGGTCTACTGCCGATAATAATACTACCTGGGAATTGCCGATTATATTTACTGATATTTGTGATGCAAGACCCTCAGGTGATGTTCTTATACCTGTTTCACGAATAACCTTTTCCATAATTACAGGGTCTTCCATCATCACCACTAAAGTTTTCATCTCTTCAGCAGTGGCAGCTATTAACACACGAGTTGATGACTGATATAAATAAGTGGTTGTATATTTATTGTATAGAACACCTAATATCGTTATTACTATAGTTGTTAAAATAATAATCCCTATTCTCCTCTTTAGAATTTTAAATATTTCTTTTAAATCGATTTCTTTTACTGTTGTTTTTTTCAGATTAAAATTTTTTCTGTTTTGATCCGTCATAAAAACCACCTTATTTTATATGACTTATCTTAATTACCGGTTTGTTCTTAATAAAGAACAAATTGAGCAAAAAAATATAAAAGTTATAAAAAACTCTTTTTATCGACAAAATTTTGTATTTAACTATCTTAATTACTCCAAGTATAGTTCTATATAAAGAACAAGTCAACTCTATTTTTTGCATATTTTTAATTTTTATTTACTATGAGGTACCATTTGTTTTTCAAGTAAATAACTAAATGTTTTTTGTTTTTCATTGGCAAGTATTTTAAAGTTACCATTTTGAATAACCTTACCTTCTTTTAAAACAAATATTTGATCTGCATTTCGAATCGTTGATAAACGATGGGCGATTACTATAATAGTCAACTTCCCCTTTAGCTTTTCCAAAGCTTCTTGTATTTTCCCTTCATTTTCAGAATCTAAGGAACTTGTTGCTTCATCTAATATTAAAATAGAAGGCTTTTTCAAAATAGCCCTCGCTAATACTAATCGCTGCCGTTCCCCTCCAGAGAGTCGTACTCCACGATCACCAATGAAAGTATTGAGGCCTTGTGGTAGCTTTTTCACAAAATCTGCAGCTGAGAAATTTAATGCCTCCCATAGGTCATCTTCTGTAGCATTCGGATTTACCATTAATAGATTATCTTTAATACTTCCATTAAATAAAAAAGGTTCTTGAGGAACGTAGCCTATTTTTGATCTTAAAGAAAGCAAATTTTCTTGTGAGATTGGTAATCCATCTATTATAATCTCTCCTCTTTCTGGTTGCAGAAGACCCATCAAAATATCAATCAAAGTACTCTTTCCTGCACCTGACATCCCGACTATTGCTGTCATTTCTTTAACTTTTATTTGCAAATTGATATTATTAAGCACACATTTTGATTTGTTAGCATATTTGAAGTAAACATTTTTACATTCAATTTCATGTTGGATATTAATCGATTTTTCATGAATCTCTTTGCTGATATCTGGTAATTCTTTTGCCTCTTTACTGACTCTTTGTAAATTCAAAAGAGAATTCATTGCTGGAATATTTATGGCAAGTTGTTGTAGATTATTTTGAATCGCAATAAGTTTTGGCCACAGCCTTGAGAAAATAATAATAATTAATATCAGATTTCCAGGTTGTGCTTTAAACAACACAATGGATAAAAAAATTAATAGTCCAATTAAAATGGCTGAAATTGTTTTATATAAAAGTTGGGAGTTGTTCATTACTTTACTGAATTCCATCTGCTCTTGTTCAAAGCTTTTGCACCAATCTTTCAACCATACATAACTTGTTGACTCTAAATTATTACTTTTTATATCCTTTATTCCATTAAAATTATCTGTTAAACCGCCAATATATTGCTTAGCTATTTCAGATTTTTGAATTCCAATAATATTAGAGATTTTTAATGAATGTTTAGAGAAGAATCCTAGAATACAACCTGCAAATAGTACAAATAAAGTGATTTTTACTGAAAGCCAAAAAGCTATGATCAATTGAACAAATATAAATATTAGAGATAGTAAGAGCTGAAAAAGGAGGTTAGTACCACTAGCAACACGATTAAGATCCTCAGTAAGAGCATTAATAAAGTCGGATTTTCTTCTTCTCATAAAGAATAACCAATTCGCTTCTAATAAACCTTTATACGTTGTTAATCTAATGTGATTAACAAAACCAACAAGTATTTTCACATTTCTTAAAGTAAGATTCCGCTTTAACATGGAGTGTCCTATAACTAATAAGATATAAGTTCCTAAGATTATAATTAATTCAAGCTTCTCCGGAAGAGTTTTAAAGACCGTATACACATTAAAAAGAGCAGATGATTCTGTAATATTTATCAGATTACTCATATGAAGCATAGGGAGAAGAAGTAACATACCGATTCCTTCTAAAAGACTAACCAATACCATTCCCAAAAGGTTAATATAAATTACTTTTCCCGTAAATTGATAGAGCTGTTTTACAAAAAATAAGAGGCTGCTCATTTTGATATCCCCCTATTTAAAGATTGAGCACGTAATCTCATTTTGCTCCACAACCATATAATCGGTCTTAGGGGAAAATATAAAAAATGCAGACGTTTAGGTAATGGTAATATATCTTGATCTTCTGGATATGGGAAAAAGAAACTCATAATAAATAAAAGCTTTTGTAACGGTGTTTTTAATTGAAACAAATAGCTTTCATGATAACTAGAAATGCTTTCAGGTACAGGATAAGTATGTAAATTTACTTTATTCTCTAAATAAAAAAGGGTACTTTTTGCTAATTTTATTGAGCGTTTATTATCGTTTAGTTCCTTAAGATCGTTTTTCACATGAACATCAAAAACTTCAAAAGTTAAGCGGATGGATTGACCTAATACACGTGTATACTGATGTTTATTTGCTAGAACCTTTAGCTTTATAAAATCAAATTCATCTTTTTTCATTATCTGATAAATATCGAGTAGCCATCTTAACCTTGACCATCCGTGTCTCGTTCCATGAGAAGCTAAAAATAAGAAAAGATCCTCATTACCTAGTAAATATAGAGGAGAAGAAGTTAATTTACTTAATTTTTTTCTTGACCATAATTCATTGAATGAAGGTTCACTTGCTGGTCCAGGATTTAAACGCCAGTGAATTTCAAGTTTAACTTCTTTAACAGGATGAAAATAAGTAACATGATGGTGTCGCCACTTCCAATCATTTAAGACACTGCGAATATAATCATTTTTTAAATAACCCTCATTTTGTAACAGCTGTTCTACTTCACATAATTTTTCTATGGGTATCAAGATATCAAGATCGCTTGACGTTCTTAGCGAGATATCCCCATACAATTCTTTTGCAAGTGCAGGACCTTTTAATAGTAAAAATTTAATCTCTTGTTCTTTCATTTTTTTATTTACATTGTCCATCTCAGCTGATAGCTGTAACATTTTAAAAATATTAATCTTATAAAATTCGGCTAATTTTTGTACTACAAAATCAGGGATAAACGTTTTATGTGCAAGATTTAATTTTTTATAGATAGTACAGAATGTTCTGTGGTGGATAGTTAATGCCACGAATTCATTCCAATCAATATTAGTAAACCATTTATCATCAATTTGATTGATTTCTTCATTATTTAACTTTAGAATTTCCAACTGCAATTTCAATTCCTTAGAGATATTAGTTAAATCTAGCATTTTTAAACTTTCCATATTATGCCCCTTATCGTTGAACATTCTTTGCAAATTTACCAACCACAGTAAATCTATGCTTTTCTTCTTCACCAGATATATAATAAGAACCACTTCTTAACCAAGCATGTGCACACATTTTACCAGATTCATCCTTACCAGTTCCGAAATATATAGTGCAGTCAATTTGACGCTTTTTTAACATTCTCATTCCAGCTATGGCTTTTACCATACACTGACTCTCCCAAAATGTATGACGACTCATAATATGAATGGCTTCAGATATTCTTTTTAATATTTTTTCATCTGAACTTTTTGTTATAAAAGGTGTCTCTTCCATGTAATCACCAAAATAATTAGATGTTTTAGCTAAAGGCAGGAATTTAAATATTCGAGCAAAACATAATTCAAAGTACGCTTCAATCATTAATACTCTCATTTCATGATTTAATGAATTAAATATCCGTAAAAAATGGATTAACCTCATCTTTTCACACCTAGTTTGATAGTCTTATAAAAACGTAATTAATTTTTCTTTATATAATGACTCAAGAAATGAAATGACCTGTTTTTCACATTCTATTTTTTCAATATCATATTCTTTAACTAAACCTTTAATGAGATCATCAAAAGTAATCGGGTCTGCTATCTTGTTCCATATTAATCCTCCAATTGTTCCTAAGTTATAATACTTTCCGTTCTGTATGCTCATCATAACGGTCTCCCCATCCATATCACTCACAATACTTTCTTGATTTTGCTGTATTAAGGATAGGTTTGAAATGTTTTTAACTTTTAACATGTGTAATCCTCCTCAAATATTTTTTAATACTATTGATACCATTTCATGGACTGTAAACTGCTGTGTAGGACGACTTAATTTACTCATTTGTATTCTATTTATAAGCTTGACTGTCTCTCTAAAATGCCAGTCTGATAGCTTTAATCGTCTTATAAAAGAACTGCGATATGTATGCTGGAAGAGGGTTTGTACTCTATGGAGGCCATCAAGACTTTCATATCTAATCGAAGATTCATTTTCTATTGCACTTAATTCAATTATTCCAGCAAGTGGAATAGGAACTATTATAGGATTTTTGACAGGTACTGCATACTTTGTTTCTCGCTCAAATAGTGGTTTATAATTTATTGAATTCATTCCAAAACAAATTAAGCTTTCTTCCCAGAGTTTTTGCTGTGGATATGAGGGCATAACTAAAGGTTTATCTTGATTGTCGAAATTAATAGCTATCACGTCATCACTTATTAGTTGAAAGTTTTTAAGCGCAAACGCTGCAGCTATTGTAGATTTACCTGCTCCAGAATCACCAACAAAAGCATAAGCCTTACCATCAATTGCAACAGCACTACCATGTAAACATAATATTTTTTTCTGAAGCAGCAATGTACCCATACATGTCCCTAATAAATAAAGTCTAATTTTATCCTGATCTGCACCAAGTTCCGGTGAAAAAATAATTGAATTGCTATTTTTTATGCAAAAAATTGATAAATTAGGGATTTTAAATAATACCAAGTTTTTTTCCACAAAAACTTGTGAATTTGACGTCACTTTTTTATTCCAAAGTTCAGTCAAGTTGCCAATCCCAATTTGAACATCTCCACATCCATTAAAAGTTGTAACAAATAATTCGGGAAAACAAATCTCACTTGTAATATTTAAACCGAAAGAATTGTATTGATAAACTTGTTTAGTTAAATTCAAATTTCCCACTTCCCTCTTAATCCTTTATATAAGGTAAAAACCCTTATACTGTATTGATTTATGTATAAGGGTTTTGTGGTCTAAATTAAGTAATTATGTTTTATTAGCTATAATGAACTACTTCATCAACATCAGGTTGGACTGCATCAGGAGTTTTAATTCCTGGCCCTGCCATTGTTAGATTAATATCAAGTACTTCCAATATTGGTTCCTGCCAAACTTTCTTCATAAACTTCACCTCCCTTCAATTTTTTTAAGAATCGATAGACAATTATACTCCGCATCATTACACGAAAATTTGGATCGAGTGCATAATTTGATTGCATATTTTCTTTTGCAGTTCTTAAAACTTCTACATTCAGGAACTCCAGTGATAAAGGATCGGAACACATGTAATCATATTCATCAATAAACATTTGCCATTTAGAAGACATACGTTGAATTACATCCACTCCCTGAATTCCTCTAGTCCGTTGATTTAAACGAACCTTGTCAGGCAAGTATCCTTTTGTGGATCTTCGTATGAGTGATCTGCCGAGTCCCTCACAAATGAATTGATCGATTGGAATAGATAAACAAAATTGGACAACCCGTAAATCATTAGTTGGATCATGCGCTCTTAGTGAATTAATTAAAGATAATCTCGTACTAGTGGTTCCAGTAATGTTCCAATTATTTAGTCTTCCAAAGTGTTGCTTCCTGATTTCGTAAATATTCGGATTTGTTGTATCAACCGGGTATAAACCCTTTTCCTCAAGACTCTTATATATATTCGTTCTTTCAGCCAATTCCTTACTAATCACTTCAGGAAGGATATAAGAGGTCTCTTTTGATTGAAAATAATTAGGAAACGCTCTAGATCTCACTTCCTTTAACACTCTTGATTTTTTAACATTTAAATAATCAGAATAAAGATTAAGTTCTTTATTTAATTTAATCCATCTCATTTTTTTCATTAAACTCGAGTAATATCTCAGTTCAGGTCCCCAAGATATTGTATAGTTACCTCTTGCACCATTTAATAAAATCCCTATTCTATCTAAGTGCGCTTGCTTATATATACCTTTCAACCAAACAGAATTTTCAAAAAATTTATAAGGCATTTCCATGATGTTTAACCACTCATCAATATCTGAAAAGGGATCTTTTCCTTTAAAATCTAAATACCGATCTGAAATATTACCTACATAATCTACAGTAGACCTAATAAATTCACTTTCATTAGGGATTAAGTGATTATAATTCCACTCAGTAAATTCCGGAATTGGTACGGCACTATATGTATTTAACCGTTTATTTAATTGCTTTAAGTTTCTAGAGGCAAAGCTTACTACAGATCCAGAATCCAATCCTCCACTTAATTCAGAACCTATATTTTTATGGGTTCGAAATCTAGACTTTACTGCAGTCTGAAAGACATCTCGAAAAGCTTCTATGTATTCTTCGTTGTTTTTTAGTTTTAGTTTTTTATTATTGCCAATATCAAGATATCTCGATAGAATTACTCTTCCCTTTTTCACCTTTATTGTGTGTGAAGGAGGAACGGATGATATATTCTTATACACAGTAATAAAAGGATCAGCTACATCATTCATATTAGGAATTGTAAGAAATTCGGCTAACCAATACTCATTCAATTCATTTGAAATATACGGTAACTTTAACAATGGATTTAAGAGAGTTGAAAATGCGATTCTTTGATCATCACTATAAAAGTAAAATGACCTTTTGCCTGAAAAATCTCTTGCTCCAAAAAGACATTGTTCTTTTTCATCCCAAATCATAAAAGCAAACTCACCATTTAAATGTTTTGGCATTTCATCCTTCCACTTACAATAAGCAAGTAAAATAATTTCATTATCTGTAATATCATTACGGATAGAATAGTCGATATTTAATTTTTGAAACAGTTCATTTCGATTATCGAGTATAGCATCAGACGTAATTGCTAATCTTTTATCATTGTCATAAAATGACTTTTTGTTATTTATATCTTCTGGCATGATCCATTGAGCGTGGCAGCCAAAAAATAAATTATCCTTATAGTAAATATCTAAACTATCAACAGGAAATTTGTTATAATATTCCATCATCGCATTCCCATAATGAATAACTGGTTCTTCATTAAAACTATAAATTCCAGCAATAGCACTCATATACTTCCCGCCTTAAGTCTAATTGATTTGGTTCTATATTTAAATCTATTTTGTTCGTTATAAAGAACATGTTATTCTTAAATTAACATCTCATTTTAGAAATGTCAAAGATTTTTTGTTTAAAACTGACTTGATTTATAAACTTAGATACTCATAAGAGCAAAAAAAAGAGCAGGATATATTCTTCTTCCCGCCTTATGGCTTGGTTCATCATTATTTTTTTGATTTAATTAAGAACGCCGTTTATGATATTATTCACCAAAATTTCATTTGTGAATTTTATTTCAAATCCATTAAGAACATTATTTTTAACAATGACTTGAGCAACATTTGCACTGTTAGCAAATAATTGTTTTTTTATTGGACTATACAAGTAATTACTATCAATGATTAAGGATATACCAGCAAATGTTGATTGAATTAAAATTGGGGGTCTATTTAAGAACACTGGATTGAAATATTTTAATGTGTTTCCTTTAATAATAACTTCCTCTTTAATATTTTGAATAACCAATAAAGAGCTATCTTTTTTTTCAATATGACAACCTTCTATTTTTAAACTTTTTGCATTTCCAATCGTTATTAAATTGTTGTTCTGATCTGTACTTCTTATATAACAGTCAATAAACTCGATTTCTTGATCATTTAAAGAAGAAGTTGCGATGTTTATGATATTTATATTTAAGAACTTACATTCATTAAATTTTCCAGGGGGCAAGCTTATAGGTTTTGTAATATTCCTAAAAACAATATTGTCAAAAACCCATCCTTTATTAGGTCTGTTATTGTATATAACTCCAATATTGTCTTCTCCTTCAAATACACTATTTCTAATAGTTTGAGGTTCTAATGTCAGGATTAAGGAGTAATTTGAGAAAATTTGTTTGAATTTATCATTTAAGAATTTGCAACCATCTAGAACAATAGTATATGGAACTGTTTGACTTATAGTAATGTTACTATTTTTAAAAATATTGTTATAAACATTTATACTCCTACCATAATTATTTATAGTATTAGAGTCACCAAAAGTAATATTTGAACCAAAAAAATTATTATTACTAATTAAAAGCTCTCCTGCAATTACCACTTGTCCCTGATCAATTCTATTGTTAATAAAAATTGATTTATCTACAGGTGCATTTAGTGCAACTGAAACATATTTACCAACCTTACTAAACTTGTTTCCATTTATATACATATACTTTCCGTTCGTAATGACTAAATCGTAACCCCAGTTTTTATAAAAATTATTACGTTCAATAAAGAAATGTTGGTTCCAGTCATATCCATCCTCAATATCAATCCCGCCTTGAGGATCAGTTCCATTTTGAAATGTATTTCCACCAATATGATGTATAGTATTATCACGAACAAAAATGAATTGACCTTGCAAGCTCATCCCTTGTCTACGGCAATGATGAATGTCTAATTTTTCGAAAAAGATATTTTCAGCGAATTTTAAATTCCAAACCATTAGGTTATTTTTATTATCAGCAGGTATCGTCCCTTGATATAAGGAAAACTTAGCCCATTTAGCATCTTTCGGAGGTTCAACTTTACTAAAAAACTCGACTTTAGTTTCAGCAACTAAAAAAGTTCCGTCTGATTTATAGAAAAAAACATCAAAATGAGTAGCTGAAATGTCAGCCCCAATTGATCCATAGCCTGTTCCTGCTAGTGTGAAATAACCTATATTAGTAATTAGAGAGTTTGTTACATCCAAAGCATTAGTCCATCTTATTTTATTAGGTGTAATTTCTTCTAAACCTGTAATAGGATTAAAACTGCCAAGTTCACATGTTGCAGACCTCAAGTAATATGCCATGTTACCGCCTTTATTTGTGGTATTACATCCATCACCTGTCATATTGTAGATTTCTAGGTTATCTATTAAGATGTTTTTGGATGCATATATATTTACACCGGTTCCACCTTCATGGGTATCTGAACCCACACCATCTTTTGTATAAATATGAGTTTCTTTGTCACCCTCTAATTTACCGTTTGTTATTCGAGAATATTGAACTTCTGAGAATTTAACCATTTGGTATGATTCTAAGTTATTACTTCTTACTTTAAGGGTAGCTCCACCTAGATTAAAAGTCATGTTACTTTTAGGCAAAATTGGATTATTTTCATCGATTAAATATTCACCTCTTGGTAAGACGATCTCTGTAAAATTATTTTGAGCAGCCCATGTTAATGCATTATTAATACCTAATGTAGTGTTAACTGCATCAGTTCCATCATTTTTTATTCCCCATCTTTCTAATTCTATTAAATAAGAAGCTGATATATTATTATCTCCAGACTTCCAAATACTGTTTTCTATTGTTGGGTTTTCCACCATCAATCACTTCCTCGCACATACTGCTTGTACTAACTATGTTTTACTTACTAAAAAACCCCTATTTTGTCTGCAACAAATTAGAGGCGAAAATAAAAATATATATTTTTACTTTTACTATAGGATATTCATAGATAATAGAAACGTGAATAAAATATGGTTTAGTTCAAAATAATAATTTAGTTTATGATATCCTTTTTCCGGTAAGTCTTTTATTATCAATTATTATTATTTTTTCTTTATCTATAAAACTAATTAAAGGTTTCATCAAAGATTTTATAAAATAAGATGTTGCAATACATAAGGCTATTAGCCAGATAAATATAAAGATTGGATATTTAGGACTGAAAGTAATTTGTTGAAAAATGGTAGAATAAAAAAACATATGTGTTAGCCAAATATTTAATAGAGTGATTGCTAATAAAATCTAATGTTTTTTGAAAGAATATATTTTTATCTATTAATAAATATAATCAAATAAATATAATTCCGTTTATGGGCGCAATAATTGCTGATTCGACTATAGAATGAAAGATTATTAAAGAAAGGAAGCCAGCTATACAAAATAGATTTTTAAATTTTATATTATTAAATTTAGAATGGATTTTCGTATAAATTTTTTCTTTTGCAAAAAGAGAACCTATAACTAATGAGAAAAGAGATGTACCAAGTAACATTATTAATTGAATGAATTCGTTTATTAATAGATTATTACTAAACTCTGTTATATTTGAAGCTCTAATTAAGTATGAAAGAAAGTAAATTATACTTGCAAAACCGAATAAAATTATTGAATTATAATGTTTTATTATTTTTATTAGAATAGGGGATATTATTACAAGAATAATATATATCTGTAAGAACCACCCAGCACCATTATACGAATTAGATAACCCCAAGAAATTCAGAAAAAATTTCGTGAAGTCAGGTGTAAAGGTTTGATCTCGTCCATATAAAAATCCAATAGGTATAAAAATAAAAAATACAGTCCAATAATTAATGAATAATTTCAGTATTCTTTTAAGATTTTTTTTTTATATTGATCCGTTAGATTTGGTTATCATTATATAAAATGCATAACCAGTAACAAATAAATATATTGGTCTACATGAATCTCCCATTAAACCAATATAGTAAACTAATGGTATCCCATTAATTATAGGAACTGTTTCATATAGACCATTTACATCTTTTCTCGCAAATAAATGCAGCAAAACCATTAATAATATAGCTATTCCTTTTAAAACCTTAGTATCCTGTTTTGACAATTCCATGATTTTCTCTCCCCCTTTGAAATCACCGTTCTTAATTAAGAACGGTGATTTAGTTTATTTTATAATATTTATCCATAATTTAACAAGTACTAATTGAAATTGTTATTTAAAATTGAAAATTAGCATTAAGAATTTTAATGTTTTTAACATGAAACTTCTACAAATCACTATATTTTCGAACCAAAGCTTACCACAGACGTCCGCGATTCAAACAAGATAATACAACTGGGTTGTTTATTAAGCTTACAAATTCAACTTGGAAGATTCTAGAAGATACCTCTTGACTTGATGATACCGCCGGTTTTTTATAATAATAATGCTATTAAATTAAAAAATAAGGGCTAGCTTAATATAAAACCAGTATGTCGATTGTTTAACAGAAGTTTTGATTCTCTCTATAACGTGAATTTCTTCAATTACATGGTTTTTGATCCCTTTATAATCCACGATTAAGCAAGTGCCCGCAAGGCGAAGCTTTGTCTTATAGATCGACTACTCGCCAGAGCTATCATCAATATGCTACCAATCCATTAGAGTGCAAACAGTTGTACGTTGCTTTCCCAATGTACACTGAGCCAACAGCACGTAAAGATGATCCAACAGAAAATTGGGGAGGATTATATAGAGGAAGTAAAACACCTTAGACATACTGAGGAGAATAAAAAAAATATGACAGCGAAAAGAAACCATTGAACGGGTCTTCGCTGATGCAAAAGAAAAGTATGGTATGCGTTGGACGAAGCTAAGAGGACTTAAAAAAGTTCCCGCTCACGCGATGCTTACTTTCGTTGCCATGAATCTTAAGAAACTGGCAAACTGGACATGGCAAGGGTCATGTCCTGTGTAATCCAGGTGTTTTTTTTCAAAAATAATACTAATAAACAAGACAAACCCCATTTCCAACAAAAAGATGAAAGGGGTTTGTCTACGTTCTGAATAACTTTAAAGTTATTCTTAACATGTTTTCTTTAAGTCTTTAACGGGCTGTTTTTCTAAATTTAAATACAAATCCAACGATAAAAGATAAAATCGTCATGATAAACAGTGCTGTGGTGATCGTTGTAACGCCAGCATTCATGTTTAATGCGTGAAACACCTGAGCACTGATGCCAAATGGAATTGCAAAAAATAAGAACAGCATTCCAAAAATCGCATTTTTTGTACTGTACAATTTAGTCTTATGTGCGATGTCTAATACTTTCAAACTTACAATCCAAAAAGCACTCGTAATCGACCAGAATAGGAGTATGGAAGAAATAAATGAAGTTGAAGTCAGTCCTAGAATTCGGTCGATGACCAAATTAATATTCCCCCATACCATCACTGTTTGATACAGTCCCAATACAAATAGTGCCGCTAAAAAAATAAACGCAAATCCAAACCCTGATGTAATATGTTTCATCCCCAAATATACTCTCCTTCCCTAATTCCGCTAAAATGAAACCTAATTTTCAAATTATTTTACAATATTTTTCGGAAAATTGGAACCCTTACTTGCACTTTTGTGATTTTTTACATAATTGACTATTAGAATAGAGCTAGAGAAATACATTTGTTCCAATCTGAATATCTAAGATCCTTGAACTAAAAAAGATAACCTTCATTGGTTATCTTTTTTAATACGCTATACAAACACGTTTTCAGAGGTGTTTAAAATCTCTCCGATATTATTTTTTAATAGAGTGGATTTTCGGGCTATTCCTTTCTCAAATTGCTCAATTGTTGTGCTATCCCCGTTACTCCTTGATGGCTCGACTTCAATAATTTCTTCTAATTGTTTGCGTACATAGTTATCATTTTGAGGAAACTCCCCATTTTTTAATTTACTTATGAAAATAAATGTATCCATGTCTCTGTAGTTCAGTTCGATTTCAATTCCAATCTGATCATTTACATATAAGAAGGTTGTCTTCCAGCTCCCATCTGTTGCAACCGGTTCAGAAAATCCATAATCACTTATAAGATAGGAAAAACTCTCTTCCGTTATTGATGAGAATAAATTCATGGTAACACCTCCATTGAGATTTAAATTAATTGTTATAATAATTCTCTTTAGTTTACATGGTTTATGTCCATAAAGATATTACTTATACTTCTCTCTATTAAACATTACTCCTCTTTTATCGCAAAAAAACCTCATTCTAAAAAGTTGAATGAGGGAATTTAGTAACATTATACTTTTAATGACTCATTTTTTGTTAAAGCTATGTTATATTCCGCCCTTAAATCTTCAATGATTTCTTTAATTGTTGAAACTTTTTTGATATTCCCTACTCCTTGGCCAGCTGACCATATGTCTTTCCATGCTTTAGCTTTTGATTCTGAGAATGATAAGTCAACCTCTTTTTTCTTAAGATTTTCTTTATTAAACCCTGCTTTTTGTAAGGAAGGCAGTAGATAGTTTCCTTTGATTCCACTGATAGCATCTGTGTAGATAAGATCTTCTAATGTAGAATCAATTAGCATTTGTCTGTAATCCTCACTTGCTGATGATTCTTCAGTTGCGATAAAGCGTGTTCCCATGTACACCAAGTCGGCTCCAAGGATCTTCGCCGCAAGAATTTCTTCACCGGTTGAAATAGCACCAGCTAGTATCGTAATTCCATCCCAAAACTCTTTAACAGCTTTTAAGAATGCAAATGGATTGAGTGTTCCACCATGTCCCCCTGCCCCGCTGCATACAAGAATGAGACCATCAATCCCGGTTTTTGCAGCTTTACGGGCATGATTGAGTGAAATAACATCTGAAAAAACAAGTCCACCATAACTGTGAACGATTTTAGCTACGTCATTTGGGTTTCCTAAGGATGTTATCACAACAGGCGGTTCATATTTTTTTATCAACTCTAGATCTTCCTCAAATCGTTTATTCGTACGATGAACGATTAAATTAACTCCCCATGGAGCAATTTTAGCGGTTGAGTCTTCTTCTTGAACTTGTTTAAGTTCTTTTGATATACGAATCATCCAGTTCTCTAGAAGTTCCGATGTTCTTGCATTTAATAGAGGAAACGTACCGATAATTCCATTTCTGCAGCTTTCAATAACCATATCAGGACTTGATACTAAAAACATAGGCGCATTAATGATAGGTAAACTGAGTTGATTCGACAATTTTATAGGCAGCTTGCCACTCAAAGTAAATCATCCTCTCTACTTTTTAACCCTAACTTTTTCAACAAATGCCCTAACAATCCCTTTTTATACTTTTATAGGGGTTAATTTAAACTTTTAATATTACATTTACATTACAGCCATTTTCTGACAACATTTTCTAAATAGCTTGGATATAATCAATACAGGTTAGGAGAATTGACCTAAAACCTTCGGACAAGGGCAAACATTTTCGAAAGATATGGGCGCAAAGCCACGGGTCTAAGGCTATGTAGCTAAGATCGCCGGGTTACCTGAATTACTACATAATTTCTGGAGGGATTTTTTGGTGGAAAATTACATAGCGTTGGATCACGAGTGGATTGAACTAATTAAAGAAGCTAGAGACCAAGGTTTCACTAAAGATGAATTAATAGAAATATTTAAAAACCCCCAGCTTATGTTAGAAAAAATGTATGAATTAAAGAAATAAGAGTTAAAGTAATCTGATGTATTTATTTACTTCCCTGTTGTAGAAAGATATAATGGTATCAAATTACTACTAAAATGGGGATAACAGATATGATTGGTGAACGAGTAAAAAAATACCGCACTGAAAAAAGGCTCTCCATTACGGCTTTAGCTGATAAAGCAGGTGTAGCTAAATCGTACATTAGTGCTTTGGAGCGTAATATTCAACAAAACCCATCAATTCAGCTTCTTGAAAAGATTGCGGATGTATTAAATATTTCTGTAGATCACTTAATAAAACCTGAAGTTGACACTCAAAACCTAGACCAGGAATGGGCAGATCTTGTTAAAGAAGCCATGGGATCTGGTGTAAGCAAAGAACAATTTAAAGAGTTTCTTGAATTTAATAAATGGAAGAACAAACAAAATTAATTGAGCCACCAGATAATGAGATCTGGTGGTTTTTACTTTGAATTTAGGGTGTCTTTTTGGAAAGAACAAAGAAGGTGGTTGTCTTTTTATGGGGACAGACCCGGGTCTGTCCCCCTGTCAAAAAAACTTTTGTTTCATGCAAGATTATTAAGGGTAAAAGAAAAGGGTGTTTGTATTTTTTGAGCCTATGGAGGATTTGTTGATGAATAAGACGCCGAATGAATTATTAGATACTCAAAAAAGTGTAGATGTAAATGGTTCTTCTTTTGAATGGGACACTTCTAAGGGAGTCTTCCAATTTGAAGGTGGAGACGTCATGCTGTTTTGGATCGATTCAGCGTTTAAGGTATTCCTGGATTCCATTGAGGAAATTACTGGCGAAGGTACAGCTGATCTTGTTTTTGAAACGGCAGGCTATCGTACAGGATTGGTTGTAAGTGATTTTTATAAGAATTCGATTGGCGATATTAAAAAGTCGATAGAAGCCCTGCCTAATATCTATGTAACTGCCGGCTGGGGTAAAACGTTTATCGATGTGAATATAGAAAAGAAAGAAGCAGTGATTACAATCTCCAACAGCTGGGAAACAAAGGTTAAAAAAGCTCAAGGAAGTAAGCGTATGGGACGCTTCTTACCTGGTCACTGGGCTGGCGTTTTCACCGGATTGTTTGAAACACATATGTGGTATGAAGTCCAAGAGGATAACTCCTCACCTGATTTATTAAAAATAAAAATTACCGAGACAGATATTACACCTAGCGATAATATAAGTGATTTGGTTCAGCGTGAAGAACAAAATGAAATCATGAAACTTGAAGCGATGGTTGAGAATCGCACAAGAGAGCTTACTGATTTAATCAGAGAAATTTCATCACCGATTATTCCGGTAACCGATCATATAGTGGTTATTCCGTTAATAGGTAGATATAATGAGCTGCGGTCTAAAGATATGCTTGAGTATACACTTACATCGTTGCCGCAACATCGAGCTAAGTTTGTGATTTTAGATTTGACTGGTATCAAATCAATTGATTCAGAGATGATTGATATGTTAAATAAACTCGTTTCTTCTGTCCGCTTGTTTGGAATGGAAACGCTGCTTGTAGGAATCTCACCAGAGTTAAGTATGGAAGTGACGAAACATCAATATTCACTAGGTGACAGCACTTATTTTAGAAACCTGAAGCATGCCATTCATTTTGCCTTTGCAAAAGAAGGGATGTTTATACAAGAACCGAATCAACCTTAAAAAGCAAACGAAAGCCACGCCATTTTAAAAATGGCGTGGCTTTTTTGCGATTATATCGGTTATGTATCCGGGTCCACCCAGGATGAACAAACAAGAGCAATATGTATTTGTGTGGGGACAGACCCGGGTCTGTCCCCATATGTCCCAATTTTTTTCAAACCCCAACATTCGTCTATGCAACTTGTCTCCACCTACATACTATATAAAGAAACCGAAGCCTGTTATCAGGAAATCGGTATCATTCCAGTGAGGTGAAATTTTTTATGTGTTACAAGTGTGGAGATTTCGACCACTGCAAGTTCAAGAAAGAAAAGAAGAAAAAGCATGACAAGAAGAAAAAGCATGATTTTAAATGCGAATCTTCTTCATCATCTTCTTCCTCTTCCTCTTCTTCTAGCTCTGAAGTCTTGAAGTGCAAAAAGGTCAGAAAGAAGAACCGTCATCGCTGCTGCGATCCTTGGGCAAGAATCTTGTTCTGTTAAAAAAAAGGAGTCCGAAATCATCGGACTCCTTTTCCTTTTATATGTTACAGACGCTTTGTTCCAATATAACGCGGTTTCCAGTATGTGTTGCTCATCTCAGAGATCGTTACACCAGTTGATGAACCTGCGTGGATGAACTTACCGTTCCCAATATAGATTCCCATATGAGACGCGCCTGGCTCGTACGTTTCAAAGAATACTAGATCTCCGACCGCTTGTGTAGAAACTCTGTAACCTGTGTTCGCCCACATATCTTTTACAGTTCGCGGCAAGTAGATGCTGTGAGAGTTTTTAAATACATAATTGATATATCCAGAACAATCGAAGCCGTCAGGAGTAGTTCCGCCCCATTTATAAGGCGTTCCTACAAAACGCTTTGCATAATCTACTAAGTAGGAATTGTTAACGTTATAGACTCCTAGTTTGTTAAACGTGTTGCGTCCAGCGACCCCATCAGCTGTTAGGCCTTTTGCACGCTGGAAACTTGCAACAGCACTCTTTGTGTAAGCACCGTAATAAGTAGTCGTCGATCCGCTATATGTAAAATAACCCTTATCGCGCAATATTGTTTGAAGTGTTTTTACATCTGAATGGGTCATTGTCGGACGAAGCGTCTGATCTCCGATATTTGCAAAAGCCTGTACTGGTGATAATAATAAAGCCGATCCTAAAACCGTAGTTGTAATCCATTTTTTCATAATATATCCCTAACCCCTTTTATTTTCCAAGTAATCTATTATTATCCTACTATAGAAAAAGTGAGTTGTGTTTTACGCTTCAATTACGAAAAATAGGCATATAGTCCATCTTGTCAAAAGGTGTCGTTTCATCTTTAAGAGCAAACAAAAAAGAATAACCTCATTGAAGTTATCCTTTCATACCTCTATTACCCCACTATCTCACCGAGCGTCTCCGCAAAATTCTTCGACTGTGCAATAGATCCAAACTGCCTCACTTTTTGCTTTGAACCATAAAAGAGCAGCTCACCTTCTTTTAAAATCAAGAAGGAAGTGCATAGTGTTTCAAGTTCTTGTGCGTCATGGCTGGAATATAGAATCGTCTTTCCTTCACTTCCGAGCTGCCTTAGATCGTTCACGATTTCTTGTTTTGCTGAAATGTCGATTCCTACTGTTGGTTCGTCAAGAATTAGAATTTCCGGGTTATGCAGTAAGGCGATTAAGATGTTGAGTTTACGCTGGTTTCCGCCAGACAGATGCTTTACTTTTTTATCAAGATGTTCAGCCAGCTTCCACTCCTCACACCTTCTCATCCAGATTTCCTCAGATGAATTCTTCGCTAATTTTGCAAAAAAACGAAGATTCTCGCGTGCTGTCAGTTCGTGATACACTGCGATCTCCTGTGGTACATATCCGATTTTTTCTCGTATCTTTTTCGTATCTTTTTTCGTATCCATTCCATCTACCAGAATAGATCCGTTTGTGCCATTCATGATCGTCGCGATGATTTTAAGAAGAGTAGACTTCCCAGCACCGTTTGGGCCAACAACGCCTACAGTTTCTCCTTTTTGGATACAAAAGTTTATATCTTTAAGTACTTCTTTACGTCCAAACTTTTTTGATAGATTTTCTGCTGTAATCAAGCGTTGTCACCTGCCTTCATTGTTGAAAGTCCGTATAAGAGGATGCTGATTCCGACAAACACCAATGGAATCATAAGCGTCTCTTGGTTTAAAGCTGAGATGATCCAATATTGCGGCGTCCATTGTGCTGCTTTTTCTAAAATACTCGAAAGTTCGTCACTCGGGAAAAAAGTTCCGCTTAAAAGCGATGTTGCGAGTACGACAAAGAGCGTTACAGCTTGCCACGTTCGGTTGGAATGAACAAAATAAGCAAACAAAAGTGATAAGGTATTTAAAAATAGAATATATCCTAGCAATGCAACAATCGTTGAGGCATTCACCACCAGTTCACCTTTCCACCAGCCAAAACCGGCCATCAGCACAAGTAGTTCGAATTGAAGAATAAGTACACCTAGCGCATTTCCACCCCAATAAACCGTAAATCCGCCAACTGAATACGGCACCCGTGAGCGCATTCCTGAATCCCGGTCTTTAATCGGCCAGCTGTTCCATAAAAAGCTGAACAGCATCAGCATCACCAGCATTCCAGGTACGTAAATCGATACTGCTTGATCATCAACGGATTGAGCTTTTTCTTTTGTAGCACCGATCTTATAATCAACCGTCATCAGTGGTACAGGGTTCCAATGTTTATCACTGTATGCCCAAGCCTCTTTCCAAACGGAGACTTGTTCTTTCGCGTCCAGCTTCTCGCTTTTCCCATATGTTTTTAAAACTGTATTTGCACCGTAAGAATTACTCGATAAACGCTTCACTTCACTAGCAAAAATTTCGCGGACCAACCCGTGTGACAGGGTTCCAGTTGAAAGCCACATTGTCACGAGTTCGTCTTCATCATTTTCTTGAATGCGTTCCATAAATCCTTCTGGTATTAAAAATCCGATCGCAGCTTTCTGTGTCTCGATTTCTGTTCGCGCTTGTTCTTGATCAACGATACTAACTGATACTGCTGGATTATCGCTCACACGTTCAATCACAGTCTCGGAGTAATCAGATGCGTCCTCGTCCACAATCACAACTGGGATTTTCGTTGCGTTTGCCGTTTTTTCAACAGACAGATCTAAGAAGCCGAGCAAAAGCACAGGGATAACTAGCCCTGCCCAGCTCCACGGACTTTGAAGCAATAATTTTATACGTGTAAAGGCAATTGTCCAGACCATGGCAACCTCTTCTTTATTGTGATAACCAGGATTCCGAAGACCCAGAAAACAACGGAGAACCCAATTAATGTGCCGGCCAAACTCCATTCACCCGCACCTGAAAACAGCGTCTCTACTAACCCGTTATGTGTGTGATGAAGAACATTTAAAAAGCTCACACTTCTCCACATTTCCGGTAAATATGATAACGGCAATACACTTCCGCTCGTTGCAGTCACTCCAACTACCAGCAGAATTCCCGCCCCCCACTTTGCACCGTTTCGCTGGAAGAATTCCTGACAAAGGGCAAACAATGAAGAAACGGCTAAACAATAGGCTAATAGAATGGCAGTTGCAAGCAAGCTCCACGTTTTCGTAACGCTATAAAAAAGCAGTGTTAATACAAAACTTTGAATTACGAGCAGCATGAACACCGATATAATGTTACCGAAAAAGAAAACGGACGACCTAACCCCTTGCAACGAAAGCCTTTCCCGCAGTGCCGTTTGTTCTCCTCTCGCAGTTAAGCTCATACCAAACAGACCTCCGATTAAAAGCAGAATCAGTACACCCGAGAGGCTGTAGAACTCAACAGGTGTAATGCCTCCAAACGCACTCAGTGTTTCCGTTTCATAGATCTTGTTTCGGTTCAGAGCCTGCAGTGTAAAATCAGTAATAATTGCGTCTCGGTAAGTCGCAAATTCCTCAGAACTCAGCCCCATCTTTCGCAAATAATGAAAAGCTGCATTCGCTCCACTTTGTGCCGCAGAAATCAAGTTAGCGTTTGAGACCATCACTTGCTGCAGCAACTCCGCTTGAAACGGCCGTTCCGGATTCCCGATTACGGTTACAGGAATGTTTTTGCCCCGGCGAATTCCTTGTGTAAACCCGTCTGGAACCATCACCATTCCAGCGATCTCATTATCCGCGAGCATTTCACTCGCTGTCTTTCCATTTGTTTTTTGAAAGGAAAGAACGGCTTGCAGCTCTTCGGATTCTTCGTATTGTTTCATTAATAATTTCGTTTCAAAGGTGTTATCTTCATCCACGATTGCGACAGCAAAGGGCTCGACCCACTTTTTCTCGTCTAAAAGAGGCTTCAATCCCAGATATGTGATGCCGAGCAACAAAAGCGGAAAGAGCATCATGGCAAACAGCGGCATCGGCTGCTTCAGCCAGCATTTTACCGTCAGATGGGCAATGAGTAACGTTTGCCTCATAACATAATTCCTTTCGCTTAAGAAGTTTTGAGTATACCGTTGTTGCAGGTGTAAGAAAGATTTCCGCTCCAGGCTGCTCGCTTTCCGCGGGGTGTGCGGTGAGCCTCCTCAGCACCTTGTGCCCTTAGGAGTCTCACCTGTCCCACTCATCCCGCTGGAGTCTCGCACCTTGCGCTCCAATCTTCTATTCAACGAAGTATAAACACTAATGTTCGTTAGCAATAAGTAGAAACCTTTAAAAAAAGGACAAAGATCAACTTTATCTTAAGTTATCTCTGTCCTTCTTATTATATATTACATTCCTTGGAACATTTGAGCGTTTTCACCGACAAATTGTTCGATGTTGCGCTGGATCTCAGACATCATGCCCATCATTTCAGCGTCACTCATCTCTGCTACGTTAACAGCTTTATCTTCTGATAACTCAGGGAATGTAAGTTTTTCACCGAATGTTGTTTTTGTCTTGATGTTCAAGCCAACATTGATGTCGCCCATTGAAGGATCGTTTCCGATCAATGTTACTTTGTAATCATGGTTCGCATAATCTTTATCAAGGTTTTGGTCTGCTTTATGCTCGATTTCGATCGTCATATCAGGAAGTTCCATTGGCGCTTCACCTGCTGGAACAAGCTGAACCGTCCAGTTCGACTTCTTGTCTGTGCCTTCACCTTTTACGTGGAATCCGATACCTTGTGTAGTGCCATTTTCGTTCACTTCGAACTTCGCTTTAATGTCGCGCTTCTTGCCGTCTTCGCCTTTTGGCTCACTTTCCATTTTCACATCAACAAGCAGTGCTTCGCCTTCAGGACCTGCGTTCAGAACCCAAGAAGAGTTCGATACATCACCCTTCGCCCAGCTTTCAGACTTGTAGTTCATTGGAACAGCTTCTTCGCCGTTAGCGCCAATTTTCATAGAAAGGTCGCGGCTTACTACTTTATCATCGCCGTCAACAATGACAACTTGCTTCATGCCGCCAGGGATTTCTAGATCTTCATTGATTGCTTTTTTAGCATCTGCCAGCATTTTCTCGATTTCTTTTTTCGCATCTTCTTCGCTCATTGGAGCTGTTGATGTCATATCGAAGTTAAAGCCGCCTTGCAACGCTGATTGCTCAGCTAGAGCATTCATGATTTCTTCGTCTTTCTCGACTTTTTCAATAAAATTGATCAAAAGTGTTTTTGTTTCTTTTTCAGAAAGTGAAACCGTTAACTGGCGAAGCTTCTCGCCTTTGAAGTCAACATCTTCTTTAAGTGTTACGTTTTCGTCTTTCACGCTGTCTGCGTAAACTTTCGCAAACTCTTCGAACGCTTCATCACGTGCTTCTTCACTTAAGTCGCCTTCAACCGCTTTAAAGAAGTTTTGTAGTTTTTCCATTCCAACATACGCTGGATCAAACTTGCGCATTACTTCGCCAAACTTGTTGTTCGGGAAATATACATACTTATCGTAAGCAGCAGGTACGCTTAATGCTGTTTGTTTATTGTTTTGGTAGAACTCAGCTTTTACAAGATCTGTGTTGTTCAAAACAAGTGCAACGTCAGCTGATCCTTCTTCTTTCTTAGGATCGTGTTGTGTTGTCATTTTAATCTCACTGTTAGATAGAATAGAACCGATCATTGCCGCTTCCATTCCGCCCGCTCCAAACATGGACGGATCCATTTCCACACCAACGCGTGCTTCAGACTTATATGCTTCTTCCATTTGTTTTTCTGAAAGTGCTAATGCATCTCCAAAGCTCTCTTCAAATGACTCGTTCATCGCTTTGAACGTGTTCAGTTCTGATTTCAAATAAAGTTCACGCGGCGATAGATCGATGAACATTGCATAAGCTGTTGCTCCGATCGCTATGATCGCGATAAGTGCAAGCCCAATGATCAACGGACGTTTCTTACTGCCTGTACTCTGATTAACTTGAGTTTCCATCGTTTGGTTGTCCCCCTCTTAATAAATGTATAAGCTTTTCCCTATCAACTTATTACACTGTTATTCTAAAAAAATATCAGTTTATCTCTCTACTGGCAAAGATGGGTAATAAAGGAATTTTATGCCCACAGTTTTCTACTATACCCTAATTATAGAATTATATCCATCAAATTGCGTAGTAAGAAAGGCTGATTTTAATTGGTAATTAAAACCGTCCGAAGCCTCTTGATTGCTGACTTTCTCCACGATTTCACAGCATAAACGGTGACCCCGTACATCTCGGCGATCTCTGCTTCACTCTTCATATGAAAAACGCGCTGTGTCACCCACCTCTGCTGGTTTTCTGTCAGGTGCATCAAATATAGATTCATTGTTTCATCCTCTAAAAAAGGAATGGTGTCTTCATGAGAGAGGGTACGGAATGTCATCGATTCGTGGGGATCTTGGATTTCTTCTGCCTCCTGCCGTCTCGCCTCTCCTCTCAGCTCTTGAAGAATACGGCCCCTGACAAGCAGGTACGCATATGAGGAGAACTGTCCTTTTTCAGAATCAAAGGTTTCGTAAGCTTTCCAGAGTCCTAGTAAGCCAGCTTGATAGTATTGGTTGAATTGGGAAGTTAAGTGGTAGAGCCTGATCTGAGATTTGATAAGCGGATCATACATAGAAGCGATTTGTTCAAAGCGCATTTCTTTCATGGGAATACGTCCTTTTGGAATGTGCGCACATTCGGGGAATTCCGCGGTACCTTCACTATAAAATTTGAATTTGAATGGAAGCAAAGCTGCGTTTTTAAAGAGTCAAAAGCTGTTTTTGAGCAGAAGAAAAATATTGTTAGGAGATCGTTTATTGAGTTATCCACAGAATAAAGATCTTCTGACAAATTACGACACATTTTTGGCGTGATATTCTCAATAACAAAAAATTTTAGCCACATTATTGAGTAAATGAGCCCAAATTGTGGATAAATAAAGATTCAAAAATTATTTTATGTGGATGGCTCTTTCCTTTTCTTCTTTGGAACTTATGAAGTGGAAGGAGGTGAGGCACATGGCTACAGCAGCATTGATTGATTCCGCAATGCGCTTAGAGTTTGACGGAGGATTAGATGCAGACAACAAACCAGTGATGAAGTACAAAAACTTTGCACACGTAAAAACAACATCGACTCCAGACCAGCTCGAAGCTGTTGCAACTGCACTTGCAGGACTTCAGAATTATCCACTAGTCGGTATCAGACGTAACGATTCCTTCGCGATTCAGCAGTAATAACTGATTGGTGAGGAAAATATAGAGGAAAGGAGGGATTTCGATGGCCAAAGTACTTGAATTGCAGTTTCTTAATCAGGAGAACAAAACGGTGACAGTCCGTTTGGACGCACCAATCGAACCGGTTGATCCCGTAGCTGTTAACGCTGCTATGGACACGGTAATCGCCCAAAACATCTTCACTTCATCAGGCGGAAGCTATACCAGCAAAAAAGGTGCGCGTATTGTTGACCGTGAAGTGAGTGACATCGACCTAGGTTAATTCATAAAATAATTGACTTCAGCGACCGTGAAAAAAACCGTCTTCTAGCCAATTGGTTAGGAGACGGTTTAATTGTGGTTGTGGATAATGTTGATAATGTGGATAAATAGAGCTACTTATACACATGAAGCACAATTTCACTTTTTGCTACTTGTGGATAAGTTGGACTTGAAACGATTATATCAATTGTTACTGACTCTTTTTCAATAGATGCGATCGTTCCTATTATGCTGATGGTCTCCCCAACTAAAACAGGCGCTTTAAATTTCATTTCGTACGATTTTACCCAATAGCCTCTTTGCAGGTAAGGTTCCACGATATTTGATGCGATCGCCATCGAAAGCATGCCATGTATGATTTTAGTCGGAAAGCCTTTTTCTTTTGCAGCTTTATCGTCAAAATGAATCGGATTAAAGTCTCCAGACACTTCCCCGTACTTTTTTACCATTTGTTCTGTTATTTCTATATGTAAAGGCTCGAGTGTGTCACCTGCTTTTATAGAATCAGAAAACATTTTTTACTCCGCCTCCTTTAGAAGTGTCGATTTTGCCGAAAATACAATGTTTTTATGTTCGTTTCTGCCAATAAGCTCTTGGTGCAAAACGAGAAATTGACGTCTTTTTTCTACTGAAATTAAGGAAATCGTACATTGAAGTGTGTCTCCAATCGAGATAGGATATTCGTAATGAAACAGTTGGTCTTTGTGAATAAATGATTGCTCCTGAAACCACGGGACATTTATATCTTGATAAAAAATCATCGGAAGGGCTGGCGGAACGTGATGTGAATCATTTTTAGGGATGCTGGCTGCTTCATAGTAAGCATTAACGAGTTCTTTAGTAACCGTAATTGAAACTGGCAGTGTTGTTGCCTCTTCCCACTGTTTAAAATTCATAAAGCCCACACCTTTCAAATAGTGTCGCGATTCCGAGCCCGCCGCCAATGCCTAACGTGGCTATGCCAAAACGGTTCTGTGACGTCATTTCCCTTAGCAGTGATGTAACTAAAATTGCTCCTGACGCCCCATAAGGATGTCCGAATGCAATCGCACCGCCGCCTTTGTTCAGCTTGTCCCAAGGTATATCAAGTTCTTGAGCAGACGCAACGACTTGTGATGCGAATGCCTCATTCAGCTCAAATACATCAATATCGCTTATAGAAAGGTTCATCCGCTGTAAAAGAGTGTTTACAGCTGGAACCGGACCGATTCCCGGCAAGTTCGGATCGACACCTGCAGTGACAGCATCGATAAATTTCAGTTTTGAAGCAAGCTCTAGCTCTTTCGCTTTTTCTTCACTCATTATGAGTACGATAGATGCACCATCATTTAAACCACACGAATTTGCAGCCGTAACCGTTCCGTTTTCTTTAAATACAGGTTTCGCTCTTTTAATAAGTCTTTCAATAACAGACAGTCTCTTAATGCCTTCGTCAATTAGAGGCATTTCGTTAATGGAAACAAGTTCATTCTTAAAGCGATTTTGTTCAATAGAAGCAATCGTTCGCTTATAGCTTAAGAACGCATATTCATCCTGCATCTCACGGGTTATGTTGTATCTTTTAGCCACGTTCTCAGCTCCAACACCCATGTCAGGATCACCAATAGTGTCTGGAGAAAAGCGGGCTCTCTTCGGAAACGTTGATGTACTCACAGATTCAGTGCCACCTGCTAAATAAATGTCCCCTGCCCCTGATTGCACGAGCCGGCATGCGAGGTTAACCGCTTCAAGCCCAGAACCGCATTGACGATCAACTGTAAAACCAGGAACAGTCACGGGAAGACCTGCTGTTAAAGCAGATAAGCGTGCTAGGTTGCCACCCGGGCCAACTGTATTCCCTAAGATCACATCTGACACCATTTCAGGAGATACTTTATTTTCTTGCAGTATCTCTTGTATAACAACAGCCGCTAGTTTTTCCGCTGCAACATCTTTAAAATAACCCGCCTTTTTTCCGATCACTGTACGTTTTGCATCGATAATAACAGCTTTTCTCATGAACTCGAAACTCCTTGGGTATAAAACTCTTTTACCTTCGACCGTGCTATTTTTCCGCTCGACGTATAAGGAAATTCTTTCGTAAAAATGATGTGCTTAGGCACTTTAAATGTTGATATATGCTTTCTGCAAAAACGCTGGATATCACGAGTTGTCAGGCCTGAATTCTCATTAACAATGACTGCGGCTGAAATTTTTTCTCCCCAATATGAATCTGGCATCCCAAAAACAACGGCTTCTTCAATGCCCTCTAGTGAATGGAGTACATTTTCGATTTCTTCAGGATAAACGTTTTGCCCTCCCGAAATTATCATGTTGTTGCTGCGTCCAATGATATAGAGATCACCTTCTTCATCTAGCTTGGCCAGGTCACCTACTGTCAGCCAGCCGTCGTCCCATACTTCTTTATTCGCGTCAGGCCGATTAAGGTAGTGTGAAAAAAGCATCTCACTTTTTACATAGAGAGTACCGATTTCACCTGGTTCCACTTCGTTTTCATCTTTTCGAATGGAAAGTTCTACATTATGAAAAGGACGCCCGACAGATAACGGCTTTTGTATATCAGCGCGATGATTGATAAAACTTACAAAACTCAATTCAGACGCACCGTAAAACTCAAAAAGCTCTGTTTTAGGAAATAGAGTATTAATCTTATCTTTAAGTCCAGGTTCCCATTTGGCACCTGAGGATATAATTCTCTTTAGCCTTGGAGTTTCATTTTGATCATCCATTTCTTTCGTGAGTGCAGCAAGCATAGTAGGAACAGCATAAAGAGCTGAAATCTCGTCTATCTCGATCTCTTTTAAAGTTTGAGCAGCTGAAAACTTAGGTAACAGCTTAACCGTTCCACCTAAATAAAGCGTGCTGATCGCTGCATATAAAAACAAAGAATGCACGAGTGGTCCAGGCACAAGTACTGTGTCAATCTCAATTAGTCCAAAATCTTTTTTACTGCAAGCAAAGCTTTTAACCCAAGAACGATGAGAGCGTACAAAACATTTTGGGATCCCCGTTGAACCAGAAGTAAATCCCATATAAAACAGAGTTTCATCAGTAGTAGTACTTTTGAATTCTTCTGTTGGTATTGAATCATCGATTGTTGAAACTAGAGTTAACTTTGTGCCCTTATGATTTATTTTGCTTTGCAATTCTTGTGTCGTAATAATCAAATCAGGCTTACTTTGCTTAAGCCTTTCTTCCAGTTCCCTTTCTTTCATTTTTAAATCAAGAGGAATGGAAATCCAGCCTGCAGAAATAGCTCCTAAGAAGTATTGTAGAAAATCAATTCCGTTCGGCAGATATAACGCTGCTTTTCCTTGAGATTCTTCAAAGGGTTGCTTTCTAAAAAAAGA
Source organism: Fictibacillus arsenicus (assembly GCF_001999465.1). Classification (GTDB taxonomy): domain Bacteria; phylum Bacillota; class Bacilli; order Bacillales; family Fictibacillaceae; genus Fictibacillus; species Fictibacillus arsenicus. Next base: position 1,103,848 of record NZ_MQMF01000001.1, read on the forward strand.
AGCGATTTTTTTAACGTTTTTGTTCAACTCTTGATAAGAAATTCTTTCGTCACCCATTTGAATCGCAGTTTTTTCAGGATATAAAAGAGCGCTATTTTGGATTGTATCGGTTATAAGCACACGAATTCCTCCTATAGAAAAAGACTGCCCGGGGGCAATCTTATTGGCTGATCGTTCTATTTTGAGTAAGAGCAGTCTGATTCTTAAATAATCTTTGTCTTATTTTAACACCAAGTGTTGCTGCGATAACAGCTTTTAATAAATCGCCCGGCAAGTAAGCTAATCCTGAAACTGCCGCTGTCTCCAGACTAATGTCCATTACAAAAGCAACAACTGGAATGCCGCAAAGGTAAACAAAGACAATCCCTGCAACGAAATTATATAAAAAGACTTTCCACACTTGAAGTGGCTGTCTCGCTTTTTCAACAAGAAGTCCGATCAAGAACGCTGATAACGGCCAGCTTAATAGATAGCCTGCACTCGGTCCTACAAAAACACCTGCACCGCCTCGTCCACCTGCTAACCCTGGAACACCGGCTGCAATGACTAGTAAGAAAACAATCATACTTAATCCGCCTAGTCTGGCACCAAGCACCACACCTGCAAGCATTACACCAAGAGTTTGTGCAGTAATTGGAACTGGCGTAAAAGGTAAAACGATTGGAGGCAGGAACCCTAATACGATCATAATTGCAGCAAATAAAGCTACATACGTCATTTCTTTTGTTTTCATGTAAACACCTCGTTGTATTTATGTTAACTAATATCTATTTTAAGTTAACATTAAAAGCGCTTCAATGGCAATAATTTATTGTTTTCGCTATAATTGCTTAACAAACAGAAGTTTTTCATAAATAAAAGGAAAATTTATAACAATTATGGTAAAATAGGACAAACAAGATGAAGTTGGAGGAAAAGGCATGGAATTTAAAATCGGTGATATCATTGAAACGTTTGACGGATTAAAAGGAGAAATTACATCTTTATTAACCAACACCGCTGTTGTGGACTTTTCCGTAACAGAAAACTACGAAGAACATTTTGAAGATGCAAAACAAGTAGTCCGATTAAACGATATTAGACAAGTAGTTAATAGCTGAAAATTATACACAGAAAACAGCCCAGTGAATAAATTGGGCTGTTTTATTTATATTTTTTTAAAAATGACGATAGAAAGAAAGTATAAATTCAAGAAGAAATTAGAGGTCACTCATGTTTTTTTCAAGATTTTTTTTCAAAAAAGAAAAAGCCCGTTCAAACTTCTCCAGTCAAAGCAACATATAACAACACAGCTAATGAACATCTCTCTGTTCGGAAGGGAGAGCTTGGCGAATACAAAATTATGATTCAATTATCACAGCTTTCAAAAGAATATATGGTGTTGAATGACATCCTTTTGCCAAACCCAAAAGCAAAGTCAGGGTACTCCCAGATCGATCACATTGTACTTTCCCCTTATGGCATCTTTGTTATTGAGACGAAAAATTTTCAAGGTACTATCTATGGCTCTCCAGCTTACAAAAAATGGCTTATTAATGGAAAGTTTAAATTTATGAATCCCTTTGTTCAAAATTATGGACATATCGAATGTATAAAAACGTTGGTTGGTCCTAAGTTTAAAGATGCATTCGTATCAATTGTTTCCTTTACGAAGAGATGTACTTTTAAGACAGATTTATCTTATAGAAAAATCCAGTCTTCAGAATTAATCATTTATGATGTAGAACTAACTGAAACGATTAAGAGAAAAGAAGCAATAATTAAATTAAAAAATCCTATACCTTTAATGTCAAATGATGAGATTAAAGAATGTTACGCTCTTATTGCACAGGCAAATATAGCTGAGGAAAAAATCAGGAAATTACATATCGATACTTTAAAAAACAAAGCCTAAATCATATAAAAAAATTCCCCGATTCATTAAGAATGGGGAATTTTTAATCCTGGACTTAATAATTACTCGATTTATTCGTACCTGACGAAACAGGATCATTAGCATTTTTTGATGGGAAGCCTGTGTTGTAGTTGCTCAAGCTTTCGTTTTGTGATCTTTTATTTGTATCTATAGGGTTTTCCGTTATTTCCGTTCCGGCATCTTTAAGCTTAGAAGTAATATTATTAAGGTCACCTCTCGCTTCCTTTGTTGTGGCAAATACATCATTCGATATTTCTTTTAACGTGTTGATGTTACCAAAGACATCTTTGTTCAAGCGTTCATACAGTTGTTGCGCATCAGTAATCGCTTCTTTTAGTGTGTTTGAAGCCGTTTTGAATTGGCTGATCATTTGATCTTTCACATCACCTGGATTTTGTTTCACCTCTGTGATCATTTTGCTTGATGAATCTTTCAAGCCCACCGCCGTGTTCTTTACTTTTGTTCTCGTATTGTAGTCAATCAGTGCCAAAGCTCCGCCAACTAGCCCGCCAATGACAATACCCTTTAGAAGCTTGCTGTTCTGTCCGTTTTCGTATAAATCATTTCGTACTGAGTCATTTTGATAAAATTCGTCTTGATACATATCTCCAGAATTTAAATGCTGTGCCATGTTAATTCCTCCTCTAAGATTTAATCTCTTGTAACTACGGATTTCCCTTTTATATGAATGATAAACGTTCTAATGCGCCGGTAAATAATGACTGTACTAAAATTTCTTGCATAATTTTGTTCATTAGAATGAAACGCATTCTACATAAAAAAGACAATTTTTCCGCATACTAGAGGGAAATCATGTAAGAAGGAGGTTGTTAAAATGGGAAAAGACAGACAAGAGAAAAAACTTAGAGAATCAGGACGTGTTGAGTCGGACCGAGATCAAAGCTTGAAGTATTCAGGTGCTGCAAAAATGGAAAGTCCTGATGAGGCACGCGCTCGAAATCATCAAGATCAATAAACTGCAAAAAACACTTGGGATTCCTTCAATGCCCCAAGTGTTTTTATTTGAGTTTAATCGATCTCACGATAAAAAATGCGATTGATGCGGTTATGGCGATAATGAAAATCGGCAGGATCCACAGTCCCAGTCCATCTGATTGCCCTTTTGCAACTCCAGTACTTACCCAGCTCATATATACGAAGAAAAGGAGAATCTCATTTTTTATAACATTCAGCATCAGCCGTCCGTTTTTATATTGTCTTTCCGCATTTTCATCTGTTAAAAACAGATAGTTATACACATGTGGATATTTTTCAAGGACCGTTAAAAGCACCCACATCAAGAACCCTATCACTAATAAAATCCATAAATTATTTTTACTTCCCCAGCCGTCCGGTTCTCCTGCTCCGTTAAAATGAATCGGTACCGTTCCGGGTATTGTACTCCACTGTATGATTAAGTTTGTGGCACCCGCGATAAACAAAATAATTGCCGATATATCTAAAATGTTCTCAAGAAATGTTCGTGGGATTTTTAATTTGGGGCGATTTTCGTAAAACATCAATCTACCTCCCTTTATCCTTTCATACGGTTTTTTCCAGATGAAGTTTCATTTTTGAACATTTAAAAAAGCCGCCTATTGTGGCAGCTTGATCCTTTAAGCTTTTATTCATTACTAATGATGCCATCATCGAAAGAAATGTTTTGGAACTGTGTTTGACCAAACTTCTTGTACATCACTCTGACTGTTTTTATATCGCTATCCCACTCAAAATCGTTCGGTTCAACTTGTAATACTAAAGAAAAATCATCATCGGCTTTGAACCCCTTTACAGGAAGTAATTTGTTAACAATCCCTTCTTTTATTACATCTTCCTCATAATATGATCCGAAATCCACCTTAGTTATATAGGATTTGATTCGCATTTGATCATCATCTTTCGCAACAATTGTTCCATCACTTTTAATAAATTCAACCTTTTGAAGCTCAGGAGTCCCTATGCCTTCCCACTGTAAATGATAGCCTAAGTAAACTGGTTTTCCTTCTTTAAGGGTTTCCTTTCCGATCGTGACATGGCTATACTTCTCAAACTCACCCTCATGACTAAAATAACGAAATGCCCATAGAACTCCTATAACAAGTACACAAATAACTATCCACTTTATTAGTGTTTTTTTCATATTAACTGCCCTTTTGTGTTTTTTCTGTTTTATATTCAATTAACTCTTTAATAATTCCTTTCTATTACTTTTAAAACAGCTCATAAAAAAAGACGGCCAACCTTATGGCCATCTCCCTCACTGTTTATTTACTTTCAATCCCCATCGCGATGATAAACCAGTTGGCTCCGTTCTTGCTTCCAATTTGGAAAAAGAGCGCAATGATTTCTTCACGGGTAAAGTGTTCCGTTAATCTGTTATACATTTCATCAGGCAGCTGTCCATGATAGGCCATGATGTGATCGGCTAATTCCAGGGCCAATTTGTGGCGTTTGGACAGTTCTGCTTCTCCTTTTTTCATGGCTGTTTGTCTTGAAGACTCATCCAGAGTCCCGTAGTCCATGTTTTGTCAGTAGTCGCAGCCGTTGTTTGATGCGGATCGCAAACGAAGCATTTCCATCAGCTCAGGTTCAAGGATGTTGTTGAGTGCCTTGTCCATTTGCTGAAATGCATCCAGAATTTCGGGAGCATTCGCAAGAGCTTTTTTAAAAGGTGTACCTTCTACATTTACTTCTGGCAGTCGTGCCATTATTTTAGCCTCCTTTTAAAATACATTTCTTCTTGTTTTTAGATTACGATACAATCTTTCATTTTCCTATCTTTCTGCTTTGTAAAATATTCAAATATAGTTTTCACATTCGTGTTATGTAATGTTTACTATCGTAACTCTATCTTAAGATAATAGTTAAGTCTTACGTGTTACGCTTTATACATAGTCACATAGACTCGTTCATCACTGTGACGTGGTAAATTATCATTATCTTTAGATAATGTTAAAGGGTTTTGTTGAAAATTGTTGAATCCTTTAGCAACCCAGCCAAGCTTGCTTGGTAAATACATCAGAGGAGTGATTTTATGTTAAAGCGTTTCGTGGCAGGCGCCGCGTCTTTACCACTATTGATATCTTTAGCTCTCCCGGCTTCGGCTGCTGAGCCCGAAGTACAGGAGGCTTCATTTACATCGGCTGCTAAACAGCAGGCTGCACCACAGGAAATCATCGTTCATTATAAAGATTCAGTTTCTGTTGCTTCAGCAAAAAATGGTGCTTCAAAGTTTGGTGAGGTTGTCGATACAACTGAAGATTTTACTGTTGTAAAGGTAAGCGGCAAAGTAGAAGATGCTGTTAAGAAGTTTGAAAGTCTTGATTCTGTAGAATACGCAGAACCGAATACTACTTTACACGCAAGCTATGTGCCGAATGATCCTGATTATAAAACGAAACAATATGCTCCTCAGAAAGTAAGTGCTGAACAAGCTTGGGATACAGCCCAAAGTTCTTCCAACATTAAAATTGCGGTAATCGATACAGGCGTTGATTACAACCACCCTGATTTAGCAGGCAAAGTAATCAAAGGTGCAGATTTTGTTGATGACGATAACGATCCGATCGACGAAAACGAACACGGTACTCACGTCGCTGGTATTGCTGCGGCTAACACGAATAACGGTGTTGGTATCGCTGGTCTTGCTCCTAAAGCTTCTATTCTAGCAGTTCGTGTTTTGGATGCTGATGGCAGCGGATCTCTAGACGATGTTGCTCAAGGAATTCGATATGCAGCTGATCAAGGTGCTCAAGTTATCAATTTAAGTCTTGGCGGTTCAATCGGATCAAAAACACTTCAAGATGCGGTTAACTACGCTTGGAATAAAGGTTCTGTCGTCGTTGCAGCAGCTGGCAACTCTGGCGTTGCTCTGCCAAGCTACCCGGCTTATTACTCAAATTCGATCGCGGTAGCTGCTACTGATCAAAACGACCAGAAAGCATCTTTTTCAAACTTCGGCACGTGGGTTGATATTGCAGCACCTGGTGTAGATATTTATTCTACGACACCAAATAATCAATATGCGAGTTTCTCTGGAACTTCCATGGCATCACCGGTTGTTGCAGGTGTAGCAGGGCTTCTCGCTGCTCAAGGTAAAAATGCTTCACAAATCCGAGCGGCACTTGAAGATACAGCTGATCCTGTTACGGGTACAGGCACGCTGTTCCAAAACGGACGTGTTAACGCAGCAAAAGCTGTTCAGCAATAAATAGATGTTTTATAGCCTCCGGGACTCACTGTTTCGGGGGCTTTTTGTTTAAAATTCGCCGCTTTTTGAAACACTGATAAAAAGGTTAAGGTAAGAGCGGAGGAATTGATGTGTTTGGTTTTGGAAAAAAGAAAAAGCATGAGCAAGGTAAGGAAGATGGAACACAAGTTCAGTCTACTGATGCAGAAAAAAAACAAACAGAAAAAGAAGCAGAAGAAAAGATCGTGTATTTCTTTTTAATCGGAACAGCTATATTTGGTGCAGTGTTATTATACCTGGGCATTTCGAAAGAGTTTACTTGATTCTGTGAAGCAACCCTCTTAATTATAAGAGGGCTTTTTTTATGAAAAAATAGTCGTTCTATGTAGAAGGACTGCGGCAGAATGTGTCGAATTTTGATTTGAAGAGTTAAAAATAAGATTAACTAAAAGACGCTCCGGAGGTTGTTCGTCACTTCCCCCGAAGCGCTTTGATTTCTTTTTTGAGTGCGTTCAGCTGATCTTGGATGTCTTTCATTTGAGTTTCTTGTTCTTGCTGATCTTTCTGTTCTTGAATTTGATCAATGTAAATTTGTCTAAGTGCAATGGCAGCACTTACTGTGGCAAGAAAGTCTGCGACTGTGGTAAGAGCTGACGCAAACAGGGCAAGCTCTGCTGCGAATGTAGTTGCATCTTTGTTGTTTGCCAAAAATTCTTCTTCTGCTGTTTCCAAAACGACGTCTACCACACGTTGGTTCAAGCCATTCACCCCTTCACTCCTGCTTTTTAATACAATATGCGTTTGCCCTAGTTACGGTGCTTTTGCCTATTTGTATTTACAATTGTTTTTGGCAGCAATAATTTTGTTTTTTCGTCAATTGTTTATTGAATGAATAGGCATTTCGACCGATATAAAAGATATTAGGGGAGGTTTGGCGATGGAACAATGGCTTTCTTTTCGAATTCCGTTTGACATCTTTTCAATTTACATCTTGCTCGCAGCTTTCATTGTAGTCGGAATTTTATCTAGCCTGCTTCGAACAGCCTTACCAGAGTGGTCTGTTAAAATATTCAGTTATGCAGGGTTCTTGGGAGTCGTTTTTGCTTGGTTGAAGCTTTTGGAATATTAATACTTACATACATACAGAAAACGCCCGTGGTCATGATGGCCACTGGGCGTTTTAACGTTTATATAGATTTAAAAAGGAGCTTTCTAAGGACCGGCATGAGGTAGTCGACAAGTTTAGCAGCGCTTGGCACGACAACGTTTTGCGGGCCATAGATATTCTGCATAAGTCTCTCTTCTTCTTCGGTTATTTCACCGTTCGCGATGAACATGCCGATCGTTTCGATTCCAAGCTTTCGTGTACGGGTAACAGCTTCGTGTGTATCGAGTACTCCATGCGATTCATAATCAAAAGCCGCAGGTTCACCGTCAGAGAAAACGAGCAGAACTTTTTGCTGTTCCGGACGTTTTGCCAGTTCTTCGCCCATTCGGCGGATGGAGTAGCCGTCGCGGTTGTCTTCCTGGGGTTCTAATTGCATGATCGAAGCCCCCGGCTGATGAAGCGAATTTCTGTATGAGATTACTTCATGAAAATAGTTCGGCTGATCATCTGTTGTCGCGTCGGCTGCATCTTCCCAGAAACCTACGACTGAGTGAGGGATTCTGAGAGCTTTTAGCGTTTCATGAAAAAGAACAATCCCTTTTTGTGTCTCTTCCATCTTGTTGAACATGGACGCTGAGCAGTCAACAAGAAGCGTGAACGTCGTATCGAGTTCATGCTGCGACTCTTGTTTTTTTCTAAAAAGTCTCGGGTTCTTGTCTGTAGCAAGTCTTGTAAGCTTCTTTCCTAGTCTTCCAAAGTGCAGGTCTTCCCTTGGCGCTGTTCGCTTATGCTCCATCGTTTTTAGGAAATTCTGTTTGAGCTGTGTGACAAATGGCGCGATTTCTTGTTCAAAGAGCTGGTATTGAGCGAACTCTTCAGGTGTTGCAGGTTTAGCAGGTAGGACATGCTCTGTAACGTTTTTGTTCACTTCACCGTATCGGTAGTGATTCGCTGAGTCAGAGCCGGTTTGGTTGCTGTCGGTTTCTGCCTCATGTTCGTTCTGAGAGTTAAAGTCGTTGTTGTCAGTCGTTTGCGCGCTCGTTTGGACAGATCCAAATACGGCGTCACCACTATCCGCTTCTCTTGCCGCTTCTCCTAATAGATCAGTGTTTGTTCCTTGATCCAGGTCCATTTGCAAAAAGGAATCCTGCGGGTCAGACGTCTCATCATGCCAGGATGAATACTCTTCTTTCTCCTGCTCATCTTTCTTCTCATCTTTATCGTCGTCTTTTTTGATGGTTTTTTTCGTTTTTGTCTCCGTGTTGCGGGTTAGGTCGTCGAACGTTTGATCCTCGCTTCCGGCATCATCCATTTTCGGCTTATCACTAAAACTGCGGTAGGCTGTTTTCATGTCCTCGAATTCTGAGCGATGCTTTGTGATCTCCGCCATTTGGATTACGAGAGCTGCAATATCTTGTGTGGATTGAGCAGTTGTGAGCTGCGAGAGCATTGGGCGCAGTTCCTGATAGAGTTCTTGAGTTTCAGACGGCACCGCAACAAACCGTTTATTCGCTAAAAGAATAACATGACAAAATAAAGCGTCAAGAATGCGTTTTTGCTGGATATGCTTTCTATATTCACGATTGTAATGGACTTGGAACGTGTCTTTCCGGAGCTTGAACGCATGAGTCATCCCAGGTCTTTTTTCTATGCAGATCTGTTCCAATCGGAAGTCTTCCGCAAAGAGCAGCATCTGTTTTAAGAACTCACGGTGAGGGTGTGCTTTCAGTTCAACGAGTGTGTTCCAGATCACATTATCATCGGTATGAAACTGTGTGCCAAAGCTTCGCAAATAAACGTCGGATTTCCAGCCTTCAAGCCGGATCTCCCGCGGGTATGGGTTCCAAAATTGACTGACATGTGTAATCCCCTTCTTTCTCTCGAGGTTAGAATGGTATGAGAAAGAAACGTCCATCTTTTCCACCTTTGAGAGAGAGCGCGCAAGGTCAATCAGCTGCATATGAATGAAAGAATCGATCTTTGTATTCGCAAAAACAAGGAATTTCATCTAGGCGAAACCTCCAAAATCATCGTGGGAAATAAATTGTAGGGGGTCTGACCCCATTTCCCAGCTTACACAAACAGCGTCGCAGCTACGTTGGCAACGAGTACTCGTTCGCGGGCATCTTCTAGCTTATCAGCGATTGCACGCTGAATTGCACGTTTTGCCGGCAAGTAAACGGAGAGATCAGCAGCATCCAGCAGTGCACGGATGGATGCGGCGTCCTCTGACAAATGGCCTGCTTTCGCTTGGCCGATCAGGTCTGACGAAAGCTGTACAAACTTATCAAGCACCGTTTCGTCTGTTTGCTGAGACTGAGCTTTAAGCATTTCTTTTAACGTCTCTCCCTGAATATAAGGCACCTCGATTACAACGAAACGATTTTTCAGCGCTTCATTTAACGGCACCGTTCCGATATATCCTTCGTTGATTGCAGCAATCACATTAAAGCCAGGTTCAGCTTTTACCACTTCTCCTGTAAATGGGTTTGCGATCGTACGGCGATAGTCCAGCATACCGTTTAAAATCGGCAACGTTTCAGGCTTAGCGATGTTGATTTCATCAATATACAAAAAGTGACCGTTGTTCGCCGCTTTTGTTACAGGACCAGGGATGAATTCAATCTCTTGTTTGCCGTCTTTGTAGCTTAACGTTTTATGACCGAGAAGCGCTTCAGCATCGAGGTCAACTGAAGCATTTACCTGGTGCAGCGGCTGTCCGAATAAATTCGACAGCAACTCTGCGAGCTTTGTTTTACCTGATCCTGTCGGGCCTTTCAGCAAAACGTTTTTACCTAATGCAAGTGCGATCACCGCATCTTCTACAAGTGACGCATCAGGTGCTGTGTAGCCAGGCTTTCCTATCAATTCTTTATACACTTCCGGTAATTTCTCTATTCGTTGAGCCGCCTCATTCTGCAGCTTTTCTTTTATCTCAATCGGGATTTGAAGGTTCATTATAAAAAATCCTTTCTTTCATCTATCCACTATCTACAGTATTTCCAGTAATTCCGTTACATAAATCCTTACACAATGTAACATTGTAAGCTTTTTCAAGGCAAGTCTGTAGAATTTTATTAAAAAACGCTTAGTTCGCCACAGCGACCTAAACGTCTTTATCCTTTTTCATAAGTTCGATTATATGCGGTTTCGGCTCCCAGCAGTTGAAGGTATAATCCGGTTTCGTTTCATACCCAAGTCGTGTGCAATAGTAATACATTCCTTGGTCCGTTTTCTGAGGCTTGAAATTCACGCACGTGGCGCAACAATGGTACTTATTTGTCTTCATAAGAGTCACTTCCTTTTACCGGTCCGTGAAGTAGCTTTTAATGATTGCCATATATTCTCTCACATGAGCTTGGGGAACAGATGAAATCCTAAGCGGTGAACCGAGCCCTTCCGCTTCAACTCCGACACGCTCTGCAATCATTTTTGTCCGAAAAAGATGAAAGTCACTTGTCACGATTAGCACCTGGTCGTCAGACTGAATCATTTTTTTCGTATATAAAAGATTTTCGTAAGTACTCGTCGCTTTTTCTTCAATGGTTATACGTTCGGGGTGTATTCCGTTCTCCATCAGATAATTTTTCATAATGGTGCCTTCACTGATCGTTTTCCCGAAACCAAGTCCGCCGCTTACGATAAAAGTAACGTCAGGATGTTTCTCCGCGTATGCTAAAGCTTGATCAAGCCTGCCCTTTAAGACGGCACCGGGACGATTGTTCTTCGTACCGCCTCCAAGTACAAGGATGGTATCAATTTTTCCAGAAACCTTCTGTGGATCGGTGTTGGCAGATGCAAGAATAAGAGTTTCTAAGGTTGCTGCAAAGAGAAAAAGAGTTATAACAAATATCAGAGTCGTCTTCTTGTACTTTTTATAAAAATAGAGTGCCGCTTCGTATTTGTAAAAAAGAAATAAAAAGACAGCTCCTAATAAGAAGAAAACCGCAAGACCCATGTCCATGTTGGTCGTTTGAACGAGCATAGCAACTGCATATACAAAGAAAATAATGCTAAGTGATAGAAAGATTTTTTTCATAGATTCCGCTCCGATTGTTAGATTCTACCTTCTAGTATATAGGAAAAAGAAAAAGAGCGGAGTTTTGAGTTCCGCTCTTTATAACTACTTTTTATTAATATCTGCATTTTTAATTTCTTGTTCAATTTCCTTTGTGATATCCGTTTTGATTGCACCAGTTGTTTTAGTTGCTTCTTGTTCCATCTCAGCTGTCTTTTTTTCTATAGCTTCGTTTTTTCTTGCCGTAACATTAGCAATTTCATCAGTATAATGTTGTTGAAGTTCTGCTTTTTTATCATTTACAATCTTGTCTTTTTTGTCTTGTAGCTCTTTGTTAGTACTATTAATAATCCCACTAATTGTTGCACTTACATTTTTTAATAGTGATTCTTTCTCTTTGTTAAGTTCACTATCAATCTCAGTTTTAAATGTGTACTCTAGAATCTTTGTGTATAAAGCATCAGCAAGCTCTGGCTTAGCTGCAAATACCGAAGTTGTTCCGATACTCATTGCAAACGTTGTTGCCAAAACTACTTTCGGCCATTTCTTGGTTGCCTTCTTCTTTGCACCAAACTTTTCTTTTCTTGAGATTTCCATAAAAAATACCCCTTCCTTAATCTAATAGAACGAAAAAAGAAGCGGTCGGTTGCGCTACTAGCTCTGATCACTCCAAGCGCCCACATACAGAATGACCTTCAATGCTCCACACTTATTTAATTATATTCTAATATTAAATTACCATTAGAGGATATTACTGTAAATATATATTTAATAATTTTTACATGGGTTACAAATCTTAGTGAAAACATATACTGCAAAAAAAAAAGCGATATCGTCCACCCGAAGTGGACAATATCGCCTAAAATGTATTTGTCTGGGGACTGTCCCCCTTTGTGAAACTCCCCACAATGTATGCAAAGAAAGAAAGTGCAATCGGCATGACTACTGTGTGCATTCCCCAAAGGTTAGGATAATTCAGGTGAAGCCACATGTATGAACCTACCCCGACTACAATAGAGGCTATTGCGCCATTTGCATTTCCTCGCTTCCAATAGAGACCCATCACAATCGGCCAGATGAAAGCTGCTTCTAATCCGCCGAAAGCAAAAAGGTTCAACCAGATTAATAGATCGGGTGGGTTGATCGCCATCGCAAATACACTCAACCCTACTACTGCTGTTATGCCAAAGCTTAATCTTTTTACAAAACGTTCTTCAGCATCAGGTTTTATGTAATTGATATAAACGTCTTTAATGATTGCTGAACTTACGAGTAAAAGTACGGAGTCAACAGTAGACATCACCGCAGCGAGTGGTGCGGCAAGGACGATACCCGCTAACCATCCAGGCAGTACTTCTAATGCAAGTAATGGCATAACTTTATCAGGCACTTCAATGCCTGGCAGAATTACTCTTCCGAACACCCCTGCCAAATGCATCCCTAACATGATAAATCCCACCACAAACGTTCCGATGATCATGGCACGGTGCATCGCTTTCGAATTTCGATAGCTCATAGCGCGTACCGATATCTGCGGTAATCCCACTACACCTACTCCGACTAATATCCAGAAGGACGATACAAATAAAGGTGTAAGCGATTCATCGGAACCAAACGGCGATATTAGATTAGGATTTTCCGCTCTTAGTTCACCCATGATGTTTTCAATTCCGCCACCGGCCACAATGGTTCCGGCTAATATAATAATTGTACCTATTACCATTACGACACCTTGAATGGCATCCGTAATAACAACCGCTCTGAATCCACCCGCTATTACGTACACTAATACAGAACATGAGAAAATGAACAATGCTGTGGTGTACGATACACCTGTAAACGACTCGATCAGCCTTCCGCCGCCAACCCATTGTGCAGCCATCGCTGAAAACAGAAAGATCACAATGCTTAACGCTGATAAAATTACTACCCACTTGCTTTCATATCGGGCTTTAAGAAAATCAATAAGAGTTACAGCATTAATCTTTCGGGCTACGATCGCAAACTTTTTTCCTAAAACAGCGAGTGTAAAATAACCTGTTACAAGCTGTGCCATCGCGAGAAGAACCCAGCCAAGGCCAAGCTGGTATGCTGCACCAGGGCCCCCGATAAAACTCGAAGCGCTTCCGTATGTGGCGACCATCGTCATCGCAAGAACAAATCCGCCAAGCTCACGTCCCGCTAAAAAGTAGTCTTGCAAAAAAGAAGGTCCGCTCTTAATATGCCTTGATGTATAAATACCAACTAAAAAAACTAGTATTAAAAAGAAAGCTAAAGGAAGAATTACGTCCCAATTCATCGAGAGCTCCCCTCACCTTCATTGTCATCTGAGTCAAAAGGAACTTCTTTAAAGAAGAATTTCACCATTATAAAAACTAAAATTGTAAAAACAATAAACCCTACGATACAGCTATAAAAAAACCATGCAGGAAAACCTAGTATGTATGTATACTCCTTAACCGGCTGGCCACCTAGTCCATACGCAAAAGCATACCACCAAATAAAATTCAAAATTGCCAGCACCGTACCCATAATCGCTTCTTTATTAGAGATCCGGTATCGCCAGTCGTTCCCTTTTTTCATCGTTCAACCTCCTGGACTTACCATAAAAATGAATAAAAGCTCCTCCATTACTATGGCAAATTCACATACTCTTGTCGAGTTCTTTCGACTTAATAACTTCTATAAGGTTACATAGATTCCTTGTTTGGTTTCTCATAAATAAACGTTAACATTCTTTATTCGCACTAGACATCGTTCTTGAGTATAAATTGAATATGAGTATTTCCGGGGAAATTTGATAGAATCTGAGGAGAAAATACAGCACTCGACAAAATGTGAAGGATTAATTAACATTCTATAATTAACAAAATGGTACCGTTTGTATTTCTATTTCTCTTAGGTGTTTTACTCGAAAACATTAAGGGAAATAAATTGTTTGGGGACAGTCCCCATTTCCCAATTTGACAGCATTCATAGTAAAATAATAGAACAACCGAAAGGAGGTGATATCTATTCCTAGAACCCGGCGCATTTGGTACCCTGATGCTGTCTACCATGTGACTACACGTGGAAATCGCAGGGAGCCTCTCTTCTATTCCCACTTGGATTTCCATCGGTATCTCAAGATTTTAAGTCACTGCGTAAAAAAGTATTCCGTTGATTTATTCTCTTATTGCCTCATGTCCAACCACACTCATCTTCAAATTCAGTGCAGCAAGTCCCCACCCGGAGATTTCATGAAAGAATTAAACGAAACATACGCCATGTATTTCAACAAAAAATACGAGCTTACCGGTCATGTATTTCAAGGCCGTTATGGTGCAGAGTTGATTGAAGATCGTTCCTATCTTTTAGACACGAGCCGATACATTCACATGAATCCGGTAGCAGCAGATCTCGTCATGTTTCCTCTTGAATATCCGTGGAGCAGTTACCGTTACTATGTTACTCAGTCGGTATGTCCCTTCGTGGAAACCTCAATAATACTAGAACAATTTCAAAATTCAAAAGCTCAATATCGTGATTACGTAGAAAGCAGGACCTCACCGGTAGCAGAACTTTAACATCGTTTTATACATCTCTATGAAAAATAAAGTCTGTCATGGAAAGGAAAAGCCGGTTATGTTCTTCTCACGAAGACAAAACCGGCAAAAGTGTATTTGACTGGGGTCTGTCCCCCTCTAGAACTTGAATTTTCTTACATGAACTCGCATTTGTTCAGAATATTGTTCTAGTTGTTCAGCAAGGTGATTCAATTGCTCCATAGAGGCTGCTTGCTGCTCTGCAGATGCAGAAACTTCCTCTGTTCCTGCAGCTGTTTCCTGAGTAATAGCTAATATATGTGATGCATTGTCTAGCAGTAATTCTTTTTGCTTAGTCATTTCTTCAACGGAGACAATGACATCTCTTAATTTTTCTGAGTTACCTCGCACTGCATCTGAAATAGCTGAGAAGGAATTTTCTGTTTCTTCCACAGCTTCACCTTGAGATAGAATGAGTGCCGCTGCTTCTTGGACTTGTCCGACAGTAGTTTGAGTAACCATTTGCATTTCAGAAATTAAATGGCTGATTTCTTTTAATGATCCTTCTGTTTGCTCAGCAAGTTTTCGAACTTCGTCAGCGACAACAGCAAATCCTCTGCCTGATTCTCCAGCGCGAGCAGCTTCGATTGCCGCGTTCAACGCCAACAAGTTTGTTTGATTGGCTATATCGCTAATGGTGTGAACAATTTCCTGAACACTCCCTGACGACTCATCAAGCTTTTTAATAGATGTGATCATTTCTTTTGTCATTTCAGTTGTTAGTAAAGATTTTTCTTTTAGGAAGCTTACTTTCTCAACTCCAGATAACGAAGCTTGATTCATTTGTTCAGTAGCTTTTTCTATAGCTTCTCCTTGTTTTTGAACTTGAATAATGCGATCTGCGAGAACATTTGCGGCTTTTGCATTTCCCTCCATCAATTCTGCCTGATGTGATGATCCGGCTGCAATTTGCTGCATGGTCGTTGAAACTTCCTGTGCTGAAGCAGAATTTTCTTCAGCACTGGCTACTACAGTTTGAGATGCATCTGTAACATGCTCGGTAATTTGAGACATCTCACTTATTAACATACGCATTTGTTCTGACATTTCTATAAAACTATCTGACAATTGGCCGATCTCATCTTCTCTATCGATGGATACACTTGCTTGCAAATTCCCATTTTTCATTTCATGCATAGCTTTTGAGAGTTGTTTCACCGGTTTTGTAACTCTTCTGGATATATATATGGAGATAATTGCAGCCACTACTAGAGTTATTAATAGAGCTATTCCGATGGGCAAGAGAATGATAGACGCTTTTTTCTCAAATTCGCTTAAGGCAACTGTGCCCACTAGTTTCCAACCGGTCATTTCATTTTTTGTGTAGCTGAAGACCCGATCCTGATCATTCATTTCTGTTATCACTACACCTTCGTTTTCTTTAATCTTTTTATAATAGGGCTCGTTCGTTGCCGTTTTACCAAGCTTTTTTGCCTGAGGATGCACCATATAATTACCAGAGTTATCAAGAAGAATTGCATATCCTGTGCTTCCAATTTTCACATTTTGCATGAGTGTCAGAATGTCATTAACCGCAATATCAATAGCTGCAACCCCTATAATAGTTTCGTTATATTCGACCGCTTTAACCGCTTTGACAACTGGACGGTCTGTTGCAGGGTCAATAAAGGGATCTGTCCAAATGACTTGTTTCGGATCTTTTTTAGCTTGCTTATACCAGGATGTGAGCGTCTGGTCCTTTACCTGTTCTGAAGGTATTGGATATATGATAGCTTCTTTTGTTTCGGAAATAAAATAACTATTCATGATCGCTTCGTTTGATAGATGATAGTCTTCAAATTTGGAAATAATAAAATCAGGGCTATCACCTTCTCTAAAAAGTTTTATTCCCATTGAATCCGCATAAGCTGAGACAAAATCAGCGTTATCTTCTAAAAATCGATTCAGTGATTCATTCAGATCGTCCATTCTGGCTGAAGCATCTTCCGACGAGTTATCAACAGTTGATTTCACACTAAAAAAGTAGCTCACTCCGCTTACTATTAAACCTGTCATAATTATCAACAATAAAAAAGGCACTAGAATTTGCCTTTGCAGACTTTTCTTAATCATTTTCTTCCTCCATGTATGTACTTTTTCTAGGCAGCAAAAAGTATATCGACAGGATGTAACAAATTATTTAACAAAAAAAACGGAAATGTATTTTCAAGAAAGACATTTTCGGCTAAAGTGTATTTGACCGGGGTCTGTCCCCCTATATGTGTAAAAAAATAATAGACTAGACACAAAATATGGTATATAATTATTACAAGATTTACCGATTTTAATGGTGCAGAAGCAGAAGTGGTTATTATATTTGAGGGGGAATGGACCATGAGCCGAAGCAATGCTCTTGTCTTAACTACAGAGATAGACGCCATTCGCACGACCATGTATGAGGTAAGCAAAAAAGTGAACAATCTAGCAGATCCGCTGCTTGTTCAGTTGAGTCAAATTCTAGATGAAAAACTAAACAAACTTGATCAAATTAGAGATTGTGCTTAATTAACATCATAATATAACTGCGAATTTTACCGGTGTCCATGTCTGCATTGATAGGAAGCCGGTTTTTTATTGTTCGTTTATATTTAACATTTTAAAATACAGAGTGGAGATTATACTGTGAAAGCAAAACTACTAATCATACTTTCTGTTTTTACAACTATTTATTTAGGATTTTACATATTGAAACCTGACTCAATAGACTTCAAAGAGAAGCAGGTAACTGACTTATCTAGTAATATCCAGCACCAAATAAACATTACGAAAAAGAGTAATAATATGAGTTATCTATTTCTGCCAGATAACCTTAATAAATCGGCAAATGCTGTATATTTTTATTTTAACCGTAACAATAATAGGCAATTATACAGCTTTCCAACTGCGAAGGTCTCTGTTAATAACAATAAAATGCGTATACATATTAAAGAGCAAGATGCTCTTAATGACTCTGAAGTAACGGACACCTTATTACTAGAGTTCCAAGTACAATCATTTCCTGAGCATATCGAGGTTTTCTTTAATAAGGAGAAAATTGATTTAAAACAAACTACATATTAAGCACTTATTTAAACTCTTCCCCTGTCATCACGCTCATAAAGTCATTGAAAAAGTAATTGTAATTAAAGTCAAAAGCAATCCGGTGCTTTTTCTCTTGTTCCCCGAACTGGATATATGGCCTGATATCGGCAATACTTTGACCTCTAGCAATCATTTCATCTCTTAGGACGATATGTACCGGGAGTGTTTTGTAGCTGAACATATCTTCTCGAATACTCGCCATCAGTGTTATCGCATCGTGTACTGGACTTCCTTGAATCAGAGGGTTGTTATTTTTATAAAACTTATAATAGAATTCCAGCAATGGTTTTACAAGAGGAGCTTTTCCTTTGTAGTCAATGTAGTTCACCATCTCTGGCGTGACTAAAGCGCGGTCTGTCACGTTCAAAGGTATGATGGTTAAATTATTAGCGTAAGTCAGGACAATTCTAACCGCGATCGGATCACCATGAAAATTCGCTTCAGAAACAGCCGTTACGTTGCCCGGGACCCAGAACGCTCCACCCATAATATAGTAAGCCTTCACTTTCTTCATCAAAGATTGAAACAAAATAAACATCGTTGCTAGAGAGGTAAGTCTGCCAACGTTAACGATTATCAGTTCATTTTCATATTGATTGATTAAATTTACAATCTCGAAAAAGTTTTCAATAACTCCTTCGTACGTTCCCGGTTCGATCGGACCTAACCCGTATTCTCCATGTACTTCAGGATAAAATGTCGGCTGTTCCCCTGTCATCGGAACCTCTGCTCCACCAATGATTTTTACTTCTCCAGGAAAGTTGAACATTTTAGCAATATAATGAACATTAGCAATCGTCTTCTCCCTGGAAACATTTCCATAGTCTGAAACGACGCCAACTATATCGATTTCATCATTTAAATATGCGTAAGTCAAAGCTATGGTGTCATCAATTCCAACATCCCCAAAGAACAAGACTTTTTGCCCCATAATAAAAACCCCTTTTAGGTTTTTCTTCTATCCTATTAAGAGGCCTGTTTTTTTATGAAATTTGTCATTAAAAACTATTCTAAAAATCTTTTCCGGAGCTGTGGTGTTGGAATCATACAGCTCTCACGCTTACCAAACCAGTTGTACCGGTTTTGAGCGACCCTCTTATAAAAAAAATCACGGATTGTTTTTGGTACAACGACTAAAATTTTCCCTATGCTGTATGGAAACTTTAGAAGATGCGTTACTTTCAATACGGCGTCAGATGCCGTATATACATGATCACCGGATATCAGAATGACTGAGTTTGTCTCGTTGGGATCAATTCTATAGTGAGTCAGCAGTTTCTCCCCTGCTTCAGACTGAATGGCAGCGAACTTAAGATCGTGTTTCTTCTCGTTTTTTAATATGAATTTCACACTGGAATTACAGAGATTGCATACTCCGTCAAAGAGAAGAACAGGCTGATATCCTCGTTCAAGATCACTCATTTGTATCCCTCCAGTCTATTTAATCGCTAATTCTATTTTACTTCTAATCTGTAATTAAACAAAATTATAGTGTAGCCATAAATTCGTACTATTCACTATAATATCGTAGTATAATCAACTGAGAGTTTAGGAAAGGTGAAGAGGAATGAAAATTAAAGCGTTTAAGAAAGAAGCTAAACAGCAGTTAAAAGGACAATGGAGACAAGCAGCGTTATTCACCCTGCTTTTCGGTGCTATATATTACGTAATTCCATTGATGATTGAAATAAATTTGAGCGGCGGCTTTGAAAATTGGATATCAACTGATGCTACTAGCGGTGCTACCGCAAGTACTTTCGTAATTACGCTCGTACTGCTCCCATTGTATATCGGATATTTATGGACATTCTTATCTGTCATTCGTACAGGAGAAAAAATTAAGTTATCGGGTCTCTTACAAGCATTCTCAGAGATCAGCATGTACTTGAAAATCCTTGGAACGTACCTTCTTATGATGGTTTATATGTTCTTATGGTTCCTTCTTTTAATCATTCCAGGTGTTATTAAAGCATTTGCTTATTCACAAACCTATTTTGTGTTAAAAGATAACCCTGATATCGGGATTAACACCGCGATAACAAAAAGCCGCAAGCTGATGCACGGCTATAAGTGGAAGTATTTCCTCCTGCAGCTGAGTTTTATTGGCTGGATTCTCTTAAGCTTAATCACTTTAGGAATCGGATTTATCTGGCTATCTCCTTACCTAAGTGCGTCTAATGCAGCATTTTATAATGAATTAGTAAAAAAACAGAGCGGTGAAGAAGTGTAGCTTAAAGAAATAATAACTTTAGATTAAGAAAACCCCGGAATTGTCCATTCGAGATGGACAATTCCGGGCTTTTTGTATTTGTTTGGGGTCAGACCCCATTTCCCTAAATATTTCCCGCAGCTAGGACATATCTATCAGTAAAGAAGACAAGACATCTAAGGGGTGGCATTATGGATCAGCTTACGTTAATCGTCGTCGGGGTCATTGGGTTTCTCATTTTTCTAGGTATCGTTGGATATACACAGACTGCCTATCATTTTCGAAAATGGAACAAAGAACTGCAGCAGCTAGAAACGAACGCAGAGCAGCAGGCTTACTCACATTGGATTCAGCGTGTCACAACTGATTACAAACAGTTCCATCTCGCCGGTGTGCCTCAGCTCAACACACAAGCGCTCATCGAAAAACATTTATATAACGAACGAATTCCGTTGCTCGGTATTTTCCGTGTTCCTGTCGGCAACATTCAAAAATTGCTGAGCCAGCTTCCGTCTTTCACCATCATCCTTGGTGTACTCGGGACTTTTATCGGACTGACACTCTCCCTTTTATCCATGCAAGATACATTAATGACGCTTGGCACACAGCCAGCGGATTCGAATCTTACTTTGAACTCAATCATCTCATCACTCACTGCACCTTTTGAAGGCATGAGTGTTGCCTTTTTTACGAGTATCGCTGGGATTGGGGCCGCGCTTTTTCTCAACCTGATTCAATCTGGCTTTTTTTCACAAGGAACTTCCCTTTCTTATATGCAAAACAAGCTTTTAGCAGATTGTGAAGTCTATCTTGATCACCACGTGAACAGTGTGCTCATCAACGACAAGCCTCAGGATTCTGTTGAGCGCCTGCTTGACCGTCTTGCCTCAAGAGTGGAATCTTCATTCGATAAAACACTTGGAGAGTTCGCTTCACAGATGGTGAATTTTACAGCTGGTCTGCAAAAAGCGATGGAAGACGTGAACGGTATTTTCGAAGCGCAGCGCAAGCATTCTGAACGTTTTGCCGCTTCCACCACACAGCTTGATGAGTTCGGCCAGCGTTTTAACGAAACAACTAAAGAGCTTGGTACGATCCAAAAGACAGTCGATACAAGTATCAACGCGCTCGCTAAAAATATCTCCTCGTTCGAGCAGCAGCTTAAAACGAGCAACGATCGGCACACACAAGGTCAGCAAAAATTCGAACAGCTTATCCAGCGTTCTGATAAAATGCTTCAGGAAGCTCAGCGCCGGGCAGAAGAACATGCACAACAGATGCTTCGCGGCATGCAGGAACAGCTTCAGCACTACCAAAACCAGCATGACGCGCTCGAAAACCGCCTTGCTCAAAAGCAGGATGAGTGGCATTACCGCTATTCTGAAAAACAAGGCGAATACGGCAGAGCTTCAGCGGACTTCGCATCATCTGTCGGCCAGCTTGAAAAAAGCTTTTATTCTGCGGTTGAACATATCAAACGAGATTTTACAGACCAAGTCCGCAACATCATGGATAGCCAGAGCCGCCAACTCGCGTCCCTCTTAAATAACTCGCAAAACCAGCACGGCCGTGATGACGATATGCGTGAACTCGCCCGTACGCTTGAGAATCTGCACCAGGGCCTAAACCGCAGCATCACTGACAACAACCGTACCCTTTCTGATATGTATCACCTCATGCAGAGAATCTATCAAACTGCCATGAATCAATCGAATCAGGTCGTCTATGAGACTAGAATTCCCCGCCAGCCTGAATACGTTGATGATGAACGGATGCCTGAGATCTCGCAGCAGAATTTTAGGAGACGGTGACCGGTATGAAGGCGCGTAAATCGTACTACAACAGCGACGATCAGGAGATGAAAGAAATTTTCTGGCCGAGTTTTACCGATATGATGGCGATGATGGTGCTCGTCATGGTGTTCATCGCCATACTTGCTTATGTGCAGAGCATCTACAACGCGTATGATCAGGCGCAGATTAAGCGTGAGCTCGGTCAGGTGGCTGAGGTGAAGAAGCATATCTCTGATCTCATCCAAAAACAGCTTGAGGAGAACGTAGGTAAAGATAAGATCATACGCGGTCCGAACAACACAATCTCAGTCGAAGGAAACATCCTCTTCGATACCGGAAGTGCGGATATATCTGAAAAAGGAAAGCAGGTTCTCGACCCGTTAGCCGATGCGCTTGCTGCGATCATCGAAGAGAAAGACATGAGTCAGTACCTCTACATCATCTTAATCGAAGGCCACACCGACTCGGTTCCTTATGATAACTGGTCGCTCTCCACTCAACGTGCGGTTGCGGTCGTTGACTATCTCGGAAAAGCGAACCCGAAACTCGCTAAAAAAGAGTATGCACAGTACTTGGCTGCAACAGGCTACAGCGAATATAAGCCGATCGCAAAAGGAAATTCAGCTGATGCACTCCAAAAGAATCGCCGCATCTCTTTTCAGATCATCTTGGATGACGACAAGTGGCAAAGCAAGCTGAAGGAAATTGTAGAGCAGTAAATACAAAAAGCATCGGTCCCTATGCCGATGCTTTCTTTTATCCATTATTTCTTTTTAACAGGTAGCCAGATCTCACTCCGAAATGTTGGCGAAGTGGTATCTTTATCTGCGTTCCATAAAATCTCCGGTCCTTCCGTCTGTTCATAAGACGAAGAAGGAAACCACTCAGAGTAAATTCGTCCCCATACATTCTGCAGCGTTTCAGGAAACGGTCCGACCGCTTCAAAAACTGCCCAATCCGAGGCTGCAACCTCCAGTTTCTCCAAATGACCCGGACATTCCTCCGTTGTCGCCGCACCAATATAATGATCCAGCTCACTGTTCTCAGCTAGCCTCTCTGAAAAGTTTGTTGATGCACTAATCAACCCTTTTGGCTCGACGTTCGATAAACTCTTCAACTCGTTGATCAGATCCATATTCAAACTCTGCCACATAGCCGCAATCTCAGGATTTACTCCCTCATAGATCAGTGGCACTCTTTTCTTCATTCCCACAATGTGAAATGCGTCTTTTTCGACGATCCGATAGTTCATTTCACTTCCTCCTTTTATCGATAATTGGAAGGTCATGCGTGGATAAGCTTTTAATGAATGATCATTCTTCCTCGCTTCTGATGGCGTCACACCATGCAGCTGCTGAAACGCTTTTGTAAAAGCATCAGGTGAGCTGTACCCGAATTTTATAGCTACATCAATAATCTTTGCATCACCATGTACGAGTTCAAAAGCCGCAAGCGTCAACCTTCTCCTGCGAACATATTCAGATAACGGGACACCTGCGAGAAAAGAAAACATCCGCTTAAAATGGTACTCCGAGCACCAAGCGCGTTTTGCCACTTCCCCCATATCAATCTCATACTCTAGGTTTTCCTCCAAATACTGAATCCCATCATTCAAACGTTTAAGCGAATCCACATCAAAACCCTCCTTTCACCAATAAGGATAGCTGGAAATCTTGCTAGCCACCCGACAATCTATGTATCCATTCTAACGGATTTCTCTGTATCAAGAAAAATCCTTTTTTCCACAAAAAACAACCGCTGCTACGGGCAACGGCTGTTCAAAAGTTACTATATAAAAGGGGGGGTAGTACTACTATTCCCAACTCACATTTTTTTATTCATCATTTTGCAAGTTTGATAGATTTTTTTTGAACAACTTCGGTTTTTCCGTAATAACTGTGTAGAAACATGCCCAGCATGATGACGAGAACTCCAAATAATGACAGCATTGTTGGCGTCGCAATCGACAACAGCCACATTTCGCCTGCCAATACGAAAATAATTTCAGCGGATTGCGTCGCTTCGACACCTGCTAGTTTCACAGGGTTGTTCGAACAAAGATCAGTTGCTTGGAAAAAGAGTACGGTTGCGATAACGCCTGATGAGATCGCGACTAAAAAGCTTTGCCAAAGCTGGTCTGTTGTCGGTGCTCCGCCTTGAAACCAGCCGACTGCCGCAAGCACAATCCACCATGGAAGAGATGCGATGGTCATACCGAACGCCCGCTGAAACGCATCAAGTCTTTTATTCGTAACGATCATCATCTTTCGGTTTCCGAGCGGATAGGCGATTGCCGCAATGAGAACCGGCAAAACAACATGCAGCCAAGCCGCTCCGTTCACCCCGTCCGCTTCTTGAATTTGAACAAGGCCGACACCTGCTAAAATAAGCACAGAAAAACCCAGACCTTTAAACGGAATTTTTTGCCGAGATCCTTTGTTCTTTCCTTCTCTTTCATAAAAAAACGGAACGAGCAGTGATCCCGCGACAATCGTGATCTGCCAAGTTGCCGCAACAAGCCATGCTTCTCCAAATCCTGCTGCATAGGTAATCGGTGCATAAAACAGAACAAATCCGACTGAACTCCACAAAAACCATGTTCCAAATCGCGCTCTTAGTTCCTGAAAAACCGGCTTGATGTTTCCGCGCATCCATACGATGATCCACAATAACGGAACCATGTAAAAAAAGCGAAGCGATGCACTCCAGTGCCAGCTTCCACCTGTTAAATCCATCGACCGGTTCAATATAAATGTGACGCCAAAGAAAAAGGCGGCAGCAATTCCCAACAATATTGGTTTCATCCTGATGACCCCCGCTTCCCTAAAAAGTATTCATTTGTTTTGTCCATCATGTCTATAGGAATCAGACCTGAAAATGTTGAATTTATTTTACCATAGAAGAATGATTGTTTAATTGATAAAAGGAGCTGCAAAATGAAAAAAATATTTTTGGCTATATTGCTCATACTGATAAGTGCCTGTTCAGTTCAAGAAACTAAAAGGTGAAGTTAAGACAGAGGCAAACACCTTCACTTTAACAGAAGTGAAACAAGCATTTACTGATAAAGATATGAAACTTACAACAGGAGAAATGGTTTCGCAATTTAAATTAGAGAATGTGAATCAGGCTGCTTTTAATTCCGTTAGTAAAGACCAAATCTATATTTATGAATTTCCTACTGCTGATGAAAGAATCCGAGGTTCTAAACTCATTGAAGAACAAACACAGCTGATCGACATTGCTCATTTTCCAATCTATCTTGAACACAAAAATATACTAGTAATCTTTATGAATTATTTACCTAAAACTAATGAGTTAGAAAATAAAATACGTGATGCCCTCAAGAGTCTTTGAGTTCAACAAAAAACGCCTGGAATTTTTCATCCAAACGTTCCACTCGTTTTAACCCAAAGGATTCTTCTCTATAGTTCTCTGTTTCATTACATCCCATGCCGCTTTTCCATCTGTTGGATATCCGTTGTGGTTAATCGGAATCAAGGAAAAGAATACAAAGTAGAAGGAAAAATACACAAATTGATAGGTGAAGATGCCAGCTTTTATGATTTCCATATGAATGAGCCCATTAACGATCAGCATGCTTAAGATCGTAAACAAAGGACCGCCAAGATAAACCGCTACCAAATGCCTTCTTGTATGGTTTTTCAAATTTTCATATTCACACCAGCCGTCCCAAAAGTATAGCTTTCGGATATGACATGGGCCGATCTTAAACAATCTGTTGCCGCTTCCTATATGGATGTGCACTTTCCCGCCCGTTACTTTTCCAAAAAAGAGATGACCTGCTTCGTGTATGAAGGTCACAATCGGTAATACAAGAAAAAACGAAAAGAAAAACTTCCACATATCCTCAAATCCAAACATGTACATCCCTCCTATTTCCTAGATTTTTCAATAGTTAGGTATACTGTTTCCTATATGCCAACCTCTCACACTAGGCTTTTGACCTGAGTTTTTTACAGAAAAAGTAGGTAGAGGATGATCATCCCACTGAATTGTCCATTTATTTTACTTCGCCCATCTTTTTAACTACTAAACACAAAAAAGACGAAACCCACATCCGGGTTCCGCCTTCCATCAAGCTAAAAATACTGCTCCATATCCAAGTGATCCAATAATCACGAACACAGGAGATACCTTCACTTTCTCCATCAGGAAAAAGCTCAATACGGCCAAGAACAGTGTATGCATCCAGCCGACACCCGTAAAGGATTCGAAAAAGAATTGATACGCCATGATGCCGAGCAGTACAGCGATTGTTGGCTTCACATACGCACTCATATTCTTTACTCTTGGGGAATCTTTAAATTTATAAACGAGTCCGAGGAAGGCTACCATCAATAATAGCGAAGGGGCAACTGTGGCAAAAACACCGACTAATGCGCCGAGCCATCCACCTTCCTGAAATCCGATATAGCCTGCCATTTTCGTAGCAATCGGTCCCGGAAGCGCGTTGCCAAGTGCTAATACTTCTGTAAATTCAGTAACAGAAAGCCACTCGTAGCGATCTACCACTTCATTTTCAATCAAGGGAATGGAAGCAGGGCCGCCGCCATAACCTAAAATACCTGGTATGAAAAACGCGAGAAAGATGTGCCAGTATGTCATCCTGTTTTTTCTCCTTCCCGCACGCGTACGACGTTTTCCTTCTTTTCTTTAACTGGACCAAATAAAGCGTATGCGAGTAATAGTCCAATTACGATGCCTGGATGCACACCAAGAAACTGTAAAAGCAAGACACCAGCAAATATGTGAATCAAGCTAATCTTTAGTCCGAGGCTCTTTTTCGAAGCATCAACGAACTGCCAAGTTAAAACGGCCAGCATGACAGCAACTACTGGTATAACGCCTTTTGTCATGCCTTGAACCCATGACTGGTCATTATATTCTCTTAAAGAGGTCAACAATAGGATCATGAGAATAATGGTTGGCAGAATCGTAGCCAGGAGTGCGATGGCGAGACCCAAAAACCCCGCTACACGATAGCCGATATAGCCTGCCATCTTGGTAGCGATCGGTCCCGGCAGTGTATTTCCAAGCGCCAGCACATCGCCGAACTCTTCATCGTTCATCCATTTGTATTTTCCGACTACTTCTTTATGGACTAAGGGAATAGAAGAAGGTCCTCCCCCGTATCCAAGCATGCCTGACCGGAAAAAGGCAAGAAACAAATTGAGATAAGTCATGTTATCAAGTCCTTTATTCTGGGTTGTTTTTTGACGGTCTTTTTACCAAGCGGCAATCGAGCCATCTGTTCTTCCTTCTGTACCTCCCGCGAGCACGCCTGTTTCTGGATCTCTCCATATGATCTGGCCGCGGCCGAAGTTCCCCGAATCCATCGCAACCTGTACATCGTGTCCCCTTCTTGCCAATTCGTCTGCAATATGAGCAGGCAATGAACGTTCAACGAGTACTTTTTTATCCTCCATCCATTGCCAGCGTGGTGCATCAAGTGAAGCTTGAGGATTCAAATGGAAATCTATCGTGTTCATCACGACCTGTACGTGACCTTGTGGCTGCATATATCCGCCCATCACACCAAACGAACCGACTGCTTCCCCGTCTTTTGTTAAAAATCCAGGAATGATCGTATGATACGTTTTTTTACCAGGTTCGAGTGCGTTATCGTGGTCAGGATCTAATGAAAAATCGTGGCCTCTGTTCTGAAGTCCGATCCCTGTTCCAGGAACAACGACGCCTGATCCGAAGCCCATATAATTGCTTTGGATAAACGAGACCATGTTTCCATCGTCATCTGCTGTTGCTAAATAGACCGTTCCACCGCTTGGCGGGATTCCAGGCTCCGGCTGAAGAGCTTCATCCCCAATCAGCTCACGTCTCGCTCCCGCATACTCTTCAGACAATAACCCTTCAACAGAGACTCTCATTCTTGATCGGTCGGTTACATATTTTTTAGCATCCGCAAAGCCGAGTTTAATGGCTTCAATTTGTTTATGGTACGTTTCCGCTGATTCTTTTTCTGTAAAATCAAAGCCTTTTAACGTGTTGAGTGCCATGAGTGCCACGATTCCTTGCCCGTTCGGCGGAATCTCCCACACGTCATATCCTCTATAGTTCACTTTAATGGGATCTACCCACTCTGGATAAAACCTAGCCAGATCCTCACTTCGCAGAAATCCGCCTTGAGTTTCAGAAGCTTCGGCTATTCTTTGTGCGAGAGCACCTCTGTAAAAGGATTCGCCGTTTGTTTCCGCGATCTCCCGTAAAGTCTGTGCATGGTCAGGCGAACGCCAAATCTCGCCAACTTCAGGAGCACGTCCATTAGGCGCAAAAGTTTTGAACCAGTTTTCAAATTCTTTATCTTTTAATTCCCGTTTGTAGGTTTCATAAGCTCTTTTCCAGTACTTCCCGAGAATCGGAGTCAGCGGGTAGCCTTCTTCTGCATATGAAATCGCGGGTTCGAGTACTTCTTTTAATGAAAGTTTTCCAAACCGGCTGGAGAGTTCTGCCCATGCTGCCGGTGCTCCAGGAACTGTAACGGGCAGCCAGCCAAACTTTGGCATCGTGTCAAACCCAGCCTTCTTCACTTCTTCTATGGAAATTCCCCTTGGTGCAGGACCGCTTGAATTCAAGCCGTGCAGTTCACCATTCACCCAGACGAGTGCAAAAGCATCGCCCCCGATTCCGTTTGATGTCGGTTCTACAACAGTGAGGCAAGCCGCCGTGGCGATCGCTGCATCAACCGCGTTCCCGCCTTTTTTCAAAATATCAAGACCCGCTTGTGCCGCTAGCGGCTGGCTCGTTGCGACCATCCCCTTTTTTGCGTAAACGGTCATCCTTTGAGAAGAATAAGGGTTGTTCAATGCATTGTACGTTAGGTTTTGTTTTTTATGTGGTAATGTTTGATTCGTCTGATTCATCTTCTTCACCTCTCGTATTTATCTTTCATGGCAGGCGATAAAATGGCCGTCATCAATTTGACGCCACACCGGTTTTTCTGTTGCGCAATGATCTTTTGCGATGGGACAACGTGTATGAAACGGACAGCCAGTCGGCGGATTGGATGGACTCGGCAGATCGCCTGTTAGACGAATCCGTTCTCTTTTTCGCCCCACAACTGGTCTTGGAATAGCGGACAACAACGCTTCTGTATAAGGATGGGTAGGATTTTCGTATAATTTCTCAACAGGCGCGAGTTCGACCATCTGTCCTAAATACATAACGAGCACCCTGTTACAAAGGTGCCGGACGACTCCCAGATCATGCGAAACGAACAAATACGTCAATGCATGCTTTTCCTGCAGATCTTTTAATAGTTTAATAACTTGGGCTTGAACAGAAACGTCGAGTGCAGAAACCGGCTCATCACATACGATAAAAGAAGGATTGATCGAGATCGCACGGGCGATACCGATGCGCTGCCTCTGACCGCCGCTGAACTCATGCGGATAACGCTCATAATGCTCTTCTTTTAAGCCTACTTCATTTAAAAGCTTGATCACTTTCTCTCGTCTTGCCTGAGCTGACAACTGGGTATGAATAATTAGTGCTTCCTCTAGAGCATCGCCAATCCGCTGTTTTGGGTTAAGTGAAGCGTACGGATCCTGAAAGATCATCTGCATCTCTTTTTTGAACGGCTTTAACTGGCGTGCTGAATACTTACTGATGTTTTTCCCGTTAAAGACAAGTTCTCCTTCTGTCAGAGACTCAAGTCCAAGGATCGTTCGCCCCAGTGTTGATTTTCCGCAGCCCGATTCACCAACGACACCCAATGTTTCTCCTTTATAAATATCGAGGGTTATTCCATCGACTGCCTTCACATGGCTTTTTACCCGCTGAAGCAAACCGCCTTTTATGGGAAAATGCTTCTTTACATTTTTTACGCTATAGAGAACTTGCTCGTCTACCGCCATTCTGTCCTACCTCCTCTTGCAGCCAGCATCGTACGTTCTGTTTATCTGTTACGGAAAAAGTTTTTGGTGATTCACTGAAACATTTGTCAAAAGCATGCGGACATCTCGGATGAAAACGGCATCCGCTGATCTTTTCATTCAACATCGGCATCGATCCCGCTATTGGTTTCAATTCAAAATCAGGATCATCTACATTTGGCACAGAAGATAGAAGTCCCTTTGTGTAAGGATGCTGCGGGTTTTCAAAGATTTCTTCTACCCGTCCTTCTTCTATCACTTCTCCTGCATACATAACGATGACACGGTCGGCGATCTCAGCAACAACACCCATGTCATGCGTGATCATGATCATGCTCATATCTAACTTTTCTTTCAAATCGTTCAGCAAATCAATAATCTGCGCCTGAATGGTTACATCCAATGCAGTTGTTGGTTCATCTGCAATCAGCAGGGAGGGATTACAGGATAAGGCGATCGCGATCATGACCCGCTGTCTCATCCCGCCGCTTAATTCATGCGGAAATTGGTTCATCCGTTCTGCTGGTGACGGAATGCCAACCATCTTCAAAAGTTCGATCCCTCTTGCATGCGCTTGTTTCTTTGATAGTTTCTGATGGATCATCAATGGTTCACGAATTTGAAATCCTACTGTAAATACTGGATTTAAGGCTGTCATTGGTTCCTGAAAGATCATCGAAACATCGTTTCCGCGCAGCTTCTGCATTTCTTTTGGAGACATGGAAGCTAAGTTCTTATTATTAAACGAGATTGAACCATCTGTTATACGTCCGTTTGAAGGCAGAAGCCCCATGATGGAAAGGGCTGTGATACTTTTACCACAGCCTGATTCTCCAACGATGCAGAGCGTTTCTCCTTTTTTTACCGAAAAAGAGGCGCCGCGGACAGCCGGCAAAAGTCCGTCCGCAGACTTAAACTTTGTTACTAGATTTGTCACTTCTAACACAGTATCTTTCATCGTTATCCCTACTCTCTATGAACGCTGTATAGTGACCACTGTCCTGTAGGTTCCATCTTAAAGCCTTTAACAGATTTATCGTAAGCAGCTGATGCGATGCCATGGTAGATCGGCAGTACTGGCAGCTGTGTCATTACGTATTCATCCGCTTTAGTTAAAATTTCCTGGCGCTGTTCCTGATCAACAACTGAACGTGACTGATCGATCAGCTTATCGAGTTCAGCATCCTTATAGCGGCTTAAGTTTGTTGCATCAATGTTTGCTGAATGCAGACGCGGGAACAATAGTTCACTTCCATCACCTGTTACGTTCGACCAGCCGGCAATCGTAATATCAAAGTCACCTGTCTTGGATACATCGAGATATGTGCCCCATTCAAGCGTTTCAATCTTGGCTGGAATCCCGGCTTCTTTTAACTGAGCTTGAATAACTTCTGCCATGTTCATGTATGATGCTGTGTTCGCAACAAGCATCTTGACTTCTTTTTTATCAAATCCGTTCGCCTTTACAAGTTCTTTTGCTTTTTCTTGATCAAACTTAGGTCCTTTATCGTCTTTCGTATGTCCGAAAACTTCAGGTCCGATGAACGAGTTGGAGTAGACGCCTAGTCCATTTAGCTTTTTCAGATAGCCTTCACGGTTGATGGCATGTGATACTGCCTGTCTGAATTTTAGATCGTTCATTGGCGCTTTTTCCATGTTGAATGCCAAGTAATAAACAGGTGTTCCGTCCACCTTTTGTGTTTCGACATTCTTGATTTTTTCCAGGCGAGGCATAAGTTCAGGTGCTAACGCATCAATCAATTGAACCTTTCCAGTCTGTAGCATAGAGATCGCTGTTGATACCTCTGGAACAACCGTGAACGTAATCTTCTCCAGCTTAGCAGGCTTTTGCCAGTAATCTTCATTCTTTACAAGTACAATGTCATCACCGTTTACTTTTTCAGAGAACTTAAATGGTCCTGTTCCAACAGGGTCTTTCATAAGATCCTGCTTTTTGTCAGCTGTCGGTGAAACGATGGCAGCATTTGAGTGCGTTAGAGCAGCAAGCATCGGACCGTACGGCTTTTCTGTTTTTAAAACCACTGTGTGCTCGTCCTGAACTTCGATGGATGAAACCGGTGCTAAAAGAGAGGCACGCGGTGCAGCAGTTGCAGGATCTTTTAGCTTATCGAACGTGTATTTCACTGATTCTGCGTTAAAAGGTGTCCCGTCATGGAACTTGATGTCTTTCTTTAGCTTGATCACCCATGTATTTTCATCAGGATTTTCATAGGATTCTGCAAGGTGAGGAACAATTTCTCCTTTGTTATCGCGGACAAAGAGTGTTTCATAGATTTGCTCGATAACCGTAGAGGATACAGAATCGTTTGTGAGAATTGGAGAAAGTCCTACAACTTTCGAGGTTGTTGCATACGTTAGCTCTTGTTTAGCATCACCAGTACTTCCGCCCGATGAAGAACTGCTGCTGCAACCCGTTAAAGCCAAAGACAATACAAAAAGAACCGCTAGTAAACTACTAAACCACTTTTTTCCCATTTGTAATCTCCCCCTTTTATTTATCCAAACTCATTCCTTGATCTAAAGCGTCGCGAAGAGCGTCACCCACAACATTAAAAGCAAATACAACGAGCATGATAGCTATACCCGGAACAACGATCATATGAGGCGATGTCCACATATACTCTTGTCCTGCAGCGATCATCGCTCCCCATTCAGGAGTGGGCGGCTGTGCACCTAAGCCTAGGAAACTTAATGATGCGGTCGATAGAATCGCTGTCGCCATTCTCATAGTGGCAAAAACGATGATCGGTGCTGCACAGTTCGGCAGTACATGCTTGAACATGATGCGAAGATCGCTCGCTCCAAGAGATTTCATGGCAATGATGTATTCTTGTTTTTTAATAGAAAGAACACTTCCTCTTACAATCCTTGCACAAGTTGGAATGGACCAAATACTGATCGCAATGACGACATTTACAAGGCTTGTCCCTAAGATGGCGATAACTAACATAGCTAGTAGAATACCAGGAAACGCAAACATTAAATCTACAAATCTCATAATGATGCCATCTAGCCTTCTATAATAACCTGATAGAAGTCCGAGGATCACGCCGCCGACCAGTCCTAGACTTACAGCGCCGATTCCGACTAAGAGCGAGATTCTTGCGCCGTACACGATCCTGCTCCAAATATCCCGTCCGTAATTATCCGTTCCTAGCCAGTGCCCTTCTGTACCAATCGGCAATTCACTCAGTTCCAGGTTCTGTTTGTTCGGATCAACCCCTACGATGGCAGGTGCTGCAAGAGCCATGAATAGTTGTAATGCGATAATAACTAGGCCGACGATTGCCATCTTGTTTTTAATGAGCCGTTTCCATGTTTTTAACAATGCAAATTCTTTCTTTTTCTTATGAGCGGGCATTTGCTGTGTAACCACTTCCGTTGACATGTTATCCCCCCTTCCCTTTTATTCGTAACTGATCCTCGGATCGATAAAGGCATAGACGATATCGACAATCAGATTTACTAAAACAAAAAGTGTCGCTACAAGAAGAACCGAACCTTGAACCATCGGAAAGTCTCGGGCGGCGATCGATTCAATCATGAGCCTTCCAACTCCATTAATGGCAAAAACAGATTCTGTAATGATGGTGCCTCCAAGCAGGAAGCCGAAGTTTAAGCCGATTACCGTAATGACTGGTATCATGGCATTTCTTAGACAGTGCATCATGATGACTGTTTTTTCGCGAACACCTTTTGCTCTGGCTGTTCTTACATAATCGGCCCGAATAACTTCGAGCATCGCGGATCGGCTCATTCGAGCGATCATTGCAGCTGATCCTGTACCAAGTGTGATGGCTGGAAGTGCAAGCTGTTTCATCCCTTCAATCGTCCAGAACGGTTCGGTAAGCCCCCCTACCGGGAACCACTGCAGGTTGACGGCGAAAATAAGGATCAATATAGCACCTAGCCAAAAGTTAGGTATGGAGATGCCCCCTAATGCGATGACCGTGCTTAATCCGTCAAACCATGTGTTATGTTTTAGTGCAGATATAATGCCTGTTGTTACTCCGATTACGATTGCAACGATTATACTTGCGATCGCTAGATTCAGTGTGTTTGGAAATCGATCGATGATTGCTTCTGACACCGCTTGTTTCGTTTGATAGGAAAATCCTAAGTCGCCTGTAAAGATGCCTCGCAAATAATCAAAATACTGGGTAAGCAACGGTTCGTTCAAACCAAGGTTTTCTCTTATTGCTTCTACATCTTCCTGGGTTGCGGTTGGTCCGCCTATGATACTTGCAGGATCTCCAGGTGCAATGTGCATACTCATAAAAACGATAAATGAAATCCCTATTAATAAAAGCACCAGCTGAAAAACCCGCCTTACAATCAACCCTGCCATTTACTCTTCACCTCTCCCCTTTTTTCAACCTTTCGATTGTATTACGTTCGTTTACATTCCGTTTGTTAGCCTAAAGTTAGTTTTAAATTAACAAACGGTTTTAATATTGTTTCTGATTATAAAATATATTCTGAATATTTTCTAGACGTTTTTATAAACAAAATAAAATCACGACTATGTTCTTACAAATTTTGATAGAGTGTGCGGAATTTGTACTAGCAGAACGAAATATGTAGTTATTTCTGCTTATAAAAGACGTTGAGAGGGAGATTGATAGGGTTCAGTGAGGGGTTTGAAAGCAGAGCGATTGATTTTTAAGCTGTAATTCTTTACTTATAGACTTTCCGAAGAATCAACAGCCATAAAAAAAGACCGCACGCTAAAAATTACTAGCATGCAGTCTCACTTTTTTCTATCATTCTTTTATTATAGTTTTAATCCTGAACGGCTCTTAAATCTTCTTAAAAGAATATGCGATTCCACTCTGGAAATCCCTTTGATTCCATAGAGTTCATTGTTTATGAATTTCTCCAGTGACGGAAAGTCTTCTACTAATACGTGCATATGTAAAGTACTCGGTCCTGTCATCTGATAGCAGCTGGCCACACTTGGATTATTCACAAGTTTTTCAGCTACTTTTACGAGGTATGCCGGTTCACAGTCTACTTCGAAAAACGCTGAAACTGTTTTACCAGCCGCTTCTGAATCTATAACGACGCTGAACTTTTCAATAACACCTGCTTTTCTCATCTGGTTTACTCGTTCACGAACGGAAACCCGTGAAAGGTTCAGCTCTTTTCCGATTTCTGCATAAGACATTCTTCCATCTTGAGTCAGCAGCTCTAATATTTTTCGATCTATATCATCTATTTTCAATAAAATCACCACGTTTACTTTGAATGAATTCATTGTAAGCGTTATTTTCTAAAAATTCAAATAGGGTTCCCAGCATCCGATGCACCCAGCTGTGCTACAACAGTTTTAAAGGCTCTGTTTTTTATAAAAATATGGATAAAAGCCAATAAAAACCTAGGGAGGATGACTTATTTTGTGAAAAAACCGAAAAATGTTATAAAACAGTAGTTGCAAAATATAATCTGTTATAATACAATGCATTATAATCAAATCAAACAAAAAAACAGGAGGAATTTAAAATGAAAAACTATCTTGAGCTTCACTTCAATATTCCAAAGAAGACTTGTACAGAGTGTGGGTGTGTAATCGAGGAGCAGCATGAATCTTATCTTTATGAGTGCGAACGCTGTATCGGTAAACACGAAAGGTAAATTTTTTTTACACATACTGTTATACAACAATTAATATCTGTTTCATCTGTTCAATAACATAATCAGAAAGGAATGTCGCTAAAAGTGAAAATTGACACGTCAAGTCTTCATGTAACAGGAAATACCCCGCCCGAATATGAAAAGATCTTAACACCTGGTGCAATTCTCTTTTTAAAATCACTGCATCTGCAATTCAATTTAACTCGAAAAGAACTTTTGAAAAAGCGCAAGATCAAACAACAGGAAATTGATTCTGGGGTATTCCCCGCCTTTCTGAGTGAAACAGAGCATATCCGCAACGGTAATTGGACGATCGCTCCACTTCCTCAGGATCTTCAAGACCGCCGGGTTGAAATTACTGGACCTGTTGACAGAAAGATGATCATTAACGCTCTGAATTCCGGTGCAAAAGTTTTCATGGCTGACTTAGAAGACTCCAACTCACCGACTTGGGAAAATACAATTGAGGGTCAGATTAACCTTAAGGACGCGGTCAACCGTACAATTTCTTTTGAAGGAGCTAACGGGAAAAAATACGAGCTTGGACCAAATCCAGCTGTACTAATCGTTCGTCCCCGCGGCTGGCATTTAGAAGAAAAACATATCGTTGTCGATGGTGAACCGATGTCTGGGAGTTTAGTAGATTTTGGACTTTATTTTTATCACAATGCAAAAACGCTGATCGAAAACGGTTCTGGCCCTTACTTCTATCTTCCTAAAATGGAAAGCCACTTGGAAGCACGCCTCTGGAATGATGTGTTCATCTACGCGCAGGAACAACTGGGCATTCCAAGAGGAACAATTAAAGCAACTGTACTAATCGAGACGATTGTTGCAGCGTTTGAAATGGATGAGATTTTATATGAATTGCGCGACCATTCAGCTGGCGTGAACTGCGGCCGTTGGGATTATATTTTCAGCTATATTAAGAAGTTCCGCAATCAGCCACACGTAATTTTGCCTGACCGTTCGCTTGTTACGATGACTGTACCATTCATGCGGTCGTATTCACTTCTTGCGATCAAGACTTGCCACAAGCGGAATGCACCTGCAATCGGTGGGATGGCGGCACAGATTCCGATAAAAAATGATGAGAAAGCAAATGCGGCTGCTTTTGAAAAAGTGCGTGCTGATAAAGAACGCGAGGCAACTGACGGCCATGACGGGACATGGGTTGCCCATCCGGGACTCGTACCGGTTGCGATGGAAGTATTCGACCGTATCATGCCAGAGCCGAATCAGATCGACCGCAAACGTGAGGATGTCGTTGTAACAGCTGACGATTTAGTGGCAGTGCCAGAAGGTGAGATTACGGAAGAAGGATTGCGCGTCAACATAAGTGTGGGCATTCAATACATCGCTTCATGGCTGAGAGGTAAAGGCGCAGCCCCGATCAATCACCTTATGGAAGACGCAGCTACGGCCGAAATCTCAAGAGCCCAAGTGTGGCAATGGATCCGCCATCCGAAAGGCGTTCTAAGCGATGGCCGTAAAGTTACTTTCGAGCTGGTAGAGGAACTAAAGTTAGAAGAAGTTCAAAAATTGAAGCAGCAAGTGAGTGAGGATTCATTCAATAAAGGTCGATTTATGGAAGCAGTCGGACTGTTTGATGAACTGATACGTGAAGATGAGTTTCAAGATTTTCTTACTAACAGAGGTTATGACATTTTATAAATCATATGCTTCGTGGCTTTTGAAAGAAGTTGATTTCCGTTACAGGTGCTCGCTTTCCGCGGGGTGTGCGGTGAGCCTCCTTGGCGCTATGCACCATTAAGATGCTCACCTGTCCCACTGATCCCGCAGGAGTCTCGCACCTTTCACTACAATCAACTTGTCATTGAAGAAAATGTAAGCAAACTTTTAAATAACAGCCAAAAATAAAACCATTAAGGAGAGGGACTAATGATTAATTCACGTGTGGAGAAGCTTAAGGAAATGTGGAAAAATGAGGAGCGCTGGCAAGGGGTAAGCCGCCCTTATACAGCGGAAGAGGTTATCCGTTTGCGCGGATCGATCGATATTGAACATACCCTTGCAAAACATGGATCCGAAAAATTCTGGAACATGCTTCAAAATGAAACATATGTAAACGCTTTAGGGGCTTTAACGGGGAATCAGGCGGTTCAGCAGGCAAAGGCAGGTCTGAAAGCCGTATACTTAAGCGGTTGGCAGGTCGCAGCAGACGCCAACCTTTCTGGAAACATGTATCCGGACCAAAGTTTGTATCCGGCGAACTCTGTGCCACACGTGGTAAAACGCATTAACTCTGCTCTTCAGCGCGCAGATCAGATTCAGCATCTAGAAGGCGGAAATGAAGTGGATTACTTCTTGCCAATTATAGCGGACGCCGAAGCCGGGTTTGGCGGGCAACTGAATGTGTTCGAATTAATGAAAGGCATGATCGAGTCAGGCGCTTCCGCTGTTCACTTTGAAGATCAGCTGTCTTCTGAGAAAAAATGCGGTCATCTTGGCGGAAAAGTGTTGCTGCCGACGCAAACGGCGGTTCGAAATTTGATTTCTGCTAGATTGGCAGCTGACGTGATGGGTGTTCCGACTGTGCTGATCGCCCGTACGGACGCTGATGCGGCTGACTTAATTACAAGCGACATTGATCCGGTTGATCAAGAGTTTATTACAGGCGAGCGTACAGCTGAAGGCTTTTATCGCACTAAAGCTGGCCTGGATCAAGCGATCGCGCGCGGTTTGGCTTATGCGCCATATGCAGATTTGATCTGGTGCGAGACATCTGAACCAAACCTGGAGCAGGCTCAAAAGTTTGCAGATGCGATTCATGAACAGTTCCCTGGCAAACTATTAGCCTACAACTGCTCGCCGTCTTTCAATTGGAAAAAGAAGCTGGATAATGCGACGATCGAAACATTCCAACAGCAGCTTGCGGCTATGGGCTACAAGTTCCAGTTCGTAACTTTGGCTGGCTTCCACGCGCTAAACCACAGCATGTTTGAATTGGCAAAAGGCTACAAAGCTCGTGGAATGGGTGCATATTCCGAGCTGCAACAGCGGGAGTTTGATAGTGAAGTGGATGGCTATACAGCAACACGCCACCAGCGTGAAGTAGGAACAGGCTACTTTGATGAAGTAACACAGCTCGTTTCCGGTGGTACTGCATCTACAACAGCATTGAAAGGATCTACAGAAGAAGATCAATTTCAACAGCAAGAAGCCTAACCTGTTATATAGATAGAATAAGTGGATAGGAGAAATATAAATAAAGGACAGGAGTCGAGTGGCTCCTGTCCTTTTCAGGTTTTTACAAATTTGAAGGGGACAGACCCGGGTCTGTCCCCTACTATTTTACTATTACGCCTTCACATCGCGCTTTTGGAAGACGGTGAACGTGATGGCGAGCATCACCGCTGTATAAATCGCTAGCATGCTGATGGAAAACGGCAGAGTTAAGTCTTCAATAAGCTGGTTTTGCCCATCAATCAGAGTGCTGAGGTCCATGTTTGCAAACAGCGTGTAGATGATCCAGTCTTTTGTAGCGAGCAGCATCACGATCGTGTTTCCTGCAAACATCGTAAACATTGCAACACCGATCGCGACCGAGTTACTCATGAAGAGCGTGGAGATCATGAACGACAGTGCGACAAGTGCGGTCAGTTCAATAAATTCCACACCAATGTTCGCAAATACATATTCGACAACTGTTCGTTCTCTTACTTCCTGAGTGTCTGTTACGACGAGGTATGTTTGGTCGATTCCGCCAAATCCATAGGCGAGACCGCCGACGAGCCAAGTTGTTGCAATCACCACAAGCCACATCACAAATGCAAATCCTAGAGTAGCTAAAAACTTCGACAATAAAATCTTCCATCTGCTGTACGGACGGATCAGCAGCATCTTAATTGTTCCTTTTGAGAACTCGCTTGAAACGATATCACTCGCAACAACGATTACGAACAACCCGATTAAAGATGAGATTGGCGCCATCTCTTTCATGAACTTCCATGTGGTTTTTTCATATGGTGAGATGTCATTCTCAATGGCATATTCGTTCTGCTTGATATTGGATTCAAGCATATCGATATAAATTTCATTCTCGTTATTTTTTTTAGCATCTTCCAACGCTTTCTTGTCATCTTCAAGCGTCCGAGTTATGTCTTGCTTCCAGTTTTCGTTCACTTCAGTATCAGTCGCCACCTTATCGTAAACCGCGACACCGATAATTATTAAAATAGGAAGTGCGATAAAAATCCATGTTCTGATTCTGCTAAAGATCTTAATCCACTCATTCGTTAACAGGGACAGCCACTTCATTCAGATCGCCCCCTTTCTTGGTCATCTCTAAGAATCGCTCTTCAAGCGTCTTCGTTTTGCGTTGGATACCTACAACGAGAACTCCCGCTAAAACGAGCTGTTTGTTTAATCCGGCGATCGATTTCAAATCCGCTACCTGAACGATCAGTTCGTTTCCACTTTCCGTCACATCCAGCTCAGGATTCATATCTGAAAGAACCTTCTTCGCCTCATGAACATCGCCTTCGATCTGGAAGTGAACCTTCACATCTGCTTCATCTTCCTGGTTCGTGATTTCATCAATTCGAACGAGTTTACCGTGCTGAATGATGGCAACGCGGTCACACATCATCTGCATCTCAGCAAGCATATGAGAGGAAACGATAACGGACGTCCCGTTGTTTGCCAGCAGACGCAAATAGTTTCTCAAATCATAAATTCCTTGTGGGTCAAGTCCATTTGTTGGCTCATCCAGAATCAGCACGTTCGGCTTATGTAAAAGTGCCTGCGCTACACCAAGGCGCTGCCTCATCCCGAGTGAATACGTCTTTACTTTGTCGTGAATCGCATACTCCAGGTCTACAAGCTTAATTACTTCATCAATTCTTTCCTTCGTAACGCCAGGCATGATTCTCGCATACTGCATCAAGTTTTTGTAGCCTGACATAAAATCATAGAGCTGCGGGTTTTCAACGATCGCCCCAACTTGCTCCATCGCTTTTTCATAGTTTCCGCGGACATTGGTGCCGTTTATAAAAACATCACCGTCCGTGATCGAAATCAGGCCTACAATCATACGAATCGTAGTGGTCTTCCCTGCACCGTTTGGCCCGAGCAATCCAAAGATCTCGCCTTCTCTGACAGAGAAAGATAAATCATCAACGATCGTTTTGCTCTTAATCTTTTTCGTTAAATTTTTGAGTTCTAGCGTATGTGTCGTCATAGTTCCTCCTATCCTATCCCTCTAACATATCCTGCAATAATAGATACGCATATGAACGTACAATGGTTTCATAAATTTGTAAATAAACCCAATTATAGGGGTGGGGGTAGGGGTCTGACCCCTACCCCCACCCCTATGCGGTCATTTTTTTCTGCTGTTCTAGTTTAGTTAATCTAGTTGATATAAAGACACCCAAAATGACAAACACTCCGCCTAACGCTTGGTACCAGGCGAGTTTTTCATCAATAAACAATACCGCAAAAATCGCTGCGAACACCGGAATCAAGTTAAGAAATATTCCGGCTTTATTTGGCCCCACTCGTTCTACAGCCGTGTTCCATGACATAAATGCAACAATAGAGGCAAAAACACCTGTATAAAGGATTGTTAAAATGGATCCTGCAGACCACACAATTTCAGTCGTTCTCGCCTCCTGTATAAAGAAAGGAAGCAGAATAAATATACCAAGAACCATCGAGACTGCAAAGGTACTATATCCTGGTAATTTTCCAGCGTTTTGTTTTACCAATAGTGAATAAATGCTCCAGCAGATAACAGCAGCAATCACAATCATATCCCCTGCGTTAAATGAAAACTTCAGCAAGACATCAAGTGAACCTTGAGAAATTATAATAAGAAGCCCCGCCAAAGACAGCACGGTTCCGATGATCTGGTTCCGGTTCAACCGTTCGCCCAACATGAAAAAGGATAGTATATAGATAATAATCGGTGTTGAAGTATTCACAAGTGATGCGTTTATGGAAGTCGTGTAATGAAGAGCAATATATAAGAGCGTGTTAAACCCAGCAATCCCCGTAAGCGCCATAAGGAGTACAATCGGCCACTTCTTTTTCACTGTCGGCCATTCTTTTTTAAGCAATGGCCACACGAACGGCAGAAAGATAAGGAAAGCCGTGCACCACCGCAAAAAGGACAGTGAAACAGGCGGCAAACTGCTTGTAATCGCCCGTCCAATCACGAAATTGCCTCCCCATATTAAAGTAGCTACCACTAGCAGTACGTATGGATTCACTTTTTTCATCGTTGAACTCACCGCTTTTCTGTAGATTAAGTCTATTTAGCGTGCAATAAGGTCTAATACGAATAAATTAGGTCTATTTAGAATTAATTAAGTCTTCTTAGAGACTAATTAGGTCTAAATGAAAATATATAGGTCTTTCGACAAATCTATTTTATTCCTCCCACTATATCAATTTTTGAATAATAGCGGTAATCGTTCTGCTTATCTTTAGTAAAATTAGTCAATTCGCCTTAATCTTAAAATTCCAAGCTTTTTCTCTTTAAAAATTCTTCCAATAAGGTACAATTGATACTAAAATCATTTTAATACTTTACTTCGTTAAGTAAAAGCAGAAGAAAGAAGATGACATGATGAAACCATACCGAACGTATTTGATATTATTCTTTGTTATGATCGCGTGGGGTTTGAACGTATCGGCGACCAAAATTCTTGTTACGAACTTTTTGCCTGTTACCATCACGGGAATCCGTGTGTTAACCGCTGGATTAACCGTATTTCTGCTTCTTTTTTTAATAAAAAAAGTTCGACGGCTGACTAAAAAGGAATTCTGGTACGTTTTTGTCGCCTCCTTTTTTAATGTTGTTGCCCATCACTATTACTTGTCGATCGGTCTAACAGGAACAACTGCGACCAACGGCGGATTAATCATGGGAATGTCGCCGCTCCTTACGACGATTCTGGCTATCCTTTTTATCGGTACACCTTTAACGCCACTAAGAGGAATTGGCCTCCTGCTAGGGTTCACCGGCGTGGCTTTCATCGTCCTTGAAGGCAGTGAGGTTACAGGGATTTCGTTCGGCGATGCTTACATTCTTTTATCAGTACTTACTCAAGCGGTAAGTTTCATTCTGATCAAACGTGTGGCGCACACGCTCGATCCCCGCTTGATGACCGGCT
The DNA here is from genome assembly GCF_001999465.1 of Fictibacillus arsenicus. Taxonomy (GTDB): domain Bacteria; phylum Bacillota; class Bacilli; order Bacillales; family Fictibacillaceae; genus Fictibacillus; species Fictibacillus arsenicus. The sequence continues at coordinate 1,146,455 of NZ_MQMF01000001.1, forward strand.
ACATGATGGTCATTGGCTCGCTGTTCTTGATTGTGATCGGCTTATTCGAAGAACCTGAAGGGTTTGCAGGAGTGGCTGCAAATTCAACAGTGTCATTATGGCTGATTTACTTTGCTTCTGCCTGTATTGCAACAGCCGTCGGGCACATGCTTTATAACGAGGCAATCGGGAAAATCGGAGCATCCGAGGCATCCATCTTCATTAACTTAAATCCATTCTTTGCACTAGTCGGTGCCTCTTTATTCTTAAATGAAAAAATCGGATTTCAGCACATATTAGGCTTTTTGCTTATCATTTCAGGGGTTCTATTAGGATCTGGTGCTGTTGAGGAGATTAGGGCTCGGCGGATCAGAAGGAAAGAACAGTACGGGATATAAAAATAATCTATTATTAGTTAAAAAAGCAAAACCAGCAGGAGCACTCTCACTCCCGCTGGTTTTTTATTATTTATCGTGCTTCTTTCACAAAAATCTCAACTTTTTCACTTTCATTCCTAGCTAAATCAGCTGCACTTACATAAATAACAGCATGATTTTTCTGTTTTTCCATATTTACTAGGAAGTTCCCTTTTTTATCTGCTGCAGCGGAGGCAACTACATTCCCGTCAGCATCTTTTATATACACGATTGATCCAGCCTCTGCCGTTCCAGCAACAGTTTCCTTCGTCACTTTCGTCACAACTGGTGCTTCAGGAGCCGTTTTGTCTGTTACAGTTACAGCTGTCGCTTCAGATTGGTTGCCAGCAACATCAGTAGCTGTTACCTCAAGTTCAGTTCCAGCTTTTTGAACTGGAATTTCAACTGTAAAAATCCCATTTTCAGCCGCTTGCCCCTCTGCCAGCCATTCACCGTTTACAGATATAGCAACCGTTGAAAGTGGTTCCGCTGTTCCATTTACCATTGTATCTTTATCACTAACTTCATCAACAAATGGTGCATTCGGTGCAACAGTATCGTTATTCACTAACAACTTGCCGAAATCTGCTGGGTAGTCATCTGCGCTGTAAGTGTACGTTGCTTCGTTTCCAGCTAAATCGAAAATCCAAATCCGTTTAACTATCCATTCTCCGTGCTCTGCATCATCAGGAACCGGGATTGTAATATGCATTAATCCGCTCTCATCTAAATAATCGGTGCTTCCCGCCAATGTTTGTTCTCCGCTTGGACTTACAAGCTCCACCTCAACAAACGCCGGTACAGTTTGAGTATCTTCTGCATAGACCGTTAATTGCGCTTCTTCGTTCCCTTTTACCTCAGCCTTTTGGAAAACTACTTTATCAATTGTTGCAGGTGTTTCGTCAAAGACCGAATTTTCAACCATAAATGTATCAAATGACTCAGGATAGTTTTCAGCCGAATAAGCAGCATCTAAAACATTTCCTGCAAAGTCTTTTGCGATGATTTGAGAAACTCTCCATTCACCTGGTTCTGTGAATGGTGGAATGTAGACCTCACCTACAAAATTACCTTCTTCATCAGGATACAGATATGAATTGGTTTTTCCTTTACCAGTTGGACTGGTCAAGAAGATTTCAATACTCTCTACTCCGCTGTTTTCATCCGTCGCTTCGATTCTAACCACATTTGACTCTTCAGCCATTACTAAATCTCTTTCAAACATAACACTTTGAACAACAGGAGGAATCGCATCTTCGTTATCATTCACAACGTTAAATGTACCAAATTCAGAAGGATATTCTTCTTCATAAAACAATTGATCTGAATTTCCCGCATGATCTTGTGTAATTACATTTAACACTTTAAATGTTGAATTCTTTATATACGAAGGAATAACGAAACTGCCTGTCCAAGTTCCATCTTCATTCTGATAACTGCTATCTACACTAAAGGTTTGTCCAAACTCGTTCGTTAAACCAACGTACAAGATGTTAATACCAGATAGATCATCTTCAGCCTTTATAAGGATTGTGTTTTCTTGGCCCGTATTCACACTTTCATTTAAAAACTGTATACCAGAAATTGTTGGGGGTGTTGTATCAGGGCTGTCGTTTAGAACTTGAATAGTGCCAAAGGAATCAGGGTATTCACCCATATAGTCATCCCAGTTATATTGATTTCCTGCAACATCACCTGCATAGACCCAGTCCACTTTCCACTCACCTGGATCTGTGTATTGCGGGACCCACCATGTGGCTTCAAACGTTCCATCTTCTGTTTTCACAAAATCAGTCACGTAATCGTAGCCACGTCCTGCTGTATTGTATAAGCCGAGTGTAATCCACTCTACTCCTGTATCATCACTCGCTGAAACTGTAATTTTTGTAAAATCGCCTGCTTGAACTTGTTCTTTTTCAAAAGTAATAGCATCCACAGTCGGAGCTGTTACATCTACTTCTTTCACTTCATTCAATATCGTAAAATCATAATTCTCAGGCTGATCGATTTGTTCACGCGTAAAAGTACTGCTGTTGTAGCTGTCATCGTATAAATAAATGCTTTGAAGCTGCCACGTTCCAACTTCGTCAAATGAAGTAGCTGTAAAATGGCCTGTCCAATGATCCGGACCAGATAGTTCGACTACCCGCTTATCCCCATTCGGAGATAAATACGTAAGGCGTGCTTCTAGCATAAAATAAGCCGAATCCAGTGCGTAAAGATCAAACCAGACTTGTTCGTTTATTTTCGCTTCTTGCGGACTTACCGATAAGCTTTCATAAATCGGATAGTCTTCGTTTGCAAAACTAGTAAAAGGAAAAATACTAAACATTAATACTGCCATTAAAAATAATGAACTGAATTTCCTTTTCAACTCTTTCTTCTCCCCATTCCATTCAAAATTACTGCTTCATTATCATACAATAATTACTGGAAAAATAAAGATATATTTTGATAATTTTAGAAAATAGTTCTAGCTTACTAAACAACATAAAAAAGGTGCTGCCGAAACACTTCAGCAGCACCCTTACTAATCTATTTTTTTATAGAAGCAGATAAGCGAGTGGTGTCGCTAAAATTAACGCCAGCACCGTCCGCTGGAACCAGATCAGCACAAGCTTCGGCAAACTCACCGGAATTTCTGTAGACAGTACACACGGAATGCTTGCTGAAAAGAACAGGATAGAAGCTACAGAAACGACCCCGATTACAAACTTCGTAACGAGTGCCGCTTCAGCAACAAGCAATGCCGGCAGGAACATCTCAGCAACACCGATTGAAGCTGCTTTTGCTGCGAGCATCGCATCCGGAAGCTGCAGCGCCCATGTGATTGGATAGAACACGTAGCCGATCCAGTCAAAAACAGGCGTGTATTCTGCTAATAAAAGTCCGATCAGACCGACGCTCATAATGGAAGGCAGTATGCTCATCGCCATCACGAAGCCGTCTTTTAAGTTGGACCAAATGTTCGTCAAAAATGCAGGTGCATTTTGTGATGAATCTATCGCGCTTCTCCATGCGGTTTGGAGATATTTTTCGCTTACTACTTCCTCCGGCTGACCTTCCCCACCTGAATACGTATCATCCATTCTGCTTAACGGACGGATTCGAACAGTGATCGCAGTTACGAGGAATGTCACAACTAGCGTCGTCCAGAAGTACGTGTTCCACATTTCCATCAGACCGAGCGTGTTTGCCACAACGATCATGAACGTTGCAGAAACGGTAGAAAACCCTGTCGCGATAATAGCCGCTTCTTTTACCGTATACTTCCCTTCTTTAAAAACACGGTTCGTGATGAGCAAGCCGATCGAATAGCTGCCTACGAATGAAGCAACCGCATCAACCGCTGACCTGCCCGGTGTTTTCCAGATCGGCCGCATGATTTTTTGTACTAGAACTCCGATGAACTCCATCAGACCATAACCAACGATAAACGCTAAGAACACCGCTCCTAGCGGAACGAGCAACCCAACCGGAATCACGAGTTTTTCGAATAAAAACGGCCCCATGTTCGGATCGCTCAGCCAGCCTGGTCCCCATTCAAAATAAAGTAGGACAGCTGCGATCAAACCCACAACTTTTAACAGGGAGAACGTGGTTGTTACTCGGTCTTTGTTCCACGTTTTCTTGTAGAAGGGATAAACCGCTCCAAGGAGAATGACGAGCAATGCATAGAGTGGTACTGCTTCACCTGCTTTATCCCTTACCCAGGTCACAAGGTGATCGAGCGGAATGGACGACTTTCCTTTGACCGTAATCGGAATGAAGAACATGAAAATACCAACTGCACTGAACAAAAGAAATTTTAAGGAATGAGACCAGGAACCCGCAGTTTTCATTTCTTTCAACTCCCTTTCCGTTTGATAAGCCCGCCGTGCCAGGCCCTCTCTACATCTTATCGGGACAAAGTTCGAATTATGCCGAGTCCTGCTTGTACAATTTTTATAAGTTATTTTCCCTTTCCGAACCATTTTATGTCTGATTATTACGTGTCTAGGGAATACCATTTACATAATCAAAAAAACAGGAGTGTTCTGAAATGAAGTATTTTATTAACGTTAATAAAAGTGTTGAAGAAGAATATGGGAAAATGTTTGTTTATGATCCTGATCAAAACCGTGAAAACGAAGATGAGCTGGAAGTGGTGAACAACTTGGACGAACAGGATCAAGGAAAGCCTTATATCTTTCCGAAGAGCTTTTTGTTGGAGGTTTCTGCTGAGGATTATGAGAGGTATGCTGAGGCGAAAAAGAGTAATGGGAATGTGGAGTCGGTAACGAAGTCGATTTTGGAGAGGTATAAAAAATAAAAAAAGATGCCGCTGGAACTCTAGTCCAGCGGCACCTCTTCTTTTACTAGTTTTTATTAATAGTTAATGTAATATCTTTCGTGTTCTTCCCAATTGCCCCGCCATCGTTTTTAAAGATGGTAGATTTATTCTCTTCTGACGGTTCAATATGGATGTTTAGCTTGTTCTCACCTTCAGTCAAGTTCACCGTATGCGAGAACGTCATGTCGTCATTAATCACAACAGGCTCTCCGTTAATCGTCATCACGCCTTCTTTAATCGCATTACCTTTTAGCGTGATGGTGTCAGAGGTAACAGTTTGACCATCTGTATGAGATGTCACAACTACCGGCATGTCTATCCAGCGCAGGATCTTGTCTTGAACGATCATCTCGTTGCCGCCTTGGTTTGTGACAACAAAGCTCAAGTCCGTTCCTGGTGCGCCATAGCCGTAGTAGCTCTCGTCATCATCGTTCGGGTTAGCAGGTGTGTGGTCAGCAAGCCCTTCTTGATCCCACGAGCTGTTCTTCACGTACTTATACGTGATTACTTCACCTTCTTGGGCTTCGAACGTGTACTCATAGTCGTTTGTTACCGCGCCGCCGCGCGTCATCTTCCACGCACCTGTGTTCCAGCCGTTCTTGCTGCCCGGCATCGTAATGTCCACGCCCTGTGGAGTGTACGCTGGTGCGTTCACTTTCATCGTCACTTTTACCATGACAAGGTCAGGTGTTACCGTTACCGCGTTTGACTTCACACTGTTACCCGCTTTGTCGTAGATATGAACTTCGTATGAATACGTTTTGCCGTTTGTTACGTTCATGTCTTTGTACGTCGTTGCGTTTGTATCCAGGATCTGATCGATCACTTCTCCGTCACGTACAATTGTGAACAGGTATGGCTCGTCCGCTCCTTCAACTGACCAATTCAAGTTTACTTGGCCAGATTCTTGAGCTGGCTGCTCCAGTGTAACAGAAGATGCCGGAGCGGTTGTATCGTCACCTTTTGTGAACGTTACGGATTTCGTTTCACTCGTTACCCATGTTCTTCCTAAATCAGTAGAGAACGCGTAGCGGTATTCGTACGTTCCTTCGTTAAACGGCAGGAATGTACCGCTGAAACTGTTGAACTCGCCATTTTGCGTTGTGTAACTAGCTGGATGTGAAGTCCATGTGTCCTTGCCTGGTTCCTTCACTTGAAGTTCTGCTTGCAGACCTTCTGCTGAGTCACTCTCTGTTTCACCTTTAATAAAAATTTCAGCTGAAACATTTTGTGCTTTGGAAAGATCAATCACACCGTCTTGGAGCTCTGTTACATTCGCGATTTCATAGTTACCGTCTTTTAATGCAACATGCGGGATTGCCGCATCCGATTCTGTTTTCACAGATTCATTATTGTTCTTGTCGATCGCCACTACTGCGAAATAGTACTTGCGGCCGTTATCTAAGCTATCAATTTTGATAGAGTTGCCTTTTATCTCAGCTACCTTTTCATAAAAAGCACCAGAAATGGTTGTTTGATAGACGGCATAACTTCTAGCGTCACCTTCCCAAGAAAGAGATACAGAATGGCTAGCTTCCGTTGCCTTCACATTCGTTACAGCTTCAGGACTCTTTAAGTTCTGTCCCTTGTCAGACACGAGCATGCGTCCCGTCATCGCTGGAACCGTAACAGTAAGCTTTCCGTCTTTCACGGTTGCTCTGTATTTTTTATCAAGCTGATCTGTCAGCTTCACGTTGTTTACGATCAGCTTCTTCACATCCAACTCCACTGTTTTTTCTTCACTGCCGCGGTTTGTGATTACGACCGCTGCGTTCTTTTTATCCGTACGCGTGTAAGCCAGCACATCTTTTTCAGCATACAGATGAGTCAGTTCGCCATAGCTGAACAGATCGTGATAGTCAGCACGCACTTTTCCGATTGCTTGGTAATGCTTCACAAGATCCTTATCTTCAGAACCCCACGGATATGTTCTGCGGTCATCTGGATCTTTAGAGCCTGTTACCCCTGCTTCATCACCGTAATAAACGGTCGGCGCTCCGGCATAACCCATCTGTAAAATTGCCGCAAGCTTCAGACGCTTCTCGCCAAGCTCGTGGTTGTAGTTCGGATCTAGTTCAGCACGCTCATAGGAATCTGTTCCGTTCCCTAGCACGAATGCTGCACGAGGTGTATCATGCGACCCCATCAAGTTCATGAGCGCGTAGAATGCTTCCTCTGGGTAATCTTCAAAAACAGCGTTCAGCTGGTCTTCAGCACCCTTTGCGTTTCCGTTTTTCAGGTAATCAATCATCGCACCGCGGAAACGGTAGTTCATAACAGAGTCGTAAAGGTCGCCAAGGAAGTATTCAGACGCATCATCCCAGATTTCGCCAAGAATCAGCGGATCATCCTTCTTGCCTTCTTTTAGTTCGTCACGGAACTCTCTCCAAAACTCGGTATCTACTTCGTTCGCTACATCCAGACGCCAGCCTGATGCACCGCGGTCCAGCCAAGATTTTGCCGCAGAATCCTCGTCATACATGATGTAGTCCGCGAACGGCTTGTTGTTCAGTTCAGAATCATAGTCTACTGCTTCACCTGGAATTGATTTGATCTCGGGAAGTGAGTCAAAGCCCCACCACGCCTGGTATTTGTAGACGCCGTTCGCTTTTTCATTCTCGATGTTGAACCAGTTGTGGAAGCCGTATGAACTGAATTTTTGACCTTCCTCTGTAAACTTTTCTTCTGTTTGGATCGATGCTTCTTCCTCTGTTAAGCCTTGCTCGTTCATTAGGTCATAGATGCTTGCCCAATACTCGTAAGCACCAACCGTGTCGTATTTTCCGTAACGGTCAAAATAGATCGAGTCGTCACCAACATGGTTGAACACGCCGTCTAAGATCAGGTGCATCTTGCGTTTTTTCAGTTCTTTTGTAAAAGCTTTAAATTCTTCAGGTGTTCCGAACATCGGATCGATCGCCTTGTAGTCTGTCGCATCATATTTATGGTTGGATGCCGCATGTGCGATCGGGTTCAAGTAAAGTGTGTTCACGCCAAGAGACTGAATGTAGTCCAGCTTCTTTTGAACACCGGCAATGTCACCGCCAAAGAAATCGTTCGACCAGATCTCGTCGCCCTCGTATCCTTCTGTTTCAGCTTGACGAGGATTGTCTGGAAGTTCGCTCCACTCTTGATGTTCGATCGGTTCTTCACCGCGCGCTGTTGTTTTTGCTGTGTCGTTCTTTTTGTTGCCGTTGAAAAAACGGTCAGGGAAAATCTGATACACAACAGACTCCTTCATCCAGTCTGGTGTTTTATAAGAAGAGTCATAAACGGTCATTTGGAAAAGACCAGCGTTCGTGTCAGCAGCCGCACCTTTTCCACCTTCCGCAGTGTCTTCACCATATTCTTTTACAGCATCTCCATCACGTGCCGTAAATTTATAGCCGTAAACGCCTTTTTCTTCAGGTGTAACTGTCGCTTCCCAAAGTTCGATTTCTTCACCATTAACGGTTGTCCAGCCAGCATTCTCCATATCTTTTACAGTCGTGCTGCCGGAGTTGTAGTTTCGTAGATAAAGCTTTGCACCAGTCAGGTCGCCTTTTTTCGTTTGAAGACGCAGTGTTACGTTGTCTCCAGCTTTGACCGCTCCAAACGGTGCACGGAATGCTTCGTTCCACGTATCATGGAACAGCTTGTCCCCGTTCACACTGCCGTCCGGCAATCCCGCATCATAATTCGTATACACTTCTTTTGTGTCATGGTTATAAAAGAACGTAATTTCAGCGTCTTTTACAACGTTAAGAACGAAATTGTTAGCCGGATATGCTGGCGCATCCCAGTTGTTGCCGAGCACGATCTTAAACTCGTGCTTTCCTTTTGGCACTTGTGCTGTATATGTGTAGATATTGTCTAGATCTTCATCTTGTAAAAGTGCCGTTGATTCCCCTGGTGCCCATTCAGCGCCAGCTCCAATATCGGGCTGGATGTCGCCAACGATACGCGGAGTCTGTTCTTCTGGAAGGGGCTCTGGAAGTGTCACTTTATGCGTCGTGTCATCATACATAAACGTTACCTCTTTTTCAGAATCGAGAGTAAGTTTGTAGTTGTCACCACCGGCTTTCCCGTCAACGCCATAGTTCTCATCCCAAGAACCGTTGATGGCGATCTTGTATTCGTACGAGCCTGCTGGAAGAGTGCCAGTCAGCCTGTACTTTCCGTTTGGATGCAGCTCCATCTTAGTTGCAGGATCAGCTGGATTCCATTCGGTAGCTCCGCCAAGTTCGTTTTGCAGGCTGCCAACGAGTGTCACCGTTCTTTCTTCAGCTGTCGTTTTCGCTGGCTGTATAAGCAGTGCAGATGCAAACGTTTGCAAAATCATCGTAACTAATAAAAGCCATGATACTGCGTAACGCGATTGTTTTTTCCTCACTTTTTATCCCCCTTTTAAAATGTTGTGCAAATAAGTGAAAGCGTTTGCACAAAACCATTTAAGTTAGCGCTTTCATTTCAATTATTATCCCACGTTTTCTTATTTTGGAAAATGCGCCATTCGGCTGATAAGGCTGTAAATAAATAGGTAAATTTTCTTATTTTTTCTTAAAACCTTTATATCTAAATCACTTTCAACCGATATAAAGCATGAATCACGAACACTGGAAACGTAAAAGGATAAAGGCAAACCTATGGAAACATAGGGACGCAAAGCTAAAGGGGCTTCTGCACACCGTGTAATGCCAGCCAGCTGCCGTTTTTTCGGAGCACACTCCGCCAAACGGCATGAGTGTGTCTTTTTATAGTTTTCCAATTCTTTAAATAAGAAAGGGAGAATGAAAGTGAAGAAGATTTTAAGTTCATTTTTAGCGTTAGGACTTGCAACAACGGGGTTTGGACCGTCCGTTTTTGCTAACACAGACGCTGCAACACCAGTAGAAGAACCCGCTGAAGAAACACAAACAGAGGAAACAACTGAGACGACAACACCAGAAACGACAGATGAAAATACAACAGAAGATCCAGCGGCAGAGGAGCCTGCTGAATCCGAAGAGCCCGCTGATGAAGAAGCACCAGATCTAGTACCTGGAGATTTCTTTTATTTTGTAAAAATTATGATGGAGAAAATCCAACTGGCTGTAACGACAGATGACTATGAAGAAGCGAAACTTTTGGCTGATTTTGCAGCTGAACGTATTAAGGAAGCAAATGTCCTTTTACAAGAAGGTGATGTTGAAGGCGCAACAAAGCTTTTAGAAGAAGCGATTGCTCAGCAAGAAGAAGCTGTTGAAATAGAGGAAGAAGCTTCTGAAGAAGTAACAGCTGGGGATGTAACCGAAGAGGAAGCAGCCGAGGAAACACCTGCTGAGGAAGGCACAGAAGACGAAACAACTGGCGACGAAGAAGCTGCAGAAGAAGATTCAGCAGCTGAAGAGGAAGAAGATACTGCTACCGAGCTTGAGAAAAAGTTCTTCCAAAATATCGTCGCGTTAATGACGGCTCTTGAAAAAATTGATAACCCAAAAGCACAAGAAGCACTATCTAAAAATATTGCAAAAGCGTTTGGAAAGCTCGAAAAGAAAATAGCAAAGCATGAGAAGAAGCAGAATAAAGAAGATGATGAGTCTACTGAGGAAGAAGATTCTCTAACTGAAACACCTGAAACGGAAGAGCCAGCTGGTGACACAACAGAAGCTGATAAAGACACTGTTTCCGTTACAGCAGTGCCTGTAAAAGAAAAGCAAACAAAGCAGCAGCCTCTTGTTCCCGCTCCTAAAAAAGAGCAGCCTAAGAAGGAACATCCTAAAAAAGACGATGTGAAGAAAGAAGCTCCTCCGGCAAAGGAACAGCCGAAGAAGGAAGAGCCTAAGAAAGAGCATCCTAAAAAAGAGGAATCTAAAAACGAAGATCGCGGAAAAAATGATGATCTTAAAGAACAAAAAGACAATGATGATCGTGAAAATGACCGTGGAGACGATGAAAAAGGTAAAGAAAAAGAGAATAAAGGTAAAAACAAAGAATAATAATGAACCCTGCCGAAGCTTTTGGCAGGGTTTTTACACATATATGCACGTTATTTTATAAAATCACACGTTAGCCGTCTGGAATCGCACATTAAAATGAAAAATTCCACGTTAATTAAGATATAAACGATTTTCGACACGAGGTTTCATTTCCGCAACCCGCTCCCTCCAAAAAAATAAAACACCAGGTCCTCTCTGGTAGGTAGAGGCCTGGTCCGTTTTTATATCTTATTCAGCTGACTCCTCAGTTGATTCTTCATCTGTTGAAGTTTCTTCAGTAGAACCTTCTTCTGTTGATGTTTCTTCCTCAGTTGATGTTTCCTCGTCTTGAGTTTCAGTTTGTTCTGTGTTTGTTTCTTCTTCCGTGTTGTCGTCCTGGTTGTTACATGCAGTGATTAACATAATTGCCAAAAGAGATGCTCCGATTTTCGCCATAAACGTTTTGCTCATCTTTAAATTGCTCCCTTCGGATTTTCATTATGATTTTTTGCATGAGTATGGGATTTGTTTGTCCCTGCTCAGAATATATCACGAAAAAATCCTGAAAAGACGCAATTTACCAAGTCATAACGGAGACTTTACACTTCCTAAACCATCTTTATATTGGCTTAATATAAAACGACTTTATACATCATAATGCAGCACATATTGAGGTCCGACCGGTCCATGTTTGATCTGACCGCGATCTTGGAATCCTGCTTTTTCATACAGCTTCTTTGCAGGTTCGTTTTTAAAGTTAACAGCTAAAATAAGTTCTTTGATATCAGAAAAATGAGTAGAGACAAACGCTGGCAGCTGCAGCATTGCTTCTTTCGCATAGCCTTTCCCCTGCTCTTTTTGATTGATGGACAAGGCACGAATGACCATTGCATTCGGATTCGCTGTAAAATCACGAATATTCTTACCTGTATGCAGAACAAAAAAGCCTACTGGCACGTCTGAAGCCATGATAACCACTGGGTTTCGGCTACGATCTTCTTCGCATATTTTCAAAGCGTCACTTGGCATGGCGGTGAATTTCTTTTGGTCTTCAGCTAGATCAAAGGCATTAAGAGCTTCACGATGAATTTCATCGAAAAAAGTAAGTACAACGTTCCCCATATTCATAACCCCTGTTCATTTTATTGTTCAATTAGTGGTTCTGCTGCTTTCAGCCAAGCTTTTGCGATCAGTTCGTTCCCTTTTTTTCTCATATGTACACCGTCTGATGTTAATGAAACGTCAGGCTTTTTTGTTAGGTGATCAATAAAAACGTCATGTGTCGGGACGAGCACTGCATCATACTCCACCGTCAGCTTTCGAACAACTTCTACATACGGAATCAGCATCTGATTTCCCTTAGATTGCGGGTTCTCTTTTATGATCGTCGGTTCCATAAGTACGAGTTTTGTAGTGGCGGGAAGCTGTGACAACAACTCACGATAAACCTCTTGAAATTTAGAAACATCTACTTGCGGGAGATCTGGGCTGTCGAGCTGCCGCCACACATCGTTGATTCCAATGGAAACCGTTAAAAGATCAGGTTCTAAATCAATAACGTCCCTCTCCCAGCGAAAGGCAAGGTCAGTAACACGATGTCCATTAACCCCTTTATTGATTACTTTAACGTCCTCTGGCAAAACATCTTTAATCATCCGCACATACCCGTTTCCCAGTCTTTCAGGATCCGTATTCTTGTTAGAAGCTGTGATGCTGTCTCCGATAAAAATGATTTTCATAACTGCTTCCCCCTCCTGTTCATTTCTCTTATTTTACCATGTGCGTAAATAAAACATCATTTAGAGGATTTTGCACGGCCGTTTTGGAATACATATAGAAAATCCTTTTTATAGGAGGAAGAACATGATCGAAACTGCTGTTCATCGCCCGGTTACATTAGGTCAGACGGAAAAGATGCCGTCCTATCGTATGGATTTGCGGCAATATAAAAGTCAGAAAGAATATGAGAAGTTTGTAAAAGTAAATACGGTGAATGACTGGTCGACCGTTTCATGGAAAGACATCGGGAAGCCGTATGAGGTGACTTCGTTTTCGAAGGAAAAATTGGATTGGGAGAAGGAGCATGGCGAGATCCTGCCTGTCCAAACTTCCTGGACGATGTTCAACCAGTCTTTTCATGAGTGGTTTTCGAAGGATGTTCCCGCTGAAATCCACGAAAAGAAGGGTGCCTTTTTTCATAGTTTAAAAAGCTTTAAGCCTTCTGAAGTAAAAGTAGCGCTCGGAGATTATTTGCGCATTCATTTATGGAATTATGTTCACCGGGTACAGGATGGCATTTGGGATCCACGCGGAAAGCGTGCGCTATTTGAAGGGCTGGATGTTCAAAAACCTCGCATTTTATTTTTGGGTGCGGCTGAAGGATATGAAGCGATGCAGCTCTCTGCAATGTATCCTGGCGGTGAAGTTGTAATGGTCGATTACGATCCGTTTTGCCGGGATGCGAGGTTTGCAGAGTTCCCTGAGTTATATCCGTTCTTAGGGAAAAATCCTAGTACAGGCGGAGAAAAAGTTTATTTTAAAGACGATTTTAATATTTCATATGTAGTGGACGATATTCGCAATCTTCCTTACGGGAAGGAGTTTGATATTGTGCTGAGCGTCGGTTTGCTTGAGCACTTCCCTGATTCCATGAAGGCTGAGGTTGTGGAATGGCACCGGAAGTTTTTAAAACCTGGCGGCTATATTGTGATGACAACACCGCGAGCCCAGCTTCGATCAAAGCTGTATTACGAGATCATGGCGGATGTGATGAACCATACGTACCGGGAGCTCATGACGCTCGAGCAGATGGGGCTTTATCTGTATGAGAACGGACTGGATATTATGAAGCACGGCTATATAAAAGTGCATAATGGGATTGTGGCGAAGGCGAAATAGGAATTTAGTAAAAGGTCCGTTCACGCAATATGGTACAAGTACTTAGCTGTAGTTAAAACGTTTTTTTAGTGGTTCTAAGTAACTTTTTATCTTTTGGGATGAACGGACTAAATTTGAATCCACGAATATTATAAAGCCCTCAATAATTTTGTATGTTAATTGTTAATTCTCACTCAAAATGATAGTATTTTTTAGCTTTTTTTATAACCTTTTTTTTATATTCTTCTGGACAATCATTATTTATATTCTTAATAAGTTCATCAGTAAACTCTTCTTTTGTTAAATTTGCTTTATTAATTAAAATACTAGTTAATGTATCAATTCTTGCATCATTGAAGCGAATATCTATTTCTTCTTGACTTTCTATAATTGAAACTCTATCCTCTGCGGAATAATTAAAATTAATTTGAAAGATATTTATGCAGGTTATCAATAAAGATACTGCAAAGAATATTGAAAAAAATAAACTAAAAGATAATACAAAAGATAATCCTAGAAAGATACAAATATTAAAAGATAAAGGCATACTCCCAAGAAAGTAAACCATAATTAATGCGACTATTAATATACCGATAAATTTACCTATAAAAGCAAAACTAAAAAAGATAGAAAGGAGTGACTTATATTTATCATTTTCAATCAACTTTTGCGTAATTTTATTATTAATAGTACCTGTTATTATTGCTAAACCTGAAACAATAAAACCTAGCATTCCCAGTAATCCGAAAACTGTATTTAATAAAATGTTTCTTGTAACATCAAGTAATTTAATTATTTCATAAGTATTTGACTTAATAGTAACAACTAATAATAACAATGTTAATACTAATGAGCATATTAATGAAAAGTATACTTCAAACTTTTTAATATCAAATACATAATTGGGTGGATTCACTTCTGCTTTTAAACTTTTGTATGTAAGTCTATTCAAAGATTATTCACCATCTTTCTGATAAACTCATTTATTTTGAGGCGGATCATTTAATTTATTAGGTTTTTCATTCTCATTCTTTATTCTATCAATAGTTTGCTTACCTAAGATTGCAGTTATTCCTTTAAGTGCTGTATCAATAAATGAATCTTTATCATTTTTTTGTTTTTCAGAAATTCTAGTTTGGAAGGGTGAATCTGCATCAGAATCATAATGGATTTCTATACCCTCACTAGTTTCCCCTTCTACTTTCATTTTTCCATATCCCTTACTGATGAAAGCTTCGCTAATATCTATTACTTTTGAAACTTCTTTTGAATTTAAATCTAAACCCTTTTTATTTCTCTTATGTGATTCAAAAATACTCGTTTGTCGTGTTGTATTACTCTCAGCCATCTCATCAGATTTTTTGTCATACAACTCTTCCAAAGCCTCCTCATTAGCATTAGGCGGAATAATTGTTGAGGTAATTTTATAAACTTTTCGAATCATTTTTATTCTTTCCCTAATTGAAAATTTATCTTTAGCTAAAAAGACTTGAAATCCAATATCGGGAATATGTAAATCCAATAACCCCTGGAAGCCCTCCATGAACTGGTTATAACCTAGTTTATTTCTTTCAAAAAATACAACTATCTCAGATCTCAAATCAAACAAAAAATAAGTACTTACTGAATTGTTTTTATATATAACTATTTCTGATTCTCTTGTTTCCTCGTCAAATTCTTCTCCTTTATACGGAAAGCGTCGTACTAATTTTCCAGAGATATAAAATTTGTTAATATCTTTAATTTTATCTAATTGTGAAAAATTATAAGTTTCCGTTTTTTTTATACTTTGTTCTTCACCAGAATCATTAATAAATTCGTTTGTTTCTTCTTTAATATATTCTACTTCATCATTTAATCGATCATATACTCGATCCATTATTTCTTTAATACTCTCTTGTTTAGTTTGATGAATTTCATGAATGTTAGAATTCACATTCACTTTAGCATAATATAAATAAGCCATTGAAAACTCCCCCTTTTTAAAATACAACATTATTATACATGAATTTTATCCAATATTGTCCAATAGATGATAATTTAGGAGGAATCATAAAAACGTAATAAATAAGCGTAAAATGAATGATATTCCCAATTAGGAAACATGATACATTTTACGCCTTTATAATTATCGTGTTAGGGACAGTCCCCCTTATTTACCTAGTGCGAAGGTGATTTCGACTTCGCATGCTACCTGACCATCGACTGTCGCAATTCCTTTGCCTTTACCGATTGAACCGCGAACACGTGTCATCTCAACTTCTAAGCGCAACTGATCTCCTGGTACCACTTGCTTTTTGAAACGACAGTTGTCAATACCTGCAAAGAATGCAAGCTTCCCTCGGTTTTCTTCTTTCTTCAGCATCGCTACTGCTCCAACTTGTGCTAGAGCTTCAACTATTAACACCCCTGGCATTACCGGGTACTCAGGGAAGTGGCCGTTAAAGAACTCTTCATTTGCCGTTACGTTTTTGATGCCGACTGCACGCTGCCCTTCGTCTACTTCTAAGATGCGGTCGATCAACAAGAATGGATAACGATGCGGGATAATTTCTTTGATTTCTTCAATGGTTAACATACGCTAACATCACCTTTCTTTTTATGTGCTTTTCTAAAAGAATGTTTTTTCTGAGTTAGTTTTACTAAAGTACTTCGTAGAAAAGTTGATTGAAGCGCAGGGTCCGAGACTCCTATGGGACGAGCGGTCAGGTGGAGACTCCTAATGGCGCAAAGCGGCAGGAGGCTCACCGCACGCCCCATGGAAAGCGAGGACCTGGAGCGGAAATCAACTACTTTCAACTACTTTCAACTACGAAGATCATCATCATTTACTTTTATTATACTTGGTATTGTTACCTGGTACTAATTCTAATCAAAAGAAAAACAATGACTCTGTAAATCTGCCATTGTTTTATTATTATATCTTTACTTCTCTTTTTCTACAAGGTCGATAATGTGTGTCCACGTTTCCTTCTCAAAGACATTCATCGGCTTTCCGTCACCGATCACACCATAGCCCACCATTGTACCGATAGCAAAACAAACCACGATTCCACAGATCAGCAGTAAAAGCCGAAGCCAGATCGGAAAGCTTCTCTTTGTGCCGCGGTGGATCAGTTTCTTCTTCTCTTCCTTTGAAGAACTCTTTTTCTCCTGATATCGCTGTGTTTTTTGATTTTCTTTTTTATTTAACTCTTGCTCATGCATTTCATTCGTTGTCATACAAACCTACCCCATTTAGCGAAGCCCGTTTACCAACCCCATCATCTGGTCAGCAATTGTAAGAGAACGCGCATTAAATTGATAAGAACGTTGTGTTTGAATCAGTTCTGTCATCTCGGTTGAAATGTTCACGTTGGAAGACTCCAACACGCCCTGCTGAACAAAGTTTCCTGCTCCCCCATTAACTTCTTCAAAAAGCTGATTTAATGGAATTCCTTCTGGCAGCTGCAGATTATGTCCAACCGACAACATGAGCTGCGGACGAATCATATTCACAACACCAATTCGACCTGATTCAACAACTTCTCCATTATTTAACGTTACCGAAACTTGACCGTTTTGTCCAATGGTAATTTTATTATGATCCTCAGGTATCAAAATTGGACCTTCATCTCCCAACACTTGATTCCCTTCAGATGTAACAAGCTCGAGATAGCCAGGCTCTTGAGCAGAAGGCGATAAGTAGAACGCGCCATCTCTTGTATACAGCGGCATTGGATTTCCATTGTTGTCTGTTCCGCCAATTGTAAAATAGTGTCCTGGTTCTGTCAGCGCAACATCAAGTGTCCTGCTTGTCTGCTGTAATGTTCCGGTTTCCATGCTCATGGCTGTAGAAGAAACACGCGCGCCGCTCCCGAGCCGGATGCCGTTCGGAGTCAATCGGCCATCTTCAGTAGGGTTTAGAGCCTTACTCTCCATCTGCTGAAAAAGCAGATCAGAAAATTGTGTTTCCCGGCGTTTGTAGCCGTTCGTCGTGCTGTTCGCCATGTTATTTGAAATGGTATCGAGCTTGTGCTGAAGCTGTCCCATCGTCACTGCTGCTGAAATCATAGACTGGTTCATGCGTGATCCCCCTAGCCGATTCGGCCAATTTCATTTGCGGCTTTTTCCATCGTACGGTCATAGGCTTGAAGCACTTTTTGATTCGCTTCAAATGCACGGTATGCCGTAAGCATCTCCGTCATCGTCTGTTCTGTGTTCACGTTCGAGCGTTCAACAAAACCTTGCTGCAGGTTATACGTGATTGCCGGATTGCCGATCGCACTAGCGGCTTCCCCATTTCCATCTAGTCTGAAAAGTCCTGACCCTTCTTTTACTAGATTGTTAGGATTCGCTACAAATGCAACATCGATCTGTCCTGCTACCGCACCGTTATCGATTACCTGACCGTTCTTGTTCACCGTAAAATTTTCACTGGTTACCGTGATTCGTTCTCCATTCGTTCCAAGAACATAATGTCCTTCAGGCGTTACTAGACTGCCATCTGCATCAACTGAGAAATGACCGTTTCGTGTAAAGCGCTCCTGTCCGTTTACGTTCAAACGGAAAAGGAGTCCACCCGGCAGTCCTGTTTCAGGATCAGCAGGCACTTGTCCTTGTAAAAGAGCAACATCCGTCTTGATTCCTGTCTCGCGAAGATCGCCTTGCATAAAGTTCGGCGTCGTCTCTTGAACATAAACGCCCGTTGAAAGAATTCCTACCGGGTGGTTGTTCGGAATTTTATTGCCGTTGATCTCGGTTTGTCCCATATGCTGAAGAAGCATTGTCGGGAACGTGCGCAGACTTGCGTTGTCCGCTTTATATCCAGGTGTATTGGCATTCGCCATATTGTTCGTTAAAATTTCTTGTTTGCGCTGCTGTGCCAGCATGCCGGCGGCAGCATTATAAAATCCTCTTAACACGGAGTATTCCTCCTGCACTTGTAATCTGGACACAAAATGTCTCATCGTTCATATCGACAGATTTTTACATTTCTTAATAAGATTCTGCGAAAAATGACGGATTCCTTTTTAAAATGAGGAATTTGTACCAGAAGGTTCATAGTGACCGTTTGTCAAAAAGCCTATAAATGGATTTAAAGGATCATAACTTACCAGATACCGATATAAATCATGTTGCTTGACACTCACTAAGCTTCAATAACAAGTCAAAAACCAAAAATGCCACCCAATCCGGGTGGCATTCCTTAATTAAAACACTTTTCTTTTCGCGATTTTATCCATATGTTCAAGCATTAAGCCTGTTCCGTTCGCTACGGCTTTCATCGGCTCTTCAGCAACAAGTACTGGAACCTTCAATTCTTCTGCAAATAGTCTGTCGATTCCGTGCAATAAAGCGCCTCCACCTGTCAGCATGATGCCACGGTCAATGATGTCAGCTGATAATTCTGGCGGTGTCTTTTCAAGCACGCTTTTCGCAGCTTGAACGATTACCATCACAGGCTCCATCAGCGCTTTTTGAATTTCTTTTGAGTGAACCGTAATCGTACGCGGCAAGCCGGATACCATGTCACGACCGCGGATCTCAAGCTCTTCGTCACGCGCGCCAGGGTATACTGTAGCTACGTTCAGCTTGATATTTTCCGCTGTGCGCTCACCGATCAACAGCTTGTACTCTTTCTTTATGTACTGAAGGATCTCAGTATCGAACTTGTCCCCAGCCATTTTAATAGAAGAGGAGGTGACAATATCGCCCATGCTCAAGACCGCAACGTCAGTTGTGCCACCACCGATGTCAACAACCATGTTGCCGCTTGGCTGGAAGATATCCATCCCCGCCCCAATTGCAGCCACTTTCGGCTCTTCTTCAAGAAAAATATGCTTAGCGCCGCATTTTTGCGCAGCTTCTCTAATGGCTTTTTGTTCGACAGACGTAATGTTCGTTGGCGTACAGATCAAGATTCTTGGCTTAGCAAACACGCCCTTCACTTTTATTTTATTAATAAAGTGTTTCAGCATTTGCTCAGTTACTTCAAAGTCAGCAATTACGCCGTCTTTCAGCGGACGAATTGCTACAATGTTGCCTGGTGTACGGCCTACCATGCGGCGGGCTTCTTCTCCAACAGCGAGTGCTTTTCCGGTATTCGTGTCGATCGCAACGACGGATGGTTCGTCAAGCACAATCCCTTTTCCTTTTACATAGATCAATACATTAGCGGTACCAAGGTCAATTCCAACGTCCCTTGAAAACATGTTATATCCTCCCTGTTAACATCCATACAATATAATGACATTTTTAGTAAAAAATCGAAGTTCTATCCAATTTATCATTATATCACAAGTTTGTCGAACAAGGTGAAATATTGTCAAAAATTAATTATTGGACGTCAGACCGATGGGCACATAATGATTTTCGTGTCATGTTGCATCCCTATCATTCACAGAATTATTTATTGAACAACTTCCTCTGTGCCTTTTTTATATTTTACGCGCGTCGCTTCTCCACCCCGCAAGTGCCGGATGGACTTGTGGTATTCGAGGATTTCTTTTACATTGTTTGCAAGATCCGGATTAATTTCAGGCAGCCGCTCGGTGAGGTCTTTATGCACCGTGCTTTTGGAAACCCCGAATTCTTTTGCGATCATGCGGACTGTTTTTCTTGTCTCCACGATATACCGTCCTATCTTGATGGTTCGCTCTTTGATGTAATCGTGCACACCACTCGCCTCCCTAAAATGGATGTGAGAGATGCGATAGAGACTTCTATGAACAAGCTACGTGACAAGTTCTGTTGTCATCTTCGGCTTATAAGTATTGCTTCCATTCCCCTTTTTCCACCGCAGCCATAGTACGATTTCTCACCGCTCACCCTCAATTTGAATTATTGTAGGTTTTGTAACATCTTATTAACCAAGTTTTCGTTATATGCCTAAATCTCAACTGGGACAAGGGGAAATGTCCATTTTTGTGAAAAAACCTGCATATACAGGTGAAAAACTTATTGGTGAAAGGAGGCTCGGCTGAGGAAATTGGTGGTGATTATGTGGTTTACGGTACGTGTTCTTTTTTCTGTTACACGTTCGCTCAAGAATACTGCGCTACGCTCAGAATTCACGATCTACGCTCAAAATCTTCACGCTTCGCTCAAAACACCTGCACTACCGCTCAAAAAAACCTTCCTACGCTCAAACCTTTTCATATCGTCCATTTTGCCGAGCAAAATCTTCATTATTTCTTTTACAAAATGAAAAAGCTGCCCCGATATCCTCGAGACAGCTTCCATTTTTAAAATTATTCGTTTGCACCTGAATCATCTGCTGATGTTTCATCTGATTCTGCTGGAGCATCAGTGTCTTCTGCAGATTGAGATGATGATTCTTGTTCACGGTTAGCATCTTTGCCGTCTTTACCGTCGTCTTTCGTGCCTTTTGTGTCTTTGCCGCCTTTATCATCGGCTTTTGGTGCTGCTGGCTTCTTTTCTTCAGCAGGCTTTTTCTCTTCAGCTTTTTTCTGCTCTTCCGCCGCTTTTTGCTCTTCTGCTTTCTTCATCTCTTTACGAGAATCTTCAACAGCTGAAGCAAGCTGTGCTACGGATTGATCCCAAGCCATTACTGGGTCCACTGCTTCTCCGTCTTTGCGGACTTCGAAGTGTGCGTGAACTTTCGCATCCTTATCATAAGCATTTTCGCCAGCTTGTCCAAGAACTGCTCCTTGTTTCACTTGGTCGCCTTGCTTAACAGATACAGAAGCTAATGATGAATAGTGTGTGACAACACCTTTGTCATGCTCAACTTCTACAACAAAGCCTAGTGCAGGGTCTTTTGCAACTTTTACAACATTACCACTTAGTGCAGCGGTTACATCGAACGATTTACCATCTTCTGTTGCTAGATCGATACCACGGTTTTGGTAGTAGATATTGTTATAGAATACCAGTGCTGCTTCTTGCTCTTGGGCTGTAGCGTCTGAACTAAAGAAATCCTTCACTACTTCAATGGCTTCAGGGTCAGCGACTGGCATTTGGAATACTTCTTTTGTAAGTGAAACTGGTACTGCTGTTCCATCGTCTTCTAATGCGCTTTCTGGAGTATTATTATTCTCCGTATTTTTCGCATCGTTTTGATACCATAGAACAGATGTTAAAATGACTGCTGCAAAACTAAGATACACTGCAGGATAAACCCAACGTTTTTTCATAGCATTCTTACCTTTCATCGGTACTGTTTTTTTGTTTTGTTTTTCTTCTTCTTTCATTTTTCATCACCTCAGCAACAAGTTTGAACAGAATTCTGAAAATATATACTTTAGTGCGAAAATTTTTTGAAAGTTTCTTTCGACATACGAAAAAACCGCACCATGCCTTATGACACAATGCGGTTCTCTATATAGAAGGGGTCTGTCCCGGGGACAGACCCGGGACAGACCCCTTTCAATTCTCACACAATTCACTTCAGAGCCAATCCCTTGTCTGCAATCGGCTTGTAATCTGTTATTTCAATCCCCTTATAATAATAGTTTACAATCTCCTTATACGACTTGCCTTCCTCCGCCATCCCGTTTGCGCCATACTGGCTCAAACCAACTCCATGTCCATAGCCTTTTGTAGTGATGGTGATCTCTTTCCCCTTTTTCTCCATTTGAAAATCAGTTGAGCGGAGACCCAGCTTCTCTCTAATTTCTTTTCCGGTGAACTCTTTTTTCCCGATCGCGAATTTACCGATTCGTTTTCCGCTCGTTGTTGCGACAACCTTGCCGACTTTGCCGTCCTTCTTGATCGAAACGCCCAGCTTCTCCTCAACGGTTCTAACTTGCAATTGAATAGTCTGCACATACTTCGGCGACTTCTTATCCCATGGACTTTCCACACTTCTTAAGTATGGGTATTTATTTTTCCAATAGTCTTCTGAATTAACGGTAAATCCATTGCTTGTAGAGAAGAAGCTTGCCTGAATCGGCTCTCCTTCATACGTTAAGATCTGTCCTTTTGTCTCTGTGACGGCTTCTACAATCTTTGCGAGCTTCTTGTTAAAATCGTCTCCCCAAAGCGCCTCAAGTTCATCGTTTCCTTTGTACACCTGGTGCATGATCGTGTCGGATACGACCGCTTCCTCTGGTAAACTATCATCTTTCCCGGGGTTTAGCATTGCTTTTACAATAAACGTTCTAGCGGTTAATGCTTGTGCTTTCAGCGCCTCGAGCTCAAACTCCGCCGGCATTTCAGAGGCTACCACTCCTGCCACATACTCTTCTAACGGGATGTTCTCGACTGTATCCTTTTCTGTACGAAATACAGGAACGACGATGTCCGAGTGTGGAATTTCCAAAGCTAGCATTCTCTCAGATGGCCTTGCCTGATTCTGTTCTTTCCATTCAGGGGGCGCCGACGAAAATGGTAGCACGAGTATGGCAGGGAGCAAGACGATTACGGCAACAAAAATTGCTAGAATCCAGATCAGTGGCTTAATTTTTACATTCACGTTCCAATGCCCTCCTATTTGTTTTCTACCATACAACTTATACAAAAGGTTGAACCTTTAGAACATGAAAACTAGTATTTTTACAATTGAAATGTGCTTGCTACGACCAGTTTACAAGTTTTGTTTTCAAGCCTTCTGTTACAAGCCGCCCGCCGCATAAATTATAAGGAGACCCAACGAAAGGGTGAGCGGTATGGACAACTTTCAGCCTCCTGTTCTTGTCAGGACGCTTACGTATTCCCCTGGCCAGATGAGGATTTACTATCCTCAAATAGAAGGCAGGATCAATCCTCGCATTCAGCAGCAGGTAAATCAGCAGATCATTCAGATCAACCAAGAGCTCCAGCAGATGCAAAATCCTGAAGCCCGGCCTACTATGTATGGAGAGTTCGCTGTAAAAACAAACGAAAAGAACATTCTTAGCATCGGATTCTTAAACTACGGCTACACTCCAATGGCGGCACACGGAATGACGTATATCAAATCGCAAACATGGGACCTGACAACAGGACGCACATATCAGCTAAAAGACCTCTTCAAACCTGGCAGCAACTACGTGCAGGTATTGAATCGGATCATAAAAGAACAGATTAAACAGCAGGAGATTTTCACGTTTGAACCATTCAAAACCATCAGCCCGAACCAAGATTACTATATTGCCGATAAAGCGCTCGTCATCTATTTTCAGCTGTATGACCTTACTGCTTACGCTTACGGATTTCCGATGTTTGTAATCTCGTTATTCGATCTGCAAAATATTATTGATGAGAACGGGCCGCTTGGAAAGCTGGCGGTGAATAGTTTATAACGATAAAAAACCCTGATCCTCACGTGGAAGATCAGGGTTTTGCAGTGATTTAGTTTACACCGACTGCGTCATATGATTTTTTAACAGCAGCCACTTCAGCTGATGTTGCACCGTAAAGATCAGCTGCTGCTTGAACTAGAGCTGCTCTCGCTTGGCTGAAGTTAGAAGAAGCCGTTAAGTAAACAGTGTTTGCTCTGTAGTAGATCGCTCCCACTTTATCGTTTCCGATCGCAGGTACCGTCACACCATAATGCGTTCCGCCAACTGCCAGCAAGTATGCTGCTTTGTTGATGATTCCGCTGTTGATGTGCACGCCGCCGTTATCTCCTGTTCCTGTGTAGCGAACAGAATAGTGGTCTGGATCATTGTATTTTGTTGGATCACTCATCGAACGAAGTGCATCACCATTCGTTCCTGGCGTATAGATGTCTTCACCGATCTCATAATCCGGGTTGTTGTTTTCGTGATGCTCTACAAGCGTTCCGAAGATATCAGACATCGCTTCGTTTAGTGCACCTGATTCATTTTGATAGATCAGATCAGATGAGAAGTCTGTAACAGCATGTGTTAATTCATGCGCTACAACATCCAGACCGCCGGATAGTGAAACGAATGTTGTTCCATCTCCATCTCCATATACCATCTGCTGGCCGTTCCAGAATGCGTTGTTGTAGTTTCTGCCGTAGTGAACGGATGATTTAAGCGCTGCCCCATTATTATCATATGAGTTGCGGTTAAATACTTCTTTATAATAATCGTACGTTGCGCCTGCATAAACGTGTGCATCTACAGCTGCTCGATCATAGGAAGCATTGAACTGGTTATCCGCATCCGCCCAAAGGCTGCCCGGCAGCTGCTGGCGATTCTTTGCGTCGTATGTGAATACGCCGCCTCCACGCGTGTTATCCTGCAGGTAGTATGTTCCGTTTGATAATAGCGTGTTCAGCGACTTCGTGTCACCAAGGACACCCGTTCCAGTACCAACTGCATCTGTTCCAACTAATGTGCCTCCACCGCCTCCAGGAGGTGCTTTGTGACCGCCGTTCGCTTCATCTAGATCGTTGTAAGAGTTAAGAATCTTTCCTGTTTTGGCATCTACAAAATAATTGTAGTTCCCTGGTTCAGGAGATAAGAAGTTCAGGTTAACGAGATACGCATAAGCTGCTTCGTCTCCTTGCGTGTAAACCACCAAATCTGAAGTTGGATCTGCTTCATATTCAGGTGTGAAGCCTAAATCTGCAACAGCTGCTTCAACTGCTTTGGAAGCAGTAATCTTTTTCCCAAACCCTAGTCCAGGCTTGTCCTGCAAATTCGGAACTACTGTACCAGAGAATACAAGAAGTTCTCCTTGATCGTTTACATGTGCCACTTGTGTAGAGCCCCAAACCGGTACTCCTTTATATGTTTGCTGAAGGCGGACCATTTGGCGCCCATGCTCATCTTTTGTTACTGATTTTACTGTGAAAGCCTCAGCAGCTTTTTGGCTCCCAAGCTTGAAAGTCTGGGATTCTTTTTGAATATATGAAAGAACGACATCTTTCGCAGATTTGCTTGAAGCCTCAGACAATTTACCTGATACGAATGATGGCGTACCCGTTAAACTGTTAAATTGCTTTGTCGATAAAACATTAACCGGTGAATCTGCTGATGCTTGTCCTCCTGCCAGCGGACTCACTGCCAACCCCAGTGCTAAACCCCATGCTGCAAATTTCTTTGTATTCATCCCTGTTCTATCCCCTTTGCCTTATGTAATTTTTTTGAAGCCAGTGGATTTATATTACCATTATTTATTTTATTTTCAAACTATTTAAAAAATTTTGATTATAATGTACCAACCGAAAGCTTATTTTCAAAAAAATAGGAGAATAGAACTACCACACGCATAAAAAAAGAAGCGTTTTATGACTAAAACGCTCCAATCAAACACTCATTTAAGGTGATTTTGAAATATTACAGAGTAATGATGAATTTTTACAGGGTAATCCAGAATTATTCCACGGTAATCTCCAATAATTCCACACATACGGATATTTATCGAATTTTCGACACGACAACAAAAAAGCCAGCCACACCGGCCGGCTTTTTCATTATAAACAGCTATTTCATTTTTCTGCCTTTAAAGAAGTTCAATAGGAAGACGATCACAGCGATGACGAGTAGAATATGAATGATTCCGCCTGCGACGTCGAAAAGAAAACCTAGCAACCATAATACTAATAAAATTGCGGCTATTGTCCAAAGCATGAGTTCGACATCCTTTCAAAATGTATTCTTGCAACTAGTTATAGATTTCCCGAACCATCGAGGTTATAAACGTTTTTACAATAAAAATGAAAGGATGCTTTTGATATTCCTGGTTGTTTTTGAAAGTAGTTGATCTCCGTTCCAGGATGCTCGCTTTCCGCAGGCGTGCGGTGAGCCTCCCTATGCTTCGCGCTGGCGGGGTCTCACCTGTCCCGCTTCAAGGAAGTCCTTGCTCCTGCGTCTGCAAGTTAATGCTAACACAGTGATTTCCTCGTCGCATGCCTTGCGAGAAGTTTCTCAGGTGGGGCAGGCACGCACCTTGCACTCCAATCAACCTTGCAATGAAGGCAAATCACAAAAAATCCCACCAGAAGCAGCAACTTTTAGCAAAAAAGCTCAAATGAAAAGAACCCTCTCATCGAGGGTTCTTGGATGATAGATATTAAGCTAAATTACTTTTTAATGATTGCTCTTTCGCTGGTGTTGTTTCAACACCTTCGTTTACACGTTCGATGTCAGCACCTAATGCAGATAGTTTTCCAGTAAAATCAACGTATCCACGGTCAATGTGCTTCAATTCAGTTACACGAGTGTAACCTTCTGCAACAAGCCCAGCAAGTACTAAAGCAGCACCTGCGCGAAGGTCTGTTGAAGCAACCTCAGCACCTTGAAGATTTACAGGTCCGTTGATTACAGAAGAACGGCCTTCGATTTTAATGTCACCATTCATGCGGCGGAATTCTTCCACGTGCATAAAGCGGTTTTCAAACACAGTTTCCGTAATAACACTCGTTCCGTTTGCACGAAGCAATAGTGCCATCATTTGCGACTGAAGATCAGTCGGGAATCCTGGGTGAGGCATTGTTTTAATATCAACAGGCTTTAATTCACGAGGTCCGCGAACACGAAGTCCTTGGCCTTCTTCATGAATCTGAACACCCATCTCTTCCATTTTTGCGATCAAAGGACGCAAGTGTTCTGCGATAGCATTTTCAATTAACACGTCACCTTGTGTAATTGCTGCAGCTACCATATAAGTTCCTGCTTCGATACGGTCTGGTACAACAGTATGCTCAGCACCAGCTAGCTCTTCTACACCAACAATACGGATTGTGCCTGTACCTGCACCGATCACAGTAGCACCCATAGCATTCAGATAGTTTGCTAAACAAACGATTTCTGGTTCTTTTGCCGCATTCTCAATAACTGTTGTTCCTTCAGCAAGTGTTGCTGCCATCATGATGTTCTCAGTAGCACCTACACTTGGGAAGTCCAAATAAATCTTAGCGCCTTGCAAGCGGCCATCGATTTTTGCTTCGATAAAGCCGTTGCCGATCTTAACAGTAGCACCCATCGCTTCGAAACCTTTAAGATGCTGATCGATCGGACGTGATCCGATTGCGCATCCTCCAGGAAGTGCAATGCGAGATAGTCCTACTCGAGCAAGCAATGGTCCCATAACTAGGAATGAAGCTCTCATTTTACGGACATACTCAAATGGTGCTTCCGTTTTTAATTCACTTGTAGCGTCAACATGGATCTGCCCATTTTCGAAAGCTACATCAATATTTAAATAGCGTAATACTTCATTAATCGTAAAAACATCAGCAAGAGTGGGCACCTCTTTTATAGTACTCGTGCCTCTACTGGCTAAAATGGATGCTGCGATGACAGGAAGTACGGCATTCTTAGCTCCTTCAACTCGTACAGAGCCCTCTAACCGCCTACCACCACGGACAATGATTTTTTCCAACGATATTCCCCTCCGCGTCCAATTTGTATATTAATATTCAGACGTAATTATTGGTGTGCCAATTGTGACAGTAGTTTTACTGCCCAATCCTTCAGATCTTAACGCCACCTGAAGATTCATTTTATTTTGATGACCGGTATAAATCGCTTGTTCCCACTGTCCAGTATATGCAGATAGTGACACAAACGTCTCTTCCTTTAATTCCTCTACAGAAACGCCAGAAAAAGCTTGTACCAATTTATTTGCTTGCGAATACAAATCAACCACCATTTTATCACCGTATGTACCGGTAACACAAGAGAAAATTTTGGGATTTCCTCCTACAGAATCTTTAATACGGTTATCCAACAAGCGTCGAATTTCTTTCCAATTCTGATTTGTATTTACAAGTCCTTCAACCGCATAAATAAAATACGATGCAGTTTGTTCTTTTTGGGGGTATGTGATGATGGTAACCTTCTCAGTTAGACCAAGTTCATCATGCTGAAACTTCCCGGTCATTTTGTGATGACCAGCATCATCTTCACTTGCCACCCAGCTAAATTCAGGATAATTACGCTTAAGCTCTTCTGCTTGTTTTAAATACCCTAGTCCTTTAGATGTAAAACCTAATTCCCCATTAAAATACATGGTCCATTTGTCAGGTTCCGCACCTTTTTCTTTTAAAACGTCTATTATATGTGCTACTTCATTTGTTTGATCGTCTTTTGCGTATCCAGATGAAACCATAATAATAAGCAAAATTGCTGTAATCGTCATTGTCCATTTTTTCATTCCCCAGCACATCCTCTCTATTTCTCATTGTTGCCAAAGAGAGAAAGGATATCCGTGGAACTTGTAGTCATATTCCGACAATTCCGTTAATGAATTTGTGTCACGGAATCAGCCAAATAATTGACTGAGATTGGTGGAATACTGTAGATACTTTAAAAAGAAATCACTGGCTAGACTTGCGAGGCTGATAACCATTAAGATGTAGAGCACTCTCGCCTGCATAACCTTGCCTTTTTTGATCCATTTATCAAAGTGAATCGCCTGCATTGCCCACCAAGCAATGACAATAAACAATAAATGTACGATTATATGTAATAAAGCCTGTTGTCCTACTGGAATCATAAATCAACTTACCCCCTATTACATATTTCGACAACTTTAAGCATAATTCTTTCTTCTCATTAAAAAAAGATACTTTATCCCTACTTTTGCCTTATGAAAGCCCTTACTTTTCAAGTGTTCAAAAAGTTGTAACGATTATTTAATTTTTAATATTTACTTCCTCTTATATAGTCGTTTAAAAACGGACAGGGTTACGGGAGTTTTGGCTCATTTTACGTCATTATTTTTATAGAAAAGAGAGCGTTCTTATTGAGAGAAACATTCTGTGAGAAAGTCCGTACCTGACGCACAGATTTTGCGTATTGTAACCTGACCGACTCATGATTCTAGGCTGAATTTCAATAATCCCATGTAAAATCGATTTAATTCCACGCTTAGCTCTTTTAATTCCACGAAAAATGGACTTAATCCCACGGTTAAATGAAATATTCCCACGGGTTCGACAAACACCTGCTTAAGAATCGTTTAACCTCAGTCCATCTGCGGCAATAAAAAAACCCGCTAAGGTCAACTTGCAACCTCAACGAGCCAATGTTTAATGATCGTGCGTATGTGTATCAACCGCTTCGATATTCATGAAAAACTCATTAATATCAAAATTTCCGTAAAAGAAATCCAGTGCGAGATCTGGCATTACGCCAAGAATGATCGTCGATACGGCGCAAAATGCGAGTACCGCTGCCATACCTGATGGAACAGAAACCTTCGCCCCTTCGCCATCCCGGAAAAACATAACCGCGATAACATTAAAGTAGTACACATAAGAGAATAGAGTTGTTGCCATCATTACAGCTGCAAGCCAATAATGAGCGGGCTCGAGGCCAAGCGCTCCCATAAAGATTCCGAACTTCCCAACAAATCCAGCTGTAATCGGGATTCCTGCCAATGATAAAAGGAAAAATGTCATCGGTACAGCGAGCCACGGTGATCGTTTAAACAACCCTCTAAAAATACTGATGTCGTTTGATTTTTCCTGAGCAGTTAAGACTTGAATAATCGTAAACGCACCAATATTCATAAACAGATACGCTAAAAGATAGAACCAGATCAGTTCAAATAAAAGCGACGAGTTCGAAACAAAAGGAACTAAGATGTAACCTGCTTGTGCAATGGACGAGTAAGCGAACATCCGCTTAATATTCCGTTGACGAAGTGCCGTTACGTTTCCGATGATCATTGTGGTAGCTGCCAAGATCATGACATACGGCTGGACTTCCAACAGAAGTGATTCACTGTCGATTCCGGGTGCTGCGATAAACGTGATGATGATAAAGCGCAGCAAGATCACGAATCCCGCTGTTTTTGAAACTACGCTCAAAAATGCGGTGACCGGAACCGGTGCTCCTTCATACACATCTGGCGCCCACATGTGAAGAGGTGCTGCTGCAATTTTAAACGTGAGCCCGGCAAACGTGATCAGGAATGCGAACATCAATAGGAATCCGTGCTTCAGTAATTCTGGGTCCTGCATATTTTGAGCGATTAAAAACAGATTCGTTTCACCTGTCAGACCGAAAACATAACTCATTCCAAACAACGTGATCGCTGTTGCGATTCCGCCAGAAACTACATACTTAAACGCTGATTCGTTGCTTCGTTTATTGCGTCTTTCAAGTCCTGCCATGATATAAGAAGCAAGTGAGAGAAGTTCCAGACCGACGAACAAGGTGATCAAGTCCGCGCTCGAAGCCATCATCATTGCCCCTAATAGAGCAGACAGCAGCAAGTAGTAAAATTCTCCGCGGTTCTCGTCTATGTCTTCTTTTTTGTAGTTGGATGCTAGGACCAAAACTAGCAAAGTTCCGAGCAAAAGCAAAATCTTAAATGCCTTTGAAAAGGAATCAAGTCTATACGTATCATAGAGAATGGACGTTACTTCAGTATCCAGCTGCATGAAGATCGCAGCAAGTGCACCGAGCACTCCTGCACCTGCAAGCCATGCCAAAGGTTTACGGCTGGCTTCTTTTTTCATAAAAAGGTCGATCACAGATAGCAGCGTCGCAACACCAAGTATGATAAATTCCGGAGCCATAACGCTCCATTTAAAGGATAATAACGTATCTAGATCCATCGATTAGCCCCCTAACCCTAGCAGAATGGCATCTAATGTTGGACGGAGCATATCACTTAACCACGCTGGATAGATTCCGATAAAAAGAATCGCTGCGAGGAGCACGAACGCTGGAACCCGCTCCGACGAAGTTAAATCCCGCGCTTCATGCAGTTCTTTTTCAGCACCAAACGTAATTGCCAGCACGGCTCTCAATACATAAACCGCAGTTAAAATCAGGCCAAGGGTTCCCACAGCTGCTAACACTGGCATTTTTTCAAATAATCCTAAAAACGCCATGAACTCGCTGATGAATCCGGACATCCCGGGGAGACCGAGTGATGCGAGACCGCCTGCTAGGAATACACCTGCCAGAATCGGCATCCTTTTTGCCACCCCGCCAAATGCGCTTAACTCGGAACTGCCGGACCGTTCATATAAAGCACCGACTAGGAAAAACAAGAGTGCTGATATCAATCCGTGAGAGACTACTTGGAAAACGGCACCCGTCATGCCAAATTCATTTCCAGCAGCAAGACCGATCAGCACGATTCCCATATGCGAAACGGAAGAATATGCGAGTACGCGTTTTACATCGGTTTGGGTTAAAGCTAAAAACGCCCCGTAAAGCAGGTTGATCACACCGAAAAGTCCGATAACAAAGGCGAGTGACTTGAACTGATCAGGAAACATGCCTGCCCCAAACACGATGACGCCATATGCTCCAATTTTTAAAAGAATCCCTGAGTGAATCATAACGATCGCCGGCGGTGCCTGTACGTGCACTCGGACCATCCATGAATGCAGAGGGAAAACCGGCAGCTTTACGGCAAATGCGACCAGAAGCGCGATCAGCATCCCCATCTTAAAGCCCTTTGTGATAAACAACTGGTTCAATTCTGCTTGCGGCAGTGAAAACGTGTAAGCAAGCTGTTCGAAGTTCATCGTACCTGTTTTCATGAACAGCGCGACGAACACGATCAGTAGAATCGCTGAACCAACACCGTTGTAAATTAAAAAGCTATAAGCCGCTTTTTCTTTTTCTAAGTAACCCCAGCGTCCGATTAAGAAAAACATCGGGATGAGCGTGATTTCAAAGAAAATAAAGAATAAAAACAGATTTTGAGCGGCAAAAACGCCGAGCATTCCCATTTCCAGAAGGAAAAACAAAATGAAGTAGCTTTTCCAGTTTTGTTTGATAGAGAAAGAAGCGATTGCTGCGAGCACTGAAACGACAGCTGTCAAGAGGATCAGCACCATCGAAAGTCCGTTAACCCCTACTTCATAAAAGATCGGATAGCTTACCTGACCTTTTGACTGAAAAACTTCATAAGAGATCCAACTGAATTTTTCCGTCAGCTGCAGCCCTTCTCCTCCCATTTTGAAAGCTGAGAGGACGACTAGTGCGATGCCTAATGGGAAAAGTGTTCCTAAAACACCAAGCCATTTAATCGATTTTTCATCGTTAGAAGGTACAAACATGAGTACCAGCACTCCTAACAAAGGGGAAAAGATCAAGATGGAAAGAAGCCATGCGTTCATGAGAAATACCCCCCTGTCAATGCCACAATAAGTAATAAAATCACGATTCCAAAGATAGCCGCTGTTCCGTAGGACTGCACTTGGCCGTTCTGCAGACGCGAGCCGATCTTGCTCAGTCCTTGCACACCGTTCGTTACAGCTGTTACTAGTCCATCCACAACATAACGGTCAAAGAGAACACCCAGCTTGCTCAATCCTCTTGTTCCTTTTACAACGGTTTGATCATAGCCTTCATCGATATACCACTTGTTGTAAATGACTTCTGCGAGACTTGGGAACGATCTAGTAATCCAGTCTCTTGAAAGAGTCCCTTTTTGATAGATTAAATAAGCGAGACCGATTCCTAAAGCGGCAGCCAGTGTGGCAACAAGCGGGATCCAAGCAGGTCCATGGTGATCGCCGTGCGGCAGTTCAACCGGTCCTTGAGCCAGGTAATCGGATAAAAATGTTCCAAACCATGTTGTGTTCAAGTAACCCGCAACGACCGCTAACACACCAAGCACGATCATCGGGAATGTCATTACGCTTGGTGATTCATGAACACCCTTCTCATTGCCGCGCGCTTCTCCTGTAAACACAAGGAAAAACAAACGGAACATATAGAACGCCGTCATGAATGCGGCGATGACAGCGAGCCAGAACAGTCCGTATTTGCCGTCTGCATAGGTGCTTGCTAAAATTTCATCTTTTGAGAAGAATCCTGATAAAAGCGGAACCCCTGAGATCGCGAGTGCCCCGATCAAAAAGAGTGGCCCCGTGATCCGAAGCTTTTTCCATAGTCCGCCCATTTCTTCGATGTTTTGTGTATGTACAGCATGAATGACACTTCCGGCTGCTAAGAACAGCAATGCTTTAAAGAAGGCGTGTGTCGTCAGGTGAAAAATCCCTGCCACATAGCCTGATGCACCTAGCGCTAGCATCATGTATCCTAACTGGCTGACAGTGGAGTACGCTAAAACGCGTTTAATATCTTTTTGCATGAGGCCGATCGATGCCGCGAATATCGCAGTCAATCCCCCGACAACTGCAACAACCGTCAATGCTGCTTCTGACGCTTGGAAAAGAGGATACATCGCCGCTACTAAGTACACACCTGCTGCTACCATCGTTGCAGCGTGAATGAGCGCCGAAACGGGTGTAGGACCTTCCATCGCATCCGGAAGCCATGTGTGAAGCGGCAGCTGACCTGATTTTCCGACCGCTCCTACAAAAATACAAAGCGCCGTGAGCGTCAGCATCCCTGATGAGATGTCGCCATTTTTTACAGAAGCAAAAATCTCGTCATATTCGAAACTGCCAACCTGCCAAAATAGCAAAACCATCCCGATAAACAGACCAACGTCCCCGATACGGGTCATGACGAAGGCTTTTTTCGCAGCGGCCTTTGCTTCCGGTTTAAAATAATAGAATCCGATTAATAGAAAAGAACCTAGTCCTACAAGCTCCCAAAACATATATAGCTGTAATAGATTAGGAGAAACAACCAGTCCGAGCATCGCGAATGAAAACAATCCTAAATAGGCGAAGAATACTGGGAATCGTTCGTCGCCGTGCATGTACCCTTTTGAATACAGATGTACTAAAAAACTGACGAGTGAAACGATGACGAGCATGAGCGCATTAAGAGGATTCACCTCAAAGCCCATCGTGATCGCCCGTTCACCGATCTGAAACCATGTTCCTTCCGTTTTTATCCCCTCACCTTGCCAGACAGCTAAAAATACACCAACAGACATGACGAGCGAAATTCCTGTTAAAAGCACACCAATCCAAGCGGTGCTTTCACTTTTGGATTTTCTGAACAGCAATAAAAGAATGAAGGATAAAAGCGGGAATAACGGTATAAGCCAACTCATCTGCAACATAATTGTCCATCTCCTCTCTTATCGCTTCATCGTATCCATTTCATCCACGTTTACCGTTTGGCGGTTGCGATACAGCGCGATCAGGATCGCAAGCCCGACTGCCGCTTCTGCAGCCGCTACCGTAATGGTGAACAAGGAGAAAATCTGTCCGGTAAGCCCCGGATTAATTGAGTATTTCGCAAAAGCTACTAAGTTAATATTTACGGCATTCAGCATCAATTCTATTGAAATGAGCACAATAACCGCGTTTCGTTTTGTAAGTGCACCGAAGAGTCCTATGCAGAATAGGATCAAGGCAAGCATCAAGTAAGCCGTTAAAGGTACAGAGCTCATTTTTTTGCCTCCTTCTCATCATCGTCACGTTTTGCGAGGATGATGGAGCCGATCAGTGCTACTAAGAGCAGTACTGATGTTAGTTCAAACGGGATGACGTAATGGGAATACAGCTCAATCCCGATTTTTTTCGTGTTATCAACGTGCAGTTCCACGTCCTGCTGACCAAAATTTAAGTCTTTGATCTTTCCATACATGATCAGAAAGAAAAGACCGATCGCAAGGCCTGTAAGTATAATCTTTAGCCGCGGTGCACGCTTCTCTTTTTCCTGATGCCTTGTCAGCATGATTCCGAACAGCATGATGATTGTAATCGCGCCTGAATAGATCAGCACTTGAACAACCGCTACGAACTCAGCCGAGAGCGTAATGTAAATACCTGCAATCGCAATAAAAGTAAAAATAAGAGCGACAACCATGTGTACGACATTTGTCAGGTTGATCAGAAGAACACCGCCGGTAATTGCTGTCAGCGCTAGCAGGAAAAAAGCTATCATTTCACCGGTCATGCTTTGTTCTCCTTTCTGACGTTCTCATCGTTTTCATCCAGCCATTCCAGGTTCTTAAATAGATCATCCCGGCTGTATTCGGCTAGTTCAAACTGGTTTGTCATGACAATCGCCTCTGTCGGACACACTTCCGTACAGAGATCGCACAAAATACATATTTCAAAGTTGATATCGTACGTATCAATGATTTTTCCTTTTTTTGCTGGATCCGGATGCGGCTTACCCGTTAACTGGATGCAGTCTGTCGGGCAGATCTGCGCGCACTGGTTGCACACGATGCACTTTTCCGGATAAAACTTTTGGATACCGCGGAAACGGTCAGGCATTTGGATCGGCACGTCCGGATAACTTGTCGTCACGTTTTGCTTCGTCAAGTTCTTAACGGTGTAGCTTAAACCTTTCACAAGACCTTTCATCCTGAGATCACGCTCCTTATGCTTTGGTCTATCTATTGAACTGACTGGGTTTTGCCTTGTTGGAATCTATTAGTCTAGAAGCTGCTTCGCTGTTCATGAAAGTGTTGATCTCCGCTCCAGGATGCTCGCTTTCCGCGGGGCGTGCGATGAGCCCACTCGTCGCTTTGCGACATTGAATGGTCTCACCTGTCCCGCTGATCCCGCAGGAGTCTCGCACCTTGCGCTCCAACCAACAATTCGATGAAGTTGTTACAAAAAGCTAGATAGAAAGTAAATTTGCTAGCTTCAACCAAACAACTAAGCAATTCCTTAAGTCATTTTATAAGGTTCTATTCTAAAAGATTGTTGCTACAGAGTTCTTCATCGAAAAGGTTGATTGCAGTGGAAAGTTGCGAGACTCCTCGAAAATTAAACTTCAAATTTTCTTCGTGCGATGTGTCGCTGCCGTAGCCTTCCTTGTCCTGCGGGACTGGCGGTCAGGTGAGACACTTAAAAGTGAAACGTACGAATGTGGCTCACCGCCTGACCCGCGGAAAGCGAGCAACTTGGAACGGAAATCAACATCTTCCAAAAACAACAAAGTTTACAAAAACAATCTTTTATAAAAATAGTTCTTTTACGGCTGCACTTACGAATATATTCAGCAGTGCGAGCGGTAGAAGGACTTTCCATGCAAAGCCCATTAGCTGATCAGCACGGAGACGTGGAAGTGTTCCGCGAATCCAGATCATGAAAAACACGACAAGGCTGAATTTTATGCCGAACCACAGCATTCCTGGTATGAAGCCCAGAAACGGAAGCGGCATCCATCCGCCGAGGAACAAGACCGTTGTGAGCGACGCCATTGCGAACAAGTACACGTACTCTGTCAGCATGAAGAACGCCCAGCGGAAGCCTGAGTATTCTACGTGGTATCCGGCAACAAGCTCTGATTCTGCTTCTGGCAAGTCGAACGGCGTACGGTTCAACTCGGCGATCGAGGAGATCAAAAAGACAAAAAACCCGATCGGTGTTAGAAAGATGTACGCGATATTTTCTTGTCCCCGTACAATGTCGTTTAAGTTCAGGCTGCCGGCAAAAAGGATAACGCCGATCACCGAAATAACGAGCGGGATCTCATACGATATCATTTGTGCCGCAGCACGCATGCCCCCAAGCAGTGAATATTTATTGTTAGAAGCCCAGCCGCCCATCAGGATGCCGATCGTCGAAATCCCTGAGATGGCCACATAATAAAGCAAGCCGACACCAAGGTCTGCGAACTGCATGTTTTCCGAGAACGGAATCGTCGCAAGCACCATGAACGCGGGAGCAAACGCGATAACCGGAGCCAGAATAAATAGCGGACGGTCAGCAAGCTTAGGAATGGTATCTTCTTTGATTAAAAGTTTAAATACGTCAGCGACGGTTTGCAGAAGACCGAATCTTCCCCCAACGCGGTTCGGTCCTGTACGCATCTGCATGAATCCGAGCACTTTACGTTCAGCTAAGATCGCGTATGTTACAAATCCCAGCACGGTCATTAGAAGGGCTGCACCTAGTGCGAAGAAGATGGCCACATGCGTCCAGCCAGGCTGTGCGTATAATAGATCCTCCATCATCAGCCATCAACCTCCCCGAGCACAATGTCGATTCCACCTAAAATC
The DNA here is from genome assembly GCF_001999465.1 of Fictibacillus arsenicus. GTDB lineage: Bacteria > Bacillota > Bacilli > Bacillales > Fictibacillaceae > Fictibacillus > Fictibacillus arsenicus. The sequence continues at coordinate 1,183,696 of NZ_MQMF01000001.1, forward strand.
GTAATCAAGTTGGAAATGTTTTCGCCGACTAAAAGCTTAGGCAAGATCTGCAGGTTATAAAAAGACGGTCTGCGAAACTTTAAGCGATAAGGCTCTTTTTTGCCCTCGGACGCGATGTAGCAACCGATTTCTCCACGTGGTGACTCTATTCTGACAAACGCTTCTCCTTTTGGCGGCTTGATGATTCTTGGCACTTTTGCCATTACCGGACCCTCTTCAGGGAATTGTTCAACAGCTTGTTCTAAAATCTTTAATGATTCTTCGATTTCCTGCATGCGGCACTGATAACGCGCCCATGCATCGCCTGTATGAAAGACAGGTACATCAAAATCAAAACGGTCATAGATCGAATACGGCTCGTCTTTTCTAAGATCCCAGCTCGTGCCGGTACATCTTAAGTTCGCACCGCTTAATGAGTAATCGAGTGCTTCTTCCTTCGAGTAATAGCCAATCCCTTTTACACGGTTCAGGAAGATCTCGTTTCCTGTCACGAGATCATGATAGCCCGCAAGCTCTTCTCTCATATACGGAACAAAATCACGAACTTTTTCGATCCATCCATCTGGCGCATCCCACTTCACGCCGCCGACACGCATGTAGTTGAACGTAAGGCGCGCACCGCAAATTTCGTTCAGCATGTTGATGATCGCTTCTCTTTCACGGAATGCGTATAGAAAGGGGCTCATCGCACCAATATCAAGTAAATATGTACCGAACCAAACGAGGTGACTCGCGATTCGTCCGAGCTCCATCACAATAACGCGCAAGTATTCCGCACGTTCAGGAATCTCGAGACTCATCATCGTTTCAACGGCATGGCAGATCACGTAGTTGTTCGTCATCGCAGCCAAATAATCCATGCGGTCTGTGTACGGGATAATCTGCGTATATTGCAAGTTTTCAGCAAGCTTTTCAGTCCCGCGGTGGAGGTAGCCGATTACAGGTGTTGCTTCAATAATCGTTTCACCGTCGATCTTTAGTACGATCCGGAAAACGCCGTGTGTACTCGGATGCTGAGGTCCAACGTTGAGGAGCATCTCTTCTGTTCTGATCATTCTCTACACCTCCACGTCATGCGGTTCGTAATCTTTTCTAAGCGGATGACCTACCCAGTCATCCGGAAGCATTATGCGTGTTAAGTTCGGATGACCTTCAAAATGGATTCCTAAAAGATCATACGTTTCACGCTCAGGCCAGTTTGCGCCTGCCCATAACGGGGTAATAGAGTGGGTAACGGCACTATTTCTGTCTATTTTTACTTTTAATGCAACGGACTGGCGATTTACATACGAATATAAATGGTTATATACTTCAAAATGCGTTTCAAAATCTGTTCCATGCATTTCAGACAAATAATCAAAACGAAGCTGATCGTTGTGTTTTAAAAACTCAGCGACTTTGTAATAGGTATCGGGTTTCGCGACTAATGTCGGCACGTCTTTTGAGAGTCTGTTGATATAAGCATCTTCTAACGTCTCTTCTCCTAAGTGCTCTTTGATGACTTTTATGTAGGTATCGAGGATCGGCTGATTTGGTGAAGGTTTTTCTTCTTCTGCTGGTTCTGCTGCAGCACCTTTTGCGTTAGCTGCGGCACGCGCTTTTGCAGCGGCTGCAGCCTTTGCTTTCGCGGCTGCGATGGCTTTTGCTTTTTCATCGTCACCCGCTGGAGCTTCTACGCCCGCTTCTCTTGATGCTTTTGCTTTCGCGGCTGCGGCTGCTTTCGCCTTTGCAGCTGCAGCGGCCTTTGCTTTTGCTGCTGCTTTTGCCTTTTCGTCGTCGGATGCTGGTTCGGTTGCTGCGTCTCCGCCTGTTTCTCTTGCGAGTTTTGCCTTCACGGCAGCGGCTGCTTTCGCTTTAGCTGCGGCGGCAGCCTTTGCTTTTGCTGCTGCTTTCGCCTTTTCGTCGTCACCAGCTGGTTCATTTGATTCAGTAGAATCTTGAGCTTTTTCAGCTTGACGCTGTTTCGCGAGTTCCAGCGCTTTCGCCTTTGCTTCTGCAGCAGCCTTCTTTTTTAGCTCTTCTTTTGTTAATTCTGGTTCAGCAGCTGGTTCGGAGGCTTCTGCCGCTTTTGCTTTTTCTGCCTGTCTCCGTTTCGCAAGTTCAAGCGCTTTCGCCTTCGCTTCTGCGGCTGCCTTCTTTTTAAGCTCTTCTTTTGTTAATTCTGGTTCTGCCGCGGGTTCGGACGCTTCCGCCGCTTCCGCCGCTTTCGCCTTTTCTGCCTGACGCTGCTTCGCAAGTTCAAGTGCCTTCGCCTTTGCTTCAGCAGCAGCTTTCTTTTTCAACTCTTCTTTTGTTAATTCTGGATATGCCACGGGTTCCGTTGCTTCTTCCGCTTTTGCTTTTTCCGCCTGGCGCTGCTTCGCGAGTTCAAGCGCCTTTGCCTTTGCTTCAGCAGCAGCCTTTTTCTTCTGCTCTTCTATGGATAAACCTTCATTGGATTCGTTATGTTCTTTTGTCATTCGCTCATCACCTTCTTGCCGGTCTTCGCTTCATAACGGATTTTTTCCTGAAGCTTGTTGATGCCGTAAATCAGCGCTGCTGGATTTGGCGGGCAGCCAGGTATGTACACGTCGACAGGGACGATCTGATCGACCCCTTTTACAACGGCATATGATTTGATATATGGACCGCCTGCGGTTGCACATGAACCCATCGCTATGACCCACTTCGGCTCAGGCATCTGCTCATACAACCTTTTTAATACAGGCGCCATTTTTTTAGTAACCGTTCCTGAAACGATCATGACATCTGACTGCCGAGGAGACGTTCGAAAGATACTCCCAAATCGGTCTAAGTCATAATGCGAGGAGCCGGTTCCCATCATTTCGATCGCACAGCACGCGAGTCCGAATGTCAGAGGCCAAAGCGAGTTGCTTCGTGCCCATGCTTTTACTTGTTCGAGTGTTACCATAAAGACGTTGCGTTCCAGTTCTGAACGTTCTTCAGCCGTAAGCTCCCATTTTATGTCCATTTAAGCACCTTCTTTTTCCAAGCGTATACGAGACCTAACGTTAAAAGAACAACGAAAATTCCCATTTCAATCAGGGCAAAAACGCCTAGCTCTTCATAAGCCACTGCCCATGGATATAAAAACACCGTTTCAACATCAAAAATAACGAACATAAGTGCAAACAAATAATAGCGGACATTGTACTGAACCCAGCTTTGGTGAAAAGGTTCGATCCCGCTTTCGTAAGTGGTGTATTTTTCTGCCGACGGCTTATAAGGACGCAGAATACGACCCGCTGTCAAAGCGACAACCGGCAAAAGGATCCCTAAAAAAAGAAATACAGCCACGATGAGGTAATTGTTCTGATATAAATTGTAAAAATCCATTCTGACTACCCCCATAAAAACTCAGAATTTTTCAAATTATGTAACCGCTTCAATTATAACAAATTCCATTTTTTGTGTCGATGATACCTTTTGTGACATGCTTATGAACTATAAAAATGTTGTATTCTTATTTTTCTATAGAAATGTTCATAATCCTGTAAATTTTCACATGTGATTATCAGGAAGTTAGGAGTATGATAAAAGTGAAAAGAGGAGGAGATGTATTTATGGACTTTTGGTGGATTGCTTATTTCTTAATTGTTGTCATTTCAGTAGCAGGGTTAGTAGGAACAATCATGATCTCCAGAACGCAGGATGAAAAATACGGAAGTTCAACAAAACAAAATCTCTTTCGTTTAACTGCGATTTACGCTGTGCTGATTCTTGTCTCATTAATAGCACTCGCGCTTTACGTTTTCATTTAATAAAATGCCTAAAAAGAGGAAGTGATCTCTACTTGAAAAAAGAGACCGAACTGCTTTGGGCTAGTGAAAAGTATTCTGTAATGGCCAAGGGCTATAACCTTTATAAAGATATTCAGGGTAAAATGAGAGAAGCACAATTTACAGAAGAATATGTTGAGATTCAAAAGTTGATCTTCGATTATAAACAAAAACCTTACGATAAAAAAGCACTCATCAATACATTGGAACATGTTTGGGGTTATTTTAAAAAAGTGGCTGAAACCGACGATAAAAAGCACTTTTTTTCACTGCTGGATGAGCTAAAGGATAGCGAGAATGGAGTTTTTGAAGAGACTCCTTATGAAATTCAGCTGTACTTGCAATATTTGCTTCAAAAATACCCATCTGACTACTTAAAACAATCTACTTTTATAAAAAAATGAGGATGCTGTCCAACTTTTGCGGGCAGCATCCTTTTATTTGGTTAAAAATCGGGGATTCCAGTGAGTTCGCTACGCACTTCGTGAATACCTCACTAGGTATATGAGGTATTAATTCCACGGTAAACCGAAATAATTCCACGGTAAATGCATTTTATTACAGGGTAAATGGAATTAATTCCACGGTAATGAAATATTTAAACGAATTTCGACAAAAGGTGACCAACCCCTGCACACATATACCCCCATCCCACCAACAAAAAAGCTATCCCGGACCAATACGGGATTGCTCATCTCAACGTTATTCATTAACCGGTTCAACCGACAATCTCAGCTGCTCTTCAAATTCGGCTGCGTAATCACGCTTCTGTTCGTCATCCCAGCCCAATTTATCGGCCATGCAGCTGATGACGTTTTCCTTCCATTTGTACACCGTATCGATGTCAAAGTATAGAGCAGAAATTCGGCGGATCAAGAAATCGGATGGAGTCGAAGCCATCTCGTATTCCTGCGCGTACAGAAGGGATGCGTAAAGGCTCTTCGGCAAGTTATATTTCTTCGCTTCCTCACCGCGCTCTTTCATAAATCCGTAAACAACATCAATATTCGTTCCGTAACGCTGAACAAGCTCACTAGCTTTCGTTTCATCAAGCCCTAATCCAAGACCTTCCTGCACTTTCATACGTAAAAAGTCTCCGAAGTTTTCGCTGCCGCCCATTTTTCCGCCTGACAGTTCCAAATGCTGTGTTCTGCAGTCTGGGAACTTCGCATCTTCTTCCTCTGCCAGCTGGTCACGAACGATATCGACTACTTTTTCCGCCATTTTGCGGTAGCCGGTAAGCTTTCCGCCGGCGATCGTCAATAGACCAGACGGAGAGTGAAAGACTTCATCTTTTCTCGAAATTTCAGATGGACCTTTCTTCGGTTCATGAATCAGCGGACGAAGCCCTGACCATGAGGACTCGACATCATCTCGGGTAACCTTCACTTCCGGGAACATAAAGGAGATCGTGTTCAGGACATAGTTCAGATCTTCTTCAGTCATGCCTGGGTTTGCGAGGTCTCCTTTATAGTCTGTATCCGTTGTTCCCACATACGTTTTGCCCGCTCTCGGAATCGCGAACACCATTCGACCGTCTTCTGTGTCGTAATAAACAGCCTGTTTGAGCGGGAACTTCGACTGATCGATAACGAGGTGGATTCCTTTTGTATGGTGGATCTCTTTTCCTGTTTTCGACCGGTCTTCTTCGCGGAGCTCATCAACCCAAGGACCAGTTGCGTTCACAATCTTTTTCGCATAAATCTCATGAACTTCACCTGTCAGTTGATCTTCGACTTTTACCCCGACTGCTTTTTTCCCATTGTATATAAAACTTGTCACTTTCGAATAGTTAACAGCTGATGCACCTCGGGCAACTGCTTCCTTCATGATCTCAAGAGTCAGACGGGCGTCATCCGTTTTGTATTCCACATAGTACCCGCCGCCTTGTAGCCCACTCTTTTTCAAAAGTGGTTCGTGTTTCAATGTTTCTGAGGCTGATAGCATTTTTCTGCGTTCTTGTTTCTTTACGCCTGCTAAAAAGTCATACACTTTTAAACCGATCGATGTCGAGAATTTACCGAACGTTCCATTTTTATAGATCGGCAGAAGCATCCATTCTGGTGTTGTTACATGTGGTGCGTTCTCGTAAACGATTGCGCGCTCTTTCCCGACTTCAGCAACTAGCTTCACTTCGAACTGTTTTAAATAGCGCAGTCCGCCGTGAACGAGTTTCGTAGAACGACTCGAAGTTCCTGCTGCAAAATCCTGCATTTCAACGAGCCCGACCTTCATTCCGCGCGTCTGGGCATCAAGCAGAATACCTGCTCCTGTAACACCGCCGCCTATTACAAGCAAATCGAGCTTTTGTTTTTTCATATTATCGATGATTGTTTCTCTATTATAGGTTGAAAATGCTGCTGTCATTTTCCTCTCACTCCTTCTGTTAGAACCGTCGGACACATAAAAGCTATGGGTAGTTTTCCCGTTAATTAGCGCTGCAACACGCAGATTTTACGTTTAGTGCGCTTTCATTACGCAAAAAAAGACCACAAGAACCCCGCAACTGTTTACGAGGTTTTGTGGTCTCTCCTGATCTCCAACCGGTTCAATATCAACTTGGTTTTAGTATAACGCAAATTTAAACTTTTTCAAGGGTTAAGCTTTAGGTTTATAAGCAATCGTTGCTTCAACAGCTTTTTTCCAGCCGCCATAAAGTTCGTCGCGTTCTTCTTCTTTCATGTTTACGTCGAAATCTTTGTCCACTTTCCACTTTTCTGCGATTTCTTGGCGGTCACTCCAGAAACCTACTGCAAGACCAGCAAGGTAAGCCGCTCCAAGTGCCGTCGTCTCATTAATTTTTGGACGTTCAACCGGAACATTTAGAATATCACTTTGGAATTGCATTAAGAAATTATTCTTAACTGCTCCGCCATCAACACGCAGCTTTTTCAGCTCGATCCCAGAGTCTGCTTCCATCGCAGTGAGTACGTCTCTCGTCTGATAAGCGAGTGATTCAAGCGTTGCACGGATAAAGTGCTCTTTCTCTGTACCACGCGTCAATCCGAAGATCGCCCCACGTGCTTCAGAATCCCAGTAAGGTGTACCAAGTCCTACGAAGGCTGGCACCACATATACACCGTCAGTTGACGAAACACGATCTGCATATTTTTCACTGTCTGCTGCATCTTTTAGCATGCGCAATCCATCACGAAGCCATTGAATCGCAGATCCTGCCACAAAAATACTACCTTCTAGAGCGTATTCTACTTTACCATCGATGCCCCAAGCGATTGTTGTAAGAAGTCCATGTTCTGACGGAACTGCCTTTTCGCCGGTGTTCATGAGCATGAAACATCCAGTACCATACGTGTTTTTCGCCATTCCTTTTTCATAGCACGCTTGTCCGAAAAGTGCAGCCTGCTGGTCACCGGCAATTCCTGCGATCGGAATGTTTTGTCCGAAGAAATGATAATCAATCGTTTCTCCATATACTTCAGAAGAAGATTTTACTTCTGGAAGCATCGATTTTGGAACGCCTAGAATATCGAGCAATTCGTCGTCCCATTTCAAGTCATAGATGTTATACATAAGCGTTCGTGATGCGTTTGAATAATCGGTCACGTGCGATTTACCGCCAGTCAGCTTCCACACAAGCCATGTATCGATCGTTCCGAAAAGAAGATCGCCGTTTTCCGCTTTTTCTCTTGCTCCGTCAACGTTATCAAGAATCCACTTTACTTTTGTTCCAGAAAAATAGGCGTCGATTAAAAGTCCAGTTTTGTCGCGGAACTTGTCATTATGTCCTTGGTTCTTCAGTTCATCACAAATTTCAGCTGTCTGGCGTGATTGCCAAACAATCGCATTGTGAACAGGCTTCCCTGTGTTCTTGTCCCACACAACTGTCGTTTCACGCTGATTCGTGATTCCGATCGCCGCGATCTCAGCAGGATTTGTATCTGTTTTATGAAGAACTTCTGCAACAACCGCTAAAATCGTTCCCCAGATTTCCTGTGCATCATGCTCCACCCAGCCTGGCTTAGGAAAATGCTGTTTAAATTCCTTTTGAGAGATTTCAACGATTTCTCCAGCTTGATCGAATAGAATAGCTCTTGAACTTGTTGTTCCTTGGTCGAGTGCGATAATATATTTTTTTGCCATTTCAAAAACCCTCCCGAGTATCTTATTTGTATTTTAGTTTTCAATTTTATTTCCGTGCGGTATTGCATGTGTGCCTTTTTGTCCTAACATGAACGTAATTGCCAATACTCCTGCACATACCGCTGTCCAAATCCAAAATAGCGACGTTACTTTGCCAGTGAAAACAGCTTGATAGAACAACGCTCCGAATACCCCTCCAAGTACTGGACCTACAACTGGAATCCATGAATACGTCCAGTTTGAACCGCCTTTTCCTGGAATTGGCAAAATCGCGTGTGCAATTCTTGGTCCTAAGTCACGTGCAGGGTTGATCGCGTAGCCAGTCGTACCACCGAGTGATAAGCCGATTGCGACAATCAGGAATCCGACGATCAGCGGATTTAGTCCTTCTGAAAATTTATTCGCTCCGATCGATAATAATCCTACAAGCAAAACAGCTGTTCCGATAAATTCTGAAAGCAAGTTCGAGAAAGTGTGCGGGATCGCAGGGTCAGTTGAGAAAACTCCGAGCTTTACCGCTTTATCCTCAGTCGCTTTCCAATGCGGCAGGAAGTGGAAGTACACAACGATTCCACCAAGCATTCCGCCGATTACCTGAGCGACGATGTACATTGGGACATCGCTCCAGGCAAATTCACCGATTGCAGCAAGTCCGAGTGTTACAGCCGGATTAATGTGCGCACCGCTGAAACCTCCGACCGCGTAAACCGCTACTGATACGGCAAGTCCCCAAGCTAGTGCAACGACTATCCAACCGCCGCCTTGTGCCTTGGATTTATTCAAGGAAACGTTTGCAACAACACCCCCTCCAAAAATAATGAGGATCATCGTACCGATTAATTCTCCCATAAATGTTGACATCATTTTTCCTCCTTTATGCTTACTGACAAGATGATTTTGTATAATTGCTTTTTTGAACCGTGATGGAAGCAAACAAAAAAGACCCAGCAAAAGATACCTATAGTTTTGCTATAAGTTACCCTTTGTGGATCTCCATGTTCTCCGTCACGTTTATGAACTTGTCTCTATTATAGCAAGGATGTAAACGTTGTCAAACGTTATTCAAGAAAAATATTAGATCCACAATTCTGGATTAGAGGTCGTTACTGCTTCCGCTCCTGCACTAAGGGCTTGCAAGACATTTTCTTTCGTACGGATAAGCCCGCCAGCAATTATTGGTATTTGCGCTTGCTCTCTCACTTCTTTAATTATTTCCGGCATGATGCCCGGCAAAACCTCTAAATAGTCTGGCTGAGCACGTTCGATTACTTTATAGCTTGTTTCAAGTGCTAATGAATCTAATAAAAATAAGCGCTGGACAGCGATCATGTTCCTTTTTTTCGCTCGAATAATGCAGTTTGAGCGTGTCGATATGATTCCCGACGGTTTCATTTCCTGAGCTAAAAAATCCACGGCATATTCGTTTGCTTTCAAGCCATTGATCAGATCCAGATGGACAAGAACTTTCTTATTCCGCTCATTTGCCATGGCGATCATAAATTTCAGCTGACTAATATGCGTATCTAAACAAACTATGTATGTATATTTGCTTTTAAGCAGCTTCTCAAAATCTTTCATCTTTCTAGCCGCTGGTAGAACTTTTTGACCATGAAAACTCATCGTGCACACTCCTCTTATACTTCTTATCATTTTCATTTCGCGTAATTTTATTGATGTGTAGCCCTTTTTTATATTCTGTGATAATAACACATACGAACTGCCGTGGACGAGCATTTAATGTAGTATGGCTTCTTAAACCCAGCAGCTTTATGCAGAGGAGATGATTATGATTATAAATAAAAAGATAAGACATCAACTCGTTCCTTATAGCAATTTTCCAAATCCTTTTAGAGACGAAGTTGCTGAAAAAGCGGAGTTAGAAGAAGCGGATAGGATTGTAGATGAAAACGGAGAACAGGTCTGGCTAAAAAAGAAAAATGACCTTCCATCGGTGTTCGGAAAATCCTGATTCAGTCCCCCATAATAGTAAATTTTCATTTCAGCCTCCTTTAAAAGAAATGAACGTGATGCAGATATCCCTTCTGATTATTTTCAGAAGGGATATTTTTATTTTCAGGGAGAAAATGAGGTTATTCTACAAAAAAACTAAGTTGGACGTGATGGACTAAACCTAAGATACTTAAATTAGGTGGAGTTTCGGGTTCCGAAACTGTTTTGAGATGATACCTAAAGGGGTATTCAGTCTTGTTCAAGGGGTCGAATCCAGAAAAAAGCCGCATCAATCCAGAAATTTGGGCAGTTTATCCACGAGTTAAAGCCCTCAATCCAAAAGTTTTAGCTGTTTATCCGCGAGTCTACAATCCTCGACATTTTTCGCCGCCTATATACCCGCGTATCCACTTATTCCCGCAATATTTACTGCTGATACCCTACTCTCTCCCATCACATTAAAGAACAACAAAAAAAGCCCCCAGCTCCATAAAAGAGCTGGAAGGCTTGAAAAATTAACGCTTTGCTGCAATGTCGATACGGTTGATTGCACGTTTTAGTGCAAATTCCGCACGAGTTGCATCTACGTTATCTTGCTTGTTGCCTGCAAGACGCTTCTCGGCACGTTCTTTCGCTGCACGTGCGCGATCCACTTCGATGTCGCCAGCAACTTCAGCAGCTTCTGCTAAAATTGTGACTTTTTCAGGTCGCACTTCAATAAATCCACCGCTAACGGCCACGTATTGTGTTTTCCCATCAACGTCGTGAACACGCACGGCGCTGATCGTTAAAGGAGCTACAAGCGGGATATGGCCTGGAAGAACTCCAAGCTCCCCGCTTTTTGCTTTCGCGCTGACCATTTTCGCATTTCCTTCAAACACAGGACCATCAGGGGTTACTACGCTGACTTGAATGGTTTTCATCCAATCTTACCCCTTTCAGGCATTAGGCCAAAGTTTTTGCTTTTTCAATAGCATCCTCAATAGAGCCTACGAGATGGAACGCTGATTCCGGAAGATCATCGTATTTTCCTTCAAGGATTTCTTTGAATCCACGAACTGTTTCTTTAACAGGAACGTATGAACCTTTTTGTCCTGTAAATTGTTCTGCAACGTGGAAGTTTTGAGATAAGAAGAACTGGATACGACGCGCACGGTGTACAACTAGCTTGTCATCTTCAGAAAGCTCGTCCATACCAAGGATCGCGATGATATCTTGAAGTTCTTTATAACGCTGTAAAGTCGCCTGAACTTTACGCGCTACTTCGTAATGCTCTTCTCCAACGATCTCAGGAGAAAGTGCACGAGAAGTTGAAGCTAGTGGATCTACCGCTGGATAGATACCCATAGCTGTTAGTTTACGCTCAAGGTTTGTTGTTGCATCTAAGTGAGCAAACGCTGTAGCTGGAGCCGGATCCGTATAGTCATCGGCAGGTACATAGATCGCTTGGATAGATGTTACAGAACCTTTTTTCGTAGATGTGATACGCTCTTGAAGCTGACCCATCTCAGTAGCAAGAGTTGGCTGGTAACCTACCGCTGATGGCATACGGCCAAGAAGGGCAGATACTTCAGAACCTGCTTGCGTGAAACGGAAAATGTTATCTACGAAGAAAAGAACGTCTTGTCCTTGCTCATCACGGAAGAATTCAGCCATTGTCAAACCAGAAAGAGCGATACGTGCACGTGCTCCTGGCGGCTCGTTCATTTGTCCGAATACCATTGCCGTTTTCTTGATAACACCAGAGTCGCTCATCTCGTGGTAAAGGTCATTACCTTCACGAGTACGCTCACCAACACCTGCGAATACGGAGATACCGCCGTGCTCTTGTGCGATGTTGTTGATTAGCTCCTGGATAAGAACTGTTTTACCTACACCCGCACCACCGAAAAGACCGATTTTTCCACCTTTTACGTATGGAGCGATAAGGTCAACTACCTTGATTCCTGTTTCAAGAATCTCAGTTTTTGTTGTTAATTCTTCAAAAGAAGGTGCTGAACGGTGAATTGGGTCACGGCGAACATCTGCCGGTACTGCCTCACCAAGGTCAATGTGATCACCTGTTACGTTAAATACGCGTCCAAGTGTTGCTTCACCTACTGGTACTGAAATCGGCTTACCTGAGTCAGCGATTTCCATCCCACGAACAAGACCATCCGTTGAATCCATTGCGATTGTACGAACCATGTTATCACCAAGGTGAAGTGCTACTTCTAGTGTTAGATCAACACCCTCAGCGCTAACAGTTAAAGCGTTAAGCAATTCTGGAAGCTGGCCTTCAAACTTTACGTCAACGACCGGTCCAAGAATTTGAGTAATATAGCCTTTATTCATCGGTTTCCCTCCTATCTTACTTTGCACATGATGCACTTCAATCAACTTTAAAAAGTTCTATTCAAGTGCTGCTACACCGCCGACGATTTCCGTAATTTCCTGAGTGATAGCTGCTTGACGCTCACGGTTATATGAAAGTGTCAATTGGCCGATCAGTTCATTAGCGTTATCCGTTGCATTTCTCATCGCAGTCATACGAGAAGCATGCTCGGCTGCTTTCGCATCAAGTAAAGCACCATAAATCAAGCTCTCTGCATATTGAGGAAGAAGTACTTCAAGGATCTCATCCTCTGAAGGTTCGTACTCATAAGAAGATTTTGATTTAGTTTCAGCGATATCAGTTAACGGAAGAAGCTTCTTCTCCGTCAGATCGCTCTGAATGGCACTTACAAAATGGTTGTAATACATGTAAAGCTCATCAAACGTACCGTCTGCATAAAGGCTGACTGCCTTTGATGCGATCGCCTTAATTTCAGCAAAGGATGGCTGGTCTGCCACACCTGTGATGCTGTCTAATATAGACATCTTACGGCTTTTGAAAAAGTTTACACCGACTTTACCGATGACGATCAATGCGTACTCATCAGGTGACTTGTGACGCTGTTGGATCGTGCGGTAAACGTGACGTAAAACATTTGAGTTATAAGCTCCTGCCAATCCACGGTCAGCTGTAACGACGAAGTAACCTGTCTTCTTCACTGGACGTGTTAAAAGCATGGAATGTTTCGCGTTGCTTCCAGACGCAATGCTTCCAACCACTTCTTGGATTTTATCCACGTAAGGGCCGAAAGATTTTGCATTCTGCTCAGCACGGTTTAGCTTTGCAGCTGAAACCATCTCCATCGCTTTCGTGATTTGCATCGTCTTTTTAGTAGAATCTATTCTAGCTTTAATGTCTCTTAATGCCATTCATTTCACCACCTTTATAGCGGAGGTTTAAAATTCCGGTTAACATTCCTGTCGGATTTCTTCGTTGACTTGTTTCTCCGGTTCTCATTTAGCCAACTAAACTCCGATCCTCGAAACTGCGTCGCCTCGAACTCCTCCGCCCTGTTAATCCTCATTTTAAACAAACCTTTTTAGTAAGCTGGTTGCAGGGTGCGAAACGTTTCCGCACCACTGCTTTTAGGTCTTTTATCTATAAAAAATTACGCAAACGTCTTTTTGAATGCTTTGATAGCTTCGTCTAGGCTGTCGTCGCCAGGAAGTTTTCCAGATGTCTTGATTGCATCAAGAACGTCTTTAGAGTTAGCTTCCATGTGTGCGTAAAGGGCTTCTTCAAAGCGGCTTACATCTTCAACAGCTACATCATCGATGTATCCGCGAGTCAATGCATATAGGATTGCAACTTGGTGCTCAACTTTTAGCGGCTTGTGAAGTCCTTGCTTAAGTACTTCTACAGTACGTGCACCACGGTTAAGTTTTGCTTGAGTTGCTTTATCAAGGTCAGAACCGAACTGAGCAAATGCTTCAAGCTCACGGTATGAAGCAAGATCCAGACGAAGTGTACCGGATACTTTACTCATCGCTTTGATCTGTGCTGCTCCCCCTACACGAGAAACGGAGATACCTGCGTTGATCGCCGGACGAACACCGGAGAAGAACAAGTCAGATTGTAAGAAAATCTGTCCGTCTGTGATAGAGATAACGTTTGTTGGAATGTATGCAGATACGTCAGATGCTTGCGTTTCAATGAACGGAAGCGCTGTGATGGAACCGCCACCCAACTCGTCGTTTAACTTCGCTGCACGCTCAAGTAAACGTGAGTGAAGGTAGAAAACGTCCCCTGGATAAGCTTCACGGCCTGGAGGACGGCGAAGTAGCAAGGAAAGCTCACGGTATGCAGCAGCTTGCTTAGAAAGATCATCATAGATAATCAATACGTGCTTGCCAGCCCACATGAATTCTTCAGCCATAGATACTCCAGAGTAAGGAGCAAGGAACAACATTGGTGCAGGTTGAGAAGCAGATGCTGATACAACGATTGTGTAATCAAGCGCTCCGTGTGAACGAAGTGTTTCTACAACGCCCGCAACTGTTGATTCTTTTTGTCCGATCGCTACATAGATACAGATCATATCTTGATCTTTTTGGTTAAGGATCGTATCGATCGCTACAGCTGTTTTACCTGTTTGACGGTCACCGATGATAAGCTCACGCTGTCCGCGTCCGATTGGCACAAGTGCGTCAATCGCTTTAATACCAGTTTGAAGCGGCTCATGTACTGATTTACGAGCCATAACTCCTGGTGCTTTTTGCTCGATTGGGCGAGTCTTAGTAGTAGCAACTGGACCTTTGCCGTCGATAGGCTGTCCAAGAGGGTTAACTACACGACCAAGAAGCTCTTCACCTACAGGAACTTCCATGATGCGTCCTGTACGTTTTACTTCGTCACCTTCACGAATTTCTTGGTAAGGCCCAAGAATGATGATACCTACGTTGTTTTCTTCAAGGTTTTGGGCCATACCCATTACACCGTTAGAAAATTCAACTAGCTCACCAGCCATTACGTTATCTAATCCATGGGCACGGGCAATACCGTCACCGACCTGGATAACTGTACCCACATCATTTACTTCGATCTCAGATTGATAGTTTTCAATCTGCTTTTTTATTAAAGCACTGATTTCTTCAGCTTTAATGCTCATGAATTTCACCCCTATCCTCTCAGCTTCCGTTAGAAGCTAATTGACGTTCCATTCGATTCAACTTTCCGCTGATGCTTCCGTCAAAAATACGGTTGCCAATGCGGATCTTGATTCCTCCAACTAATGAAGAATCTACAATATTATTAATGCGCAACGCTTTTTTGCCGACTCGGGCAGCAAACGTCTGCTCCAGCTTCTGTATTTCTGTGTCTGATAAAGGACGAACAGAGAATACATTTGCGTCAGCAATGCCTTGTGCCTCATTTGCTAATTCAATGAACTGCGCTGCCATCTCCGTGATATATGTGTAACGGTTGCGGTCTACCATCAGGTAAACAGTGTTCATTACAGCAGGAGAAAGGTCAGCTCCAACGCTCTCTTTGATCAATTCTTTCTTCTGATCTTTAGATACTTTTGGATGTGCTAAAACTTTCTGAAGATCTTTGTTCATCTCCAGAACGTTTTTTACAAGACGCAATTCTGAAACTGTTTCTTCAAGTTTCGTAACACCAACTACTTCAAAAAGTGCTAATGCATAACGTTTTGCTACGATTGCTTGATCTTTGCTCATCGAGACTCGCCTACCTCTTGAAGGTATTCGTTAATGAGCTTCTCCTGAGAGCTTTCATCAAGTTCTTTTGCAATAACTTTAGAAGCGATCTTAACGGATAGAGCAGCAACTTCTTGACGAAGTGTAGCAACTGCTTTTTCTTTTTCAGAAGCGATCTCAGCCAATGCAGCTTCTTTCACGCGTTCAGCTTCGTCACGGGATGCTTTAATAATTGCTTCACCTTGAGCTTCGCCTTGCTTTTTCGCATTGTCGATAATTGCTTTTGCTTCTTCTCGTGCTTTCTTCAACTCTTCAACTTGAGTTTCAAGATAAGTCTTAGCTTCTTGACGGGATTGTTCAGCCGCATCAATTTCGCTGTTAATATGTGATTGGCGCTCTTTCATGATTCCCATTAACGGGCCCCATGCGTATTTGCGCAGCAATACTAATAGGATGATAAATGATACTAACTGGAAAAGGATATCTCCAGTGTTAATTCCACCTGTAGCAGCACCTAGAATTAAGGATTGCACAGCATTTCCTCCCTTCAATCGATCATACATAAGGAATGGCGAAGGGTAGTCCCTATTCGGAAACTTGCTTCGCCATTATAAAAATCGTAATAAACAATGCTTGTTATGATTACTCAGCGCCAAGAGCGATGAACGCGATAACTACACCGATGATTGGAAGTGCTTCAACTAACGCAACCCCGATGAACATTGTTGTTTGAAGAGTACCACGTAGTTCTGGTTGACGAGCAACACCCTCAACTGTACGTCCTACGATTAAACCGTTACCAATACCAGCACCAAGTGCCGCTAGACCTACCGCGATTGCAGCTGCAATAAGATTCATGATAAAATTTCTCCCTTCTGAATTCCCTTAAAATTTTTATGAAAATTGGCTCCTATATATAGAAGCTTGATTTTTCCCGATAATTAGTGATCGTGGCTTACTTTATGTGCCAAGTAAACCATTGTCAGCATTGTGAAGATAAACGCCTGGATCGCACCGACAAAGATCGAGAACCCTTGCCATACCATCATCGGCAGCAATGCGAAGACTCCTTGGAAAATACCGCTTGTACCAAGTCCTGCTAATAGTGCTAAGAGCATCTCACCAGCGAAAATGTTTCCGTAAAGACGAAGACCAAGCGTAAGGGTGTTTGCAAACTCCTCAATAATCTTCAACGGGAACAAGAACTTCATTGGCTTGAAAAATTCTGCTCCATATTCTTTGAACCCCTTCATTCTCACACCGTAATAGTGTGAAAGCGCCACTACCATAACCGCTAGAGTCAATGTAATCGTCGGGTCTGCAGTAGGTGATTTCCACCATAAATTATGGTCGACTACTACTGCAAAAGGTAATCCCAGCATGTTGGCTACGAAAATATACATGATAAGCGTAAGTCCTAAAGCAAGAAAACGTCCGCCAGTATGCCAGTCCATCGTGCTGCCTATGATTCCTTTTACGAAATCGACTACCCATTCAAGGAAGTTTTGCATTCCTCCTGGTCGCATTGACAAGGCCCGAGTAGCGAGTACCGCAATTAGGAAAACAATAACGGATGAAACTGTGATCATCAGTACGTTTGACAAGTTAAACGTCAAACCGAGAAAATCTTTAGTAACTGCACCATGTTCCACCTATGTTCACCTCTTTTCCTTTGGAGTGCGTATAGCTTGAGTTAGTGAATCTATTAACATGATAATGTAGACCGACATCAATCCCACTACCACACTTAATAAATGAAAATGTTCCGGGTATTTCATTGCGATGAGCACCGCTAACCCTGCTAATAGGAGTCTTGAAAGTGAACCGAGTGACTTCACTTTTTTTTGCTGAATCACTGCTTGTCCCATTCTTTCAATCTTCGAATACATACTCCAAAGATTATAGAGACCGAAAACAGTACCTAGAGCCAGTCCTAAAAAGATGGTTTTGTAAGGAGTGACAGCGTAACCGACGAAAAGAATCGAGAGGAGATATAATGTGTACTTTATGTATTTAAAAAACACCGATCGGTACTCATCCATTATTGCCCATCCCCTGAAAACTTCGATATTAAGCGGATCATCCCGTAAACACCTGCTCCAAGACCAAGAAACAACCCGATGATGAGGAAGATTGGAAATTCATTGCCGATGTATTCATCAAGCCATTTCCCTCCAAAAAGTCCAATCAAAATGCAGCCAACAAGCTGAGAGAGAATGCCAGACATTAAAGCCATTGCTTTATAGGGGCGTTTCCCATTGCTCATAGATGTGGACTCCTTCCTTCTGGAAACAGGTAATTTTTTCTTAAAAAACCCTTGAAAAGACAAGAATGTAAACCTTACCATATTCCCTTTGTAAGAATACAATAGTGACATTTCTATGTCAACGACTTCCGGGGCGGTTTATTAAATAAATTGTGGAAATTTTGTGGCTTGTTTCAAAGGTTTATAGTTAACATTGTGTACTATTTTTTCCTCAATTTCCCATGAAACCGGATTAAACGGAATAATATTACCTATTTGATAAATACTTACATTAAATATATGGAAGGAGCTTGGTCAAAATGAAACAAAAAGTTTTAATATTATTTGCTGTTGTTGCCATTTTCGCTGCCGGCTGCATGAACTACGACAAAAAACCGGTGGAAGAGTCCCGCGATATGAGAAATAATGTCGAGAATGATCGCGACAAACCATTGAATGTACAATATAACGATCAGACACCAACGGGCATGACACAGGTTGATTATGCAAAATGGGGTAAAATGGCCTTAGAAGAAACTAAAAAGAAGTATCCGGAAAGCCGCGTCAGCGATTATCAATATGACACGCGCAGAGTTGCCCCGGACGGGACGATCACCGATTACTTTGATTTTACGGTGTATCAGAAGAATAAGAAGCATCTCGTGAAAGTCGGCGTGATGCATGATGATGAGAAACTGATCGATATGAAGTTTGAGGAAATGGGCTAAATAGATTTTTGGCGAGGGTGGCTGACGGTTGTCAGCCTTCTTTTATTGGATTTTACGGATTTACGGTACGTGTTCTTTTATTTATTACACGTTCGCTCAAGGAAATCTCATTTCCACGCAAACATTACTTTGTTTCACGCAGAAACTCATGACTTCCACGCAGAATCTCTATCTGTCCACGCAGGATTATGTTAGTTTCACGCACACAACCTATATTCCAAAAAAACTGACCCGACAGAGGCATTTCCACCCTCGATCGAGTCAGTTTCATCATTTTTCCGTCTTATTTTGTTCCGAACAAACGGTCACCAGCGTCGCCAAGACCTGGAACGATGTATCCGTGGTCGTTCAGCTTCTCGTCTAATGCAGCCAAGAAAATATCCACATCAGGGTGCTCGTCCTGGATCACTTTTACACCTTCTGGAGCAGCAACTAAGCACATAAGCTTAATGTTTTTCGCACCGCGGTTTTTAATAGAAGTGATCGCTGCAGATGCAGATCCGCCTGTCGCAAGCATCGGATCAATCACGATAAAGTCGCGCTCTTCTACATCGGAAGGAAGCTTTACGTAATATTCGATCGGTGTCAGCGTTTCAGGATCGCGGTATAGACCGACATGTCCTACTTTTGCCGCTGGAATCAGTTTAAGAATGCCGTCTACCATACCAAGACCGGCACGAAGGATAGGTACTAGCCCTAATTTTTTTCCGGCGATTGTTTTCATTGTCGCTTCAGCAACTGGCGTCTTCACGGTAACTTCCTGCAATGGAAGGTCACGCGTAATTTCAAAAGCCATCAGCCCAGCCACTTCATCTACAAGCTCGCGAAATTCTTTTGTACCCGTTCTTTCATCTCGAATGTATGTCAATTTATGCTGAATTAACGGATGATCAAGGACATATACATTGCTCATGTTTAAAGCACCTCTCCTTTTATGTAACTTTTATTGGCGTTTCTAAAAAAGCATCTCTAGCATTGTACAGAAAAACATGGTGCACTTCAAGGAAAATCAGCGGTAATATTCCCGCAATATGTACTCCAAATATTTCTTGTTCAGCTCACTTGTTACTATTCCCCTTTTTGTGGGATGAAACCATGAAAAAAAGGATAAATATTGACGCGAGTACTCATCATTCTTTTTCACAAATACATTTTCTTTCTATTTGTTGAGGCAAGTAAAAATTAGGAAGTTAGACCGAACAAAAATTTGCCGAAACCGTACAAAAATAGCGCGTTACCATACAAAAAATAAGAGCCACCGTACAATTATGAATTTAATGAAATTTAGTGTCCGCCTTAGAAAGACAGCGGTCATAACTACCAATGAAAAAGAGACCGCAGCACCGCGATCTCTTTTTTTACCTTAATTTAATTTCTTTTGATCTTTGCTGCGGATTGTGATCGTATAAGAATCGCCTTTTACCTTTTCTTTCATTTCGTCTGTTTTCAGATAGTCTTCAATCACTTTCTCAAGCTGTTCTGCATGCTCTTTTGAATCAGGATCAGTGCTTTTTAAAGAAGTTTTAAAAATGATTTCAGGTGATGGGTAGACAGAGTACGCCAGACCGGTTACTTTATACACTTTTTTGCCCATTAAATCCTCGCCAACCATTGTAAGGATCTGTCCCCATCTCCAATCCTGATCTCTTTTCTTCATATTTATTTTTTTAATCTTAATCGTGTAAGACTCATTCGTATGAGCGCTAACAATCTTTTGAACTTGTTGTTTCATTTCATCTGTTCTTTCAACCGTGTTTGGAACTTCCATCTCGATTATTTTTTTATTGGAGTCGATCCCTAAACCTTCTAATTGATACTCTTCACGCTTCTTATTGATAGCCGTTAATATATTCTCATCTTGTTCTGCTTGTTTTTCCTGCTCTTGCATAAACTTTTTGTCTTCTTCACTTAAGATACGTTCCTGATATTTACCTACCTTAACGGAATATGCATCATAGCCTCGGGATTTCAAAATCTCTGCAGCCAAAGATTGGACTTCGTTTTTCACTTTTTCGAAATATTGATCATCGCCTTGTATATCAATAAATATTTCTTTTTTCCCTTGATAAGAGGCACCTACTCCGCTTATTTGATATCTTTCTTCCTTCAGTTTTTCATGGATGACATAACCGATATTTTCAGATTCAAAGTACTGTCCTAAGTACGGAATCTTTGCGGCCATTTTTGCCATTGCGGGAGAAACGAATGCTGAGCCGATAAATAATGCAAAAAGAAGTACAGCAGCAGCAGTAAGGTACATGAATCTCTTCCCCAAATGGTTCCTCTTGCTGGTAAAGCTTCGTCTTTCTATCCGGTCATGTATTTTCCGCTCCAGGTTTTGATCGAATGTAACATCTGATAATACTGTATTTGTCATGCTTCCCCTTAATTTTTTCAGCTTATCTTCCATGACTCCCACCTCTTTCATACATTTTCTTTAAAAGATCTCTGCCTCTGTGCAGTCTCGTTTTTACCGTGTTTGTTTTTATTGATAGAAGGATGCTGATTTCATCCAGTTTCAAGTTTTCAAAATAATAAAGGTATATCACTTCTCTGTACTTGATGGGCAAAGCCAGGACTTTTAGTGAGAGCTCATTTTCGTCTGATTTCTTAATAAAGGAATCTTCTGGTGTCTGCTCAGTAGAAAAATAGTGATCAAATAAAGATTGTGTGAGTTTCTTATACTTGTACGCACGTGACTTCAAGACATCTTTACATCGGTTGCTCGCAATTCGGTATACCCATGTTTTTATTGAAGATTCTTCCCGGAAAGTATCCATCTTTTCGTAACAGCTGATAAATACATCCTGTGTAATCTCCTCTGCTAGGCTTTTATCTTTTACATAAGAATAAGCTAACCACAAAACACTTTGTCCATACTCTTTCATAAGACTGTCAAGGTCGCATTCCTTTCTCTGTATGAGATCATAGCCGGTATGCTGACCAGCTTCAGACTTTATGTGATTAATCAAAGTCGTACCTCCTTTTCTACAGATACAGACGACATTTTTTTTAAACGGTTCCGTAAAATATAAATTTTTTTATAAAAAAAGAAGTGTCGTTAAAAAACCGACACTCCTAACATACACTTTTTTACAGCAAGGTGTAATGAGCATTCTACCTTTCCGCTCCACCTGATAAATTCACTTAACTACACGACCGAAACGACTGAAACACCCAACAATACATACACCGGCGTCATCATTCACCTAACATCTTTATTTAAAATTTTCCCATAATATGAGTTTCATTAAGAAAACAAGAACCCTTCCGCCAATCGGCAAAAGGGTTCTGGTTCTAATCAAATCTATTTTTATTCGTAAAGCTTATATTTACCTGCTAGCTTCCCAACACGTGCTTCCGCATCTTTCAATACATCTGCATCTTCAACGTTCTTCAATACGGATGCCATGATCGATGCGATCTCATCCATATCTTCTTCTACAAAACCACGGGAAGTAACGGCTGCAGTTCCGATACGAATTCCGCTTGTTACAAACGGGCTTTCCTGATCAAATGGGATCGTGTTTTTGTTCACTGTGATTCCGATATCATCAAGCGCTTTTTCAGCTACTTTTCCTGTTAACGCAAGCTCGCTCACGTTGATCAGGATCAAGTGGTTATCTGTACCATCAGAAACTAGCGTAAGTCCTTCTTTTTTAAGAGACTCAGCAAGGCGCTTCGCGTTTTTCACGATCTGCTCAGCATATACCTTAAAATCATCTGTTAACACTTCACCGAACGATACCGCTTTTGCAGCGATCACATGCATCAAAGGACCGCCCTGGATGCCCGGGAAGATGGATTTATCAATTTTTTTAGCAAATTCTTCTTTACATAAAATCATTCCGCCGCGCGGTCCGCGAAGCGTTTTGTGTGTTGTCGTCGTTACAAAGTCAGCATAAGGAACTGGATTCTGGTGAAGGCCGGCTGCTACAAGACCAGCGATGTGGGCCATGTCCACCATAAGGTAAGCTTCCACTTCATCAGCAATTTCACGGAACTTTGCGAAATCGATCGCACGCGGATACGCACTCGCTCCAGCGACGATCAGCTTCGGACGGTGTTCAAGCGCTTTTTGACGAACATCCTCATAATCGATGACATTCTTCTCTTTATCAACTCCGTACTCTACAAAATTGTATTGAATGCCGGAAAAGTTAACAGCACTTCCGTGAGTTAAATGGCCGCCATGAGAAAGGTTCATACCAAGAACGGTGTCACCTTGCTCTAAAATTGTGAAGTAAACCGCCATGTTGGCTTGTGCACCAGAGTGCGGCTGAACGTTGGCATGCTCGGCACCAAAGATTTTCTTCGCGCGGTCTCTTGCCAGGTTCTCAACCACATCCACGTGTTCACATCCGCCATAATAGCGTCTTGACGGGTAGCCTTCTGCGTATTTATTCGTTAAAACGGAGCCTTGAGCTTCCATTACGGCTTGGCTAACAAAGTTTTCAGAAGCAATCAATTCGATTTTTGTACGCTGGCGATGCAGTTCATCCATGATGGATTGGTAGACTTCTTGATCAGCTGTTTTCAAATGGTTCATTTTCGCTTCCCCCTTACCTTATGTGAAAAAACTATTATGATTGTAACATACCCTTCTATCTTACACATTTATGCTGTCAGTTGTAAGAGGAAATGCACAATCTTTCACAAAGGTGTGAAAATTCATTTTATTTGATAGGGATGAACATGGTATGATGATACATAATAGAGAGAAACAGTAGATTTAAAAGGGGTGTCATACATCATGAAGAAAAAGTGGTTTGGAGCGAGTCTTCTCGTCCTTATGCTTGCACTTGCTGGCTGCAGCGAGGAAAATGTGAAGCCAGAAGAAAAGCCAAAAAAGGAACAAACAGAAGAGAAAACAGCTTCTGATGAAACAGCCAATCAGGCTAAAATCATTAAAAACATGCAGGAAAATGCAGTTGAATTAGATCCAAAAGCATTAGAAGCCGACCCGAAAGCTTATGAGCAAAAAATTATTAAAGCGGTTGGTACCGTTAATTCGGAAACTCCAGTCGCAACAGGCGGAAGCTTTGAGCTTAAAGTGGGAGAAACAGACTTTAAGGTTATGAACTTTACGATGAGCAAAGTCGCACCTGGTTCTGACATCATCGTCTACGGAAACGTGAAGACTGGAAAAGATGCAAAATCAGGACTTTCGTTGATCAACGCTACTTATATTGAATAGAGAAAAGGGCTTGTCAAAAGTAAGTAAACTTACTTTGGCTGCCCTGTTTTTTTACTCTTCATTGACAAGTTGATAGGAGTGTAAGATGCGAGACTCCTACGGGGACAGGTGAGACCACGACAGGCTTGATTAGCCTAGGGGGCTCACCGCACGCCCCGTGGAAAGCGAGTATCTGAAACGGAAATCAACCACTTCCAAGTACTACAATGATTGCGAAAACAGCTCCTTGTGAGTGATCCCCTATTTTTTACGTCTATTTTGAAACTCATGAATCGCCTTATATTGAGATTCCATCGCTTTGGATAAACTTTGATAGATTCCAAACATCTCTTCATAGATCTCTTTATGTTCAGCGTTCGGCATCACTTTTCCATACTGCTTCGTTTCTTCAGCCACTTCCTGTAAAACGTCTGTTTCACCGATTGCAAATCTTCCAAGCTGAACCGCTCCAAGACAAGAACTTTCTGTGTGCTCAGGAATGCTGACTTCTTTCTGAAACACGTCTGCTAAAATCTGTTTCCACACCGGTGAGTTCGTAAAACCGCCAGTCGCGAAGATCTTAACGTCTGCTTTTTCCTGCGCTTGCGTTTTCACTAGGCTATAAACTTGGTACAGATTGAAGATCGTACCTTCTAATACCGCTCTTACCATATGATCTTTTTTATGGCGAAGCGTCAAACCGATAAAAGAACCTTTTGCCTGCGCATCCCATAATGGGGCACGTTCACCCGTTAAATGGGGCAGGAAAATCAAGCCATCACTGCCTGGGGATGCGGCATCAGCTCGTCGGGAAAGCTCTTCATACGACCCTTCGATTTCATCTTCTGTAAAAAGGTCGTGAACCCATTGAAAAGCGATACCCCCATTATTCACCGGACCGCCTGAGACCCAGTACTTTTCGGTCAGGGGATAGCAAAACGTTCTTCCCTCTGCATCTAAAATCGGCGTCTTTGAAATTGTCCTGATCGCTCCGCTCGTTCCGATCGTTACCGCAACATCTCCGGGTGAAATCGCACCGACTCCAAGATTAGATAGCGGGCCATCTGTCGCTCCGATCACTACTTTTACAGAGGAATCGAGTCCGCTCAATTTTTCTAGTGTCTCAGAAAGGCTGTCCCAGTAAAATGTCGTAGGCTGGATCACAGGCAGCTGTTCAGGAGTAACTCCCGCCATCTGTAAAGCTTCTTCATCCCACTCGAGTGTGTTCATGTTCCACATACCCATTGCAGCAGCCGACGCATAATCGGTTGCCCATTCATCGAACCAGCGATACAGTATATAATCTTTTATACCAACAAACTTTACTGCTTTTTGAAAAATCTCCGGCTGCTCATTCTTCAGCCACTGCAATTTAAACAGAGGTGTCATCGGGTGCAGCGGCACGCCTGTTCTTTTATATAAATCTAATCCTTCAGCGCTGGATCTCACCGCAAAAGCATATGACTCACTGCGCGTGTCTGCCCACGTGATGCTGTTCGTCAGCGGTTTTCCATCCGAATCCACCGCAATAAGAGAATGCATCGCCGTACTGAATGAGATAAAGCCAATTTTTTCAGCGAGATCCCCGCTCTTTCTTACCGTCTCTCTTAAAGAATAAACGACTGCTTCATAAATCTCATCAGGTCTTTGTTCCGCAGCACCGGGAACCTCTGCGAGCAAAGGGTAACTTTTTGCATGATGAGCAACAGCCGCTCCTTTTTCATCAAAAAGGACGACCTTCGTGCTTGTTGTTCCTATATCAATGCCGATCGCATAACTTTTCAAAATCTATTCTCCTTTCAAACCGTTCACAAAAGGGAGCAGCATTAGTATGCCCTCCCTCTATTAACCACTATCCTATTGTATAAAGAATCCTAATACAAATACGACCGTAAATCCAGTTAATGCAATAATCGTCTCCATGATTGTCCAAGAACGCAATGTATCTCTTACATCCAATCCAAAGTATCGGTTTACAAGCCAGAAGCCTGAGTCGTTAACGTGCGACAGAATCGTTGCACCCGCTGCGATCGAAATAACGATCAAACCTAGTACTGGTCCTTCTAAACCTAATGTGTCGATTAGCGGAGAGATCAATCCAGCTGCTGTAACCATCGCAACCGTCGCTGAACCTTGTGCAACACGAACGATCGATGCGATCAGGAACGCTAGTAAGATTGGAGGCAATGCTGAACCCGCCATCATGTCACCTAAAACTTTACCAACACCTGAATCGATCAAGATTTGTTTAAAAACACCACCTGCACCTGTAACTAAGATAATAATCCCAGCTGGTTCAAGCGCTTTTGTTGCGATGCTCTGAATCTCGTCACCGCTGTATCCTCTTCTAACACCTAGGAAGTAGAATGCGAGCAATGTCGCGATAATCAGCGCTACGAACGGATGACCAAGGAATGTTAATACAGAACGCACTGTGTTTCCTTCTTCTAATAAAACGCCTGAAACTGTGTTCGCTAAAATCAGTACAAGCGGAATGAAGATTAAGCTTGCGATCATCGCAAAGCTTGGAAGCTCTTTGTCATATTGCTTTTCTTCAAGCTCCATATAATCCGGCACAGATACATGAATCTTTTTCGCAATGTATCTACCAAATACAGGTCCAGCCAAGATTGCAGAAGGAATACCTGCTAAAACACCAAATAAGATAACCCAGCCAAGCTCAGCTCCTAAAAGGTCAGCGACCGCGATCGGTCCTGGTGTCGGCGGTACAAAACTGTGTGTTACCGCTAACCCTGCTAAAAGTGGAATACCGTAATAAAGCAATGAACGACCTGTCTTTTTCGCTAAACCGTAAACGATCGGAACTAAAATAATGAAACCAACATCGAAAAATACCGGAATCGCAACGAGGAAACCTGTCAACGTAAGCGCCCATTGTGCTTTATCCTGACCAAACTTTTTCACCAATGTCTGCGCAAGACGTTCAGCACCGCCTGACACTTCAAGCATCTGTCCAAACATCGCACCAAGTCCAACGACAACAGCTACGAATCCTAGGGTACCGCCCATTCCGTTCGTGATAGACTCTATGACTTTATTAAGCGGCATGCCAGCTGCTATACCTACCAGCAAAGATACAAGAAGGAGCGCAACAAATGCATGCAGCTTTGTTCGAATAACTAAAAATAAGAGTGCAAAAACACCAAGTAGTGCAACGAGAATCAATGTAGATCCTGACATACTTATCATCCTTTATATATTAAAATTTTTTTCATGTAACGGTATTTTATAATAAAATTTTTTTATTGTAAACGTTTTCAAGAAAATTATTTTCAAGATTCTTTTTCTACGCTACACTTAACTTACTAACCTTTTCTTAAAAAGGAGTCTACCTATGAATCACCAATCTTGTATTTTACGTATAAAATCGTCCTATTTTTCTTTCAGCGAAAAAGAAAAGCAAATCGCAGACTACGTCCTGAAAGATCCAAAACAGATGGTTCATAAAAGCATCAATCAAGTCGCAGATGATCTCGATGTGGCGGATGCAACGGTGTTCCGGTTCTGTAAGCGACTGGGCTATAAAGGCTATCAAGCGATGAGGATCGCTCTTGCCGCCGACATCGTGACACCGATAAAAGATATCCACGAGCAGATCCTGGAATCAGATGCTGAGATCGATATTGCATCAAAAGTCGTGAAATCCAATATCCGCACGTTGGAAGAAACGTTAAATATCATGAACAGCGAAGTTTTAGAGCGTGCTGTTTCTGTTTTGAATGCGGCCCGGAAAATCGATTTCTACGGAAACGGCGGCTCAGGTGTCATCGCGATGGACGCTCATCATAAATTTATCCGGACAGGCAAAAGCAGCTCCGCATACAGTGACACGCATATGCAGCTCATGTCCGCGTCACAGCTGACTGATCAGGACGCTGCGGTTTTTATCTCTCACTCAGGTACAAACAAAGATCTGCTGGAGGTTCTTTCCGTTGCGAAGGAAAACGGTTCTGTATGCATCGCAATCACAAACTATGCGACGACCCCATTAAGTAAACAAGCTGACCTTGTTTTTTATACGGTCTCAGAAGAAACTGCTTACAGGTCTGAAGCATTGTCTTCGAGAATCGCACAGCTAACGATTGTTGATCTGCTATTCGTGAACTTTATGATGAGAAATAAAGACAGAGTGCAGGATTCTATCCAAAGAATGCGGAATGCTATCTCTATTAAAAAAATGTAAAAGGAGAAATAAAAGATGGCCGCTTTTCAAATACGTCCTGTCGTAAAAGAAGACCTCGAGCAGCTGAAGGGCTTGATGCTCGCTTATATTGTTGATTTTTATAAAGGTAAAAAGCCTGAGGATACTCAGTTGGAGAATCATATCTTGCATCTGCTAAACTCTAAGGAAGCAGGAACACAGTTTGTTGCGGTTGGGGAGGATGGAGCGCTTGCCGGTTTCGCTACACTCTATTTTTCGTTCAGTACCACTCGTGTGCAGAAAATCGCCATTTTGAACGACCTATTTGTAGATTCAGCGTATCGCGGATCAGGATTAGGAGAGAAATTGTTTCAGCATGTCGTGGATTATACGAAAAAGGAAGGCTATGCGTACATGACCTGGCAAACCGCAGTCGATAACACGTCTGCACAAGCACTTTACAAGAAAATGGGCGGAAAAAACATCAATTCAGAGTGGATTCATTACGAGATCGAACATAATTAGGGGGCTTGGCGGTCGCCAAGCTTCAGTTCATTGGTTTTGAGGGCACTAGAACGGCGCAAAAGAAGCCTTGTTAACCGTAATCCCACGAAAAACACCCATGAATCCACAAGTTTTGGGCTTGAATCCAAAAATTTTTGTGCTGAATCCAAAAGTTTTGGCTGTTTATCCACGAGTTTACAATCCTCGACAGGGTTCGACAGCCACACACTCAAACTAAAACTAAAAAAGCCCTCATCAAGAGGGCTTTCCTTCGTTAAAAACACCGTATGTCTTCTTTGCTTGGATAGACGGCGCGTTCGCCGCCGATCAGCTTCGGGCGGGTCTTCGCCAGTGTAACGTGCGCTTCGCCGACCTTTTTCACTTCGCTTCGAACCGGCACCGCGACATGCTTCAGGTGCATACCGATAAAGGTGTCACCGATGTCGATGCCTGCGTCGGCTTTTATATATTCAACGATCACGGGTTCGTCCATATGGTGAAATGCGTGTGTCGCCAATGCACCGCCGGCCGATCGAGCCGGAACAACCCGAACTTCTTCATAGCCTCTTCTTTCTGCTTCCGCCCGCTCCATGACGAGGGCGCGATTCAAGTGTTCACAGCACTGAACGGCAAGTGCCACTCCTGTTTCCTCTTGAAACGCTATGATACCGCGGTACAGTGCACCCGCTGTATCCATCGTGCCTGATGTGCCAATTCGTTCACCAATTACTTCGCTCGTACTTGCGCCTACTACTAATAATTGTGAAGATTTTAATTGTGCATGCTTTTGCAGATCTTGCAAAACATTCAGGACTTGGTCTTGAATCTGTTGGAGCTCGTCGCTCATTTGTGGTCTTCCCTTCATATTATGGGTTTATTGCTATTGGTCTTCGTATTGAGAGATTTTACCCACACGGCGTCCGTGGCGTCCGCCTTCATATTCTGTCGTCAGCCATACTTTTGCAATTTCCAAAGCAAGACCTGGACCGATCACACGTTCACCCATGGCAAGTACATTGCTGTCATTATGCTGTCTCGTTACCTTTGCACTGAACAGATCATGAACAAGTGCGCAGCGGATTCCTTTAACCTTGTTTGCTGCGATACTCATACCAATTCCCGTTCCGCAAATTAAGATTCCGCGATCTGCTTCACCGTTTGCTACTTTTTCTGCAACAGGAATCGCATAGTCCGGGTAATCTACAGATGTCGTACATTCGCAGCCAACATCTTCTACTTCCATTCCGAGTTCTTCTATCATAGCTATAATTTCTTTACGTAATTTTACTCCGGCGTGATCTGAACCTATTGCTACTTTCATGTTGTCTGCACCTGCTCTCTCATACTTTTTTCCATTATATTCTTAACTAGTACCCTATTCAATGCCGCTTCACGCCTATTTAGGACAGCCTCATCAGAATATGATTCACTCTTTAGTCTTATCGTCTTTTTTCACTAATTTTTCAATAAGCGCTTCAATTTCGTCCCTTGTTTCCTGATAAAGATGCAAAGGACCGCCGAACGGGTCTGAAATATCGAGTGACGGGACAGAACTCTCGAGCTTCATCCGCTTTTCAATGAGCGGCCGCACTTCTTTTTCAAACTCTTTCTTCACATCTTCACTGTTATGATCTTTTGACATATATTGCAGTTTCAGCATTTCAATTTCTGTATACAGCTCGTAAATCTCTTCAATTTTCTTCAGATCCTCGTCGTCCATAACGTATTCTTTTAGCGTATATGTTTTATTGACGGCATCCGGCCATCTTCCAACGAGGGCATGTTTATGATTTTCAGTCATCGTTAAAATGAGATCCGCCCACTCGATCAAGTAATCAGAAACACCCTGAGATTGATGATTCTCTTTGATCTTCCTCTCAGAAAGAGCCTGTGTTGCATTCGAACTCATAACTGCGCCGTTTCCAGCAAATACTCCTGCAGATTTCACGTGGAATCTTCCCTTTCCTTTTTCCCGTAAAATCGCTTCAGCCATCGGACTGCGGCAAGTGTTTCCTGTACAAATAAATAACACGTTCATGGAGTGTTCACCTCATATTCTAGCTTTCCCCATTTTTATAGAGAGTAACGTTTTTTTATTAGTATATCACCGGATTCTTATAGAAATAAATCCTCTCGTTCTTTGACCTTAAATTAAAAAGGAAAAAGAATCTTCACGCCAAACGCGAGCAGAATGCAGCCTCCTAAAGCCTCGCTGTAGGAACCAAGCCACTTCTGCACTTTCTTTCCCATCATCAGCCCGCACCATGTAAGAAGCATGCTCATCATTCCGAACATAAAAATAGTCAGCCACGTTTTTGCGCCATAGATCCCTAAACTAAGACCAACAGAAAAACTGTCAAGAGAAGCACTCAATGCAAAAACGAGCAGACCGAAGCCAACTGGCCGAACAAACGGCTCATCATCTTTTGAAAAAGAAGAGCGAATCATCGTCATTCCCAGTATAACGAGAAGGATTCCTCCTACTATGCCTGCGATTCCGCCAAAATGAACAGAAATCTCTTTACCGATCGTCATTCCGCCAAGCGGCATCAGCATATGGAACAGGCCGATCGTGATTCCTATTTTCATAATCTGCTTAATTCGAAGTGAAAGCATACCCATTCCCAGCCCGATCGAAAAGGCGTCCATACCGAGTGCGATGGACATAAACCATAGTGTCATCCATTCCCCCATCGTTGCCAAATAGTTCCCACTCCTTTATCCATCATACTTTCAGCCTATGCATGTCTACTTTTAAAAAGACTAAAAAATATACAAGCTCATTTAACGTTTAAAAATTGCACACTTTACAGCGGCATAGGAAGGGAAAACGCGTGGGAGTAGCGTATATAAAAGAGATATAAACCTGTTCGAAATAAGGGAGGAACAAGCATGGTCCATAACGCACCGGCCATTCCGGCAGCTGGAGAAAACATATGGCGGTTTTCTCCGTTCAAAACCGGTATTTCCCGCCAAAAAAGCATGACCTTTCGATTTAAAAAGCAGGATGAAGAGATCATCATGACCGAGAGCCAGGGTGAGCTTTTTGACATGTTCGGCCTCAAACAGGAAAACGTTCTGCAAAAAAGAATAGAAGATATCTTTCCGCAAGAGATGGCCGTTTTTAAAAGAGAAGTTTACGAGAGAGCATTAAACGGAGAAAGTCTGACATACGAATCGAAACTGAACGGCATTCCATTTTTAGCAGCGATTGGTCCGATCTATAAAGATGGAGCGGTCTCAGAAGTTTATGGATTCTGCGTAGACCTGAGCGAAAGAGTACAGGTTGAAACGCAGCTCGCAGAAAGTGAACAGCGATTCAGATCATTGATGGACCATAACATCGATGCCTTGTTCTCATTGGATCTGGACGGAAAATTCACGACTGTCAACAAGGCTTGTACCGAACTAACAGGCTACAGCGAAACAGAACTTCTAAACATGACGTTTGATCCTCTTATGATGCCAGAACGAAAATCGATTGCGATCGATCAGTTTAACGATGCCTTAAAAGGCAAATCTAAAATGCACGAAACACGCATCCGCCAGAAAAACGGTGAGATCCGCCAGATCACTTTTACCCTTACTCCGATCATCGTGCTTCACAAAATACATGGTGTATTTGGAATCGCGAAGGATGTTACAGCCAAAAGAGAAGCGGAAAAAGAGCTGAGAGAAACAAAAGACCTGCTCGAATCAGTTATCTATCATTCTAGTGACGCCATCTCAGTCGTGCATTTAACGAATTATTCCGTAAAAGTAAATCCAGCGTTCGAGCTGATCTACGGGTGGTCGCAAAGCGAACTGAACAGCGGACTCTCATCCCATATGCTGCCGATCGTCCCTCATGACAAAGCTGCTGAATCTGAGAGATTGATGACCATTGTAAAACATGGCGGCTATGTAAAAGGCGTCGAAACGATCCGGCTGACAAAAAGCGGAAAACGTCTCAATGTGAGTCTTTCTCTAAGCCCTATTTACGGAGAAAATGGTGATGTCGTTGCTTTATCCGCTATTTCGCGCGATATCACAGAAAAAAAATTAAAAGAAAAAGCGTTAAAAGAAAGTGAAGAAAAATACCGGATTATAGCCGAAAACACAACGGATTTAATCGGAGTTGTAGATCTTCAAGGGGACGT
Organism: Fictibacillus arsenicus; assembly: GCF_001999465.1. GTDB lineage: Bacteria > Bacillota > Bacilli > Bacillales > Fictibacillaceae > Fictibacillus > Fictibacillus arsenicus. The sequence goes on from NZ_MQMF01000001.1 coordinate 1,216,012, forward strand.
AAAATATTTCTCTCCCTCTAACAGGCTATTGCTCGGCTTCGACCCGTCCATTTATGATGGCAAAAAGATTCAAGGCTTCTTCCATTCAGACGACAGACCAAAAGTGAAATTCGCGATCAACGAAATGGTGCAAACGCTAAAACCTGTGAAATTTGAAGTAAGATGCAAGCATGCACACGGCCACTGGGTAACCCTTGAAGCGAACGCAACACCGATCATCAATGACCTCGGCCAGCCGGAATCGTGCGTTGTTGTAGCACGTGACCTAACGGAACGGAAGCAAACAGAAGAAATGCTCAGAAAATCAGACAAGCTCTCCGTACTAGGGCAGCTTGCAGCCGGTGTGGCACATGAGATCCGCAACCCGCTAACTTCGATCCGAGGGTTTCTGCAGCTTCTGCAGTCAAAAGCGTCAGAAGACAAAGATTACTACGAGATCATGCTTTCAGAGATCGATCGCATCAACAGCATTGTAGGAGAATTCATGCTGCTCGCGAAGCCTCAAGCCATGAATTTTACGAAAACAGACCTGCGGGACCTGCTCAGACATGTCATATCGATCCTGGATACCCAAGCCATCTTAATGAATGTTCAGATCTACTTTGAAAGTGAACCTGATCTTCCTGAAATTTGGTGTGTGGATAATCAGATTAAACAAGTGTTTGTAAACATGCTGAAAAATGCAATTGAAGCAATGCCGACAGGCGGCTCTGTACATATTCACCTGCGAAAGCAAGAAAATTACGTAATCGCGTCCTTTATCGATCATGGCTGCGGGATTCCTGAAGAGCGTTTAGCTACTCTCGGTGAACCTTTTTATACGACAAAGGAAAAAGGAACAGGTCTCGGCCTGATGATCTGTTATAAAATTGTAGAGAACCATCATGGAAAAATTTTAATCGACAGCAAGATTGACGAAGGAACGACCTTCTCGATCATGCTGCCGATTCACAAAAATAAGCCTGTGTCGCAATAGACACAGGCTTATTTTTATCGATGTTTTAGCAAAAATGGTTGCTAATAGATGCTGTTGATTTCCGCTCCAGAATGCTCGCTTTCCGCGGGGTGTGCGGTGAGCCCCCTCGGTGCTTTTTGCACCATGAGGGGTCTCACCTGTCACACTGATCCCGCAGGAGTCTCGCACCCTTCCGCTCCAATCAACTTGGCAAAGAAGTTTATTAACAAAAACAATTCAAAAGCAAAAGAACCATCTTTGTTATTCTTTTATGATGTTTCCGCCGGCAGATTTTTCTAGCCGGTTCATAATAGCCACGCCAACTCCTGTTTTCGGGAACACTTCCCCAAAAATCTGATCGATACCCGCTTCATTAAATGAGCGAAGTGCCTCATATAAATGCTGAGCAACCGTTTCTGGATTTCCTCTTTTCCCAGCAGGTATTACGCAGTCTGCTTTATAAAAATCTACTCTTTCATCCGTAGTCAGGATTCCGATTTTCTTCCCGGCAGCTTTTTCTTTATCCACAAGCTGCTGCAAAAATTCGGGACTTCCATCCACAAGAACAAACGGAGCATCCGGTGCATAGTGGGTATATTTCATCCCAGGTGACCTCGGAGCCAGTTTTTCGTTCTGAATACCTGGATCAATCATGACATTTCCCGTACCTACAACGTGTTCCAAATCCTCAAATGTTACTCCGCCTGGCCTTAAAATAGTTACTGTCGCATCTGTACACTCAACGACGGTGGATTCTACACCTACTCCTGTAGAGCCTCCGTCCAGAATTCCAGGAATTTTTCCTTTTAAATCTTCGTATACGTGGTTCGCTGTTGTCGGACTTGGTTTGCCTGACAAGTTCGCGCTAGGTGCAGCAAGCGGTACACCTGATGCCTCTATCACAGCTAATGCAACTGGATGATTAGGCATTCTTACCGCAACTGTGGATAACCTAGCTGTTACTTTTTCGCTCACGATATCACCTTTCGGCAGGACGATCGTAAGCGGACCTGGCCAAAAAGCGTTCATCAGCTTTTCCGCATTTTCTGGTATGGAAGAAACAAGCCCCTCAAGCTGCTTTCGGTCTGAAATGTGTACAATGAGCGGATTGTCACTAGGTCTGCCTTTTGCTTCAAAAATTCGTGCTATCGCATGGTCGCTTTGAGCGTTTCCTGCCAGTCCATAAACCGTTTCAGTCGGCAAAGCAACCACTTCATTTTGTTTTATCCACAAGGAAGCCTGAATAACATGTGGATGTTTTATTAAATTTTCGTCAAAGTTATCCACAGTCCAGCGTTCCGTTTGGAATGATTTCATGGTTTAAATCCCTTTCTACTACTCAGGTCGTTCACCTTTTATAAGGTCGATTCACAAAACTTTTATATCCACAGAGTTATGCACAATTTGTCGCAAATTGTGGACAAGTTGTTGACAAACTACTTAAGAATCTAAAGCATACGCTAAAAGTTCTGCTCCTGATGCTGCATTATTTTTAACATGATCGGCATTTTCGATATGTGGAGGCACTTTATCTTTCGGAATGACTTTAAAAGACAGCGCTTCAAACATATGCACCGCTTTTGTGAGTAAATAAAGTGTTTCGACTCCTTTGTCTTTAGAGTATACCAAAATTTTGTCGATGAGTTTAAGGAGAAGAGATTCAGAAGAATATTTCTGCTTTAGTACGAATGAACGCAGCAACCCGTCGTTACCGATACGTTCAAGCCCTACCGTTCCAATCGTCTCCCCTTCATCATTCACCACGACAAGATAGTTTTCAATGCTATCCTTGATTCCTTCAGACTGAAGTCCAGCTTTTCCAACAAGCTGCAATAAATCCTTTGCTTCATGCTGCATAGCCTGCCTTAAAATAATCGTCATATTCAACTCTCCCCTGTTTTAAATTTGATTCTTCTAAAAGTTCATTTCTTATAAGTTTGTTTTTTTTAAGGTTCTTCTCTAAAAGATTGTTGTTTTGGATTATTTTTTTCTCTTCATTGACAAGTTGATTGTAACGGAAGGGTGCGTGCCTACCACATGAGAAGCTTCTCGCAGGCATGCGACTGGGAAGCTCACCTCTGTAGCATTGACTTGTAGAAGCAGGAGCAAGGATACTTCCCTGATGCGGGACAGGTGAAACTCCTAAATGCGCAAAGCGCAGAGAAGGCTCACCGCCCGCCCCGCGGAAAGCGAGCACCCTGGAGCGGAAATCAACCACTTCCAAGAGGACCAATCTGCTATTACAGATAGTTAAAAAAAGAAGGCACACCTTTTAGGCTTACCTTCTTCATTTTCTATAATCTATGAAAATAGGGAGGAACTTATGCACATTTTAAGAGAATAACGATCCGACTGCACTTACTAGGCTACCAAATAACTCTACGACAAAGAATTTCGTCTGGATTTTTTCTGTTTCATCCGCTTCCTCTGCAGAAGCAGTTTCGCCTTTATCACTCTTGCCTTCTTTGTTTTCTTTTACAGCATCTCCGTTTTCAAAATCCAGGAAGCATAATGGCGGGAAAAGTACACACCACCAGTTCTTGCCTTCGCCTTCTCCAAGCGTGATTAGCACTGCTTCGTATTGACCAGCCGGATAAATATAGTCACCATACATTTTAGTAGGAAACGCCACTTTGTTCAGTTCTACTGAAAATGTCTTTTCAATGCCAGCTTCGTTAAGTTTGTTCTGAACGATTTCTTCGATCGCTGGAAGCTGCTTGCGGATGATTTCGCGCGCTTCACTTATTGTTGATAACTCATCTACCCACGTTGTGATCTGAGCATTTACTTCATCACGGATATCACGCTTAAGCTTTTGATCAGCTGCCGTGTTGCTATTTGCTAAAATGCGAAGTCTGATTGACTCTTCCGGTATTTTAACAGAGGCATTCATCGTCGCGTTTGCCACTTTTGTTTGTGTTTCAAAGAATAAGAACATCACCGCTAAAGATATAAGAATAAGAATAAAGAAATGATTGCGTTTTTTCATCGTTTTTTCCTCCCCTTCGTCTCTAACCACAGTTTGGTCAGTGTGAGAAAAAAACATACTAGCAAACTACTAAAATCTTTTCTGTCTGTTTCGACAAAGTTGTTAACGATTATAAAGGGATAGAATGTTTATCTGATGTATTAGCCGGCAAGTAGAAAAGAAGATAACCGCACCGCTTAAATTGATGGTGAAGGAATAAAAAAGGGCTGACTCTGTAGCTTAAAGCTTAGAGTCAGCCTTTTTTGCGGGGAAAACTGATTCAGAAAAACAGTTATGATCCTTCAGCCGGATTTATGAGCCTCCAAACTTTTTATGAGCCTTTAAAACTTTTTATGGTCCTTCAAAAAATTTATGAACCTACACATTGAAAAGAATAGGGGACAGACCCGGGTCTGTCCCCTTTTCCCAAATTATTTACCAACCACCGCAAACACCATGCGGTCCTTCCCGCTGATATCATACTTCACATAAACGGTCGCAGCCTGAAAAGTATCTTTCAGCATGCTGGCAACGGTTGCTCCCTGCCCTGCTCCTACTTCAAAGCCAACAAGCGCTCTTTCCTTCAAAACAAGCGGCAGCTCTTCCATGAACCTTCTATAAAAATCATAGCCATCTTCCCCGCCGCTCAACGCGCGCATCGGTTCTTTATCTTTTACGATCGTATCCAAAACCGCGATTTCTGCATCAGGGATGTATGGCGGATTCGATACTACCACGTCCAGCTTAATGTTCTTATCTATAAAAGGCTTCAGCAAATCTCCGTGTAGAAACTCGACATCTGCTCCCAGCTTTCTCGCATTCCCACGTGCTACTTCTATGGACTCTTTCGCAATGTCCACTGTGTAAACTTTCAGATCCTTATTCTCAAGCGCCATCGTAACGGAAATCGCACCGCTTCCTGTCCCGATATCTGCAACAGCGACTTGTTCACCACCCGAAAAATGCTCAGAAATCAGGGTAAGCATATGCTCCACTAACTCTTCAGTTTCAGGACGTGGAATTAGAACTTCTTCATTCACAGAAAACGTGCGGCCGTAAAAATCTTCCCTGCCGGTAATGTATTGAACCGGCTCACCGTCAACGTGACGATCTACCACCGATTTTAATTCTTCATACTTTTCTTCACTTATCGGATCGTGAAGACGCATCAGCATATCCGTACGGCTCACATCCCCCAAGACATGTCTCATCAGAATCTCAGCGGCAAAAGCTTCCCGATTATGGTCTGCTAAAAAAGAAGAAGCCCAGGCGAGGGCTTCATGAACTTTGGTACTCATTTTACGCGTCCGCCTGTGCTTTCATCTTGCTTGTTTGATCTTCTGTGATGAGCGCTTCTACAAACTCATCCATTTTACCAAGAAGAATTTGGTCAAGCTTCTGGATCGTCAGGCCGATACGGTGATCGGTAACACGGTTTTGCGGGAAGTTGTACGTACGGATACGTTCAGAACGATCACCTGATCCAACCGCACTCTTACGTGTCTCATCATACTCTTTTTGTATTTCTCGTTGAATCTTATCATAAACACGCGCACGAAGAACCTTCATCGCTTTTTCTTTGTTCTTGATCTGTGATTTTTCATCCTGACACGATACAACTGTGCCTGTAGGAATATGTGTTAAACGGACCGCTGATTGTGTCGTGTTTACAGACTGACCTCCAGGACCAGATGATGTAAACGTATCTACACGAACGTCTTTTTCATGAATATCCACTTCTACTTCTTCTGCTTCAGGAAGAACCGCTACTGTAGCTGTGGATGTATGGATACGTCCGCCAGATTCAGTTGCTGGTACACGCTGAACACGGTGTGCCCCGTTCTCATACTTAAGCTTCGAATAAGCGCCAGCACCGTTGATCATAAAGATAATTTCCTTATAACCGCCAAGTTCTGTATATGAAGCTTCGATAACTTCTGACTTCCATCCTTGCATTTCCGCATAACGGCTGTACATGCGGTAAAGATCGCCAGCAAACAATGCTGCCTCGTCTCCGCCGGCTGCACCGCGGACTTCGACGATAACGTTCTTGTCGTCGTTCGGGTCTTTCGGAAGCAATAAAATTTTCAGCTTGGCAATGAACTCTTCAATCTGATCAGAAAGACCAGAAATCTCTTCTTTTACCATGGCTGTCATTTCAGCATCAAGCTTTTCCTCGAGCATCATCTTTGCTTCGTCCAGCTGTTCTTTTGCCTCTTTATATTCACGGTAAACCGCAACAGTTTCCTGAAGAGAAGATTGCTCTTTTGAATACTCGCGCAGTTTGTTCGTATCATTAATAACTTCCGGATCACTCAATAATTCATTCAATTTATCATAACGCTGTTCGATCGTTTCTAAACGTTCTAACATGGTTTTTCACCTCTGCTTTGTATGCATAACATTATAATTATAGTCGTTCTCAGCTAAACTCTCAATCTTTTTCAGCAAACTCTCGCTTCTTCATTGTAACTATTTTTTATCCGTTTAATTCCACTTTATCAACATGATTTCTTCCCCATTCACTCATAAGATGCAGGGTCGCTTCTAAATCTCTGCCGTATTCCGTCAAAGAATACTCAACTTTCGGAGGAACTTGCGGATATACTTCACGATTGATCAAGCCATCAGCTTCTAATTCCCTTAGCTGAAGCGTCAGTGTTTTTTGTGACACTTTAGGAAGCAGTTTTTTAATTTCACCAAAACGTAAAACATTATTTTGCTGCAAATGGCATAGGATGACACCTTTCCATTTTCCGCATACCACATCCATCGTCACTTCAATTGGATGAGAATATTCTTTTCTCAATCGAAAACACCCCTTAGTTTCATTTCGTGCCCTTAGTTACATTAATGTACCTTCTTGCGTTCGGATACTAACTCTCATTATAATAACTACGATAAGAAAAGACTATAAAAATATTGGGGACCTGCCGATGTCTAAAACGATTCGAATCGTAAAGAACGGAGAAAAAAGGAAAGTGCATCCAGAGGACTTGCCTTGGGTCATCCTTCAGCTTGAAAAAGGTTTGGAAAATGGTTTGATTGAAATTGTTCAGCATACCCCTTCCATACGGGCTTTCAGAAAAAAAGATTATGTATTCGGTTCAACCATCTTCAGCTGGAATCATAAAGAGGAAGATCAGCTTTATTTTGATTACTATCAGTTTAAAGTATTTTGTGATGACTTGGATGTGAAGGTCAGATACTCAGAAGTAAGATAAAAGAATGACCAGCATAAAAAGAGGCCCCAGTCAGGGACCTCTTTTTGCAATATCAGAAGATGTTGATTTCCGCTCCAGGATGCTCGCTTTCCACGGGACGTGCGGTGAGCCCCCTAGGCTAATTAAGCCTGCCGTGGTCTCACCTGTCCCGCTGGTCCCGTAGGAGTCTCGCACCTTGCGCTCCAATCAACTATAAAAGTTATCTTGTCGCAGCGTAAACATCAATTACGCCTTTACCGTAATAGAATGAGTCGCCAAGCGGTTTTGCCGTATTCACCAGCTTTTGACGAACTTGAACGTTTGAAAGTCCTGGGTTTCCAGCCATAATAAGCGCTGCTGCTCCTGCTACGTGCGGAGAAGCCATTGACGTTCCGTTGTAGCTGTCATAGCCGTTTCCTGGAACTGTGCTTAAAATGTTTACCCCTGGCGCCATAACTTCAAGTTCAGACCCTACACTTGAGAATGAAGCACGGTTGTTGCTGGAATCTACAGCACCAACTGCCATAACTGAAGCATATTTTGCCGGGTAGCCGATTGTATTCTGCTTTCCTCTTGTTCCTGAGTTTCCTGCAGCTGCAACTACAAGAACGCCAGAGTTATATGCATTATCACAAGCTTGCTGAAGCGCTGTTGAACCAGAGCTTCCACCTAAGCTCATGTTGATGACATCCATATTGTTTGCTACAGCCCACTCAATTCCTTGAATAATGCCGCTGTATGTTCCGCTTCCAGAACTGTCTAGCACTTTTACCGCATAAAGGTCAGCTGAATAAGCTACACCAAGAACACCTGTTGTGTTATTAAGAGCCGCTACTGTACCTGCAACGTGTGTACCATGGCTGTTGCCGTCTGTAAGTGCATTTGGCTCACCTGCCACGAAGCTCGCTCCTCCGCGAACGTTTAAATCTGCATGACTAGCGTCGATACCTGTATCTAAGATTGCCACTTTTACACCTGAACCTGTGTTTCCAGTCGCATGAACTTGATCCGCTTTAATATGTGTAATGCCCCATGGCGTTGTTTGAGCTGTTGCATATGCCATGTGATCTTCTTCAACATAAGATACATTCGGGTTCTTCTTAAGCGCTTCGGCAGCCGCCTCTGGCATAGAAACAAGCATCGTATCCATAAATTTGAACTGATGCTTAACCTGTCCACCCATTTTTTTAACTTCATTTACTTGAGCTGTTTGAATATCTGATTTAAAACCAACGAGGAAGTTTTTCGGTCCTTTGTCAACCGTTGCAGCAGATGCAGAGAAATGGAGATTTCCTACCAATAAGGATAGGACAAACAATAAACTGAGCATTGCACTAAACGTGCGTAATACAGTTTTTTTCATTTCTTTTCCCCCAATCATGATTTTATAACAATCAAACCATGTGCTCTTGGTGGTCAGGTCCCGGGCCCGTTATGTATATTTCTGAATTGTTTGACTATTACTGGATAATTGTAACACGATTGTGGATTTCAAATATTGGGAAAAAAGTGTTCATTTATATGGAATGAACGACCTTAATAAAGAACAGTTTTCCCAAGTCCAAACATAAGGGAAAACTGTTATAATAAAAGTTTTAAGTTTTCTTTAAAAGAGACTGCCTCATATTTTCGGCCAGTTCCTTCACTTCGATCAGCCGCTGGATTTTTGCAGGATCTTTTTCAAAACCATACTTAATCTGGTTGGCTTCGGTTACCGTAATTTCAGAAGGATGTTTTTCAATTCGGACCATCTCATCACCAGCTGTGACAAACCCTTCTTTCAATACACGAAGGTAGTATCCAGTACGCCCTGTGTCCACAATTTTTTTTATCATATCAGGACGACAAAGTATGGATGCCAAAGTGTTGCACGGCTGCCTCGGCTGGGTAATCTGTACGACTGCTTCCCCCATCTGAATAACATCTCCAATACAAACATCGTCTTCTAAAAATCCGAGTGGAGTAATATTTTCGGCGAATGAAGGAATCACTAGAGGTTTATCAAGCTGCAATTCAGTATTCCATTTTTCATAGTACTCATAAGGATAAACACACACAGCTTGGTCAAATCCCCCGTGATGAACGGTATCTCCTACCCCGTCGCCCTCAAAATGAGTTTTACGTAGGAAAACGGGATCCTTTTGGGGAATTTTATGATATCCAGTAAAAAAGGATCTGCCCGATGCAGTGACTTGTTCAGGGAGCTTGATATTTAAAGAAACGACTTTTCCGTTCATCATCCTCACCTCAAAAAAAGCATAGCATAGGACAAAAGGAAATTAATAGGAAAATATATTTTTGCGCAGCTGCTCGTAATCTAAGCGCTCTTGATTTATTCGAATCGCCTTTGTAAGCTCTTCAATAATCACTCTTTCATCTGTAATCACGTTGAACACGTACGGAATCGTCGCAAAATGCCCTAAGAAATGCGTACAGCCCACATAACGAGGGTTATCTGTATGTTTTTCCGTTTTATATTTTATAATAAAATTCCCCATTCCTTCATAAACAGGGTCTAAAGGTTTCTGGTCCAATTTTTTCAGCAATGTATGTATCGGCTGAACAGGAGCATTCCAGTCCGTTCCGTTCGATTTAATCTCTAGCACACAACCACCTCTTTCTACTATCATAATTCGTTTTTGGAACCGGCTTCTTGTTGGTCAGTTACTATATTGGCAAGGCTTTTGGATACTTCACGTTACTTTTTTTAAGCCGATGGGAATAATATAATGTTAGATACATGGAAAGGAGCTGAACAAATGAAATATTGCATAATTGGAGGAGACGCAGCCGGGATGAGTGCCGCGATGCAAATCGTACGAAACACGGAAAATGCCGACATTACCGTTCTGGAAAAAGGCGGGATCTACTCTTATGGACAATGCGGTCTTCCATATGTTGTTGGCGGGCTGATCCCTTCAACCGAAAAATTAATTGCTAGAAGTATCGACACGTTCCGCGAAAAGTACGGAATGGATGCGCGTACTTTTCATGAAGTAAATGCAGTAGACACAGCTTCTAAAACCGTTTCCGGTGTCCATACTAAGAGCGGTGAACCTTTTGAGGTAACCTATGACAAACTTCTTATCGCGACTGGTGTAAGGCCGATTATGCCGAAAGAATGGACAGGTGTTCATTTAAAGGGAATCTACCCGTTAAAAACAATTCCTGATGCAGAAGAACTGATGGCTGGTCTTAACAACGTTCAGCATGTAACGATCATCGGAGGCGGATACATAGGTTTGGAAATGGCCGAGAACGTGGCAAGACTCGGTAAAAAGGTGCGCATCATACAGCGAAGTAATCAGCTTGGAAGCATCTTTGACAAAGACCTTGCGCCATTGATTCATGACGAAGCAGAAAAGCACGGAATCGAACTTTGCCTGGAAGAGGATGTGATTGGCTTTAAAGGAGATGATCACGTTCAATTTGTAAAAACAGCGAAAAAAGATTATCCGACTGATCTCGTTATCGCAGCGGTAGGTGTTAAGCCGAATACTGATTTTTTGAAAGATACAGGGATTTCGTTGAATAAACAAGGCGTGATTGTCGTTAATGAGCGGATGGAAACAAATGTGGAGGGTGTTTATGCTGCAGGAGACTGCGCTACCCATTATCACAGGGTTAAAAAACTGAACGATCATATTCCGCTCGGAACAACCGCAAACAAACAAGGAAGAATCGCTGGACTGAACATGGCGGGTGTGGATAAAACGTTTAAAGGCATCGTCGGGTCTTCGATCATTCAATTTATGGATCTGACTTTAGGAAAAACAGGGCTTTCCAACAAAGAAGCAGAAAAACTGGGGATTCCTTATGATGAAATTCGAATCACATCAAAAAGCCATGCCGGTTATTATCCTGATGCTAAAAAACTCGAATTGAAATTAACGTATCATAAAGAAACAAAAAAACTGCTAGGCGGACAGATTATAGGCGCTGAAGGCGTTGATAAACGAATTGACGTTCTTGCAACCGCACTTTATCACGAGATGGATGTAGAAGAGCTGACAGATCTGGACTTATCATATGCTCCTCCATACAACGGTTCTTGGGATCCGGTTCAGCAAGCGGCAAGAAGACTAAAATAGGATTTAAAAAACCGGTCTTAGAGGACCGGTTTTTATATTTAATTATTTTTTGAATCTTGGTTACCTGTGTGATCTGGTTTATCGGGATCACGCTGGGGTTCCACATCTTCATTCGACCGTTCCTTCTCCTCTTGTTCTGGAGAGTCCTCAGACTTTCTTTTATCAACCATTACAATCCCTCCTCTCATCAGATACGTACTTTATTTCCCTATCGGATGAGATGAAAACATAAAAAGTTGATAAAAAAGTTACTGATCGATTTTAAGGGAGAAGTTATACCTTGGAACCGCACGTTCAACTGCATTTGTGATTTTACGATACAAAGCAGAGCGTTCACTTTTAGACATATCGTCCGGTACGTTCACATGAATGTGAGCGTAGTTCCCGTTGATTGTCACCATTTGCGGGTTGATTCCCGAAACATCTTTTACAGTCTGGCGAATCAAATCCTGATCATCAGATAAATCGAAACGCGATTGATTCATGCTTCTGTAATTGCTTGGATTCATGTTCGTGTCATAACTATAATTGATGCGGGGCTCGTTTTTGGTTAGGTGGTAATTTATAATTCCGTGTCCAAACATGTTGTCACGGATTTCCCCATTTTCATCATGAGCTGCCGGCTCCGTTTTGGCTCCTTCCTCCTTATACGACTGCATAGGAGAACATGCCGTAACGAGCAGCACTAAAAATGGCATAAAAATAGCCTTTTTCACTATAAACACCTCCCATATCGTTAGGATTTCCTATGCAGGAAGTGTTTATGAACGAAAAGGTGCAGTTTTGTTGGGCAAAACTGGTCATTATTAATTTCTGAAACCGGGGAAAAGGGTGGAACTAGACCGTTGGAAGACTCAATCCAAAAGTTTGATACTCCAATCCAAAAATTTTGGGCCTGAATCCAAAAGTTTCTGCCCTGAATCCAAAAGTTTTTACCGTTTATCCACGAGTCGACAATCCACGACAGGTTCGACACCCTCATTCCTTTCACAAACAAAAAAGCCCGGAAGCACACATGCTCCTGGACTCAACATACAAAAATTTAGTTAGAACGACCTTCCAAGCCCTCTACGCCTGAAAGAAGATTTCTCTTTTTCCCTGGTACTTCATGACAATGACGGCAGCGGGGCTCGTACGATTCAGATGCGCCCACTAGAATAACCGGATCATCATAAGAAGCTGGTTTACCGTTGATCAAACGCTGTGTACGGCTTGCAGGAGAACCGCAAGACATGCAGATCGCTTGAAGCTTCGTCACGTGCTCAGCAAGTGCCATCATTCTTGGAACAGGTCCGAACGGCTCGCCTTTAAAATCTTGGTCAAGACCCGCTACGATAACGCGCAGTCCTTGATCCGCAAGCTCTTGAGCGACTGGAATGATATCTTCATCGAAGAATTGCACTTCGTCGATCGCAACCACTTCTGTTTCAGGCAGTACATTTTTTAAAATTTCAACAGATCGTCCTACAGGCTCAGCCATAACTGCCGTTCCGTTATGAGAAACAACCGATTCCTCGCTGTAGCGGTTATCAATAAGCGGCTTGAACACCTGTACTTTTTGCTTAGCATACGTTGCTCTTCTTACACGGCGAATCAATTCTTCTGACTTCCCAGAGAACATGCTTCCGCAAATTAATTCGATCCAGCCATTTTGTTTCATCACATACATGACTTGCTCCCCCTTTCGCAACAATCTTCCCCTTAGTATGTACGTATTTCATTCTTACAAATAAAACGTTCTTTTCAGGAGCAGCTAACTCCTTTTAAAGGACAAATTAAAGTTTCTACGCGTATAAAAAACCCGGCCCATCAACGGACAGTTACCGAGTTTCCAATCGTTTCTCTATAAAGAAAAAAAGGGCAAGAAAGACTCCTGCCCTTTTACTTGCAACAAATTACTTAAGGTTGTATTTCTTCTTAAAGCGGTCAACACGTCCACCAACATCAGAGAACTTCTGACGTCCAGTGTAGAACGGGTGAGTGTCAGAACTTACATCCACTTTAATTACTGGATATTCGTTACCGTCTTCCCATTTCATAGTCTCGTTTGAATGCAACGTAGAACCAGAAAGGAAGCTAAATCCACTTTGAGCGTCAACAAAGATAACCTTCTTATAATTCGGATGAATTCCTTGTTTCATGTCAATTTCACTCCTTCTGCCCTGTTTCCTATGCGGAAGCAGAGTTAAATAAACACATAAAAACAGTATAACAGGGACAAATCCCATTTGCAACCATACTTTTTCGTTAGTTTGTTACGGTTTTAACGCGCTTTGGTGCGCCTTTTTTTTCCGACTCAAAAAGCTCAAAAAATTCTTCGTTGTTTTCTGTTTTGCGCATTCGTTTCATGAATTTATCTACGAAATCGAACGAGTCATCCATCGTCTTACGGATCGACCATAATGCTTCAAGATGATCTTTTGCGATAAGCATCTCTTCTTTTCTCGTACCTGAACGGCGAATGTCGATCGCAGGGAAAATACGGCGCTCTGCCAGCTTGCGGTCTAAGTGAAGCTCCATGTTTCCTGTTCCTTTGAATTCCTCGTAAATAACGTCATCCATACGTGAACCTGTATCAACAAGTGCCGTTGCTAAAATCGTTAAGCTGCCGCCTTCTTCAATGTTTCGGGCAGCACCGAAGAATCTCTTCGGACGATGGAACGCAGCAGGATCGATACCACCGGACAGTGTGCGTCCGCTCGGTGGGATAACCAAGTTGTAAGCACGAGCCAGACGTGTAATGCTATCAAGCAGAATAACAACGTCTTTTTTATGCTCAACCAATCTCATCGCACGTTCCAAAACAAGCTCTGCCACTTTAATGTGGTTTTCAGGCACTTCGTCAAACGTTGAACTTACAACGTCACCTTTTACAGAACGCTCGATATCCGTTACTTCCTCAGGACGCTCGTCGATAAGCAAAACAATAAGTTCCGCTTGCGGGTTGTTTGTTGTCACGCTGTGTGCGATTTCTTTCAGCAAGCTTGTCTTACCCGCTTTAGGAGGAGCGACGATCAATCCACGCTGACCGAAACCAACAGGCGCCATCATATCAATGATACGTGTTGAAATATTGTTGCTCGTTGTTTCCATAACCATTTTCTTTTCAGGATAGAGGGCTGTTAATGCAGGGAAATGCACTCTTTCCTTAGCCGTCTCAGGGTCCTCACCATTAACCGCGTTAACTTGCAAAAGTCCGTAATAACGCTCATTTTCTTTTGGAGGACGAACTTTACCTGATACTTTATCTCCGTTTCTCAGATCAAATCTGCGGATCTGTGACGCAGATATGTAAATATCCTGTGAGCTCGGAGAATAGTTGATCGGACGCAAGAAGCCGAATCCTTCGTTCGGGATAATCTCCAATACACCTTCCATGAATGAATAACCATCAAGTTCTGCTTGTGCTTTTAAAATAGAAAACATCAATTCCCGCTTTGTCAGTTTTCCGTAATATTGAATATTAAATTGTTTCGCAAGCTCATAAAGCTCTCTTAATTTTTTTGTTTCTAATGTAGCTAAATCAATCCCCATAGTGACACCACGCTTTTCTTATTTTACTATTGATTTTTTTACTGAAATTTTGGGATTTATATATGTTGGTTTGGTTTTGGTTATTGGAAGGAGTTCCTTGAAAGTTAAGGGTTTAGTGGGTTGAAGAAATTTTTATTCTAATGAATCATACTTCTTATTTTAACCACAAAAATGCTCTTTAATCAAGTCAGGACAACTGGCCGGCTACTGCCATAACGTGAATTTACAATACAATCCTGGATTTTGCAACTTTACTTTAAGCTAACCTTTGGATGTAGTTAATTTCCGTTCCCGATGCTCGCTTTCCGAGGGGCGTGCGGTGAGCCCCCTGCCACATGGCCTTAGGGGTCTCACCTGTCCCGCTCGTCCCTCAGGACAAGGAAGGCTGCGGCAGCGATACATCGCACGAAGAAAATTTGAAGTTCAATTTTCGAGGAGTCTCGCATCTTGCACTCCAATCAACTTGCTATGATGCGACAATACAAAACCAAACTTCAATCCTTTAGAGAAAAACCTAACGGAAAGACCGGACGCAATGTCCGGCCCTTTTTATCCTATTATGGTTTGATTACAAGGTCTGGTTTTTTCTTTAGGCTGTGTCTGCCGTCGATAAAACGAACTGTACCCGATTTTGCACGCATAACGACAGATTGAGTCGTTCCCGTTGATCCGTCGAAACGAACGCCTTTTAACAGCTCACCATCCGTTACACCTGTAGCTGCAAAGATCGCATCGTCCCCTTTTACGAGGTCGTCCATGTACAATACGCGGTTCACGTCTTCGATCCCCATGCGTTTGCAGCGTTCTAATTCTTCGTCGTTCTGTGGAAGAAGTTTTCCTTGAAGCTCTCCGCCAAGACACTTTAAGGCAACGGCCGCGATTACGCCTTCAGGTGCTCCGCCTGATCCGAATAAAATATCTACACCTGTATCATCGAATGCTGTATTAATCGCAGCGGCAACATCACCGTCAGAGATCAGCTTAATTCTCGCACCCGCTTCACGAATATCCTGGATGATCTGCTGGTGGCGAGGACGGTCTAGAATAACCGCTACTAAGTCTTCAATATTTTTATTTTTCGCTTCGGCTACTGCTTTTAAGTTATCAATAACAGGAGCGTTGATGTCGACTTTCCCTACGCTCTCACGCCCGACTGCAATCTTGTCCATGTACATGTCAGGTGCGTGAAGCAGGTTTCCATGGTCAGCGATCGCCAGAACAGCAAGTGCGTTCCATGTTCCAGATGCCACGATGTTTGTCCCCTCAAGCGGGTCCACCGCAACATCTACGCGAGGGCCATAGCCTGTCCCAAGCTTTTCACCGATATAAAGCATAGGAGCTTCGTCCATTTCTCCTTCGCCTATTACTACCGTACCTTTCATAGGAACCGTATCAAAAACGTTTCTCATGGCAGTTGTTGCAGCTTCATCTGCCTCGTCTTTCTTGCCTCGTCCCATCCAGCGTGCTGATGCAAGAGCTGCCGCTTCTGTTACACGAACAAGCTCCATTGATAAACTTCTCTCCATAATGTGGTTCCCTCCCCATACTTAAAACGCTTACATATTTATCCTTAAGAAAAATCACCGGTTGGGGTGATTTCTCTTTTTACACTTATGAGTTCTTCATTTCTTCCATTTCTTCTACGTCCATATTTTCACGCCATACTTTAGCTCCAAGTCCTTTTAACTTTTCAACTAAAGATTCATAGCCGCGGTCAATATGCTCAAGACCTGAAATCTCAGTTACACCTTCAGCCATAAGACCCGCTACAACAAGCGCTGCTCCTGCACGAAGGTCAGAAGCTTTAACTTTTGCCCCTTCAAGCTTTGCTGGCCCATTAATTATAGCAGAACGACCTTCCACTTTCACATTAGCTCCCATACGGCGAAGTTCATCTATATGTTTAAAACGTGCACTGTAGATCGTGTCTGTTACAATGCTCGTTCCTTCTGAGCTTGTTAAAAGCGATGTGAACGGCTGCTGAAGATCTGTCGGGAACCCCGGATAAACAAGCGTTTTGATATCGACGCTCTTTAACGGATCTTTTCCGCGATAAACTAGCACCTGATCGTCTTTCGTTTCAATGAAGACGCCCATCTCTCTCAGCTTGGCAATCAATGATTCTAAATGCAGAGGAATGACATTATCTAATAAAACCTGCTGACCCATTGATGCTGCTAAGATCATGTACGTTCCAGCTTCGATACGATCAGGAATAATAGAATGACGGCACCCATGCATTTTTTCGACACCATCAATACGAATTACGTCTGTACCTGCCCCTTTGATCTTTGCACCCATGCTCGTCAAGAGCGTAGCCACATCGATAATTTCAGGTTCTTTTGCTGCATTCTCAATAATCGTCTGCCCTTTTGCTCTTACTGCTGCAAGCATGATATTGATCGTTGCTCCAACACTTACAACATCCAGGTAGATACGTGCACCAACAAGCTCATCTGCGCGCAGATAGATCGCCCCTTGCTCGTTCGTCACTTTTGCACCAAGCGCTTCAAAGCCCTTAATGTGCTGGTCGATCGGACGCGGACCGAGGTTGCATCCCCCTGGCAAGCCGATTACAGCTTTTTTAAAACGTCCAAGCATCGCACCCATCAAGTAGTAAGAAGCACGAAGCTTTTTCACCTTTCCGCTTGGAAGAGGCATCGCAATCATGTTTTCAGGGTTAACCGTAAGCGACTGATTTTCGTCCAGGTAAGCTTCTCCCCCGATTTCCTCTAACAAATCACGCAGAATACGGACATCTGATATGTTAGGCAAACCTTCAATGGTAACGGTAGATTCAGCCAGTATCGTAGCGGGAATCAAGGCCACCGCACTATTTTTCGCTCCGCTTATTTGGACCGTTCCTTCTAGAGGATAGCCCCCTTCAATCATCAGTTTTTCCATGGTAAACTCCTTTCAGTAAGAGTCACAAAGACAGTCGTAATTGTGAGTATATTACCAGTTTCGTTAATTTTATTATTTACCAAAATTTTCTTTTAATGTACAAAAATTGTGCGCATCTTTGTCGCCTTTGAAAGTGGTTGATTTCCGTTACAGGTGCTCGCTTTCCGTGGGGTGGGCGGTGTGCCTCCCTCACCCTTTGGGTGATAGGAGTCTCACCTGTCCCACTCGTCCCACAGGAGTCTCCCACCTTTCACTCCAATCAACTATTCTGTGTTGAACGAACAAAATTATTTTTTATTGGCCGCATCCCAATCAGCAAGGAATTTTTCAATACCTTGATCTGTTAATGGGTGCTTTACAAGACCTTTAATAACGTTTGGCGGGATCGTTGCAATATGAGCTCCGCGCAATGCTGCTTCTGTTACATGAACAGGATGGCGGATCGATGCTGCAATGATCTCAGTTGGAATCTCATGAATCACAAAAATTTGCGCTACTTGTGAGATAAGCTCCAATCCATCTTGACCAATATCATCTAAACGGCCTAAGAATGGCGATACATATGTTGCTCCAGCACGTGCAGCTAACAAGGCTTGGTTTGCATTAAAAATAAGTGTTACATTCGTTTTAATATTTTCATCAGAAAAAGTCTTAACGGCTTTAAGTCCATCAAGCGTCATCGGCACTTTCACCGTAATATTCGGCGCAATCTTAGCTAATTCACGGCCTTCTTCAACCATTTCTTCATAAGAAGTTCCGATCACCTCAGCACTAACAGAACCCGGTACAAGACTTGTAATTTCCTTCAAACGCTCATGGAAATCGACGCCTTTTTCTTTTGCTACTAGAGACGGGTTTGTTGTTACTCCAGATAAAATGCCCAGGTCATAGGCTTCCTTAATATCATCAATGTTTGCTGTATCAATAAAGAATTTCAAAACAATCACTCCTGTTTTTTTAGGTTTCTCGTTCATTTATATTCTTTTATAACACACACTTCTTCATACACGTTAGTAGTGCGCTTACATTTTTCTTTTTATATAAGTACACTTTATTGACGGATTTTCCGTGTCCCACGTTACACACTATTATAGTGTAAATGAAACCGCCTATGATGTATAGGCGGTTTCAAAGAAAGGTTCATATTAGTCTATTTTGACCAGAAATTTACGCTTTGTTGGAAGATCCGAACTCGCGCATTTTTCCTGCTACTGTTGATTGAATCGCATCGCGAGCTGCAGTCAAGTATTTACGTGGATCGTACTTGTCCGGGTTAGCTCCGATATATTCTTTAACAGCTTTATGTGAAGCAATTTGGTTTTCAGTGTTAACGTTGATTTTAGCAGTTCCTAAAGAGATCGCTTTTTGGATATCTTTTGTCGGAATACCAGTACCACCGTGAAGAACTAGAGGTACACCCGTAAGTTCCATAACTTCTTTCATGCGGTCGAATCCAAGGTTAGGCTCACCTTTGTAAGGTCCGTGAACTGAACCAAGTGCAGGTGCGAAACAGTCAACTCCTGTTTCACGAACAAGCTGATCACATTCAGATGGAACAGCGTATGCAGCTTCAGCATCGTCAACGATTAGATCGTCTTCTTGTCCACCGATACGGCCAAGTTCTGCCTCAACAGAAACACCGTGGATGTGAGCAAGCTCAACCACTTTTTTCGTTAACTCAATGTTTTCTTCTAAAGGATGATGAGAGCCATCGATCATAACAGATGTGAAACCTGCATGAATAGCTTCAGCACACTTCTCAAAGCTTGAACCATGGTCTAAGTGAATCGCTACAGGAACAGTTACTTTGTACTCTTCCATAAGTGCTTTTACCATAGCAACAGTTAGCTTAAATCCACCCATATAACGAGCAGCACCTTCAGATACACCAAGAATTACTGGTGAATTCTCTTCTTGTGCAGCTTTAAGTATAGCTTGAGTGAACTCAAGGTTGTTCAAGTTGAATTGACCAACTGCATAATTTTCCGCTTTTGCTTTTTCAAGCATTTCCTTCATTGAAACTAAAGGCATGTTACATGTCCTCCTTTGGATATTGGCACGAGCAGACCAACTACGTTTTGTATTGTATATTGCTGAAATGTACAAACAGCAAAAAGAAGCCATTATAGTTTACCTTTCATGGCGTCTTGCTAAACATTTCATAATGCTCATTTCCATTCTAGTATAGCATACCAATATCGCCCGGAAACCGCAACACATCAACGTTTTCAGGGTGTAAACGCTACCATCGGCGACACGTCAGGCTTTTATAGATTTTTCTTAGGAAGGAGTATTTAATGGAAGTTCTTTCCTGACCGCAGCACGGATCTCATCGATGTCGAACGGTTTTGCAAAATGAGTAATGGCTCCCAGTTTCATGGCTTCATGAATCATGTCCAGCTCACCGTAAGCAGTCATGATAATAACTTGAATCGTTTCGTCATGCTTCTTCACACGGCGAAGAATCTCCAGGCCATCCATTCCTGGAATTTTCATATCTAAAATAACAAGATCAGGGCGGTCCTTCTCCACAATAGATAGAGCTTGTACACCATTAGCAGCCTGATACGTCTTGTAACCTTCTTTTTGAAAGATTTCATTTAAAAGAATTCGAATGCCATATTGATCGTCTACAATTAAAATTTTTCCGCTCATTATTGCTCACCTCATCTGAGTTCATTTGCAAATCAACTTATCAGTATCTATTTCTATATATCTAAACAATTTCCTGCTGTCCATCCATGAAATGTCATGTTAAATTCAGTATACTAAACGAAAGAACTATTTTGCGATAAATTGATATTCGTGCAAAAGGAGTACATTTGATGCTTAAAATATTTTCAACTCAAGTTTCTGGATTATTAAAAGCGATTTCTGATAAAGAAGAACAGTCTGTCGAGGAGGCTTCCCGCTTGCTAGCCCATTCCGTATTGGCTGAGGGAACCGTTTATTTCAAGGGATTCGGTGAAATGGAAGCAGTCGTGGGTGAGGCGCTGTTTGGTGAGAATAAATTCCGGAACGGTGCGGAGTTTAAGGATGAGAGAATGGACAGTTTGCTGCCAGTGGATAGTATAGTTGTGGCAAGCCGATTTATGGATGATGAGGAAGCAGTTGCATTTTGTAAAAAAGTGAAGGAAACTGCTGATTGTCATGTTATTTTGATGGGTGGACGCAAAAAAGAGACAGATATTGCGTTTGATTTGGAAGCTGCAGCAGATATCGTGATCGATACAAAGGCTGTTCGTGGTTTAGTGCCATTAGATGACGGCTCTCGTATTGGATTTCCGTCTGGATTGACCGCATTATTCACTTATTACGCGATATTTTTAACAACCGAAGAGATTCTAGAAGAATATGATGAGGAATAAGATGAAGCCTGGCTGTTGTGCCAGGCTTTTTTTGTTTATTGAAATATATTTGTCGAAATTTCGATAAAAAATTTTATCTGTGGAATTATTACGAATTACCCTGTAATAATCCCTCAAAATATGGATCTTGACTATTTCACCGTACAAAAATTTGCTTCGACCGTACCAAAATCAGCAACGACCGTACATTTTTTCCCCTTAACCCTACAAAAACCAAAAATAACCGAACAAAAACAGCAAATGAGCAACCTATCGACACTATCATCATAAAAAATCGGCAGCTCCCTTAACAAAAAGGAACTGCCGACTTAAAACATTCATCTATTTAGTTCTTCAACTGTGTTACCGCACCGATAAAGTCGCGGAATAGTGCTTGTGGTCTTGTTGGTCTTGATGTGAATTCCGGGTGGAACTGAGACGCAACAAACCATGGGTGATCCGCTAGCTCGATGATCTCAACTAGTCTTCCGTCAGGAGATGTTCCTGAGAAGATGAATCCTGCCTTCTCCATCTGCTCACGGTATTCATTGTTAAACTCGTAGCGGTGACGGTGTCTTTCGTAAACAACCTCGTCATTATACGCATCAAACGCTTTAGTATCCTCTTTAATTTTACAAGGATATAGTCCAAGACGAAGTGTTCCTCCTAGATCTTCGATGTCCTTTTGTTCAGGAAGCAAATCGATTACTGGGAACGGTGTTTCAGGCATAAGTTCTGCAGAATGAGCTCCTTCAAGTCCTAGAACGTTGCGGGCAAATTCAACAGACGCAAGCTGCATGCCTAAGCAGATTCCCAAGAAAGGAACTTTGTTTTCACGCGCAAATTGAGTAGCTAAAATCTTTCCTTCTACCCCTCTGTCGCCGAATCCGCCAGGTACTAAAATACCGTCAGCATCCTTTAAAAGGTCGTTTACATTCTCAGCGGTAACCATCTCAGAATTGATCCAGTCGATGTCGATATCTGTGTCGAAATGGTAACCAGCATGGCGCATCGCTTCAACAACAGAAATATAAGCATCTTGAAGTGCTACATATTTTCCGACTAATGCGATCTTCACTTTTCCTTTAAGATTCGTTACTCGGTTGATCAGCTCTTTCCACTCAGCCATATCCGGTTCGTGCGTTTCAAGCTTAAGATGCTTACAAACAAGCTCGTCCATCTTTTGTTCTTGAAGATCAATCGGCACCTGGTATAAAGTATCAGCGTCTCTTGCCTCAATTACTGCTTTAGGGTCGATGTCACAGAACAATCCGATTTTATCTTTCATTTCTTGTGGAACTGGCATTTCCGTACGAACCACGATAATATTCGGCTGAATACCAAGACTGCGAAGCTCTTTTACACTGTGCTGTGTCGGCTTTGTTTTCAGCTCGCCCGCTGCACGGATATATGGAATAAGCGTACAGTGGATGTACATGACATTTTCAGAACCGACATCACTTTTAATCTGGCGAATTGCTTCTAGGAACGGCAAGCTCTCGATGTCTCCAACTGTTCCGCCGATTTCCGTAATAACTACATCTGCGTTCGTTTCACGGCCCGCACGGAAAACACGTTCTTTAATCTCATTTGTGATGTGCGGAATAACCTGAACTGTTCCGCCAAGATACTCACCGCGGCGCTCTTTGCGAAGAACCGTAGAATAGATTTTCCCTGTTGTAACAGAGCTGTATTTGTTTAGGTTGATGTCGATAAAACGCTCATAGTGACCTAAGTCCAAATCTGTTTCAGCGCCATCGTCTGTTACGAAAACTTCACCATGCTGATAAGGACTCATCGTTCCTGGGTCCACGTTAATGTACGGATCGAACTTTTGAGTCGTAACTTTCACTCCGCGATTTTTTAATAATCGGCCCAATGAAGCCGCCGTAATCCCTTTTCCTAATGAAGAAACAACCCCGCCTGTAACAAAAATATATTTTGCCATGATTCAATCCCCCTAAATTTTCTAAAATAAGTATGTGCTTTAAAACGTTTTTCTACTATCGGGAGTGGCTTGTTTTTTTGTACAAGCACCGTCCAATCCGTGTAAAAAATAAAAAGCAAAAGACACTTCCCCTATGGTTAGGGGGCACTTTTGCTTTGAGTTCATATATAATTAGTCTTTTATAAAAAAAGATACAGGAATAGCCCAAAAAGAATATTACCCGACTCCACAGCTCATGTCAAGATGCTAAGAAGGAATCATTTTTTAAGAAAAAATGATTCTAATTGCTGTGCCAGACTCGCCAATCCAGAAACTCAGCCCAAATAGCCACGAATTTTGACGGTGAATCCAAAAGTTTCTACCTTTAATCCACGAGTTTTGCTCCTCAATCCACATTTAGTCATATATATGACAGGCCTGTACTGCCCCTTTATAAAAAAGAAAAAAACCAGCACCCTCTCAGGCACCGGTTCTTAAGATTTAAAGATCTTCCTCTTCCTCTTCACCCTGGTCTTCGTCTTCTTCATCTTCATCTTCGAAGTCTTCATCATCTTCGTCGAATTCTAATTCTTCATCTTCATCATCGTCGTCATCGTCGTCATCATCTGCAAGGTCGTCGTCTTCTTCAACGAACTCATCTTCTACTTCTAACTCATCGAAATCTTCATCATCGAAGTCCTCTTCGAAGTCATAGTCATCCTCAGATGCTTTTTTACGTTTTGTCGGTTTGTTAGTAGCACCTAGTTCTTCCTCAGAGCTCTCAACTGGGTACCACGTTTTTAATCCCCATTTATTATCGCCCAATGAAACGAAGCGTCCATCAATATTCATATCTGTGTAAAAATACGCAATTCGGTTTTCAACTGCAGTTTTAGACAACCCTTTAATTTCAGCGATCTGTTTAACTAAATCGTAGAATTGAACAGGCTGCTTCTCATTCTGCAAAATTTCAAATGCGATTTCGACCATAGACATTTCAACGACTTGTTCTTTCGTATACGTGTTCAACATAGCCACATCGGCACTTCCTTTCCTTCTCCACACTCATTTATATCAACACATTGTGCTCAATCTCTAGAAGAATCATACTCTTCATTATAAACAAATCCTATTAGGTTATGCCAGTGGTAATCTCGCTTTTTTCAAATTTATCCTCTTTTAACAGTATCCAATATGAATAGGAGATGACTATTATCTCATTTTATCAATAGGAACTTTAAAGAATATCATTAAAAATAGAACAACGAACATTGAGATACCCCAGGCAAGCAACGGAATCTTGAAATGAATCCTTAATAAGGTGAACATTCCCACATTAAATAAAGCGGACCACCAAATACTCCATCCATTGTGATAAGAGAAAAAATTAAATTTTGCCATCAGCCACTCTACAAAAACAAAAATAATCACCCAGCGTAGAACGTATCCTATTTTTTGAGGTACATTCTTTTCCGGAAAGCGCGGAAGAAAGATTAAAACGACCACAGGGAAAACAACAAAAGAATGTACCATCTCAATTAATGTGTGATTTGGAAGCAAATGTTCTTTATAAAGCCACATAGGATAGTTGTATGTAAGAATATTATATAGAAAATTACCTACAATCATAAACAAGATTGTGGGGTAATACTTCTCCCAATTTCTCCAGTCCCCCCACTTCCATCCTAAGATTAACGCAATTCCTCCAATGATTACATTCATATGTTGTTTTCACCTCACTTTCTTTCTGAGTTACACAACTGTTCTTTACTATTCTCACCATTCTTACTGATCCTAATAGCAACCTTCTGATGAATGGCTAATTTATGATTTTATGTTTTTTATCTTTCTAAAATTACGGTCCGCTTGAAATCAAGAATCAGATGAATAAAGACCCTGCTTCTCGTTACGGCAGGATCCTGGCCTTTGTCCTTATCAACTAAAGCCCATCCACAACACCGATCTCCAAAATCATCACATCCACTTTTACATTCACTTTCATATTTTTGTATTGCTGCTCCCATTTCTTTCCATCCCAGTTTCTTGTCCTGCTTCTTACTTGGTCGCCAAATGACAGGGGATCAATATTGGATCTTTGAAAATCTTTAATCATGGATACAGCTTCTTTGTGTACTTTATCTTTCATAAGTTTTTCGGCTTTAACTGCCGTCTTCGCTGTTACTTTTTCTCCTGTATATTCCCTGATATAACCTTTAATTTTTAAGTGAAGCGTAATTTCGGGAGTGGTGTGCATGTTCCTAACATGAAACTTCTTTTTTGTTTGAAGGCCCTGGATTGAAATATATTCCGTCTTTCCTTTCTCCTTTGTTCTTAATTTATATCCTGCATTTTTTATAGTTTCATGTAGTGCTTTAAAAACAAACATATATCGATAAGGCAGCGAACCAACCATCTGAGTTCCCTTAAATAATGCAAGTCCTTTAACATTGATCTTTTTATCTTTAAGCTCAATTATGGGTAACACCGGATCCATTCCTCTTGTGTAATAAGAAGATAAAAACAAATGAAAATTATTTTTAGGGATTAATCCATTCTTTATGTTATTGTTTATTTGTCTTTGAATATATGTTCCTGTGTCGTATTCCTTAAAAGATTCTCCTAGCAACTTTTTTACATTCCCGTCCACAACTGCTAAAAGTAGTCGTGTACCGATACTAGGATCTCGATGAATATAATCTATATAATCCTGTAAACCCACCTCGGCAAGCTTTTTACTATAGAGAGCCACTTCTATCTTTCCGTTCACAACGGGCTTCGGCGATTTTCGGTTAAGATTAACTAAGGATTCCTTGCTCAAATTATCTATGGACGATAACGTCTTGTTCGATATAGATTTATCAGGATTGATAACAGGCACGACTGCAGTAGTTTCGATTTTGTTCTTGCCTTTATAGTCAAACCCAACTGCAGTAGCAACGTCCAATTCATCCAGAATCTCTTTATCAACCCTTCCGGAATATCCTACGATGGCCATGACAATGACTGCTATAATAATCTTTTTCATACTTTTTTCCTCACTTTACTCATGAGGTAATGAAGGAAGAACAACAATGGTATATATCCATAGATAAAATAAAGACCAACCTGGGATACAATACTGTTTAATAGGTCGATTTCAGTACGCTCTTTAAACAATGGATTTACGATTACCGTAATCACTAATACCACTATCAGCGCCTTCTTTTGTGTAACGTTAAACAAACGCTTTGCCATCCGGCTTGCAGCCCAAAAGGCCAAACAAACATTAGGAAGTATAACAACGGCCCAGGAGGCGATACCGATATATTCAAACCGTTCAACAAAAGGGAATCTTATGATTTTCCACATTGCTAATGTTGCCCATATCGTTCGTTTCAAATGATCGGGAGTATAGTAAACAAGTGTGATCAACATCAGATATAAATATAAAAAGACAGTAAAAAGATGCCCGTAATGAAACCATTTTTGCGAGGTTTCAGGCTTTTTAAAAAAAGGATAATACACAAGAAGAAGTTCAAATCCTAAATAACTTAAAGTCATCGTTTTAAAGGATAAGGCGATCTCTTTTATGGAATGATCAAAAACAGGCAGTAAATTACGTAAGTTCGCAAATTCCAGTGGTGCTAAAAATGTAAAGATCAGATAGAAGGGTACGACCACACCTAAAAAACAAACACCAACTACAGAGCGGAATCCTCCTGCGATGATATAATAGACGGCGATTAAATAAACGAGGGTGAACGTCCATGTTTTCATCAACGGGAACATCCACACTTGGAGCACTTCTATAAAAGTCCGAAGTACGGTTATGCCCATTGCCATTAAATAAATCATGAAAAAGAAGGTGAAAATCCCGCCGATCCATTTTCCAAATGTGGTTTCATGGATAGAGAGGATGTCTCCTTGCTCTTTATTCAGCATCTTATACATCATCCAAATAACGAGATGAACCGCAGCTCCTCCTACCAATACCGTGATCCATGAATCCTGCTCCGTATAGATGGCTACATATCGCTGGAAACCCAACACGCCGACACCAATCTGCATACTGTGCACAACGAAAAAAGCTAGATAAGGGGATATAAGGAATTGTTCTTTAACCGATACTTTCATAAAATAACATCTCCATCAGAAATTTATTCATCAATATCCTTTTTCTGTTTCGCTGCTTTTCCTGAAAACTTGATCGTGTCCGGTGATTGAAGTTCAATCGGTCTTTTAGGCTGCATTTTAAAAGGAAGGCGCAAAAATGCGTCCTTTAAATCTTCAAAACGCGGAGGGTAAATGGGCTCTAAATAAGGTCTGCCAAAAGACGTCAGACGAAGCAGGTGTCCCATTAAAAAGGTAAAAGCAATCGCTATGCCGACCAATCCCCATAATTCAGCGAAGATAAGAAATGGAAAACGAATTAGCCGAATGGCGTTACTCATCTTGTATACAGGCGTCGTAAATGAGGCAAGTGCCGCTAATGCTACAATGATCAGCAGTATGTTACTTGTTAAACCCGCTTCAACAGAGGCTGTTCCAATAACAATCCCGCCTACGATACCGATTGTTTGTCCTACTTTTGTCGGAAGCCTTGCACCTGCTTCTCTTAAAAGTTCAATCGCCAGTTCCAAAACGAGTGCCTCTAAAAAAGGAGGCAAGGGGATTAAACTTCTAGAAGATACGAGAGTAGCCATCAAATCTTTTGGTATCAATTCATAGTGATAATTAAGTACGGCGACATATACAGGTGAAACTAAAATAGAAAACGATACGGCAAATAAACGGATAATCCTTAATACGGATGCTAACTGCCAATTAAGAAAATAATCTTCCAAAGCGGAAAAGAATTTCACAAGGGTAGTAGGACCAATTAGCGCGTGCGGCGAGCCATCTACTAATATGATGATACTTCCTTCTGCTAGAACACCGACTGCACGATCCGGCCGTTCTGTGTCGATCAGCTGAGGAAACGGAGAATTGTCATTGTCTGATATCAATTGAGCAATATAAGAACTGTCCAAGATCTGATGGAACTGTATATCCCCCACTCTCTGCAGAGCGGTGTTGATGTTTTCCTCATTGGCTATTCCGGCTATATATATGACAGCCACTCTCGTCTGTGAAAGTGTTCCTATCAAAAATTCTCTAATCTCTAATTGTGGTATAGGGAGCCGTTTTCTGACCAAATTTAAATTCGTTGTCAAAGATTCTACAAAGGATTCCTTTGGACCCACAACACTGAATTCTTCTTCCGGAATGGTTACTTCACGTGCTTTATTCATCTCTGCTTTAACGAGTACTCCATGACTGTCTTTCTCTGTGAATCGGATCAGCAGAGAACCCGTCAACATCATTTTTTGAATAACCTCCAGATCGCTCGTAACCGTTACATTTTCAATAGGCAAAGCAGCCTTAAGCTCATCCAGTTTTTTTATGGACGATTTATTTAAGAATGGCAGAATATCCCGATGTAAAATCTCTACATCAATAAGTGAACCAAAGTAAGAAATCCAATAGGGTACTGGAGATTGGGGATTATGAAAATCAATAAAATCACCAGACTTTTTGAAATGCTGAATGACTTTGAAAAGTGAATGATCCTCTTTTTTGGATTCTTTCTTAAACCAACTCATGATGTCCTCCCCTTTCCTTTGTTTTTTACAAGCAGCTTCTTCTAAACGTTCCTGGTAGATATCCGTTTTATCTTTTACTAAAAATCAAGCTATTATTTAATGAAACATAAAAAAGGCTGAGATACATAGGATCTCAAGCCTGACAAAGCAACCTTATTCAACTTATTCCTCAAGCATTTGTTCTGAAATAGTTCTTCTAGCTTTTTTTATCCAATAGAATGCACAAGCATTCACACAATAGATCAAAAAATAAGCAATAAAGGAATGGTAGTACGTCCACTCATTATGTTCATAAACATTAAACTTGTTGGCCAGCCATTCAAGCCCGGTTGTCATGAACGATGAAAAGAACACATAAAAAATAACCAGAAATCTTTTCAGCTTCCATAAATCCAACAAATATAATAATAAATAACCTGAGAAAGGATATATAAACAAATAAATAATAAGATCAAACACTTCAAACTCTGGAACATCCATAATATCGTAAAAATCATGTGGCGGACCTGCCAAAATATAATCTAGACTCGCACCTAAAAAGAAATTCAGCGTAAATATAACCGTAATCTGAGAATAGTACATTCTTCGCTTTAAAACAGCAGTCAATACGATTAAAAAAAGGCAAATGACTAGGATAAACCATTCATTGCTGTCGAAATGCTCAGGAAGCCTCACTTAAAAGACCTCCTCTTTTTTCAAAAGTAATCGGAAGGATCCCCAAACCCCAACCGTTAACAGCCAAAAAGAAAACCACTCCAAAAACGAAAAGTAAACATTCCATTGTTTAAATTGAATAAGACCCAAAAATTCATGGAAGAACTGTATTTTTATCAAAACCAAAAACCAAAGAATCGTGCACATTTGTTTATAGATTGGCCTGATTGTTTTTGAAGAATAAACAAATAAGAGCCATAAAGTTAATCCTGGAATAATAAATAACCGATAAAATGTTAAAGACCAAAAGACAGTTTTAGTATTTTCGACTTCGATCCATTTTTGATTTAGTTCTATTATATTAGACAATATGAATAACAAAGCGGAAGAAAAGAGCCAGTTGGTCATCATTTCGAATGGATGCATATGCCTGCGGGTGTATTGAGAAGCGACTAATATGATGAGACTCAGGATGCTGGATATCAGTAAGTACTTCAACAAATATACCTCCACTCTTTTAGATAATTTAATAACACAGTTAGTATAGGTTTGCTTTTTTAATTTATTCCAAATGAAGGCATGCAACAAAAAACATGGTACCCTTATCCAAGGGACACCATGTTTATTTGTTTTACATATTCCTTCTATACTTTCCGCCTACTTCGTAAAGCGCACTCGTAATCTGCCCAAGACTCGCAAACTTCACTGTATTCATCAGCTCTTCAAAGATATTTCCGCCGTTAAGCGCAACACTCTTCAAGCGGGCTATTGCTTCACCAGCATGATCCTTGCTTGCCTCTTGGAAAGCGGCTAGATTTGCGATCTGCTGCTCTTTTTCATTCTTAGTGGCACGTGCCAGCTGCATATTGAATTCTTCTTCAGATGGCGGATTTGGATTTAAGTAAGTGTTCACTCCGATAATAGGAAGTGATCCATCATGCTTCTTCATTTCATAGTACATAGACTCTTCCTGAATTTTTCCGCGCTGATACTGAGTTTCCATCGCACCAAGTACGCCGCCTCTCGTATTCATACGTTCAAACTCTTGAAGAACCATCTCTTCTACGAGATCCGTTAATTCTTCAATAATGAACGAACCTTGAAGCGAGTTCTCATTGCGTGCAAGACCAAGTTCTTTCGTGATAATCATCTGAATCGCCATCGCGCGGCGAACAGATTCTTCTGTCGGTGTTGTGATTGCTTCATCATATGAATTCGTATGAAGCGAGTTACAGTTATCATAAAGCGCCATCAACGCCTGAAGCGTTGTGCGGATATCGTTAAAGTCGATTTCCTGGGCGTGAAGTGACCGTCCAGAAGTCTGGATATGATACTTCAGCTTTTGGCTGCGTTCGTTCGCTTTATATTTATCACGCATTACGGTAGCCCAGATTCTTCTCGCCACACGGCCGATTACGCTGTACTCCGGATCAAGACCGTTTGAGAAGAAGAACGATAGATTCGGTGCGAATGCGTTAATATCCATACCGCGGCTCAAATAGTACTCTACATACGTAAAGCCGTTTGCAAGTGTGAACGCAAGCTGTGTGATCGGGTTCGCACCAGCTTCAGCAATATGGTAGCCGGAGATCGAAACCGAATAATAGTTGCGCACTTGGTGATCGATAAAGTACTGCTGAATGTCTCCCATCATGCGGAGAGCGAATTCAGTCGAGAAGATACATGTGTTTTGTCCTTGATCTTCTTTTAAAATATCGGCTTGAACCGTTCCACGTACAGATGCAAGCGTCTTCGCTTTTATTTCTGCGTGTTCAGCTTCATTCGGCTGACGCCCATTTTCATCTGCAAAAACTTTTACTTGCTGAGCAATCGCTGTGTTCATGAACATCGCAAGGATGATCGGGGCTGGACCGTTGATCGTCATCGATACAGATGTAGAAGGCGCGATCAAATCAAAACCGTCATACAGCTTTTTCATATCATCGAGTGTACAGATGCTCACTCCGCTCTCCCCAACTTTTCCGTAAATGTCCGGTCGATAATCCGGATCTTCACCATACAACGTTACAGAGTCAAACGCCGTACTTAAGCGTTTCGCATCATCGTCTTTAGACAAGTAGTGGAATCGGCGGTTCGTTCTTTCTGGTGTTCCTTCCCCAGCGAATTGGCGCTTCGGATCTTCCCCTTTTCGTTTAAAGGGAAAAACGCCTGCTGTATAAGGGAATGAACCAGGAACGTTCTCTTTCATGATCCACTTTACGATATCTCCCCAGTCCTCAAACTTCGGAAGAGCCACTTTCGGGATATCCAGACCGGACAGACTTTTTGTCGTAAGCTCTGTCACGATTTCTTTGTCGCGAATCTTCGTTACAAACTCTTTTTTCGCGTACATTTCTTTAAGCTCTGGCCACTGTTTCAGCATTTTTGAAGTTGCCGGCAAAATCTGTTCTTCCACTTTTTCAAGCGCTTTGTTTAACCCTGCTTCAACCTCAGCACCAGAAGCGTTATACTCTTTGACCGTTTCAAGTGTGCCTTTAATCTGGAACGACTTACGAGCAAGCTTTGCTTGTTCGTTCACCATTTCATGGTATTTACGGACAGTCTGTGCGATCTCGTTCAAATATTGAGCGCGCTCACCTGGAATGATCACGTTCTTTTTCGCCGTCATCGCTTCTGCTGCCGGCTGAATGCCCCAGTCCACACCAGACTTCTCTTCGATCACTTTCATAAGATGGTAAAACAATACGTTCGTGCCAGCATCGTTAAACTGGCTCGCGATCGTACCGTAAACCGGCATTTCATCTAGGTCTTTATCAAACCAGTTACGAGATCGCTGATACTGTTTCTTCACATCACGCAAAGCATCCTCAGAACCTTTGCGCTCAAATTTATTAATCGCGATGATGTCTGCGTAATCAATCATATCGATTTTTTCAAGCTGTGACGGCGCACCGAATTCGCTTGTCATCACATATAAAGAGGCATCCGAGATCTCAGAAATTCCAGCGTCACCTTGCCCGATCCCGCTCGTTTCAACAACGATCAGGTCATAGCCTGCTGCTTTTGTTACCGCAATTGCATCCTTGATCGCATCAGATAACTCTGAGCGAGAACCGCGTGTTGCGAGTGATCTCATATAAACGCGAGGATGATAGATCGCGTTCATGCGGATTCTGTCACCTAAAAGTGCTCCACCCGTCTTTTGTTTCGTCGGGTCGATCGAGATAATAGCGATCGTTTTATCTTCACACTCGTTTAAGAAACGGCGTACAAGTTCATCAGTAAGCGAGCTTTTCCCCGCTCCCCCAGTACCTGTGATTCCGAGAACTGGCACTTGCTTTTGCAATCCTTTTAACGCAGATAGAGTCTGTTCTGCTGTCGCCGCAATCTCTTCAGGTGCTTGCTTCGCATTTTCAGCTAGCGTGATCAGACGGGAAACAGACCGTACGTCTTTTTCTTTTACCTTTTCGATTTCATCCGTTAACGAAGTAACAGTTGGAAAGTCACATTCTTCTACCATAAAATTGATCATACCCTGCAACCCTTGCAATCTTCCGTCTTCCGGTGAGAAGATGCGAGTTACGCCATAAGCATGAAGCTCTTTGATCTCAGGCGGGATAATAACGCCTCCGCCTCCGCCAAACACTTTTATGTGGTCAGCTCCGCGCTCTTTCAGCAAATCGATCATGTATTTAAAATATTCCACGTGTCCGCCTTGATAAGAAGAGATCGCGATTCCTTGAACGTCCTCCTGTATAGCGGCACTCACCACTTCATCGACAGAACGGTTATGTCCAAGATGGATCACTTCACATCCGTTCGACTGGATGATTCTTCTCATGATGTTGATTGAAGCATCATGTCCGTCAAAAAGACTGGAAGCGGTTACAAATCGAACCGAATTTTTAGGCCGGTAAATATCAGTTTGAGCCATTATTTTCATCCTTTCTTACGCTCCTTTAATGCCATGAAGCAGCTGCTGGAGCTGTAATTTTGTATATTCTTCAAGG
This sequence comes from Fictibacillus arsenicus, assembly GCF_001999465.1. Classification (GTDB taxonomy): domain Bacteria; phylum Bacillota; class Bacilli; order Bacillales; family Fictibacillaceae; genus Fictibacillus; species Fictibacillus arsenicus. The sequence continues at coordinate 1,249,187 of NZ_MQMF01000001.1, forward strand.
GTATACATCTTTTGAAGTGCCCAGCGTCTGAATGTCCACATCTGCCCGATGATCAAAATGTTATGGGCAGCAGCCTGAATTTCTTTTTCGTTTAGATCAAGTTCTCCCTGCCGTACAGACTGCGATAAAAGAGTTTCAAAGATCGCCGTCATTTCGAGCTCTTTTTTCAAAACATAGGGCAATGCTTCATCAGATAATGACTTAGCTTCCTGGTACATTACAAGCACTTCATCCTGCATATCGTCCATCACTTTAAAATAAGCCGTGATCGCCTTCTCGACACCTTTAATCCCGCTGTCTGCCGAGTCAATATCCTGCTGCAGTCTCAGTTTAACGCCATCATAGATGCTGTCGCAGACAAGGTACAAAATATCTTCTTTAGACCGGATATATTCGTAGAGTGTGCCGATGCTGAAACCTGAAGCTTTTGCGATCTCACGGGTCGTAGTGCGGTGAAAACCATTTTTCTTGAATAAAGACACCGCAGCTTTTACCATCTCTTCGCGTCGCATTTGAATGAGTTTTTCATCTTTTACGAGCGACGGCACTTCCTTTTTACCCAAAATGGCCTCCCTCATTTCTCACTCATTTTCTCCTATTTGTCTGCCGGCTGATTTCGCTGCAGCAGGATTTGCTCTGCGGCTGTGTAAGGGTCTGTGTTACCTTGCTCTAAATCGGCAAGCCAGGAGAATCCACTTTCTTTTTCATCTGTCCACACTTGCTGGAAAATCTCGTGCTGAACAACTTCCATCACTTCACGTTTCAGGTTGGCAAGCTTTCGAATGCTTCCCTCACCGCTCTCTATTAAATACGCTTTGTGAGCAAGAAGCGCATCCCACAGCTCTTCTAAACCTTTATTTTCAGTAGAGATCGTCTGAACAACAGGCGGCCGGTAAGGGCTGTCGTGTTTAACAAGATCGAGCATCGCCTCGATCTCTGCCAAGAGCTTTGGAACGCCTGGCATATCCGCTTTGTTGACCACAAACAGGTCTGCGATCTCCATGATTCCTGCTTTAAAGACCTGCACAACGTCCCCGCTGCCGGGATTCAGAACAACAGCTACAGAGTCTGCAAGTTTCATAATATCAAGCTCAGACTGCCCGACTCCTACTGTTTCTATTAAAATGACATCAAAACCATAAGCATCCATGAGCCGTACCGTTTCTTTGGTAGAACGGGACAGTCCGCCTAAGCTTCCGCGCGTTCCCATGCTTCGGATGAACACACCAGGATCAGTAAAATGGTCAGCCATTCTTACACGGTCACCGAGTATGGACCCTCCGCTAAAAGGACTTGTCGGATCTACTGCAACAACTGCTACAGTCAAACCTTTGTTTCGCAGAAAGGAAATAAGGCGGTTAACGAGCGAGCTTTTTCCGGCACCGGGTGAACCTGTGATGCCGATCCAATGTGCGCCTTTTTGCATTGGGTAGATGCTTTTTAGAAGCTCTAGTTTATCGGCTTCGCTGTTCTCGGCAAGTGTGATCGCCTTGGCAAGTGCCCGTTCCTCTTTTTGCTGGATGCGCTTGGCTAATGGATGCATAGTTTCCTCCTAAAGTGATCTCAAAAAAATTATGGGGGTAGTTGATTTCCGCTCCAGGTGCTCCCTTTCCGCGGGGCGGGCGGTGAGCCTCCTTGCGCTCTGCGCCTTTAAGGGTCTCACCTACATGGAAGTTTTGTGCTCCTGCGTCTACAAGCAAAGACTGACGAAGTATGTTCCTCGTCGCATGCCTTGCAAGAAGTATCTTCAGGTAGTTGGCACGCAGGAGTCTCACACCTTCCTCTCCAATCAACTGCAAGGGTGTTTTAAAAATCTTGTGTAAGCAAAACTTTGTAAAAAAATCACTTGGCTCGACTGGGAGTTTTTCTAGCGTCGCAAATTTCCTAACTCTTAATCTTTTAAAAGCATTTTCGAAATTACGAGGCGCTGAATTTCCTGCGTGCCTTCGTAAATTTGTGTGATTTTTGCGTCTCTCATATAGCGTTCGACTGGATATTCTTTTGTGTACCCGTATCCGCCGAATACTTGAACTGCGTCTGTTGTTACTTCCATTGCAATATCTCCAGCGAAGAGCTTAGACATCGCTGATTCTTTTCCGTATGGAAGACCTTCGGATTCTCTCCAAGCGGCCTGATAGGTTAAGAGTCTTGCTGCTTCTACTTTAGTAGCCATGTCAGCTAGCTTGAAGCCGATTCCTTGGTTAACACCAATTGGCTTACCGAACTGTTTGCGTTCTTTTGCGTAATTAACGGATGCGTCAAGTGCACCTTGGGCGATCCCAACAGCTTGAGCAGCGATACCGTTGCGTCCGCCATCCAGCGTCATCATCGCGATCTTAAAGCCTTCGCCCTCTTTCCCAAGAAGGTTTTCAGCTGGCACACGGCAATCTTCGAAAATGATCTCTAATGTTGGAGATGAACGGATCCCTAGCTTCTTTTCTTTTTTACCAAAAGAAAATCCTGGTGTTCCTTTTTCTACGATAAATGCGGAAACTCCTCTTGTTCCTGCATCGATATCTGTGCGGGCAAACACGACATAGATTTCTGCGTCACCAGCGTTCGTGATAAAGATTTTAGAACCATTGATGATGTAGTGGTCGCCGTCTTTTTTCGCAGTTGTCTTCATGTTCCCTGCATCAGATCCAGAACCTGGCTCCGTCAAGCCGTAAGCACCGATCTTCTTACCTTCTGCCATTGGACGAAGGAATTTTTGCTTTTGCTCTTCTGAACCGAACTTGAAGATCGGCCATCCTGCAAGCGATGTGTGAGCAGAAAGAGTAACACCAACTGACGCACAAACACGCGAAAGTTCTTCAACAGCAATTACGTAGCCAAGATAGTCTCCGCCGATTCCGCCGTACTCTTCCGGCCAAGGAATACCGCAAAGTCCCAGCTCTCCCATCTGATCAAAAATCTCACGGTCGAAACGCTCTTCTTCATCACGCTCAGCCGCTGTCGGTTCTACCTCATTTTTCGCAAAATCACGCACCATCTTACGGATCATTTCGTGTTCTTCAGATAATAAAAATTGCATCTCTATTCTCTCCCTCTTACCCTAGTAGGTGTTTGCTGAGTACCATTCGCTGAATTTCACTTGTTCCTTCGTAGATCTGACACACTTTCGCATCACGGAACAGTCTTTCCACCGGATATTCTTTCGTGTAGCCGTATCCGCCGTATACTTGCACAGCTTCGATCGCTGATTTCATCGCTGTTTCTGAAGCAAAAAGTTTTGCCATCGACGCTTCTTTTCCACAAGACATGTTGTTTGTCTTTAAGTCTGCCGCACGATACGTTAACAGTTTTGCAGCTTCCACTTCTGTCGCCATGTCAGCCAGCTTGAACCCAAGGCCTTGATTTGCCCCGATCGGCTTGCCGAACTGTTTTCTCTCTTTTGCATAATTCGTTGCATATTCTAAGGCAGCTTCTGCGATACCCAAAGATTGTGCAGCGATACCGATCCTGCCCACATCGAGGTTGCTCATCGCAATCTTAAAGCCTTCACCTTCATTGCCAAGCAGATTTTCAGCAGGAACACGTGCATCCTCAAAAACGATCTCGCACGTGTTTGATCCGCTCAACCCCATTTTTTTCTCTTTTTTTCCTACTGAAAACCCTGGCGTATCTTTATCTACGATGAAGGCCGAGATCCCATAGCTGCCTTTGTCTGGTTCCGTTGAAGCAAACACGATATATACATCCGCTTCGCCTGCATTTGTAATAAAAATCTTTGAACCGTTCAAGATGTAGTGATCACCTTTTTTTACCGCTCTCGTTTTTAAGCTTGCAGCATCAGAACCTGAACTCGGCTCTGTTAGTCCGAACGCACCAAGGTACTCTCCACTCGCTAACTTAGGAATGTATTTTTTCTTTTGTTCTTCATTCCCGAAATAAAGGATCGGATTCGTTCCGACACTTGTATGCACAGATAAAATTACACCGATCGTCGCGCTTACTTTAGATAACTCGTTAATCGCGATGATGTATGATGTAAAATCCATTCCTGCACCATTATACTCTTCAGGGATCGGAATACCCATAAGCCCAAGCTCCGCCATCTTCTTAATCAGATGACGCGGAAACTCTTCTGTCTCTTCCATATGTTCAATGGCGGGTGCTATCTCTTTTTGCGCAAAATCCCGTACCATCTTCTGCATCATCTTTTGTTCTTCCGTAAACACGAGGTTCATGCTCTCTCCCCATTTCCTTATTGAAATGCTGAAATGACCGGTTTGCCCCGACAAGCACTTAACTCTTGACTGAAGACACGCTTTTTATGTCACAAGGCAAGAGAAAAGTGACCTCGAGGGGCTGGTCATTGAAGCTGGATCTTAAATCTACCTTGAAAAGATGCAGCAAGCATATGTGTTGATCTGTCTTTCTCATAAAAACAAAACAGCATTTTGTCTTTGTGTGGGGTCAGACCCCTACCCCCACCCCTATGCGTAGGTGTAGAAGCCTTTGCCTGTCTTCTTGCCTAACCATCCAGCTTTTACGTACTTTCTTAAGAGCGGGCACGGGCGGTACTTATCATCGCCGAAGCCTTCATGCAGCGTTTCCATGATGTACAGGCATGTATCGAGTCCGATAAAGTCTGCTAGCGTCAACGGTCCCATCGGGTGGTTCATTCCGAGTTTCATAATCTCGTCAACCGCTTCTGGTGTTGCAACGCCTTCGTAGACTGCGAAGATTGCTTCGTTGATCATTGGCATTAAAATGCGGTTTGAGATGAAACCAGGGAAGTCGTTTACTTCTACGGGTACTTTTGAAAGTTTCCTCGATACCGCTTCGATGGTTTCGTAAACATCATCAGACGTTTGCAAACCGCGGATGATTTCTACTAGTTTCATAACCGGAACTGGATTCATGAAGTGCATGCCGATCACTTTTTCAGGACGTTCTGTAGCTGCTGCAATTTCTGTAATCGGAAGAGAAGATGTGTTTGATGCTAAAATCGTGTGGTCTGGCGCATACTGATCCAGCATTTTAAACAGCTGCGTTTTCACGTCCATGTTCTCCACGACCGCCTCGATTACGAGGTCTGCTTTAGATGCATTCTCTAGAGATACCGATGTTGTCAGACGGGAAAGAATCGTTTCTTTTTCACTTTCCTCCATGCGTCCTTTTTCAACTTGGCGATTTAAGTTCTTCTGAATATTTCCGAATCCTTTTTCTACAAATTCATCCTTAATATCATGTAAAATCACATCGTAGCCTGCCATGGCACAAACTTGTGCGATCCCTGATCCCATCTGTCCTGCGCCAATCACCATAATTTGATTTATGCTCACTTACTCTTCCTCCTTTTATGCTTTTACTTCTACTAAAATCGCGTCACCTTGACCGCCGCCTGAACAGATCGAAGCGATCCCAAGTCCGCCGCCGCGTCGTTTTAATTCATGGATCAATGTAAGAACGATGCGTGTGCCGCTTGCTCCAATCGGATGACCAAGCGCTACTGCGCCGCCATTTACGTTTACTTTTTCAAGATCTAACCCTGCAAGCTCTGCACTTGTTAAAGCGACAGCTGCGAATGCTTCATTGATTTCAAAAAGGTCGATTTCTTCTAACGTTTTTCCTGTTTTCTTTAAAAGCTCTTTAATGACAAGCCCTGGCGTTTTTGGGAAATCCTTTGCCTCAACTGCGATTGCTGTGTGACCTAAGATCGTCGCCATCACTTCTTTTCCTTCTTTTGCAGCGCGTTCTTCACTCATCACAACGACTGCAGCCGCACCGTCATTTACTCCTGGCGCATTTCCTGCTGTAATCGTTCCATCTTGTGAAAAAACAGGTCTTAATTTTGCGAGAGACTCAACAGAAGTATCCTTTCGCGGCGATTCATCTTCTGAAACAATGATCGGATCACCTTTTCGCTGAGGAACTTCAACAGGAACGATCTCTTCAGCAAACACATTGTTATCTGCCGCTTTAACAGCAAGGCTGTGACTTCTGTATGCCCACTCGTCTTGGCGCACACGTGAGATCTCCATCTCATTTGCCACATCGTTTCCGTAGATGCCCATATGAACCCCAGTGAACGTGCACGTCAAACCGTCATGCACCATAAGATCTTTCACAGAGCTGTCACCCATTCGAAGACCCCAGCGTGCTTTCGGTAAAATATACGGAGCATTGCTCATGGATTCCATTCCGCCTGCTACGATCACTTCTTCATCGCCTGCACGGATGATCTGATCTGCCATCGTAATCGAACGAAGACCTGAAGCACATACTTTGTTGATCGTCTCGGTCTTTGTTTCCCAAGGCAGTCCTGCTTTTTGTGCAGCCTGACGAGAAGGAATCTGGCCTTGCCCGCCTTGAAGAACACATCCTAAAATCACTTCATCAACCGATTCAGGAGAAACACCTCCGCGCTGAAGCGCTTCTTTAATTGCGATTCCACCTAAGTCGGAAGCAGTCAAAGAGCTCAATCCCCCGCCGAATTTTCCTACTGGTGTACGTGCCCCGCTGACGATTACTGATCTAGTCATACAAAAACCTCCCGTATTTATTGAACTCTCTTAGTAAACGCTTTCAAAAGAATCTTTTTAAAGACCCTGGACTTGCCGAGCGAACGCTCAGTCACCTAAAAATCAAGCATGAAGCTGCCGGCACAAAACCAGGCAGCTCATACATATAAAATTCAATTACTGAAGAACTTCTTGTTTTTGCGTGCCAAACAAAGATTTCTCCAAGATTTCCACAACATCTAACGTTTGAACTTGATCTTCCACTTCCTTCGCTTTCGTTCCATCACTTAACATCGTTAAACAGTATGGACATCCGCTTCCGATCATGGTTGGATTAACAGCTAGGGCCTGCTCTGTACGAGCGACGTTTACACGCGAGCCTGCTTTTTCTTCCATCCACATCATTCCTCCGCCAGCTCCGCAGCACATTCCGTTTTGACGGTTGCGGTCCATCTCAACGACCTTAACGCCCGGAATGGCTTTTAAAATATCACGAGGCGGCTCGTATACTTCGTTATAGCGGCCAAGGTAGCATGAATCGTGATACGTAATCGTTTCATTTACTTCATACTTAGGCTTAATTCTTCCTTCTTTGATCCATTCAGCCAAAAGCTCCGTATGGTGATAAACTTCTGCCTTCAGACCAAACTCAGGATACTCATTTTTAAAGGTGTTATAAGCATGCGGGTCGATCGTAATGATCTTCTTCACATCATGCTTTTCAAACAATGCGATGTTTGCATTCGCCATCTCTTGGAACATGAACTCGTTGCCAAGACGGCGTGCAGTATCACCTGAGTTTTTCTCTTTGTTACCTAAAATCGCATACGTGATACCCGCTTCGTTCATGATCTTAGCAAGTGAAAGAGCAATCTTCTGTGAACGGTTGTCATAAGCACCCATCGAACTTACCCAGAACAGATACTCGAACTCTTCCCCTGCTTTTTCTTTCTCTTTTACTGTTGGAACGACGATATCTTCTTTCAGTTCACGCCAGTTCTCACGCTCTTTTTTCGAGATCCCCCAAGGGTTTCCTTGCTTTTCAATATTCTTGATCGCACGCTGCGCTTCAGGATCCATCTTTCCTTCCGTCAAGACAAGGTAACGGCGCATATCGATGATTTTATCTACGTGCTCATTCATTACCGGACATTGGTCTTCACAGTTTCGGCAAGTCGTGCATGCCCAGATTTCTTCTTCAGTCATCACTTCGCCAATCATCTCAACGTCATAAGAAAGAGCAGATGAACCGTCAGTTGCTGCAGCCGTTTCCTGTGCTCCTTGACCTCTCGCTTCAAATGCGATCTGGTTGCCTTTTGTGTTTGAGAACGCAAAGGCTGGCATCCAAGGTGTGCGGGAAGTAACAGCAGCTCCCTTTTCTGTTAAGTGATCACGCAATTTCACGATCATATCCATCGGTGAAAGCATCTTCCCTGTGCCTGTCGCCGGACAAACATTTGTACAGCGTCCGCACTCTACACAGGCATAAAGGTCAACAAGCTGCTTCTGATTGAAGTCTTCAATCTTGTTAACACCGAAAACTTCCTGTGTCTCATCTTCAAAATTGATTGATGATAACTTTCCTATTTTATCTTTACGGCCAAGCCACACGTTAAGCGGACCAGCAATTAAATGTGCGTGCTTTGACTGTGGTACATACACTAAGAATGTTAATAAGAACAGCAAATGGATCCACCAGGAGATGAAGAATACAACAGCAGCTCCCGTTTTTCCTAAAAAGCCAAGACCCATTGCAAGTCCTGATGCAATAGGCGCCGTCCATTCGTACGGAAGGTCGTGCCAAATAATTTCGGCCGCGTTTCCGAGCAAAACGGAAAGCATCAAACCGCCGATGAACAATAGAACGAGACCTGATTTAAAACCGCGCTTTAGACGGACAAGCTTTTCAACATATCTTCTGTAGAAAGCCCAAACGACCGCAACTAAAATCATCGTCGTTACGATCTCCTGGAAGAACGTAAACCCAGGATAAAGCGGACCTAAAGGCAGATGGGAGCCAGGTGCAAGCCCTTTCCATATAAAATCAATCGCTCCAAACTGGACTAAGATAAATCCATAAAAGAACATAACGTGAATAATTCCGCTTTTTTTATCTTTTAAAAGCTTCTTTTGTCCAAAGACATTGACTAGCACTGCTTTAATTCTTTCTTGTACGGTATGATTAAACTCTACTTTTTTACCAAGCTTTATAAATTCATACCTTGTTTTAACCACATAAGCGAACAAAAATAGTGCGTAAGCGGTTACAAAAAGAAACGCAATCCAGTTTGCAATCATTAAGCCGTCCATCACTTTCTCTCCCTTCCAATGCTGCTATTCCATATTTCTTTCTCTTTCAACTATTCTAATAAAAAATAATTTTCTGACATCATTATATCATAAAAAATAAATGAATGAGCATTCAGTCGGATTTAATTGTAAAATTTTTTAGTGCTTTTATTTATGCAGGGTATACTAATACGAAAGTTTGCAGAAGGAGGAGTTATTTCAGATGTGGATCGTTCCTTTACTAGCAATCCTATGCATCTTAGCATGGATTGATTTTTATTTTGGCCATAAAAAACAAGTCAGTCTGGAATTGCCTCCATCGACGGCAAAAGGAGAAATGCAATTTTTATCAACCGGCTATCATTTTTTTGATGCACTTTTTGATGATATAAAGAATGCAGCTGAATATATTCACATTCAATTCTATATTTTGCGTGATGATGAACTTGGACAAGAGCTTTGTTCTCTTTTAATCCAAAAAGCACAGAAAGGCGTTAAAGTCAGGCTGCTGCTCGACCTTCTAGGAAGCCATGGGGTTAAAAAAGAAACCATCCAAACATTAAAAAAAGCCGGCATTCATTTTCAATACAGCAACAAACCTGGATTTCCCTATTTTCTTTATCGGGTCAACCACCGAAATCATCGTAAAGTAGCTATTATTGACGGGAAAATCGGGTATGCAGGCGGTTATAATGTCGGGAACGAGTATATCGGAAAAGATACCAAACTCGGGGATTGGCGTGATTACCACATGCGCTTAAAAGGGTCTGTCGTTGGAGCGCTTCAGCAATCGTTTAATAACGATTGGAATGTGGCTTCTGGAGAAGATTTAAAAATAGTCGCTGCAACGGGGATGGCTGATTTATCCCATAAAGATTTTATGCTCGTTCATTCTAATGGAAGTGCGGTCTACCGATTCTTTTATGAAAAGATTCAGCGTTCGAAAAAAAGCATCTTAATTGGTTCACCTTACTTCATTCCGGGTAAAAAGATGAACAGGGCACTTCTCAGGGCTTTAAAAAGAGGCGTCAAACTCACATTGATCGTTCCGATGAATCCCGATCATGCTCTTGTTCAAGAAGCATCCTATATCTATTTAAAACCGCTCTTAGAAGCTGGCGCAGAAATCTATCAGTTTCACGAAGGGTTCTATCATTCAAAAGTGCTGATGTTTGATGAACAAATCTGCGATATTGGAACGGCGAACTTTGACTTCCGCAGCTTCTTTTTTAACGATGAAATCAACTGCATATTTACAGACAAAGATTATATTCAAGAAGTAAAAAAGGTGATTGAATCCGATCTGGCACGATCTGAAAAACTGACGCTGAAACGGCTTAAAAAAATCCGAACCCTTAAAGTCCGCCTCAAGGAAGCAGCCGGGTTTATTATTTCGCCATTCTTATAAGCAATCTTGTCGTTGTAACCATAGAGGCTTGAGTGAGAGGTTGATTTGCGCTCCAGGATACTCGCTTTCCGCGGGGCGGGCGGTGAGCCTCCTGCCGCTTTGCGCCTTTAGGCGTCTCACCTGTCCCACTCGTCCCGCAGGAGTCTCGCACCTTACGCTCCAATCAACTTGTCAATGAAGTGTATCAGAAAAAATCATAAGCAACCGTTTTAGAGAAGAACTTTTAATAAAGACATTAGGGGGCCGAAAATGCTTACATCCTTTGGTTTTGTTTCGACGGCTCTCAACTTATATGAAGCCTCGCCAGCAAAAACGATGACATTCGCTACATACCAAAAAAGAGACAAAAAGGAACGGGAAGCCCAGCTCTTGGCTATTACTAAAAACAATTTGGAGCGCACACTGCGTGTTCTCCATTATTGCATCGCGCACGAGCTGCCTCTATACCGAATGTCCTCGTCTATCGTTCCGCTTGCTACGCATCCAGAAGCTGCGTGGGATTATTTAAAAAAGACCAAACAGGAATGCAAAGAGATCGAGAAACTCGTGAAGAAATATAACCTTAGAACGAGCATGCATCCCAATCAATTCACGCTTTTCACAAGCCCTCGTCCTGAAGTCACTGTAAATGCCGTGAAGGATATGCAATATCATTACGATCTATTAAAGGGAATGGGAATTGAGGACCGGAGCTACATTAATATTCATGTCGGCGGTGCTTATGGAGATAAGAAAACGGCTTTAGAGAGATTTAATGACAATATTAAAATGCTGCCACCAGACGTGAAAAGCCGTATGACGCTTGAGAACGACGATAAGACGTTCACGACTGAAGAAACATTGGAAGTTTGTGAAAAAGAAGGGGTTCCGCTCATGTTTGATTATCACCATTACAAAGCGAATCCTGGCGATACGCCTTTAGAAGAGCTGCTTCCCCGTTTTGTTCAGACTTGGAAAAATACAGGGCGACCGCCGAAAGTGCATCTTTCTTCACCGAAAGACGAAAAAGCATATAGGAGCCACCACGACTTTGTCAGTCTGGATTATGTGCTACCCTTTTTTAAGATGGTATCAGCGTTCACCGATGAGCTCGACGTCATGATTGAAGCTAAACAAAAAGACCGCGCAGCCCTTCAGCTCATAAGCGAGCTTGAAAAGGTACGCGGTTTTAAAAGAATGAGCGGCGGAACGATTCTTATGTGAGACTGGATACAAAGCGTCTGATTTCTGAATTAAAGCTTTCAAAATGCTTAATCGGAAGCTGATGCAATGCTTTTGCCAGCATGACAAACTGAGCTCGCTGATGAACGTTTCTCTGGAACAGATTTCTGTAATAGTGCATATACTCCGCTCGGTCTCCATATAGAAAAAGAAGCGGAAACTGCCATTCCTTTACTTTTTCTGTACAGTTAAACGACATGCTCTCCTTATAATAGCGCACCCACGTAGGGCGATCAGTCCGTTTATGATAAAAGAACATCTCTTTCTTTTCATGCTCGGTGTTAGAATGCGTATTTACAAGAATCTGATTTAAAAGGGCTGGTGTGCTTTTTGCCAGCCTTATTCCTGTTTGGAACTGTTTTTTCAGTGTAAACGTGGAGACTTCCGAAAATCCTCCGCTTAAAATAAGTCCTTTTGTTCGTTCAGGGTATTTGACTGCAAAGGCTTGAGCAATCGATCCTCCTGATGAATAGCCGCATATCACGGCTTGATCGATCAGCAGGTGATCGAGAAGATCTGCTACGTCCTCAGCGAGATCATAAATCGTAAAAGTCTCTGAGTCTTTAGCAGTCGACCTGCCATGACCCCTTATGTCTGGAAAAATGGTTTGGCAGACTAAGGAAAGACTTTTTTGATAGGCGAACACGAGATGACTCATGCCAGGGGGATGCAAAAAAACGACAGGTGTTCCCTCTCCCAGCTTTTCATAATAGATTTGAAACTCTGATGTTAGTCCTGCTAAAGCCATAATATCCTCACTTTAAAAAAGTCGCAGCTACCCATCCGTATAGCTGAAACCCTAAATAGATTCCGACAATCCCCATTATTCCCGGAAGAGCAGGAGGTGCGGGAATCGGCAATTTGAACATTGCAAACACAAATCCTACAACGGCACCCGTAATGATCGATAAAAGAATTAATTTCATCTATATGTACCCCCTAGTCAAATCGAGTTTACCAAATCTATCTCTTAATAATATGGCTCGATGTGCAAACAATATCCCTTATTCATCGTGCTATTATTTTTTTGACAGCTCATAATGTTTTTTGATGATTCGTATTTGGCCACGGTGACTTAGTTCGTCTTCAAAAACATGAAACCATTTGAAGTAGTTGTTTGAAATTTCGTTTTCCCACCAAGGAGTCGTCTCATAAAGCCATGAATCTGGAAGCTGTCTAAAGAGCTCCAGCGTTTTTTCGCGCGTTTTAGCCATGTCTTCTAAATAGAATTCGGCTGGATTCCCCGAAATAATAGCTGCTGCCTCTCCTAAATCCAACGCAGGCTGAAGCGTGTCTGCATATCGTTCGATTTCTTCATCCGGCAAGTCTTTTCCCTCAGTCGTTAAATACTGATAAATCTTCTCCACTGCCACTAAGTGAGCGAGAAGCATTCCGATCGAGTTCCCTGTGCCGTTGATTCTAAAATCGAGCGCTTCCACAGATAGATCCTGAACGCCTCTTATCGTTGTTTCTCGCGTGTATTCCATCATACTAATCAATGTCGAAAAATCCTTCGAATACCCTTCGATCTCACCAATTACAAACGGGCTTTTGCTTGATGTTGTCATAAAAAATTCCCCCTATGCTGTAAGATGCTCTATTAGAATTCAAGAAATGAAGGGGATTTCCTTTTTCAGGATTAAAGAGGGCACTGAACTCTCAGAGGCGAGCATAAATCGCCCAGGACGAGCATAAATCCCAACGAACGCGCATAAATCCCGACGAACGCGCATAAATCCCGACGAACGCGCATAAATCCCGACGAACGCGCATAAAAAGAAAAAACCTGCCGGCAGACAGGTTTTTTTAATCGTATTACATACGTTCTGGAGCTTCTACTCCGACGATGTTCAACGCATTTTCGATTGTAATTTGTGTCGCTTTCATTAAAGCAAAACGCGCTTCGGATTTTGCTTTATTTTCTGGATCGAGAACACGTTCTGCGTTATAGAAGCTATGAAGAGCTGAAGCCAGCTCGAATACATAGTTCGTCACGCGGTGAGTTAGAAGTTTTTCAGACGCTTCATTAATAACCGCAGGGAATTCTCCGATTTTCTTCAAAAGCTCAAACTCTTTTTCGGAATCGACCTGTGACAGGTCTACATTTCCATCATAAGAAAGACCCATTTCTTCCCCTTGGCGAAGCATGCTGCAAACGCGGGCATGTGCGTATTGCACGTAGAATACTGGGTTTTCATTTGATTTTGAGACCGCTAAGTCCATATCAAAATCAAGATGAGTATCGTTTGAACGCATCGCGAAGAAATAACGAGTTGCGTCGATGCCCACTTCTTCCATCAATTCACGTAGTGTAACAGCTTTCCCTGTACGCTTACTCATACGAACTTTTTCTCCATTTTGGAAAAGAGAAACAAGCTGGATGATCATCACGTCAAGCTGTTCTTTTTTGTAGCCTAAAGCTTGGATCGCCGCTTTCATACGAGGTATATAACCGTGGTGGTCAGCTCCCCAGATGTTGATCAGCTTTTCAAACCCGCGCTCAAATTTATCATTATGATAAGCGATATCTGGTGTTAAATACGTGTAAGAACCGTCATTCTTAATCAGTACACGGTTTTTGTCATCACCGTAATCTGTCGTACGGAACCAAGTTGCTCCTTCTTCCTCATAAACAACATCTTTTGCTTTTAACTTCTCTAGCGCAGCATCGATTTTTCCGTTTTTGTAAAGAGACGTTTCTGAGAACCACACATCAAAGTCCACGCGGAATTCAGCCAAGTCTTCTTTCAGTTTTTCAAGTTCACGTTTCAAACCGTATTCACGGAAAAAGCTTACACGTTCCGTTTCATCTTTATCCAGCCAAGAATCGCCGTACTCTGAAGCGAGATCTTTTCCGAACTCAATAATGTCGGCACCGTGATAGCCATCTTCAGGCATTTCTTTATCCTTGCCTAGCGCCTGGAAGTAGCGGGCTTCAATGGATGTTGCCAAGTTGTTGATCTGGTTTCCTGCATCATTAATATAAAATTCACGGGAAACATCATAGCCCGCATAATCAAGGATATTACAGATCGTGTCACCAACCGCAGCCCCACGCGCATGACCTAAGTGAAGCGTTCCTGTCGGGTTCGCAGATACGAACTCTACCTGAACTTTCTTGCCTCCCCCAATTTCAGTGCGTCCATAATCCTTGCCTGCTTTTAAAACAGTCGGTACCAGCTCTGTTAAATAAGAATTGTCCATGTAGAAATTGATGAATCCAGGACCTGCGATCTCTACCTTTGAGATCGACGCGCGTGTTTTATCAAAATTTGCAACAAGCTCATCCGCGATCATGCGCGGCGCTTTTTTCGCAATACGCGCAAGCTGCATCGCCATGTTCGTCGCAAAATCTCCGTGTGCTTTATCTTTCGGTACTTCAAGAACCACTTCCGGCAGTTCTTCTTTTTTAGCGAGTCCTGCTTTAACTGCCGCTTCTTCAATCTCTTCTTTTAACAGGTGCTTGACCTGGTCAAGGATATTCATGCTTTTGCCTCCTGAAAATTAATCTTGATCCGATGTGTTCCTGTATGTTCACCCTGCAGAACCAGTTCGTATGCGAGTTTGAGATCGCCTGTTTGATTTTGCTGATTCCACCGGAAATTCATTTCGTGTGTGGTGGTTTCCATCCAAAGCTGGCCATAAGGGCTGTCGTACATCCCTTTTGTTGTCTGGCCGATTAAATATTTCTGTTTCATAGATACACTGCCTGAGCGGATGATCAGAATTCCAGAGTGTGTGATTTTAATAACATTATTGACAGAACCCGCACCTTCTATCTCTTCCTTATATTGAAGATAAGTCACGTCGCCTCTCTTATAGAGCTTTCCGTCTGTCTCGGTGTAATGCTTTTCTTTTTCACCGCTAAAATGGACTTCTGAACTTATTGCAAGCGCAACAGACAATTCCGTATCTTGATCCATGCGAACAACACTTCCTTTTTTGGTGTAACCTTGCCTTTAACTTACCTATTATAAAAGATTTCACTGCTCCCATTCAACCTTATGGGTGTACTTTAAGAAAATCATTTCTTTTTAGAAGTAATTTTATCCCTATAAAAACGAAAATGAGCGTTTGTTTTGGCATGAGATTTGTTTGCAGGTATGATGGCAACGAGAAGTAGAATTTAGATTAAGAGGAGGAAGATGATGAAAAACGAAAGAATTTTACTAGTGAACCGTCCAAAGGGAACTCCGGGAAAAAGTGACTTCCGCTTTGAAGAAACAGCAATTCCAGAACTTGAAAATGATCAAGTGTTAGTGAAAACAATCTATCTTTCTGTAGATCCATATATGAGAGGACGAATGAACGATACAAAATCGTATGTACCTCCTTTTGAATTAAACGAAGTCATTTCAGGCGGTGTCGTTGGCCAGGTGATTCAATCCCGTTCAGATGAGTTGGCTGAAGGCGATTTTGTAATCGGCAACCTCGGCTGGCAAAAATACAATGCTGTAAGTGATGCTTCCGTAAGAAAGCTTGACCCTTCTATTGCCCCGCTTACCGCCTATCTTGGTGTATTGGGCATGACCGGCCTAACTGCATATTTCGGTCTCCTTGATATCGGCAATCCTCAAGAAGGTGAAACGGTTGTTGTCAGCGGTGCAGCTGGAGCAGTCGGAACGATCGTTGGACAGATCGCTAAAATCAAGGGTACGCGAGTTGTCGGGATCGCCGGGTCTGATGAGAAAGTTAGTTATTTAAAAGATGAGCTCGGTTTCGATGAGGCGATCAACTATAAAACAGATGATGTTTATAAAGCGCTGAAGACTGCATGTCCAGATGGTGTGGATGTGTATTTTGATAACGTTGGCGGCGAGATCTCTGATCATGTTCTTCGCCAGATCAATAAAGGTGCGCGTATTGCCATCTGCGGTCAGATCGCACTTTATAATCTAGAAAAAATGGACGTAGGACCGCGCATCCAAAGTCAGCTTCTGATCAACAGCGCACTTATGAAAGGGTTCATTGTGAGCGATTATGCAGCTCATTTTGAAGAAGGTGCCGTTCAGCTCGCTAAATGGCTAAAAGAAGGCAAGCTTACTTACAGTGAGAACATAGTTGAAGGCTTCGAGAACACGATAGATGCCTTTTTAGGATTGTTTTCCGGGGAAAATACAGGAAAACAGCTAGTAAAAGTTGCAGAGCCGGAAAATCTATAATTAATCGTTATGATGAAGGCTGTTTTCAACCTGAAAGAAGGTTGGAAACAGCCTTTCCTTATGGGCGCAGACGATGAATCCAAAAGTTTGGTGGGTGAATCCAAAAATTTTTGCTCTCAATCCACAAAAAACTAGCCTCAATCCAAAAGTTTTTGCAGTTTATCCACAAGTCGACACTCGTCGACATTTTTCGTCATCTGCACCACCCCAATTAACTAAAAAAAGACCGCAGTCCAAAAAGTGCTGCAGTCCACCTAAACTTATTTAAACAGGCAATATCATACTAACAGTCGTTCCTTTGCCTTCTTCACTATGAAACTTAAGCTCGCCTTTATGCTCTTTCATAATCTTTGAACTAACCATCAAGCCAAGTCCGGTTCCTTTTTCTTTTGTTGTGTAAAAAGGTTCCCCAAGTCTTGCTAAGCGGTCTGCCGGAATTCCGCATCCTTGATCTTTTACGGTCACGTGAATGCAATCATCTATCATTTTCCCTTCAATGGAGATGATTCCACCCTTTTCCATTGAGTCCATTGCATTTTTAACCACATTGATCAGCACTTGCTTCAATTCATTTTCCTCAGCTATAATAAGCGGCAGTTTTTCACATAAATCACTTTGAATTTCTACATTTTGTACAAGTGCCTCTGGCTGAAGCAAAGTTTCTACAAACTCAACGAGCTCCCGAAGCGATGTTTTTTTGTAAGACTTCGCTTGAGGTTTTGCCAGCAATAACAGCTGCCCCATGATCTGATCGATGCGATTCAGTTCTTTATGCATGATGTTGTAGTAGTTCGCAGCGTCGAGCTGTTCGCACTCCTGAAAAAGCTGAATGAAACCTTTTAAAGATGTTAAAGGATTTCTGATCTCATGCGCTACTGATGCAGCAAGCTGGCCGACGATTGAAAGTTTATCAGATTGTCGGAGCATTTCCTCGGACTTTTTACGTTCTGAAATGTCACGGGTAACCCCAATGATCTCAACCACATTTCCTGTATCATCCGCAATGCTTTTACAAGAGGTTTCGAGCCAGACGAAATGTCCTTCCTTATGCTGCAGCCTGAATTGAACAGTTGCTGTGCATGGCCCTTCCAACAATTGCTCATGGCCTTTCCGTGCCGCATCTTCATCATCAGGGTGGAGAATCCAATAGCCTGATTTACCGATCAGCTCTTCTGCCTTTCTTCCAAGAAGCGTCTCACAAGCAGGGGATATATACGTATATGTGCCGTCCATCGTATGTGTGGTGATCATATCCATCGCATTTTCAGCGAGCAGCCTGTATCTCGCTTCACTCTCTTCAAGCAGCACACGGGATTCGATCTTTTCCGTTACTTCCCTGCCAAAAACGAGCAGGTTTTTCCGCGAGCCATCTGGATTAAACACGGGAATTTTATAGACATCAAAAAAGCGCGTTCTTCCGTCTCTTGCTGGCACAAATTCTTCACAACGAACAATTTCTTTTGCCTGCCAGACTTGTTCATCCGTTTCAATGCAATATTGAAAGACATCTCGAAAGAAAGGCTTAATCTCTGCAAGGTCAGCATCAGTTTTTCCTGTAAAATCAAATCCGGGCAGTTCAAAGAGCTTGCCGACAAATTCGTTTGCAAACAAAAAGCGTCCGTTTCCATCTTTTATCCCAATAAAATCCGGAACAATGTTCATGAGCGTTTTTAATAATGGCTCTTGGCAGGAGTGAACGATCGCAGGCTGCTCTTTCAATATAAAATACCGATAGAAATCTTCCTTAACAGGCAGCAACCCTTCACTGACCTTCACGCTTATAAAGCCTTTTGCTGTTAAAAGGGTTCCATCTACTCCATCTTTATGACGCAAAACGATTTCATCAATAGACTTTCCTTTAAAAAATACTGCGTCTTCTGTCAGTTCTAGAAAATGCTGATTCACTGCAGCAACATTCATGCTCGGTGCAACAAGTACAACTGCTTCTGAAAGCTGGTCTATAAAATTCTGTATATATTTCATATCTCTTGTAATCGCTTCCATTCCGATCATTCCCTCCTTTTCGCCGGTATTTATCTTATTTTAACTATAGCAAAAATGACTAAAATATATAACAAATTTCGACATTTTCCGATATTTTCATAAGAAACGTCATACAAAACACTTATATTTCTTTAAGTCCCCATTGATTTACTTTTATTCTTTCTATATATTTATTGAATGTAGGAGGTCAGACCTCTTATTGTCTACAATTAAACTTAAAAAGTAATGAGGGAATTCTTATGGGTGCTATCGGGTTATTGTTCTCTGGTGCGGCATTGTTTTTGAACAGTTTAATGCTGCTCGGTAAAGCTGAAGATAAAAGTGTAGCGTTTTTTAATATATTAGTTGGACTCTTGCAGGTCATAACGCCGATCTATCTAATCATCACATCTGACCAATCGAACTGGTCGATGTTCAACAATGGGGCTGTCTTTTTATTTGGCTTCACCTATCTCTATTTAGGTGCAACAATCTTGAAAGGCTACGATTGGAGCGGTCTTGGCTGGTACTCCCTATGGGTTGCGATGATGGCGCTCGTATATGCGGTTGTATTTTACATTAAAGAAAACGATGTACTTAACGCTCTTATTTGGGTGATGTGGGCCTTTTTATGGTTCTTGTTCTACTTATCATCTGCTCTTAAAAAGCCATATGAAGCTTACATCGGAAGAGTCGCTTTTGTTCAATCATGGGTGACATTGACGCTTCCATCACTATTCATGCTGCTGGATATGTGGCAGATCGTAAAGCTTCAGCAACTGTGGATCTATATTTGTTTAGCATCATTCCTATATTTTGCAGTGGAAGCTATCCTTTTCTTTAAAGGGAAAAAGGAAGAACAGCTTCAAGAAGTAATACAATAATAAAGTTGAAGGCTACCCCGTTTGATATGGGGTAGTTTTTTTTGTTTATGCAAGAGATTTAGGGTATACAGCGCGCGAAAATTGTAATAGAGAGCCGACTCGTGGTTATATTTTTTTATCCGTGGAATTAATTGAGTTTAACCTGTAATAAAAGCCATTTACCGTGTAATAAAGTCATTTAGTGTGGAATTAATCACTAACATACCAAGCAAGGTATAAGCTAAGGATCCGTTTCGGTCGCCGAAACTGTACATATTCCATTAAAACAAAAGGATGCAGTCCCATAATGGAACTGCATCCTTAGAAAAAACTTATTATTTCACCCAGCCAAGCAAGATTTCACGAAGGAATTTGCTTGCTGCGATTGGTGTTTGTTCTGATGGGTCATAGATTGGAGCTACTTCTACTAAATCAGCTCCGATAATATTGATATCTGCTTTTGCAATCAACTGAATCGCTTCAAGAAGTTCTTTAGACGTGATGCCGCCAGCTTCTGCTGTTCCTGTTCCAGGTGCTGCAGATGGATCAAGCACATCGATGTCGATCGTCACATAAACGTTGCGTCCATTTAATGTCGGAAGCACTTCTTTTAAAGGCTCTGCGACATCAAATTTGTACATATGCATGCCGCTTGTTTTAGCGAATTCGAACTCTTCACGCATGCCTGAACGGATTCCGAAAGAATACACGTTTTCTGCTCCGATTAGGTCGCAAACTTTGCGGATCGGCGTTGAGTGAGACAACACTTCTCCTTCATATTGCTCGCGAAGGTCAGCATGTGCATCAATATGAATAACCACATAGTCCTCATATTTTTGCTTTAACGCTTTAAATACTGGCCATGTTACAAGGTGTTCTCCACCCATTCCAAGCGGGAACTTGTTATCAGCCAATAATGAAGAAACGTACTCTTCAATCATATCGAGTGAACGTTGTGGATTTCCAAAAGGCAATGGAATATCTCCTGCATCAAAGTAATTCACTTCTTCAAGATGCTTGTCCATGTAGGGGCTGTATTCTTCCAGTCCAAGTGACGCCTCACGGATTCTAGCAGGACCAAAACGGCTGCCAGGGCGGAACGAAACAGTCCAATCCATCGGCATTCCGTAAAGTACAGCATCTGCTGTTTTATAATCAGGTTTGCTTAAAATAAACACATTTCCAGAATAAGCTTCATCAAAACGCATAAGTTTTACACTCCTTATATGTAAAATACGGGGAGCTCGCAATCAAGCTCCCCTCAATTTTTATTTCAATAGGTCACTTACGAACTTCGGCAATGCAAATGCAGCAGTGTGAAGCTGTGGTGTCCAATATTTTGTTTCGATATCGTGGAAACGCTCAGCTGGTACTTCTAACGGATCGTGTTTCTTTGAACCGATCGTGAACGTCCAAAGTCCGCTTGGGTAAGTTGGGATATTTGCTGTGTAAAGACGAGTGATCGGGAAGATTTCGCTAACATCGCTGAAAACTTGAGAGATCAACTCAGGTGTGAACCAAGGGTTGTCTGTTTGCGCAACAAAGATTCCGTCTTCTTTAAGTGCTTTAGAGATTCCTTCATAGAATCCTTTTTCAAAAAGCTTAGCAGCAGGTCCAACAGGCTCAGTTGAGTCAACCATGATCACGTCATACTCGTTTTCGCTTGTTGCGATGTGCATGAAGCCATCATCCACTTTCACTTCCACACGCGGGTTCTCTAAATCACCAGCGATTTCAGGCAAGTACTTTTTAGAATACTCGATTACTTTTCCATCGATCTCAACAAGCACTGCTTTTTCAACAGATGGGTGCTTAAGAACTTCACGGATTACTCCACCGTCTCCGCCGCCAACTACTAAAACGTGCTTAGGGTTTGGATGCGTGAAAAGAGGTACGTGCGCTACCATCTCGTGGTAAACGAACTCATCTTTTTGTGTTGTCATGACCATGCCATCAAGGATCAGCATGTTTCCGAATTCTTCTGTTTCTACCATATCAAGCTTTTGAAATTCTGTTTGTTCAGATACGTATGTTTTGTTAATCTTCATCGTAATTCCGAAGTTTTCTGTTTGTTTTTCAGTAAACCAAATACTCATGTTAGTCTCACTCCTAATATATATTTGAAATGCCAGGCATCGTTGTTTCGTTCTTTTACAAACAAAATGATTATAGCATTCCAGGACCTAAGATTCCAAATCATTTTTTTAGAGAAATGAACACCGAGAAATTAAGTCATTTAATTACAAGCCCACACTCAATGATTCCCTATTCTGCTCCAACTAAAAATAGTACATTCACCCTGTTTCTTTCGGCTGACTTTTTACCTGCCATTAAGTGGTATAATGAAGATAGCGTTCAGAAGGACAGACGGCCGGCGCATTCCCTTTTTTTAAACTGAAGCTGGACATCTCGCTGTATTTGCAGCTTACAGTTAAGGGGGGTGATGCCTCTGACGATCTTTGAGGCGTTGATGTTTGCGGTCGCTTTTAGCTCGCTTATCGTTACTGTCCTTACGTCTAAAAATAAATAGGCCTCTGTCACACGTGTAAAGGCACCCGGGTTTTCGTTTAGAAGACCCGGTCTCGCTTTTCCGGCTCGTGTGTCCCTTCTGGCGCGCCAACCGTCCGTGTATTTTGCACGGGCGATTTTTTTGTTTCCCCTGATGTAACTATTTGAAGGAGTTGATTTCCGCTCCTGGGGCTCGCTTTCCGGGGGGGGTGTGCGGTGAGCCTTTTCTGCGCTTTGCGCCGTTAGGAGTCTCACCTGTCCCACTAATCCCCCAGGAGTCTCGCCCCTTCCCCTCCAATCAACTTGTCACCGAAGTTTATAAAATAACGATTCCCAGAAAACAATCTTTTCAAAAAGAAACTCTTTTGAAATATACCTAGTACCCAGCTAACTATAGTAATGCTGCCGTCCTCTCTAGCTCGCAAGCTTGTATAAATTACCATTCACAAAAACGTCAAAAATTATCGAAAAATGTCGAAACGTGTATTTAGAGTATTACGTCATTATCTCGAACAGCGAAAACGAGGAAAAGACCCAGTCTTTTATGCAGACAGCATCCCTGAAATTGGAGATCTGGAAGCATGGGAAAAGTCACCTGATAAAGAAGAACAGAGAGTTTCATAATGTATGTATGAAAAAAGCAGCCGCAGCGGTTTAACCGTTGATGGCTGTTTTTTCGGTTATTGATCAGAAATCCGCAAGTAGATGGCGTTAAGATGTCCATATGGAAGGGGCAAAATTCGAATATTGTTCAATTCAAACAGACATGCAATTTTTATCCACGGTAACCAGATATTTATGAACGGTAATCCTAATTAAATTCACGGTAAATTATTTTTTATCAACGGTAAAAGTAGATTTATGCAATTTTCGACAAACGACTACTAATGTATGCCTTCTCTATTCAAAAATAAAAAAACAGGAGAAACATAATTATTTTCCTGTTTTCATTCCATTAAAGCCGTCCCAACAGCTGCTTCGTCCGCTCTTTCGCGTTTGCCATCACTTTTTCTTCGTCTATTGTTTTAAGCTCGCGGCCACGCATCACGATTTCCCCATCGATGATCACCGTGTCAACATCTTGTCCAGTCGCTGCATACACGAGCAGATTTGCTGTTTCATGACCAGGCGTTAGATGCAGTTTGTTCATATCCATCATGATTAGGTCAGCTTTTTTTCCAATTGTTAATGATCCCGTTTCCTCGCCTATCCCTAAAATATCTGCTCCGTTTTGTGTCGCCATCGTTAGTACATCATGGGCGCTCAATATAGCAGCATCCTCGTACTTCAGTTTTTGAAACCAGCTCGCAGCCTTCATTTCAAAAAACAGATCAAGCGAACTTGCGCTAGCCGGCCCGTCTGTTCCAAGACCAACTTTAATCCCCGTTTCAAGCAGTTTTTTTACATCACTAATGCCGCATCCCAGTTTTGCATTACTGACCGGATTGTGAATAATACCGCCCTGAACGGACTCTAGAATTTTATAGTCTTCATCATTAAAATGAACACCGTGCGCAAGCAGAACCGGCCGTTCGAAAACACCTGCTTGCTGCAAATATTGAACAGGTCTCATTTGGTATTTTTCTAAAATCATATGCTCTTCATCTTTCGTCTCAGCAAGATGAATATGCAGAGGCACGTCTTTCTCTTTAGAAAGACCAACTGCTCCTTTCAAAAAGTCTGGAGGACACATATACGGAGAATGGGGAGCGATCATCGTTGTCACTCTGCCATTGCCTTTCCCGTGCCAACGGTCAACGACTTCAGAAGCTTCCCGCAAACGCCCTTCATAATTATCATCCATCGCGATAAGCCCGCGTGCAATGACTGCCCGGATTCCAGATTCCACAGCCGCTTCAGCTACATGATCCATTCCGATATACATGTCTGCATAGGCAGTCGTTCCGCTCTTGATCATCTCTGCCATGGATAAAAGAGCTCCCCAGTATCGGTCTTCGTCGTTCATCTTCATTTCAAGAGGCAGCATTTTTTCGTTCAGCCATGTCATAAGCGGCACATCATCACTGTAGCAGCGCAACAATGACATCGGCGTATGCTGATGCCCGTTTACTAGCCCCGGCAAGGCGAGCATGCCTTTTCCGTCTACTTTTTCGATAGATTCTTCATATGTAAAGTTTCCTATATTCTCAATCTTGTTTTCTTTTATAAGGATATCACCAGAATTAACGGTCCATTTGCCATCTTCAGCCACCGTCATATAACGAATGTTTTGTATCAGCATTTTCCGTACCTCCTTCATCTTCTGCCATTATAGCATTTCATTTTTTCTTACGTTTAAGAGAAGCTTTTTTTCACCATACTAGATAAGAAAAAGTGGATTTCAAGGAGGGCGGACTATGAAGTTTTGGCAGATTTATAAAGAAGCTACGAAACAGCAAAAGATACGCTGGATCAAAAAATGGGGACTTATTGCCTCAGGAAGTCTTGTTCTGTCATTTATAGGACTTCTGCTGCTTGCCAAACTCATGGGTCCGCCTGCCCTTTTAGTACCGCAAACGACCATCATGTACGCAGCGGACGGTTCTAAGATGGGCGAGATCAACAACGGAGGACAGAACCGATACTGGCTGCCTCTCAAAAAAATTGATAAAGATATAATAAAAGCAACTATTTCTATTGAGGATAAAAGCTTCTATAAACATAATGGGTTTGATTTTAAGAGAATTGCAGGGGCTCTGCTAGCTGATATCAAAGCAGGCTCTAAAGTACAAGGAGCAAGCACGATCACACAGCAATATGCCCGCAACCTCTTCTTAACGCATGAAAAAACATGGCGCAGAAAATTTCAGGAAGCTTTTTATACTCTGCGTCTCGAAATGAGTTATTCAAAGGATGAGATTTTAGAAGGTTATTTGAACACGATCTACTACGGACACGGTTCATACGGAATCCAGTCCGCTTCAAGGTACTATTTTGGGAAGAATGCTGAAGATTTGACGCTCGCAGAATCAAGCATGCTTGCAGGCATTCCGAAAGGTCCGAGCTACTATTCTCCAATTCTTCATGAGGAAAACGCAAAAAAGAGACAGGAAATCATCCTTTCGAGTATGGCCGAGGACGGTTCTATTAAAAAAGGAAAGATAAAGGACGCCGTTTCTGAAATGTTAACTTATGTTCAGGAAGAGGACGAAGAAATCACAACAGTCGCACCCTATTTTCAGGATGCTGTTATGCGTACGCTGAAAAAGGAACTCAACATCAATACAAATTCCATTCAGTTTGGCGGTCTGCGCATCTACACAACACTTGATCCTCACATGCAAGAGGTCGCAGAGCACACAATTGAAAACCGGATTATTGATAACAGCGATATACAGACTGCGCTTGTAGCGATGGATCCGCGCAGCGGTGATGTGAAAGCATTAGTTGGCGGGCGTGATTTTGAAAAAAGTTCGTTCAACCGCGCTCTCCAGGCTAGAAGAGCTCCAGGCTCAACCTTTAAGCCGTTCCTTTATTACACAGCACTCGAGCATGGGTATACAGCTTCAACTCCTATCAAGTCTGAACCAACAACATTTGCTATGGCAGACGGAGTGACGAATTACAAGCCTAAGAATTTTAAGAACCGCTACGCAAACGACTTTATAACGATGGCACAAGCACTCGCTCTTTCCGACAACGTATATGCGGTAAAAACAAACCTTTATTTAGGACCGGATAAACTTGTGAAAACAGCTAAAAAATTCGGCATTAATAGCGAACTGGCCAGCATTCCTTCTCTGGCACTCGGCTCAAAAGCAGTCGGAGTTTTAGAACTCACGAATGCATATGGCGTTTTTGCAAATGGCGGAAAGAAAACGGACCCTGTTTTTATTACGAAAATTACCGATTCAAAAGGTGAAGTGCTCTATCAGCATGAATATGAGAGTGAACAAGTCATTGATGAAAACAAAGCATTTGTCATGACAGACCTTTTAGCAGGAACGTTTGATGAAAAACTGAATGATTATACGAGTGTAACCGGATCAAGCATCAATCATTATCTGACGCGGCCGATGGCTGGAAAGTCTGGCTCCACACCAAACGACAGCTGGATGGTCGGGTATGCACCACAACTCGTAACCGGTGTTTGGGTCGGATACGATAATAACGAAGAGCTGCACGATGTGAACGATACAGGATATTCGAAGCGGATCTGGGCGTATTTTATGGAAGGCGCATTGAAAAACAAACAGATTTTGTCCTTTGAGCAGCCAGAAGGTGTAACCGCGGTAACGATCAACCCGCAAAACGGAATGCTCGCTACAGAAAGCTGCCCGGTCACGCGCATCTCTTATTATGAAAAAGGAACAGAGCCCGTAGAATTTTGTGATGAGCACGGCGTTTCTAACGAAATAAAAGAAAAACTGGAGAAAAAGGAAGAGAAAAAAGGCTTTTTCAAGCGGATTTTTTCTTGGTGAGGTGTTGGACCCCTGTCAGCTGGGTTGCTGACAGGGTTTTTTGCTGCACTAATCGGTTCAGAGTGACCCGAATCTTCGTTTCGATTTAAATCAAAAAGTTTTGGATGTGAATCCAAAAGTTTCAGCCTTCAATCCAGAAATTCAGGCTGTGAATCCACGAGTTTTGACCCTTTATCCACGAGTCGACACTCGTCGGCAATTTCCGACACGAGCGCCCATCTTGTTTGCTCCTTCACCCTAAAAATGATCAAAATAAAATGCCCGAAACCTATACGAGGGTTCCGGGCACTTTATTGTCCTAGAAACATTGTGTGTACAATGCTACCTATTAGTTTAATGGAAGTGCTTTCTTGTCACAAGTTTTTTAAAAAATGTTCAAAAAAGGTTCATAACTTTGCCATTTTTATTCCACTAAAGACTTGATTTCATCTCCAGAACGATTGAACATCCCTTCATCATGCTCTTTTAAGAAATTTCCGAGTACTCGGCGAGCGTTCACATCCATATCCTCAACGATGACTTTACCTTTCATGGATTTATCCATGCGATTCACGTGTTCAGGCAAACTCTTATAACCTCTTCGTGCTTCAACATCTACTTGCATCTCACAAGCTGTTAAGCCGAAATAATAGGGCCCCTCTGGACCGCGGTTGATTGTCACCCAAACAAGCCAATACAATCTTGGGTTTGGCGTATCTTCGCGATTCGGAGTGAACTTAATGCGTTTTTCAACATCGCTTCGAGCGTGCATAGCGCCCATATCGATATACGCTACAGCGTCTTCCACATCTACAATTACAGGCGTAACGTGATCCAGCGTTAAGCTTCCTACACCGTATCCGCCATGACCGTCAGTCGAGTCACCTGAAATAATGGTGAATCCCATACCTTTTTTCTTTTTATCGCCGTCTTTGGCGTTATTGGAATTGAAAAAATCTTTCATGCTTCCAGCTCCTCTAAACATTCATTGTTAACACGTATTGTATCACAAAAAAGAACAAAAACTCTTAGAAAGAAACTTATTACAAATAGGTTGAATAATTACCTAAAAACGAATATTATATAACATGTAATTATAAATCGTTCGTATTTTGGAGGTTCAAACTTATGCTTTCATCGTTTTTTAAGCTAAAAGAACTTGGTACAACAGTAAAAACTGAAATTATGGCGGGTATAACCACCTTTTTAACAATGGTCTATATCGTTATTGTTAACCCGATTATTCTGCACTCAGCTGGTGTTCCTTTTGATACAGTCTTTATTGCAACGATCATTGCCACAGTTGTCGGAACTTTATGGATGGCATTGCTCGCTAACTACCCGATTGCCATTGCACCAGGGATGGGATTAAATGCGTATTTTGCATTCTCAGTAGTAGGAAACAATACAAATATCGATTATCGCATCGCATTCGGAGCTGTTTTTGTAGCGGGTATCCTATTTGTTATTTTATCGCTGACTCCGTTTCGTGAAAAATTAATCGAGTCGATTCCAGCAAACTTAAAGCATGGAATTACAGCTGGTATCGGACTTTTCATCGCTTTTATCGGTATGCGTTTAACAGGAATTATCGTTGCACACCCTGAAAACTTAGTTGGGCTTGGCAACTTGCATTCGCCTACAGTATTGCTCGCACTCGGCGGACTTGCGATCACACTTATTTTAATGGCTCTTAATGTGAACGGTGCATTGTTCTTTGGAATGATCATCACTGGTGCTATTGCTTACTTCACAGAACAGCTAAAATTTGATGGATTTGTAGCAGCACCAAACTTACCAAAGGAACTATTCATTTTCGGTGATCCAATCACAGCATTCGGAGATGTGTTTCAATACGGATTATATGCTGTCGTATTTTCTTTCTTGCTCGTAACAATCTTTGATACAACCGGAACGATGGTTGGTGTTGCAGAGCAAGCCGGTTTGATGAAAGGCAACAAAATGCCTCGTGCGCGCCAGGCGCTTCTAGCAGATTCAGTAGCCACAACTGTCGGTGCAGCTTTTGGTACAAGCCCAACAAGTGCTTACATTGAGTCTTCATCAGGTGTTGCTGCAGGCGGACGTTCAGGTCTAACATCCGTAGTCGTTGCCATACTATTTATCGCTGCTGCATTCTTCGCACCGCTAGTAAGTGCAATCTCAGGTCTAGCAGCCATCACAGCTCCAACATTAATCATCGTTGGAAGCTTGATGCTCGGTTCACTTAGCAAGATCAACTGGAACGAGCTTGACGAAGCATTCCCGGCATTCCTAATCATCTTAACGATGCCGCTAACTTCAAGTATCGCGACAGGAATCGCACTTGGATTTATTTCTTACCCAATATTAAAAATCGTTAAAGGCAAATATAAAGAAGTTCCATTCTTAGTTTATTTGTTTGCTGTATTATTTTTCTATCAGCTTGCCTTTTTACCTCACTAAATTTCAAAAGACCGGTATCAGCTCTTATCTGCTAGAGCTGAATCCGGTCTTTTTTTATTTCTTCTCAAACACTACTGCTACCTCATGCTTCTCTTCTTCTGCAAAAAAGGCTTTCGACACTCGGTAGGTTCCTGCTTCATGATCCTTTAGCTCAATGGGCTGTTCGTAGTTTTCGCCTGCTTTCACCATGATCATCTGCTCGGTGAACATTTGATCTGTATTTACCTTGTCCCATTTACCGTCTTCCCACTTTTCAAGAGTAAAAGCTACT
The DNA here is from genome assembly GCF_001999465.1 of Fictibacillus arsenicus. Lineage (GTDB taxonomy): Bacteria > Bacillota > Bacilli > Bacillales > Fictibacillaceae > Fictibacillus > Fictibacillus arsenicus. The sequence continues at coordinate 1,278,204 of NZ_MQMF01000001.1, forward strand.
CCTGTTCCGACTTCTTTATCCGAATTGTTTTTCAACGTTAATTTTGCTTCTTCACTGCCATCTTCAAGATTAACTTCTGCCTTCACACCAGCTTCTTCTCTAGGCATATCATTTTCTGCCTGAGGTGCCCCGCTCTTTTTGTCCTCTTCAGGTGCTGGCTTACTGCCGCAAGCGGCAAGGAGAACGAGCAGGCATGCCATAAAAATAAGCTTCATGTTTTTCATCACTAAGCCCTCCTTTTTCCTATTAGTCGCCATCAGAATTAAAAAGTTTCATATAAACTGTCGTTTACAGTATTAAAGAGGTGGATAAGCTGTTAACAAAGGGGTGCTAGCATGAATATGTTGCTTGTTTCAACTATTTTATTTTTGATGTCCTTAGCCCTTGGAATCGGTTATTACGGCACTCGTTTATATGAAAAAAGTATTTTCTTAGGTTTTGTAACTACTCTCCTTGGGTTTATCATTCCGTTCTCTTTATTTATCGGTTTTATCTATTTCTATGGGTTGTATCATCACGGTCACCCTCTTCAGTTTAAATGGTAAATAAAAAACCTGTCCTTAGGCTAAAACAGCCCTTAAACAGGTTTATTTCTATTGTACTCGATTTTTTAAATTTGAAATATAAGCAAAAGCTTCATCCATTTCTTCTTCCGTATACTTCTGCTTCGCTTTAACCGTTTGAACCTTCTCCTTGATCTCATCTGCATCAAACTTATCAAAATACATGATCGTTGATACGAGCTCCAAGAAACGGGACGATTGTTCATTCATAGATCGGACGCAATCACCCAGCAATTCGATCTCAGCTCCGTAAGTAGAGAGTAGCTTCTGTCCTTCTTCGTTTACAGCATATCGGTATTGAGAGTAGCCGCTAACCTTTTCCTTCACTTCATGTATGTAACCCATGTTGCAAAGTTCCTCAATCTTCAGTGTCAGTTCTTCAGAATACGGTCCATAAAAATGAAACTGGTACTTTTCTTGAAAAGGAAAGTTTAACTTTTTCGCAATGTATACCATTTTTTGAAGCTTTTTTCGGCCAATCACTTCCCCGGCTTCCTGAATCAGAGTGACAACTTTTAAATGATCCTCAAACACAGTACGTTCCCCCTAACATCCTTTTTCGTTCTATTTATGTAAAATTTCTTTTATCTTCGTTTTCAATGATTCATCCTTAATGCCCTCGATCAGATCCATCGGAAAATATAGCTTATGATCGGTGCGGCGCTTTCCTGATATGGCTTCAACCACATCTGATTCTCTTGACAGCTCCCGAATCTCTCCGTTTGGTTTCAGCAGATTAATCGGCAGCCGCTCTTCTTTTTCACCAGGACGATAAAAATCGTACGGAAGATCAGAAGATGAATCGACGACAAGATAGTATTTCGGATTGATACCCGCTTCCTGAAAATAGGCAGACAATAAATGGCCGTCTGTAAATGACACCATTTCAGTATACTTAAATAATTTTCTGTCGATAAAACGGATGCAAAGATCACTTAAAATCGGATCCTCTTCATCCATCCAGCCTTGAAAATAATAATGAATGACACCCTCGTCGAGTGATATATAATCCTCTAAAGACACGCTGCCTTCAAAAAGTGTCTTAAAATGAGAAAGCTCTCTTTTAAATGTATACCCTGTTTCGTAAAGCTCCTTCGCCCGATGAAGAATTTTACTTAAAATCACTTCCGCACTGCGCGTAACAGGATGAAAATAAACCTGCCAGTACATCTGATACCGGCTCATAATATAGTCCTCTACCGCATGCATGCCGCTGGATTTAATGACAACGCCATCCTCTGTAGGCCGCATCACGCGAAGAATTCGTTCGATATCGAAATTTCCGTAGCTGACCCCAGTAAAGTACGCATCACGCAGCAAGTAATCCATTCTGTCCGCATCAATCTGACTGGAAATCAGACTTACTATCAGCTTGTCAGGATGTGTTTTCGCAATCACTTCTGCAACCTGCTTCGGGAAATCTTCTCCCATTTGTAAAAGTACGCTATTCACTTCTGTATCACCTAAAATGATGTCCCGGCTGAACTCCTCATGGTCCACCCCGAACACTTTTTCAAAGGAGTGAGAGAACGGACCGTGTCCCACATCATGTAAAAGCGCTGCGGATAGAACGAGAAGACGCTGCTCTGGATCCCACGTTTGTTTTTCTTGAAAAATATCTATGATTCGCCTTGTAATCTCGTAAACACCAAGAGAATGACTAAAACGGCTATGTTCAGCTCCATGAAACGTTAAATATGTCGTCCCCAGCTGCCTGATTCTTCGCAGTCTTTGAAACTCGCGCGTACCGATCAGCCGCCAGATCAGTTCATCCCGAACGTGAATATAGCGGTGAACAGGGTCTTTAAATACTTTCTCTTCGTGCAGCTTTCCTAATGGTTTCGCCATTGAATTTTTTCCTGCTCCTTCTATCAGCATTTATAGGTAAGAGTTCTCTTAAAAAAGAAAAATCCCTTCCTCAATAATCATGTTGAGAAGGTATTTTCTGAAAGGAATCTGTGATTGATTTAATAGAATATACCCTATTGTATCGTGTTATTAACTTTCAAAACAACCACTATTTTTTTCTATATGTCTCTCATTTATATCGGCAAAAGGTGCCATAAATCCACCATTTTCTTCCCCTTTCAATATGAGTTATACTAGATAAAGCTTATAACGGAAATGATAGTTTTATGTGGATTAACGTTGATTTACGCTTCAGGATGTTCGCTTTCCGAGGGGTGTGAGGTGAGCCTCCTAGCGCTCTGCGCCTTCAGGAGTCTCACCTGTCCCACTCATCCCGCTGGAGTCTCACACCTTACGCTCCAATCAACTTAACAGAGTAGCATACTCAACTTTTATATATATTGCAGGAGGAACAATACATGGATCAAGAACGAAGATTAAAAAATGGACAGGCATGGAGCAACTCTTCATATCAGGCTTGGGTCAACCGTTTTGGCGCGCCTGAAAAAGCGGTGTCCCGCATTTTAAAGGATCCAAAAAGGCGTCTTCAGCCACTCGACCAATATGTTGGGGATGTGTCTGGCAAAAAGATCGTTAACCTTTTAGGATCACACGGCAGTAAAGCAGTCGCTTTGTCTTTGCTTGGAGCTGATGCTACAGTTATCGATATTTCAGAATCAAACGCTGCATACGCACGTGAACTGGCTGAAGCCGCTGACGTAAACATCCGCTATGTTGTTGAAGATATTTTAAACCTGCCTGCATCAGAACTGACAGGTGATTATGATATGGCCTTCATGGAAAACGGCATTCTGCATTACTTCACCGACTTGAACGCTTATTTTGAAGTAGTCGCAGGTCTATTAAAGCCGGGCGGAAAACTGATTCTGCAAGACTTCCATCCCGTTTCTACAAAACTGATAGAATCACAAGGCAAAAGCCAGGCTGTAAGAAAACATAAAGTCACAGGTGATTATTTTAGCGAAGAGCTTGTAACGATGGATGTCGCTTACTCCAAGTTCCTGCCTGAACTGCAATATGCAACTTCTGAAGAACGGGCTCCTTTTCAGGTTCAAATCCGCCAATGGACGCTTGGAGAGATCGTTACGGCAATCGGAAGCAAGGGCCTTTGGATCAAACAGCTCGTGGAAGAACCACACCCAGACGAACTGGACCGCGGCATTCCAAAATCATTCATTATCGTTACGGAGAAACTGTAATGACGAATCATCTGTTAGAGCAGCCAACATGGCGGCTGATCGATCAGTCTACGCTCGGACCGGGATTTGATGCAAGACAGTCTTTTGCAACCGACGATACCCTATGCACATCAATCGGAAGCGGAGACTCGCCCGCCACGGCACGCACATGGGTCCATCACAATACGATCGTCCTCGGCATTCAGGATACACGGCTTCCTTATCTAAAGGACGGGATCGATTATTTGGAGGCACGCGGCTATCGGGTGATCGTACGGAATTCCGGCGGTCTTGCTGTTGTACTGGATGAAGGTGTATTGAACATCTCACTCATTCTCCCTGAAAAAGAAAGGACAATCGACATCAACCAAGGCTATGACACGATGACAGCATTAGTGGAGCAGCTCCTTGAACCTTATGGAACGTCATTTGAAGCCTATGAGATCGTCGGCTCTTATTGCCCGGGAAGCTATGATTTAAGCATCGGCGGGAAAAAATTCGCAGGAATCTCTCAGCGGCGCATGCGCGGCGGTGTTGCGGTGCAGATCTACTTGTGTGTGGATGGCAGCGGTTCAGAGCGTGCGGCGCTAATCGGCGAGTTTTACAAGCGGGGCTTAAGAGGCGAAACGACCAAGTTTCAATACCCTGAGATCAAGCCTGATGTTATGGCGAGTTTGGCGGAGTTGCTAGACCGTCCGCTCACGGTAGCAGAAATCCACGCCCGTCTATTAAATGTGCTGCACAAAAACAGCGAGCTCTTTTTCAGCGGCCAGCTATCATTGGAAGAAAGCGAGCTGCTTCCAGGAAATATACAGAGAATGTGGGATCGAAATGAGAAGGCACTGTCACTTTAAGTGGCAGTGTCTTTTTCAGGAGAACACCAACATTTTTTGTACGGTAGAGAAGAAAAATTGTTCGGTCGGGCCACCTTTTTGTTCGGTTAGCGTTGTTTTTTGTTCGGTTACGTGCAATTTTTGTTCGGTCGCCCATTCATTTGTTTTTTTCACAAAGAATTTGCAGAAAAAATCCTGTTTTCCATAAGAAAAAGCCAGCTCACTGAGCTGGCTTTCCTAATTATTTTACGTCTAATGACTGCATCGCTGTAATCAATGCTAATTTATAAACGTCTTCTGCATTACAGCCGCGTGAAAGATCGTTAACAGGCATGTTCAACCCCTGCAAGATCGGTCCGATTGCTTCAAATCCGCCTAAACGCTGAACCATCTTGTAGCCGATGTTCCCTGTTTCAAGGCTTGGGAAGATAAATACGTTCGCTTCCCCTTTTAGCGGTGAATTCGGCGCTTTTTTCGTTGCAACAGACGGTACGAATGCTGCGTCGAACTGAAGCTCCCCGTCATACATAAAGTTCGGGTCCATCCCTTTAAGAATTTCGAGTGCTTCCACTACTTTTTCAGTCTCAGGCGAAACAGCAGATCCTTTTGTTGAAAAAGAAAGCAAAGCGACTTTCGGATCAATACCGAAAACGCGAGCCGTTTCAGCAGAAACTACCGCAGATTCAGCCAAGTCCTGGCTGGAAGGTGCAATGTTGATCGCGCAGTCAGCGAATACGTACTTCTCGTCGCCGCGCACCATGATAAATGCACCTGACGTTTTTTTAACGCCTTCTTTTGTCTTAATAATTTGAAGAGCCGGGCGAACCGTGTCAGCAGTTGAATGAGCCGCTCCACTTACAAGCCCTTGAGCCTTTCCAGTGTATACGAGCATCGTGCCAAAATAGTTTTCATCCATTAAAATCTTGCGTGCCTGCTCTTCTGTTGTTTTCCCTTTACGGCGTTCTACCAATGCATCAACTAATGCATCAAACTCTGGATATTCAGATGGGTTAAGAACTTCTACTCCATCAAGTGAAAATCCACCAGCTTCTGCTTTTGCTGAAACTTCGGATTGGTCTCCTACTAAAATAGGCTGCAAAACTTTTTCAGAAGCTAGACGGCTTGTTGCTTCTAGAATTCTTTCATCCGTACCTTCAGGAAAAACGATAACCGGATTCGCTGCTTGTACTTTGTTTTTTAAATCTATAAAAAGATCGCTCATGAGAAAAATAGCCTCCTAATAAATCAGTTTCTGACTCTGCAATTTACATTCCCTATTAGGTTACTCCTTTTTTATGTCCTTTTAAACCTATCCATGCAGTTGAAAGCGCTTGATAGAAGAAGTTCTTTTATTTTGAATTTTTAAACGTCTATTATTGAAGGATGTTGAATTCTGCTCCAGGGTACTCGCTTTCCGCGGGGCGTGCGGTGAGCCTCCCTATCGCTACGCGCTGACGGGGTCTCACCTGTCCCACATCAAGGAAGTATCCTTGCTCCTGCGTCTACAAGTCAATGCTACAGATGTGAGCTTCCTCGTTGCATGCCTGCGAGAAACTTCTCATGTGGTAGGCACGCACCCTTACGCTCCAATCAACTATTCAAAGTAGCATAGTCAAAAAACGTTATAACAAAAGTTTAAAGCACTCGTTTAAAAGTTGTGTCTCCGGGAAACCTTTAACTGAAATCTTATTTAGGGAGGCGTTTTTGGAATGCACCAAACTTATCAAGAATGTATCGATGAATGCCTGCGCTGCATGCAGGCGTGCAACCATTGCTATGATGCTTGTTTGCAGGAAGAAGATGTTAAGATGATGGCGAATTGTATCAGACTCGACCGTGAATGCTCGGATATTTGCAGCTTTGCCGCAGAGATGATGGCGCGAAACAGCCCATTCATCAACGAAATTTGTGAACTATGCGCGAAAGTTTGTGAGGCTTGCGGAAAAGAATGTGAACAGCACGATCACCAGCACTGTCAGGAATGTGCGAAAGCTTGCTTCAGATGTGCAGAAGTTTGCAGAAAAATGGTCGCATAATAAAAACGATGGAAACTTTCTTCCAAATTGGAAGAGAGTTTTTTTGTTTGCAGATGAATCTTTTTCCTTTTCCTTCCGTAAAATTGAGAGATAAATTTGGAGGAGGAATCAGCATGTCTTTTGTTAACCGTATGTTGGCTAGTGTAGGAATTGGAGCAGCAAGGGTAGACACGATTTTAGATAAGGATACTTACTCACCTGGCGAGACCATTACAGGTATGATCAAAATAGAAGGCGGAAAAGTGGATCAGAACATTGATCATATCACCCTTTATGTGATGACAGAATTTTACCGTGAAGTCGATGATAAAAAAGTTCGTGATACAGCAGCGATTGAAAAAACAACGGTTGGCACAAGTCTAGTTGTAAAGGCAGGAAGCTCTCAAGAGATTCCTTTCTCGCTTAAACTTCCATATGATACGCCTTATACACTTGGACACACCCCTGTTTGGATCAAGACAGGTCTGGATATTCAGATGGCCTTTGATCCAACGGACAACGATCAGATCCGTGTACACCCTGATGCTGAAACTTCTGCCATTTTTGATGCGATTGAACAGCTTGGATTTAGACTTCGCAAAGCATATTGCGGATCTGCTCCGCGCTATATGCGCCGCAGACTTCCTTTCTTGCAGGAATTCGAGTACGTACCAACTTCAGGTGCTTATGCAGGGAAACTTGATGAACTTGAAGTCATTTTAGTTCTGCAAAGTGACAGCATCGAGCTTTTAATGGAGATCGATAAACGAGGAAAAGGATTATTCGGCATGCTGGAAGAAGCGATGGACCTTGATGAAACGAAGGTGCGCATGACCCTTTCACGTACTGAGCTTCAAAATCCATCAAACGTAAAAGCAAAGATCAAGCACACTCTCCGTCAATTCAGCTAACCCTTTTTGGATTCGTCCATACTTATGGTATATTTGTAGGGACGTGTTTATTTTTAGCAGGGAGTGAATAAAAAGATGAGTGAAGCAGCTATTACACTAGAAGGCTGGTATTGCCTTCATGATTTCCGTGAGATGGATTGGGCCGCTTGGAAAACGCTTACGAGTGACGAACGCGGATACGCGATAAATGAATTTCTAACGTTTCTTGAAAAATGGGAAAACGTAGAAGCAAATAAAACAGGCAGCCATGCCCTATACAGCATCATGGGTCAAAAAGCTGATTTTATGATGATGCTTCTTCGCCCAACAATGGAAGAATTGAACGAGATCGAGAACGCATTTAATAAAACAGCTTTTGCTCAATATACGATTAAAGCTTATTCTTACGTTTCAGTTGTAGAGCTAAGCACATACAACCCGCAAAACGAGAACGGCGAGATGGATCCGATGATCAAAGCCCGCCTGTTCCCTGAACTTCCTAAGTGGAAGCATGTTTGCTTCTATCCAATGGACAAGCGCCGTGACGGTGATGACAACTGGTACATGCTTTCAATGGAAGAGCGCAAAAAGATGATGTACTCCCACGGTATGATTGGCCGCGGATATGCAGGTAAAGTAAAGCAGATCATCACTGGATCTGTCGGCTTTGACGATTGGGAATGGGGCGTAACACTGTTCTCAAACGACATGCTTCAATTTAAAAAATTAGTATACGAAATGCGCTTTGATGAAGTAAGTGCACGCTTCGGCGAATTCGGATCTTTCTATGTAGGAAACATCCTTACAAAAGAAGCCGTGCCTGCTTTCTTGCAAGTGTAAAGGGATGAAAGATGACTCGTTATATGATGAGTCATCTTTTTTCTTGTCAAAAACACTCGAAATTTCTATAAATAAATTTATGTGTGGATATAATCAAGATTACCCTGCATAAAATGTTCGTTACCGTGGATAAAAAGAAGATTACCGTGCAATTGCAAAATGACATCCACTCCAAATAACATCAACATGAGATGTCCATTTCACAAATACACTCCTTTATATCCCCTGACTTCCTTCTTACATTTCATTGAAAAAAATGATCTCGCCTCTCGTCATTCCCTTCATAACCTCATGAATTGTGAAACTTTCATCGACGATGGTCTAGTTTTCCAAAAAGGCTCATACACTTATATCGAATGTTCTGTTTCCCTGCTTGTACACCAAGAATCAACACATAGAGGGGGAAGGCAATTGGCTGTCATTAAAGCAAACAGTAAAGATATTGACCTGCTTGCCCGTTTAATACGTGCAGAAGCTGAGGGTGAAGGCGATCAGGGCATGCTGCTTGTGGGTAACACTGGGGTTAATCGAATTCGCGGCAATTGTCTTGATTTTAAAAATATCCGAACGATGCAGCAGATGGTGTTCCAAAGGCCAGGAGGATTCGAAGCAACGATCAAAGGTTATTTTTATCAGGGCGCACGCGAGAACGAAAGAAGACTGGCAAGGAGAGTTATCAATGGTCAGCGTTTTCATCCTGCTAGAAACGCATTATGGTTTTTTGATCCAGGTGGTGCTTGTCCGCCTACTTGGTATAACCAGCCGCATTCTGGAAGCTTTAAGGCTCACTGCTTTTATCAGCCGAAACAAAGTGATTGTCCGAATGTGTTTAACACCTTTTAGGGAGGTTTGTTGATGAATAATTTTAATCCTTATTACCGGCAGCAAAATGGAATGAATGGTATGAACGGTATGAATGGTATGGGTGGCATGATGGGAGGCATGGCTGGAATGGGCGTGCCGCAGGACATGGCACAAAGCCAGCAGGCACCAGGAGTAGGCGGCGGTCCAATGGCAGATATGGCTGCACCGGGACAGCTTCCGCTTGAGCAATCCTATATTGAGAACATTCTTCGCCTCAATAAAGGTAAGGTCGCAACGGTTTATATGACTTTTGAGAACAACGAAAAGTGGAATGCAAAAGTTTTTAAAGGAATCATTGAAGCTGCAGGCCGTGATCACATTATCCTAAGTGACCCGCAAACGGGCAAACGCTATTTATTATTAATGGTATATGTAAACTATGTAACGTTCGATGAGGAAATCAATTATAGCTATCCATATGGAACACAGCAGCAAACCGGGCAGCTCTCCCAATACAGCCCGCGCTGATAAGAATAATTAAATGTCTGGTCAAGACAGGTAAAAAAAGGCGTCCCCACTAAAAGGAACGCCTTTTCATTATGCTTTTACAACCGAAATGATCAGTAAGATCCAGCCAACGATAAATGCTACTCCTCCAAGAGGAGTAATCGGCCCGAAAAACTTCATGCCTGTGTTCGATAAAGCATATAAGCTGCCAGAGAACAGCAGAATTCCGACGAAGAATGACCACCCCGCTCCATTCAATAAAGCAGACGCCGGCCATTTGCCGAGCAGAATGCCAACGGCAACTAACGCCAAAGCATGGTACATATGATATTGAACACCTGTCTGGTACACGTTCAGCATGTTGCGTTCTGTTAATTTGGCTTCCAGAGCATGTGCGCCAAAAGCTCCCAGCATAACCGCAAGCATGGCATTAACCGCTCCTAATATTAGAAAAAGCTTCATAGTTCCACTCCTGTTTTTCTTTTATCTTACCATTGAAACTCACCGAATCAAAAGGTTGCCACAGGATTGTAAAGAATTTGGCGGACAACTCGTCCATGATAAAAAAAGAACGCTAACGTTGTTTGGTTTGGCGTTCGGTGTCCAGCATCCGGACGTATTGATCGATCTTTCGTTCCAGCTCCTCTTTTTCAACTAACTCTGAATGCAGTTCTTTAATAATTCCCTCGAGACTCTGAATCCGCTTTTCAAACTGAAAGAGCAGGTATCCTGCAATCACAATAGGAAACCCTACATTACCGAGGAGATTTACTAAGTTAAGCCAATCATTTGCTTGAGTCATTTTTGTTTCACCCCTCATTTTTTTCGAACATTTATCGAACGTATGTTCGTGAATTAATTATAAAACGAAGGAGAATTTTTTACCATCATTCCTTTTTCATATTTCAATTTTGATTCCTTAGACCTACACAAAAAATAGGTTTAAATAATTTTTATAGTGGAATAAAGATACTAAGACAGAACAAACAACAAAGGAGGAACAACAAAATGGAACTTATTATTACGATGATATATACAATTTTAGGACTTGCCACTCTCAGTTTAATTGCAACAGCAGCTGCAGTTTACTTTTCTAATAAAAAGATCAACGAAAAAATTGAAATCGCAAAACGTAAAGATGAAAGAATGGAAAACCAACATACGTACGTATCGATCTAACAGCGTTTAAATAGACGCTGTTTTTTTTGTGCGAAAACCTGGATTTTTATATTTTTGTGCGGTTGCCTATGATAATTGTACGGTTACCCGAAATTTTTGTTCGACCATAAACCCCATGCACCTAATAAACAGAAAAAACCCGCTCCAAAGAGCAGGTTTTCACAAAATTTTTTACTTAAAAATCAAAAATGGAATCTCCATTTCCGTCATCATCGTTGTTGTCATCGTCATCATATTCCATGTCATAGTCCATCATGGATTTTTTGTGGCTTTTGGTTGGAGGAGCAGTCACCATGCTCATCGGTTTTTGAACGGGATGCGAAGGAACCCACTCTTTTGCTGAAGGATGATCGTCTTCTCCTGCTTCCATCATTAATTCGCACAATGTATGGATGGCTGTCACATGTTCTCGAAGCTTAGAAGAGTTTTCTCCTAATTGCTTGATCTCCGCGAGATGCTTTTCTATTTTTTTCGCAAACTGGCTTACTGGTATATTCATCTATTTCACCACAACTATCTTTTTTTCTTATTCTATCAAACGGTTCAACAGAAATAAAATGACGCAGAAAAAGACAGCTCTAAATAAGCTGCCTTTCCTCTCCAAATCCGCACAATAACCCTCATTAACCAGCATGGGTCCGGTGATCCAGACCGCACGCCATGCAAGTGAATGCTAAACATATTAAATCCTTATTCTTCTTTTTTTAAATAGCTTTCCTCCTTTTCAATTATTTTTATATTTGTCAAACGATCGTTATGACGTATCCACCCAACTGAACGCCTGATTATTGAAAGTGCTGTTAACAGCTTGCTGAAAATCAGCTGCAATCACATTTGCCGATTCTTCATCCAGCTGCAGTCTGCCCCAATGATCCACCGCAGGCAGAGCTTGTCCCGATTTCGGCAGAGAAGCGGCAACCATATAGTTCTTCATAACCGACCCCATTAACAGCAGAACCCAAAGGATGTACGTCATAACTTCCATGTTCCCTTCCCCTTTCAAAATAAGAATAATAAGTTCCCGATCTATTTAAAAACCGACTGGCAAGCTATTTTTATTTCTTCCTCCCTTCAAACTTACCAATTTATGTGGTGTTAACTGCGATTATACGTACCTTATGATAAAATGTTTGTCATAATGTGCTTTTGTTTCTAAGTTTCTATCAACAAAAAATCTGTTTCGTATACAAAAAAGAGCAGATAAAGCATCCTTTTTTGTATAATAGTTAAAACAAGCTTGAATAAGTTAGCGAGTTCAGGCTGATTATGATAGAAAAAGACGCACACTTTACGATTACTTTATTAGTTAACTATTTTCTGTAGAATCGAGGAGGAAAATCATGTCCATAATTAACGAAATCATAGCGTACAATCAAAAATTTGTTGAAAACAAAGAATATGAACCTTTTCAAACTACCAAATTTCCAGATAAGGGGCTTGTCATCGTCTCTTGTATGGATACACGTCTTACAGAATTAATGCCAAGTGCCATGAACATTAAAAACGGAGATGTGAAAATTATTAAATCCGCTGGAGCGGTTATCTCCCACCCGTTTGGCTCTGTAATGAGAAGTATACTTGTTGCGATCTATGCACTAAAAGCTGAGGAAGTAATGGTTATCGGTCATTACGACTGCGGGATGAGCAATGTAAATGCAGACGCATTGATTGCCGAAATGCAGGACCGAGGTGTGGAATCCTCCACTCTCGATACTCTAAAATATTCCGGCCTCGACCTTAAAAAGTGGGTTCAAGGCTTCGAGAGTGTAGAGGAATCAGTACAAAACAGCGTTGAGTTAGTAAGAAATCACCCGTTGCTGCCAGAAGGCATCAAAGTGCACGGACTCGTCATCGATCCTTCCACGGGTAGACTCGACATCGTAGATGCAGATAACTAAATAGATAAAAGAAGGTACCTCCGAGCGGGGTGCCTTTTGTTTTTCTTTTAGACGTTGCTCAATCAAATGTTATTCAAAGATAGTAAAATCCTCCTGTTATTAACAACGAATTTAACGTTTAGAATCACCTGAATGCGTGAATACACACTATAACTTCGTTTAAAGGAGAGGATATAAAAAATGGTTAAGCCAATTGTACATGAATTTAACTCACAACAAGAATTGATTGCTGCTGCAAGTGATTTGAAAGCAAAAGGTATTCATGAAGACAATCTCTATGTCCTGTCACACGAAAAAGGCGACACCCGTGATCTAGCAGATAATGCGGATGTTAATACAATCGGACTAAAAGAAGAAGGATTAGGCACGGCGCTCAGCAACGTGTTTGAGTCCAGAGGCGATGAGCTGCGCAAGAAGATGACCGAAATGGGGTTATCTGACGTAGAGGCTGATCAATATGAGAAGAGACTCGACATGGGTAAAATCTTACTCATTATAAAAGATGAAGACAAAGTAACGAACTTGCCATAAGAAAAAGAAAGAGTCGCTGAACCCGATTTGGGTTTTGCGGCTCTTTTGTCATTTATGCAGGCTGCTTTAACTCTATTGATTGTGGTTCATATATCTTTTTTAGCCTAAAAAGCGCCGCCTTCATTTCTTGCCCCATCTTCCATTTATAATAAAAAGTTAAATAACGTTCAAATGGATTTTTCTTGGTGGTGCCTTCGCACACCCATGTTAGTGTTGTTGAACAACCATGGTTCTCAGAAAAGAAGATAACAAACCTCAAGACAGTTTCGCCTTTATTAATCCGCATCTGATAATGAATGCTTATTCCTGGGACACAGCGGCTGATTTTCAAACTAGCCGGAACTCCTTCGATTTCCCAATATTGCGAAGCTCCTTCTCCCCTTTCTGGTCCAACATACATGAAGGGAATAGCTGTATTTTCATCCATCTGCCATCTCGGCCAATTTTTCAGATTCAATAAGGATTCATATGAATCAAAAAGAGATATGTTCAAATCAGCAGTTTCCTTCACCCTCCATCTGACTGGAATAAGAAGTGCTGCCAAAACAAATAAAATGATTACAATGCTTGTTAATAGCCCAACCACCATGAGCATCCCTCCTGTTTTCTATTCTATTGAAAATTTTTTCCTTTCATGCGGTTTCTCTTTTGCTTTTCCCGGGAATGAAAAGAGGACGAGGAGGAGTAAATATGAATTTACACAATGGCCAGCTGTTTTGGCCATCAACATATACCGATGACGTCCAATATCCAGTACTTGAAGAAAATATTACATGTGACGTGCTCATTGTAGGCGGAGGAATGTCCGGGGCGCTCTGTGCTTATACGCTAGGCAAAGAGAACGATCTCGAGGTTGTCGTCATCGACAGAAGAAAACCAGGCTATGGCAGTTCATCAGCAAACACAGGACTCTTACAGTTCTCAAGCGATAAAATGCTTCACGAGCTTATTGAACAAAAAGGTGAGCAAGATGCTGTTTATTTTTATCAGCTCTGTCAAAATGCATTAGAAAACTTAAAAAAGATCGCCCAAAACTTATCTGAAGATCCTGAGTTTAGAGAACAAAAGAGCCTCTATTACGCAAGTACGGCTGAAGATGCCTCAAAGCTAGTCCGTGAATACGAAGCTTTAAAGAAATTTGGTTTCCCTGTAGAATTTCTTGAACCTCAGGAGATTTCCTCACGTTTTCCTTTTTCAAAACCAGCCGCACTCGTAACGAGCGGTGACGCTGATGTTAACCCATATAAATTTGTCCAGACCATGTTAAAAGATGCTGAGGCCGCTGGAGTAAGAATTTTTGAGGAAACGCCTCTCATGCGAAAAACAAAAACCGTTCACGGATTTACATGCGAATCCGAAAATGGAACTATTCAAACGAGGCACATCATTTTTGCAACGGGATATGAAAATGATTTTCTCGCACAGCAGCTAGGTGCTGACCTTAACCGTTCCTATGCAATTGCAACGGAACCCCTGCCATCATTAAAGACGTGGTACAAAGAATGGATGATATGGGAAACCAAGCGCCCTTATTTGTATATGCGTACAACGAAGGATAGAAGGATCATTGCAGGAGGCTTAGATGAGGATCAGGCAGAAGCTCCTTTAAATGACGGCTTGATCGAGGAACGCGGAGAGCGAATCAGGCAAAAGATTATGGAACACTTTCCGGACCTATCCCCTGAAATTTCTCATTCCTGGTGCGCAACATTTGGTGAATCGCATGACGGACTCCCCTATATCGGCGAACACCCTAATCGCCTAGGCGAATATTATTGTTTAGGTTTTGGCGGAAATGGAACAGTATACAGCATGCTAGGTGCTGAAATGATCAAAGATCTAATCACAAAAGGCTTTCACCCTGCATCAAGATTGTTCACGATAGCTCGGGCCGTAAGCTTGTGATACAAAGACACTTCTAACATTGTAGAGGGGGGTGTCTTTTTCACGTGTACATCAGATCCCACAAAATAGATAATTATGTGATGACGAATTTTTGAACCTCATCAAAAAGAAAAAGCCAGCTGAATTATAGCTGGCTTTACGTAATTATGAAGCAGTCGGTGCTGCTGTAATTTGTTTTTTGATAAAATCAATCGATTTTTTATTAAAAATATCCGGCTGATCGACGTTGCAGACATGTCCACAATCTTTTATCGTCAAAAGCTTTGAGTGCTTCTTCTTATCGATAAACGCCTGAATCGGCGGCAAGAACATATAATCTTCCTCACCCATGATATACAGTGTAGGAATCGGCATTTCTTTTTTCGTTAATTTTTGCAAAAACGGATTGATCTTAAGCGTTAACTTGAACCAGCGCTTAAATTCTTTCTGGCAAAGCTTTTTCGCTTCACCGATAAACAATGAACGCGATGCTTCGTGTCTTTTCTTTGGCATGATTACCCATGCGAATAAACTGTAAAGCCACATATAAGGAATAAAAGATTTGCATAGATTCCCCATTGCAATCAAAAACTGAGAACGGAAATTCATTTTCGTTACAGCTCCGCCAAGGGTCATAGAAGCAACTCGCTCCGGTTTCAACTCAGCTATCGTCTGAATCAGAATCGTACCAAGTGAAATTCCAACAAAATGCGCTTTTTGGATATTCAAATGATCCATAACTTCAAGCACATCAAGGCTTACTTCTTTAAAAGAGTATTTTTTCAATAAAAATTTCTCAGATTGAGATTTGCCGTGACCTCTAAGATCAACAAGCAAAATATTAAAGTGTTGTTTGAATTCTCTTAACTGTTTATACCAAATGGATGAACTGCCCCCTGCTCCATGGACAAAAATCACCCATTGATGATTTTTTTCGTGTGTATAAGTTTTGTAATGAAGCACTAAGTACTCCTCCTATTGGTTAAACGTCGATGAAAAATTCCAGCCTTTATTTTACCATACTATACACGTTTTGTACCCCTATCTGGGCAAAAGAATGTGTACAAACTGGAAACATGACGTATTTCTCTTTATACTATAGGTATATTAACGATAGTGAAGTCAGGAGGTTTCAAAATGGCTAAAGAAAGTTCATTTGATATTGTTTCACAAGTCGATCTATCAGAAGTAGACAACGCCATTAATATCGCAACAAAAGAAATCACAACACGCTATGATTTTAAGGGAAGCAAAAGTGAAATCACCCTTGATAAATCAAATGAAGAATTAGTTTTAGTTTCTGATGATGAATACAAACTAGAACAGTTGAAAGATGTACTCATTACAAAGCTTATTAAACGCGGTGTTCCAACAAAAAACTTGGATTACAGCAAAATCGAACAAGCTTCAGGCGGAACCGTTCGTCAGCGTGCAAAGCTTGTTACTGGAATTGATAAAGACAATGCTAAGAAAATCAACACATTGATCAAAAATTCCGGTCTAAAAGTTAAGAGCCAAGTACAAGATGACCAAGTTCGTGTAACGGCAAAGAGCAGAGACGATCTTCAGCAGATCATTGCACTTGTTAGAGAAGCAAACTTGCCGATCGATGTGCAGTTTATTAACTACAGATAAACATAAAAAAGCTTGAGGGAGGGATACAGATTCTCCTCAAGCTTTTTGTTTGAAATTTTCTTTTGTTGAGAGCCACTCATAAAAATGATGATATTGGTAGTATCTCGTACCTTTTAGTTCAATTTTAGGTATATCAGGATACTTTTGAAGAAGCTCTTCTACTTCATCTAGTGTTAATCCCACATAATTGTGCAAATCTTTTTCTTTAATCAGAACCGGATACTCCGAAAAACTGTTACCTGGATTTTTAAAATTTTTCAATCCATCCCCGATAAAATAACCGAGTGCTGCCAGCCCTAATCCAATCCAAAGCAAACTGATCTCCATTATACCGACTCTTTCTTATCACTGGCATCTAAAAGTTTCATCTGTTCAAGCTCCAGCCTCATCTTTTGCGTTTCGATCACATAGTTATCGTGCTTCAACCTTTCAAGTTCAAGCTCATCTTTTAGCATTTTGTGCTTCAGTTTAGTCTGTGATTGAAAATGCCCCAATACGATTGCGATAATTGGAATTGAGAATATCATAATGACTGAAATTGTCCCCGTCATAGTATTCCTCCTAGAAATTTTTACCTTATGTTCCAATAATACCAAAAATAAACAGAGCTCGTATAGACAAACCAATAAACTTTATTTAAGACACCGCCTTTTTTACGCCTTCTTTAATAATTTGTTCCGACAATTTAGCCAGTTCCTTCGCTTCTTGCTGCTGCGGGTAGATCGGCGGATGTACCTCAATATGCACGCTCGCCGGCTTTATCCAGAATCCCTGCTGCTCCATAATTTTATAAGAACCTTTGATCGTAACAGGAATGATCGGTACACCCGATTTAGTTGCCAGCTTAAAGCTGCCAGCTTTAAATTCAGACATGTGATCCCCTTTGCTTCTTGTCCCCTCAGGAAAAATAACAAGAGATGTACCATTTTGAAGCAATTGTGCACCTTCATTAATCGCTTTTACAGACTGGCGCACGTTCTTCCTGTCCATGAAAAGACAGTTCAGCTGCTCCATCCACGTTCCGATAAACGGCATTTTTTTCACTTCTATCTTGGATATAAAAGCTTTTGGCTTATGTATATATCCCAGTAAGAGAGGAATATCAAAATTCCCTTGATGATTACTTACAAAAAGCACTGCCGTATCTTTCGGAATATTTTCTTCCCCGCTTACCGAAACGTTCGATCCAGTAAGCTTTACTAAAGAACGAGCCCATTCTTTCGCTTTTTTATCAGCTAATTCATCACGTTCTTGAATACGTCCAGATTTCTGCAGGCTCTTTACGCGATTTAATGAAGGTATTAATTTAATTAATACCGTCCAAAAATAAGCAAACCAAATAATCGTTCTCAAAACTTCTCATCCTTTAACTAATTATTAACACACCTGAATCACCACTATCAGGTGTATCTATCAAACATCCCGCTGGAAATATAAACGTCCAAGGCATACTTGTTTCAGCAGGTATCTCTAACGTATAAGCTGACTCAAACTCACCTGAAGTCCGATTCTTCTCTTTATATACGACTTTCTTGCCTAAAAGTGACATCGGAATTTTAAAATAATTGTTTAATAAAACCGTTACCAAAAATTCTCGCTTATGATTAAATGCAGTTTTTAATATTACAACCTGCTTTTCATTTTTCCCTTCAATATTGATTGCAGAAAATATACGCTCAATCTCGTTTCTGTCTTTTTCCGCTAAAGTCCTGTCCCACGTGGATTCGAATACCAATTTTTGCAAGGTTTATCACCCTTTCGATTCATCTTATCATAAATTTTTATTCACTTTTTCATAAAAAGAGGTTATTCCGACAATTTTCTTGGGTATATCTTCCTTGTGTACAAATAACCAAAATTAGAAAGGGATGTGAATTATTTGAAAAAATGGTTTTTTGCTTTACTTGTAGTATGTGTCATGCTTGCTCCGATAAGTGCCATGGCTGCAGGAAATGAATCCTCAAAAGCCCAAACTCAGACATTGCCGGTTAACCTTCTAGAAATCGACTCTGCTGTGACTGCATTTTCTGATTTTACCGTAAGTGATTCTATGCGTAAATTAAGCGGCTCCATTCATTTAAACGGAAATGTACCAGATGCTGAAAATAAAATGCGCCCGGTATACAAGTTTAAGCTTGAAAATAAAACGATGGATACATTGAGCAATTTAACGGTAAACATCCCTTATCCCCCTGGAACACAGCTAGATACTACATATCCTCCTGAAGTACTGATAACTGAAACTAACAAAAACCGCAACAAAGAAGATATCATTGCAAATTATGATACTACAACAGGCATTAAACTTACGCTTCCTGAAATGGAGAAGGATGAGATTTTAACTTTTGATGTGAAGTTTTTCTTGCTTCCATTAGAAAATGATGAAGAAGAAACCGTTATAGATCTTCACAAAGTAACAATTAAACCTGAAGCGAAAGTCGTGGAATGGTTTAAAGAGGATGTAAAAGTAAGACTGATGCTGATGATGCATAACTCAAACAGCATAATGATGGAAAAAGTGATGCTGAAATTAAAGCTGCCTGAAGGAATTGATATACAAGATGTAATGGTTACTGGCATTGATGGTGCTACCGTAACGATCAGAGATGGCTATGCATTTATTTATCTCCCTAAGATGGTAAAAGGGGATTCAAATATTATCCTCCATTTTAACATGAAGAAAATGCAAGGATGGGATAAACTTCATCTTCCTCTGATGATTGGAATGGATGGAATGACTGATGTATCTCTTACTCCGCTCACGTTTACTTTAAAAGATATACCTGATATCGACTGGACTAAGATTATGGCAAAAGGCGATTTTATGGCTGAAATGAAAAAAGGTAAGCTTTTCTTAGATTATAAACTGAACATCGACAACAAAAACACTGCAGCTGCAAAAATGTATAAACTGCGTTTGATTCTTCCTAAATCAGTTAACATTCAAGACCTTAAAGTCTCTGGTTTAGAAGGCGCAAAAATTGAAATGGATACAGAAGGTGTTATCTGGATCATCATCCCTTCTTTAAACGCAGGAATGTCAAACCTTCATGTAAGCTTAACGGGAACGTACACAGGTTCTTCAAGTGATCTATCCACTGACATCGTGACAGAAGGTTCAAATGGAGTTACCGCAACACTCTCAACAACCGTTAAAGGCATGACTTCGACTGACAGTGACACGACTGAGGTCATCACAGTTGAGAAACCAACAAATGCTTCAGGCGGATCAGGGAACACCCTTCCTAAGACAGGAAGTCCTTTCAGTCAGTTAACTTGGTCCATGCTCGGATCACTTTTTGTACTATTAGGAATTGGTCTGTATGTTAAAGCAGCCCGGATGCAGGCATGAATAAAAAGACGTTAAAACGCGGAGGAATTGCAGTATTTCTTCTTGGCATCGCGCTCCTTATTCTTCCGGTAATAACAGGCTGGCAGACCAGCAGTGACCAACAGGCACTTGAAAAGGAATGGAATGACCTAAACACATCTTATGATAATCCTTTTACTCTTCCTTCCGTTAAAGCTGCTAAACCACCAGAAACTAAAAATGAAGAAAATCCAAACACATCTGAATCATCTAAGAAAATAGCTATGGAAAAAGGCGTTATAGGGAAAATGTCGATTCCGAAAATAGGTCTAGAATCTATGATGGTTCCTGGTGTTACACAAAAAGATCTTCAAAATGCGATAGGATGGATGACTTCAACATCTTTTCCTGGAGAAAAAGGAAACACCGTGATGGCAGGTCATCGCTCTCACACATACGGCCAGTTCTTTCACCGTTTAAATGAAGTGGATAAAGGCGACACGGTAAAAGTAGAAACCACTACTGGACCGATTCTGTACAGAGTATATGAAAAAACCGTCGTGAAGCCAGACAACCTTTCTGTCTTAGAAGCTAAAAAAGAAGAAGAGATCACATTAATAACATGTGAACCTCTCTATTCTAACGAGTTTCGTCTCATAGTAAGAGCAGAACGCATTAATTAATAGAAAAAGCTGGTTCATAACGTGTTTAACACGATTCGAGCCAGCTTTCTCTTTTATTCATATATAGAACTCGCAGCTTTCAGCAAATTTGATTTTGCCTTCTTTGAGTCTGTCTCTTCTTCTTTTAAATATTCCATTTTATGATACAGACCGTCCTCTTCCCATGCTAAAATCGGCAAGTCTGAACTTCCAGAGAAATAAGCTTTTATTCCGTTCTCAAGCTTAACCTTTTCGTTCGTTTCCAGTTTTTCGGCATTCGGAAGAAAGTTAGAGATCCGGTAAGCTAAATAGACATTTTTGCCTTCTTGCCTCGGATAAAAAACAGAGTCGAGAAGTATGTTTCTTTTTTCTCCCCAATCTGAAATTTGAAAAGTGGATAAAGCCACTTTGAACGGTAGCTTATCAGGCAGTTCTAAATCAAACGGAAGAGCCTTTTGCGCCTCTTCTTTTGAAACCTGTTCATAATATCTCGGGTAAGCCCCTTTTATATAGTCCTGGAGTTTTAAGTTTTTGTCATTTAACGTACCTTGCCCAGCACCGCTTGAACAGCCAGCCAGAAAGACAATGATAACCAGATAAACAAACAGCTTCTGCTTACTCAACCGCCCCACCCATTCCTTTATTTTTTGCTGTTTTGCTATACATTGTTGCTCTTGGAAGCAGTTGATTTCCGTTACAGGATGCTCGCTTTCCGCGGGGCGTGCGGTGAGCCCCCTAGGCTTTATCAGCCTTCCGTGGTCTCACCTGTCACGCTGATCCCGCAGGAGTCCCGCACCTTGCACTCCAATCAACATGTCAATGAAGAGAAAGAACAAATAAAAGCAATAGTATTTATTTTTTGGAAAATGGTACTTTGACTCTCCAGTTATGATCACACGATGCCTGTATTGTACCTCTTTTTAGCAGATAGTTAGCCATCAGTTCCGAAACATCAATTGGAATATCCTTTACAACACGTTTTCCTTTGAACATTTGGTAGTCTCCTCCACCGCCTGCACGGTAGTTGTTCATTACTACTTGATACAGTGCGTGATCATCTACCTCATTACCTTTGAAGATTAATTCAGTAATTCTTTTTCCAAAAGGTTTTGATAGATCGATCGTATATCGGATGCCTTCCCACATGTCATAATTGTAGTGCTGCGGCTTAGGAACAGAAAATGCCGGATTCACACCTACTGTACCATCCTCATTCAATACAAAATAAGAAGCCGATCTCTCTAAAGCCTCTCTCATGTCAGTGCCTGTGATCTCAACGACTTTTAAAGTATTTGGATAAATGTAGTTCGAAACGATATCGCGCATCGTTACAAGGGAAGAGAACCCTTTTGAACGATTATCAAATAAAGCGGTACTTGAAATCTCTGTACCCGCAGCATCCAACTGCACTTTATTAATAAACTCGATTAAAGGAGTGTCTCTTAATCTCGTTTCCATCGGATCAGTTATCTCCATATCTCCCTCAATAACGCCGATCGGCTGATCCAGCCATTCCTGAGCTTTTTCTTCGTATGGAGCAATTAAGTTAAGTACAGTCTGATCAGGATCATAGCCTTTTGCAGAAAGAAGAGTAGATTTTTTACTGACCACTTCCCAAGACCCGCTATTATTTCTAATTGTTACTTCTACATGACCTACCGAAGTTCCTTGTGTACCTGGCTGAATAACCTTTACACCATTTATTTCGCTATTTTCTATGAGACGATGCTGATGACCAGTTAAAAGGACATCGATCCCCTCAACCTCCATACATAACTGATAGCCTTGATTTTCCCCGGTCAAAGTCTCTATCGGTTCGCCAGATTCTATGTCTCTTTCAAATCCTCCATGATAGGAAACAATCACAATATCTGCCTTTTCTTCTAAAACCGGAACCCATTTTTTTGCCGTTTCGACGGCATCAAGAAAGGCTATGCCTTTTATATGTTCAGGGTTCTCCCAATTAGGTATATGTTGCGTCGTAAGACCAAGGACAGCTATTTTACAGCCGCTTCTGAAATTTTTTATGAGATAAGGCTTCCCAAAAAGAGGTTCACATGACTCCTCCCATACAATATTTGCAGACAGCCATGGAAAATTCGATTCATTTACTGTTTTCTGTAAAAGAGGAAGCCCATAGTTAAATTCATGGTTTCCGATCACAGCTGCATCAAACTCAAGCTCGTTTAATAAAAGCGCCATGGGATTAATAGATTCTGTCCCCATCCTTGCGTAATGATAGGTAAGCGGCGTTCCTTGAATGAGATCACCGTTATCAATTAACAAACAGTTATCCCGCTTTTTCATTTCCTCTTTAATAAGCGCTGCAGCCTTAGCAAGCCCCAACTCCGCTTTTTCGTTGTTTCCATACGTTAATGGGAGCACGTTTCCATGTATATCACTCGTTACGTATATATGGATGGTTTCTTCCAAAACATCGACCTTCCCTCTATAATCCTAGTACTCGTATTATACTATTTAAACGATATTAAGAAGAAACGCGTTTTCTCATTTTTTTGTAAAATCATTCAGAGGATTCGACATTATTTCCGCGGGAATAATCAGTATTCTACAAAAATAGTTAGATAAAAAAAGCCTAAGCATCCAAATGGATTACTTAGGCTTTTAAGATTACTTAGAAATTTTAATTTTTGCAGTACTGCGATCTGCAGCTTCTTCTAATACTTCAATCTTTAATCCGTAAGAAGGAAGCTTTAAACCAGAGTACGGGCTAGATGGACTCCAGTAGTTTGCAGTATCATCAAACAATGATACAGGTGCTTTTGCTGCTTGATACATGTGATTTCCTTGTCCATAATCCACATCAAGTGCAGCACCCTTCACTTTACTGAATGTTGCATCATAGATTTGGTAGCGCGTGCTTGCCAAATCACCAGTTGCAGCATTTCCACCCCAGTGGTGAACATTTTGGTGAGCGTCAACTACACCGACAAACCCTTTACCAGGATGTGAGCCAACCCAGTTGTTGTCATAAGCACTATTCACATACCAGATGACCATACCAGGATCATAAGACATGATAGAATTGCCGCGCTTTAAGTGAGCAAGACCATCATCCACGCCATCATGGTTACGCCATTCAACTAAATAGTAATGGGACTTCGATTCTTTCCCTTGATGTTTTTCAAAATGATCTAAAGCAAACTTAGGTGTTCCTTCAGCTCCATCTTCAAAAACAGTTGCCCCATCCTTCGTTACTTTTACATTATCAACGAAGAAACCTTCAAGAGATGTACCCCAGTCCGTCATATAGCGGAATTGGAGTTTAATGTTTTGTCCTGCATACTGACTTAAATCAAGGGTTTCATGTACCCATCCGTTAGATGAGCCAGTGTAGCCAGGAAGATTGTCTTTAATATCAGGGTATCCGTCAACTACTAAATCACTATTTGTGTTAGGTGTAGATAGGGATTTCCAAGTAGCCCCGTTATCAGTAGAAACCTGAACCATCGCATAATCCCAGTTTGATTCAATCTTATACCAAGCGTCATAATCTAACTTTGCAGATGTTGCGCCCGTTAAATCAATGTTTGTTACCATCTTATGATCGATTTCATCGCCTCTTCCGCCATAATATGCGTAAGAGCCAGATGCAGGTGTCGTAATTTGATTTACTTGATCAGGCAAGTTGATACGAACTGCATCCTCATTCGTACCTTTTGTAGATGCTTGGTCAAGAGTAACTGTAACACCGTTTTTGCCAAGAGAGCTTGTATTTAAAGTCTTGCCTTGCAGCCATTTTCCACCGATAGTAGATTGATAGAATTCTTTTGCAAGCGGGCTGAATCCAGTTGGTTCTGTTCCTGGAATCTCCCCAGCCCAGCTGCCGCTAGACATGATCGACCAATAAGAAACAGGCTCACCATAAGGAGAAGAATAAACCGTATCATACTCATCCGGATAATTTAGATCGTGGCCAAATTCATGTGCGAATACACCAGTTGCTCCATCTTCTGGCTCAATTGTGTAATCATATGCACCCATTGCTCCGCCCCAGTATGGAACAGTTGCTGTTGAACCAGGAATCGCATAAACTCCGCCAAGATTCCAGCGGTGAGACCAGATTGCGTCACCACCTAAGCTTCCGCCGCCAGCTTCTTCACCTACACCAGCGTGAACAACCATTAAGTGATCAACAAGTCCGTCTGGCTCACGCTTGTTTCCGTCACCATCAAGGTCGTAAATATCTTCTTTATCATATAGTGTTAGATCAACACCATTAGCTGCAGCTGCTGCTAATGCTTCAGCTACTAGATTACGAGGTCTAGAGTCATTGTCAGAAGCGTTGTTTCCGCCGTACCAAGCTGCATCGTTTTTAGCTGTATACCAGCCATAAACATCTCCATCAATCGTATAAGATCCGCCTGATTGCTGCAGGTAGAACTGTTTCATAGAAACCATGTTCTTACCGTTAGGACCTGTATAGCCATTATCTCCAAAAATCATATCGCGATAGTGCTGCTGCGTATATTTTGGATAATGGAAATCCGTTTCAGAAGGTGTTATGCTGCCTTCTTTATAGTCATTATAATCAATTAATAAAACTAAAACTTGGTCTTTACGCACATCACCACTGTACGTTTCAGCTTGTACACCATCTAATGATGAAATAGTAGCAGTACTAGATTTCTTACCGCCTTTTCCAGGAGATGTCGTCGTAGAACCGCTGTCAGTTGAAGACTTCATCTGACCCTTCAAATATTTAGCCGTTGCATCAACATCATGCTTCTCGTGAAGGTGAACTGAACTTCCACCTGCACGTTTTTTCAAATATTTATTTAGCTCTGCCTCTTGTTGTTGTGGAGTTAACCCCGCTTTGATGACGCCACGCTCTGTCAATGACTTGATTAAGCGGTCCTGATTGACTATCCCTAGGTCAACCGGTGCCACGTCTTCATTGTGTTTTTTAGCAGCAACCGGATCTACTGATGCTGGACTTGTCCAAAGAAACGTCCCCGCGAGAACCGAAGCTGCCGCAAAACTAGTAAGAACTCGTTTCATCCCTTACATTCCCCCTAACAGAATTTTCGCATTTTTGCGACTTTTTAATTTTAACATAAAAATTTTCCATTAAATGTGAGGAATTTTAACTATTTTTGTTATTTTTAATAGTATTATTTTACTAATTTTATAATTGTTAGTAGATAAATAGTTTTGATCTTATTCCATTATTTAATAAAAACAGACTACTTTCGATTCATTTCCGTAAATGTCTGTACAAAATCTATAATCGCTGGTCCCAGCAAAACAATAAACAGACTTGGGAATATAAAAAGAACGAGTGGAAAAAGCATCTTTACAGGTGCTTTCATCGCAGCTTCCTCAGCTCGCTGTTTTCTTCTGTCTCTCACCTCAGCAGACTGAACTCTCAGTACTTGAACCATTCCGATTCCTAGTTTTTCTGCCTGCAAGATAGCACTGATAAAATAATTCACTTCATCAACGCTAAGCCGTTCACGGATTTTACCTAATGATTCTCTTCTCGTTTTTCCAAGCCTCATTTCTTCTAGGCAGCGATGAAATTCTCCTGTCAAAACGCCATCTTTTTTAGAGACTAGCTTACTTAGCGCTCCATCAAATCCTAATCCCGCTTCAAGACTTACTGTTAAAAGATCCAATACATCTGGAAGCTCACGCAAAGCCAAATAATTTCTCGTTTTTATTTTTTGTTTTAAATAGAAACCAGGTAAAAAGGCAGCAATTCCAAACCCTATCAAGAAAAATAACAACCCAGCTCCAAATGAAACGTTTAATAGCTGGCTGTAAAGTACAGATCCGATTGGAAAGAATACAAACAATGCGATCTGCAGCATACGATAGTCTACAGGTGTCATTCCAAATGGATGTCCCGCTTGATTTAGCAATTTTTCAATCTTTGCTTCATTTTCACCTGGCATTTTTCGTTTGAAACTTCTTTTAAAATCTTTCCATAACGGCATAATGAATCGATCCGCAAAAGAAACAGTCCCTTCTAAGGCTGCTGCTGTTTCAAGATTGCTCTTTTGCCCATTTTTCCCTAACGCAGTTGAAAGCCGCCTTTCTACAAACTGTCTTTTTTCACTCGTCCAAACATACACCGCGTAGGCTGTTAACGTAATGGTTACAAAAAAAGTGAAATACATCATCCGTCTACACCTCAATCGTCGTAATTTTCCGTATTAAAATAAAGCCAACGATCCCTGAGATAGAACCGCATGCAATCATCACCCAGCCAATCACGTTTTCAAACAGTGTCCCAATATAATCGGGTTCAATCATATATAAGAGGATCGCAAGGATAAGCGGCAATAGTCCGATAATAATTCCTGACAGTTTCCCTTGTGCCGTTAATGTTGTAATTTGCCGTTGTATTTTTGTCCGGTCCCTAATGGTTTCTACAATTTTATCTAGTACTGTCGCAAGGTTGCCCCCCACCGTCCGCTGAATAATGATCGCTTGAATCATAAGGTCAAGGTCTTCACTTGGCATACGTACTTTTAATTCATTTAACGCTTCTTCAATCGTGCTTCCATACTGCATTTCTTTTAGTACTCTTTCCATTTCCTCTTTTACAGGAGACTGCGCTTCTTCTACCACTGTCATTAGCGCTTGTGGAAAGCTGAACCCTGCTCGCAAAGACCCCACAACGGTTGTAATCAAATCTGGCAAACCATCATTAAATTGTTTAATTCGTTGTTTCTTCTTTTTCTTAACCCACATTCCTGGTGTTATAAAACCGATTATCGCTCCAATTATTAAGAGGAAGAAAGAATTTGTGATCAGTAAAAAAAACATCGCTAAAAGTGCAATCAAGATCCATTGGAAAAGCACATACTCTTCAGGCTTTAGTGGAATTCCAGCTTGCTCAAGCATGACTGAAAGCTTTTTATTTTTTTCCTTAGAAAGAACTTCATCTCTCACTTTCTGCTTATACATTTGAACTTGAACAAAAGCATTGAAGTTAGAAGTCTTAGGCTTTTTTCCGCTTTCCAATTCTAAAAAATGCTTCATGCGGCGCTCTAACCGCTTATTTGACATAAAAATCAGCTTTAACAGTCCATAAAAGAACAAAAAGGCAGTCAGTAAAAAAAGAAGAAGGAATAAATAGACCATTACTGCCAGTCCCCTTCCATAAAGACGATTGGGGGAATGTGAATACCCGATTGTTCAAGGCGCTCAAAGAATTTAGGTCTCACACCAGTAGGCACTAAACGTCCTATGATCTTTCCGTTTTCATCAACGCCTTCTTGCTTATATTCAAAAATATCCTGAAGGACGATCACATCACCCTCAAGCCCTTGCACTTCGGTTATGTGCGTGATTCTTCGCGTACCATCTTTAAGGCGTGCCTGCTGAATAATGACATCAACAGCTCCTGCAATTTGCTCGCGTATCGCTTTAACAGGCAGATCAACACCGCCGAGCAAAACCATCGTTTCAAGTCTGGCGATCATATCTCTTGGCGAGTTCGAGTGACCCGTTGCAAGTGACCCGTCATGACCTGTATTCATTGCCTGCAGCATATCAAGCGCTTCACCGCCTCGCACCTCCCCGATCACAATGCGGTCAGGACGCATTCGCAAAGAGTTTCGAACTAGATCTCTGATTGTAATCGCACCTTTTCCTTCTATGTTTGGAGGCCGCGATTCCAGCGATATAACATGCTCCTGCCATAGCTGTAATTCAGCTGCATCTTCGATTGTAATAATACGTTCATCACCTGGAATAAAAGATGAAAGTACATTTAAAGTCGTCGTCTTTCCTGATCCTGTTCCGCCACTTACAAAAATATTCAAATGGGCTTTTACACAGGCTTCAATAAATACTGCCATTTCTCTCGTAACTGTCCCAAAATCTATTAAATTCTCAATCGTATAAGGATCTTTAGAAAACTTACGGATAGTTATAGTAGGACCAATCAAAGAGAGAGGCGGAATAATAGCATTTACACGCGAACCATCAGGCAGACGCGCATCAACCATAGGACTGCTTTCATCAATTCTTCTGCCGATTGGCGCACAAATCTTTTCAATAACATTCAGGACATGTTCATCGTCTCTAAATTGAATGGGCGTTAATATGAGTTTTCCTTTTTGCTCTGCATATACCTGATTCGGACCATTTACCATGACTTCCGTTATGTTTTCATCAAGAAGCAGCGGATTAATCGGACCAAACCCTGTCAGATCATTAATCAATTCATCGATAACCTTCTTGCGGTCTACTGCACCTCTGAATGTTTCATCATCTTTTATAAAATCAATGGCCATGCCATCTAGTTTCGGAATAATCTCTTCTACAGAAATATCTTTTAGCTCATCTAAAATTTGTTTGTGCAGAAGATTTTTAAGCTGCTGATGCTTCGTTACTTTTTCCAAGCGTTCAGAGGATTTATCGTTCCCTTTCACATCTGGTTTTTTTGATTGGCGAAAGGTTGACAGCAAATCCTTTTTAGCTGCAGCTTGCTGTTCAACAGGCTGTTCTTCTTGCGGAGAGGCTCCACCTGGATTTTTGGCTTGTATTTTTTCTAATAAACTCATGTGTTCCTCTCCTTAACTTTTTACTTTTGATTTGCGGAATAGTTTTGTTAAAATGCTGCTTGTTTTAGATTCAGCTGGTATTAAAGTGATTTCTCGTCTAGTTGAAATCTGTTCAGCCATTTTAAAAACGGCTTTCGCAATATCTGTTTTTCCTTGATTCACAACAAAGGGAATTCCAATATTTAAAGATTGTGTAGCTACTTGCCAGTCATTCGGGATAAAGATAGGGTTTTCTATGCCTAAGATATCCGCTACGTCTGACGCATTAATAACGCTTTCCATTGTTGCACGGTTTACAACCACCTGAACTTTGTCTTTCAAACCGAGCATATCGAACGTTTCCAGCATTAATTTTGTATTTTTCAGCGTCGCCATCTCAAGATTTGTAAGAAGCAGAATCTGATCCGCTTTTTCGATGATCGGCAGGTTTCGCTCTGGCAAACCTACTCCAGTGTCAGTAAGAACATAATGGTGCTCTATTAATAATAAGTCGAGAATCTTGCTGACAGCGTCTTCACCAATTAAATCTGCATGCTCAGGTCTTTCTGGGGCAGCAAGAACCTTAATCCCTGATTCGTGCCGATTCAAATAACTCAGTAAAGAATGCTGATCCAGCTGCTGTATTTCTTCAACAACATCTTTAATCGTAAAAGTGGTTTGAAGATCGAGTGCTAAACTTACATCGCCAAATTGAAAGTCTGCATCAACAACGCCGATCTGTATGTTCTTTTTACACAGTGCAACAGCAAGGTTGACGGTCATAACGGTACGGCCGATCCCGCCCTTCGCACTGCATATTGCAATCATCTCGCCCCGTACCTGTCTTTTCACTTCTCTTTGTTCTCCCAGTTGGCTGTCCATGCTTGCCTACCCCTTTTTCCGCATATTCTTTAACTCTATAACGTTACTTTGTTCTTTTTAATTTGCTTCGAACAGCAAGGTGAATATTTCCGTTTTCCTCGGCATTTACAATGTTCAAAACATCTTGCGGAAACATCTCTAGCGTGGCTGAAGTATATTCCACATACGGTTCACCTTCAGTCGGTTCAACCATCTTTCTGCCGATAGCAAGAACTCGCACGTTCTCCATAATCATCTTTGTTTCGATTTGATCGCCCTTTTTTATAGAGGCAAAAACATCCACATAATCCTCTGGTTCAATTAAGTTTGAAACCGACTGCACGAAATTCACACCGACAGATACAGCCCGGAACTGTTCTTTTACCTTACGGCTGATACGCAGTGATTCTTCTGTCGTTGTACGGGCATTATGATTTAAGAAAACCTCGCCTTCAGCCATTTTTGTTGTAGCATAGTGATTTTCGATTGATTCAATTCTCTTAACTGAATCTGGGTGCACAGAAGCTTCTGGAACGTTTTCTATAGTCAGCATATCGGCTGTTATTTTTTCGTTTTGCTTTATGTCCCGTTTAGCCGTTACGACTTTAACCGTGTTTTCAGAAAGAACGGTTGCCGCATTGTAATCACCCATATAGTTATAAAATAAAAAAGTTGTAATAAGTCCCATAAAGATTGCCGTTCCTAAAATGAGTTTCGCCCTCATGTCTTCACCTACTCTGTTAGTCTTATGCTAAATGCACCTTTGTTCACATCAACCGGCTTAACAAAACCAGTTCCTGCGCGTTTAATAAACATTCCAGTAATTGAAGTGTCTTTTGAATCCATAGGCTTCGTAATGTAAAAGTAAGCGAATCCTGTGATTTTTACTTCTTTTAACTGGTTGCCGTCTGCATCAAGCCTTTGATATACAGGAATCAATATGATTCTGGAACAATCCCGATGGTGTGTTTCCCCTTCAGGATATGGACAGCTATTGATTCGTTCTTGGATGACAGCCCGTGTTTTACCGGCAATATTACCTGTTTGTGTTTCTAGAACATCTCCCACTTCAAGTTCGTTTTGGTATCCTTTTAATAGATTATCTTCATACGTTGCAGCACCCGTTCCTCCAAGGGCTAGAACTCCGAAGTTTCCGGCTTCAACACCAGTCTGATCCACTTTCAGAGAATATTCTTTGTTGAATTCCAAACCTAAACTTTCATCGATGCCAAGAGGCGCGACGCCCGCGGCTTTCCCCATCGTTCCCAGTTCTGCTGCAGCATGTACGTTTACAGGTGCCGTATCAAAACCAAAAAGCTGTGAAAACGTCAAGGGAACTTCTCTTGAAAGATCTATACTCACTTTATCTTCCATTTGAATTTTCATATCTTCCAAGCTATGATTCTCACTATGTTTTTCAAGTGTCTCATGAACAATAGAGCGGACTGATTCCTCTTCATGTGTTAGTTCCTGAGCACCTGAAAGAACCGCAGCATTCGCTGTTTTTTGCAGATGAGTTTTCGTTAAAAACAGTTTTCCGCCATCAATAATGAGTCCTGTCATTGCTATGAGTGCTACAAGGCTAAAGGCAACTAGTATGATTGTATTGCCTTCCTCCCTTTTTATAAGACGCCTCATCCTTATTCACCTCACTCCACCCGAATAGTAGATTCCGTTTCAACAGGTATCGTTTCTCCAAACAATTTTCCCATCCCCGGTGTAATAAATTTGTGCGGGTACGACAAGGTAACGGTCACATACTGGCCTGATTCCCTTGTTGAAGAGTCCGGCGTGATTCCAATCTGAAGAAGAGAGGGATCTTTTATCTGTACATAATCTCGTGCGAATGCACGAATCTCTTCATCCTCTTTACCAAGCCCTCCTAGCCTGACCGTTTCCTGTGTGGCAAGATGCATCTGCATATATGTGTAGAACAGCTTCCCAAAATCAAAAATGCCTACAATGAGCAATAGCAGGAGCGGGAGAACAAGTGCCATTTCAACAAGAGATTGCCCCTTTTCGTTTTTCATCATAAAAGGACTCCCTTCATTGCTAGACATACAGCTGCTCCGCCGGCAATGGCAAGGCCGTACGGGTAGGTTTGAGTCAGAGCATCTTTTTCAATAAAAACAGGAATTCTAATGCCGAATTTCCAGCTACCCAGAGAATAGAGAATACCTTTTATTCTTTTTATAAATCCCTTTCTAAATAACAAGATTCCGAGAGCCATTACGCCTCCAATCAGACCCATGTAGATCGCTGTATAAAAAACAAACAATGAACCTTTTAAGGTACCGATTAAAGCAAGCAGCTTCACATCACCTGCACCCATACCTCCTAAAAGATAAGGAATGAGCAGCAACCCGAGGCCTAGAAAGAACCCTTTTAATGAAAAAAACAAGCCGGTCCATCCAGATGCGATTATATGAGAAAAAACGCCGATCATAAGCGCAGGAAAAATGATGTTGTTATAAATTTTGCGGCTTTTTAAATCTGTTATGACACAGATGATTAATACGAAAATTAAGATGGCATCGAACCACATTGTTATCACCTTCTAATTAAGAAAGTCTTCCATAAACTTAAAACTTGGCAGCCAGGACACGTGTCATCTGACCGCCAAGTTAGGCTGTTTGGTTTTAAAAGACTGTTTCCGAATACAATGTTGCTCTTGAAAGTAGTTGATATCCGCTCCAGGTTGCTCGCTTTCCACGGGGCGTGCGGTGAGCCTCCTGCCGCTTTGCGCCATTAGGAGTCTCCACCTGACCGCTCGTCCCGTAGGAGTTTCGCACCTTGCGCTCCTATCAACTTGCAAATGATGATAATAGTAAAACCAAAAGCAACAATCTTTTAGAACAGAGCATTTAGAAAAGAGCCTTTGAAAAAGACCTTACGTTAAGTAACGTAAGGCCAGTGATTGCCTTATTCAGCTGCTCCAGAACCATCTCCAGCAGTATCACCTGCACCTGATACTGCTTCAACAGCTTTATCATACATAGCAATAACTTCTTCACGTAATAATACTAGAGCCGCAACAGCAGCAACTGCAATCAAACCTAGCACTAAACCATACTCCGTCATTCCTTGTCCTTGCTCTTCTTTAATAAGACCCATTAATTTGTTTTTCATGATTAGTTCCTCCTAGAAATTTGTTTTTGGTTTCGATCAATAGTTTGTGTCCCACTTTGGTCTGGCTTTTGGCGATCGTTCCAGACGGAAGTTCAATGACAGATTCAGCATGCTTGTACAATTTTCCGAACCGTTTTGGGGGTAGGTCTTCATCCACTGCCACAATTCGCTTTTCACTGTCTAAATAAAGTACATCGATTGCATAATTCATAAAAAAAGTATGGATAGAATGGCAAGGCTTGATATGCATAGCACTCTCAATTGAAAGCTCTTTCGTAAACATGAGCCCTTTTAATCGTTTGGAAAAACGGTATGCCGGCCTCACTTCTCTTGCCAGCAATTCACCTGTTTCCAGGTTAAGCAGCAATTGTTTCCCACCTCCTATTATATAAATTTTTACTTTTTTACCGAAAAATGGGGTTTATAGACAAATAAAAAACACCCCGGGCTCTTTCGGTAACTGGCTGGCATCATGTACGATCGAATAGTTCGTACACCTTAGCCCCTGTAGTTTTGCGTCACTGGCTTTCACCAGTTTTGCCTTTATCGAGATTCAGCGTGCTTTGTTGGATTTTATCAAGATGTGTCGATGAATCTGACTTATAATCAAATCTTAACTTTTTTCCTGTTATAGGAAATCAGACCTGTTGCTTATTTTTATATTGCAAGTTTTAGTTATTTAAACATATTAAGATTTTCTCAGTATAGGTACAAGTAACCGTAAAATATTTCATTCTAATTCAGTTAATAGTTTCATAATAAAAGCGAAAAGCTGATAATGACTTAATATTCAGAAAATAACAATAGAACAATATACCTAGAATGTCTCTTTTCCCAGTTGCTAAACACTATTAGGACTATTTAACCTGTATCAATCCATACGAAATATCTATTCTTAGTTAAAAAATGAATAATTTTTACAGGAATATTCGTCTACATATCGAATACTAATAATCTTGTTCTTTTATAGAAAAAAAGGGGGCATTACCATGAACGTAGATTCGAAAGTAAAAAAGAAAAAGAACCCTTCGAATCGCAAAGCTTATCTTCTTCCTCTTGCCATAGTTCTGCTTTTGGTAGGATTGGTGGTTTGGAACAACATCCGTCAAGAGACTAAACTTCCAAACAAGGACTGGAGCCGATCTGTCAGTATATCGGCTGAATCCATAAGCTCAGAACCGATTGCATTGAAGGAAAACAACCAATATCATATCTATACCCATGTTAAAAACGGTATAAAAGCTACCATCTTGGATGAGAAGCTGAATGTTGTTTCCGAGAAAACTGAAAAGCTGCCGATTGATGAGAGAGGCAACTTTTGGACGAATGGCAAACAGATCGCTTTCGTATCGCAGGGCGATCTAATCATTTCTGAAGGCGGAAAGCAAAGCGTATTAGATCAAGGAGTTGAATTCTTAGCCGATACAAATGACCGATTTGCCTATACAAAAGGTAATGAAGTTTATGCGTATGAACCTGAGAGCGGTAAAAGCAAATTAATTTTTGCAGCTAAAGAAAAAGTTGCAGAGTTAACAGCAAGTCCAGAATCTTCTTCTTTTATAGCTGTTGTCGGTGAAAAAGTTGAAATGGAAGCATTCTATTTAACTGAGAAAAGCGGACAATATGAACCGAACTCTATTCTTAAGTACAGCAAGACGCCAACGGATAAAATTTATAACTTCAAATTTGCTGAAGCTGGTGATGACGTTCATATTCTTTATACGTTCTATTCATCAAAGCAAGGAACAAAATCTTTTAAAACCTTTTACAGTTCAGCTCCAAGGAACCAATTAAAAGATCTATCATTTGCAAGTGTTAATTTTAAAAATGTGTCTGAAGGTTACGAGATTGAAAACCCAACTTATCTTAATCTGAACATAGAAGACAATTCTCCAACTATTCTTTTCTCTGCTAGAGGTGCCATATCTACTAAAAAAGATGCGGGTAATATTTATAGAGCATCGTTAAAAAATGATACTTGGGAAGCAACTCGTATTAGCACGACTAACGATTTCTCAATCTATCCTGTAAAAGCGGATGATCAAACCGTCTTCTGGTTAAAAGCGGAATCTGTTCAGGATTATCAAGTTCACGCAGCAAGTCAGGATCCAGCAATAATAAAAAGCAGCCAATCCATCAGTAAGCAGGATGTGTACAATGCCACATTTGACGCTTTCGCCGCTTCAATTGTCTCATTTATCGCGATGACCAATGCATTTATTTGGATTGTACCGACCATTTTATTTTTAGGTATTCTGTATGCTGTTCGAATTGATGTGATTGAAGAAGAAAAACCGTGGGTGAAATGGGTATCGATTGCGCTCTTTGTTCTTACACAGCTCTATGTGATTCAATCACTGTTTAATAATCGATTCTATACACTTGCACCTGAATATTTAACCTTTGATGGCAGTTCCCTTGTTGTTCCGATTATCGTTTCAATCGTAGCACTGTATGTCATGCAAGCCGTTAAAAATAAGGATTGGGGGCTTTTCGCTCAAGTCTCTTACTTTATCGGAATTACGGTACTCTTTCAGTTGTTTATTGTTGGAACGTATGTATATTAAGTAGTTGTTGCCGAAAACTTTGTTGCTTTTGTAAGAGGTTAATTTCCGTTGCAGGACTCGCTTTCCACAGGGTGTGCGGTGAGCCCCCTCGTCGCCTCGCGACATTGAGTGGTCTCACCTGTCCCACTCATCCTGTAGGAGTCTCGTCCTTTCGCTCCAATTAACTAAGATATTTCGATAGAACCTTTCAGTTGGGAACAATCTTTTAGAAAAGTAGCGAAAAAGTCAATTTGAAAAAGCGGAGGATTAATCCCCCGCTTTTTTATTTATTCTGTCGCAAAACTTTCTGCACTTGGATATACATAAGGGTCTTTAAGAGGCTCAATCTTCTTTAAAGAGCTTATTTTTACAAGAGGCAGCCGGATATGATTAAATTCGGTTTCATCGATAATGCCTGTTACTGTGTACCAAGTATCCGTTTTAAGCTTTGATACTTGATCACCTTCAACAATGGTCCCGTATACGACCGCATCGGCACTGCAGCAGTTCATCGAAAAACGCGCTATAACAGCTTGGTCTTCTTCCATGCCCTCTTCTCTATAAACAAATCCAGTCGTTTCAATTTCTTTGCCTTTAAATTGATCAAGATAGATGTTAAAGACACTCATTGCATCTAAATAATGTTCTGATGTCACGGTGATTTTATCTTCTTTTAATAACTCTTTCCCAAATTTCTCATAATACTCGGTTACATCATACGTTTCGATAGGGTTCTCTTTCTTCACGTTCTCTTCCATTTCTTTTAAATAGCCTTCCGGATCCTCCAGATATGCTTCAACATCTATTTCTTCAGATGCAACGACTTTCCCGTCCTCTGTCTTTTGAGCAGGTTTCGCGTATAATCCTGTACCGTAACGGATTCCCCTTTTCTCAGCAATAGAACTGTCCATCGCTTTCTCAGGCATCATAAACCCTGTTAACAAGGGAATCACGAATAACATATAGATTAAGAAGTGTTTAATCGGCGTACCCTTAGGTGTATGGTCCACGCCGCACCCGCATCCATCGTCATGATGATGCTGTGACCTTCTGAAAAACTGCATTACTCCTAAGATTCCAAATATCGCAACAGCAAAATAAACGAAGATATGCATTTTGGGAGCTACATAATAAGTAAGCTTTCCTGATGTGATCAGTCCGATCAACAGCAGCATGAAACCAATCAAAATAATGCCTCTCAAGTAAATATGAAAGTCTTGGTCATTCTTTTTCATATCAGCTTCTCTCCCATTCTAAAAATACTGAAACATCATAGTTGCGGCAAACACCATAAATGTAATTAATCCCATCAGCACAAATACGAATCGTGTTTTAAAATAAGCAAACATCATAAACATGTTTTTCACATCCAGCATCGGCCCGTACACTAAGAAAGCGATGATTGATCCAACTGTAAACGTACTTCCGAATGAAGCTGCGATAAAGGCATCAGCTTCTGAACAGATCGATAACAAAAATGCGAGTCCCATCATCAGCCCTGTTGACATCCATTCATTGCTGCCAAGCGCGAGCAGATCTTTTCGATCCAGAAAAACTTGGAACATACTTGCTAAAAAAGCACCCATGATCAGGAATTTCCCTGTATCAAAAAATTCGTCGGAAGCATGATACAAAGTCTGCTTCCAGCGGCTTTGGGTTAATCCATGCGTATGGTCATGACCCGCCTGAAGCACTTCAGATTTCAACTGGTTTTGGTTGCGAAAAAGGAAATAAATGATGATCCCAATTACAACTGCAACAGCCAAGGCAAGTCCAACACGGCCGTATACCACTGTCATATTCGTCCGGAATGCATAAAATGTCGACAGGATAACCACAGGATTAACGATTGGCACCGTTAAAAGAAAAACAACACCTAGATGGAGCGGCATACCTTTTTTAATTAAACGCCTAACCACTGGGATAATGGCACATTCACAAACAGGAAAGATCACACCTAAAAACATCACTGCTCCAATACCCGCAAAAGGATTTTTAGGTATTAATTTTCTGATGTGGTTCTCTGTAATAAAGGTCTGGATAAGTGCAGAAATGAAAACTCCTAATAGAATAAATGGCACTGCCTCTATTAAAATACTTAAAAATACTGTATTAAGGTGCATGATTGAATTAGGGAGATTTTCAAACACAGAATCATTCTTAATCTCTTCCATAAATAGAAAAGAAATAATAAATATGGCTAACAATAATAGACCGATCATCTCTTTTCTTACGGAATCTCTAGTTGCAATATCTCTCATCGATTTAATCTCCCTTCTTTTGATTTTGAGCCATTTATGTAATCTAGTATTTTAAATTTAACCATCTATATTAAATCGTAGTTATTACGTTTTGTAAAGTACAAAAATAAAACCAGGGCTTTTTAACCCTGGTTTGCTAATCTCTTATACAATGCATGTGTTCCGCTATCTTCTTCTCCCATTTCCGCTAATTCCTCATAAAGCTTTTTAGCTAAGGATAAGCCTGGCGTCATTAATCCCATTTCTTCAGCTGAGTTCAAAGCAATCGTCATATCCTTAATAAAATGTTTTACATAAAATCCAGGTGCAAAATCACCTTTTAACATTCTTGGACCAAGGTTGCTTAAATTCCAGCTTCCCGCTGCTCCTGATTCAATGCTCTTCAATACAGTTTCAGGATTCAGTCCTGCTTTTTCAGCATATAGAATCGCTTCACAAACACCGATCATTCCAGATGCAATCGCTATCTGGTTACACATTTTAGTATGCTGTCCAGAGCCTGCTTTTCCTTGATACACAACGTTGGTTCCCATTTTAGAGAAGATTGGCAGAAGCTCCTTAAACGCTGATTCCTCCCCGCCGACCATGATGGATAATTTAGCATCTCTTGCTCCGATATCACCGCCTGAAACGGGTGCATCCAAGGCTGCAAGATGTTTTTCAGCAGCTGCTTTTTCAATTTTTTGAGCGAGCTGAGGACTTGAAGTCGTCATATCAATTAAATAAGAACCTTCTTTAGCGTGTTCTATAAGACCGTCAGTACCTAAATATACTTCCTCGACGTCCGTCGGATAGCCTACCATCGTGATGATCACATCACAATTTTTTGCAATTTCC
The DNA here is from genome assembly GCF_001999465.1 of Fictibacillus arsenicus. Classification (GTDB taxonomy): domain Bacteria; phylum Bacillota; class Bacilli; order Bacillales; family Fictibacillaceae; genus Fictibacillus; species Fictibacillus arsenicus. Next base: position 1,317,015 of record NZ_MQMF01000001.1, read on the forward strand.
TTTGGAGTTTCTGCCCATTTAGCACCACTCTCTAGGAGATCATTTGCTTTTTCTTTCGTTCGTGTATAAACATGAACAGAATGCCCCGCTTTCATCAAGTGGCCTGCCATGCTTTTTCCCATAACGCCTGTTCCAATAAATCCGATTGTCTTCAATTCTCTCACTCCTTTTTCTACATTATAACGAAAGTACATGAAATGAAAAAATCATCGCTCTTTATGCGATGACCTCTCCTTGTAAAATTCGTTCGATCTTAAGTTGTGCTTGATCATAATCCATGTTTAAATACGTTAACATCGTCATGATATCGTCTTTCGAGTGCCTTTTCAATAAATAAAACATTTGAGGCTTTTCTTGCTTTAACAAAGTCATAACTTCAATAGTAGGCAATGTTCTGCCCATTGGTTTGATGCGTAAAAAAGAGCGTATGTAGTTTGTGAAAACCGGAATGGAATCAACAGTATCTGGGTGCGTGTTTAATAGTTTCTGAAACTTTATTAATGAATCAATCAGTTCTTTATTTCTTTCCACGATTATTACCTCGTCCTTTCACAATCAATTATATGGATACTTAATGATTAGCCTGTTTATCTTTCCAGTTTACTTATCGGCATTTTCTGACAAAATTCTACACCTTTTTAATAAAGGGGGTCTGACCCCAAACAATTTATTTCCCATCCAGGTTTTAATTTCTGCCTTAGGGTGTTTGCTCCATATTAACCACACTTTTATTGTCATTTTAAAAAACAGCTATTCTTAAATGCTGTCAAACCATCGTTTTTACTATTATTCCTCAGCACCTTTGGACCTGTTTTCTAGATATCAATCACTCTATTAAACAGTTCATTTGAATTATCTTTCACTTTTCCGTTATGTCATCCTTACTGTTTATCACGATTCGTATTTACTCAATTGTATAAAAATGGTAAATTTTACTTGTCGACAAAGGGGTCACGTAATACGGCAGGAGGATGAGAATATGAGAAACCATGTAGTATCTACTGTTTTGGCATTCTGTCTCGCAGCTTTTTCGGTACCAAGTGCTTTTGCTCAGAACCATAACTTGACTTATGCAGATGAGATTTTGCAGATGCAGCCGGATCTAACGAATGAAGAATTGTTATCTAGTGTTCGATCAATTGCAAAGAACACAGGAGATACCGAGGAAGCTCTCTTCAAGCAAATCTATAAAGAATTAAAAAATGATCAAACGAAAGCAACAAAGGAAAAGCAGCAAGCAGGAGAGATTGGAACGATGGGCAGCAGCGGAGGAACGGTATCCGTTGGGACGAGTACAAAAGGAAACTTTTATTACACGGCTTCTCAAACTGCCTATCTCAATCACGGACACGTTGGTATGTACTACACAAGCAGCACCATTGTCGAATCTGTTCCTGATACGGGAGTAAGGACCATCTCAACGACATTACGAAAAGTTGATCAAGGTGATGCTCAAGTAAAATCTGTTACAACGAGTACGACGAACCGCGAAAATGCTGCAAACTGGGCTTTCAGCCGTGTCGGGATTGATGATTATTCATACAACTTTGTCACGAATCGAACAACGTCCCATATCGGTGATAAGAACTGTTCGAAACTGATATGGTCCGCTTATAAATTAAACGGCAACCTTGATTTGGATGTAGACGGAGGACTGGGTGTTTACCCAAGAGATGTCCGTGATGCACCAGATACTAGATTAGTCAGGAATATTTAATTTACGAGATGGCAATAAGGGCGTTTTTTTGCGAACTTATTGCCTTCTATATCCGAAAAGGAGTTCATGATGAAAAAAGTAATACTTACTTTTGCTCTCATAATTCTAATAGGTGCACTGGTGGTGTATAACCTTTTTTGGGGTCAAAGTATTGATGCGTCATACTCCCTTGAAAAAGAAGATATTCAGAATAAAAATTTTTTAGAGGATAAAAAAGCCGTTTTGTATTTTTCTACGACAGCAGACCAAGATATGGACGACAAAGGAATCAGTCTTGCTGTTTTTCTCAATGATAAAGGTGAAGCAGATGTTTACCAAATGAAGGGGTTAGAGTTAGGAAGTCTCTCCGTTCATAGCCGTGAGCTTATGCTAACAGATAAAAACTCAGTTAGACTGATAGGTAAAAACTATAAAGAGTTCAAGATGAAGAAGCCTCAGTATACAGGGGAACGAGCAGGTTATTTAAAAAGCAAAAATTTTCACGTTACAATTTTTAATACAGGTGTTAATAAAAACGGAGGATATGATTCCAATGTATGGTTTGGCAACAACAGCGGAATTCAAACAGCCAATATTCCTCATTATATTCTAGCTTCAGGAATCACAGATAACGAAGTATTGATTTTGACTCAAGATACTGAACAGAATCTATATAAGTTAAGAAATGTAATGTTTACAGAAAATAATGTAAACGTGCAAGATCTTGTTACATTAGAAAATAAAACGAACTCCGAATTCTCAGTCCGGTCTCCTATCATGAGTGATGCTGAATTCTATTATTTTATTTTGAGTGAATTTGTAAATGATACTAGTGAAAATACTATATTGTTTCGGGTTCACAAAAAAACACTGAAACAAGAAAAAATTCTGTTAGCTTCTTTTTCGAACAAAAAGCATCCCACAGCGGCCATTCCATATAACGTGAAAAACTCTGCGCACCTGAATAATCAAGTTCTATATTATTTAAATGGTCTTGGGGAGATCATCACTTTCGACACACAAACAAGTAAGGTAAAAACATCCTTCACCATAAAAAATGCTACCCAAGACGGTGTGCGACATAACGAGGAAATCTTTTTTAATAGAGAGCATGTATACGTTGTACGATATGCTGAAGAAATGAAAGAAAAATATTTTATTGAAAATTACTCATTAATTACCGGAGAAAGAATCAAAACTATTAAAATAAATGGACTAAATGAGATCCTGAAATCTGTTAAAGGCAAATCTATTTACTCCTATGATTTTAAAATGCTGAAGTAACAAAAAAGTGTAAGCCGTTTGGATTTTACCGAACTGGCTTACACTTTGCTCTTTATTTTAAAATGATAGATTGAGATTGCTGCACACACGAGAATCGTATAGAAAATAAACACATTGCGGTATACGACTTCTAATGCAAATGCTCTTTGTCCTTCAATCAAGAGTCCCGCTATCGCCACACCTAGTGCTCCACCGAAGAATTGTACAAGCTGGAGCATCCCCATGCCAGAACCTACTTCGTCTTTATTTAAGATTCTAGAATTCTCGTTTGCCAGACTAGAAGTGAGACTGGAAAACCCTATGCTCGTAAACATATAAAAGATAGCTGTCATATAGAACGCCTTTGTGCCAAGCAGCGAGAAAAGCACAGCCGATATCAGCAGCGACAGAAGACCCGCGCGCATGACAGGAAGATTGCCGAACCGATCGATCCAGCGCCCGACATATATTGCAGCAAACGCGGAAAGCATGGCACCTGGAAAGATAACCAAACCTATCACAGCCGGTTCTTTTTGAAACAGATTCGCAAGCATTACAGGCATAACAAACAAGAAAGCAAAATGAGTCATGAACGCTATAAGTCCCACAAACAAAAGCGACACATAACTGCTGTTTTTAAACAGGTTGATCCGTATAAAAGGCTCTGCTTTTTTCTTTGAATACAATACAAGAATCGTAAAGAACAAAACGCTCAATCCAAGCTGCCAAAAAGCGAACGAGGAAAGATAGAGTAAAAGAGTTGTAACTCCTCCACCCGTTAACAGGGCTCCGCCAAAATCAAACGAACCGGACCTTCTCTGTTCTACAGGCAGATATATTTTAAAAACAGGCAGCAGCAGCAAAACCAGTCCTGTTACGATAAATAAGAAGTTCCATCCGAAAAGCTGTGTGATGCCTCCGCCAATCACTGGTCCGAGTCCAAAACCAAGAGATGCAGCCGACGAAATAAAAGACATTGCACGCCCTCGTCTTGAGATCGGAATATACCTTGTCGCAAGCACCATTCCGAGTCCAGGAACCGCTCCGGCTCCCGTCGCCTGTACCATGCGGCTGACTAGCACAAAAGCAAAGCTGTTAGCAAAATAGCCGATGATCGATGCAATTCCTAATATCACTAGCCCCGTCGTCAACAACCTTCCAATCGGGATAAAATCAGACAAACGACTGAATGTAATCGTGGACAAGGCAAACACAATGGAATAGCCTGAAACAATCCAGGAACCAGCTGTCGGACTTAACTCAAACTGTGAAATGACACTCGGAAGAGCAACATTAAACATGGTTGTGTTCATGACAACCAGCCAGACTGTTAAACTCCATAAAGGGATAATCCGATTTTCCTGAATCGCGCCAAAACGCGCTTCTTCAGCAGCCATTGTGTTCACCTCTTTCATCTAAAACAATATTTCCTATCTTAGCATGAGAAGAAATTAAAAATCTTTTAATTTGCTTAGTAAAATTTACACTTTGTTAGATTTTTTTCAAGAAAGCTAAAATGATATGATAAAGGTAGTTAGCATAGGAGGTATTCTCATGAAATTATTTTTGTTAGGAGCTTCGGGAAGAGTCGGTCAAAAGGTTGCCGAACTATCCATTCAAGAAGGATTGAAAGTGCACGCCCTCCTTCGAAATCCAGAGAACGTCCCTTCATCAATATTAGAAAAAATAACGTATACACATGGAAATGTCTTAAATAAAGAGCATATAGAAGAAGCCATATCGGGTAGCGATATGGTAGTTAGCGCTTTATCCACAGACGGAGGAAACGTTCTTTCTGAAAGCATGTCGCTGATTATTGAGGCAATGAAAAAAGAAGGCATATCGCGTATCATATCGGTCGGTACCGCTGGAATATTGCAAAGCCGCACTGAACCTGATTTGCTGCGTTATCAATCTTCTGAATCAAAGCGAAAACTAACAAGAGCTGCTGAAGATCATCACCAAGCGTATACTCTTTTAAAAGAAAGCGGTCTGGACTGGACAATTGTTTGTCCCACTTACCTGCCAGACGGAGACGCTACGGGTGTATATCGGGTGGAAAAAGATTTCTTGCCTTTAGACGGAAGCAAAATCAGTACAGGAGACACCGCACATTTCACTTTTTCACTAATTAAAGAGCCGCGTTTCGTTAAATCCCGCGTCGGTATCGCTTACTAAGACAAAGCGATATAAAAAAGACTTTTGCTGAAAAATTCTCAGCAAAAGCCTTCTTTTTTATGCATAATAAGGCGCTATCATCAAGTAGACGAGTACACCTGTTAAACTTACATATAGCCATAACGGCATCGTCCAGCGAGCGATCTTACGGTGTTTCTCCACTTGCATGTTCAACCCGCGTGTTACGGTAATCAAAGCAAGCGGCACAATGACAATCGCAAGCAAAATGTGTGTGATCAAAATAAAGAAATAAATGTACTTAAGCGGACCCTCTCCGCCATAAGATGTCGATTCTGTTAAATAGTGATACGTCACATAAGAAAGCAAAAAGAAAGTCGTACTCGTAAATGCTGCAAAAATGAATCGTTTATGGAGCGTAATGTTCTTCTGCTTAATGAAATAAAGAGCAGCCAATAAAAAAACGAATGTAAAGCTGTTAAAGATTGCATTTAATCGCGGCAGCAAAGTAACATCAAATGCGATCTCCCCTTCATACTCGGGCAAGAAGAAAAGCACCGCAACCAGTACATTGATCGCTATCGATAATCCGATAATAAGCGGTGTATAATTACGCTGTTTTGTTTCAGCCATAGTGTATTACTCCTTTTCAAAACAAAATGTAGTTTCTCATACCTTTTCTTCGCGTTTCCAACTTCATTTTACCATTCTGCACTCTAATTCCAAACTTAATAACCGCTGAAAACAGCATGCCCGATGCAAGTGTCAATAATTCTTCAAATAATGTACAGGTTTGGTTACGAAACTTACCTTACCGGGATACACCCCTAGGTATACATAACGTTTTTGGCGAGTAACTCCAAAAGTTTTGGTCCCCATTCCAAAAATTTTGCTTATTTATCCATGAGTTTAGGCCTTAAATCCAAAAGTTTTTGCCTTTTATCCGCGAGATGTCAATCCTCGACAATTTCCGCACACTCCATACCCTGTACCCTCTCTCATATAAAAAGAAAAAACCGGCAATCAGGCCGGTTTCCCCTATCCGCAACACTTATTAAGCTTTCGCAAACTGCTCCTCATCGATTGTTGCAAGGAACTTCTCTACTTCTCCTACCACTGACGATACACAGCCTTTTTCAAATGGCGAAATCAACCCTGCTTCTTCTACTAGCTTCGTAAATGGAAGGCTTCCTCCTTTTTGACAAAGAGCGAAATAATTTTCCCACGCACTTTCACGGTTTTCTATTGAACGCTTCCAGAACTGAAGCGCACAAATTTGTGCCAGAGTGTAGTCAATATAATAGAACGGTGAGCGAAAAATGTGACCCTGTCTATGCCAGAATCCGCCGTTTTCCAAATACTCCACTCCATCATAATCACGGTGAGGCAAGTATGTTTTTTCGAGCTCTTTCCATTTCGCTCGGCGCTCTGCCGGCGTCGCGTCTGGTTGGTCATAGACAAAGTGCTGGAACTCATCCACTGCCACACCGTATGGAATGAATTCTACTGCCCCTGTTAAATGGGAGTATAAATACTTTTCCGTGTCTTTCCCAAACAGTTCCTCAATCCATGGATACGTTAAAAACTCCATACTCATGGAGTGAATCTCACAAGCCTCCAGTGTCGGGAATTGATATTCAGGCACTTCGTATCCGCGGCTTGTGTACATCTGAAATGCATGACCGATCTCATGCAGCAGCACGCGCACATCGTTATCTGATCCGTTAAAATTCGTAAATATGAACGGAGCTTGATAATCCTGAAGATATGTACAATAACCGCCAGGAGCTTTACCTGCTTTGCTTTCGAGGTCCATTAACTCGTCTTCAGCCATATAGTTGAAGAAAGCACCCGTTTCTTGAGCGAGCCCTGCAAACACTAGCTTTGCCTTATCAACAATCCAGCCCGCATCGCCCTGTGGTTTAGGGTTGCCTGTTGTAAAGCTGAACGGCTCATCATAAAACTTCAGTTCGTTTAATCCAATACGCTTTTGCTGCTTCACTCTTAATTTCGTGCAAAGCGGAACAATAATGTCTTTTACTTGTTCACGGAACACTTTTACATCTGCCGCATTATAATCCGTTCTTCCCATTCGATCGTAGGCAAGCTCTGTGAAATTCTTATAGCCAAGTTTATGTGCGATCCTTGTGCGTAACTTTACGAGTTCGTCATAAATTGAATCGAATTTTTCTTCGTTCGACTTCAAGAATGCATTCCCAGCCAAACTGGCTGCTTTTCTTGTTTCTCGATCGGAAGACTGGCTGTACGGTGATAGCTGAGCAAGTGTCAGCTCTTTTCCTTCAAACTCAATTTTCGCTGAAGCCATTACTTTCACATATTCAGAGCTTAATTTATTTTCTAGTTTTAAATCTTCGAGAACATCATCGGAATATGTTTTGACTTTTAATTCAGCCAAACGGAACAGCTGGCTTCCCCACTTCTTTTCTAACTCATCTTTAAAAGGAGACTGCACAAGTGCCTCATGGAATGCTGTTACCATCCCTTGATAAACAGGAAGGTTTTCATCCATGAATGCCTGTTCTTCCTTATAATAAGTATCCTCCGTGTTAATCGTATGACGGATCTTAGCTAGTCTCGCTTTTGATTCAAAGCTGTTGCGCAGTGACACAACCTTTTTCATCGCTTCGTTCTGTTCATCTGCTGATGACGCATCACGAAAAATCTGTACTGCATCTTCAAAAGCTTTTTTCAGTTCTTCTACATTCGGTCTTTCATATGTAAATTCACTAAATTTCATTTAGATGCCCCCTATAAATTTTGCTTTATACCAATTTCTACAAACCGCTCCCTTTCTCCTGTAATATCCCATACTTTTTCGGTAGAATAAAGGCAGAAGAGTTGAAGGCGGGAGAACAGATGAAAGAGTATCAAACAGATCCTTTTAAAGGCACATTCGGAAGTCTCGAAAATTTAGCTGATAAAATCAGTGATGTTTTGTCATGCCCTGTTACCATTGAAGATCAGAACCACCGTCTGCTTGCATACAGTACGCATGAAGACGGCACAGACCCTGCACGAGTCGCAACGATCATCGGTCGGCGCGTTCCTGAAAAAGTCGTGAACAGCCTCTGGAAAGACGGAGTAATACCGAGACTGCAGGAAAGTGATGATCCCGTTCGGGTAAGTTCCATTCAAAAAGTCGGGCTGGGAGATCGAGTTGCTGTATCCATCAGGAAAAACAGCGAGGTCCTTGGGTATATATGGGTTCTTGAGGTTGAGAAAAAGCTAACTGCAGATGACATGCATCTTTTAAAGCTAGCTGCTGTATCCTCTAAAAGCCAGCTGCTTCAAATGCAGATCGGGACAAAAAAGAAAGAAGAAAATCGCCAGGAGCTTTTTTGGAAGATGCTGACCGGCAACCTTCCTCAAGAAGAACGTATTTTAGAAAAACTGCATGAACTTAATATATTGCCTGTTCTCCCTGCTGTCGTTTTTATTTTACAGCTGGAGGAAGAAATCACACCTGCCTTAGAAAAAGATATTTTATACCTGGCTGCTGTTAATCAAAAGATCAATGTTCTTTTATCTGCAGCAGATTCGAACCAAATGCTGCTGCTCGCCTCCCCAGTCGGGAAAGAACAGCCGCTGGATCTGGCAAAATCGTTCGTCGAGTCATTTTTCACTCATATGAAAGAGCGTTTTTCTGTCTCGGAAATAAAAGCAGCCTACGGAAGTCTAGTTACATCGTTCTCACAAGTAGAGAAAAGCTATAAAGAAGCATCCAGTGTATTAGCTGTACAAGAAAAACTCGGCGGGGAGACACTTTCTTTAACCGGTTATCACGAACTTGGTATTTACCAATTTTTAGATGCGATTTATGAAAAACAACAAAGACAAGGCTATCAGAACGAAATGCTTAGGACCCTGCAGGAATATGATCGGCTTCACAAAACAGAGCTTTATCACACATTAGAGACCTATCTGACAATGGATGAAAACCTAAATAAATCCTCAGAAGTGCTTCATATCCATATGAATACACTGCTTTACCGGTTAAAACGAATCGGAGAAATCACGAACATCGATCTGAAAAGTCCTCATCAAAAGATCATGATCTATTTGGATTTCAAGATAAATAGGTTGTTCTAGAAGGTTTTTCCCTTAAAGATAGTTGCTATTTGATGGTTTTTGATGTTTGGATACTCATCTTTGACTAATTGATTGGAGTGCAAGGTGCGAGACTCCTGAGGGATCAGCGGGACAGGTGAGACTCCTAAAGGCGCAAAGCGGCAGGAGGCTCACCGCACGCCCCTAGGAAAGCGAGCATCCTGGAACGGAAATCAATACTACCAAATCACTAGCAAAATTTACGAAAAGAATCTCTTTAGAGAAAGCATTTGTGAATTATCACAAATACTTTTTTTGTTTTTCTAGATTCTTAACAATGAAAAGCCAACTCCCTCCTTTTATACTGAAACCACAATTGAAAACGCACTCAACGAGTTTATTTATATAGGAGGATTCACAAATGATTATTGGGGTTCCAGCAGAAATTAAAAACAACGAAAACCGCGTTGCGATCACGCCATCAGGTGTAATGACGTTAACAGCGGCTGGCCACACTGTATTCGTTGAAAACAATGCAGGTGAAGGAAGCGGATTTACAAACGAAGATTATGCAGCAGCAGGCGCGCAAATCTTAGAAGATGTTAAAGATGTATGGGCAGCAGAAATGGTAATGAAGGTTAAAGAACCTCTAGCTTCTGAATACAAATACTTCCGTTCAGATCTAATTCTGTTTACATACCTTCACTTAGCAGCTGAGCCAGCATTGGCAAAAGCTCTTACTGAAAGCGGCGTAACAGCAATCGCTTATGAAACAGTAGAATTCAACCGCACTCTTCCATTATTAACACCAATGAGTGAAGTTGCAGGACGTATGTCTGCGCAAATCGGTGCACAATTCCTAGAGAAGCCAAAAGGCGGAAAAGGTATTCTACTTGCAGGCGTTCCTGGCGTTCGCCGCGGTAAAGTTACAATCATCGGAGGCGGCGTTGTTGGTACCAACGCAGCTAAAGTTGCGATCGGACTTGGTGCAGATGTTACAATCATCGACCTTAGCCCAGACCGTCTTCGCCAATTAGATGATATTTTCGGAAACAGCATTCAAACATTAATGTCTAACCCATTAAATATTGCACAAGCCGTAGCTGAATCTGATCTAGTTATCGGAGCAGTTCTTATCCCAGGAGCAAAAGCACCTAAGCTTGTAACAGAAGAGATGATCAAAGCAATGACTCCAGGATCTGTTGTTGTTGATGTAGCAATCGACCAAGGCGGTATCTTTGAAACCGTTGACCGCATCACGACACACGACAACCCAACTTACGACAAGCACGGAGTTGTTCACTATGCAGTAGCGAACATGCCTGGTGCAGTGCCTCGTACTTCAACGATTGCTCTAACAAACGTAACAGTACCTTACGCGCTTCAAATCGCTAACAAAGGTGCACAAAAAGCGATCGCTGATAATCCGTCTCTAAAAGCTGGTCTTAACACAGCTGGCGGTTATGTAACATACGAAGCAGTTGCAGCTGACCTTGGCTACGATTATGTTGCACCTGAAGCAGCTTTAGAAAAAGCGGTTCAAACTGTATAATTAACTTTTGATAATGAAAAGCATCCCAACTGGGGTGTTTTTTATTTTCCGGGAAATTTTTGTCGAATTTTCGAATCTCTAATCTATATACAAAAACTGCTGCAGGAACTTCTAGTAATTGATTATTAACATAAACTGACTTATAATGGGAAACTGTTGTAATTTATGTATTTTCGCGGTTCGAAAACTCCCGCGTTAACAAAACTAGGAGGAATTATATGTTTAATTTTTATTTTGGTGTAGGTTTTGCACTTGTGAATTTTGTGCTTTTCTTACTGTGCTATAAGTGGTTTGGGAAAGCAGGTTTATTTGCTTGGATCGCTGCCGCAACCATCTTAGCTAACTTACAGGTGGTAAAAACGATCGAGATGTTCGGTCTTGTTATGACACTCGGTAATGTGATTTATGGCACGATCTATTTAGCAACGGATTTGCTAAACGAAAAATACGGAGAAAAAGAAGCTAAGAAAGCAGTTTGGTTTGGATTCTTCACACTTGTTATGACCACAATCATCATGCAGCTCGTTCTAATATTCGAACCGCATGAAAGTGACTTTGCCCAGCCGCATCTTGAAGCTCTTTTTGGACTAATGCCGCGTCTAGCGCTCGGAAGCTTAACAGCTTATCTTATCAGCCAATACCTTGATGTTAAGCTATTCGCTAAATTAAGAGAGAAGTTTTCTCGTCCAGACCAGCTTTGGATTCGTAACAACGGCAGCACGATGGTGAGCCAGCTGATCGACACATTCATCTTTTGTATGATTGCATTTGCTGGAGTCTTTTCTTGGGATGTATGGCTTCAAATCTTCTTCACAACGTATGTGATTAAGTTTGTTGTATCAGCAGCATCTACACCATTTATTTATATAGCAAGAGGCTTCAAACACACGGAAGAAACTCTAAAACCAGGCATTTAATGGCCTGGTTTTTTCTATATCACTTTTATATAACTTCCTTTTAGTGCTCTTTCTTTCGCTCTTTCATTCATCTCTTTTACTGCATAAGAGATTTCGGATGCTGCTGCAATACTATGATTGTCAATCACCGTTGGATCTATCAAACGAGGTTTTCCTTTTAAATGAATTTCATATTCTTTTTCATCTTCTTTAAGATTTACAGGCTTAATGATTTCCTCATACCGTTTAATCAATTCATATTTCCCAGATTGCCTGATTTTTTCTAGCATTTCTTCATCTGTCAGCAAAAAATCATCTTTAGTAATCACTTTAGCCTGCAAAGCCTCCTGCAGTAACTTAATCAATTTATCATAGCCATATACATTGAGAGGACTCATGAAAAAGTCCTGAACTTCTTTGTAATATGCCTGAACAAACCATTCAGCGTGGTAAATACCTTTTATGCAGATCAAGCTGTCGTTCACACAAAGACTCGGCAAAAAAGTTTCGATTTCATTCTTCGTTATGTAGTTGTATCGATATAAATCTCTTAGTGTATAATCGATTCGATCTGCACACAGAAGAGGAAGTGGCTGTTCTAGAAGCGGGAATTCTCCCATTATGATCACATCCATTAAATAGCCATGTTTTTTCAAGATCTGCGGCACATCAGACTGCAAAAGTGTGTCGTCAAAGATTTCCTCATGAAAATTCTCAGCCTCATTTTCTAAAACAAAGTCGATGACATGAGAAAACGCTGTATGTGATACATCATGCAGCAATCCAGCGATCTGTTCCTCGATCGATCCACCCAGCCTGCGAATTAAAAGCATAACTCCAATCGAATGTTCATATCGAGTTACGTTCCATTTTGGGTTTACTAAATAAGAAGCTCCGCCTTGATGAATACCTTTTAACTTTTGAATAGGCTTGGATTGAATAAGGTCTTGCAGCACAGCTTCAACTTCATATTCACCGTAAATTTCATCTTTTACAAGCATTATTTTTACCCCCTTATGTCTTTGTCATCTTAACATAAATGAAACGTCATTCACCCCCACTTTACAAAAGTAAGTTTTGTTAAGATTCCTGTTCTATAAGGCCTCTTTTTCTTTAGAATTGTAGGGAATATCTGACCATTCTTTTCCAAAATACCTTTGTTAGCATAAGTCTTGTGAGTCCTGCTTGTTTGCATGAGGCAGGCAGGATACACACACAACCAGTGCAAAGGGGATGGAAAGATGAACGTAAAGAAAATGACAGCAGCTTCACTTCTTTCGATGGGACTTATCAGTTCATTATTCACTACTGCAACATTTGCTTATGAAGCATCCGATCAAGTTGAAACGGTTGCTCACCGCGGTGCGGCAGGATATGCACCAGAAAATACGATGGCCGCTTTTCAAAAAGGTGTTGATATGAAAGCTGATTATATCGAGATTGATGTTCAGCAAACAAAAGATGGGGAGCTTGTCGTCATCCATGATGTGACACTAGACCGTACAACAAATGGCACTGGATATGTAAAAGATCATACGCTCGAAGAAATTCGCCAGCTAGATGCAGGAAGTTATTTCGGACCAGAATTTGCTGGTGAAAAAGTTCCTACATTTGAGGAAGTACTTGATGAATTTCGAGGTAAGACAGGTATTCTTATTGAATTAAAAGCTACTTATTACTATCCTGGGATCGAACAAAAAGTGGCTGAAGCATTAAAAGAACGCAACATGCATCTTCCTAACAATGAGAAAATTATCGTTCAGTCATTCGAATTTGAATCTATGAAAAAGATGGACGAGATTTTGCCAACCGTTCCTGTTGGTTTGCTTACAGGTCGCGCAACTGATTTAAGCGAAGAAAAACTGAATGAATTCGCAACCTATGCAGAGTATGTGAATCCAAGCAAATCCCTCGTTAACTCCTCTCTTGTAAATGAAGTTCATGAACGTGACATGGGTATCATGGCTTGGACTGTACGTAAAAAAGAAGAAGTTCAGCCGCTGCTCGATGCCGGTGTCGATGGTATTATTACAGATTATCCTGATTATCCTCCAGCACATAAGGTTGAATAAAGAAAAAGTGTTGAGGCGTTAGAAGCGCTTCAACACTTTTTTGTTTTAATTGTATTGCTTTATGATCTCATCGAGTTTCTGAGATTTTTCACTAAGTTTGTTATTTATCTTTTCGTTGATGCTCAGCCATTGAGTCATTTTTTCTTTTGCGAGTTTTTCATCATCAGCTCGCATGGCATCATGCATCGATTTTTTCGTTTTATGCGCTTCTTGCTTTAAAGCTTTCAAGTCTTCATGAATCTGCTTCATATCCTGCCAAATTGCCTTTTTCCCGCTTCTAGTATCTTTCTTTCCACCTTCAGCAGCTTTTACGTGAAGGCTGAACAGCTGATCCTTCTTTTGTACAATCTCTTTTTTTATTTCAAGACGTTCTATTTTTAGCTCATTGGCCTTATGTACTTCGGCTTCTAAGTTTTTCATGTGTCTGAAATGATGTTCTCTTTTCTCTTTTACAACCTGAACGTTATCCGCTTGTTGTGCAAAAACCGTTACAGATCCACTGGATAATAAAGCAAAAGCTAATGCTGCTGGTATGATTTTTTTCATCTATATCACTCCTTAACTGTTATACTTGTATCATTTGTTAAAGAAGTGAATTTCTTGCGTTCACATGTATATAAATTCTTTGACATTCATTTAAGCTTTTTTAATACCCGGTTCACCGTTTCTCTTCTCAAACCAACAAACTGGCCGATTTCCTCCTGTGTAAGAACCTTTTCAACAGGCACTTCAGGAAAATAACTCGCAAACCACTTTTGAAGCTTTGCGACCTTTCCTTCCGGAGTTAATGTCGACATCTGATTGATCCTTTGCTGCATCATTCTTAATTTTGTTTCTAAAAGATGCGCTACTTCTTTAAAGACCTTAGGATCTTCCTCTAGTGACCTGTACCATTGTTCCGAATCAATTCTTGTGACCTCTGAAGGTAAAAGAGCAATCGCCGAGCCGTTGTATTCTTTATGGCTTGTTAGTGAATGATGCGGAATCATCTCACCTGGAACGATCAAATTTAATAATAACTGGCTTCCATCCTCATGTACTCTGACTATTTTTAATAATCCTTTATCAAGTTTGAATAAAGGCCCTTCTTCCCCTTGCCTAAATAAAGTTTCTCCCTTTGCTATAAACATGAAGAACTTCATCCCCCTTTCCCGTCAATCGTGTTCACCCATTTCAGCCCATGCCCATACTCTTTTATATGGGGAGGAAACAAAATGAACCAGTTCGCTTATTTCATACAGGAATTAACACTATTGTACAGCATTGCCCTAATAGGTTACATGCTTCGAAAAAAAGAAATATTACCCGAGGGCAGTGAAAAAGTTTTAACGGCTGTTATATTAAACGTCACTCTGCCTGCGCTTATTTTATATGGGATGGATGTCGAGTTTTCAGTTGAAAATTTAATTCAGTTCGGCTGGCTCTCTTTTATATCAGCATTTGTTCTCATCGTTTCATCTATAATCTCCTCTTTTACCGTTAAAAAATTAAAACCAAATACTCAAAAGAAAAATGCCTTAGAAGGCATCATGATCTTTGGCAATCAAGGCTTTCTTGGCATCGCAGTCTGCTTTTTATTGTTTGGAAAAGAAGGAGTTTTCTATGGCACTCTATTTAACTTCGTTTATTTATTATATATCTGGACATATGCGATCTACCTTTTTGCAAGGAATGCAGAAAGCGTCCAATGGCAAAAAGTTTTCTTGAATTCCGGTGTTATTGCTACCTTAGCCGGTCTATTATTGATGATTCTGCCCGGAACTCTTCCTGTTGTTATTTCTAATACGCTAGAACTGACAGGTAAACCTACTGTGCCGCTTTCCATGCTGTTGATCGGTTCTTTATTAGGCGGGATGCCTTTTGCCGATTTAAAGCTTTTATTGAAAAACAAAGTTCTTTGGCTTGCCTCATTCTACAAATTAATCCTATTTCCGCTTTTATTGCTGCCGTTCTTACTATTTTCATTGCCGTTTCAGCTTTTCGCGGTCGCCTTCTTAGTAGCCGGGATGCCCTCTGCTCCTACAATCTCGATGTACGCTCAAGAATATGGAGAAGATGCTTCGTTTGCAGCGGCTGGCGTTGCTTTAAGCACTTTTCTTTCGTGTATAACCATTCCAGCTTTATATAGTTTACTTCTAATAATCTCGTCCCTTGCCTGAATCAGAGATCTCGAGCAGAATCTCAGGATATGGGGCAAAGAATGTCTGCTGCAAAACCTCGTGATCGTCAAAACGAATAGCGTGTGACTTTAAGAGTGTCGTAATACTTGAAAACGGCTCCTTCTTGTTGGCGTATTTTTGCAGAAGCTCTTCAAAAAAAGCCACTTCTCTTACGGTTAATTTGTGTTTAAATCGATGAAATATTTCTTTTGCAACACTGCGGTTTGAATCATTTCGGGCTGCCCGGTTAAACAATTTGTGCAGTGCTTTTGCATATACTTCAACTGTCTTCTCTTCACCAATCTCATGGACATTTTTTAAAATCCGGTTCATCACCTTTAAAGTCGGTTTGCTGTATGCCATGAGTAAGTAGTAATTCTTCTTATGAAATTCATTTACGGCATCTAACCCTTTAGGCAGCAACCTGCGAAAAGAGGCTAACGTAAAAAGTTTCGTATAAAACCGGTCCCGGATCGTAAAGTTATTAAGCCTTCCTTCCTCTTCAACGGCCAGATGTGAAAAGAGTTCCGTGACCTTTCCTCCGAACAGACCGCTTGCATGACCGATCGCCGGACCTTTTTCAGTTGACGCATACACTTTTACCTCTTTTATTCCGCATGAAGGTGAGCGTGTTTTTAAAATAAACCCGTCTGTATCCTTTACGTTCGCTAGATAGTTTTCTGAGAACGAAGTCATTTCTTTTGTTACGTCTCGTTTTGTAGAAGGCTGAAGCAGCAAATGGTCTTCTCCTTGTTTTACAATTCTGATTGTCTCCCTCGGTGTTCCGAGGCCAATCTCCACTTCCGGACATACTGGGACAAAATCTACGTACTCTATTAATTTTTTAATCACATCATTATAGATCACATCACCGTTGTAGCGGCACGCGTCAAATTCCAAACACTTGCTGACAACCACTCTAGGTCTTGCATAAGCTTCCATCCATTCTGCTCCTCATTCATTGTTTCTAACAGTGTCTCCATTTTCAGGTGAAATTTTATCATGATTTCTGTAAAATGTTGGTTAAAGAGAGGAGAGGTTAGATGGCATATTATGAGGATCTTCGAAAACACGTAGGAAGTGCACCGCTTATTTTACCCGGATCAGTTGTAATCATTGTAAACAAAAACGAAGAAATACTGCTGCAGCACCGCAGGGATGGGGGCTGGGGACTTCCTGGCGGTTTAATGGAACTAGGTGAAAGTTTTGAAGAAACAGCCATTCGTGAAGTAAAAGAAGAAACAGGTCTCGAGATTAGCGGCCTAACACAGCAGCACGTATATTCAGGAGCAGACCATTATTTAAAAGTTCCAAATGGTGATGAACTCTATTGCGTAACCGCTGTCTATACGGCAACAGAAGTAAAAGGCACTATGTTAATAGATGAAGATGAATCTTATGATTTCCGCTACTTTCCTGCAGAACGGCTTCCAGAAGGATTATTAAAGAGCGATAAACGATACATCAACGATTACCTTGAACAAAAAGAAAAGAACAGTGCATACCGGTAATTAAGCCGGTGTCTCTGCTCTTTTTTCGTTAAACTTAAATTCAACGAAATCACATACAGGTTGATATCCAATATTTTGATAGATTTTATTTGAAGTTGGATTCGCTAAATCCGTAAATAAGGAACAAAATTCATATCCTTCTTGTAAAAGGTGTTCACTTAATGCGGCAACACAGGCACTTGCGTAGCCTTTTCCTCTCAGCTCTTTTGGCGTATACACAAGATTTACGGCTACTCCTTTAACATTAGGTCTTGTTTTAGAAGCCATACATACGGCTTTCCCACCATCTTCCCAAATAAACAGGAAGCCATCTCTTACTCTGGTATTTGCATATTCTACTGCTTCTTCACGCGTCATGAGCTGATTGATTTCACCTGTCATCTCACCGATCCACTGTGGTAAAAACGTTAAGTCACTTTCGGTTGCGAGCCGTAATTTCCCTGGACGTACCGCAGGCTGTATAACAGACTGCAGCGTATACAAGCGCACATCCATTAGCACTTTTTCTTCCAAATGATGTGCTGCTGTCCAATGCTCGGAAAAAGCTTTCCCGACTGTTTTTGGTGCATGTACTTTTTGTATCGC
This sequence comes from Fictibacillus arsenicus, assembly GCF_001999465.1. GTDB lineage: Bacteria > Bacillota > Bacilli > Bacillales > Fictibacillaceae > Fictibacillus > Fictibacillus arsenicus. The sequence goes on from NZ_MQMF01000001.1 coordinate 1,334,953, forward strand.
ATACTTTTCTTTTATTAAATATTCAGCCAGATGAGGAGCTGCTTCGATACCATCCGCTTCTTCTTTTTCTAAAAGCAAGATGGCATGCGGTGGAATCAGCATGGCAGCGAGCATGATTTTTCCGTCTTTCTTTACTGTCGCTAAGAATGGTTTTTCTTTTTCCCACACTCTATCTTTGTTTCGCAGACAATTCCCCAGCATAATCTGTGCTCTGTCTTCCTGATCAAGCAAGAACGTTTCCACTTCATCATAAAATGCAGAGATAGATTCATAACGTGTTATTTCCATGACCATGACCCTCTCTTTATCGTTAAAGTCTATAATCCTATATATTTCATTCTTTACAAATCAATTCCCTCTATTTCATAAAATCTTAAAGTCGTTATTTGATTAAAGGGTATTGATTTCTGTTATACTTACTACAATGTAAAGGAAGGTGAACGGAATGAGTACACATGTATTTACAAAACGGGAAGAAATAGCGAACGCCATCACGCATGGTATCGGTGTCCTTTTAAGTGTAGCCGTCACTTCCATTCTGCTCGTGTTTGCAGTCTGGAAAGGGACAGCTGTTCATATTGTAAGTTTTGCCGTATTTGGCGGAACGATGCTGGCGCTTTATACAGCATCCACTCTCGTACACGCTTTTCCTAAAGGACGGGTAAAAGATATATTTGAGATCATGGACCATGCTGCAATCTACTTGTTCATCGCTGGGACGTATACACCGATCGTACTGATCGTTGTCGGCGGTGCACTGGGCTGGACATTGTTCGGAGTCGTTTGGGGGCTTGCCGCATTTGGCGTTGTCTTTAAAGTCTTTTTTACAAAGAAGTTTGTTGTATTGTCCACCCTTGGTTATGTAGCAATGGGCTGGCTGATCACATTTGCGCTTCAAGATATCTCGGCTAACATGCCTCCTGAAGGAATTCAGCTGCTTGTTGCTGGCGGGATCATCTACACGCTCGGCAGTATCTTTTATGTGTGGCGCAGCTTTCCCTTTCACCACGCGGTTTGGCACCTGTTCGTTTTAGCAGGAAGTGTTTTACATTTTCTTATGATGTTTTATGTGCTGCCTCTGTCATAGAATAGATAAGGGGTGACAAAAATGAAAATCGTGCTGAGGATTGTTTTTGGAATTGCCTTTTTGCTAGTAGCCTTTTTCGGAATCGGTCCGGTATTGATGGCAGACGGCATGCCAGGTGAACGGACGCTTACGTTGATTGTTGTTTTATTGATATTTGCAGTGCTGTTTGTGGTATATAGATGGCTGATGAAGAAAAAATTTTAAGGGCAGAGAAGTTCTCTGCTCTTTTTATTAAATGTTAAAATAAGTAAAACGGTTTAAAGGAGTCCTACACAATGCAAATCGAACACCGCCTTCTTACAATGTGTATGGTACAAGATAGAGACAAAGTTCTTCTGATTAAGCGTCCCAACGAAAGAAGTTTTCCTGGCTACCTAGCCCCAGGAGGCAAAGTTGATTTCCCTGAAAGTTTAATAGATGGTGCAATTAGAGAGGTAAAAGAAGAAACTGGACTCGATGTCTCCAATCTCGTTTTTAAAGGAATTGACGAATATGTTAATCCGAAAGAAAACGTACGATACATGGTGTTTAACTATTGGACTGGTACGTTTTCTGGCGAGCTGCTGGAAGATCCGCCTGAAGGAGAGCTTGTTTGGGTGCCGATTTCTGAAGCTCTTGAACTGCCTATGCAAAACTGGTTTAAAGAACGTTTTCCATTATTTTTTGAGAGCGGAACATTTGAGATTCAAAGATTGTGGGATGCGGATTTAGACAAACAAGTAGAACTAAAGTTAGTTAAGTTTTAAACTTACTTTGTCGAAATTTTGATAAATATTTTTATCTGTGGATATATTTTAGATTACCCTGTATAAAAACCAAATTACTGTGGATAAAAAGTGCATTACCCTGTAATAATCGAATATTTATACTTAAAACCGCTATCACACAGCCAAATGCCCCTCTCAAGACCCGCTAAAAAGGAAAGGATGACTCGATCACGAGTCATCCCTCTTTATTTCATCTATTTTTATTTAATAATCTGCAATTCTTTAGGGTATTTCGTCAATGTTTCATGCCCATCAGCAGTCACATAAACGTCATCCTCAATACGCACGCCGCCGATGTCATCGATATAGATGCCTGGTTCGATCGTGTATGTCATACCTTCACGAAGCACGCCATCATTGTTATCACTCATGGACGGGAACTCATGAACATCGATACCCAAGCCATGCCCAATGCGGTGCGGGAAGTTGTCTCCATAGCCTGCTTCTGTAATGTGTTTACGCGCAATTACATCAAGGTCTCCGATGCGCGTCCCCGGCTTAGAAGCTTCCAGCGCCTTCAATTGTGCTTGAAGCACTGTATCGTAAATCTCACGGCGCTTCTCATCTAGATTACCGAACGCTACCGTACGTGTGATGTCAGAGCAATAGCCATCCAAAACAACACCTAAGTCAAACAATACAAAATCACCATGCTGGAGTTTTCTTAAGCCTGGTTTACCATGAGGCTGTCCTGCTTTCTCTCCAAACAGCACCATTGTCGAAAACGACATTTGGCTGATGCCTTTTTTCTTCAGTTCATACTCGATCTTTGCGAGCACTTCCATCTCTGTAACGCCTTCTTTAAGTGCCGCTACACCAACTTCAACTCCGTAATCCGCTAAACGTGCCGCTTCTCGTAACGTTTCAAGTTCGCTATCTTCTTTTATTAAACGAAGCTCATTCAGCAATTCTTCTGCTCCAACTAATTTTGCACCATCAAACATCCCAAGCAGCTTTTCACCGCGAGCATATGGGAGTGTTTCTTTTTCAACTGCAATAGAAGATGTAGCCGTCACACTGCGGCTAGCCAAAGTTTCATGAACCTTAGCCCACGGATCTTCAGAATCGCTGTATCCAACAATCTCGTGTGTCCAGCCTGCACCTTTTGCTTGTGAACGCTCCATTCCCGGACAAACCATGAACGGATCACCATCAGGCAGCACAACAACACCAAGCACACGCTCATGCGGATCTGTGTACAAACCAGACAAGTAAAAAACGTTCGCCGTCGTATGAATGAAGGCTAAAGAATGACCTTCTTCTTTTAACCAATCTTTAACCTTTTGAATACGTCCCTCGTTCATATGTATACCTCCAACAAAAGCCTGAATAGGCATCAAAGTTTTATCTCTCATTGTCTATTGTAAAATAAACGACACAGAAAAAACAGAAGCACACATCGCAATCGCAAATGTGTGCTCTATTTTTGAAAGTTGATTGGAGCGCAAGGTGCGAGACTCCTGGGGGATCAGCGGGACAGGTGAGACTCCTGTGGGCGCAAAGCGCCGAGGAGGCTCACCGCACGCCCCCCCGGAAAGCGAGCAGCTGGAGCGGAAATCAACCACATCTAACAGCAAAAAAGTTAAAACTGTACTTTTTCCTCGATAAAGCTTTTAAGATCAGCAATCTTCACACGTGTTTGTTCCATCGTGTCACGGTCACGAACAGTTACCATGCCATCATCTTTAGAATCAAAGTCATACGTGATACAGAACGGCGTACCAACCTCATCTTGTCGGCGGTAACGTTTACCGATCGATCCTGTTTCGTCATAATCTACATTGAAGTCTTTAGCAAGCGAGCTGAACACTTCAGTCGCTTCTTCAGACAGCTTCTTAGACAATGGCAGGATTGCTGCTTTATAAGGTGCCAATGCCGGGTGCAAGTGCATCACCGTTCTGCTTGTACCGTCTTCTAATTCCTCATCTTCATAAGCATCGATTAAGAACGCTAGCGTTACGCGGTCAGCACCTAGAGAAGGTTCGATACAATAAGGAATGTAACGTTCGTTTGTTTCTTGGTCAATGTAGTTAAAATCTTCACCAGAGAACTCCATGTGACGCTTTAAATCAAAGTCTGTACGGGATGCAACACCCCAAAGCTCTCCCCATCCGAACGGGAACTTATATTCAAAGTCAGTTGTCGCGTTAGAATAGTGAGAAAGCTCATCCTCATTATGGTCACGAAGACGCAGGTTCTCTTCCGTCATACCTAATGACTTCAGCCAGTTTTCAGCTGTATCTTTCCAATAGTTGAACCACTCGATCTCGCTTCCTGGCTTACAGAAAAACTCAAGCTCCATTTGTTCAAACTCACGCGTACGGAACGTGAAGTTACCTGGCGTGATCTCGTTACGGAAACTCTTACCGATCTGTGCGATACCGAACGGCAATTTTTTACGCATCGTACGCTGAACATTTTTAAAGTTAACGAAAATTCCTTGTGCAGTTTCCGGACGCATGTAGATTTCGTTTGAACTTGATTCTGTTACACCTTGGTGCGTTTTGAACATCAAGTTGAATTGGCGGATGCTTGTAAAGTCATGGCTTCCACACTCAGGACAAGCGATGTTGTACTCTTTCACTAACTCTTCCATCTTTTCAAAAGGAAGTCCGTCTACGATGATCTCTTTACCTGCTTGATCTGCTGCATCTTCAATCAGCTTATCTGCACGGTGACGCGCTTTACAGTTTTTGCAGTCCATCATTGGATCGTTGAAGTTGCCGATATGTCCTGATGCTTCCCACGTACGAGGGTTCATAAGGATTGCTGCATCCAAACCTACGTTATAAGGAGACTCTTGAACAAATTTTTTCCACCAAGCTTTTTTCACGTTGTTCTTCAGTTCAACACCAAGCGGACCGTAATCCCATGTGTTCGCAAGACCTCCATAGATTTCAGACCCCGGAAATACAAAACCACGATGTTTCGCATGATTTGTGATGGTTTCCATGTTTTTTGACATTGTAATTCCTCCCATTCGGATTATGCCTTATGGACCGTTCGTCTTTTATAAAAAAAATAAAAAACTCCCGTCCCAAGGCGCTATGCCCAGGGACGAGAGTTGTATCTCCCGCGGTTCCACCCTAGTTGATCCGTCCGTATGTAAAACGAATCCTCTTTTCAAAAACAGCTCCGGATTGCCGTTTCACTAATGCCTCTTACCGGGCTTGCACCGCCCCCGGCTCGCTTAAAAGAGTTTCAGATTAGCTACTATTCATCCTTCACAGCTGTATATCATGTTTTTATAATAAAGTAATATTACCAAAAAACAAAAACATTAGTCAAAATATTTTCCTATTATATGCTTTTATTGCCTCAATTGTGCAAGTTCCTCTTTAACTTGTTCCAAAGTAGGCAGAGATGTCATCGCACCTTTACTCGATACCGTAAGCGCTCCTGAAATACTGCCGAAAACCGCCATATCGGCTGCTTCATCGAGACTAAGTTCCTCTAGTGTCCCCTTGTATTCATTTAACAGATGCAATACTGCTGAAACGTATGCATCCCCTGCTCCCGTCGTATCAATGGCTGTAACACCTTTTGCCGGAATATACTCACCGCCATCTTTCGTTACGACATAGCTGCCGTCATCTCCAAGGGTGATAAAAAGCAGCGGGATATTGTATTGCTGAAGCACTTTAATACCTTCCTCCACCTTTTTTAACCCTGTAATAAATTCAAGCTCCTCTTCAGAAAGCTTAACAATATCTGCATGAGGAAGCATAGAAAGAATGGTCTCACGTGCCAATGCAGGTGTCTTCCAAAGCGAGAGCCTTAAGTTCGGGTCAAAAGAAACCCACATGCCGTTCTCTTTCGCGAGTTTAACGGCTTTTTCTGTAGCACTTTTGGATGGTTCAGCAATCAAAGAAATAGAGCCGATATGAAGAATTTTTTTATCCTTGAACAGACTAGCCTGTATGTTCTTTTCTTCTAAGAAACGATCAGCACTCGGATCAATGTAAAAGTCAAATGACCTTTGTCCCTTTTCAGATAACGTTACAAAAACAGCTCCTGTTCGGACTGCTTCGGTTTTATAGACATGAAACGCATTCACACCGTAACTTTTCAATGTATCAATCAAAAAGTCACCGAGAACATCGTCCCCGACTTTGCCTAAAAAAACAGCATCTGATCCAAGTCGCGCGACACCCACCGCAACATTAGCAGGAGCACCGCCCGGACGTTTATAGTACATCGAATTCGTTTCATCAGTAGGGATAAAATCAACAAGCGCTTCACCTAAAGAGATAATTCCTTTTTTCATCATTGCCTCCCCCTGTATTTTATGGATTTATAAATCGTTGCTTTGGATGGTTTTAAGGGCATCTTTGAATAGTTGATTGGAGTGGAAGGTGCGTGCCTACCACATGAGAATCTTCTCGCTAGGCATGCGACGAGTGGGCTCACCGCACGCCCCGTGGAAAGCGAGCATCCTGGAACGGAAATCAACACCCTCTTTACAAAAAAACCAGGCCAAATAAGCCTGATTTTTTTCTTTATTTCATCTTAATCTGCAGCAAAGATGTTTCGCCTTTAATTGCTTCTGAGGCAGCCCGCTTATCCAAAGATTCAACAGCATCTCCATTTGTGATAACGATTGGCGTCACAGTACTTGCTGCTTTTTCTTTAATGAGATCTAAGTCAAAGGATAGCAGCTTATCGCCAGCTTTTACTTTATCTCCAACATTCACGTGGCCTTCAAAACCTTCTCCGTTCATGTTCACTGTTTCCAGCCCCACATGGATTAAGATTTCAGCGCCAGATTCAGACTGGATACCGATCGCATGCTTCGTGTGGAAAAACTGTACAATTTCACCGTCAACAGGTGATACAACAACGCCTTCTGTTGGCTCTATCGCAATCCCGTCTCCCATCATCTTTTGAGAAAATGTTGGGTCTGGCACTTCTTCTATGGATACGATTTTACCTGTTAAAGGAGCAATAATCGTTTCTTCTTTTTTCACTTCTTTTTTTCCAAATAATTTATTAAACATATTACCTCACTCACCTTTCCGTCTGCTTACCTTTATAATTTACACTTGTGGAAACGCTTTAAAACATTCGACTTTAAAAAATAACGATACTAAAGAAGACCAAAGAACAAGGAAAGCAACGGTTTCAATGTTCTTCAGGTCTCTTATTTAAGCAAGTTCTCAGTAAACTTTACATATAAAAATAAGGCAGCATTTGCTTGGATGTCAATTAGAAAGGTCTCACTTTATTGATAAAGGGCGTTAGATAATAGACGGAATAAGTAATCCGTATGATCACGGAAACCTGCTTCAAGTCCGATCAATGTCACATCTTCATCTGTTTCTTCTACGATAACTGCTTGTCCTGCTGCAAGCTCATTATTTTTCCAATGTCCGGCCACAAAGAAATCTCCTGTTTTAAACGAAGCAACAGATTTCGCTTTACCAAGCTCTGTGAACCAAACGGGCTTATAAACAAAACCTAGGTCATTTTCTTTATAGCCTTTGCTTAGCTCATCTTCACCGTAGGCTACTTCCACAATTCCGTTGCTGTCAGACCCGCCGGTATTCACTTTAACATCTGTCAGTCCCATCATGCTGGATGCCTTTGCACCGCCTGCCCCAACCGCGATAAATTTACCGCCGCCATCTACATAGTCCTGAACATTCTCTGCAAACTTGTCATATGCTTCTTTTGTTCCTACAACAAAAGGCTTGTTCGCTTCTCTAACTTTTTCATATTGAAGCATCAGTTCCGTTCCGCTGTAGATAAACGCATCAAAGTTTGAAATTCCTTTTTCAGCTACCTCTTTAGGTGTTACTTCTGTTACAGAAAAACCGAGACGTTCGAGTGCAAGTTTAGTGCCGGCATGTGTTTGTGCTTTATTTATACCGCCATCCTTTAAAATCGCAACTTCTATAGTAGTCAGTTTTTCCTTTTCTGATGGGATCGCTGCTGTATCCACCTTTAAACCTGATTCTTTTACAAGAGATTTACTCTTTGCAGGAATGGTCTCCAGGTAAAAGTTGCCGTCTTCCCCTTTATAGACTGCCGCACCAGCTTGCAGCAATTCATTAACCAGTTTTACCGCTTCTACTGAGCTGTTTTCAATCACATAAGGACCTTTTCCATTCAAAGCTCCATGGAAGTCAACGCTTTTTACTGGTGAGGTTTTTGCGTTTAATTCAGACTTCACGTCAATGGCTTCAAAGCCCCAAAGTTCTGGCAAGCTCCAAGCGGAAATGTCATACATAGCCGGTGTATCGTTCGTGATGTCTTCACCGTTCCATAGCATTGTGTTTGCGAGTCCTGCTTTCGCCTGATCCATCGGTACAACAAAGGTTCCTGCCGGGTAAGTTACTCCTTCTGCATTGAAAGCTTTATTCACTTTTTCAACAGCAATGTCGTTATCAAGAAGATGGTTGACCGCCTTCTCTGTCACTGTCGGATCTTTTTCATCTACAGGAAGCACGTAAGCATTCGGGAAAAATCCTTCTTCATGATAAGGGTGGTCAAAATTAATTCCGCGCTTAAAAATTTCAATCTGATCCGTCAGCATGCCCTTCTTATTTTCTGTTGAAAACTTAAGAGCTCCCATTACTGCATCATTCGTCCACTTTACGCCATCCCACGTATTTGTCGGCGCTTCAAGTGTATAGCCATAAGCTCCATGATACATCGCATACATTGGGGTAAAGATAGGCGGATAGTCGTCCCATCCAAAGCTATCATCCCGCTGAGGAATGTATGTCCCGCTCATATTTTGATAGGTTTCACTTTCATATTCTGCTTTATTGCTTACGATCTCAGCTTCCATCGCTTCCGCTTGATCTAACGCCCACTTTGAAAAAAGATCATATTCATAGTTAGGGTTATGCGGCGGTGTGCAAGGTTCGATCAAACCTGGCTTATTTTCCATCCAGTTTACGTATCCATGAAGATCTAAGAAGACCATCGGATTCCATTCTGTAATAAGATCAACCGTTTGCTTCGTTTCAGGCTGAGACTGCGTAATGAAATCACGGTTCAAGTCGATTCCCTCACCGTTAAAACGAGTGCCGTCCACACGTCCATCAGGATTTGCAGATACGTTGAAGATTAATATATTGCTAGCTAAAATCTCTTTTGTCGTCTCATCGTTCTCAAACGCAAAACGTTCGATTAACTGAAGAACAGCATCAGAGCCTATGTATTCCGTGCCATGAATGGACCCGTTAATCATAACCGGCACTTTAAAATCACCATTTTCTGCAACCCATTTTTGTGCTTTTTCAGGATTTTTAATCATTTGCTTACGCAGTTTTTTATAATGACCATATTTTCCTTTGTCTTCAGGATTTGAGATGGTGAGCGCATATAATGGATATCCATCTGCCGAATGCCCTGTCACCTCTAGCGAAACACGTTCACTTTCCTTATCGATCTTCTTAAGTATTTCATCAAACTTAGAATATTTTACAAAATCATAATGCTCAGAGTTAAAAGGACTTCCATCTGCCTCTTCGCTTACATTTACATTCTTCCACTGTTTCTGTGGTGCTTCCGCTGTTACTGCATAAGGTGTCGAAGCTAGTAAGCTGACACTTAACACCCCGGCAAACCAATGTTTTTTCATATTTTTCTTTCTCCCCTTCCTTTAATCCGAAAGTAATTATACTAATATATGCATATTTATTCAATTTCTATTTATCATGTTTACACATTTGTTTCTAAACATCTTTATTCAATAAGCAATCATCAAAAGCCTTCGCCTATTTTAACAATGTATAAAAATAAGAAAATACTCATGGTTCTTTAATCACATATTTTAAAAATGGTATAATTTAGGTAGGATTAATTTTGAAGGGAGACGAGTGTCTTGAAACAAAAAACGCCATGGTTTAACGTATCACGCATTGCAATAGGAACACATCTAGGTGACATGAATGAAGTTGATTCAGCTTTATATCAGGAGTCTATTGAATTCGCTTTATACAATGGCATCAACTTCATAGATACTGCAATCAATTATCGGGGCATGAGATCGGAAAGAGATGTCGGAGCTGTGTTATCTAAATTATTTAAGGAAGACAGAATTAATAGAGATGACATTGTTATTTCGACGAAAGCCGGTATCATCCCAGGAGATATCGATTTGCAGCTGCGCCCTGAAAACTACTTAGAAGAAAAACTGCTCGCTCCTGGAATACTTCATGAAAAAGACCTACAGATTATCGATAATCATAAACATGTGTTAAAGCCTTCGTATTATGATTTTGCTATTGAGCAAAGTTTAAAGCATATGAATCTCAACATGATTGATATCCACTATATACATAATCCTGAAATCTCCAAGCACATTTTGGGGGATGAAAAATTTTTTAAAGAATTAGAAATGTTATTCAAGTTTTATGAAGGTCAAGTCGAACGTGGCACAATTCGTTTCTATGGTATGGCGGTCTGGTCGGCCTTTACTGATCATCCAGGTGCTCCGGGTTATTTATCTTTTGAAAAAGTGATAAATACCGCAAAGAAAGTAGCGGGTTCATCTCACCATTTCCGTTTTATCCAAACTCCTTTCAATTTTTATAACCAAAAGGCATTAACCGATCAAAATCAGCAAGTATGCGGCAAATAGCGCTCTTTATTTCAAACAGCGGAAGAACTGGACGTGTATGTGACCACAAGCGCACCGCTTGATTGCGGGAGACTGCGTGAAAATCAAGAACAAAACGCTGATCAATTGATCCGTTTTGTTCTTGATACTCCGGGCATACTTTCTACGATGATTGGTATGCGTAAAGTAGGAACGGTGAAAAGCAATTTAAAAGTATTCGCTTGAATGGTAAAGCTGGCTCATCAATTAGGAGCCAGCTCTATCAATCAAGATTTTACGGTACGTGTTCTTTTATTTATTACACGTTCGCTCAATGATAGACTAGTTTCACGCAAACACTCCTCTGTTTCACGCCAAAACCTTTTCGTTTCACGCGTAACCCCATAAGTTCCACACAGAAACCTTCGAGTTTCACGCGTGCCCCTATATATCATCTTTAAAAGTTTGCTACTGCCGTATACACCGGGATTGGAAAAACTTTTATATCCTTTTTCAAATTTATCGCTTGTAAATGTAACCGTTTTATTTTACAATCCATTTATGCAAACGATTGCACCTACTTGCATATACAAATTTGTAAGCGATTCATAAATAATTTTTGCAATCTATTGAATGCGATTTCAAAAACGCAACAAAAGATATATACTTAAAGGAGGAAATCGTTTTGAAACAACGTGGAAAACTAATTTCGTTTGATTTCTGGCAAAAGCTTGGTAAAGCACTGCTCGTAGTAGTAGCCGTTATGCCAGCTGCCGGTTTAATGATATCACTAGGTAAGGTTATTGCTATGTCAGGTGGCGACATTACTTTGGTGCAAACGATTGCCCGAGTAATGGAAGACATCGGATGGGCAATCATCACAAACTTGCACATCTTATTTGCAGTAGCCATTGGTGGTTCATGGGCTAAAGAACGTGCTGGCGGTGCATTTGCAGCAGTCATCGCTTTTATCCTTATTAACCGTATTACTGGTGCTATCTTTGGTGTAAACAGTGCAATGATGCTTGAAGAAGGGGCAAAAGTAAAATCCCTTTTTGGCAGTGAACTGATCGTTGGCGATTACTTCACATCTGTTCTAGGAGCTCCTGCTCTTAACATGGGTGTTTTTATCGGTATCATTTCCGGTTTCCTAGGTGCCGTTCTATTTAATAAGTATTACAACTACAACAAGCTTCCAAATGCTTTAGCATTCTTTAACGGAAAGCGTTTTGTACCATTTGCCGTTATTTTATGGTCTGTCATTACGGCACTGATTCTTGCATTAGTTTGGCCGTTTATCCAAGGTCTTTTGAATGACTTTGGTAAATGGATCGCAACATCAAGAAATACGGCTCCAGTTATCGCACCATTTGTTTTCGGTACACTTGAGCGTCTATTATTGCCGTTCGGTCTTCACCACATGTTAACGGTGCCGATCAACTATACAGAACTTGGCGGAACGTACCAAATCATGACTGGTTCTGGTGCAGGCTCTTCTGTAGCCGGACAAGATCCTCTATGGCTTGCATGGATCAATGATCTGAACAACTTCTTGCAAGCTGGCGATACAAAAGCGTACCAGGCACTATTGAACGATGTTGTTCCTGCCCGGTTTAAAATGGGACAAGTTGTACTTTCAACAGCTTCTCTAGTAGCAATCGCACTTGCGATGTACATGAACGTTGATAAAGACAAGCGCAAAAAGTATAAATCTATGTTCTTATCTGCAGCACTTGCTGTATTTTTAACAGGTGTTACAGAGCCGATCGAATTTATGTTTATGTTTGCAGCACCATTGCTTTATGTAGTGTACGCGATCACAACAGGTCTTGCATTCGCAGTGGCTGACCTTATCCATGTACGTGTTCACGCATTTGGTTTTATCGAATTACTAACACGCACACCATTGCTTGTAAAAGCAGGATTAACACGAGACTTAATCAACTTTGCACTTACTTGTATCGTATTCTTCGGACTGAACTTCTCGATCTTCTATGTGCTGATCAAAAAGTTCAATCTGCCGACACCAGGCCGTGCAGGTAACTATATCGAAACAACGGAAGGTGAATCTGCTGCACCTGCTAAAAATGATGCAGCAGCAGGATCTGATAATTCTCAAGCGTCTGCAATCATCGGACTGTTAGGCGGAGCTGATAACATTGAAGATGTTGATGCATGTATGACTCGCCTTCGTGTAACGGTTAAAAACACTGCAGGTGTTGCGACTGAAAAAGAATGGAAAGATAACGGCGCACTTGGTCTCATTATTAAAGATAAAGGTGTTCAAGCGATTTACGGACCAAAAGCGGACGTATTGAAATCTGATATTCAAGATCGTTTGGGGATGTAATTAATGAAACTTCTAACGTTAAACGTCCATGGCTGGCAAGAAGAGAACCAGATGGAAAAATTAGAGATGCTTGCTCGCGATATTGCGAGCGAGCGTTATGATTTGATCGCACTTCAAGAGGTCATGCAGTCGATCGACTCACCTGTAGTGAATGGCAACATTAAACAAAATAATTATGCCTTGGTATTAATTCAGCTGTTACAGGAACTTGACGTTCACGATTATGATTTTGTTTGGGACATGGCTCATTATGGTTTTGAAACGTATGAAGAAGGTCTGGCTATTTTAAGCCGACATCCAATCAAGTCAAACGATAGCTTTTTTGTTACAGAACTTCAGGACATGAACAACTGGAAAACAAGAAAAATCGTTTCAGCTGTGGTTTCTTATCAAGAAAAAGAACTTAACTTTTTCTCTGGCCATTTTGGCTGGTGGAACGATGAAACAGCACCGTTTAAAGAACAAATCGACGCATTCTTTAAGCATGTGCCAGAAAGCGGATTATCCTTTTTAATGGGCGATTTAAACAATGATGCTAACGTGAGAGACGAAGGATTTGATTATGTAACATCAAACGGCTTTTACGATACGTATGAATTGGCTAATAAAAAAGATGATGGAATAACCATCAAAGGCGCCATCGCCGGCTGGAATCAAAACGGTAAAGACGACGGACGAAGAATTGACTATATCTTATGCAGCAAACCGCTTAACGTAAAAACTTCTTACGTTCGTTTTAACGGGAAAGAAACGCCGGTGGTCTCAGATCACGCTGGTGTAGCCGTAACTTTAGAATTAGAAAACTAACAGACTATGGGGAGCCGTTTTTGGTATCCCCTGCCCTGTTGTTAAGAGATGATGGAGGTAACATTATGGAAAAAGTTTGGTGGAAAGAAGCCGTTGGCTATCAAATTTACCCTCGCAGCTTCCAAGATTCAAACGGAGATGGAATCGGTGATTTAAAAGGTATCATCCAACGATTGGATTACATTAAAAATTTAGGAATTGATGTCATCTGGATCTGTCCAATGTACAAGTCTCCGAACGATGATAATGGATATGACATATCTGACTATCAGGACATTATGGAAGACTTCGGGACCATGGAAGACTTTGATGCCCTTTTAACTGAAGTGCATAAGCGTGATATGAAGCTGATCATTGATCTCGTTCTTAACCATACAAGTGATGAGCATCAATGGTTTATCGAGTCCCGCTCATCAAAGGATAATCCGAAGCGTGACTGGTACATTTGGAGAGACGGCAAAGACGGTAAAGAGCCAAACAACTGGGAAAGCATTTTCTCAGGCTCTGCTTGGGAATATGACGAAAAAACTGGCCAATATTACCTTCATGTTTTCTCAACAAAACAGCCTGACGTGAACTGGGAAAATCCTGAAGTGCGTGAAGCTCTTTACAATACAGTAAACTGGTGGCTTGATAAAGGAATCGATGGTTTCCGAATCGATGCGATCAGCCATATTAAAAAACGCGAAGGCTTTCCAGACATGCCGAATCCGAAGAACGAAAAGTATGTATCTTCGTTCGACATGCATATGAACCAAAAAGGCATCCATACGTTCCTTCAAGAGTTCAAAGACCGCACATACGCGAACTACGATGTTATGACAGTCGGTGAAGCAAACGGAGTTAAAATCGACGAAGCAGACCTTTGGGTTGGTAAAGAACAAGGAAAGATGGATATGATCTTCCAATTCGAACACCTTGGTCTTTGGGATGCTGAAACGAATCCTGACCTTGATATCGTAGAGTTAAAGAAAGTCCTGACTCGCTGGCAGAAAGGTCTTGAAAAAGAAGGCTGGAACGCTTTATTCATAGAGAACCATGATAAGGCACGTGTCGTTTCCACTTGGGGCAACGACAAAGAGTTCTGGTACCAAAGTGCAACAAGCATGAGTGCAATGTACTTCCTTATGCAAGGAACGCCGTTTATCTATCAGGGCCAAGAGATCGGGATGACGAACGTTCAGTTTGATTCCATCGAAGACTATGATGATGTAGCGGTTAAAAACATGTACCGCATTAAGCGAGAAGAAGGCGTTTCGCACGAAGACATCATGACCGTGATCTGGGCATCTTCCCGTGATAACAGCCGTACTCCAATGCAATGGAACAGCGAAGCCAACGCTGGATTTACAAACGGAACACCTTGGATGAAAGTGAATCCTAACTATACAGAAATTAACGTAGAAAAACAGGAACAAGAAGAGAAGTCGATCTTGAACTTCTACAAAAAGATGATCTCTCTAAAGAAAGAGAACGAGATTTTCACATATGGAACGTATGATTTATTGCTTGAAGATGACAAGCAAATCTACGCATACACACGCACACTAGGTGAAGAACAAGTAGTTGTCATCACGAACCTTTCTAAAAAGGAAGCATTGTTTGAAACAGAGCTTTCGTTACACTCTGAGAATCTGCTTCTAGCAAACGAAGAAGTCGCAGCACATGGCGATGTGACTAGCATTTCACTAAACCCTTATGAAGCTCGTGTTTACCGAGTAAAGGCTTAATAAAAGAAAGCGTGCTATCCAAAAACGGAGAGCACGCTGTTTTTATAGAGGCAGCTGTTTTTCAAAACGAATGATCGAATATAAACGCATAATTACAATCAACACACAAACAACCGTTAGTCCCCAAGTAACATCCGTAAACAACGGAATCCACGCTAATATAAATGCTACTAGGGCTGTAAAGTTTCCAGAAAATCCGTTTATCGGCTGATTACCTACGAAAAGAGCAGCCCCTTTTAACGAATTCTCATAACAAGATCTATGATACGGACGAACTTTAAAAAATGCCCATACCGTAATCAAATCATCCCTTGTCTTAATCGGCATCAAACAGCTCTCACAATGCATTTCTTTTTTCAAAATAATCCCCTCAATCTTACTCTATATTTCAGTTATTGCTTATAAACTTTTGGTTGAGAACGCTTCTTTGACTAGTTGATTGGAGTGGAAGGGCGAGACTCCTGCTGGATGAGTGGGACATGTGAGACCGTTCAATGTCGCAAGGCGACGAATGGGCTCACCGCACACCCTTCGGAAAGCGAGTCCTGCAATGGAAATTAACCACTTCCAAAAGCAACAAAGCTTGCGAAAACAGCTTTATGAAAACAGCCTCTAATTATTACGCCCTTTGAAGCTGATAAGTCTCATTGCAGTACGTAATGACATACTCAACAAACCGCTTCATATCCTCTTTCCGTACTTCTTTTGAATGATAGTAAGACTCGGACTCTGAATTTGTTTTTATTCTAAGTCCCTCCAGCAAAATCGGATGATACCTTGCAGGCAATACCGCCCTTGCTTTAGCAACAGCTTCTTTCTTGTTAAAAACCTTCCTGTATTCAAGCGACAATAAAATTCTGCATAACGTAATGATACCAAACTCAATCCAATCGTCATAAAAGAAACACATGTCTCGATCTAATTTTTCATTCCAATATGTATTTACATTATAATTCAATGTTTTTTGAACATCTTCCCACTTCATATCTAAATTTAGAGAAGAAATAGGTTCACCGTATACGACGACACCTTTGTTCTGAAGTGTCCACCAAGTTATGTAGTTTAAATCATAGTGTCCTTTGTGAAGTTTCCCATCAGCAAAGAACGGATATTCCTCTATTTCGCAATATACCTTCCCTGCTTGATCAAGCGTGACATAGCAGCCATCCATCCTGGTACCAAAAAAATGTGAATTGCTTCTTAAATGGACAAGCTTCAATAAATTCTCTGTTTTCTTTCCAATCCGCCCTTTAATGACCGTAACGAAATCAATATCACTCGTATCCGGATCA
Organism: Fictibacillus arsenicus; assembly: GCF_001999465.1. Lineage (GTDB taxonomy): Bacteria > Bacillota > Bacilli > Bacillales > Fictibacillaceae > Fictibacillus > Fictibacillus arsenicus. Next base: position 1,351,537 of record NZ_MQMF01000001.1, read on the forward strand.
AAGGCATCCAGTGCTAAAGAGCCGTATAAATAAATGCCATGGATACGTTCGGCAGGCAGAACTTCTAATAAGAGTTCCTTGTAAAATCCTAAAAATTCTCGAATATCTTCCTGTAAATTTTTCAACATCTTTCCCCCCTGCCTTTCATTATAAATGAGTTTTACAGTTAATTGGAAAAAGAAAAAGCACCCAGATTAATGGATGCTTTTCGGTGTTCCTTTTGGAGAATTCATTTCTCGATCTGATGCTTCACCTTTTTGATAAGATACTTGGTCAGGATTCAGACCATGTCCTAGCGAAGGATATACGTTGCCTGGTGCAGGATCTACGAATTGATGCTGATTGAAGTACACACGCGGTGTTTTCCATAACGTCACTAATGCTTTCCAGTGCGGCATCTCGTGATAGCGTTCAGGCCACATTTCCTTAATATGCTTTTTAACGAGCGGATAATATTTTGGACTCATACCTGGGAACAAATGATGTTCCGTATGGTAAGAGAAGTTAAAATGAAGCACGTCCACCCATTTTGGTACAGTGACCGTTAAGCTGTTTGCGAGCGGATCGTTCACGTCAGTCATTGGATTTAGACGATGGTTTGTTGAAATATAGCTCATTACAATCGCATTCGCAATTAATAGCGGAAGCAATACCGCAAAGAACCATTTCACTGGACCAAGCCATACTAATAGTCCGAGCCAAGTTGCCCAAGGCAGCAATAGCTGAAGCCACACAGATGGACGTTTGCTTGGCTTAAATTCTTTAATAAAGCGCTTGAACATGAAGAGTCCATGCGTTGTAAATGAAATCGATAGAAAAGCAAAACTAACAATGGAACGCATCCACATTGGAAGCTTGTACACTTTTTGTAAGAAAGGCTTATGTGACAAGTTTTCTAATGTCGGCCACGCATCAGGGTCTTCCCCGTCCTCTTGTGTGTGAACATGATGTGTTGTGTTATGCCATTTACGCCAAAGCTTCGGTCCAACACTTAACGGCCAGAATGCCACGGCTCCTAAAAAGTCACGCAGCCAAGGCTTGCGAATGACCGTTCCGTGCAAGATCTCATGTCCTAAAAAGCCCATCCCTGCGAAACATGTACCCAAAATTACGGCAATACCAATTCCTAACCAAGGATGCAGATTATTTAATAAACCGATAACCAAAATACCGGCGATTGCGATCAATAAATAGACAAGTCCTCCCCATAACCGTGATGGTACCGGTTTGAAAGCCTCTTTCGGCAGCTTGGGAGCGATTTTTGCTGCATACCAGCCAAACGATTGTAGATCTTTCATTTGCTCAACTCCTCTAAATCTGACTCTTTTGAATTCTTGTACCTCATTATCGTAACAAGGTTTGTTTTATGAAGCAACTTTTTTAATACCTGGTAATAATAGTTGGTATTATATACCCACAAAAAAACGGGTCCCCCTGAAGGATTACCCGTTTTTGTAAAAAATATTACTTTTTTTACCTCATTTTCCCTTTAAAATTCATAAAAAATTATTCTATAAATATTCGAGTTTCAGAGCTTTCAATCTCTGATTTGTCTCTCGTTCGATCATCTGAAGCAGCCTTCGATCCTTTTGTGCCACAAACGTTACAGCTAACCCTTTTCCTCCCGCACGGCCTGTCCTTCCGATTCTATGAATGTAGCTTTCTGTATCAAGCGCAATATCATAGTTAAAAACATGTGTAACACCTTCTACGTCCAAACCGCGTGCTGCCACGTCTGTTGCCACAAGAAACTGAATCTCTCCTTCACGAAAACGTTTCATGACGTCTTCTCTTTTCGCTTGTGAAAGGTCACCATGCAGTTCATCAGCGTTATACCCCATATTTTGCAGCGCCTCATTTAATTTGCTTACCCTTCGCTTCGTCCGGCAAAAAATAATAGCGAGGTATGGACGCAATAAACGGATGGTTTGAACAAGATCGTTCTGCTTGCCTCGATCCGTCGTTTCTACGACACGCTGCCGAATTTCCTTCAGCGTAATCTGTTTCGTTTTAATGTGAATATCCCGCGGATTTTTTGTGTAAGTCTGAGCCAGCTTCTTCACTTCATCCGGCATCGTTGCTGAAAAAAGCAAGGTCTGGCGAGATTCTGGTACTTGTTCCATGATGTCTTCAATGTCTGTTAAAAAACCAATATGCAGCATCTGATCGGCCTCATCAAGCACAAATGTTGATACTTTAGATAAATCGATCGTTTCACGGCGAATATGATCAAGCAGTCTGCCAGGCGTCCCTACTACTAGATGTACCTTCCCTTCCAGCTTGTGCATCTGTGCGATAACATCCTGTCCCCCGTAAACGGCAAGGACGTTAATTTCATTCAGCGGCTCTGTCAGCTTTCTAACTTCCGCTGTAATCTGAATGGCAAGCTCTCTAGTCGGAGCTACGATCAAACCTTGAATGTAAGGATTCTCACTATCTATTTTTTGAAGAATCGGCAGCACAAAGGCAAGAGTTTTTCCCGTTCCTGTCTGTGCCTGCCCTACCACATCTTTTCCATCTAAAATAATGGGGATCGTTTCTTTTTGAATTGGTGTCGGTTCACCAATTCCGTTCTGTAGTAAAACATCTACAAGAGCATTTGATATGCCTAATTCTTTAAAGCTCATTATTTTTTCCCCAATTCTTTTACTTTCGCTGTACAGCTGTCCATTGCAGCTAATATGGCGCCGCGAAAGCGCTCTTGTTCAAGCGTCGAAACCGCAGCGATCGTTGCCCCGCCTGGTGATGTCACTTGATCTTTTAACTCCCCAGGGTGCTTTCCTGTCTCAAGAACCATCTGTGCGGCTCCCAGGACAGCTTGAGCAGCTAAACGGTAAGACTGATCACGAGAAAGACCCTGCCTTACGCCGCCATCTGCCATCGCTTCAATCATCATATAAACATACGCAGGCGAAGAACCGCTGATCGCCGGGATCGCATCCATTTGCGATTCTGCAATAATCTCTACTTTTCCAAAACTGCTTACTAATTTTTCGACTGATTCCAGATCTTCATCTGTAATTTCTCTGTTCACCGAAACAGCGGTCATACCAGCTCCTACAAGAGAAGGCGTATTGGGCATCGTTCGCACCACTTTTACCTTTTTACCGAACGCGTTCTCTACATCTGATGTCGTAATACCCGCTGCAACGGTAATGATAATAGCTACAGGTTTAATGTCTTCTTTTATTCCTTCTATCACTTCAAAATACGTATAGGGAGCAACCGCTAGGAATAAAACATCTGCGAATGCAGCCACATCACGGTTAGACGCTGATACTTTTATTCCGAACTGTTCCGCTGCAAGCGTTCTTGTTTTCTCCGTCCGCATGCTCGCCATAATCTGATCCGCTCTGACTAATCCAGAATGAATCATCCCGCCTGCCATCGCCTGTGCCATTTTACCAAATCCGATAAATCCGATTTTTTTATTCAAGGTGCCTGCACTTCTTTCTATTTAAACTTTTAAAAGGGTTACGTTCATTTTTACAGAATATCTTTACCGTTAGCTTTACCTTTAGTAAACCACAAATACATAAGGTGTGTGAAATGGATGGACAAGTTTACAAAAGATGAATGGCATCGCAAACAAGCGGTGGAAAATTTTAATAAAACATGGGATCTCATAGAAAAGAAGGAACGTTCGAAAGAGGAAGACCTCGAGATGATCCATACCACGCACGCTTCCCGTTTTCATTGGGGCATAGCCGGAACCCCGCGGAACTATGCACGCGGCGAATGGCAGATTTCTAGAGTCTATTCCCTCTTAAAAATGGGTGATTCAGCATTGCTTCATGGTGAACGATCTCTGGAAATCCGTCTTAAAAACAGCTTCGGAGATTTTGACTTAGCTTTTGCCTATGAAGCGGTTGCCCGGGCGTATATGGTTAAAGGTGAAGAAGCGAAAATGGAGGAGTACTTTTCACTTGCGTCTAACTCTGCTGAAAACATCGCTAAAAAAGACGATAAAGAATATTTCATTTCCGAGCTGAACTCTATTAAACTAAGAAGTAAAGCGTAACCATACATAAGGAGGACTTTAGATGACAGAACAGATTACGAGCTACTTAAAAGAAAACCGTGATACCCATTTAAAAGAGTTAACAGACTGGCTTGCTATACCAAGTGTGAGCGCACTGCCAGAACATAAGGAAGACGTTCGAAAAGGCGCTGAGTGGATCGCAGACGAGCTATCGAAAATCGGCATGGAAAACGTGAAGATTCACGAGACAGATGGACACCCTGTTGTTTATGCGGACTGGTTAAAAGCAGAAGGAAAACCGACTGTGCTCGTTTATGGACATTATGACGTTCAGCCTGTTGATCCGCTCGAGCTTTGGGAGACGCCTCCTTATGAAGCTACGATTCGTGACAACAAACTTTATGCGCGCGGTGCATCTGACGATAAAGGCCAAACGTTCATGCATTTAAAAGTCTTGCAGGCTATTTTAGAAACAGAGGGAACTCTTCCTCTTAACTTTAAGTTTTGTATCGAGGGAGAAGAAGAAATCGGCAGTCCGAGCCTTCCAAAGTTTATCGAAAATAACACAGAACTTTTAGCAGCAGATGTGATCGTGATCTCCGATACAGGCATGCTTGACCGCGGAAAACCTGCGATCTGCTACGGACTGCGTGGCATGTGTGCGATGCAAGTTGACGTAACAGGACCAAACAGCGATCTTCACTCAGGTCTTTATGGCGGAGCAGTTCAAAATCCATTGCATGCGATTACTGAACTTCTGCAATCTTTCCGTGACGAAAACGGACGTATTTTAGTTGATGGCTTTTATGATAACGTTCAAGAGCTAACAGAAAAAGAAAGAGAAGCGTTCCGTGCTCTTCCGCTAACAGAAGAAGCGCTTAAACAGCAGCTTGGCGTAACAGAGCTTACAGGTGAAGAAGGCTATTCTCACATCGAACGCACATGGGCACGCCCGACATTGGAGCTTAACGGTATCTGGGGAGGCTTCCAAGGAGAAGGCATCAAGACAGTCATCCCTGCAGAGGCTCATGCGAAAATCAGCTGCCGCCTCGTACCGAACCAAGAGCCGGACGAGATCATTGAAAAAGTAAAGGCTCACATTGAAAAGCATAAGCCAGTTGGCATTGACGTTAAGGTCTCTCTTTTTGATAAAGGAGCACCTTATGTAACACCGTTTGACCATCCTGCCATTCAGGCAGCAGCACGTTCTTATGAAAAAGTGTACGGCGTACCAACAGCCTTCACTCGCGGCGGGGGATCCATTCCAATCGTTGCAACGTTCGATCAAATGTTAAACATCCCTGTTGTTTTGATGGGCTTTGGTCTTTCAACAGAGAACTTCCATGCACCAAACGAACACTTCCATCTGGAAAATTTCGATAAAGGGATGGAAACACTCGCTGACTATTGGTTTGAGTTGGAGAGATCTATCAAGAAAGAAGCATCAGCACGATAAAAAGAAACAAAGAAGAAGCTGACTCATGGATGTCGGCTTCTTTTTTGAGCAAAAATATTACTATTGAGCGGTAATGTGAGATTTTGAGCGAAACTATATCCCGTTTGAGCGTACGTAAAAGATTTTGAGCGTACGAGCATCGTTTTGAGCGTAGGTCTGAATTATAGAGCGAACGTGTAACAATTAAAAGAACACGTACCGTAAAATTAACGTTAGCAGCGTAAAAAAAAAGATGTTCCAGATCGTCCAACAGGTATTTTCGTTTTAATCTTACGGTATGATATAATCAACCAATCACAATAAAAGAAACGGAGAGTTTAAAAAATGCTTTCATTTGAAGATAAAATTGCTTTAATTCAAGAGAATTTCCCTGAGCTGGACATGCACGAGGTGTCACTTGGCCGTTTGAATTTTCATTATGAGGAAAGTGTACAGGACAAGAAGATCGTCGTGTATCACCTTCACCCGAACGGCAACGGTTTTGTATATGGTGGACACCTTCCGCAAAGCGTAAAGAACGATAAAGGTTATGTAAATATTCGTGACTATGAAGCAGATGAACTAATCGCCCTTATTAAAGAATCTATGGAGTTCCTTTCAAAAACACACGGATGGCAGCAGCCTAAGAAAGACCGTACAGATGATGGTGAACGCAAAGAAGAGCACTGGTTTAGCCATAGTCATGAAAAAATTAGACTTGTTGGCGAGGATGGCATGTGGTTTATTTTTGATGAAGATGATGCACTTGAAGCAGCATTCGAAACGTACGCAGAAGCAGAAGGTTATTTGAAAGAAGCAGACTTTAAGAAGAGAAAATAAAATATAGAGGTGATAAAAATGGCAGAGGAGAAAAAGAAATTAAGCTTTCAAGAAATTGCAAAGCAGCGCCTTGCAGAAAAGAAAGCACAGCAATCAGGCGGATCATTCAGTAAAGGTCCTGTTAAAGTAGCAAATCAGCTTAAGAATCAGCAAACGAAAAAAGCGAACAATCAGGCACGGAGAACCGGCGTATAATGCATCGCAAACGCTCCAATATCACACCTGGACTTCCCGTTAATGTTATTTTAAAAGCCGATCAGCGTTCCGGGAAGAAAACAAAAGGAATCGTTAAAGATATCCTGACGAACTCGCCCAATCATCCGCACGGCATTAAAGTAAGACTAGAGGACGGTCAGATTGGCCGTGTGATCGACATACTAAGTGAATAAATTGTTAAAACGGTCTCTACAACAGGGACCGTTTTGATTTTGATGCTATATAAATAATAAGCAGGACTAAATGAGTATCAAACCTAAATAAGTAACCGCAATTCTTCGCATACTAGTTGGTATATTTTGCTCTTAAGGAGATCAGATTATGGACCAGGATTTTCTAAAACGTCGGATTGATGTGAGCACGAAAAGAGTTCCAGCAGATATCGTCATCAAAAACGGCAAAATCATTGATGTATTTAATCTAGAAATCATCAGTGGAGATGTCGCTATCGTTGATGGTTTTTTTGCCGGCATTGGAGAATATGAAGGGCGTGAAACGATCGATGCTGCCGGTCGCTATATTTGTCCTGCTTTTATAGATGGACATGTTCACATTGAATCATCGATGGTCACTCCTGTTGAATTCAGTAAAGTCCTTCTCGCACATGGAGTCACAACCGTTATTACAGATCCGCATGAAATCGGAAACGTTTCAGGAAAAGATGGGATTACATTTATGCTGGAGCAGTCAGAAGGGCTGCCGTTAGATGTTCGTGTTATGCTCCCTTCCTCTGTTCCTGCTACATCATTTGAGAATGCTGGAGCTGTTCTTACCGCTCGTGACCTTGAACCTTTTTACATACATCCACGTGTTAAAGGATTGGCTGAAGTAATGGATTTTCCCGCCGTTTTTAACGGGGATGAAGATATGCTTAAGAAGATTGTTTCTGCCAACAGAAATCGAACTTTAATTGACGGTCATGCAGCAGGAATCGACGCAAACGGCATTAATGTATACAGGGCTGCCCTCATTACAACTGATCATGAATGCACGACAGCTGAAGAAGCACTCGATCGCATTCGCCGGGGAATGTATGTTTTAATCCGTGAAGGATCTGTAGCAAAAGATTTAAAAGCACTCATTAAGACTGTTACACCTGCAAATGCCCGACGTTTTTTATTCTGCACAGATGATAAACACCTTGATGATCTTGTAGCGGAAGGAAGTGTTGACCATAATGTAAGACTTGCGATTTCAGAGGGCATCTCCCCCCTTCAAGCTATCCAATTGGCAACGTTAAACGCGGCTGAATGTTATGGCCTGCAAGAAAAAGGTGCTATATCACCAGGATTCAAAGCGGATTTTCTTTTGTTGGATGATTTAAATAAAATTACGATTTCAGAAGTTTTTGTAGATGGTATTTCAGTAGCTTCGAACGGCACGTTCACTGGTCAAATAGCTGCTACTCCCGCTCCTCCAGAAAACCTAATGAAGTCGGTCAATATCCAGGAGATAAAAAGTGAGGAACTGTCTATTAAGCTTGAAGAAGACGATCATATTCATGTGATCGAGCTAATACCAAACCAGCTTGTTACAAAAAAGAAAATTCTTCGGGCAAAAGTAGAAAACGGAGAGTTTTTATCATTAATTGAAGAAGACCTGCTGAAGATGGCAGTCATTGAACGCCACAATCAAACAGGACATATCGGCCACGGTATTGTTAAAGGACTTTTGTTAAAAAGTGGTGCGATCGCTTCAACGGTTGCCCACGATTCTCACAATCTTGTTGTAGCGGGAACGAATGACCGCGATATGCTATGTGCAATAGATGCCATTAAAGAGATGCAAGGCGGTTATGTCATCGTCAAAGAAGGAAAGGTTCTTGCTTCAGTACCGCTTCCCATCTCAGGGTTAATGGCAGACCGCCCTTTCGAAAAAGTGAACGAAGAAATAATCAGGCTAAAGGAAAATCTGAAGGAACTTGGCTTTAAAGGAGATTTTGATCCGTTCTTAACTCTTTCATTTATAACACTGCCAGTCATACCGGAAATTAAACTCACAGACATGGGGCTTTTTGATTTTAAAGCGTTTCAGCATATCTCTATAAAATCCGATTAGATTCTATCTATACGAGCGAGTGGTTAAACGCGTAGATCACAGCTTGTGTGCGGTCCTGTACGTCCAGTTTGCTTAAAATATTACTCACGTGGACTTTTACCGTCTTTAAAGCGATAAATAGATCATCGGCGATTTCCTGATTGGTTTTGCCCTTTGTCATAAGCAATAAAATTTCCATCTCGCGCGCAGTCAGCTCTTCATGCGGCTCCCGCGTTTGTTTTTGCCTCATCTTGCTCATCATCTTGCCAGTAACTTCTGGTTCTAATACAGACTTTCCGTGATAGGTGTCGCGAACGGCTTGCGCAATATCACTTGCTTTCGACGTCTTCAACATATAGCTCGAAGCACCCGCTTCGAGTGCAGGATACACTTTTTCATCATCTAAAAAGCTCGTTACCACGATAATCTTCGCCTCTGGCCACGATTGTGTAATCAAACGGGTAGCTTCAATTCCGTCCATTTCATCCATCACAAGGTCCATTAAAATAATATCAGGTTTCATTTCTAAAGCTTTCTCAACGGCAACCTTCCCGTTTTCGGCCTCGGCAGTTACTTCTATATCCGGTTGTGCAGAAAGATAAGCGGAAACTCCAATTCGCACCATTTCGTGATCATCAACTAACAATACTTTTATCATGCTTTTTCCTCTCCCGCTGATAAAATCGGAACTTTAACTTCAAGACGTGTCCCCTCGCCTGGCAAACTCACTATTTTAAGCGTGCCGCCAATTTCAGCAGCCCGTTCATGCATATTCTGTAGTCCATATGAACCGGTTTTTTCCTGTTCCATTTTAAAGCCTATACCATCATCCTCTATGCGCAGAATGATAAGATCATCGCGCTGGACAAGCAGGATTTGCGCTTTATTTGCCTGTGCATGCCTGAGAATGTTAGACACAGACTCTTGTAAAATACGAAACAGATGATCTTCTACACCTTTGTCAAGAGGTATGGTTTCGATTTTCCATTTTAGTTCGATCGGAACTTTTTGCAGAAGCTCTTGCAGCAGCTCTTCCATCCCTTTTTGGAGTGATTTTCCGTTAAGTGCAGCAGTGCGCAGATGCAAGAGAAGTGCTCTCATCTCTAGCTGTGTCTGGTGAATCGTCTCCTCAACGAGCTTTAATTGCTTTGATTCACGTGTCTCTGATTCTTCCCGTACTTCATTTACAGCAGACATGATCATACTTGCCGCAAAAAGCTGCTGAGAAACAGAATCATGCAGCTCTCTAGCCAAACGATTTCTTTCTTGAGAAATGATTTCCTGAATGCGTTTTTCCTGATCCACTGCCTTCTCAGTCGCCATTTTTTGTGACTGGCGGATCTTTTCCCCTAATTGCTGCTGAATGCCCTCCATGCGTTTCGTAATCGCTTTTAACTCCAGGTTCGATACTTCTTTCATATTGACTTGACGACCGTCTTCGATCGATTTTAACGTCCGGTCTATGAGGTTTAATTGCTTTCGAGCCGTGATGCCAGAATTCAATCCGAAAAATGCTCCCATAATGAAGACGAAAAAGGGAACCACAAATGCTATCGGAAAGTCTAACAATTGTTCTTCAAGCAAAAAGTTCCAATCGCTGATAGGAAAAAGTGTATACACAACTGAACCTAAAAGAACGGTTACGGCAAAAGCTAATGAGATCCCAGAAAACATATGACGCAAAACGGTACTCATACCCGCTTCACCTCCAGGCTTCCAGCAAATAAACTTGTCATGATTTTAACTTTTTTATCAGATTCATTGTAATCTTTAGTTCGATAGGATACCGCCTGATTAAACATCTTAGATTCCTGATAATCAAAAATCACCGTACTGCCTGCAATAACAGAATGTTTTACAGTTACTTCAATCTCATAAGGAACGTAAATCGTAATATTGCCAATGAGACCACGAACAAAAACAATAGATTCTCCTGAAGGCAAAAGCGTTTCACTCAAATCAATAATCGTATCTCCAACACCGCATTGAATGTTAATATCGTTCCATTCATAGACATGATCTGGAGTTTGCTGAGTACCAAACGCTATATTTTTTAAAAGAGATTCTTTCTTATATAAATCTTCTGATGAATGTGTTACTTCATCATTCACTTGCGGTTTGATGACAAACGGATTCTGTTTAGATTGATAGAATTGCACAATGATGTAAACGACTAGTGCGACTAAAATCAGTTTGAATGTATACATGCTTAAGACCGTAATGATAGCTATGACTACGCCAGCCCAGAACATGACTTTGCCAGAACGTTTCGGCATTCTCTTCCGTCCAAAATACATAAGTCCAGCACAGATTAGAATAGTGAATACAATACCCTCTCCATTAATAGTTGCTTCTAACAGCACCATGACACATGCAATTAAAAGCATCCAGCTGATAAGATCATTTTTCTTTTTAATCGGCATCTGCACTCACTCACTTTCTGTCTGTCTTAAACGGCATAAAAAGGCGCAGGAAATATGCGCCTCTATCTTTCATAATCGTATCACATACTGAATTAAACGCTAGCAGGAGTTTCTTCTTTTTTCCAAGCTTTTTCTAACTTTGCAAGCTTTGCTTCCATGGAGCTCGCATAATAATCAGCGTTTACTTTTTGCTCAAGACGGTCCATGTAATTTTCAAGTTCATCAAATTTGAAAGCTGTTTTCTGCAGCACACTTGAAGGTTCAATGACTCGGTCCATCTTTCGGTGAGCTCTTGCTACATTTTCACGGCCCATTAATTCCATACGCTTGATTTGCATATCTTTCAGCTTATGCTTCATTTGTTCATACTTTTGCTCAAGCTCTGTTAGATCTTTTTCTGTTTGAGCTGCTGATTCCTTAAGTTTGCTTGCACGCGTTTCATGCTGCTCTTTCTCAGTAATAGCAAACTGATAAAGCTCTTGTTCATTAGCTTGTTGAGCTAATTTTGCCTGGTGACTGCGCTTAGCTGCTTTTGCCTCTGCTTCTTGAATTTCACGAACAAATTGATCTTTTAAAAGCTGCTGGCGCTCAACAAGCTTTCGCGCTTTATTTACCTCTTGCTCACATTGTCTTAAATATTGATTCAAGAGATAAAGAGGATTCTTTTCCTCTTTTTGATCCAATAGCTCGTGAACATCCGCTGTAATTGAGTTTTTGATTCTTTCAAATAAGTTCATATTTATTAGCTCCTTTTTGTTTGTTTTTTAGCTGTTTTTAAGTTTTGCCCATTCTTTTTCAAAGTTTGTGAATGGATCATTTTCTGTGTGCTTATCGATCGATTCTTTTTCGTTCCATTTTTTGTACACAACATACAGTACATAAATAGCAACTGCACCTAAAATTGCAGGGATGTTTGCAACGGATACACAAAGTCCAATAACGGAAAGTGCTCCCCACCAAAATTTCTTTCCGCCAGTTTCTGCAGCTACGCACTTCTTATAAGCGTAGTACATAACAGCAAGACCGATCGCGAGTCCGACCATCGGACCTAAGTTAGCCATCAATACGATAGCAGCAATTCCTCCAACAACAAGCAAGCCTAATTTTTTCATAGCGGCTGCCTCCTTTCGTACCTTTAGCTTACCTCGCTGTAAGATTTCTCAAAACTGACCTTGGCTGTATTTTCCAATAAGACTTGAGGCGTAGAGGGGGACAGACCCGGGTCTGTCCCCCTTCGCAATACGAAAAAAAGAAGCAGCCCCATTCAGCCGCTCCTCTTTCTTAAGCTATTCGTTTTTTCTCCCTTTTATAAACACTTACACATTCTGCAGATCAGCGACAAAAAAATAATCCGACTCTAGAGAACTTGTCATTAATTTGTTCTTTATTACTTCAGGATACAATTTATAATCTGATAGATCTTTCAAATGTACCCATTTAAATACAAGTCTTTCTGCCTCTTCAACCGTAAATTCTTCCCCGTTATGTAGAGATAAAGGGTCGCGCGCCCTTATTTCAAAGTAAAGTCCAACTTCATGAACGTTTTTCCCTTTGTATGTAAAAAAGTTTTCAATCGTACAGAGATGATTCAGAGTTTTCACATTTAATGCTAATTCCTCTACCATCTCACGCTTCAAGCTAGTTCTTGCATCTTCACCCAACTTTACTCTGCCACCTGGCAAAGACCAGTGTGTTTCTATCTTTGAGCGGTGAATTAAAACATGTCCATCTTGCATTAAAACGCCTGCTACACGGTAGTTAAAAACCTGATGTTCCACATGAAACACTGCATCCACTTTTCTCATCCCCCTTTTAAGTATCCTTAGTCTATCATTAAGAGCATTTTGCATGAAAGGCATTTTAAATACAGTTAAACTAAAAGAATCAAAACAAAAAGGAGACTATAAAATGTCAATTTATGATTTTCCTGTTGAAACGATAAAAGGTGATCATACAAATCTAGAGCCTTATAAAGGCAAAGTCGTATTGATTGTAAATACTGCGAGCAAGTGTGGATTTACGCCGCAATATCAAGGTCTTCAAGCAATCTATGAGACCAATAAGGATAAAGGATTCACTATTCTTGGTTTCCCTTGTAACCAATTTGGTGCACAAGAGCCGGGGAAAAGTGATGAAATACAAGAATTTTGTGAGCTGAACTACGGAGTTAACTTCCCGATGTTTGCGAAAGTGAACGTAAACGGAGACGATGCACACCCTCTTTTTAAACATTTAACAGCTGAAGCCCCTGGTATTCTAGGTTCTAAAGCAATTAAATGGAACTTCACGAAATTCCTTGTAGATCGTGATGGCCGTGTGGTAAAACGATATGCACCAACTGACAAACCTGAAACCATCGAAAAAGATATACAGGAATTATTATAAGCAAAAAAGCTGTTCGGAGGGTCCCTCCGAACAGCTTTCTTATTTTTTAAAAATTAACGAGTCAATGCATTATAAGCATTCACGATTCCGCTTCCGTACAGTGGATCATAACCCTTTTTGCCAGCGTCTACAGCTGTTTGCTGAAGATGCGCTGTTACTTGGCTAGGAGTTGGCTTTTTACCTGTTTCTTTATATACTTTCGCAATATAAGCTGCAGCTACACCGGAAACCTGCGGTGCTGCCATGGAAGTTCCACCTTTCCAGCCATAACCCTTTTCACCAAATAAAGCTTCAGCAGTCACAGAAGGCATATATGTTGGAACTGTGCTTAAAACGAGATACTTATAGTAGTCTGCCGGGCGATTAGAAGGATCAGGTCCTACATCTCCGCCTGGAGCTGCGATATCAATTGCCCCATTTCCATAGTTAGAATAAAAAGCTAATCGGTCCTCTGTTCCAAAGCCTCCGCCTGTTGCAGAAACAGTAAATGCTCCTGGTGTTTGAGACGGTACTTTAAACGCTGCACCTCTGACATCATAATCCTTTGTAGTTGGATTAGCATCTAATACTTTATTATACCAGTCTGCAAGCTTTGCAGGATTGCTTAGATCCTGTCCGTCATTACCTGCTGATGCAACAACTGTTACATTTTTATTGATGGCATAACGGATCGCACGGTTGTATGCCACCATGTCAGCCGCATCATTACCAAGTCTGAGTGTTTCACCAGTAGCCGGATCTGTGTAATACCATTGACCGATTACTCGTGTCCCGCCGAGACTCATATTTATAACATCTACTCCATCATTTGCCGCAGCTATGATGGCATCTGTAATCCATATCTGCTGTGCTCCGCCTGTTGCTCCAAATACACGATACGCACGAAGACCAACCTCAGGAGCAATTCCTTTTACTCTTCCATTCGCCCCGATCGTACCTGCGACATGTGTCCCGTGACTATTGAAATCCCAAGCATCAGTTGTACCAGGTACAAAAGTTTTAGAACCAGGAACAATGTTGTTTACCAGATCAGGATGATTGAAATCAAAACCTGTGTCAATGACCCCAACTACAACCTCCTTGCTGCCACTTGAAATCGCATGGCTAGCGCCTTTATTTGTTACTTTTTCAATATCCCACTGCCATCCTGCATCAAAGATACTTTCGCCTAAAGGGACAGGTTCTAATGATGAATTGCTTAAATCTGCAGTATTAACATTTGTTTCTGGTAAATTTAAAGGCAGTTCTATAGAAGGAGCCAATCCCTTAATTGAAGAATTTTTTAACAATGCTTTTATAAAAACCGTTGGATTGTTTGTTTGCACTTCGATTGTCCCAATTTTCGGTACTTCATAAGTGATTTCACCGCCTGCCGCTTCCACGATTGATTTATAATTGGAAGGAAGTGAATTTTCTGTGCTAAAAACAACTAAAAATGAATGTTTTGAGGCGGTTTTAACCTGTTCAGCTGCTGTAGCAGAAAATCCAAGTGTAAAAACAAAGGTGAATACCAGTAATAATGAGAGCCCTCTTTTCATACAGCTTTATTCCTCCTAGTAAAATATTGTAAGACATGAAAATATTCGTATTCTTTAGATAAAATCCTTTTTAATTTAAAAATATTTAAGAAAAAGTTGTCGACATTTTTTGCAAATAAAAAAAGCTGTTCAAAGGAAAAATCCTCTGAACAGCTACTTAAATTTTTTAGAATAATAAATGCGCCATACCTACAACGATTGGCAGGGAAATGAAAGTACGCAAGAAAAAGATAATTACTAGATCTTTAAAGTTAACCGGCACTTTTGATGCTAATAGAAGTCCGCCTACTTCAGACATGTAAATTAACTGTACGACTGACATGGCCGCAATAATAAAGCGCGTTAACTCACTTTCGATACCCGCACCAATAATGGACGGAAGGAACATGTCCGCAAATCCAATAACAATCGTCTGAGCTGCCTCAGATGCCTGCGGAACTTGCAGAAGCTCTAAGATCGGTACAAACGGTGCTCCAAGGTATGAAAAGAACGGTGTGAACTCAGCAACGATCAATGCTGATGTCCCAATTGCCATTACGATAGGTACGACTCCCATCCACATATCCAGAACGTTTTGAATGCCTTCTTTTACTAAAGGTGCTGCTTTTTTGTTTCGATCAGCACGATCTAATGCTTTTTTAAGACCAAAGCTTAAAGGTGTTTCCCCACGAGGAATCACTTCATCTGCAACGTTTTCCTTCGCACCTTCATAGTACGTATCCGCTTTTCTTGATAGCGGAGGAATGCGGGGGATAATAATCGCACATGCTAATCCAGCCAAAACTACTGTTAAATAATATGGCACAATCATATGAGCCAAATCTACCTGCGCAAGTACTACAATCGCAAAAGTAATAGATACAACCGAAAACGTCGTTCCAATAACTGCTGCTTCACGCTTCGTATAGTACCCTTCCTCATACTGCTTGTTCGTTAAAAGAACACCAATCGTTCCGTCTCCAAGCCAAGACGCTAAACAATCAATAGAAGAACGTCCTGGAAGTTTAAAAACGGGACGCATAACTTTCACGAGCAAAGCTCCGCAAAATTCAAGTAATCCAAAATTAAATAATAATGGCAAGAATAACCCCGCAAACAAAAAGACTGAAAATAATACAGGAATCAGGTCATAAAGCAATAGTTGTCCGGTATTTTCTGACCATACGGCCTCAGGTCCTAGCTTAAACAATGTCATCACAGCAAAGATCAATCCAAGGACACGAATCAATTGCCATGCGATATTGACATTAAACAATGTGTTTAAGAAGGGATTGCTGACGATCACTTTTGGTTTTGTAAAGTAAGTGATCAGCGAACCAATAACTGTTATTGCAATAATAGCAGTCATGATCTGGGGAATAAATTCACCGATGGCATCTTGCAGGATTCCTGCAAGAATAGCTACTGGAATCGTAATTTCCCCTTTATAAGAAATAGGAATCATGAATAGAAAAATACCAATTAAAGATGGAACGATAAACTTGCTAAAGCTCTTCTGTCTTATCTGGTTGTAAGATTGCTGTTTTTGTAATTCCATGATGGGAATGCCTCTCTTTCTAAAATGTAAAACGCTTTCATACACTTTCCATTACCAAGTATATGGGGTTTTCCTAGTTTTCGCAAATTTATAAATAATCTAAAGACTTATAGAATTGTATAGGATGACGTAGATTTTTTCCCGTAATTACAGGAGATCTAAACCCTCTTTTAACGTAAAAAGCTCGTCAGACCTAAGTTCTCTCCACTTTCCAGCTTCCAATGCATGAAGATGTATATTCATTATGCGTATGCGTTCTAGTTTCTCTACTTCATAACCAAGTGCTTTGCACATTCTTCTGATCTGGCGGTTCAAGCCTTGAGTCAGCGTTATTCGAAACACATATTTGCTGACAAACTTTGTTATTGCCGGTTTTGTTATTGTGTTAAGAACAGAAACACCCTCGGCCATTTTTTGAAGAAAAAGTTCTGTTACTGGTTGATCCAGAGTCACTTCATACTCTTTTTCGTGACCAAAGTCACATTGGGAGATGCGATTTGCAAGTTCCCCGTCATTTGTGAGCAGAATCAAACCTTGGGAGGCTTTATCTAACCTTCCAACCGGAAAAACGCGTTCAGGTACTTTTACACACTCTAGAATATTTCCTTTTATCTGAGGATTAGCCGTGCATGTAATGCCAACAGGCTTATTAAAAGCGATATATATAGAAGATTGTTTTCTGGGAATAGGCTCATGATCGATTAGAACCGTATCGTCTTCCTCTACTTCTGTATCTTTATTGCAAACAACACCATTCACCGTAATACGGCCGTTTTCTAAAAGCCGCTTAACTTCCCGCCTGGAACAATATCCTGTTAAACTTATATATTTATGAATTCGCATGAATGTCCTCGCTTTGTCGTTGCTTTATGCACAACAATTTATAATTATAACCGCATTTGAATATATTTTCGATACTTTTTATAAATATCCAATATTTTTCTCTAATTTATTCTTATCCTATCACGGATCACGATGGTTATCAGAATATTACTATAAATCCCTTTCCAAGTAACTTCATGAACTTGTAAAATGTAGATTGAAAGGGAGGCTGTACAGTATGCAATTAAGAAAAATAAAAGAAGAAGAATTTGATAAAGCTATCAACTCTCTGAATACGCATTTCAATACAAAGTAAAAAAAGAGGATCTGCCTAAACGATATGAGATGCTGAAGCGGCATGAAATATGGGGCGAATTTGAAAACGAAGAATTAATATCGAAGGTGCACATTCTTTCCCTGGAAATAAAGATAGAAAATTGTCGATTCGCCATGGGGGGATTAGCGGGAGTTGCTACATGGCCGGAACATAGAAGAAAGGGTTCAGTAACTCGCTTGCTTAATAAAGCACTATTGTCGATGAAGGAAAAAGGTCAGACAATCAGCTTGCTGCATCCCCTTAACATTCCGTTTTATCGCAGGTTTGGTTGGGAACTGACAGCTTCAGTTAATAAATATTCAATCGAAAAAAATGAGTTATATCGTTATGAAGATGTTCCAGGCAGTGTATTCAGAATTAAACAAGAAGACGGAAACTCCCTATTAAATTCGGTTTATGAAAAATGGTTTACAAAATACAACCATTTATTGATTCGTCCTGACTATTGGTGGAATAATCACGTATTCACAGATGGATATAACCGAATCGTTTACAAGGATGAAAAGGGAGAGCCTCAAGGCTACTTATGCTGTAAGGCTGCTGACAAACTGCTGGATGTTCAAGAGTTTGTATATGTAACGGAAAACGCCAGACGAGCACTATGGAACTTTATCTGTCAGCATGATTCAATGGTTGATAAAGTGAAGATCATTGCACCAGCAAATGACAAGCTTCCATATTTGTTGAATAACCCAAGGATTCATCAAGAGCACTACCCATATTTTATGGCTCGAATTGTGGATGTCGAAGGATTTTTAAAGCAGTATCCTTTTAAAGCGATAGAGTCCCCTATATCTATTTCGGTTACCGATGAAAAAGCAGAGTGGAATAATAGAACCTATTCTATTTCTCAAAATGAGATTGTGTCAAAACCAGCAAGCGAGAAAGGTATGCTCAGCATGGATGTACAAACATTGACTGCAGTCTTATTAGGGTCTCAAAAGCCTGCCTTTTTACATGAATGCGGCCGGATTTCAGGTAAAAAGGAAGATGTTCTTCAATTCGAACAATGCATCACAAAGCTTCCGGCAGCCTTTATTGATTTCTTTTAATAACATTCTTGCTTTATCCTCAGCTTAGGATGGGGCATTTTTCATATTTTGTGATGTTTCAGGTTAATACTATAGGGAATTGAAATATACCAGCCATTTACGGCTGATCATCATGAAATTTTGTTATTTATAAAGGAGGCTAAAAAGTTATGAGTGATAAAAATAAACAATCCGAAAAAGTAGCTGAAGAAAATTATAAGCCTAATAAGAAAAATAAATCAGATACCGAAAAAAACTTAGAAACTGTCCATGAACAAATCAATGACACTTTTAATCAAGGGACCATTGATGAAAAGAAAAAACAAGAGAAGAAAAAAGATTGATTGAACTATTCAATGACCCGCTTTGTTGTTAAGCGGGTCATTTTTCTTATTTGAAATTATACGTTTATACCCCGCCATCAATCCATACGAAACCTGGCTGTTGTTAATACAATAATGTATTACACTTCAGGAAGGATGTCAGGATGACCCAAACTAAAAGACAAGCTTCACTTACAATCCTTGGAAGCAGTGGTGGTGGGGCAAAAGCTATATTATCAATTTTGAACCAGGCTGTAATAGATAAAAACGATCCTCTGCATGAGGTATTAAATACTTCAACCATTCATCTGATTGATATCCAACAAAAAACACTTCACTATTTTGAAAACCTATTTCCTAACTTAAGCAATCAAATTTATTTATATGAACAAGATCTAAAGGATCTAACCTTATTTAAAGAACATCTGCATAAAACAAATACGACAATCGTTATTGATGTTTCATGGGCAGATACGATTGATATGCTTACTTGCTGTAACGAGTTAGGTGTATATTATCTGAACTCTGCATTAGAGAATATTGAAGTTGATGAAGATGAGACCCTCTACGGATTTCCATTAGCAGAGCGATTTAAACGATTTGAAGAGAAAAAACACCTGTTTACTAATACAAAAGCAATTGTTAGTTCAGGGATGAACCCTGGCGTTGTCCAATGGATGGCTCACGAGCTGATTAAGAAAAATAAAAACACCCCTCCCCTCGCCTGTTATATTATTGAGCACGACACTTCATTTTTTAGCGATATTGACTTAATAAAAAAAGACACAATCTATACTTCGTGGTCTGTTGAATGCTTTCTTGATGAAGCCATATTAAGCTATCCGATGTTTGTTTCACATCAGCTGCCTTTATATATGTATGAAGAAGTATACAGTAATGAATATATGGTGAAATTAGGGGATAAAAAGTTTCAAGGCTGCTTAATGCCTCATGAAGAAATACTTTCTCTTGGCAAACTTTATGATATAGAATTCGGCTTTATTTATCGTGTGAATGAACATACAACTAAACTCATAAGGGACAACCTCTACCGTGTCGATGACTTGTGGGATTGGACACACCAGCTGCTGGACCCTGAACTGGGAGAAATAGAAGGAGAAGATCTTGTCGGCGTTCTTCTCGTCTTTGAAGACCATGAAGAATACATGTATAACGTAATGAATACAAAACAAATCTACCCAAAATACAAAACGAATGCCACATATTTTCAAGTAGCCTGCGGTCTATATGGAGGATTGGCAAGCCTGCTGCTAGATTCGATTCCTAATGGGGCGCATTACGTGGATGAGCTCCTGCTGCAGTCAAAAAGCAAGTATGGTGAATATTTATCTTATCATATGCAGGATTTTGTTATAGGGAAAAATGAATCTTCTGACGGGTTGCTTCATCAGCGGATTAAAAGAATAACGTAATTTTAAAAGCCTCCCTTCATGAAGAGAGGCTTCTTTTTTATGAGTTAGTTTCTAAACTGATGCGGGAACTGCTTCATAATTCCATTAGTAATTTCGTCTCCAAGAATTACGATATGATTTTCCCCTTTATCAAAGGCTACAATTTCTCCAGCCCAGTCTTTCTTTAAAAAGGCTGCAACTTCATCTGTTAAAAGCTGCAGATGCATATAAAGCAGGTCCTTCATTTCTTGCTCTGCCCAATTTGGATTTGCCTTGCTTAAAAAATTAGCAATGTCATCAGCGTTTCGGTACCATTCTTTGTTGTATTTTTCTGCATTCACTTTATCGCCTTTACTTAAAGCATCTACCAGCTGTCCTGCAATACCAATATGTTCTGTCAGTAATTTAGTTAACTGGTTGCCTGCTGCATCGCCATAGTAAGGTTTGATTGAATTACCAATATCAGCTTGGTTTTGCAATAATCTTTTTAGAACAGCATCTTTATTTGGATGTGCTGACAAGGCACTTTGAATATAGCTTCTTGTCCAGTAAACATGGTCTTTCCAAAGCCTTCTTTGGGTCGAATACAGATTCAATGCATTCTGGCTATAGCAAGGTCCCTGATCACGTTTCGCTTTTGCATCGGCTTGAAGCGGTGTTGAAAACAGAGGAAACGCTATCGCCAAAATCATCATTACAGTTATGATTTTTTTTCTCATAAAAACTCTCCTTAAAATTTTTTTCTTCATTGGTAGTTTGGATAAATCTTTTCATTTCATTCTAAGAACAATAAAAAAACAGCAGCCTCTTAAACGAAGCTGCTGTTCCTTTGTAATTTTTATATTAATTGTCTGTCCCAATGACGATGAGCTGCTATAGCTTTAGCGAAGGTCTCGGAAAAATCATTCAAGTTGTCGCTGCTTACAACTCCAGGAGCATCGATTATATCAGCTTCTTTCAGCAACGTAGCACCCTCATGAGTGGCTCCTATCGGCTTATAATGAGCATAAGCTTCATTCATAAAGTGCAGTGCATTCTTTTTAAATTTAGGATCTGTACTGCCGCCTGCCACGTAGATCGCGTCAAACAAAACCGATGATGCAGTCAAAAATGTATGCATGACTTCCAATTCAGTGCCATCACTAGCCATTGGTTTACCTAACTTATCACTAATAACTTCCGCCTGAATTCCTTTAGCCTTTAGAGTTTTAAGTACTTCCGAGACTTCTTTCCCATTCATCTTATTGCCAACAATAACTCCCACTTTACGTGTGCTTGGATTTTTCTTCGTATTAAGCTGGCTTAACGCAGGGGAAGATTTCGTAACCTTCTGACTCTTTACCTGAAGGAGACTCTGCTCCAATCGCTTCAGCAAACGTCGCTGCAAGTTCTAAGCTGACGTTCCCAAACATATCAACAACTTGCTGCTGAACCGATTTGCTCTTTACTTTGCCTAGTTCAAAGCTAAACGCATTTTTTAAATGCTGTTTCTCCGGTTCACTCATACTGTTCCAAAAAAGTGTTGCTTGAGAAAAGTGATCTTTAAAGCTTTCACTTCTGCTGCGCACCTTTCTGCCTTCTACTTTTTCTTGGTAATGTACATAGCCGCCTTCCTCTTCGGATGCTGGTGAAGGTGTATTAGCAGCCAAGGAGTTTTTGTGGTAGCTTACTTGCCCTCTATTAATGGTTTGACGTCCAAAGCCATCTCTTTGATTGTTATGAAACGGACAAACAGGACGGTTGATCGGAAGTTCATGAAAATTCGGACCGCCTAGTCGAAGTAATTGTGTATCTGTATAGGAGAATAAACGACCCTGAAGCAATGGATCATTTGAAAAATCGATACCCGGCACTACATGACCAGGATGGAAAGCAACCTGTTCTGTTTCAGCAAAAACATTATCTACATTTCGGTTTAACGTCATCTTTCCAACGATTTTTACCGGAACATCTTCTTCCGGCCATAATTTTGTAGGATCAAGAATATCAAAATCGAACTTAAACTCATCCTCTTCTGCTATAATTTGAAGTCCTAATTCATACTCCGGATAATCACCATTTTCGATCGATTCCCAGAGGTCACGGCGATGGAAATCAGGATCCTTTCCTGAAATTTTTTGAGCTTCATCCCATACAAGAGAATGAGTGCCTAATACGGGCTTCCAATGAAACTTAACAAAATGAGCTTTTCCTTGATCGTTAACAAGGCGGAATGTATGTATACCGAATCCTTCCATCATACGGAAACTTCTCGGAATAGCACGATCAGACATCGCCCACATAACCATATGTGCAGATTCCTGATTGTTCGCAACAAAGTCCCAGAACGTGTCGTGAGCGCTTGCTGCTTGCGGCATCTCATTATGCGGCTCAGGCTTCAAAGCATGAACCAAATCTGGAAACTTTATAGCATCCTGAATAAAAAAGACAGGGATATTATTGCCGACTAAATCATAATTGCCTTCTTCTGTATAAAATTTTGTAGCGAAGCCGCGGGCATCACGCACTGTTTCAGCAGAGCCGCGTGACCCAGCAACAGTTGAAAAACGTACAAAAGTTGGTGTCTTTTTTGAGGGATTCTGCAGAAAATCCGCCTTAGTAAATTCCTTCAAAGACTCATATAATTCGAATTCCCCATGTGCTGCAAAGCCCCGGGCATGTACGATTCTTTCCGGAATCCGCTCATGGTCAAAATGAGTCATTTTTTCCCGGAAGTGAAAATCCTCCATTAAAGTCGGTCCGCGCTCCCCCGCCTTGAGGGAATGCTCATCCTCTGAAACTTTGACCCCTTGATTTGTCGTTAGTTTCTTGCCTTCATCATCTACACGAAATTGTTCCAGTTGTTCGTCCTTACTGTTTGTGCTTTTGTTGTTTTCGCTCATTCAACTGTTCCTCTCTGTAGGTTTTTTAACTTCACTTAAGAACCCTTCCCTTCATAGACAGTTAACAAACTGAAATTTTTCGCAAAAAAAAGCGCAGCTATAAGCTCAGCTGCGCTTTCCACTACTTATTCATATGTGCGAGGAAATCTCCTAATAAATCTTCCATTTCTTTTTCAGGATCTTCCGGTTCCTCTTTAGGTTTGTTTTCCTCTCGTTTAGCGTTATCCCAATCAAATTGAATTAAATCATCATCGTCAAAATCATCAATTGTATCGAGATTAACTGGTGCATCATCATATACGTCTAATGTAACTTCATCATTCTGCTCTTCTTCTTGCAGATATAAAGCTTGATCAATATCTGTAGAATTGCTATTTAGCGCTGCGAGTAATGAAGCCGTTCTAACAGGATTAGAGATAAGCTGATACATAATATTGCCTAATAAGGCTTCAGAATGTTCATGCTTAAGCCAATCCCTTTGCATTTTACTAAGATTTTTTGGGAGCGGGATGGTGATTGTCTCTTTCTCTTTTTGAATGGTTTGTCCAACACCCTGCATGACGAACTCTGAAATCCTGCTCGAAAAGTTGCGTCTTTCCGTCTCTTTAAGCTTTTGAAGCTGCTTTAAGACGTGATCAGGGGTATCAGAGGGTATACGAAAAGCGATCGTTTTACCTCTGGTTATTTCATTGGCAGCTTTTTTATCCATTTCATCACCCTACTTAAGCTTTAACGGCTTTTTTCTCTTTGTCCTCACTCTTTTGGTCTTTCGTCGTTCTCTTAAGGTGATCAGAAATCAGCTTATAATACGCATTTGCCATCATCCAGATGCTCTCTTTTTCATCCTCAAAAAAGTCGATGTTATATCCATCAAGGTTATTATTAAGCGTCTTAATATAATCCTTTAGGACTGCAGAACCTCCGCCAACAAAGTAGCATATCTCAGTCTGAGAATTCTTTTGCCACACATTGCGAAGAAGACGGTATTGCTTTTTAGCTAAGTCTACCAAAATACGGTCTGTAATATCGTGTACGCTTGTACGGCTTCCACGCACCATAATGTGGTTTCGGTTTGTCTTTTTCGTAATAATGTCAACGACATCACGTCGGCTGTCGAGTTCAACACCATGTTTTGAACGAATTTCTTCTCTGATTTGTTCTAATGCTTCAGAAACTCCGAGGTTAAAGCCTTGTGCTTTGTCATCATCAACATTTCTATTTTTAATTACTGCAATATCTGTTGATAATCCGCCGATATCTTGAATAAGAATAGGCTTGTCGATTAAATCCTTGTTAATGATGTTTAGATCGTTATCCATTACAAGGTTAATGAAAGCTGCAAATCCTTCTGGATACACCTTAACTTCTTCAAACTTCAGATTTACTTTTAATCCTTGGTACTTTGGTGTAACTAAAAACTCTACTTGGTGAACAGAGCCTAACAACTTAGAGCGGTATCCAGCATCTTTCCCTTCTTTTACTTCACGAAGAGGCAATCCTGTACCTAAGATGTAGCTTGTATCAAGTACATTATTGTTTTTAGTGAACGTTTTTGCATTTTCATCTCTAACAGCGTCGAGGGCAAGAGCTGCAAAAAGCATGATTAATGTCTGATCTTCTTCAGACTTGCTGCTTCCTGGATCTAATTCTGTAGAGTTATCACTTTTAGCTGCCAATTCTCCTACACGGTATATTACGTTGTTTTCTTTAAGAGCAGGGGAGTGGACTTTAATATGTATTCCTTCTAAAGGATCTTTGCTGTCTAATTCTTCAATTCCGATAACAGGACGATCTTCAATATCTCTTGCGATAACGTTTGGTATGTTCAACTCATAATCTAATTTTCCAAATATCCCTTTTAATGAATCATTGCCTACATCAATTGCTGCAATTCTAGATTTACTCACGGGCATTCATCCTTTCTTCATTCAATTGTTATTTTGTTGCTATATTAATAGATTAGAATGTATTGGCAAATTAAACAATGCCTATTTTTTCTTTTAACAAAAATGTAAACATGCAAATATTGTTGTAAACACAAAGTTATTTCCCTTAAAAACCGCTATACACCAACATGTAAACACTTTTGCAAACTTGCAAACTTCATTGCAAACAATTGCAAACATTTTTGTAAACATGCAAACTAATTTGTTTACATGTAAACGTTTTTGTTTGCAAGCTCTCCCCTACCCTGGTTTTTCTTTTCTGATTACAAATTATTTGAACGGGAATCATTACTAAAGACAGTCTAAATGAAGCTGAGGTGATAAAAAATTGATAGATTTAGATAAAAAACATGATCCTAAAAATAATGCATTGTTAATAAAGAAATATCATCATGAGGATTTTTCGTTAAAAGAAGCATTATCGAATACGGAAACATTATTTGATGAAAGCAGCCACAATACGATAAGAAATGAACAAAATTCATCAATTTTTAATTGGATGAAATTAATTACAAAAAGAACTCTTGTGAAAAATATTGGCTACAAAAAGGTTTCAACAACTCAAATTTGCTGTGATTCAGACGAATCGATTTATCCAGAATGGAAAAGTGAGCTGGATGACCAATATACGAAGCTATTTAAGGAAGTTAAAGAGGAAGTAAGCGTAAAAGACTATGGAGCAATTGGTGATGGTAAAGCAGATGATACAGAAGCTTTTAAAAAAGCGATAGGCAGAGGAAGAGTAATCGTACGCATTCCAGAAGGCACATATCTCACAAAAGGAATAAAATTGCCATCCTGGACATGCTTAATAGGAGAAGGAAAGGGAAAGTCTGTCTTAAAATTACATGATCAGTCACCTAAGAGTGACTGGCTTATTACAAATAAGACCCATTTTTGGGGAAACAGAAACATTTTAGTAAAAGGAATGAGCCTGGATTGGAACATTGAAAGACTTGGAGCTGCTGAAAAAACAAGCGCAGGAAACAACCGTTCCAGCTGCCTTACCTTTGCTAACGTAAAATATGGCTGGATGCATGATATAGAAGCAATGAACCCTGGTCTTCATTGCTTCGATGTCTCATCCTCTGTCTATACCTATTTAGGTGATGGAACACTTTCAAGAGGAGGAAGTCAGTATATATGGCTGGATAATCTTAACGGCTATGGTTTCGGCGATGATGGTATTACGACTCATCACTCCTCAAATATTTTTATATCTAACTCCCACATGTGTGATCCAAGCGGAAGATCACACAAAAAAGGTTTTTCCAACTCTAATGGAATCGAAATAGATGATGGATCCCAGAATGTTTGGCTTTTGAACAACTCTACCACGAGATGTTTTGGTGGACTGGAAATCAAAGCTCACCATAATGCTTCCGCTGCCTCCAACGTTCATATCGTTGGCCACTTGTCAGTAAATGACAATCGATCATATAATTTCAGACACATCGGCCACCATAAGGATGTGGATCCTGAATCGAAAACAGCTTTTCACATCTCTGCAACCAATATCGTTGCTATTGCACCCATCTTTACTGATCTTTACAAGGGCTCAACACCACGAGGACTTGTCGTATCAGGATACAATCATGTATTGATTAATCATTTCACCCTTATTGGCGATCCTTTCTATGATTATAAGGAAAACCCTTTAATTGCTATACAATACCGCGCACGCAACGTCATGCTTCAGCATGTAACCATCAAAGACTTTAAAACAGCTGGATCTGCCGTTAAAGTGTATGGAGGCAGCCACCGCGCAGACGATGTAGTCGTTCAAAATATCAGCTGTGATAAGTACTTTACAACGCCTGTGGAAGTTGGAAAAGATGTGAAAAATGCTGTAATTGATAAAGTAAGAGTCTATGTATAAAAAACTCCTGTCAGGTGACAGGAGTCTTTTTTAAAATTTTATAAAACTTTTTCTAGCTGAATATCAAGCGGTTCCCTGCTCATTATTTTTTCGTTGATTTCAACAGCTTCTCGGCATCCCATCGCACTATAAAATCCTTGTGATGCAACCGATGGATGTGCTGCAATATAAAGCTTTGCTGCCCCAAGTCTCTTCCCTTCTTCACAGCATTTTTCAAATAGTTTTTTCCCAATCCCATAACCCCGCAGCTCTGAAGAGATATGAATATATGGAAGCTCTATATATTCCACTTTTGATCCGAACATGCAGCTCTCTATATTTGCAAAACCAGCTAATATCTCACCCTCAAAAGCCCCTATCACTTTACCGCCTTCCCTGATGCAAGTACGCAAATCATGGATAACTAGAGCCTTTTTATCACCATCCCAATCATCAATAAAATGATCAGGCTTTAATTTGTATTGGTTATTTTCCTTAAATAAAACCTGATCGGTTACTTGATAACGATTAAAATTACTTAAAAAAGTGTCCTTAAGGTCCTCTAAACTTAACACTTTAATCATAATCTTGTTTTTCATGCATGATCCCCGCTTTTACATGTTCTCTTTATCAATAGTCAGACCATCGATATGACGCTTATTCATTAGTTTATCTTTTTTGCGATTCTCTTTTGTTTCGAATACGATATCCATATCATAATTATCTGGATATAGCATCTCGCTTCGAATATGAAGTTTTAAGCGTTTTTTGTGTACGAGGTGTTTTGTTTCACCTGTAAGTACAACATACTCCCCTTGAGTATTCTCTAACTCGCATATGATTCCTGCTGTTTTTAAACTTGATGCATATACTCGGTCACCTATTTGATAGACCTCATCTTGTTCGTTTTGTATTGATGTTGGTTTTTCTTGTGGCTTCTTCTTCATTTTAGACTGGGCATTTTCTCGCAATTTCTGAAGCGTATTATCCGTTGTTGTGGATAACATTTTCGTATTGGATTTATCCACATGTTGATAAACTTCTTCGGTATACGTAATCTCCTGTGCACGGTTAATAACTTCAGTGCTCATTCCTAATTTAAGCGCTATTGATAATGCCTGACTTTTACCTGCTTTTCCGATTATTAATCGATAAAGCGGCTGCAATGTTTCCAAATCAAACTCCATAGATCCGTTCTCGAATCCTTTTGTTACTTCTGCAAACTCTTTGATCTCGCTATAGTGAGTTGTTGCTAGAATCATACTTCCCTGGCTGTACAGCTTCTCAAGAATCGCTACGGCAAGCCCCATTCCTTCTGCTGGGTCTGTTCCAGCTCCAAGCTCATCAAGAATAATTAAATCTTGAGGTCCCGCTTCCTTCAATATAGAAATAATATTTGTTATATGTGAGGAAAAAGTACTTAATGATTGCTCAATACTTTGACCATCACCAATGTCTGCGAAGATCTGGCGAAATACTGTAAACTCACTTCCTTTGTCTACTGGAACATGAAGTCCAGACTGAACCATCGTGCTTAAAAGTCCAACAGTCTTAATCGCAACGGTTTTTCCCCCAGTGTTCGGTCCTGTTATCACAAGTGCCTGATACGTTTCACCAAGAGAAAAATTTAACGGGACGCATTTTTCACCTAATAAAGGATGTCTGCCGTTAACGATCTTAATCTTATAATGTTCATTAAGCTCAACATTTGCGGCATTTAGAAATTTGCTGTACTTTGCTTTAGCAAAGATGAAATCATAATGGACCATGCCTTCAATGTTTATTCCCAGTTCACGTTCATATCCCGCAACCATGCCAGTTAATACACTTAACACTTTAGAGATTTCAATCTCCTCTTCTGCTCTTAGCATGCTAATTTCAGTCTGTAGTTTGCGGATATCGTTCGGTTCCATGAAAACGGTGCTGCCACTCGATGAACGATCAAGAATCTGTCCATCTATATTTCTCTTAAATTTACTTTTTACCGGAATCACGTAACGTCCATCCCTCATAGAAATGATTTGATCCTGCATCATATCCCGGTAGGCTGCGGATTTTAATATATTATCAAGCTTTGATTTAATTCTTTCTTCCATGACTGCAATCTTTTTTCTCGTCTTTAAAAGAGATTTACTGGCATGATCCTCCACTCTTCCATTTCGAATGCATCGGCAGATCTCATCCTTTAACTCTGGAAGATCCAACATAGAGTAGGCATAACTCGATACTGCAGGTGCCAGGAATTCTTTATCTTTCATGAACTTTTGCATCCTGCTGACATT
The DNA here is from genome assembly GCF_001999465.1 of Fictibacillus arsenicus. GTDB lineage: Bacteria > Bacillota > Bacilli > Bacillales > Fictibacillaceae > Fictibacillus > Fictibacillus arsenicus. The sequence continues at coordinate 1,380,823 of NZ_MQMF01000001.1, forward strand.
TTCAAGAAGGCCATACACTAATGTGAGTTGATCAGGCGACAGGTTTAATCCTTTGTTGGTGATTTCAAGTATATGCTCCAGCCCGTTCAAATTGGCTATCGGAACACTTACACTTTTTTCTAAAACAAGCCGGGCTTCAGTAGTGTCTGTCATCCAGGATTGAATGATGGGGAGGCTTGCTGAAGGTTCTTGCTTTTCAATCATTTGTTTTGTTACTTCATTAATAGCATAACCGCCTAAGATTTCTTTGATTTTTTTATATTCAAGCATATTTGTTGTTTGTGTATTCAATGGAACTACCTCCGAATTTTTTTAGGGTAAAATATTTTAAAAAGGTGTACTCACCTAGTTGATTTTAGAATCCCCTCCTCCTAACAGAGGCCAGGAACTTGCCAATAAAAAAAGACAGAAATGAACATGTCATTTCTGCCTCATAGATAGACTTCACCCTGAAAAAATGCATAAAAAAATCGGCTCTTAAGAAGAGTCCGGCAGCATCAAGGATTGTATATGATGGCTTGTATCTGACCGCTGTTCTTAACTATTGGCGGCAACAAAAGAGCATAACAAATAAACGTGAAAAACGCTTAAATTTCTTTCGCTTGCCTTTATCCAAATTGTTTTAGTTAAGAACGCTCACGCTCACAAACACACCATCCTTTCCATTGATACCTCCATTATATGTAATTAATTTACAGAATGTCAATAAAGAAAAGGGACTATGAACCAAACTTGCCCTTCTATGAGCCAATAAAATTTTACATATAAAAGAGGATGCCTCGTTAAAAGAGACATCCTCATCATGACTAAAGATTTATTGACTTGTCTTTTTCCTTTTTTATCTGCTTGCTTCTTAACTGACCGCAAGCCGCATCAATGTCCGTTCCGTGCTCTTGGCGGATTTTACAGTTGATTCCGTTCTTTTTGAGTGTGTCATAGAAAGCTAAAACGGATTCTTGTGCACTTCGCTGATATTGGCTATGCTCATCAACTGGATTATAAGGAATGAGGTTAATATAGACTTTTTTCTTTTTATCCTGAAAAAGTACTGCAAGTTCATTTGCTTCTTCTATATGATCATTCAAATCTTTAAGCAAGATATATTCAATCGTTATACGGCGGTTTGTTTTCTCAATATAATAGTTAATAGAATCCATTAGTTTTTCCAGTAGATACGCACGATTAATCTTCATAATTTTTGTACGCAGATCATTATTTGGTGCGTGCAAGGAAATAGCTAAGTTAACAGGTATGTTTGTATCGGCAAATTCATAGATCTTGTTGACGATACCGCTCGTAGAAACCGTAATGTGTCTAGATCCGATAGCAAGACCTTTTTGATCAATGATAATCTTTAAAAAGTCTATCATGTTCTCAAAGTTATCAAAGGGCTCACCGATTCCCATTACTACGATATGACTAACTTTCTCGCCATTTCCTGCATCGTCCAAATGATGCTGTACATTCATGATCTGTTCCACGATCTCACCGCTAGACAGATCACGCGTTTTCGTTAATAAGCCGCTTGCACAGAAACTGCATCCGATGTTGCAGCCTACTTGAGTTGTTACACAAACTGATAAACCATATTTATGCCTCATCAAGACTGTTTCAATTAAATTGCCGTCCTTTAGCTTAAATAGAAATTTAACCGTTCCATCGGAAGCTTCTTGTTTAACATGATGTGATAACGTATGGATGACAAAATTTTCCTCCAAAAGAGCAATACAATCCTTATTAACCTCTGACATTTCAGAGAAATCTGTTACTCTCTTCCGGTAAAGGTATTCCCATACTTGTGATGCTCGGTGTTGTTTATGTCCATGTTCTAAAAGCCATGCAGCCAGCTGTTCGAATGTTAATCCATATATGGAATTAGTAATCATTAAAAGACCTCTTTTCAAAACCTAAAACTTATTCTTCTATACTACTGAAAACTTATCATTCCCACAATGTTATCATGCCATTTCCAATACATTCATATTAAAATCTTATCTTTTAAACCATACTATATTTTGGGTCTTTCATAATCACTTGTTTAGCTCTTTTTTTGCTGTTATAAGCCTTTTAACCTATATAGGTTGTAATTTCCATTTACGAATAAATAATAACCTGTAATAATAGATAAGCCAAAAACTTTTGACAATAATAAATATTTCAAAGTATTATATTTAATGAACTAAAGGAGGTTGTCTTATGTCAGACATCAATAGACAGAAAATTGTGGACAGTGTGCCTCAAAAAGGCTTCTTCGGACATCCTAAAGGCTTGTTTACACTTTTCTTCACAGAGTTTTGGGAGCGCTTTTCTTACTATGGAATGAGAGCAATCCTCATTTATTACATGTACTACGAAGTTTCTAAAGGTGGATTAGGAATTGAGGAATCCACAGCATTAGCAATCATGTCCATTTATGGTTCACTAGTATATATGTCTGGTGTTATCGGTGGTTGGTTAGCAGACAGAGTTTTTGGTACATCTAGGGCGTTATTCTATGGTGGTATTCTAATTATGATCGGACATATTGTCTTATCATTGCCAGGCGATCTGACGATGTTATTTATTTCAATGGTCTTTATCGTAATTGGTACAGGTTTACTTAAGCCTAACGTATCATCTGTTGTAGGTGATATGTACGCGCCTGAAGATAATCGCCGTGATGCAGGATTTAGTATTTTCTATATGGGTATTAACTTAGGTGCTTTCTTGTCTCCGTTAATCGTAGGTGAAGTTGCAAAAACGAGCTTCCACTTAGGTTTCGGAATTGCAGCAGTTGGTATGTTATTAGGTCTAATCGTATTTGTTGCAACAAAAAAGAAAAACTTAGGTCTTGCAGGTGCTACTGTGCCTAACCCGCTTTCTTCAGCTGAGAAGAAAAAATATTCATTAATCGTTGGTGTAACTGTAGTAGCATTAGCAGTTATCTTAGGAATTACAATTCCTGCTGGAATCTTTACACTTGATGTATTTATTACACTTGTAGGTATTTTCGGTATTACGATTCCGACTATTTATTTTATCGTTATGTACCGCAGCCCAAAAACAACAGCTACAGAACGTTCAAGAATCTTGGCATATATTCCATTGTTTATTGCTTCTGTTATGTTCTGGGCTATTCAAGAACAAGGATCAACAATTCTTGCAGCTTATGCGGACAAGCGTACTGATTTAGAATTTGCTGGTCTTACGATTTCTCCAGCTTGGTTCCAATCCTTGAATCCATTATTCATTATCGTTCTTGCACCTGTATTCGCTTGGATGTGGGTGAAGCTTGGTGATCGTCAACCTACAGTACCCAAGAAATTTGCTTTAAGTTTATTATTTGCTGGTTTATCATTCTTAGTTATTCTTCTGCCTGCTTATTTTGGCGGAGAAAACACATTGGTAAATCCATTATGGCTTGTTCTTAGTTACTTTATCGTTGTACTTGGTGAACTCTTATTGTCACCAGTTGGACTTTCAGCAACAACAAAACTAGCTCCAGCTGCTTTCTCTGCACAAACAATGAGCTTATGGTTCTTATCAAGTGCTGCTGCACAAGCAATCAATGCACAAATCGTCAAGTTCTATTCTGCAGAAACAGAAATGATGTACTTCGGTACAATCGGTGGAGTTGCAATCCTGTTAAGTTTGATCCTATTCGTGATCTCTCCAAAGATTCAAGGGTTCATGAAAGGTATTCGTTAATCATTTTTAATTTAAGCCATTGGTTTAATGGAAATCCCATTATACCAGTGGTTTTTTTGTGATAAAAATTGTACGCAGCCATTTTTAAAATATCAATTGTTTGTCCAAACATTTTAGACAAGCTTGCGTAAGATAGATTATGGAAGAAGGTATAGTCATTGTCCTCCCTCCAAAGGTTCACATATAGAAGGGGGTGTCTATAGTGTTACCGATCTTATTTCCTATTAAGAAAAGAAAGAAGCGCTGTAAGAAGCAAACGAACGGCGTAAATCCTGCGTAATTTATTACGAAAAAAAGCCGGACAAATTTCCCGGCTTTTTAACTTACATATTATAAGGGCCCCTTTTATCAAAAACTAGGATATTATACAAACCATTGTTTGGACAACCACATATAGTACAAGCAAGGGGGAAATTCATACAAACGAAAGTTATAGTGAACACTTATCATTTCTTGTAAGTAATAGTTTTGAGTTTTACGCTATTCTTCCCCTTCGCAGAGTATTATAAGGGGGAATATCTTTGTATATTCGTAAATGGATTCCTGGTAAAGACAATCCTATATTAGTAGATATGGTAGTTAACAACTTTCAAGTAAAAAAAGAAGTCATCCAGCTTATTTTAGGTATGGCTAATGAGGTCATGGTTGTTTGCGACAGCAGCGATAGAATCGCAGGCTTTGTTAGTTACCGCTTTAGATTAGGCAATATGATTTTGGTAGATTACGTGGTGCTGGATACAAAGCATCAAGGAAAAGGAATCGCCAGTTCTTTTCTTCCAGTTTTCGAAAACCATCTATTAAAACAAGGCATTCAAGTGGTTTATGGTACTGTGGATGAAGATAACACGGATGCTCTTAGAGCTTTTAAACAATGGGGCTTTGAGGTACAAGGGCAGATCGGTTCAAGTATCGTTATCCAAAAAAATCTTACAGGTTCAAATCAGCAAAACCGTGCTCGTACTTCTAATGTAAGGAAGCTAAGTTCGCCTCCATCACTAGGTTTAACCATGTGATTAAATTAGCAGATCCATAATAATTGTTGGGTCTGCTTTTTTTGTGCTATTAATTTTAAAAGCTGGCTCGTTATGTTGAGCCAGCTTGTCTGTTTTTAAAATATAAATATATGAGACTTGTTTGTCCTAAAAGTTTGTTGGATTTTGCTTTGGTCGTTTTAACTTTTTTGGTGCTCTTAGGAACGTATTATCACTGCTGAAAATCTCATCTATAGCTCTTCTGTTCCAATCATTGTTATACTCCTGATCGCTGCATATACATCCGCTTAAATCGTATCGGAACAAACCACAATGCGGGCAATTACTCACTATCCATCACCCCCCATTTTTCAACATAACATATTCTATGAAACCGTATAAAAAAGGTAACGGCTATTGCTAGATATATTAATAAAAATGGATTTTACTGCAAAATATAGTAAATTTATTTTGAAGCAGCTTTCTTATTCATCCACTCGGGTTTATGAAATTGATTAAAGTCACTGTTGATTACTTTTTCAAATTCTTTGGACTCCACTGCTGCTTTAAGATCTTTAGCCAACTTTGAATTCTTATCTTCTTCTAAAACAACGATTCGATTAATGATTTCATCTGGAAGCTTGTCCTTTACAATGGCGTCCTCTAAGTTTAAACCTGATGAGATCGCGAAGTTTCCATTAACCGCTGCTAAATCAACAGATTCCAATGTACGGGGAGTTTGAGCCGCCTCTACCGGCTGAAATTTAAGTTTCTTCGGATTTTTTGTAACGTCTTTTTCTGAGACGCGCAACGGATTTGCTTTATTATCTATCTCTATTAATCCGTTATCTCTTAAAACCGTTAGACCACGAGCTAAATTTGTAGGATCATTTGCTAGTGCGACCGTGCTCCCAGGCTTAATTTCTTCGAGCGATTTAAATTTGTTGGAGTATATGCCGATCGGAGCTGTCGGTACAGTCACTACACTTGATAATTTCATATCATTCTCTTTTGAAAAAGCGTCCATATACACCTTGTGCTGAAAAAGATTTGCATCAAGCGCACCGCTCTTAAGGGATATATTCGGCTGTACATAGTCATTGAATTCCTTTACCTCGACTTTGTATCCTTTTTTCTCTAAATATGGCTTAACACCTTTTTCAAGCATATCGCTATATGGAACGGTCGCTCCGAGTGTAATCTCTTTCTTCTCCCCTTCTCCTGAAGCTCCACATCCAGCTAAAGCAATGATGACTGTAAGCCCTATGATTAACCGAGTTATTTTTTTCATTCTCTCCTCACTCCTGAATTATATTATTTTATTTCTGATAAAACTCTTCTATATTTCGCTGCAGGATGGTCATCTGGCAATAACCTATCACTAAATAATTTTTCCCTCAGCGTACCTTTGTTATAGTCTTTTTTATATAATCCTCTCTCTTGAAGTACCGGTACAACGAGTTCCACAAAAGCTTCCAGATCACCTGGGGTTACAAGGTGATTTAAGTTAAATCCATCAACACCAGACTCCTCAAACTGAGCTTGAATCCCGTCTGCAACTTGCTCTGGATTTCCTACGATATAGCTTCCCCTGTCAGGTGACTCAAACCGGTTAAGCACTTCTCCTACAGTAAGTTTTTTAGGAGCATCTTTTGTAAGTGTGGCAGCCTTGTAATGGCCGCCTTCAGTAGACTTTGTATATTCAAACGGAAGGTCTGGATCAAGTTCTTCATATTCAGCGATATCATATCCGCTTGCCCCATATTGTGCCTTTGCAGCATCTGAGCTCCAAACCTTTGAATATTCCTCAAATTTCCGTTCTGCTTCCTCTGTTGTTTCTCCAACAACTACGTTTAGGAACGAAAAAATTTTAATATTCTCAGGGTTCCGGCCATGTTTTTTTGCCCGCTCTCTAATATCATCTGCATAGAATCGGATCCTTTTAGCTGTTGGACCTCCCACAAAAATACACTCTGCATGTTTTGCAGCAAAATCACGTCCTCTTTCTGAGGTGCCTGCCTGATATATAACAGGTGTTCTCTGCAGGGATGGCTCGCTTAAATGAGGTCCTTCCACTTTAAAATACTGTCCTTCATGGTTGATCTCATGGACCTTTTCAGGATCAACCAGCGTATTCGTCTCGATATCTTCAACAACTGCATCGTCTTCCCAGCTGTTTTCCCAAAGCTTGTAAGATACTTCGAGATACTCATCAGCGATGTTATAACGCTCATCGTGTTTAATCATATCCTCCAGGCCAAAGTTTTTTGCGGCATTAGGAAGATAAGAAGTTACGACATTCCAAGCAATCCTTCCATTCGTTAAATGATCAAGTGTAGAAAAACGGCGTGCATTTCCAAAAGGCTGTTCATATGTGGTACTGACCGTAACCGCAAACGATAAATTTTCAGTTACACTAGCCATCGCAGAGATGAGCAGAGCTGGGTCGTTTAGCGGGACCTGCAGTCCATCCCTGATAGAAGGAGCTTTACTCTTTTGGTAAGTGTCATAAACGCCTAAAACATCTGCAAAAAATATCGCATCGAACTTCCCTTTCTCCAGCAGCTTTGCGTAATCAATCCAATAATCTAAATCTTTGTAGCGCTTATGCCGTTTATTTTCCGGGTGCTTCCAAAGTCCATGAGAGTTATGCATAGCGCTTGTCATTTCAAATGCGTTTAACAAAATTTCTTTGCTCAAAATGATTTCCTCCGTAACGTTTGAATTTTTTGTACCGCTCCAAAGAGAAAAAATAAAAACCTCTTCATGAAATAAGAAGAGGTTAATAAAATACGTAAATAATAAAAACGCATTTGTTCTCTCCTTATCTTTCAAGCTTGTAAGCTTGCTGGAATTGGCACAGTTCTAAAATAGTTGTTGCCGAGGCTTCAAAGGGCCAGTCCCTCCACCTCTCTCGATAAGAAATCGATAATATTCAATTTATCAACAGAATATACAGGAATAAAAGTAGCCTGTCAACGCACATTTTAAAAATAATAAAAAAATTTTAAGTTTTCAGTTTTCCATTGACAATATACTCTCTAGTATTTTATAGTGATGACTATTAAAATTTAAAATCTATTATTCTTATCACGAGTCAGGGGAGGAACTGGTCCTAAGATCCTGCAGCAACCGCTTATCTTTACTAGATAGGAAAGGTGCTAATTCCAGCAGACATGCTAGTGTCTGAGAGATGAGAAAGAGTTTTTAACAATCCTCTTTCGTCATTTTGAAAGGAGGATTTTTTTATGTCCTCTAAAAAAATTACCGGAGGGAAAATTTGTGACTAAAACTTATGAGGAAACAAGGCAGGATAAGAATCAAACAAACATAGAGGAAATCTTAAAACAAGCAGAAGAACTAAAAGAAGTTTTCAGCACAAGAGCTAATGCGGTTGATTTAGAAGGTACTTTCCCTTACGAGAATTTCGCAGACCTAAAGAAAATGAACTTTCTATCTTTGACGATACCAAAAGAGTTTGGCGGCCAAGATCTCAACCTTCTTGAATATTTACAAGTCCAAGAAATAATAGCTCAAGGCGATGCCCCTACTGCTCTATCTTTGGGATGGCACTTAGGTGTCATGCTTGAAGCGGCTGAAAACAGGCATTGGCAAGGTTCAACTTTTGAAAAAGTGAGCTCGTATATTGTTCAGAATAGATCTCTCTTAAATCTGGCTCAGACAGAACGAGCTACCGGAAGCCCTTCAAGAGGCGGAACTCCTGGCACAACTGCCATAAAAGGAGAAAACGGCTGGCGTTTGAACGGAATTAAAGCATTTACTTCTATGGCTGAAGCTCTCGATTATTCCATCATTACCGCTGATCTTAATTACACCGATAAAAAGGGGTTTATTTTAGTTGATCATAAACGAGAAGGTGTCTCTATAAAAGAAACGTGGGACAGCATATCTATGAGAGGCACCAAAAGTGATGACCTTGTCCTAAAAGATGTACTCGTTGAAGAAGAAGACCTCTTATTTGTAGAAGATGGACGGTCTTCAATAACTAGAGGGTGGTATCTTCAAGTTCCTGCCGTTTATATTGGAATTGCCGCAGCGGCAAAGGATTATGCGATAAAATTCGCCTCAGAATACAGTCCGAATACCCTGCCTGGTCCAATAAAAGATGTACCTGAAGTGAGAAGAAAAATCGGGGAGATTGAGCTTGAACTGTTTAATGCTCGCCAGGTGTTATATGCTGTAGCACGAAAATGGGTCGAACAGCCAGAAAACCGTACAAAAATGGCTTCAGAGCTATCCGCTGTTAAGCATATTGCCACAAACAGTGCCAACAAAGTAGTTGATTTAGCGATGAGAATTGTAGGTGCAAGAAGTCTTTCAGCCGCAAACCCGCTGCAAAGACATTTTCGCGATGTACGTGCTGGTCTTCATAATCCTCCTACAGATGATGCAATTGTCTATAACCTTGCTGATGCGGTTTTAGGTAAATCATAATACCAGACCATTACTTATCATGGAAATAAAAACGGCTTCATATGTTATTACAATGGTAATTTCAGCTGAAAGGAGTCGTTATCATGAGTGATAAATCTAGAAATCAACCCTATCAGAATATCCCCCAGCCAATTAGGGATGATGGGGCTGGTGCAACTGATTTTGGACCTCGGGATATTATGCGTGATATAGAAAATCCTGATATGTTAGTCCCGCCTAAAACGGATGCAGGTACGATTCCAAATATGCGGTTTTCTTTTTCAGATACCCCTATGCAGCTAAATCATGGGGGCTGGTCGAGAGAAATTACGGTTAGACAGCTTCCTGTGGCAACAACACTCGCAGGTGTAAATATGCGGCTTACCCCAGGAGGTGTCAGAGAGCTGCACTGGCACCAAGAAGCAGAATGGGCTTACATGATACTTGGGCGCGCCCGTATAACATCGGTTGATGAAAACGGAAGAAATTTCATTTCAGACGTAGGACCTGGGGATCTATGGTTCTTCCCTCCCGGTATACCGCACTCCATTCAAGGATTAGAAGAAGGCTGTGAGTTTATTCTTGTTTTTGATAACGGTGATTTTTCTGATTTAAGTACGTTATCGATCTCTGATTGGTTTGCACATACACCGAAAGAAATACTATCTGCTAATTTTGGAGTACCAGAGAGCGCATTTACTCATATCCCTTCAAAACAGCGTTACATTTACCAGTCTAACGTACCAGGTCCTATTGAGACCCAAGCAGTACCTGATCCATATGGAACTGTTCCTCAGTCTTTTTCATACCGAATGTCAGCTCAAAAGCCCTTAACCTTTCCCGGCGGGACTGTCCGCATTGTAGATTCTACTAACTTTCCCGTTACAACCATTTCAGCTGCATTGGTCGAAGTAAAACCTGGCGGAATGCGAGAACTTCATTGGCATCCAAACAATGATGAGTGGCAATACTATTTGACAGGAATGGGAAGGATGACCGTTTTTGCAGGAGATGGAGCTGCAAGAACATTTAACGTCCGTGCTGGAGATGTCGGATATGTTCCATTTGCTTTCGGTCACTATATTCAGAATACCGGCAATCAAAGTCTGTGGTTTCTAGAAATTTTCAAAAGCAAGGTTTTTGCTGATGTCTCCTTAAATCAATGGATGGCATTGACGCCTAGAGAACTTGTGCAAACAAATCTAAATTCCAGCAAGGAACTCTTAAATGCCCTTCGTAAGGAAAAGTGGCCAGTTGTAAAATATAAAGATGTTTAATCCCTCTAAAGGAATTTATTACTTTTTAAGTTATTAATCCTTTTACGTGTTAAGGATGTTATAAGTAATTTAACCACCCTCGTAGTTTTAAAAAGGAAGGTGATCTAAGTCACCTTCTTTTTGTTGGTCAATTAATAATCCTGTTTCACTAATGTTCCATGTGAAACATTACTTTTTGTTCCCCACACACCTATCCATATTATGTATAATTCTATTTATCAGGCAATCATTTTACAGGAGACGATGCAATGGGCAACACTAGCTCATCCAATTATATACTTCATGCAAAAAGCAGCCATTTCCATTGGGAAGGAAACGGACAACTCTCTCTTAAGACCTTCACAAACGGGAAAGCACACTATAAGACGAATAAGGGGTATTTTGCAGTTGAAGAAAACAGATACCTCCTGCTTAATGAAGGGTCCTACTCAATTACGATTGATAATCAAATTGAGGTTGAGTCTTTCTGTCTTTTTTTCAAGCATGGATTTAGTGACCACGTTTTTCGTACGATGAACGAGTCGTCTTACCGGTTATTGTCTGATCCTTTTAAAGAAACACATTCTATTGGTTTTTTTGAAAAAACGTACGAAATAAGCAGCACCATTTCTCATCAGATACTCCAACTAAAACAGCATTCATCCTTTAATGACTCACTTTGGCAAGAACAGCAATTTCATAGCATCATGGAGTCTATTTTATTGGAACATATGAAATCATTAAAAGATCTCGATTCACTCGATGCTTTGCGCTTCTCTACCCGAACAGAACTCTATAAAAGGATCAGCATTGCCCATGAATTTATCAGAGCGTGCTATGATCAGCAAATCACACTCGAAGAGATCTCCCGTGTGGCTTGTTTATAACCAAACCACCTCTTACGAAATTACTCAAAAATCTATAACAAAACGCCTTATCAGCAAATTTCAGAATTAAGGCTCCAAAAATCGATTTCGCTTCTAACAGACCTTGATTACAGCATGACAGATATTACATTTGAAGTTGGGTTGAATAATCCTGTATCCTTTAGCAAATGGTTTAAACAACATACTGGTATTTCCCCGCTTCAATTTCGAAAAAAAGTGATATTGGATAAGAATGAGTAGAGAAAAAAGATTATGATTCTCTTAATAAATAATTGAAATGAGGAGATTTGTTATGACTATAACTAAAAAAGTAATACAAAAAGTAGGCCAAATTGGAGTACCTGTTCAAAACCTGGAACGTGCTCTAACTTTTTATCAAAATACACTTGGGCTCGAGCTTTTATTTAACACAGACCGCCTTGCCTTCTTGCAATGTGATGGGCTACGTATTTTTCTTAGTCTGCCTGAAAAAGAAGAATTTTCTCAATCGAGTTCCGTGATCTACTTCCAAGTCGAGGACCTTTCAAGTACATATAATGCCTTAAAGGAAAAAGGTGTTTCCTTTATTGATGAACCTCATATTGTCGGTAAAATGGGCCACACTGATATATGGATGGCGTTCTTTAAGGATACGGAAAACAATACACATGCTTTCATGAGTGAAATTACAGTTAATTAAAAACAAAGAGTGCAGGCTTCTTTTGCCTGCACTCTTTGTAATAATTATTACTGTGCTGTATATCCGCCATCGATAACGATTGCTTGTCCGGTTACACTTTTCGCTTTCTCACTTGATAAGAACATCGCATAGTCTGCGATTTCACTTACTTCCATAAGACGTTTTTGCGGAACTAGCGGATAAATAACTTCTTCAAGCACTTTATCTAAAGATACATTTCTTGTTTTCGCTAAGTCTTCTAATTGACCGCGAACAAGTGGAGTATCTACATAACCTGGGCATAGTGCGTTAACTGTAACACCTTCTGCAGCTGATTCTAGTGCTGCAACCTTTGTAAGACCGATAACGCCGTGTTTTGCACTGTTGTAAGCCGCTTTTCCAGCAAATCCAATCAAACCATTGATAGAAGAAATGTTAATGATGCGTCCAAAACCTTGCTCTTTCATGATCGGCATAACGTGCTTCGTTGCAATAAACGGAGCTGTAAGCATGATCTTGATCATCAATTCGAATTTGTCTGTAGGGAACTCTTCAATTGGTGATACATGCTGAAGACCGGCATTGTTGATCAGGACATCCACACGTCCGTACTCTCTATGAGCAGTCTCGATCATGTTCTTGATGTCTTCTTCACTCGTAACGTCTGCTTTAAGGCCAATCGCTTCATATCCAAGACCTTTAAGTTCTTCAGCAGCTTTCTTTACACCCTCATCGTTTAAATCTGTTAATACAACTTTGCTTCCATTTTCAGCAAATGTCTTTCCAATTTCAAAACCAATACCGCTTGCAGAACCTGTGATTACAACTACTTTATTTTCTACCACAATACTCACTCCTAATTTATTTAGATAATACCCATACTTGCCATAATGATTCCGACAATTACAGCGATTGTTGGAATGATTAGAGCAACAACAAACACATCTTTATAAGTTTCCTTGTGCGTTAACTGTGTAACCGCAAGTAGAGTCAACAGTGCCCCGTTATGAGGAAGAATAGATGCACCAGACGCTATGGATGCCATTCTGTGAAACGCCTCAGGGCTCATTCCAGTTGACTGAGACAACTCAAAATACGTACCTCCAAGCGCTTCTAAAGCAATTCCCATACCGCCTGATGCAGAACCCGTAATCATTGCCAGAAGCTGTACAACAAGTGATTCTGATACGAGTGGGTTGCTTGAAATGCCTAATAGCAAATCTGTTATGCGATCAAAATCTGGCACGCTTGTTACCACTGCTCCAAATCCAACCGCTGCACTCGTATTGATAATGGCCATAACTGACCCTTTTGCTCCTTCATTCATAGATGGAATGAACGTTTTGTATTGCTTCACACTAATAAGTAAAATTGCTAGAATCCCTGCTAATAATGATGGGATTGGAGCTATTTTTAAGAAATTAAGTAAAATAACAACGACCAATAAAGGGAGTAAAGAAAGAATCCAGTTTGGAAGATTCTCTTCGCTTTCTTCTTCTTTCTCTTTCGATTTATCAGGTTCAGTATACTTTATACCAGCTGCCATCATTCTTTTCTCTCTGAATTTCAGCCATAGGTAACCGCCTACTGCCATGATCAGCGTTGCCACGATACCGATGATAGTACCCGCCATAGGTGTTGTTTTAAACGTATTCATCGGGATTAGATTTTGAATCTGAGGTGTTCCTGGTACAGCTGTCATCGTAAATGTGAAAGCACCGAGAACAATCGTTGGTGCGATTAGTGTTCTAGAGATATCTGCTTTCTTAAATAGAGCAAGCGCTATCGGGTAAATCGCAAAAACGACTACGAATAAACTTACACCGCCATATGTCAAAACAGCAGATGCAACCAAAACTCCTAAAATAGCACGCTTTTCCCCTATAAACTTTGTAAACTGAATGGCAACTGATTTAGCAGCACCGGTATCTTCCATTAATTTGCCTAGTACCGCTCCTAATAAGAAGATCGGAAACCACTGCTTCGCAAAATTCACAAAGCCTGTCATATACGTGTTTGTATATGCATCCATTAGGTCTAATCCGCTCATTAAAGCGACAATACCTGCGACGATTGGAGCAACCCAAATGATTGACCATCCGAGGTAAGCAAAGAACATAAGCAGGGCAAGCCCTATTATGATACTAATCAAAATCTTTCCTCCTTTTATATATGAAAAGAGTGCGCTTTCATCAATTGGCACTTCTTTTAAACTAGTTTCATTGCACGAAGGACATTTTACTCCTGTGTATTTAATTAGTAAAATGAATCATAACTATAGATAATATGCACAAAAGTTATAGATCGGAGTTACAGAATGGATATTCGCCAGCTGACTTATTTCTACGAAGTTGCAAAATACAAAAGCTTCACCAAGGCTTCTGCCGTTTTACATATATCTCAGCCAAGTTTAAGCAAAATGGTTAAGAATCTAGAGGACGAACTTGAAATGGAACTAATAGACCGTTCCTCAAGACAGATCGAACTAACAGAAGCCGGTGAAATTGTTTTTGAACAAAGCAAGATGATCTTGGAGAATCTTGATAATCTTTCATCCAGCCTCTACGATCTGATGAACTTAAAAAAAGGAAAAATCACAATCGGAATTCCGCCGCTTATTGGTTTCTTATTTTTCCCAAAAATCATAAAGAAATTCAAAACGCTCTATCCCGACATTCAAATCCGAATGGTCGAACACGGTGCGAAGAAAGTGCAGCAAGAAGTGAGTGATGGCCTGTTGGATCTCGCTGTGGTTGTCTTGCCAATCAATAAAGAAAAATATGAAATCGTCTCTTTTTTGACAGAGCGGCTTATGCTTTTCGTTCATGCATCTCATTCCTTTGCCGAACGAAAAAGTATCGAAATGAAAGAGCTGCATAATGAATCTTTTATTTTTTTTAAGGAAGGATTTACGCTGCATGACAGAGTCATTCAAGAATGTTTAAATGCAGGCTTTCGTCCGAAAGTTGCCTATGAAAGCTCCCAGTGGGATTTTATAATCGGTATGATCGGAGAAAATTTAGGGGTATCTATCTTTCCAGAGTCTATAGCGAAAAAGGTGGATCAGGATAAAGTGAAGGCAATCCCAATAACGAATCCATCTCTTCCATATGAGCTTGGAATTATAAAAAAGAAAGACAAATATGCAACATACGCGACAAAAGAGTTAATAAAAATGCTGCTTGAATTTAGCGAATAAGATTTTTTGATCATTAATTTATGGGGATGCATCAACAAAGGCGGAAAAGTATTATTTACAGGCGAAAAGAAGTCGAATACAGGTGAGGTTTTGTCGAATACAGGTGAAAAAAGTGGTCGATGAGGCGAACGTGTAATATTTATAAGAACACGTACCGTAAAATTTAAAAAAAGACTCAAAGTTTTTACCTTTGAGTTATTCCTTATAGAAACAGGTATTAAGCATGTTACTGTATAAGTGAGCTTCAAAAAAGATTGAGGTGAAAATCATGAAAGTTGGAATCATTGGATTAGGCGATATCGCAAAGAAGGCTTACTTGCCTGTGCTCTCTGAAAAAGCTGGCCTGGAACTTGTGCTTTGTACAAGAAATGAAGACACGTTAAACCAATTATCAAAAAAGTACAGAATAGAAGAAAAAGTTCAAACTGTTGACGAACTGGTAAGCAAGAATATCAATGCGGCGTTTATCAACACCGCTACAGAAGCACATTTCGAAATAGCAGAAAAAATGCTCAAGAGCGGTATACACGTTTATATAGATAAACCAATATCCTTAAATTTTCAAGAAGCTGAACGAATTGAACAGCTCGCAAAAGAGACCGGTAAAATTGCAATGGTAGGTTTCAACAGAAGATTTATTCCAAGAGTAAAAGAATTGAAGGAACACGGTAAAGCCAGCCTGATTATCATGCAGAAAAATCGATTTGTTTCACCTGACTATACGAGAAGATTTGTTGTAGAGGATTTTATTCATGTGGTGGATACACTTAGATTTTTGATGAATACACCGGTTAAGGATGTAAAAGTGGAGTTTCTTAAAGATGGAAAAATGCTGAATCAATTAGTTATACAGTTAATTGGCGACGACTGTATCGCTATAGGTATCATGAACAGAAATGGTGGAGTTACAGAAGAAATTATAGAATATAACACTGGCCAGCATAAATATGTAGTCAACAGCCTCGTTGAAACGACTCATTTTCATAATAAAGAGATCAGCATATCTAAATTTGGAGACTGGGAGCCAACTCTTTATAAACGCGGATTCTACCAGATCACAGATTATTTTATAGATTGTGTAAAAAATGACAGGGTTCCTGAGCCATCCATCCAAGATTCATTAATTACACATGAAATATGCGAAAGAATCGTAAAATTTATAGATTCAGATTTATAAAAAATAGAAGCCAGAGAACTTCGTCTCTGACTTGTATCATTCGGTTAAGTTCGTGGCTGCGTAAGGTCAAAAGAAATATTAAAGAAGGCTCTTAAGGATAGAAATCGCTGATGTATTCATATACGGACTTATACTCTGTAATGAATTAGATTTGGATGTTGAGACAATTATTAAAGATAAAATTGTAAAGAATGGGTTGAAGTAACCTATTTCTAGTAAATAGGAGAGCCTGGGGTTGAAAAGTATATCTGCTCTTATACATATAGGAAGCACGAGACTTGTCCCCGGGCTTCCCACCTGTGTTTCTCACGTTTCATTTTTATAGTTTCGGATACACGACGGTTCCATCTTCTTCAATGATTGGCATGGCGCCCCACTTCCCCAATTCATGACGTACTATCCCAGGATTCCCTTTGGAATCAGGTATGAGATGGAGCACTTCCCATCCATTTGCCTGCAGCACGTTACTGATGAGAAGACGGTGGCATCTTGCCGGATGATGTTCTGAACACATGTAGACGAGAGTCCTTTCTTTGGCCTGTTCCTTAAGCAGTTCCAAAGCATACTGAAAATCATCCGTCAGTGTGTAATTCGCATAGTTTTGAAAAGAGCGATTATTCCACCCTTCGTTCAATTGCTCACCTACCAGTCCCGACATTTTCCTTCTGCCGCCAAGACCGGGAAAATGGTGATAGTGAATCCCCGCTTCTTTCAGCCACTGGTCCATGTTTTCTTTTTTAAAGTGTGAACTCCTGCGACTTGCAGGAAATGCCCGGACATCTGCCACAAAGCTGATTTCTGCTGCTCCCAACAACTTCAAAAATTGTTCTTTCGAATGGTTATAATGTCCAATCGTATATACTTTCATATTCATCTCCCTAACTAAAATGCCACATCTAAAATTACCCTTATTAGATGAAAATGAATCAAAGGAACGATTCTTATAGCTGGGGTCTGGCGCCTGTGTTCAGATTAAACTACTAGTACTTAAATATCACTTAACCACCCTACTTGTGGTATGGTTCATTCCGATTAATGCGAAAAGCCCTATATATCTGCTCTACTAACACGAGCTTCATTAGCTGGTGTGGATACGTAATTTTTCCGAATGAAATTTTTTCATTAGCCCGCTTCATTACGGCATCACTAAGTCCAAGTGATCCTCCAATAACAAATGCCACTTTACTCTTCCCGTACGTTGCCAGCTTGTCCAAATTATCTGCCAGATCTTTTGAAGAAATGGCTTTTCCCTCAATGGCCATTGCGATGACATGAACATCTTGTCCGATTTTCGCTAGAATCCTTTCACCTTCTGCATTTTTCACCATGATCATTTCCTGGTCACTTAACGTTTCAGGTGCTTTTTCATCGGGAACTTCTATAATATCTATCTTTGTGTAAGGTCCAAGCCTTTTTAAGTATTCGTCTATTCCTTGTTTTAAGTATTTTTCTTTTAGCTTCCCTACGGAAACAATTGATATATTCACTTGTTGAAAACTCCTTTTCGAAATAAGTTATCCCCAGAACTTATCCACATATGCACAATTAAGCCCATATATTGTAGGCGTTCATATGTTCGATACTTTATATACACCTGCTTCATTACAGTATTCACATGTTGTTGATAACTCATCTTTCTCTGTTAGTAACTCTACAACTGGAGCTGTTTCAAACTCATCCACAATGATGTCAATCGCAAGCTCCGCATGCTCTTTACAGCAAATAATCTTCATTTCACAATTCTCCTTACTTATCCACAATTCTCTATCTTACACTACCGAATTCTTTTTCTTCTGTAAACGATATACACGTAAAAAGTAGTCCACATATAGCGTTTTGTATACAAAATAAAAACAGGAGGTTCATCACCCCCTGCTCCTATTATTTTATGTTTGCTTACCTAATTCAACTTTAGCTGTTTGTTTTTTACCATCGCGATAAAAAACAACTTCGACTTCTTCACCAATTTTTGTTTTTGTATAAAGGAATTTACGAAGAGCGATCGGATCATTGATCTTTTCGCCGTCCATTTCAACGATAACATCCATTTCTTTAATGCCAGCTCGTGCAGCTGGAGATGTTGGCGTGATCTCCATAACGACAATGCCGCCTTTTACACTGTCTGGGATCTTTAATGTCTGTTCACGATGGTAAGTATTTACCTGTGATAGAGGAATGATATTTACTCCTAAGAATGGTCTTCGTACTTCTCCGTACTTTTCAAGATCCTCAATAATGGGTCTTGCTACATCTGACGGAATCGCAAATCCTATTCCTTCTACTTCCTGCTGAGCTATTTTTGATGAATTAATCCCAATTACCTGTCCGGCTATATTAATGAGTGCTCCGCCGCTGTTTCCGGGGTTGATTGCTGCATCAGTCTGAATGACTTCAGCCTGCCAATCCGGATTGCCATCTTGATCTAGATCTACTGGAATAGAACGGTCGGCACTTGAGACAATCCCTTGGGTGACTGATCCTGGAAAATTGCCTAGCGGGTTTCCAATTGCAATTGCAGGTTCTCCCCGTTTTAAGTCTCCAGATGTACCAAACTCAGCTACATCCTTGATTTTGCTTCCATCGATTTCTACAACCGCTAAGTCCATTAAAGGATCTGTACCGCGAAGTGTCCCTTTCAGCTTTGTTCCATTGCTTAAAGTGATTTCGATCTGGCTCGCATCAGCTACCACATGATCGTTTGTTACAACGTACGCTTTATTGCCTTCTTTTTTATAAATAACTCCTGATCCAGTACCTGCTGGCTGCTGGCTCCAAAAATCGGTTTGCTGAATGTTCACCACTTCTACCACTGCATCCGATGCTTTGTCTACTGCATCGGTTACGTTTGTAGTAAGATCCACATCCACGTTTCTCTCAATCGCGTTTTCATCAGCACCAAGACCGTTTTCTTCTTCATTTGAAGGATACAGGTTATCCGGAAGCAAACCTGCGCCTCCTAGTGCTGGCACTGTAAATAATACTAGTAAACCGCCCAGAATCGCTCCTAGCAAAGCTGGTAGAAACTTACCTCCGCGATTTCCTTTTTGTCGAGATGAGGATTCATGATCTCCATCATAATAACCCATGTAAGTCATCACCGTTCCTTTCAACAATGAAGTGTTCGAATTCATAACCCATTATAAGTAATAAGTCCTTAAATTATGGACATTTTGGGTTATTTTTCATAATTTCCCACACTTATTGTTATTTCCTGAAACGGTTTACTTTAAACAAGTAAGTTATTTAAACGACTGCCAGCTTTGTTGGCTGACTCGCATCTGTATCATGTAAAATAACTTGATCTCCAGTCGAGATATCATGGGTTTTCAATGTTTGCTCCACTGCAAGACGAGCGATGTCCTTCATATTGTTATCTTTGCTAAGATGAGCTAAATAGATATGCTTAGTCCCGTCACCGATTACATCAGCAAGAGCATGACCGCAATCTTCGTTCGAGATATGTCCATGGTCTCCTAGAATACGGCGCTTAATGTTCCAAGGGTATCTCCCCATCATCAGCATATTGATATCATGGTTTGATTCTATAACAAGAGAATGACTATCCCTTATAATCCCTTTCATACGGTCGCTCACATAGCCTGTATCGGTCATTAAAGCTAGTTTCCTGCCATTATGATGAAACACATAGAACATCGGCTCAGCAGCGTCATGAGAGACGCCAAATGACTCTACTTCTAAATCATTAAATGTTTTGACCGTTTCCATCTCAAACTCAAACTTCTGTTCCGTGTTTACTTCCCCAATTAGGCCATTCATTGCGTTCCACGTGTTTTTATTTGCATAGATAGGCAGCTTAAACTTTCGTGCCAGGACACCCAGCCCTTTGATATGGTCGCTGTGTTCATGAGTGACTAATACACCGTCGATATCTCCCACTTCTCCACAAGCGGCTTTTTCAAAAAGAATCTGTATCTGCTTAGCGCTGAGTCCAGCATCAACAAGCAGTCTTGTTTTCTCTGTTTCTACGTAAATCGCGTTCCCCGAGCTCCCGCTGGCGAGAACGCTAAATTTTAAACTCATAACCGCATGTTCCTTTCTACTCCTCTTTTTCAGATAACACTTGAATGGAACTGTCAGTTGCATTGACTAAATATTGTCCGTTCTCTGTTTCAATCAGCCAGGTTGGTGCATAAACCTGAAGATCCCCTACACCTACAAGACTGTAATATCCTAGTTTGATATTTTTAATTTTATGGCCTTTTTTTAAGTGGCTAGTATCTAATAAACGTCCTAATGCTTTTTTGGGAGTAATGATTTCTTGAAAGGCACCTTGACGCATAATTCCTAAATACGTTTGTGTGAATTCCGTTAAGTTCCCTTTATCGTCGAGTTTGAATTTAATCATACCATTTGGTGCTTCATAATCTAGTTCTGAACCTTTTGGAGTTTCAAAGTTAGCAGTATTATAAAAAATTGGCTTTTCTAGGTAAACCTGGTTAAACCAGATGATCTTTTCTTCCTTGTCCCATTCATAAAATCTGTAATCTTTGCCTCGAGTCACGTTTTCTTCCAAGAATTTTCCTAACTCATCGATGAGATCTTTTGTATCCTTTTCAGGAAGATCAATTGGTTCTTCCAGCTTATAATGCAGTGTAATATCCGTGCTGGCATCCTCATCAAGTGAAATGTTTTTTGAACTTAGTTCTTGCTCTTCTTCCGTAAATTTGTAGCGCTGAGCACTAATTAAAGTCTGTTCAGCTTTGTATTTTGGAAGTTTATCCTGATATGAGATTTTATTGATCGCTAACCTTTCTTCTAAAGGCTGTTCCGAAAGATAGGCAATATTGTTTATATCGTTTTTTTGGTAGAGCTGGTAACCCAGAAACAAGTTCAAGACAAGAAAGGTAAGGATAAAGATGCTTTTTGTTTTCTTCCAATCCAATTAAAACCCTTCCTCTCTGTCTTCTTTAAATAATGGCTCCCAGCCTTTTATGTCATAATTAATAAACCACTGCGGTTCAAGCATATAGATATGAGGTTCACGCTTTTTCATGGTATATCCGATGCGAATGTCCTTAATATAGTTGGTGTTATAATCAGATTCTTTCAGTTTATTTATAACTGAGTCTCCAGATTGTATAGTAACTTCTTCTGTTAATGAAGAAGGAATGGACGTCTCGCTTAAATCCAGCTGAACTAAAGATCGTTCATATTCCTGCAATTCGTTTTCGTACCAAGTTAAACTCATTTGTATTTCTGGATCGAGTACAGGGAGGTTTTCAACAAACAGCCAAAAGTCAGTTGTATAGGTACCTATATTCCATAAAATATATGGATTTCCCCAGCCCGCATGAGTATTAATATAGTCTATCGATTGAAAGAGCGGTGAGATTTGGGTTGTATTCGGATTTGCGGATCCAGCAAAATTTGTATACGTAAAACGATTTTGCAGGATTTTAACGACCATTGCTGCTGTTCCATCCGCATACGTTATTTCATTATCGCTTGTTGCACTCTTTACAGCTTGTGGATCTTTAAAGAGGGCTTTCTTATACAATTCATACGTGTCTTCGTTTGTCGCTCTAGAAATATAGTTATATTTGTTAAGTTCCAGCTTGTTTTTCGGGAAGTAGAACCTTTGCTGAATTTCATTCTGGCCATCGTCATTCCTCTGTTCAATATCATAAGAAAGATAAGGAACCAGACTGCTATTGGCAACCATATCATCAATGTCATTTATTAATGGAAGCAGCGCATTATTAGAAGCTTTAATCTTTTGCATCTTCTTTGACTGATAGGATACTAAATATCCTTCTATACTGCCTGAAGAATCACTTTTGTAAAGAAAGATCCTGTCGACGTATTGCGGTTTGCTTGCCGTAATTTCCGATTCAAAAGAGAATACTTCTTTATAGATTTCTTGTGTCATTTCTACAGGATAAATAACTTCGATGTATTGGTGATCAGTTTCTTTTATCAATTTGTCTTCAGGGTCAAACGGCAGAGTTCTTGTACCGGGTTCAATAATAAACTTAGTTTCTTTTAATGTGTTGTGAAATTTTTCTATTACATTATTAGCCTCTGCCCCATATAACTTGCTCCCGTTATGATAGATAACTTGCGTTGGATTGACTACGTCTTGAATTTCCGCCGGATCATCTACTTCTTGTTTTTTTACGGTCCGCGCGTCTTCTAAAAATGGATAGCTTGGTTTAAACGTCCATAGACTCCAAGTTAGTACAAGGCTTAATAAAATAAGCGCAGTTAGTGTAACCGATTTGATAAGTTCATAGTTCTCACGGAAAAGAGTAATTATTTTTCTGGTATTTGTAATCCATTTTAACCAATTCATCGCTGCCCCTCCCTAACTTTTCTTAAAGGAAGAGTAAAATGTATCGTCGTTCCTTGTCCCCATTCACTTTCTGCCCAAATATCCCCGCCATGTGCAAGAACAATTTCTTTTGCGATCGCAAGACCAAGTCCTGTACCGCCAAGGTCTCTGGAACGAGCACGGTCGACACGGAAAAAGCGGTCGAAAATTTTAGACACGTTATTTTTCGGTATCCCTACACCTTGATCAGAAATACTTACTTTTACTTTTCTTCCGGTGATTGCAACAGCAACTGTTATCGTACCGCCTTCAGGAGAGTATTTCATTGCATTAGAAATGATATTATCTAACACCTGAGTCATTTTATCTGTATCTAACTGAACAGGTATCACATTGTCAGGGAGAGAACGGGACAGTTCAATGTTCTCCTTCTCAAGCATCTCAAACCGCTCAATAATACCATCCAGGAAATCTACTAAATCAATTTCACGGAAATTAAACCGATAGTCTTTGCTGTCCATTTTTGATAACTGAAGCAAATCGGTAACGAGACGGATCATACGCTCTGTTTCGTTTTGAGTCACCTCTAAAAAGCGCGGTGCTATGTTTTCATCCTGCCATGCACCATCCGCAAGAGCTTCCAGGTAGCTCCTCATCGTAGTAAGCGGTGTTCTTAATTCATGTGATACGTTAAAAACGAACTCTCTTCGTTCATTATCAATCTGTTCTTGTTCCGTAACATCATGTAATACACAAATTAGACCGTTAATCGGACCATCGTCTTTTTGGATCGTTGAAAAATTTGCTCGAACAACATAATGAAGATCATCCGTACTGAAATCGAGCAGCATGGATTCATATTCGTTATAGAGCTCTTCCCACGTGTAATTTGTATTTAATCGCAATAGCTCCATCAGTGATGTACCAAGAGCGTTCTGTCTTGAAATATTCAGCATTTCTTCCGCCCGGTCATTCATTAGAATGATCGCTCCATCCCGGTCGGTTGCGATTACTCCATCTGTCATATAGGTTAAGACCGAACGAAGTTTTCTTCTTTCACTCTCTGTAATAGCTGTCGCTTCCTGAAGTTTTTTCGTCAGGTTATTAAACGTCATCGCGAGTTGACCGATCTCATCATCTCCATAAAGCTGTACTTTACGGGAAAAGTCACCTCTTGCCATAACGAGGGCCTGTTTTCTCATATCCGCCATCGGACGCGTTATCGTCCGCGCCAAAAAGACACCAAGAAGTCCTGTAATAATAAGGGCTATTACAGTACCGGTAACTAAAATATTATTAATTCGCTGTATTTGTTTAAAAATGCTCTCAATCGATGCTTCTAAATAGATTGCACCGATGGTTGGTCCATTGTTGTCAATTTTAATCGGCTTAGCAAGAACCATCACCCGCTCGCCTTCGGGAGTCAGCATGACCTCGTCATCCACTGTCCCTTCAAGCGCAAGTTTGATTTTTGGATTAAAGCTGACCTGGCCTAGTAATCTAGGATTGCTGCTTGCTAGCACAGTGCCCTCTTTATTAAGAACCTGAACTTCTTTTTCTTCGAATTCCTCGTCAATTAACGCTTGAATATCACCTTCAAGCGTTTTTTCAGGTTCTGTCCCATCTTCTGTTTTTTGATCTTTGTAGCTCTTTTCGTCCTTCATTTTTTGCTCAATATTAAACTCCAGCAAATTCACTCTGTCATAAAGTGATTTTGTGAAGTTCTGTCGCAGATCCGTCTCTAAATTGTTAATAAAATAGACGCTGATTACCTGCATGGCTATTAATATGAGCAAAACATAAATCAATACAAATTTCACATGTATTGATTTAAAAAAATTGACTTTATCCATGATGATTACTCCTGGTCAGGATTTCTTAGGTAATACCCCACTCCGCGTCTAGTAATGATCCACAATGGGTGACTCGGATTATCTTCCACTTTTTCACGCAGACGGCGCACCGTAACGTCGACAGTACGGACATCACCGAAATAATCATAGCCCCAAACTGTCTGCAGCAAGTGTTCACGAGTCATTACTTGGCCGATATGTTTAGCTAAATAATGAAGCAGTTCAAACTCCCGATGTGTCAGTTCTATCGTTTCTCCGCGCTTTGTAACAATATAAGCGTCAGGATGTATCGTAAGAGAACCAATGGTAATTTCGTTGTTCTCATCTACCTCGCGCTCAGACTCCTGCTGATGGCGTCGCAGATTGGCTTTAACGCGTGCGATCAGCTCGCGTGTGCTGAAAGGCTTCGTTACATAATCGTCTGCACCAAGCTCAAGTCCAAGTACTTTATCAATTTCCGAATCTTTTGCAGTCAGCATAATGATCGGCATATCGTATTTTTTGCGTATCTCACGGCATACTTCCATACCATCTTTCAATGGAAGCATGATATCGAGCAGAATCATGTCTGGCTTCTCTTTTTCAACCTTTTCCAGCGCATTGATGCCATCGTATGCACACATAACCGTGAAGCCTTCTTTTTCAAGATTAAACTGCAGAATATCTGCAATCGGTTTTTCATCATCCACAACGAGAATTTTCTTATCCATGGGAACGCTCCTTTTTTCGGAAACTCTATTTTAATGAAAGCCTGAATGAATTTTGAATTTTAGTATTGTATAAAATGCTGTATCTCTACTATTTTATCATAAGTGAAACTTTCTCCATAATACCGGGAAAACCTTTAAATTCAAATAAGAAAAACCTCCCAGGAAAAAATCTTTCCCAGGAGGCACTGCGCTTATTTTTACAGATAGTCTTCAGGGTTTTGCAGCACTCCGTTTTTATATACCTCAAAGTGCAGATGAACACCTGTTGACTGCCCAGTTGATCCCATAACACCAATTTTAGAACCCTTTTGCACAACATCCCCCGTTGATACAGAAAGGGAACTTAAATGTGCATAGATCGTTCTCATTCCATTATTATGGTTGATGATGATTTTGTTTCCGTAATCTCCATCCCATCCTGCAAACGCAACGGTTCCGTTATCTGCTGCAAGAATAGATCGATTCGATGGACGGGCAATATCCATTCCTTTATGCTGGCGTCCCCAGCGTGATCCCATATGACTGGAGATGTAACCTCCAACAGCTGGCCACGAAAGCTGGCCTGTTCCTTTTGAAGGGATTATTTTCGTTCCGATCTTCTGAATCTCTGTTACCGGCGCTTTCACCTGCTCTTGGTTCAAAATATCTTTTTGGATCGTTTTACCGTTCGTTTTTCTAACGGTATACGTAATATCCTCTAATCCTTTTTGACCTTTTTGAACGATTTTCGTTTCGCCTTTTTCAAGCGTACTATCTTCTTGTTTTTCTATTTTAAAAGGTATCTCATTTTGAGTTCGAGTTGCTTCATAGACAAGTACTTGTGTAAAAGGTTTCTTCTCTGTAACCGTTACTTTTTCACCTCCATGGATAACGGGTACTAACACAAGACGCGGATTTAGCGTGAAAAACTGATCCATTGTCAGATGATACTTTTCCGTAATGCCTTCTACCGTTTCACCTTCTTGAATGATGTGTTCCTTCTTCTGAAGCGTTCCTTCCTTAATACGAGTGATCGCTTCATCAACTGAAACCAATTCACTTAAAGAGGTTTGAGCTTTTCTAACTAAAATTGGCGATGAAAAGTCTATGTCTACTACTTTACTTTCCCCTGCCTGCAGTTCAGGAATTTCAACTTCCTTATCTTCAGCTTTATTTTTTTCAATGGCGTCCAGTTCCTCTTTTGAAACATGCTCCAGCTTCATTTTCAGTAGAATGTCTTCCGCTTCTTTTTCACTGGATACATAGGCTACAGTTTGTCCATCTATCACGAGACGGTAAGCTTCTAATGAGACTGACAGCGTTTTCGATAACGCTTCTCTTGCAGCTTCATTATCAAATTGTGGTCTAAACATCTTTTCTGGCTTAAGTTCAATAGATTCGTTTAATGTAAAAGCAAAAGCACCTTTTTTACCTTTTGCATTTTGAATATATTGTTCTACAGTCCGGTCCACGACGCTTTTTTCACGAACTGTGCCGATTTTCTTCCCATCTACATAGACATGGAAAACGGTCTTGATTAATTGGTTATCGTCATGATGCGCATATGTTACCGATGAATTCATCGTAAAAGTTGTTAGTAATAGGATAACCGCCACAAAAAATGGCACTGTCTTTTTTATAAATCTTTCAGTGGTTTTTCGATTTTGCACGTTCTAGTTCCCCCTAAAGATCCTCTGCTATATCTAAGCTAAGTCTATTGTCCTATGACAAAATTCTCCTTAATCCTTTTGTATCCTATCACAATGAACTTCAATTTGTCAGAATTTCACGTATTTTGTAATGTAACTGTAAAAAACCGGATGTTTTAGGAAGGGGGAAACCGGGTAAATAATTTGATTCAAAGGCTATTTATAAAAAGTTTGTTACTTTCGACTCATTTCTTCATTGACTAGTTGATTGGATTGCAAGGTGCGTGCCTTCCACATGAGAAGCTTCTCGTTAGGCATGCGACGAGGAAGCTCACATCGGTAGCATTTACTTGTAGACGCAGGAGCAAGGATACTTCCATGAAGCGGGACAGGTTAGACTGGAACGGGGAGCAAGGATACTTCCATGAAGCGGGACAGGTTAGACTGGAACGGAGAGCAACTACTTTCAAAAACAACAATGAATATGAAAACTGCGAATTAAAAAGAGAGCAATAGTGATTTTCTCCTATTCCTCTCAACTATCTTTGTTTATTCTCTTAACATGAGCCGCTCTTTAATATCATCTTTTTGTACATACAAAACTAATAGACTGATTGGAATGAGGATTAGTGTCTCTAGCCATTGCTTTTCTAACAGCCAATAAAAAAATGGAGCGAGTGCAAATGCAAAAAGACCCGCTACTGTGAGACTTCTTTTTATGGAATAGAACAGCAGGAACGCAGCTCCCACCAGTACCGCAGACAGCCAATTAAAAACTAGCAATCCTCCTATAAACGATGCTACTCCTTTTCCTCCTTTAAATCCAAGGAATATTGGATAAAGATGTCCTATAATTACTGCTAAAAAACCAAGCAGCTGAATATAGGATGGAAAACCTAATTCAATTCCCGCCCATACTACTGCTGCCGCCTTAAGAATGTCACCGGCTAATGTAAGCACGAAGCCAGGTGGTCCAAGAACACGCCCCGCATTTCTGGCACCTATATTGCCGCTGCCCATCACTCTTAGATCGTGCCCTCTTAATACCTTCGCTACAATAAACCCTGTCATCAAACCGCCGACAAGATAACTTGTGATTAAATACAATACCCATTGGAATTCCATTGAATGATCATCTGCCTTCCTCATCCCAGTTTGATAACAATATATTCGAAGCAATACGTGTGTAACCCTGTTGGTAAAAGAAAAAGTCCTGTTTCATTTGTATGCTTTTCAAACAAGCTTTAGTATATAAAAAAAGCATGCCTCTAAAGGCATGCCGCATGATTTAGGATATAAGTAAAAGTAAAATGGTGGCTCGAGACGGAATCGAACCGCCGACACGAGGATTTTCAGTCCTCTGCTCTACCGACTGAGCTATCGAGCCAAAAATTTTCAAAACCAAAAATTTTTGGTCTTATTTAATTTGTGTCTCTTCCTCTACACGTTTCTCTTGGAAGTGTATCCGCCGAGACAACTCGCAGCTAAATCGTGCTGTAACGCTCGTAGCTACCGAGCCATAAGTAAATCTTATTCATATACTAAAAAAATAATGGCGGACCCGACCGGGGTCGAACCGGCGATCTCCTGCGTGACAGGCAGGCATGTTAACCACTACACCACGAGTCCATTTGATGCTAAAAAATATTTATATAAAAGATGGTGACCCGTACGGGATTCGAACCCGTGTTACCGCCGTGAAAGGGCGGTGTCTTAACCGCTTGACCAACGGGCCACTTTTTTAAAAAAAGTGGTGAGCCATGAAGGACTCGAACCTTCGACCCTCTGATTAAAAGTCAGATGCTCTACCGACTGAGCTAATGGCTCGTGCTAATTTTTGTCCGCGGTACCCTGTCTCTTCCTCTAAGAGTGAAGAATGTAAGTGTATCCGTCGAGACAACTCGTAGTTCAATCACGCTGTAAAGCTCGTGACTGAGCTAATGGCTCTTACTTAAAAACAAACGATGTCGTTTTTTCACGACAAGTGTTACTTTATCACGATATTGAGGGTTTGACAATATGTTTTTGTTTTATTTTTTATAAAAACTTTTAAGGTTGCTTTTTTACAAAGGATAATTCCTCTGTTAAATAAAAAAAGAAGCTCCTTGCGAACAAGGAGCCTCGATTAATTATTATTTTTAAGCAAACACGCCTCTAACCATGTTTGTTTGTGCACGGTCAGGTCCTACTGAGAAGATCGATAGCGGAATACCTGTTACTTGTGAGATGCGTTCTACATAATGACGCGCATTTTCAGGAAGTTCTCCAAGATCTTTTACCCCTGTAATGTCTTCTGTCCATCCTGGCATTTCCTCGAATACAGGCTCACATTCAGCCAATACTTTAAGGCTTGCTGGGAACTCATAAGTTAATTCGCCTTTGTACTTGTAAGCAACACAGATTTTCAAAGTTTCGATACCCGTTAGAACATCAATTGAGTTCAGAGAAAGATCTGTAATACCTGATACACGGCGAGCATGGCGTACTACAACAGCGTCAAACCAGCCAACACGGCGCGGACGTCCCGTTGTTGTACCGTACTCACGTCCAACTTCACGGATTTGATTTCCGATTTCATCATGAAGTTCAGTTGGGAACGGACCATCACCAACACGTGTTGTATATGCTTTTGAAACACCTACAACATGGTTGATCTTAGATGGACCAACACCAGAACCGATTGTTACTCCTCCTGCGATCGGGTTTGAAGATGTTACGAAAGGATATGTTCCTTGGTCTATATCAAGCATAACGCCTTGCGCGCCTTCAAATAGAACGCGGCGGCCGTCATCTAGTGCATCGTTTAATACAACTGATGTATCCACAACATACTTTTCGATCTGCTGGCCATATTCAAAGTACTCGTCCAGGATTTCTTCTTTCGTAAAGCCTTCTGCTTCATAAATGCGCTCAAACAAGCGGTTCTTTTCAGCTAAATTGCGCTCAAGCTTTTCTTCAAATACTTCTCGGTCTAAAAGGTCAGCGATACGAATTCCGATGCGGGCTGCTTTATCCATATAAGCAGGGCCGATACCTTTTTTCGTTGTACCGATCTTGTTAGCACCTTTGCTTTCTTCTTCTAAAATATCTTGGCGAAGATGATAAGGAAGGATAACATGAGCACGGTTTGAGATACGAAGGTTATCTGTACTTACTCCGTGGCTGTGAAGATATGCAAGCTCTTCAAGAACAGCTTTTGGATCAACAACCATACCGTTTCCGATTACACAGATTTTATCCTTATAAAAGATTCCAGATGGAATTAAGTGAAGCTTATATTTTTTACCTTCAAAAACAATTGTATGCCCAGCGTTGTTTCCGCCTTGATATCTTGCTACTACTTCTGCTTTTTCTGAGAGATAATCGGTAATCTTACCTTTTCCTTCGTCTCCCCACTGTGTTCCCACTACTACTACTGATGACATGGTTGCACCTCCATCAAATTAACGACTGGCGATATATATCGCCTAATCTTGAAAACCATGCTTAGTTTAGCAATAACTTTCGCGAAAGTCAACGAAAAACACGAACATTAAATCAAAAATTAATATATTTGTTCGTAAAATTTTTACATTCCCATAGTCAAAAGATTAAAAACTCAAACGTATTCTGTAGTATTCACCTTGTTTAGGAGGTATCATTCTTTGTTTATTGAAAAATTAATGGTTGCTTATATGGATAACGCAGCTAACCACATATACTATTTAGATAAAAATGAACAAGTCATTCTTCTTGATGCGATTGAACCAGGAGGATTGCCTAATCTCGAGTTTTTAGATGCTGATGAACCAGAACGTTTTATTGAGATCCCAAAAGTGATGAACGTTGAGTCTTTTAGCTGGATGGTCGAATTTGAAAATCAAAATCAGCATAATGAATTATTGCATGCACTTAATGAAAATAACCCGTTTGAACGATTTAATGAAACAATCGCGCAACTTAACTTAACGGACAAATGGCATGCCTTTCAAAAAGAAAAAGTGAAAGGCCGCATCGAAAGTTGGCTATCCGAAAAAAAGATTACAGAAATGGAAAAGCAGCTGGACTAAAATCCAGCTGCTTTCTTTATGCGCCTGGCGGTATGGCACTCTCGTCGTGCCGCCGGTCCAGATTAACGAATTTATTATATTCTTTTACGAATGCAAGCTCTACAGTTCCAGTAGGACCATTACGCTGCTTCGCAATAATGATTTCAATAATGTTCTTGCTCTCGGACTCTTTATCATAATAATCATCACGATACAGGAAGGCTACGATATCGGCATCCTGTTCGATGGAACCTGATTCACGAATATCAGACATCATCGGTCGCTTATCCTGACGGGATTCAACACCACGTGACAGCTGAGACAAGGCAATAACAGGCACTTCCAGTTCACGTGCAAGAGCTTTTAGTGAACGGGAGATTTCAGAAACTTCCTGCTGACGGTTCTCACCAGATTTCCCGCTTCCCATAATAAGCTGCAAGTAATCGATAAGAATCATCCCTAAGCCTTTTTCCTGCTTTAAGCGGCGGCATTTTGCACGAATGTCATTGATTCTGATCCCCGGTGTATCGTCGATATAGATGCCGGCAGCTGAAAGACTGCCCATCGCCATCGTAAGCTTCTGCCAGTCCTCCGGAATCAGTGCACCTGTACGAAGACGCTGTGCATCAATATTTCCTTCCGCACAAAGCATACGCATGACAAGCTGCTCAGCACCCATCTCAAGACTGAATATCGCAACGTTTTCTTCCGTTTTAGTAGCAACGTTTTGAGCTATGTTCAAGGCAAAGGCCGTTTTACCAACTGAAGGACGTGCGGCTACGATGATTAAATCGTTTCTCTGAAAACCAGCAGTCATCCTGTCCAGATCATTAAAGCCTGTCGGAACCCCAGTGATATCCCCTTTACGGTTATGAAGAGCTTCGATGTTGTCATAAGCATGTACCAAAACATCTTTAATCTGTGTAAACGCGCTCGTATTTTTTCGGTTCGCAACCTCTAGAATGGATTTCTCCGCTTCATTCAAGATCGCTTCTACTTCTTCTTCACGAGCATAACTGTTTGCTGTAATGTCAGTAGCAGTTCGAATCAAACGGCGCAGCAGTGACTTCTCTTCTACAATTTTGCTGTAGTATTCAATGTTCGCGGCAGTTGGAGCACTGTCTGCAAGTTCTGTTAAAAAGGATAAGCCGCCTACTTCATCTAGCTGATTATTATCGGAAAGCTCAGACGTTACGGTGATAAGATCAACCGGTTCTCCTTTTGCGTTTAAGTCCAGCATGACACGATATATTCTTTGATGTGTGGCTCGGTAGAAATCTTCCGGCAGCAAAATTTCTGAAGCAGTAATCAAAGCTTCAGGCTCTAAAAAGATAGCACCCAGCACCGCCTGCTCCGCTTCAATATTCTGCGGCGGAATGCGGTCGGCAAATAAATCACTCATTCTTTTTTTCCTCCTCCCCTCTTTTTTCTCTATAAAATTGTTGCTTTCTGGTCTTTTTATGATCTTCATCTGCAAGTTGATTGGAGCGCAAGAATGCGAGACTCCTGGGGGACGAGTGTGACAGGTGAGACTCCTAAAGGCGCAGAGCGCCAGGAGGCTCACCGCACGCCCCCCGGAAAACGAGCAACCTGGAGCGGAAATCAACCACATTCAAGTGCTACAAAGATTACGAAAACAGACCTTTTTATAAACACCGAAAAAACCGGGAAAGCCCGGCTTTTTTATTCTTCTGTTACGTGTACTTTAACCATTCCTGTTACTTGCGAATGAATTTTAATCGGTACATTCGTGTAGCCAAGTGATTTAATCGGATCAGCTAGCTCGATTTTACGCTTATCGATTTTAATGCCTTGTTCTTTTAATCCGTCAGCAATCTGTTTGCTTGTGACAGAACCAAATACTCGGCCGCCTTCACCTGTTTTTGTTTTAATAGTGATGGTCATTTCAGCTAGTTTCGCTTTAAGTGCCTCAGCTTCTTCCAGCTGTGCCTGCTGTTTTTTCTCTTCGCTCTTCTGCTGCCCTTGAAGTGCTGCCATCGCACCTGCCGTTGCTTCAGAAGCTAGGTTTTTAGGAAAAAGAAAGTTTCGTGCATACCCCTCAGAAACGTTCTTTACTTCCCCTTTTTTACCTTTGCCTTTTACATCTTGAAGAAAAATTACTTTCATTCCTCTTCTCCCCCTTCAATATACTCATCAATGATTTGCTTTAAATGTCTTTCAGCTTCATCAATCGTGCTGTTTTCGATCTGGCATGCAGCATTTGTCAGATGCCCTCCGCCTTCTAATCGTTCCATGATCATCTGCACGTTGATATCCCCAAGTGAGCGTGCACTGATGCTTACCTTGCCATCAATGCGGTTTGAAATAACAAAGGACGCTTGAATACCGTTCATCGATAATAAAATATCAGCAGCCTGAGCGATAACTACCTGATTATAAGCATCCTCAGGTGTACTTTTTGCGATAACAATACCTTTTTTATAAACTTGGGCGCTCTCAATCAGCTTTGAGCGTCTTGTGTACGTATTTAAATCTTCTTTTAAAAACTTTTGTACGAGAATCGTATCGGCTCCGTGCGCCCTTAGATAAGAAGCGGCATCAAACGTACGAGAACCGGTTCTTAGCGTAAAACTCTTCGTATCTACAATAATCCCTGCAAGAAGAGCTGTCGCCTCAAGCATGCGCATTTTCAGCCTCTTAGGCTGATATTCCAGAAGCTCAGTTACAAGCTCTGCTGTAGAAGATGCATAAGGCTCCATGTAAACGAGTACAGGGTCTTTAATAAACTCTTCCCCTCGGCGGTGGTGGTCGATTACAACAACATGGTCAAGCTTGGTTAACAATTTTTCTTCAATAACCATCGATGGTTTGTGTGTATCGACGACAACAAGGAGGGTATCCCGTGAAGCAATCTCCATTGCTTCTTCAGGCGAAATAAAGAATTTCCAGACGGATTCCGTTTCTTTGATCTCATCCATCAGACGCTGAACACCAATATCGATATCTGATTGATCTAGAACAACATACCCGTCTTTCCCATTAACTTGAGCCACTTTTAAAATACCGATAGCAGACCCGATAGAATCCATATCCGGGTTCTTATGTCCCATGATCATCACTTTATCGCTGTCAGCTACTAGTTCGCTCAGCGCATGTGAAATAACCCTAGCACGTACACGAGTCCGTTTCTCCACAGGGTTCGTTTTACCGCCATAGAAACGCACTTTTCCGTTCGTCTGCTTGATGGCAACCTGGTCGCCTCCGCGTCCGAGAGCAAGATCAAGACTCGATTGAGAAAGCTGCCCAAGTTCAGGCAGCGAAGAAGTTCCGGCTGCGACACCGATACTCAACGTAAGAGAAACATTCTGCTTTGCCGTTGATTCTCTAACTTCATCTAAAACACTAAACTTATTCTTTTCTAATTCATATAAAATCCGCTGGTTAAAAACAGCTAGAAAACGCTCTGAAGACGTTCGTTTAAGGAAGATGCCATTGTCGTTCGCCCACGCATTTAAAACAGATGTTACTTTTGAGTTGATCGTCGAACGGAATTGATCATCCAGCCCTTGTGTGACTTCATCATAGTTATCTAGATAGATAATCGCCATAACCGTTTGCTCTTCATCATATAACCGCTCAAGATCAAGCTGCTCGGTTACGTCAAAAAAGTACAGAAGCCGGTCTTCCTTCTTAAAATTCACTTGGAATTTATGTGTATTAATCTTAATAACTTCTTCCTTAGCATCACTTTTTAAATAAGGAATAAGCTCTTCTGAAACATGGTTTAGAGAATGCCCGATAAAGGATTCCTCTTCAATCAGTGCTCCCATATAGGGGTTCGCCCACTCAATCTTGAAATCCTCATCATACAAAATAATCCCGATCGGCATTTCCATCAGCGCTTCTTCGCCCACTTTCTTTAAGCGATGCGAAAGCGTAGAAATATAGTCACCTAGTTCCTCCTGAAAACTTGCTTCGGCTTTCATGGCATAATAAAATAAGCCGCCTAATAGCACAAAGCCTGCCATTCCGATCATCCATTGAAAATATGTGATGATGCTGACCAGCACAACAGAAGTAACAAATAAGGCGATGACGGGATAACCATGCCACCGTTTTAATAAAAACTTTGGCATATTTTCAGCTCCTACTGTTTTGGTTTCAACCGTTTTTTAATCATAAAACCTAAATCAATTATACCTAAGAATTTCACGACTTCCAGAGGAATTGGCAGGAAAGAGTTCAGCAAAAATAATAGTATAATCAACAATATGATTCTTTTTCTCTTCCAATTCTTTATCCAGGCATAATAAAAAATCACTGTAAAACCTTGTATGATTAGTACAAACGATAATATCATATACAAATTTATCGTTACAATATATAAAGCAGTACCTTTGTCAGGCATACTGAAAGTTAAAACAATCGCTACAATATAATACCACAAAAATGATTTCGGCAGGTTCCACTCTCTAAATGGAGGAAACGAAGGGATATCGTACCGAAGTCTTTTCATCAGCATTCTTGCGGCGAGATGTGTTAAAAAGGCAAGAATGACTGCTCCCCCTATAATATAAGTAGGCAGCATCATTGGAATCATTTCCGCCTGCTCTTTAAACTTTTCAATTTGTGCAGGATCTTGACCGCTCGATCTATAAAACTCTTCTGCAGTCCCTATGGCAGTTTGAAACTGAGTCTCTAGCTCTTTAACAAAGTTGATGCCCATCACAACTTGGGCGATCACAATCGTACCCAGCATGTTTAATAGGTTCGCTAAACTGGCGCCAAGCAGGACGGCAAAAGCAGATTTTTTTCTTCTATAAAGTTCCCCCATTACAATTCCGGTCAATCCAGAAAACAGGGTAATAATAATACCGCTGAGTCCCCCGAACGCAAGGGATACCCCAAATGTTACTGCCCAAAGAAGCAACCCCGCTTTCAGGTTGTGCCTGTAGAGATAGATAATAAACGGCAGCGGCAGAAAAAACAAAGAGAAAATACTAAAAAACGGTATGTACATACTCATTAAAAAAAGAAGAGTGTATATGCCTGAAACGACAGCACCCTCAACCAACACTTTAGTATTGCGCATGATTCACCTCATAATAATTCTTCATATGCTTTAATTGTAGTAACATAACCGCAGTAATTCAACTTTAACGATAATTCTAGCATAGACGTACTTTATTAGATGTAAACAAAAAGTGACATTGTACACGTGTATAAAAGGAAAAAACAGCTATAAGCTGTTTTTCGGAGTAATTATACTAGCTTACTCTGGCCATCCGCTCCATACGTGTGAAGCATGCCCATCTGGGTCTCTGACGATAAAGTTATAACCCCCGTCAGACTTAAATGTCATTTCTTCGGTCTCAATTCCCTGACTTTGAAGTTCTTTATAAAATGTGTGAATATCATTAATTTCAAACGTAAGGACCGCTTGCAGTTCACCATTTTTATTCATAAAATCAAAGCTTGGAACTTCTTCACATTCGATCAAACCAACAGCGACATTATCACGGTACACCATATAGGCTGCACCATCTTCAGGATTATAAGGAAAAGAAAACTCCATCCCGAAAATATTCTTATAAAATTCAGCCGAACGAACAGGATCTTTTACCGGTAATTGAAGATACGGAATTTGAAAAGGCGTTGCTTTCGTTTTTTGCATCTATAAACGCTCCCTTATACATATTATTCCGTTAATTCTTCTCGAAAACCATACAAGTATCCTTCAAAAAGCAAAAAAGAAGCAGCGAGAAATCTCGCTGCTCCTTTTGTTTGATCTTATTCAGATACATATGGTAACAAAGCCATGTAACGCGAGCGTTTGATCGCACGAGTCAATTGACGTTGATATTTAGCAGATGTACCAGTTACACGACGAGGAAGAATCTTACCGCGCTCAGAAATGAAACGCTTCAAAAGATCAGTGTCCTTGTAGTCGATGTAAGTGATCTTGTTTACAGTGAAGAAACAAACCTTACGACGCTTTTGGCGTCCACCACGACGTCCAGCCATTGATGGTCCCCTCCTTTAATTTTTTTATTTTTTTATATATACCGATTCATAGTTTACGTTAGTTGTTTAGAATGGCAGATCGTCATCAGAAATGTCGA
Source organism: Fictibacillus arsenicus (assembly GCF_001999465.1). Lineage (GTDB taxonomy): Bacteria > Bacillota > Bacilli > Bacillales > Fictibacillaceae > Fictibacillus > Fictibacillus arsenicus. The sequence goes on from NZ_MQMF01000001.1 coordinate 1,417,686, forward strand.
TCGGCGTGCCATCATTTGCAAACGGGTCATCGTTGAAGTTATTACGTTTTGGGTTCTGCTGCTGTTGCTGCTGTCCGCCAAATCCGTTGTCACTTCCATAGCTGCGGTTCTGATTTTGCTGCCCAAATCCGCGGTCATTTGATGGTCCACCAAAGTTGCTGCCGCCTTGATATTGCTGGCCGCCTGCGTTAGCGTTTTTAGGTTCAAGGAATTGAACACTTTCTGCCATTACTTCAGTAACATAGACTCTTTGACCCTGCTGGTTATCGTAAGAACGCGTTTGAACACGTCCATCCACTCCGGCAAGAGAACCTTTTTTCAGGTAGTTTGCCACGTTTTCAGCGGGCTTTCGCCAAACGACACAGTTAATAAAATCTGCTTCACGCTCACCTTGCTGATTCGAAAAAGGACGATTTACAGCAAGTGTGAAATTAGCTACTGCCACACCGTTTGGAGTGTACTTTAATTCTGGGTCTTTCGTTAAACGTCCCACCAGTACTACACGATTTAGCATTCAGAACCACTCCTTAAAGGATTAATTTCTTTCGTCTACGATTGTCATAAAACGAAGAACATCTTCGTTGATCTTCATAAGACGGTCAAATTCATTAATCGCTTCGTTTGGAGCTACAACGTCTAATAGTGTGTAGTATCCATCGCGGAAGTCATTGATTTCGTAAGCTAAACGCTTCTTACCCATTTCCTTTTCGTTCGCGATTTCCGCACCGTTATCAGTTAGGATGCTTTTCGCACGCTCTTTTGTTGCTTTAAGAGCTTCCTCTTCAATATTCGGACGGACGATGTACATGATTTCGTACTTTTTCATTCCGTTCACCTCCTTTTGGTCTAAGCGGCCCAAAACATTCGTTCCGGGCAAGGAGAAAATCATCAAAAACAATATTTGTTGACAATTAACTCACAATAAAGAATTATATCAAAACATGTTGTATAAAACAAGCTTACTTTAAAATAAAGCATAAAAAAGAGAAAAAGCGACTGCTTTTCCTCCGTTTTTTACTATTTTGTTTTGGAATCTTTTCCAAAAAGAAATTGGTGGTTTTGTAAAGAAACTTCGTTGACTTGTTGGTTGGAGCGTAAGGTGCGAGACTCCTGCGGGATCAGTGGGACAGGTGAGACTCCTAACAGCGCAAAGCGCTAGGAGGCTCACCGCACACCCCGCGGAAAGCGAGCATCCTGGAGCGGAGACCAACCCCTCACAGTGTTTTTTTATTAAACATTAAAACGGAAATGAACAACATCTCCATCTTTCATCTCGTATTCTTTACCTTCTAGACGAACTTTTCCTTTTTCTTTAGCAGCCGCCATGTTACCTGCAGCCATTAGGTCGTCATAAGCGACAACCTCTGCACGGATAAATCCTCTTTCAAAGTCAGTATGGATGATACCCGCACAAGCAGGAGCTTTCATTCCTTTACGGAACGTCCATGCGCGAACTTCCTGTACACCTGCTGTAAAGTAAGTTGCTAATCCAAGTAGTGAATAAGAAGCACGAATCAGCTTATCAAGACCCGCTTCTTCAATCCCAAGCTCACCCAGGAATGCCATCTTTTCATCCCCATCAAGCTCGGCGATCTCTTCTTCAACTTTTGCACAGATTACGATAACTTCTGCATTTTCACGAGCAGCATACTCTTTTACCGCTTCAACGTGCTCGTTTGTTCCTTCAAGAAGCTCATCTTCACTTACGTTTGCTACATAAAGGATCGGCTTCATTGTCAGCAAGTGCATTGCATGAACAATCTTTTTCTCTTCAGGCGTTAAGTCCACACTTCTTGCAGGAAGCTCTTGCATAAGTGCTTCTTTAATTTTTGAAAGAACAGCAAATTCAGCTACCGCTTCTTTGTCCTTCGATTTTGCCAGCTTCTCAACACGTGCAACGCGCTTATCGATAGACTCTAGATCAGCAAAGATTAACTCAAGGTTGATTACTTCAATATCATCGATCGGATTTACTTTTCCGTGAACGTGTGTGATATTTTCATCATCAAAGCAGCGAACAACTTGTAAAATTGCATCTGTTTGGCGGATATGAGATAAGAACTTGTTACCAAGTCCTTCTCCTTTGCTTGCCCCTTTTACAATTCCTGCGATATCAGTAAATTCAAAAGTTGTCGGAACAACTTTTTTAGGCTGTACAAGCTCAGTTAATTTTTGCAGTCTGTGATCAGGCACTTCTACAATCCCTACGTTAGGATCGATTGTACAGAACGGATAGTTGGCAGATTCAGCACCTGCTTGAGTAATAGCATTAAACAATGTTGATTTACCTACGTTCGGCAAACCAACGATTCCAGTTGTAAGAGCCACTGTTATTTCACTCCTCTGTTTTATATAAAGCTCGGAAAGACGAGACTTTTCAGTTAAAAAAATATCCTTCCCAATTATAGGTTTTATCACTTTAAAAAACAAGAAGAACCGGGTTATGATATACCCGGTTCATTGTCTGCTGATCTTTTCAATTCAATTCCGTAAAACTTTACTCTCCTGGAGATGCTAATACTTTCTTTATTTTCTTCGCAAATTCGGACCTGGGCAGCATGACACTGTGCTGACAACCCATACACTTAATCCGGATATCCGCTCCCATGCGTATAACTTTCCAGCGATTCGTTCCACATGGGTGCTGTTTCTTCATTTCCACCTCATCATGAAGGTGAAATTCTTTTTGCTGCATTGTCAGCCCTCCATTTTGTTCTTATTTTCTTTCATATTAGCTTCTTTATGATAGGTGACCATTTTCGGATATGGAATTTCAATACCCGCTTTTTCAAGTTCGAGTTTCAATGTTTTTCTAAGTTCTCTTGCTATCTTAAAATGAGTCATCGGCAGCACTTCAGATGTTACACGAATAATCACTTCAGAAGCACCGAGCATTTGAACACCTAGTACTTCAGGATCTTTAACCATTTCAGGATAATCAGGCTTTACTCGTTTAACAACATCTTCAATGATTCTTTGTGCTTTATCGATATCTTCTTCATACGCAATGCTTAGATCTACTACGGCAATACTGTTATGAACGGAAAAGTTTGTTACTTCTGTGATAGACGAATTCGGCAGGATATGCAATTCTCCTGTCCAGCTCTTAATTTTTGTTGTCCGAAGGCCGATTTCTTCTACCGTTCCTTCAAAACTAGCAATCCGTACTGTATCCCCGACAGAAAACTGATTTTCAAATATGATGAAAAAACCTGTAATGATATCTCTTACGAGGTTCTGAGCTCCAAAACCGATTGCGAGTCCTAAGACTCCCGCTCCTGCCAGTATGCCTCTTACATCCATAAATTCACCTAATATGGCTATGATGACTATAGAATAAATCACATAAGTCGCTACGTTATTTAAGAGCCTGAATAATGTGTTTTCTCTTTTTTCACTAAGCCGTAAAGGTGATTTTAATCTCACCTTAAAAATATTAGCGATTGCCGCTTTAATAACGTATTTAAAGATGATTGCAATAATAATGATTGCTGTAATTTTCAGTCCGGTAGCACCAATCCCAGCCCACCAATCTTTGTCTGAAAATATCGTTACTGCTTGTTCTGCTTTTTTAGGTAAATCTGTACCTGCCAATGAAGTCTCCATCCTCTCAAAAGATTATGAAATTATTTAATCAGCTTTCACATGGAATTACAATGTCATTCATAGAAAACCTGTATGAAAAATTTATTCGGTTACGAGCATGACCTAAACGGGTATAGTCCCTAAACAAAAGTCTGTGATTATTCTATTCTACCATGTATAGGAAAAGGAATTCTTCCGTATACTAAGTAGTACCATAATAAAGGAGAGGATGTCATGTTCCTCAAACGGAAGCTAGGACTAGGGAAACCCATTCAATATAAATTGCACCATGAAGAAAAGGAAGCCACACTGCGAATTACAGAACAAATTTTACCTATGCTTCCGGAATCGAGCCGCCAGCCAGTCGTTGTCGTATGCATTGGTACAGACAGATCAACCGGCGACGCACTTGGTCCCCTCGTTGGCACGAAGTTATACAATAAAGATACTTTTCCCTTTCATGTGTATGGAACCCTTGATGACCCCGTTCATGCGGTGAATCTCGAAGAAAAACTAAAAATGATTGAAACTGAAAATCCAGGCGCATTTATCATCGGAATAGATGCTTGTCTGGGACGGTTAAATCATGTTGGGATGGTATCCATTAATGATGGTCCAGTTAAACCTGGTGCAGGAGTGAACAAACAGCTTCCTCCTGTCGGGGACATGCATATAACTGGAATTGTAAACGTGAGCGGTTTTATGGAGTATTTCGTTCTTCAGAATACGAGGCTCAGCATCGTAATGAAAATGGCAGATTTGATTGCTGATTCCCTTCACATGGCTTGCCTGAGAAAAAAGATTCAGCAAAAAAACATGATGCATCAAACAGAATCTCGATCACAAGACATCTATAAAATTCAATAAAAACAAAGCCGCTTGTATCAATGATACAAGCGGCTTTTCTTATTGGATTCCCTGTGAAAAAGCTAGGATGCTATCCCATTTTTCTACAATAAAAACAAGAATCACTGCGATTAAAAGTCCTGGAAGCAAGTTGGCAACTCGGATTTTAGCTACTCCGAGCAGGTTTAGACCTATTGCGACAATCATAATTCCACCTGTTCCCGTTATTTCTACAATAAGAGCATCCATGAGCTCTTGCGGCACAAAACGGTCGATTTGTGTGGCTAATAGCGTAATGGCACCCTGATATAAGATAACTGGAATTGCAGAGAACATCACACCAATTCCAAGTGCTGAAGTAAATAAAATGGCACAGAATCCGTCAATCAAAGCCTTTGTATAAAGGACATCATGCTCTTGTCTCAATCCACTGTCTAAAGCGCCGACAATAGACATAGCTCCAACTACAAAAACGAGTGTAGCTGTAACAAAGCCTGTTGCAACAGATCCTTTATCTTGTTTCCCTACTTTCGTCTCAAGCCATTTTCCTACTGAATTCAGTTTTTCTTCAAGGTTCCACCACTCGCCTAGCGCTCCTCCAACAGCCAGGCTGGCGATAACGATAAGAAATTGTTCGCTCTTAAGCCCCATGCCTATTCCTAAAATAGTAACTGCCAGTGCCATTGCCTGAAGAATGGTGTCTTTTATCCGATCGGGTATAGATGTCCAAAACAGACCTAAAAAGCTGCCAGAGATGATCGCGATTCCGTTAACAAATGTTCCTAGAAGTGACATGTCATTTATCTCCTATCCAAGTAGACCATTGATGATTTCCCTTAAAGCTCTGATCAAAGTGTTTACTTCATCTTTTGTATTGGTATAACCGAAGCTGATTCGCAAAGCTCCTTCATTGTTTGTTCCTGTCCGGCTGTGAGCAAGCGGTGCACAATGCAGTCCGGCTCTTACGGCAATATTGTAATGTTCATCTAAAATCACGGATATTTCATGAACATCCAGCCCTTCAACTCTTAACGATACAACAGGTAGCCGGTCTGGAAATGAAGAAGGTTTCGTTATGCTTACTTCAGGTATAGATTCAATTTGCTTCAGAAATTCAAAAAGCATCTCTTCTTCATGCTTTTGAATATTCTTTAACCCTCTATGTAAAACCTCTTTAACACCAGCGTGAACTCCTGCTATTCCAGAAACATTCAATGTTCCGCTCTCGAGTCTGTATGGAAGTTCATTTGGCTGTTCGGGATGTTCAGAAAATGTTCCTGTTCCGCCGTAAATTAATGGAGAAAGCAGCGTTTCTTTATTGTTTATAAGCAGCATCCCAATGCCTTGCGGGCCTAGCAACCCTTTATGGCCAGGTACCGCTAAATAATCAATATTTTCATCTGTCATATGAATGGGATGAACACCAGCTGTCTGAGCAGCATCCACGAGTAATTTTAATTTATATTTCTTTGAAACACCGCCCCATATATCTGCCGGTAAAAGTGTTCCATCCACATTTGATCCGTGGGTACAAACCAATAACCTGGTGTTTTCTGTGATGTTAGAGATGATCTTTTCTTTATGAAATGCTTCACTGCCTTGTAAATAAGTAACGCTGATCCCTATTGTTTTTTCAAGAAAATGAAGAGTCCGATAGACAGCATTATGTTCAAAGCCAGAAGCAATTATATGATCCCCTTTTTTCCACGGAAATCCTTTTAATACAAGATTAACTGCTTCAGTAGCACTCTTCGTAAAAATGACAGATTCCGTAGACTCACAGCCAAAGAAGGATGCAATCTCATATCTTGCGTCTGTAACCACTCTCGAGGCTTCTTTAGACAAAAAATGACCGCCGCGGCCAGGATTTCCTAAGTTAACAGCTCGTCCAACAGCTTCGATAACTTCTTTAGGTTTTGGATATGAGGTTGCTGCATGGTCAAAGTAGATGATAGACAATTATTCTTCCTCCTTGCATGTTGAGAAAACTGCTAGTCATATAACTTATAGTGTAAAAAAGAAACCACCTCATTGATGGTTTCATACTTACTTTTCTAAAAGATCTAAAATTCGTTCTAAATCATCCTGAGAAAAGAACTCTATTTCAATTTTGCCTTTGCGTTTTGACTTTTTGATAGAAACACTTGTACCAAAACGGTCTCGCAATGATGATTCTTTCTCTTTAAAAAACACGTTTGTTTGAGCTGTTTTCTTTTTTGTTTCACGTGAAACATTCATATTGATGTCTTGAATGAGTTTCTCGAGCTGTCTAACATTTAACCCGTCATCGGTGATTCTCTGAACGACCCGCTGCATTTTTGATTTTTTCTTAAGTCCGAGTAATGCACGGCCGTGTCCCATCGTAATCATGCCACTGGATAAAAGCTCTAGGACAGGTTTCGGCAGCTGTAAGAGGCGGATATGGTTCGCAATATGCGGACGGCTTTTTCCAACTCTCGAAGCCAGTTCCTCTTGTGTAAGTTTAAGATGATCTATTAGCTTCTGGTAAGCTTGAGCTTCTTCCACAGGATTTAAGTCTTCCCGCTGAAGGTTCTCAATCAGTGCCACTTCCATCATTTTTTCTTCTGAATAATCTTTTATGATAACAGGGATTGTCTTAAGACCTGCTTCTGATGCAGCTCGGAACCTTCGCTCGCCAAGTATGATCTCATAGCCCTTTATGCTTTTCCTAGCTAAGATCGGCTGCAGTATTCCATGTTCCTGAATGGATTCCTTCAGCTCGTCAATCGCTTTTTGATCGAAAACTTTTCGGGGCTGATACGGATTCGGTCTTAGTTCTTTTACACTGACTTCTTGGACTTGTTCTTCTTCATTTTTTATTAATGCTCCAAGCCCTCTACCTAACCCTTTCGCCAATGCCAATCACTTCCTTCGCAAAATCTAAGTAAACATCTGCACCCCGGGATTTAGGATCATAAATAATAATCGGTTTTCCATGACTTGGCGCTTCTGATAGTCTAACATTTCTTGGTATGATCGTTTCATACACTTTATCTTGAAAATACTTTTTCACTTCTTCAATGACTTGAATCCCTAAATTCGTTCGGGCGTCAAGCATTGTAAGCAATACTCCGTCAATCTTAAGATCAGTATTCAAATGTTTTTGGACAAGCCGTACTGTGTTTAAAAGCTGGCTAAGGCCTTCAAGTGCGTAATATTCACATTGCACCGGTATTATGACAGAATCTGATGCTGTTAAAGAGTTGATCGTAAGCAGACCAAGAGATGGCGGGCAATCGATAATAATAAAATCATAGTTTGAGCTTACCTGATCAAGTGCTCTTTTTAATCGTACTTCCCTAGAAATAGTCGGTACAAGTTCGATCTCCGCCCCTGCTAGCTGAATAGTAGAAGGGAGAATATGTAGTCCTTCACAGATCGTTTCAACAATTACATCTTTAACTTCCACATCCTCAACTAAGACATTGTAGATACATTGATCAATATCTCCTTTGTCTACTCCTACACCGCTTGTTGCGTTACCTTGAGGATCTATATCTACTAACAATACCTTTTTCCCGAAATATGCTAAGCATGCACCAAGGTTGACTGACGTAGTCGTTTTTCCGACTCCGCCTTTCTGGTTGGCTACTGCAATGATCTTCGCCACGTTGTCACCTACCTCACTTTATGAACAATCAATTACCTATTATTCTATCATGAAGATTTTAAAATAACTTATTGAAATAATGAAATTTAGAGTTTTTTTCTGGTGCATTGTATTTAATCTTTTTGAAAGACAGTTTGTGCATGCTTCGCTGCTCCTGTGAGTGGTTGATTTCCGTTTCAGGTGCTCGCTTTCCGGGGGGTGTGCGGTGAGCCTCCTAGCGCTTTGCACTTCAGGAGTCTCACCTGTCCCACTCATCCCCCAGGAGTCTTACACCTTCCACTCCAATCAACTAGTCAAAGGAGCATCTTCAAGAAACATTTTAAAAACACTCTTTAGTAAAGTATTAATTTTCGAGGAAATAATACAAAAAAACCACCAGCTATAAAAAGCTGATGGTTTTAACTCTTAATTTTTAGGAATTCGGATTGTAAACTGATAGAATTCTTCGTGCTCTTCTTCTTCAGTATCAATAGAAAGTCCGCTTTGAACGACCATATCCACTGACTGTCTTACCGTATTGATAGCAAGGCGCATATCCTTGCTGTAAGACTTGCGGCGAGGCTGAGGTTTTTTCTCTGCGGTTTCAGATTCTATCATTCTTTTAACCCGGTCTTCTGTTTGTTTAACATTTAATTGCTTTTCAAGAATCTCTGCTAAGACCAGTTCCATTTTTTCTGGTGTCTTTAAGACAATCAAAGCCCTTGCGTGACGTTCTGTAATCTTTTTTTGCAAAAGAGCATCTTGAATGGATTGCGGAAGCTTTAATAATCTAAGCTTATTTGCAATCGTTGACTGGCCTTTGCCTAGCTTTTGTGCCAGTCCTTCTTGTGTAAGTCCATGTAATTCCAGCAGCTTCGCGTAAGCCATTGCTTCTTCAATCGCCGTCAATTCTTCCCGCTGAAGGTTTTCAATAAGAGCTACTGATGCTGTTTGTGAATCGTCCATTTCCTTTACAATAGCCGGTATCTTCTCCCAGCCTAGTTTTTGGACAGCTCTCCATCTGCGCTCACCCGCAATCAATTCATATTGGTCTTCTCCAATGCCGCGAACAACAATTGGCTGAATGATGCCGTGAGCTTCGATGGTTTGTGATAATTCTTCAATTCGTTCATCTATAAAAACCGTTCTGGGCTGAAACCGGTTTGGGATAATATACTGAACCGGAATTTGAAGTACTTCTTCGTTGTCGTTTTTTTCAGCTGGTTCTGGATCTAATGTCTGCTGGCTCTTTTCGCCGATGCCGAATAAACGTGAAAAAGGATGCTTCATGCGAATACACCACCTTTTGTAATCTGCCTGTTAATCTATTTCTTCCCACTAGTCCTAAAATCCTGCAAGTCTGTAAAAATCTTTCTTTTATGTAGCGCCTGTGTTTCACGTGAAACACAGGCCGTTTTTATTGAATCGGTGACTTGTTAGGAGTTCCAGGTTTGCGTGGGAACTTTTTAGGCGTCCCACTAACTTTTTCGATAATGACAATATTTCTTTCGCTTTCTTCAATCGGAAGCAAGAAAGAATGAACATCTTCAATCTTACCTCCCAAAAGTTTAACCGCTTTTTCGCCGTCTTTCACTTCTTCAGGAAGATTTGCACCTTTCATCCCTAGGAAATGGCCGCCTTTTTTCACTAGCGGCAGACAAAACTCGGATAAAACAGAAAGTCTGGCAACTGCTCTTGCCATAACAAGATCAAACTGCTGCCTGAATTCTGGTCTGTGAGCAAATGTTTCGGCACGATCATGGTACATTGAAACATTCTCTAATCCAAGTTCATTTACAACATGCTCTAAGAAACCGATTCGTTTATTCAAAGAGTCCACAACAGTTAACTTGATTTCAGGAAAACAAATTTTAAGCGGAATAGCTGGAAAACCAGCACCTGCTCCAACATCACATACAGTGATGTCCTGCTTAAAATTAAAATAAAACGCCGCTGTAACGGAATCATAAAAATGCTTTAAATATACTTCTTCTTTTTCTGTAATCGCCGTTAAATTCATTTTTTCATTCCATTCAACAAGCAAATGAAAATAGTTTTCGAATTGTGACAGCTGCTTTTCTGATAACTCAATTCCCTTTTCTTTTAGGGAAGTTTGGAACATCTCGATATTCATTTTTGTTGCGTCCCCCTTTTTGAAGACCCTTCGTTGACAAGAAAATTGATTGAAGTGCAAGGTTCGAGACTCCAGTGGGATCAGCGTGCCAGGTGAGACCCCGCCAGCGTGAAGCGATAGGGAGGCTCACCGCACGCCCCACGGAAAGCGAGCATCCTGGAACGAAAATCAACCCCTTCTAACGGGCAATCTTAGCCAGTTTGCCTTGTTCTAAGTAAATCAGCAGAATCGAAATGTCAGCTGGATTTACCCCGGATACTCGTGATGCCTGTCCTACAGAAAGCGGACGTACTTCGTGCAGCTTTTGCTTCGCTTCTGTTGCGAGTCCGTTTATCGCCATATAATCAAGGTCAACAGGCAGTTTTTTGTTTTCCATCTTGCGCATTCTTTCTACCTGTGCGAGCTGTTTATCAATATAACCAGCATACTTCACTTGGATTTCGACCTGCTCTGAAACCGTTTCGCTTAGTTGTGTTTCTGCAGGTGCTAATCTTTGAATCACAGGATAGGTTACTTCAGGACGTTTAAGCAGATTTGCAGCAGTCATTGGTTCTTTAAGCGCTGAAGACTGTGCCTCTGCAAGAACTTGCTGAACCTCTTCAGATGGTTTGATTGAAACATGTTCTAAACGCTCAATTTCCATCGATATCTGTGCTTTTTTCTCCTCAAAGCGTTCGTACCGTTCTTGCGGTATCAGTCCGATTTCAAAACCTTTTTTCGTTAATCGCAGATCAGCGTTGTCATGTCTTAATAAAAGACGGTATTCAGCTCTCGATGTTAAAAGTCTGTAAGGTTCGTTCGTACCTTTTGTGATCAGATCATCGATAAGCACACCAATATAAGCTTCTGAACGATCAAGAATAAGCGGTTCTTTCCCCTTTACCTTTAACGCAGCATTGATACCGGCCATAAGTCCTTGTCCGGCAGCTTCTTCATAGCCGCTCGTACCGTTCAGCTGCCCTGCAGTGAATAAGCCGCTTACTTTCTTCGTTTCAAGAGATGGCCATAATTGAGTTGGAACAATTGCATCATATTCAATCGCATAGCCCGCACGCATAAGTTCCGCTTTTTCAAGACCAGGAATCGTAGCAAGGATTTTCTTCTGCACATCTTCAGGAAGACTTGTAGATAAGCCCTGCACATACACTTCCTCTGTGTTTTTCCCTTCAGGCTCTAAGAAAATCTGATGGCGCGGCTTGTCATTGAAACGTACAATTTTATCTTCGATGGACGGACAATATCTAGGACCAGTTCCTTCGATCATTCCAGAATACATCGGTGAACGGTGAAGGTTGCTGTTGATCAGCTGGTGCGTTTCATCCCCCGTGTAAGTCAGCCAGCAAGGAAGCTGGTCTGTGATATATTCAGTCGTTTCGTATGAAAAAGCTCTTGGAACATCGTCTCCAGGCTGTATTTCCGTTTTCGAATAATCAATTGTTTTGCTGTTAACACGCGGCGGAGTACCGGTTTTAAAGCGAACCATATCAAACCCAAGTTCCTGCAGGTGATACGATAAATTAATGGACGGTGCCATATTGTTCGGACCGCTCTCATAAGCAAGTTCACCGATTATAATTTTTCCTCTCAAATACGTGCCCGTTGTTAATACAACTGCTTTTGCCTCGTATTCTGCACCCGTCTTCGTAATAACACCTTTACATACATCGTCTTCCATAATAAGACGTTCTACCATCCCTTGACGCAATGTAAGGTTTTTAGTATTCTCCATTGTTTTCTTCATTTCATGCTGATACAGATATTTATCTGCTTGAGCACGCAATGCACGTACCGCAGGACCTTTTCCTGTATTCAGCATCCGCATTTGAATATGCGTCTTATCAATGTTTCGAGCCATTTCGCCGCCAAGTGCATCCACTTCACGCACTACAATCCCTTTTGCCGGTCCGCCGACAGACGGATTACAGGGCATATAGGCTACGGCATCTAAATTCAACGTTAGGCAAAGTGTTTTTGCACCCATACGAGCTGAGGCTAGAGCCGCTTCAACACCTGCATGCCCGGCACCAACAACAATAACATCAAAAATGTCAGCTTTATATCCCATGTGTTCTTACCTCCTTCTTCTTTATTTTCCTAGACAAAATTGAGAGAAAAGCTGGTCGATCAAGCTTTCTGAAACAGTGTCTCCTACAATTTCACCAAGTATCTCCCATGCTCTCGTAATATCGATCTGAACCATATCAATTGGAAGATCAGCTTCAATGCCGCCCAATGCTTCGTCAATATGGTGAATGGTCTGCTGCAGCAATGCAATGTGTCTTGAGTTTGATACATAAGTAAGATCTTGTGCTTCAATTCCGCCTGCAAAAAATAGATTCGCTATCGCTTGTTCTAGTTCATCTATTCCCTCTTCTTTAACTAATGATGTGGCAATAACCGGTGAACCTTCCGCTAAAACTTTAACTTGATCTATATCCAGATTTGTTTTTAAGTCTGTTTTGTTAATGATTACAATCTTATCCAGCCCTGCGGCTGCACGAAATAAATTCTCATCCTCATGGGACAGCGGTTCATTTCCGTTTAAAACGAGCAGAATCAAATCTGCTTCTTTTAATACTTTTCGTGACTTTTCGACACCGATTTTTTCAACAATATCTTCTGTTTCTCGGATGCCTGCAGTATCCACAAGCCTTAAAGGGACACCTCTTACGTTGACATACTCTTCAATAACGTCCCTTGTAGTCCCGGCTATATCTGTAACAATGGCTTTATTTTCATGAACTAAAGCGTTCATTAACGAAGATTTCCCCACGTTCGGACGTCCGATAATAGCCGTAGATAATCCTTCGCGAAGAATCTTCCCTTGCTGAGCCGTCTGCAAAATGGATTCTACCTCTTTTTTTACCGTTAAAAGATTATGATTTAATAAAGAATGAGTCATTTCTTCAGCATCGTATTCTGGGTAATCAATATTTACTTCGACGTGGGCAATGGTTTCTAAAAGTGTCTGTCTAAGTCTGCTGACTAAAGATGAAAGCCGGCCTTCCATCTGATTAAGCGCAACGTTCATGGCTCGGTCTGTTTTCGCTCTGATCAAGTCCATAACTGCTTCCGCTTGTGACAAATCGATTCGTCCGTTTAAAAAAGCACGCTTCGTAAATTCTCCTGGTTCGGCCAGACGTGCACCCTGCTGCAGAATGAGCTGAAGAACCCGGTTAACAGAAACTAATCCGCCGTGACAGTTGATCTCCACAACATCTTCACGCGTAAACGTCCGCGGAGCTCTCATTACGCTTACCATAACTTCCTCTACTGCCTGGTTCGTTTTTGGATCAATCAGTTTTCCGTAATGAATCGTGTGAGTGTCAGCTTCTTCAAGCATTTTTGAACCTTTATAAACTCGGTCAGCGATCGATACCGCTTCCGGACCGCTAAGACGCACGATTGCTATTGCTCCTTCACCCATCGGTGTAGAAATAGCCGTAATTGTATCGTATTCCATTTGTTTCACCTCAACTTCCCTTATAAAACGCTCTATCTATTTATCAATTAGTATGACCTTAAATGGCAGCTGTGATAATTGTTACGTAAAAAAGGACATAAATATCCACAATAAAAAATAGTGTACCGTATTATGAGCCAGCAGTAAATAAAAAGCCCCAGAGGAATACCCTCTGAAGCTTCTTTATCTCTTAACCATATTTTTGGGACGGATAACCACTTTTCGGAATGGCTCTACCCCTTCGGACGTTGTTTCAACATCCCGGTTTTCTTTGAGTGCTAAGTGAATCACTTTTCGTTCATTAGCAGGCATCGGTTCAAGCGCGAAGCTCTTTTTCGTGATGAACACCTTTTGAGCGGAATGCTCAGCAAGACGTTCCAGTGATTCCTGCCGTCTGGTACGATAATTTTCAGCATCTAGAACAATTTTCACATGCTTAGTTTCTGGATCTGAGTTTGCAACCATATTTGTTAAAAGCTGAAGCGCATTAAGCGTTTGTCCGCGTTTTCCAATTAAAATTGCAATTTTTTCACCGGTTAAATCAAGCACTAGGTGATCGTTTTCCTGCCGCTGAGAAATGGTAACGGGCACCCCCATCTTGGACGTTACATCCTGAAGGTATTCGATCGCGGTTTTAACAGGATCAGCTTTCACTGTTACTTCAACAACTGCCGGCTTCCCGCCGAGTCCAAAAAAGCCTTTTTTGGAATCCTCAAGAATTTTCACTTCTACTTGTTCTTTTGAAGTCTGAAGTTGGTCTAGTGCTGCTGCTACTGCTTCTTCAACCGTTTTCCCTGTTACCTGTACCTTTTTCACTTTTTAGCTCCCCCATCAACTTGATTTTCTTTCTTTTTCATTGGGGTCGTAATGAAATATGTTTGTGCAATCATGAAGATGTTACCGATCACCCAATATAAAGATAATGCAGCTGGGAAATTAATCGCAAATACAACGATCATGACTGGCATGATGTATAAAAGCATCTTCATTTGCGGATTTGGATTGTCCATTCCGCCCATCATGATTTTTTGCTGCAAGAATGTTGTAAGACCTGCAACTAGCGGCAAAATAAAATAAGGATCTGGATCTCCTAGGTCAAACCAAAGGAAATTGTGATTAGCTATTTCTTCTGTACGCATGATTGCATGGTAGAAACCTAAAAGAATAGGCATCTGGATAAGTAATGGCAAACAGCCGGCTAATGGATTCACACCATTTTTTTGGAATAGTGCCATTGTTTCCTGCTGCAGTTTTTGCTGTGTGTTAGCATCTTTTGATTTGTACTTTTCACGCAGTTTTTGAATTTCAGGCTGAATTTCCTGCATCGCTTTAGAACTCTTCGTTTGCTTTATCATTAAAGGAAGCAAAGCCGTTCTAATCAATAAAGTAACAATAATGATAGCTAGTCCATAATTTTCACCAGTCAGATCTGCAAAATATGTGATCAGCCATGATAATGGATAAACAAAATACGTGTCCCAAATTCCCGTGCTGTCTTCTGTGACAGGATCCATCGTTCCACATCCTGATAGGACAGCCATGAGTGCGATAAGGGCAATGATTAAACCTATTTTCTTGCGCACACTCTTATCCTCCTTAAAATCATAAATCTTATCTCAATTATTTATTGTCTCTTTTTTCAGGCACGAGGTCAACGCCCCCGGGATGAAAAGGATGGCACTTCAGAATTCTAATTACCGTCAGCCAAAGTCCTTTTATTGCACCATGCTGCCTGAAAGCTTCTATTCCGTAATGCGAACAAGTCGGATAAAAGCGGCAAGAAGGCGGAGTCATCGGCGAGATCCACCTCTGGTAAAAACGTATAATCCCTATAAATAAGGATTTCACTTCTTACACCCTCTTTTTTAAAACATTCGCTCGGTTTAATACGTGAAGCAGACTTTTTTCAATTTCATGAAAATCCATATTTGCTGTCGGTATTCTCGCAATAACAACATAATCCCTGCCTGGCAGCAATTGTTCGCTGTATTTATAAAAAATCTCTTTAACCGAGCGCTTGATGCGATTTCGCGTAACAGCTTTTCCTACCTTTTTACTGACAGACAGACCAATACGAAAAAGCTCTTGATCTTCTTTTTTTAAACTGTATATAACAAATTGGCGATTAGCCGTTGATTTTCCTTTTTTGAAGACTTCTTGAAATTCTTCATTTTTTTTGATGCGCTGCTCTTTCTTCATTCATTTAACACTCCATCAATTTAAGCAATCTCATTCCATTGTTCTGCGATCTCTTCCAGTATCGGTTTAATTTAGTTTTATAAAACATGGTTTAGACAAAAACTGAATTATTCTGTACTGCAAAAATTAAGAAACGGAGTGAGCGGATAGGTCTATAAAAGTAAAAAAAGACCACTGATGTCAGTGGCCTATGCGGATAACACTTTTCTTCCCTTTTGACGACGGCGAGCTAGAACTTTACGTCCGTTCTTAGTAGCCATACGTGCACGGAAACCATGTACCTTCTTACGCTTACGGTTGTTCGGTTGAAATGTAGGTTTCATGTATATTACACCTCCCTGAGGATATCTCTTATAAAAGACAGTCTAATAAAGTATAATGACTGACCTATTAATTTGTCAAGGTGGTTTTTAGTTTTAGGCTGGTTCGCATGTTTTGTTGTTCTTAGAAGTGGTTGATTTCCGTTCCAGGTTGCTCGCTTTCCGCGGGGCGTGCGGTGAGCCCCTTGCCGCTTTGCGCCTTAAAGGTCTCACCTGACCGCTCGTCCCGCAGGAGTCTCGCACCTTGCACTACAATCAACTCGTCAATGAAGAATAAAAGAAATAATTCACTCCCATCAACATTTCGCTGAAGACAAACAAAAACTAAAATCTTTTAGATAAAACTCCCGTTTTGTGAAAGATTCTCAAGATCTTCAATTAAACCTTCTACAACGTTCTCCAAAAACTTTATCCTCTTGTCTGTGGACATCTTTTTCGACACTTTTTTCATTATCCACACCAATTATCGACATCTTTTACACAAAATCTTGTGTTGTGGACAACTTCTTTACACAAGGTATGGGCGTTGTGGATAAGTAACAATAATCCGTTGCCAAGCTTGCTTTTTTTTGATATGCTTGTTGTGTTTTAACTCGTTAATAACATCTTAGCTATACAAAGTTATTCACATGCTGTGGATAAAGTTGTGGACAGTTTAAATTCACTGTTTAAAAGGTTGTCCACAAACACTGTATGGCTGTTTATAATCCTATTATCTACTATATTAATTATCATTCACATTTCATGTGGACTTTATTTTTATGCATAGGTATTCACTGCATGTACAAACCTTAAACAACAGGGAAAACGACTGCTAAAATAGGATGACTTAAAAGAGATAAGGGGGGTAAATTGGTTGGAAAACATTAATGACCTATGGTCCAAAGCACTTGCGGCTATAGAAACAAAAGTTAGTAAGCCCAGCTTTGAAACCTGGTTAAAATCAACAACAGCTCATGCTTTGCAAAATGATACGCTTGTTATCACAGCACCTAATGAATTTGCGCGTGATTGGCTGGAATCAAGGTATGCTGGCATTATTTCGGAAACCTTGCTGGACGTTACTGGGGCGGCATTGGATGTAAAGTTCATCATTCCACAAAATCAATCAGAAATAGATTTAGACTTAGAGCTGGCGATGAAAAAGGCACCTAAAACGCCAAAAGAACCTCACGAAGAAGTGTCTCAAAGTATGCTAAACCCAAAGTACACGTTCGACCGGTTTGTAATCGGTTCTGGAAATCGCTTCGCGCATGCTGCATCGCTAGCTGTAGCAGAAGCACCAGCGAAAGCTTACAATCCGCTATTTATTTATGGTGGAGTCGGGTTAGGAAAAACGCATTTGATGCATGCGATCGGACATTATGTACTGGAACATAATCCAGGGGCAAAAGTTGTGTATTTGTCGTCAGAAAAATTTACAAATGAATTCATAAATTCTATTCGAGATAATAAAACCGTTGAATTTCGCAATAAGTTCCGAAGTGTGGACGTGCTTCTTATAGATGATATTCAATTCCTTGCGGGAAAAGAACAGACTCAAGAGGAATTTTTCCATACATTTAATGCACTGCATGAAGAAAGCAAACAGATTGTCATCTCAAGTGACAGACCGCCTAAGGAGATTCCAACATTAGAGGACAGGCTCCGTTCACGGTTTGAATGGGGATTGATTACGGATATTACGCCGCCAGATCTAGAAACAAGGATCGCTATTCTGCGAAAAAAGGCGAAAGCTGAAGGCCTTGATATTCCAAATGAAGTTATGCTTTATATTGCAAATCAAATTGATACAAACATTCGTGAACTTGAAGGTGCACTTATACGAGTTGTAGCTTATTCTTCCTTAATTAATCAGGATATGAACGCAGATTTGGCTGCAGAAGCACTGCGTGATATTATACCGTCAGCAAAACCAAGAACTCTTACCATTCATCATATACAAGAAGTAGTCGGCAAACATTACAACGTTAAGCTCGAAGATTTCACGGCGAAAAAGAGAACAAAATCAGTTGCTTTTCCAAGACAGATCGCTATGTATCTTTCACGTGAGCTAACGGATAACTCACTTCCTAAAATCGGGGAAGAGTTTGGAGGCCGTGATCATACAACGGTTCTTCATGCACATGAAAAGATTTCAACATTGCTTATTACAGATCAGGTGCTGCAAAAGAAAGTACAAGAAATTCATGATCAGTTAAAATCGATCTAAATAGCAACCTTGAATACTGTGAATAACTACTGTTGCTTTATACACAGTCTGTCCACATGTGGATAGGCTGTTCTATCTTTGTTTAAACGGGTTATCCACACATTCACAGCGCCTATTACTATTACTACTATTTTTTAAAAGATTTTTAATTAATATCAGGGGGGTAAAACAATGAAAGTTAAGATTCAATTAAACCAATTGATTGAAGCAGTTCAAGATGTCATGAAAGCTGTCTCTTCACGAACAACAATTCCGATTTTGACGGGAATAAAAATGGAAGTGACTTATGAAGGTGTACACTTAACTGGTAGTGATTCTGATATTTCGATTGAAAGATTAATACCGACTGAAGAAGGAGATCTTGTACATATTGAAGTAAAACAAGAAGGAAGTGTTGTTCTTCCAGCCCGTTATTTCTCAGAAATCGTTAAAAAGCTTCCTAATGATTCAGTAGAGATCGAAGTTGGAGAGCGGTTTGAAACAACGCTTCGCTCAGGTGCATCTGAATTCAGCTTATTGGGACTTGATCCTGAAGAATATCCGCGTTTGCCGCAGATAGAAGAGAATCTTGTCTTTGAAATTCAAAGCGATCTCTTAAAAACAATGATCCGACAAACTGTCTTTGCGGTGTCCACCTCAGAAACACGTCCAATCTTAACTGGTGTCAACTGGGCACTAACTGATGGACTGCTGAACTGTATTGCAACAGACAGCCACAGATTAGCAGAGCGTAAAATGCCAATCGATTCACAATCAGAAGAGTTATCTTTCCAAAACGTAGTCATTCCAGGAAAGAGCTTGAACGAACTTTCTAAGATTCTTGATGATTCTGCAGAGAAAGTGCAAATTGTTGTTACGAACAATCAGATCTTGTTTAAAGCAAAGAACATCATGCTCTTCTCGCGCTTATTGGACGGAAACTATCCAGATACTTCAAAATTGATTCCTTCTGAGAGCAAGACAACATTTGTTTTAAAAACTAAAGAGTTCTTGCAAGCGATCGACCGAGCTTCTTTATTAGCAAGAGAAGGAAGAAATAACGTTGTTAAACTGGCAACGCTCGACAACAAAACGATCGAACTTTCATCGAACTCGCCTGAAATCGGTAAAGTTTTTGAACATATGATCGCTGAAGACATTGAAGGAGAAGAACTGAAGATCTCTTTTAATGCAAAGTATGTGATGGAGGCACTTAAGGTTATGGATTGTTCTGAAATCAGCATTCTTTTCACAGGTGCTATGAGACCGTTCCTTATCCAGCCTGTATCAGATAACACGATCCGCCAGTTAATCCTGCCGGTAAGAACTTACTAAATATAAAGCTGCCGGATGACCGGCGGCTTTCTTTTCTTTTTCTAAGAGACTCGATTTTTGGAGAAACTAGAAAGAATAATAACAATATTTTTTATAAATCGTTGCTTTGAGGTTTATTTAGTTAATTTTCTCCATTGATAGGTTGATTGGAGCGCAAGGTGCGAGACTCCTACGGGATCAGCGGGACAGGTGAGACTCGCTATGTCGCAAAGCGTCGAGGGGGCTCACCGCCCCGTGGAAAGGGAGCACCTGGAGCGGAAGTCAACCACTTTCAAAAGCAACGCAGATTAAGGAAGCAGGAGGTTTTCTAATTGGAAAACGTAAAGATTAATACAGAATTTATAACACTTCAGCAGCTGCTGAAAACTACCGATGTCATCCAATCGGGCGGCATGGTAAAATGGTATTTAGCAGAACATGAAGTTCTTGTGAACGGAGAACATGAAACACGCCGAGGGAAAAAATTATATGCGGGTGATGTCGTGTCCATTCCAGATATAGGAGAGTTTAAGGTAACAACGGAATAGGGGGTATCCCTTTGCATATTGAAGAGCTTTATCTGAGGAACTACCGCAACTATAAAGACCAGTCTTTAAGCTTTGAAAATAAGGTCAATGTTTTCCTTGGCGAAAATGCCCAAGGTAAAACGAATGTCATGGAATCAATCTATGTTTTGGCCATGGCGAGGTCCTACCGGACGTCAAAAGATAAAGAGTTAATAACTTGGGACGAAGAATATGCTAAAATAGAGGGTAGCATCAAAAAGAAAAACAGTTCTTTTGATTTGAGCCTCGTCATTTCACAAAAAGGAAAAAAAGCGAAAATCAGCCGCATTGAACAGCGACGGTTAACAGATTACGTCGGACATTTTAATGTCGTCATGTTTGCACCTGAGGATTTAAATCTTGTAAAAGGCAGTCCGCAGGTGCGTCGTCGTTTTATTGACATGGAAATCGGACAGGTAAACGCTGTTTATTTGAACGATCTATCGGTGTACCAAAAGATTCTGTCTCAGCGAAATTCCCTTTTGAGAAACATGTATCGCAATAAAAGCACCGAAAATATGACGATGCTTGAGATATTAACAGAACAGCTTATAGATAAAGCGGCAAGGATTACATTGAAACGCATGAAGTACATGGAGAAGCTGCAAGGATGGGCAGAACCGATCCATTATGGCATATCGCGAGGGCTCGAAAGCTTAGAAATTCATTACAAACCTGCCGTAGAGGTATGCGATGAACCCGATTTGTCGAAAATGATAGAAGCGTTTCATTCGAAATTTGGTAAAATAAAAGAAAAAGAGATTGAACGGGGTACATCATTATTCGGACCCCATCGGGATGATCTGCTGTTTTCGGTAAATGGGAAAGATGTACAAACATTTGGTTCTCAAGGACAGCAGCGCACGACTGCTCTTTCACTGAAGCTCGCCGAAATTGATTTGATTCATTCAGAAGTTGGAGAATATCCTGTTCTGCTGCTGGATGATGTACTTTCTGAATTAGACGACTTCAGGCAATCTCATCTGTTAAATACCATCCAAGGGAAAGTTCAAACCTTTGTTACTACGACCAGTGTTGAAGGAATTCACCATGAAACATTGTTCAAGGCAGCAACCTATCAAGTTCATTCAGGCTCCATAGAACGTTTGAAATGAGGTGAGGGATTTGCTTTTGCATTTAGGTGATGAAGAAGTTATTCATTCTAAAGATGTACTAGCTATATTGGATATTAATGCGTTAAAGACTTCTGAGCTTGCTAAGGAATTTCTTAAAAAGCATGAAAAGAATCAGACATTAACCGATTTGAGCGGGAATGCTGCAAAATCCGTAATTAT
Organism: Fictibacillus arsenicus; assembly: GCF_001999465.1. Classification (GTDB taxonomy): domain Bacteria; phylum Bacillota; class Bacilli; order Bacillales; family Fictibacillaceae; genus Fictibacillus; species Fictibacillus arsenicus. The sequence goes on from NZ_MQMF01000001.1 coordinate 1,439,209, forward strand.
TACTGACAAAACAATTTACATGTCTCCCCTTTCTGCCTCTACGTTAAAAAAGAGAGCCTCTGATCGCCTCGAACTTGAAAATGGCTGGAATATCAAATAAAGGTTTTATAAATAAAGCGTTTTTAAACCGGAATGAAGGTGAACCAATTGACGACTGAACAAAAGTTAGAGCATCAGCAAAATTATGATGAAAGCAATATCCAGGTACTCGAAGGGCTAGAAGCTGTCCGTAAACGTCCTGGGATGTATATTGGTGCAACAAATGTACGCGGATTGCACCATCTTGTATGGGAGATCGTTGATAATTCAATCGATGAAGCGCTAGCAGGATACTGTGATACGATTCGCATTACGATTGAAGAGGACAACAGCATCACTGTAGAAGATAATGGACGCGGTATTCCTGTTGGTATGCATGAAAAAATGGGAAGACCAGCACTGGAAGTTATCATGACTGTACTGCATGCCGGCGGTAAATTCGGCGGCGGCGGATATAAAGTATCTGGCGGTCTCCATGGTGTAGGTGCATCCGTAGTTAACGCGCTGTCCACAATGCTTGAAGTTACGGTTTCACGTGACGGCAAACTGCATTACCAATCCTATGAGCGCGGTGTACCGACTGCCGACTTGAAAATTATCGGTGAAACAGATAAGACGGGTACACGTACACACTTTAAGCCAGACCCAGAAATTTTTACTGAATCATTAGAATATGATTTCCCGACTCTTTCTAATCGTATTCGCGAACTTGCTTACTTGAACCGCGGTCTCCGTATTATTGCAGAAGATAAACGAGGTGAAGAGCCAGAAGTGAAGGAATACCACTATGAGGGCGGAATTAAGTCATACGTTGAACATATTAACCGTACTCGTGAAGTACTTCATGAAGAGCCGATTTTTGTTGAAGGTGAAAAAGATGGCATCTCCGTTGAAATCGCGTTCCAATACAATGACAGTTATGCAAGCAATATCTATTCTTTTGCGAACAACATCAACACACACGAAGGCGGAACGCACGAATCAGGTTTCAAAACAGCTTTGACTCGTGTGATCAACGATTATGGGCGAAAGAATAACCTGTTTAAAGACAACGACACGAACCTTACAGGGGAAGATGTCCGTGAAGGATTAACAGCGATTATTTCAATCAAGCACCCTGATCCGCAGTTTGAAGGGCAGACGAAAACGAAACTTGGAAACTCTGAGGCAAGACAGATCACTGAGTCTATTTTCTCTGAGACGTTCTCATCTTTCATGCTTGAGAACCCGGTTGTAGCGAAGTCGATTGTTGAAAAAGGAATGATGGCGCTGCGTGCCCGTGTAGCAGCTAAAAAAGCACGTGAACTAACGCGCCGCAAAAGTGCATTGGAAGTTTCTTCATTACCGGGGAAACTTGCCGACTGCTCTTCTAAAGATGCAAGCATCTCTGAACTGTACGTGGTTGAGGGTGACTCTGCCGGCGGATCTGCAAAACAAGGACGTGACCGTCATTTCCAAGCGATTCTGCCTCTGCGCGGTAAAATTATTAACGTTGAAAAAGCAAGACTGGACAAGATCCTGTCAAATAACGAAGTCCGTGCTATTATTACGGCTTTAGGTACAGGGATCGGCGACGAGTTCGATATTACAAAAGCCCGTTATCATAAAATCATTATCATGACAGATGCCGATGTCGATGGAGCACACATTCGTACGCTTCTACTGACTTTCTTTTTCCGGTACATGCGTCCGATCATTGAGCATGGCTACATCTATATCGCTCAGCCGCCGCTTTATAAAGTGCAGCAAGGAAAGCGTATCGAATATGCCTACAATGATAAAGAACTTGAAAAATTATTGGCTGAACTTCCGCAAGTTCCAAAGCCGCAGCTGCAGCGCTATAAGGGTCTTGGTGAGATGAACCCTACCCAGCTGTGGGAAACAACAATGGATCCGGAAACACGTACATTGCTTCAAGTTGAAATGAAGGATGCAATGGCTGCTGACGAAACGTTTGAGATCTTGATGGGAGATAAAGTAGAACCCCGCCGTGATTTCATTCAAGAAAACGCACAGTACGTTAAGAATTTAGATATTTAATTAAGAATGTTTTCAGCATTTGCTTTTAGGTGCTGAAACTGAACATAGAAAATGCTGAAGCTGGACAGGGTCCAGTTTCGGTTCGTTTACACTATCAGAAATTTCAACTTGTTTGCACGATGATTTTTCGGCGCGGCAACAAGTTTAAGTCGATAGTATAAGTGCAACTAAGGCTGACGGAAAAGGCTTGCGTCAGCCAAGTTTTCTTTAAAAGCCGAATTAGGGGCTTTAAAAACCTGTTTTTCTAGAGGTTATGGAGGTAAAACGAATGTCTGAAATGGAACGTTCCCGGGTTAAAGAAATTAATATTAGTACGGAAATGCGTACATCTTTCATGGATTATGCCATGAGCGTTATCGTCAGCCGTGCATTGCCAGATGTACGTGACGGATTAAAGCCTGTTCACCGGCGTATTCTTTATGCCATGAACGATCTTGGCATGACGGCGGACAAAGCTTATAAAAAGTCTGCACGTATCGTTGGTGAAGTAATCGGTAAGTATCACCCTCACGGAGACTCTGCTGTATACGATACGATGGTTCGTATGGCGCAGGATTTCAACTTCCGCCACATGCTGATCGACGGCCACGGCAACTTCGGCTCTGTCGACGGCGATGCTGCGGCAGCGATGCGTTATACTGAGGCGCGTATGTCTAAGATCGCCATGGAAATGGTGCGAGACATCAACAAAGACACGATCGGCTACAAAGATAACTATGATGGATCAGAACAAGAGCCGGTTGTATTGCCTGCGCGTTTCCCTAACTTGCTCGTGAATGGTGCCGCTGGAATCGCGGTTGGTATGGCAACGAACATTCCGCCGCATCATCTTGGAGAAGTAATCGACGGAGTTTTAGCAGTAAGTGAAAATCCAGACATTACAATTCCTGAACTGATGGAAATTATTCCAGGCCCTGATTTTCCTACCGCTGGGGAAATTTTAGGACGTGAAGGAATTCGCAAGGCTTATCAAACCGGAAGAGGTTCAATTATTATCCGTGCAAAAGCCGAAATCGATGAAATGCCTAGCGGAAAGCAAGCAATCATCGTTACGGAGCTTCCTTATCAAGTAAACAAAGCCCGTCTTATTGAAAAAATCGCTGAACTTGTTCGTGATAAAAAGATTGAAGGTATCACAGACCTACGTGATGAATCTGACAGAAACGGTATGCGTATCGTGATGGAAGTGCGCCGTGATGCGAATGCAAATGTTATTTTAAATAATTTATATAAACAAACAGCTCTTCAGACAAGCTTTGGTATCAACATGCTAGCACTTGTTGACGGGCAGCCGAAAGTTCTAAACATTAAAGAATTTCTTTACCATTACCTAAAGCATCAGCAAGTTATCATTCGCCGCCGTACGGAGTTTGACCTTAAGAAAGCTGAAGCAAGAGCTCATATTTTAGAAGGTCTGCGTATTGCACTTGATCACTTGGATGAAGTAATCGCACTGATCCGTGGTTCCAGGACGACTGACGTTGCTCGTGACGGATTGATGGAGAAGTTCGAATTAAGCTATGAGCAGTCTCAAGCTATTCTAGACATGCGCTTACAGCGTTTAACAGGTTTAGAGCGTGACAAGATCGAGAACGAATATAGTGAACTTGTTGCTTTGATCACTGAACTAAAAGCGATATTAGCAGATGAAGAGAAAATTCTTGAGATTATCCGCACAGAACTTACTGAGGTTAAAGAAAAATACGATAACCCTAGACGTACCATTATTTCTGTCGGATTCAACAGCATAGAAGACGAAGATTTAATTCCTCGTTCAAATATCGTAATCACCCTGACGAATAAAGGCTACATTAAGCGTCTTCCAATTTCCACTTACCGTTCACAGCGACGCGGCGGTAAAGGGATCCAAGGAATGGGTACTAGTGAAGATGATTTTGTTGAACAGCTGTTTACAACAAATACTCATAACTACATCCTGTTCTTTACGAATAAAGGGAAAGCTTACCGCTTAAAAGGTTACGAGATTCCTGAATACGGAAGAACAGCAAAAGGGATTCCGATCATCAACCTGCTGCAGATCGAGCAAGGTGAAACAATTTCAGCTGTTATCCCTGTTGAGGATATGGAAAGTGATGAAATTTACCTTAACTTTATGACGAAACAGGGAATTACAAAACGTTCACCATTATCTGCATACAGCAATATCCGTAAGGGTGGTCTGTTTGCTATTAACCTTCGAGATGAAGATGAACTGATGGGTGTACGTTTAACAGACGGTACGAAAGACATTATCGTTGGTACAAAACAAGGAATGTCTATCCGTTACCAAGAAACAGACGTAAGATCTATGGGACGAACAGCTACAGGTGTTAAAGCTATTACTCTAGGTAAAGATGATGCTGTTGTTGGAATGGAAGTATTGGATGAGTCACAAGACATCCTCATCGTTACAACAAGAGGTTACGGCAAACGCACACCGATGAGTGAATATCGTCTGCAGTCACGCGGCGGTAAAGGGATCAAAACAGTTAATATCACTGAAAAGAATGGTCCTGTCGTTACCTTGAAGACTGTAACGGATGAAGAAGACTTGATGATTATTACAGCTAAAGGAATCATCATCAGAATGAACATCTCTGGCATTTCGACAATGGGTCGAAATACGCAAGGTGTAAGATTGATGTCTATGAATGACAGCAATCATGTTGCTACGGTTGCTGTTGTAGAACGAGAAGAAGAAACAGAAGATGAATTGTTAGATGAAAATGGTGAACCTATCGTAACTGAAGGGGAAGAACCGCCAGCTTCTGAGAATGAAACTGAAGAGAATACCGAAGACGATAATGAATAATTTCTTAAAAGAGGAAAATGAGTATACATTTTCCTCTTTTTTATATGTACAATTAAACTAAGAATTTTCCGATAAAAGGAGTTTATTGTATGAAAGTTAAAACGAGTCAGGCAAAGATTGGCCAAATGCTGGTTCAAGATGTTTTCTCGATGACGAATCAGCCGATCGTGAATAAAAACACTGTATTAAATTCAGAACATTTAAGAGTACTTACTCGTTTTAATATAGAAGAGATTGATATCCTTCATGATTCAGGTTTCAACGCAAACCGCATGAAGGAAAATGCAGAAACTCCTGCTGGTAAACAAGAAGAGAAAACGTCTCTGCAGCCTAAAAAAGAAGATATCTCTTCATTTCCGAGCATGTACCTGCAAACGGTCAAACGCTATAAGCAATTATTTACGAATTGGCAGTCAGGAAGCTCATTAGATATGCTTGAAGTTCGCCAAGCTGTTTTACAAGTACTTGAAGAAGGTTCAAATTATCCTCGAGAAATTTTATTGCTGCATCACTATGCCACAAGCACGGATTACATTCATCATCATGCCATTTCTGTAGGGATATTGAGTACATTTTTAGCAAAGAAGCTTCATTATTCAAGTGGTGACTGTATTCAAATAGGTCTTGCCGGGGTTTTATCTGATTGCGGAATGGCAAAAGTTCAGCCGACTCTTTTGAAAAAAAGCGGCGCGCTGTCTCCTGCAGAGTTTGATGAGGTAAAGAAACACACCATACATGGATATAATATGCTTAAAAAAATCCCATCTATAAAAGAAGGAGTTTTACTCGGTGTCCTTCAGCATCACGAGCGGGAAGACGGTTCAGGGTATCCATTAAAAGTTCAGGGAAGCAAACTCCATCCATTCAGTAAAATACTTGCTGTAGCAGATGTGTACCTGGCAATGACAGCTGAACGTCCGTATAGAAGCAAGCAATCTCCATTCAAAGTACTCGAAATGATGATGAAGGATCAATTCGGCAAGTTTGATCATCAAGTAATTCGCGCACTTTTATCAGGACTCTCAACTTTTTCAACAGGCAGCCGTGTAAAACTTACGAATCAAGAAGTAGGTGAAATCGTCTTTATAGAAGAAAGCCAGCCTACTCGTCCCATGGTCAAATTAGACTCTAATGGTGAATTTATTGCTTTAAAAACAAGGAATGATCTCTTTATAGAAGAGCTTTTATCTTAGGATAGAAGCTTTTTTGTTTTTAGGTATTGTAACCTGACATTATCCATGTTAGACTAATCAAGCTGTCTTAAGAACAGCGCTGCAGCACTTTAAGTTGATAACGAATTAAATCGAAAAAGTTTTAAAAAGTTATTGACTCTGATAGTTTAGCGTGGTATATTATTAAAGTCGCTAAAACAAGTGACGCAAAC